>CAYTGN010000014.1:0-86921 GCA_964437415.1 uncultured Chitinophaga sp. | reverse complement strand
AGGTCATCCCCCTGATATTGCAGGGCAAAGACATCATCGCCTCTGCACAAACCGGCACCGGCAAAACAGCCGCCTTCTTATTGCCGGTACTCAACCGCATTTTATCGGATGCCCCGCAGGACCATTATATCAGCGCCATGATCGTGGTGCCTACACGGGAACTGGCCGTGCAGATCAGTGAGCATCTCGAAGGTCTTTCCTATTTCACTTCTGTCAGTTCCATTGCCGTGTATGGCGGTGGTGATGGCAGTTCTTTTGTTTCAGAAAAAATGGCCTTGTCAAAAGGAGTGGATATGGTGGTGTGCACACCGGGAAAGATGATTGCCCATATCAATATGGGTTATGTAAAGCTGAAACAATTAAAATACTTAGTTCTGGATGAAGCCGACCGTATGCTCGACATGGGTTTTCATGACGACATCATGCGGATCATCAACCAGCTTCCGGCCAAAAGGCAAACACTTCTTTTTTCGGCCACCATGCCGCCCAAGATCAGGGCATTGGCAAAAAAGATTTTGCATGAACCGGCTGAAGTGAACATTGCCCTCTCCAAACCACCGGAAAAAATAGTGCAGCAGGCATTTGTGGTTTATGAACCGCAAAAAATGCCCCTGGTGAAAATGCTGCTGAAAAGCCGGCAGTTCAAATCCATCATCATCTTTTGCTCCAAAAAACAGCAGGTAAAGCTGCTGACACGGGAATTAAAAAAGGCTAACATACCAGCAGAAGAAATTCACTCTGACCTGGAACAAACCAAAAGAGAAGAAGTGCTGCGTGGTTTTACAAGCAAACGTATTCCCATACTTGTAGCTACAGATATTCTCAGCCGTGGCATTGATGTGGATCACATTGATCTTGTCATCAACTTTGATGTGCCGCATGATGGTGAAGATTATGTGCACCGCATCGGCCGCACGGCAAGGGCCGAAACAGACGGTACCGCCTACACATTTATTAGTCCCAAAGAACAAAGCAAATTCGCTTCCATCGAAAACATGCTTGGCAAACCCGTGCCCAAAGCTGCATTGCCCGAACAATTAGGCCCCGGCCCGGATTACCAGCCGCGGAGCGGAAGAAAACCCAACCCCTCTTACAGAAGAAATAGAAGATAAAAAAATGGCCTTGCAGGAGCAAAGCCATTATATTATTATATCATTCAGCGCCGCCGGGTCAGGCAGTCTTTTTTGCATCTTCCAGGAACTTGGCTAAGCCGATATCCGTCAGCGGATGTTTGAGCAGGCCAAGGATCGAATCGAGCGGGCAGGTGCAAACATCAGCTCCCGCTTCCGCACATCTCACTATATGCAGCGCATTGCGGATAGAAGCCGCCAGCACCTGTGTCTTAAAACCCTGGATGGAATAAATATTGGAAATCTGGGCAATCAGCTCCACCCCATCCCAGTTGCTGTCATCAATACGGCCGATGAACGGAGAAACATAAGTGGCGCCGGCCTTGGCAGCGAGAATGGCCTGCCCGGCAGAAAACACCAGTGTGCAATTTGTTTTGATACCGTTATCGGTAAACCATTTGATGGCCTTTATACCGTCTTTGATCATCGGCACTTTCACCACGATGTTGGGATGAATAGCAGCCAGCTTTTTACCTTCTTCCAAAATACCGTCAAAATCTGTGGCGATCACTTCGGCGCTGATGTCACCATCCACCAGATCACAAATGGTTTTGTAATGCGTCATCACGGCATCATGTCCTTTGATGCCTTCTTTGGCCATCAATGAAGGATTGGTGGTCACTCCGTCGAGTATCCCTAATTCGTTGGCTTCTTTGATCTGTGCTAGATTGGCAGTGTCAATGAAAAATTTCATGCTGGTGTTGAAGAAGTTTTCGTTTTGAGATTCCTGAAGATTTTTATTCCCCCTTCAGGAGGTTAGGGGGTAAAAAATGGCAGGCTGATTACATCGCACCGCTCAACCACCTACTCTTGCTGCCTTCCGGCCCTGGGAGGGTTCAGCAGGAGCTGGTCGTGTAAGACCTGCCGGCGCAAAGATAGGGAAGCAGCGTTAAACTGCCGGAACAGAAATGATGAATTCTAAAATCCGTATGAATCAAAAACCGGTGAGTGAACTCACTCTTGCCATGCCGATCAACTCATCTGACCGGGCGCCAAATGGTCTGAAATAAACCAGTACGAGGTAAACATTCTCCGTGCCCTGGTAATTGCCTTCAGTACTCTCAAATTCAACCGGGGTCTGCGATGGTTGTGTATCGGGAGCAGTGACATAACTGTAGTTATAAAACCCCTGTTTCAGGAAAAGTGTTTTTTCATACACACCCCTGTCTGCATTGAACTCCAGCTTCACATCATCAGTGAGTGAATAGTTGGTAAGTTCGCCAAACATATAAATATTTCTGCCTGGTAATTCCCTGTTGCCCGGCGGCACAAATGTAAAATGTGTATAGGCATAATCTCCCTGCCAGTATGGATTATTGCCATCCATATTTTCAATACTGAACAGCCCGTTATTGTCACGGTAATAAACATAGACCTGTTTAGTCCTGTCGGCATCAGGTTTCACATACACATCGGTACGATCATTTCGTTTTACAATATCTGTCATGCGGTCTGTCATCAGCCTGATGCTGGCAAGGTTGATCCAGCGCCATTCTTTTCCTGCCGGGAAAGAGAGGGCATCATCGCTGTATTCATAATAATTGCCGCGATAAACAGTGGGCCGGTCAACCCTTGCTGATGTTGGCCACACATAGTTTTGCAACACCACCACTTTAATATCCTGCGGTGTGAATGTGTTAAGCCTCGCATTGGCAGTATTGACGGCTACCTGCACCCGCTGGTGTGTGCGGAAAAACTGTCCGCCGAAAGGCTGTGCCATTTGTGCCGCCACCTGCACTTTATTGTCCACCACGATGAAACGTTTGGTAAAAGCCAGTTTGCTGGTATCATCATTTAAAAAAACTTTGAGCAGGTAATTGCCTGAACGGGATGGTGTGATGTTGCGGTCGGGAAAAAAAGCCTGGTAATGTGTGTAGCGGGCAATGGCAATGGATGAGTTGCGGTAGGTGTTGATCCGGTTACTTTGAAATCCTTTGATATAATCAAAAGTAAAAACAGTGGCGGGTGTCCAGTCGGCATTGCAAAGCTGATAAGAATAGTAATAGTTCTTGATATCTGCATCCATATCATCGAAATGCAGCTCTAATTGTTCATTGCTGTTGAGGGCAATGACAGGATAGCTGAAAATATCACCAGCCTTATGCAGCTTCACCGTGCGGATATTGGAATGATAGATATGATCCGGCAATTGGGCAGAAGACAGTTTTACGGAAAGCAGAAACAAAAAAAGAATTGAGTATTTCATGAGGTCAATCAGGCTATTACGTTACAAGATGCTGAAAAATTGTCTGAAAAAGCGAATAAATCTTTACAGGCGGCTTATTTTTGAACAAAGACAAGCAGTATCACTTGAAGGTTGCAGGATTCATAGCCCGCCGCATAGCATTTAACCGGGATAAATCATTCTCCAGGTTCATCATCCGTCTTTCTATCGTTGCCACCGTCATCAGTGTGGCCGTAATGATCGTCACACTTTCGCTGGTAAACGGTTTCCAGGAAGCTGTGGGACAAAAAGTATTCAGCTTCTGGGGGCATATCCGCATACAGGAAAAACAGCCTGCCAAATCGGTGCTCACAGAAGAAACACCCATTTATAAGGACGATGAATTAGTGGCCGCAATCCGGCAACACCCGGACGTAAAAACCATTCATCCCTTTGCCACCAAGTATGCCATCCTGAAAACAAAAGATGATATTGAAGGAGTGCTGGTGAAAGGGCTTGACAGCACTTACCGTTTCTGCCATTTTAAGCCTTTCATCAAAGAAGGAAGACCGCTGCAGTTCAATGACAGCACTTACAGCCGGGAGATCATGATCTCTGCACATACGGCAAGACAATTGCAGCTAAAACTTCACGACCGTGTGCTGATCTATTTCATTCGTCCTGACGGCTCACTTCGTCCGGACAGGCTCAGCATCACCGGCATTTACAATACCGGCATTGAAGAATATGACAAAACATTTGCCATCGGTGATATTAAACTAATCCAGCGGCTCAATGAATGGGCGCCTGATGAAATCGGCGGTTATGAAATTTTTCTCAATGATTACCGGAACATTGATATGACCGCAGATGCCATTTATGATATGGATGATTTTCCCGGCACCTGGGATACCAAAAGTGCCCGCAGCATTTCTCCCAACATCTTTGACTGGCTCAATATGCAGGATGTGACCCGTAATGTACTGATCGGTTTTATGATCGTTGTAGCGGTCATTAATCTTATCACCTGCCTGATTATCCTGGTGCTGGAACGAACCCGCATGATCGGCATACTAAAATCATTGGGCGCCACAGACTGGACCGTGCAGCAGATTTTTTTACGTCATTCTTTGCTTATCACATTGACAGGCATTATCACCGGTACGGCTATTGCGCTGGGACTGTTATATCTCCAGAAGGCAACAGGTTTTATCAAACTGAAAGAAGAAGCTTATTATCTCAGTGAAGCTGCTGTGAAGATCGTCTGGTGGCAGGTGGCCGCAATTGGTGCAGGCACTTTCCTGGTATGCCTGCTGGTGCTGCTGATACCCACCCTGCTGGTGAAAAAAGTGCAGCCGGTGAAAGCGATTCATTTCCGCTGATAATGCAGGTAGTTTTTTTAGGTAAGATGCGAAAGGATAATACCTGCAGCAACCGCAGCATTCAATGATTCAGCTTTCCCTTTTTGGGGTATGGTGATCTTCATATTCACCTTCTCTACAATAGCAGGGCTGATACCTCTTGCTTCATTACCGATGATAATGATCCCTTCACCCGGCTTTTTCATTTGCGTTATATCCTCGCCTTCCATCATGGCCGCATAAACAGGAACATCATGTTGTGCAGAGAGCCATTCTTCGATATCCGTATAAAACAGTTTCACTCTTGCAAGACTGCCCATGCTGGCCTGCACCACTTTGGGATTGTAACAATCGGTGCAATCAACACTGCAAACAACCTGCTGCACACCAAACCAGTCGGCAATACGGATAATGGTGCCCAAATTTCCCGGATCACGGATAGCATCCAGCAGCAGCGTAATCTTGTCTTTTGTTGCAATTGATGGAAAAGCATCAAATTTTTTCACCAATGCCAGTGCCTGGTTGGGAGTGCTCAATTGTGAAATTCTTTCCAATTCTGCAGGACTTATCTCCGTAACATCTGCTGTTGCAGAAAGCTCTTTATTTGCTTCGATCCACTCCCGTAATGCATAAATATGCCGCACTTCTGCATCAGCCAGCATTTCAGCTATGATCTTAGGCCCTTCGGCGATAAAGACATCTCTCTCATCCCTGTGTTTTTTCTGGCCCAAACTTTGGATATATTTGGCCTGCGATTTTGTAAGCATTGCAGTTCGTTTATTAATTTATGTTAGCCGGTCAGCCCATCAACATACTCAACCTCCTGAAAGCAGCCGTTGCCGGTACCATGTTGTTCCTTTTACATGCCTGCTCTGTTTATCCTGTTCCTAAAAATTACCCCCCCAACGTGCCATTTGTGTACGAATATAATATTAACGTGGAAGGTAATCTCAGCGAAGAAGAAAAAGCTAACCTTGAATCAGCGCTGCAAAGGCAATTGGATGACAGCATCGGGGTGAGAACAACCCGCAAGTTTTTTTACCGGTTCACATTCAACAGACCGATCCTGAATAATCCTCCTGTTTACAGGGATGAGTATGCAGCCAAGTCGGTTAGTTTTATGAAAGCCCTGATGGTATCGCAGGGTTATTTTTATGATACGATAAGCTACGAAACAAAGATTGACACTGTTATAGAAAAGAATGAACAGGCCCAGTACCGGACAACAGTTAATTTCAATGTAAAAACCGGCCGGCTGATGCGGCTGGATTCCATTGTTTATAATATCAGCTACCCTGAGTTGCAGCAATTAGCCGAACAAAACATGAACACCACATTGGTGAAAAAGGACGGAGCCTTTGCCAAAAGCGTTATTGGGGCAGAGCTGGATCGTCTTGTGGAAATATTCCGCAACAATGGCTATCTCGGTTTCACCCGTGATGAACTGGTAGTGGTATGGGACACACTGGATGTTGCCTTGCTGCGTCCTTCTCTTGATCCTTTTGCACAAATGGAACTGCTGCAAAAGCTGCGGGAAAGAAGAAACAACCCCACTGCAAATATTGAGATTCGTCTGCGTCCCGGGCTTGACAGTGCCCGCCTGGTAAAGTATTATATCGGGAAAGTCAGTATATACCCGGATTATGGGGCTGATACATCCAACTTAGAAAGAAAGGAAAAATATATAGACCCAGGAACAAGAGTGGTGCAGTTCAGGAATAAATTCAAACCAAAAATATTCAAAGGAAATGTTTACCTGCGGTATGGTGAGTTGTATCGCCTGCGCCGCTACCAGAGAACCATCAACCGGCTGAACAGTATCGGCGCATGGCGGCTTATCAATATTCAAACACACCGCAGACCCGGGCAGGATACGGTTGATATAAGCATCCTGCTAACACCTTCTGACAAATATCTTTTTTCTGCCAATGCAGAAGCTACCCAAAACCAAACCGTGATCGCCGGAAATCTGTTTGGTGTTGGCTTGAACACAGGAGTGCAGAACCGCAATTTTGCCCGTGCGGCAAACCAGGCCAGCACCAATATCCGTTTTGGCATTGAGCTTGGAGACAGCAGTTTTGTGCAAACCCGCCAGTTTAGTTTTGGACATAAAATATATTTTCCCCGGCCCGTGCCCAACCTGCCCCTGATAAAAGAAAGTGACAGGGATAATATCCGGACAGTGCTGACCTTTAATGCAGCAAACACGGAAAGAAATAACCTTTACAACCTTAATACTTTCAATGCTTCACTGGGCTACGAATTTCAGCGCAATGTGCCGCAAACCAACAAGACCCGCTTTTTCTCAGCCCGATTGCTCAATATTGAATATTCATCGCTGACAAGACGCCAGGGATTGGAAGACCTGATCGCCAACAACCCGGCGCTGGCAAATCTTTTTTCGGATGGCTTTGTTTCGTCCATAATATTGGGGCTTACCAATGCAGGCGGGCACGAAAGAAGACCGGCTGTTTTTAATGCCAACCTTGAATATTCACCCTGGCTTGCCGGCCTGATAAAAAGCAAGTTTTTGGATGAACAGTTATACCGTTTCGTAAAAGTGAATGCAGAATACACCCGGCTGCTGAAATTTGGTAAAGCGTCTGCTCTTTCTTTACGGGCATTTGGAGGGCTGGGTTATGCCCTGAACTCCACTGTGGATGATGACAAACGAACCAAGCTACCTTTCTTTAAGCAATATTTTGCCGGCGGGCCCAACAGCATGAGGGCATGGCAACTTCGACGGCTGGGACCGGGCTCTACCGTGAAAGATTTCAGGGGACCGAACAGTACACCCGACCGCTTTGGTGATATACAGTTAGAATTCAATATCGAATATAGGTTCCCGGTCGCAGTGGTAGCTGGTACAAAACTGGAAGGAGCTCTTTTTACCGATATTGGCAATGTGTGGTTGATGAAAGAAGGAGCTGGCGATCCCGATGAAGTGTTCCAGTTTAGCAGGCTGGGTAAAGACCTGGCTGTTGGAGTTGGCGCCGGTCTTCGTGTTGACTTTAGCTTTTTTATCATCCGTCTTGACTATGCTTATAAAGCAAAAGACCCCAGCCCCTCAGTAGATGACCTGTCTTTGCAAAACAAATGGTTTGGCTATAAACTTTCAAAAGGCGACCAGTTCCAGTTGGGTATCAATTACCCCTTCAAGCTTTAGATTCATTCATCTTTTTCACTTCTTCTTCAAATGAGGCGATGGTCATTGCATCTTCCAGTTTGAATTCGCCGATCCGTGTGCGGCAGAGACTGCTGAGATAAGCACCACAACCCAGGGCTTCACCAAAATCATTCGCAAGGCTGCGGATATAGGTACCCGTGGAGCAAACCACACGGAAATGAATCACCGGCATTTCAATTTTTATAATCTCAAATTCGCTGATAACAAGTCTTCTTGGCTCCAGTTTCACCTCTTTCCCTTTCCTGGCCAGTTCATACACTCTTTTCCCATCTACTTTGATGGCAGAATGGGCAGGTGGCACCTGCATGATTTCTCCTGTAAATTTTTTTGTGGTTTCCCTGATAAGTTCTGCTGTTAAATGCTCAACCGGTTTGAAATTTTGTGGTTCGCTTTCCAGGTCGTAAGTGGGTGTGATGGCGCCAAGGGTGAAAGTACCTGTATATTCTTTTTCCTGCGCCATGAACTCATTGATGCGTTTGGTGAATTTGCCAGTGCAAATGATCAACAATCCTGTGGCCAACGGATCCAGTGTGCCGGCATGTCCCACCTTTTTTATACGGATAAGGTTCCTGATCTTTCTGACTGCATCAAAAGATGTCCACTCAAGAGGTTTGTTGATGAGCAGCACTTTTCCTTCTTCAAAATTATTCTTTACTCCGTCCATGCTGCAAATGTCGCTAATTGGCGCCAAGTGTGATGTGTGACTTAAAAGGTTGCCAACCTTGTAATTTGCAATTCATACTTCCAACTTCTCACTTCATACTTAGATAGACATTCTTGTTTTTAGCTCAAGGTATTTGTTGATGGTATTGACCGTAAGGTTCTCAGGAGTGGTGAGAATGGAAGGGATGCCATTCATGTGAAGTTCTTTTACCATCAGTCGTTTTTCATAAGAAAATTTTTCTGCAATGGTCTTGATATAAATATCTTCCAGCGTGGCAGCAGCGCTTTCCGTCAGCGAATGCAGTTCTGTGTTCTCAAAGAAGATCACCAGCAGCAGGTGATAACGGGCAATCTTCTTCAAAACAGGTATCTCCCGCTGCAACCCTTCCAATGATTCAAAATTGGTGAAGAGTACCAGCAAACTTCGGTTGCTGATGCGGTTGCGGATGAGGGAGAACAATTTTTCATAATCGGGTTCCAAAAAACGGGTTTGCTGTTTGTACAATGTTTCCAGCACTAAGTTCATCTGGGTAGGCTTTTTATCTGCCTGCAAAAAACTGTCAAGCTGTTCTGCAAAAGTGATAAGCCCCGCTTTATCCTGTTTCACCAGCGCCACATTGCTCAGCACCAATGAGGCATTGATAGCATAATCCAGCAAGGTCATCCCATTGAATGGCATTTTCATCACCCGTCCTTTATTCACCAGGCAATAGACCTGCTGGCTTCTTTCATCCGTGAAATTATTCACCATCAGCCCTTCTTTTCTTGCAGTAGCTTTCCAGTTGATGGTGCGGTAATCATCGCCCGGCACATATTCTTTGATCTGCTCAAACTCCATGCTGTGACCGATCTTCCTGATGCGTTTCACGCCAGCCTCCTGCAGCCGGTTGCTCACCGCCAGCAACTGGTAGCGCCGCATCTGGATATAGGATGGATACACTTTCACTTTTTGTTCAGCGGGAAAAATATAGCGTCGTTTCACTAATTGCAAAGGGCCCTGCACATACACATTGATGTCATGAAAAACATACTCTCCGCGGGAAAGGGGGCGAAGCGAATAGGTCAGTTCCTGTTTCCCGTTGCTTTCCACCTGCACTTTTTGCAGCCAGTTCCTTTCCTGGAATTGTACGGGCAATTCATCAATCACACTGAGAACAGCGGGAAAAGCATAGTGATTGGTGAACTGTAGTGTCACTTTATTCCTGTCACCGATGCTGAAACGATCCGTGGTCAGCCGTTCGGTCTCAACTCCTTTCTTTTTGGCAAACAGCAGCATGCTGTCCACCAAAACAGCAAGCAGCAGGAGCAACAGCACTAATCCGCCTATGCGAAAAAGCGGCGGGAAAAAATAACTCAAAAAGAAAATAACCGACGCCAGGCCGAAAATGTAATAAACGATTCTGTTGAGATAAAATGATTTCATGTAATCGGTTCATGGTTCATTGCTGCGGATATCACTTACATAGAATCCCTGAGCTTAGTGATCATTTTACAAAGTATTTCATAATTATCGTAATGCTGTTTGAAAAAATCGTCGCTGATATACTTTCTTATTCTGTGCAAGAAACAAACAGGCCACCACTTCTATTGCAGACCTCAATGCTATTTCAAGAAAACGCCGGAATTCAGGAACGGTCTGTCCTGTACTCCCTTCTGCTATGTTCAGTGCGACTGAATCTGCCGCTCTTTTAATCTGGGTTGCCAGGCTATATCTTTCATCAGGAGGAAATTTCTTAGCCAGCAAATCAATCTCATTAGATAAATTTGCCGCCAAATGCCACACTTTTAATTCTTCAAATCTGAAAGGCATAATCCTTTACTGGCTTTTCTTCCATGAACTATTAACCATGAACTATCAACTACTCTCTACCTCGGCACATCCATTCCCTGGACGATCTGCCTGATCACTTCATCCTCTGTCACTCCCTCCATTTCCTTGTCGGGTGAAAGGATGATGCGATGCCGCAATACGGGTGTCACCACTTCCCGGATATCTTCCGGTGTCACAAAATCACGGCCCTGCATAGCCGCTATGGCTTTTGAAGCATTCATAATGGCCAGCGATGCACGGGGTGAAGCGCCGAGATAAATGGATTTATGATTTCTTGTCTGGTGCACTAATTTGGCAATAAACTGCAGTAGTCTTTCTTCTATCAGAATGGTTTTGATCTGCTGCCGCAGTGCATTGATCTGGTTTCCGTTCAGCACGGGTTTTACAATATCCTGCACATTGGCATTGCCCATATTGTGAAACTGTGTCAAAATGATGAGTTCTTCCGTTTCATTGGGATAGGGCACGACGATTTTGAAAAGAAACCGGTCTAATTGTGCTTCCGGCAACCGGTAAGTTCCCTCCTGCTCTACCGGATTTTGTGTGGCCATCACCATAAAGGGTGAAGCCATCGGGTATGTTTTCCCGTCAACAGAGGCCTGTCTTTCTTCCATGATCTCCAGCAGCGCTGATTGGGTTTTGGCAGGAGCCCGGTTGATCTCATCCACGAGGACGATATTACTGAAAACAGGTCCTTTCTTGAATTCAAAACTTGCTTCTCTCGGGTTAAACACTGGTGTGCCCAAAACATCCGATGGCATCAGGTCGGGGGTGAACTGGATGCGGGAAAAACCTGCATCCACACTGCGGGCCACTAATTTTGCCGTTAAGGTTTTGGCCACTCCCGGCACACCTTCTATCAGCACATGCCCGTCAGCCAGCAAGGCAGCAAGGATCAGTTTCACCATTTCATCCTGCCCCACGATAATCTTTTTGATCTCGTTGCGGATGGCATGCACCCCATGACTAAGTGTGGAAAGGTCTGTTCGTTGATGAAATATTTGTTCTTCCATAAGTGTAAATATTACTCTGTTTATTCTTGTCAGGTTTGTTTGTAAAACTGTTCCAGTTTACGATGAAAATCCGCAACTTGTTTTTCGGTCAGCCGTGTTGTGCCATCCAGGTGCCGTATAAATGATACAATGCTGTTTAATTCTTTTTCATCATACCCGGAACGGAACTGCAGGCTACGGAGAAAGGTTTCATCCAGCATGCCTGTGGCCAATTTATACTTATTCCTCACATGCTCCAGGAAAAAAGCCGACATCTTGCGGCAAAGATTCACATGATCGCCTTTGTCAAAATACAAACGTCCAATGGTCTTTACAAACTCCAATGAATCATTCCCCGGTTTTTTCATCACGGGTATATACCGTTGCTTCCGGCGCATTTCCAGCAGCACAAACAGCAAGAGTCCAAGCATGGCGGTCAGCAAAGCCCATTTCAGCCCCGGATAACGAAACAACACACTGAGCCAGGATGAACGGTTACTGTCGCTGTCTGTATAACTGAATCTTTTACTCAGGTAATACTCATCCCAAACCACACGGGTTGCTGAAGCGGGAATTACAGACAACATATTTTCATAATACCGCATATTGCCCGGCTTCAGCAAAAAATAGTTACTGAAAGCAAGTGGCGCCATGTGCAGGTAAAGATTGCCGCTGCCTGCACGGAGATGAATAAAATTGGCCCTTCCCATTTCATCACTCCCCAGCACCCTGGTCACGGAACTATCCTTCTGGTAAATCCATGCACTGAACTTGTCACCTTTATAACTGAACCAGTGCTCATCACGAAAAGGCGGCACCGACAAGCGGAGCGCCAAACTGTCACTCACTTTTTCACCCTTGCTGTTATATGTTATTGCCGATGTGTTGACAGGACTGGTTTCAATACCCATTATTTTTTCTACATCATACGAAACGGAACGGGTGCTGATAAATACATCATTACCGTTTTCGACAAAACGGATCAGCTTTTTCATTTCATATTCTTCAGCATTGAACTGCGGACTGATGATGAGCAAAACCTGCCCGTTGTTATAGACAGAGAGGGAATCCCAGTTTCCCGGTTCCTCTTTGTTAATACTGATGGATGCTTTGGGAAAAATCTGCCGCAATCCTTCATAAGCAATGGAAGCGCCGTAAGGTATCTTATCTTTTTTGCGCAGGGTGATCCGGGTATCAAATACCTTTTCAGCGCTGTTGTCAGCTGTCAGCAGTAAAGCCAGCACCGCAAGGGCAGCCAAAAAAGCGATGATATAGACAACCGGTTTTTTCAAGACAAGTCAGAGTTTATGTTCCAGTGCATCAAAATCCTTTTTTATAAGTTTATAGGCATCCTCACTCACCGTAAACTGCCCGTACCAACTGTATTCATAGTTGCGTGTGATGCGGAAAAAATCGTTGTAAAATTTATGATTGTCCAATTGCATCAGGTAATCAAGGTTGGTGCTGTCCTGCCGGTAGCGGATAATATTTCTTTCAGACATATTTTTCAGCAACCGCAAAAACATCAGCCGCACAGCCAACCGGTAATTGCCTGATGAAACTGCCTTATCAATTTCCCTTTGATACTGGATGGCAAAAATATCTTCCGTGTCAGGTTCCGCTTCATCTTCATTCAGCCGCCTGATCTTTTTACGAAACAGGCCCGCATTGCCATCTCTCAGCCATAAATAAAGAAAAAAACCAAATCCCGCAACGATGATGGCCCATAGCAGGAACTGGAACCATCCGGTATTGACAAAACTTTTTTTCGCCTGTGCTGATCTCATCTTGCGCAGTTGCTCACGGATGGCAGCTATATCAAGAGAGTCCATTCCATTGCGGAAAACAGAATCTGCATACCAGTAAGCCTTATCCCTCCTGATGGCATCATAAAAACTGTCGGGCAGGCTGCGCAATTGAATGGAAGAGGCCAAAATGCTGTCATTATTTTTTTGCAGGAAATAAGTTGACGCACTTCCGGTGTTTTCATCCGTCAATATCTCATCATCATATTCTTCTTCATCATATTCCTCCTCCTCATCTGTCACCGGTTCATCTTGTTCAATGCGAACAGTATCTTCCCGGCTCAGTATTCCTTTTTTCACCACACTGTCAGCAGGCGGTCGCAATGTTTGCGCATTTGCATATGCTGCAACCAACAACAGTAAGAGGATTGACCGTATACGCTTATGGAGTAAATATGTTATGGTGAAAATGTACACTACAGTTCCTCCCCGCTGGTTTGTCCTTTGAGTTTCCGGCCCAGCCGCAAAGGATAGATGATGAAATACCAAACTACAAACAGCACCGACAATGCTACCACAACAGTTGTCAGCACAGAAATATCATTGTATAGTCTTGTAATGAATCCTTCAAAAAAAGCAGCGAGTCCAAATACCGGCATCAGGCCGATCATGATCTTCACACCGTCTTTTGCGCCTTGCTTAAAAGCATCAAAACGCTTGATGGTTCCGGGAAACAGGTAACTTTTGCCAAGCACCAAACCGGCGGCGCCGGCTATGATAAGCGCAGTGATCTCAAGAGTGCCGTGGACAAACACCACCAGCCAGAAATCAACCCCCAGGCCTCTTGATGCAAAAAATTGATCAAAAACTCCCAGCATGACGGAGTTTTGAGAAAGAATATACAGGCTGGGCACACCGCAAAATATTCCCGACACAAACATCAGCATTGACACACGGATATTATGGATCATCAGGTGCAGCCAACTCAGCACCGGGTTGCCTGATTCATAAATACCAAAAGGATTTCCGTTTTCAATATTATCAAGTGTTTTATCTACATAAACATCACCTAAAATCCGCCTCGGCATTTCCTCATCCTGCACCGCTGTGAAAAAGCCAATGGAGAAAAAAAGCAGGAAGAAGATAAAAGAGAAAAGCACCACTTTCCGGTGTTTATAAATGGTCAGCGGCAGGTCGTGTTTCCAGAAAGTGATCAGCCGGTTCGATTCTTCCTTCCGGTTTTTATAAATGCTCAGGTATATCTTAGATGCTTCGTTATTGATAAAGCGGGTCACTTTGCCGGAAGGATAAAACGTTTTGGCATAGGCGAGGTCTTCCACTAATTGTGTAAAATCCTTTGCCATCTCATCCGGATCGTCCGAAGGCTGCTGCTGGTTCTTCAGCCAGCGGTCTTTGTTCTTCTTGATAAAAAGCGCCTCTCTCAAACGGGTTTTTGTTTGGTTCGTAAAATACTATTTTTATCGCTGCTGTCATGGCAATTTTAATCCATAAAAACATTAATTTACCGCCACATCAAATGCCGCAGCCCATGGGGGCCATCAAAGTACCTACCAATTTCAATATAGAATTGGAATTTGAGATCCCGGAATTCTACCGTCGCATGCTGGCATGGGTCATTGATTTCATCATCCAGTATGTTTATCTCATCATCGCCGGAAAAATTTTTGATTCGTTCCACAGGAATGCCAACCCGTTTGACAGTGATACAAATTATAACCTTGCGGCCATCCGCCTGTTGCTGATCGTGCCGGTGATGCTGTATCATGTGGTGCAGGAGATCACACTCAACGGGCAAAGCATTGGCAAAAAGATCATGGGGCTTCGCATTGTGGATGAGCATGGAGGCAAGCCCGGCATCAGCCAGTATCTTATCCGCTGGCTGCTTCGTGTGTCTGACCTGTGGATGCTGATTGTGCTCATATTGCTGATACAACTCACCCATTCACCGGATGCAGAAGGCATTTTTGTACTACTGCTCATTTTGGGTTTCCTGGTAACAGATGTTGTGATGGTGGTTTCATCCAGGAAAGGACAACGCATCGGCGATATGCTGGCACATACTATTCTAATCCGTACCAACACCCATTCAGACATTGAAGAAACAGTGTTCCAGGAAGTGT
The DNA here is from genome assembly GCA_964437415.1 of uncultured Chitinophaga sp. Classification (GTDB taxonomy): domain Bacteria; phylum Bacteroidota; class Bacteroidia; order Chitinophagales; family Chitinophagaceae; genus CADEDV01. The sequence continues at coordinate 71,707 of CAYTGN010000014.1, read as the reverse complement.
CAGATAATTATGTCCCCTCCTTCCCGCAGATCATGCAACTAAGCGATAAAGACATCAATGCTATTAAAAGCATTTTGGAAACAGCGAGGAGAAAAGGTGATTTCAGCATGGCGGCCAATGCTGCAGACAAAATAAAAGCCCACCTGAAGATCAGCTCCGGTATGCCTCCTTTTGATTTTCTTGAAATATTGCTGAAGGATTATAATTACCTGTCGGTAAAATAAAAAGGCGCCTTTAACTGGCGCCTGTATTCAAAGTTGTAAATATTCTATTACGACTGAGTTGCTAAACTGGCAACAGAAATTATCATCAACAACAGGAAGATGATGCAAAGAATAGCCCAGAATGCAAAGAAATTTCGGCAGGCTGCAAATCCTGAGTTCAGCGCATTCTGATCATTTGCTTTTAGCGCTGCACCAATTTTATTACCGAAATTCAGAGAGAACATTCCTCCTATGACCATAACTAATCCCATGATTATATATATAACCATGCCGATATTACCCGCCAATTGTGTGTTCCCTCCAAAATCATCTCCATAAAGACGACCTCCCCCCTGGTTCATGGCAGTTTGGACAAGAACACCCATCGCAATGAATAAAATACCGAGAATGAGACTGACGACACCGAGCACTTTGCCCCACGATGCAGCGCTGCGGAGTGTGTAACCATTAGCAGCATCAAGGTTTAATTGAAATAATGAAGAGCCGGGATTGGTTTGTTGTTGCTGTTCCATAATGAAGTGGTTTTGGTTGTTTATTGTTATAAATATAGCCCACCAAACCCTGCCTTGCAAATTTTAATTTCTCAATATGCCCTTGCAAATAATACACGTTGTTTAGACGGCTTTCCGGTCAGTATGCAGTTCCCGTCTTCCTGCGGATTGTTCAGCGGGATACAACGAATGGTGGCCTTAGTCTTGTCTTTAATAGCCTCTTCCGTTTCGGCTGTTCCGTCCCAGTGTGCGGAAATGAACCCGCCTTTTTCATCCAATAATTTTTCAAATTCTTCCCAGTTATCGGCCTTTGTGATATGCTCATCCCTGTATGCCATTGCTTTATTGAACATGCTTTGCTGTATATCGTTGAGCAGACCTTCCACATAAACAGCAATGCCATCCAGCGACACCACTCTTTTCTCTTTTGTGTCGCGGCGGGCCACTTCCACTTCGTTCTTCTCCAGGTCTCTTGCTCCCAGTGCCAGTCTCACCGGCACACCCTTCAGTTCATACTCGGCAAATTTCCAGCCCGGTCTTGCATTATCGTTATCATCAAATTTCACCCGGATGCCCAATGCTTTTAATTCTTTGCTGATCTCATTCACTTTTGCAGTAATGGCAGCTTTTTGTTCATCTCCTTTATAGATCGGAACAATCACCACCTGCATTGGTGCAATCTTCGGAGGCAATATCAAACCCTGGTCATCACTATGTGCCATCACCAAAGCGCCTACGAGCCGAGTGCTAACCCCCCAACTGGTGGCCCATACATATTCCAGCTTATTTTCCTTATCACTGAATTTTACATCAAAGGCTTTGGCAAAATTTTGCCCCAGGAAATGCGAAGTGCCCGCCTGCAAGGCTTTCCCATCTTGCATCAGCGCTTCAATGCAATAGGTTTCTTCGGCCCCGGCAAATCTTTCGCTGGCGGTTTTGATTCCTCTTATCACAGGCACCGCCATAAACTCTTCGGCAAATGTGGCATATACTTCGAGCATTTTTTCTGCTTCTTCCACTGCTTCTTCTTTTGTGGCATGAGCCGTGTGTCCTTCCTGCCATAAAAATTCTGCTGTACGCAAAAACAATCTTGTCCGCATTTCCCAGCGCACCACATTGGCCCATTGATTGATTAGCAGCGGAAGATCACGGTAAGACTGGATCCAGTCTTTATAAGTGTTCCAGATGATGGTTTCCGAAGTCGGACGGACAATAAGTTCTTCCTCCAGTTTTGCTTCGGGATCAACCACCACACCGCCACCATTGGGATCATTCTTTAAGCGATAGTGAGTGACTACGGCACATTCCTTGGCAAAGCCTTCCACATGAGCTGCTTCTTTGCTCAAAAAGCTTTTCGGGATGAACAACGGGAAATAAGCATTCACATGCCCGGTATCCTTGAACATCTTGTCCAATGCTGCCTGCATGTTTTCCCAAAGGGCAAAACCATAGGGCTTTATAACCATGCATCCCCTTACGGCGGAATAATCAGCCAGCCCGCCTTTCAGCACTAAATCATTGTACCATTGAGAATAATCTGTAGCTCTGGATGTGATCTCTTTGCTCATTTGCTTATTAAGTTTAATACCTGGCCGATCTTTAGTTTTAAATTAACACCCGTTAGTGCAATAATCTCGCCCAATGGCCGAATCTTTGTTGCTCAAACGGTTGTGTGAATTTAAAGTCGCACAAAAGTAGTAACTTCAATTCTAAACCGCTTAAACCATTTGCCATGAAACCATCAGTTTTACTCCTGGCAGTTATCAGCATCATTGCTTTCGGCAGTTGCACCACGGCTTACAAAACCGGGCAAACTCCCGACGATGTTTATTTTTCACCCGCCACACCTGAGGACAAATATGTGAGAACGGAAAGAAGAGATAACCGTCGCTATGAAGGCAGCGATGAGTATTATGATGACCGTTTTCTGCGGATGAGGGTTCGTGACCGCTATCGCTGGAGCGAATTAGACGACTGGTATTACCATGGCAACCGCTTCAGCTATACTTATTTTCCGCAATTTGGTTTTTACAACAACCCCTGGAGTCCTTACTCCTACTGGAATAATTTTTATAACCCTTACTATCACGGGGTCATCATTGTATCACCCTCCAGCCCGGTTTATTCCAAACCCCGCACTTTCAACCTGAATGCATATAACAACAATGCATTGACGAATAATAATTATAAAAATCCCAAGGCTTCCGGCTTCAACATCGGAGGCGGCAATTTTGGCAACAACTCGTATAACAGCCCGAACAGGAACAATGGATCCGGCAGGTTCCTCCGTGATTTGTTTAGCGGCGGAAACAACAATAATAATTCTTCCGGAAACAGGGTAAACACCGGCAGTTCCTCTGGCAGCAGTTCAGGATCATCAGGCGGCAAAGGCAGCAGTGCCCCTGTCAGAAGATTCTGATAAATTATAAAAAACCCTTCTGCTCAGGCAGAGGGGTTTTTATTCTGTGATACGGATCAACCTCATCTCATTCTATATTGACAACTCATTACTATGAAAAAAATATTTTTCATCAGCGTTTTGTTTGCATGTGCCGGCCAGCTCACCGCACAGGAACCGGCCGATGCACTTCGTTATGGCTGGTACACTTCATCCGGCACCGCCCGCCAGCAGGCCATTGGCGGCGCCATGGGATCGCTGGGTGGTGAAATTTCGGCCACCTTTGTCAATCCTGCAGGCCTGGGTTTTTACAGAACCGGTGATTTTGTGTTCACCCCCGGTTTCAATTTTCTGAACAACAAAGCCACCTATTTTGACCGCACAGAAAAAGACAATAAGAAAAATCTTTCTTTCGGCACCACCGGTTTTGTACTGGGCGGCACTGACAATGGCCGTCAAGGGTCAAGTTCTGCATTTGCCATTGTGATAAACAGAACCGCCAACTTTGGCAGCAATCTCACCTATCGTGGATTGAACAATCAAAGCTCTTATTCTCAAAAATTCTTGGAGGAAATAAGCAACAAAAATGATGGCAGCGGCAACAGTGTGTCGCTGAATTATCCTTTCGGGACAAGTCTTGCTTTCAATACGTTCTGGATAGACACCATTGCAGGCGGAACAGAAGGTAATTTCCAGTTCAAGACCCGTGCCACCATTGGCAGCGGACTGATACAGGAAAATCTTATCAGCAGCACTGGCGGCATCACCGAACTTGCGGTGGCAGGGGCAGGCAATATCAATGATAAACTTTATCTCGGCGCCACACTCGGCATTCCTTTTCTCCGCTACGAAAGAGAAGCCAGCTTCACAGAAGCCGATGCTACAGCCAATGCCACCAACAATTTTGATTTTGCCACCATCAATGAAAACCTGACCACACGGGGAACAGGTTTGAACCTGAAATTGGGTGTCATCTTCAAACCCACAGAACAGGTTCGGCTTGGGTTTGCCTTTCATACACCGTCATTCTACCGGCTTACTGACCAGTACAGCGCCGAAGTAATCACAGATACTGAAGGCTACCAGGGCCGGCTGAACCAAAACTCAACGAGCCTTGTGGGTGACGGAGAATTCCGCTACTGGCATTTTACCCCTTACCGCCTCATGGTCAGCGGGTCTTATGTGCTGCGGGAAGTGGAAGATGTGCGGCGGCAAAAAGGTTTCATCACGGCAGATATTGAGTTTGTGAATTACAGGGCTTCTTCTTTCACCACCGACCCTGAAGGTGATGACAGCGAAGGCACCCGCAATTACCTCAAATCCCTTAACAAGGCTATTGACAATGCCTATAAACCTGCTTTTAATTTCAAATTAGGTGGTGAGTTGAAATTCACTACCGTGATGGTGCGGCTTGGCGGCGCTTATTATGGCAATCCTTATAAAAATATTGCAGGAGAAAAAGGGAACCGCTTCCAGTTGACCGGCGGTCTTGGCTATCGCAACAAGGGCATGTTCATTGATGTGGCCTATGTGCACACAATGGGAAGGGATGTTCACTTTGCCTACCGCCTGCAGAATAGTCCGTTCCAGGGTGCCAATGTGAGAAACACAGGCGGCAATGCTTTGCTTACACTTGGATTTAAGATATAGTCGTGACCACAAACTGGCTGACTGATAGAACACCTGCTGAATGGCGGGTGTTTTTTTTATTGGAATCGGGTCAATGCAACATCACTAAAGATTTCCTTCATCAATCATCATCACCCCCACCATTATCCCGGTTCCTGCGGAAAGAAAAATCAGCATCGCCAAATTTGAAGGTGAACACCAAACGGAAACTCCGCACATTGCGTCTCCAGAAAGAATCCTGGAAAAAACTCTCGGTGTCTAACACATTACCAAACCGCAGCGTATTGAAAACATCGCTGACACTAAAGGTCAGGTTAGCTTTTTTCTTGTCGCCAAAATCTTTTCGGAATGCAAGGTCAACACTGTATTCAGGCTGGCTTCTTCCCTGCGCCTGCACCTGCGGCGATTCATATTCACCAATGGTCTGTATACTGAAGTTGCGGAAGAATGAAGATTCCTGGGTAAGCGTCTTGTAGTTAACGATCAGTTTGGTTTCCCAGTTAAAACCTTCATTGTTCAGGTTAAGGTTGTTCACACCGGCATTCACCTTGCGGTATTGCATGTCAAAAGTGGGAGTAACATCAAAATGTTCACCCAGTTTTTGCTGCAGGGTCAGTTCCAGCCCCACCCAATTGCTCACCCGGCCGTTGATGAAGGTATTCAGAATAGCGTTGGGATCAACAGCAGCATTGTTCAGTTGCTGGTATTGCGCAGCACTGATGGTATCACTGTATCTTGTAACATCGCCAGGGTTATTGCGGAAGTAGATGACGCCGAGAAAATTATTTCCCTTACCATAGCTATGACTGTAATTGAATTCAAATGAATTCACAAACTCCGGCCGCAACTCAGGATTTCCCTGCCGCAGGTTCACCGGGTCGGTGATGTCTACAAAAGGATTCAGTTGCCAGAAATTGGGACGGCGGATACGGCGTGAATAATTTAGTTGTATCTCCACATCATCATTCAGTTGCCGGGTAAGAAAGAAACTCGGAAAGAGGGCATCCCAGATACGACGAAGCTTATTGGGATATTCATAGCCAAACTTGCGGGCACTGTCTACCAGTTCGCCATCAAAACGGGAATGCTCTGCCCGCAATCCTGCCTGGTAGCCCCATTCGCCTATCTTATCTGAGTAGGTAACATAAGCAGCATTGATTAGTTCGCTGTATTTGTAATTATTGCTTATAGGAAGCTTTTGCTCAGTGCCATTATTAAATACTGCAAACGCATCAAAACGGCTGCGATAGTTATTGATGAAAGACCTGACACCCGCCTCAAATTTTGCATTCTCCCCGCGGGGGCTTTCATAATCTGCCTGGAAAGTCCATTGATTGTTCCTGTTGTTCCCGCTATTTCTGACCTCTGCAGGCGGATTATACTCCGAACCATCAGGACGAAAGTATAGGTTCATGATACCACTGCTCTCATTACCGTTCCCCGAACTGTAATTGATATCGGCTGTTAGCTGGCCGGCATCTTCGGGAAATTTATGCAGAAAATTCAACTGGGTGTTATTTCGGTTGAAACGGGAACGGCTGTCGGAGAAGCGTTCACCGAAATAAGTTACCTGCCGGTTCATGTCAAGATACTCCTGCTCCTGGTCTTCTTCATTGGTGTTTCTGCCCCTTACAAAATTCTGGGTGATGGAAATGGTATTACGGTTATCCAAAAAATAATCCACCCCAAAACGAACAGAGCCAAAACGTCTCAATCGTTCACCGGTGCTATATTGATTAAAATAATTCTGCACCACGCCACCCTGTTTGTTTTCACGCAAGGTCCGGCTGCGGGCCCTGCCACCATTTTGGTTGAGAGCCCCGATGGCAAAGAAATTAAATTTGCCTTCCCGCATATTCAGGTTCAGACTGCTGTTGATGATATCGGGAAATCCACCGCCGGCTGATGCGATGCCGTTTAACCCGATACGTTTATTTTTTTTCAGGATAACATTGATGATACCGCCATCACTGGCTGCATCAAATTTTGCTGAAGGATTAGTGATCAGTTCCACCCTTTCAATGTTGTCTGCTGGTATCTGGTCCAAAGTGAGAATGGTGGGCCGGCCGTCCACAAAAATCTGGGGCGAGCTGTTTCGGAGCAAAACATTGCCTTCCACATCAACAGACACAGAGGGTATGTTCTTCATCACATCCAGTCCCGTGCCACCGCTGGCCACTAAACTTTTTTCTACGTTGAATATTTTACGGTCTATGCCCATCACCAGGCCGGGTCTTTGAGCAGTGACCACTACTGCACCAAGCTGCTTGATGGCCGGCTCCAGGCTGATATTACCCAAATCTTTTTCTTTTTCTGTTCCTGCATCTTTGTCAGCAGGTTCGGTCCATTCAATTGTTTTTTCAACAGGTTCAAAACCGATGGCAGAGATCATCAGGCGCAGGTTAACCCCGCCGGGAATTTTTTCAAAAATGAAATCTCCGTTTCCCCTTGTAAACATTCCCCTGATCAGGGAATCCTGTGCCGGGCCACCTTGTTTCGCAATGATGTAGAGCTGAACGGAAACCGCCTCGATACCTTTTCCGGTGCGACTATCCAAGATTTTTCCATACAATTTACTTTCTTTGAGCCTAATGGCGGCCATATCGTTGCCGGTGGGTGGTGGCTCCCTGTCAACCTGGGCTTTTACTGAATAAAAAGAAGAGAATAACGATATCACAACTATAAAGAAGTATTTCATCAGCAGGGTTTAACGCTATAACGAAAAAGGCTAGCAAAGGTTGGACGGCAAAGTTAGCCGAAGTATTCGGCCTCAATATTAAAATGAAGTAAGGATATGCTGTTTTATGATGAGCGGAACTGATAAAAAAAGCTATTTAAAAATATCATTTTTGCTGTAGCAATCCCTAACCCATTCATTCCCAAATCCCTAAAACCAACAAACTTGATTCGCTGCAAACCGCTGGAAACCTTACCTTTGCGCAGTTTGATGCAGAAAATAAAATTGTAATATGGCAGATATTTTCGAAAGATTATTAAAACATTATGGCCCTATCGGTCAGCATCGTGAAAGAGCCCACGGGTATTTTGCTTTTCCAAAATTAGAAGGTGAGATCGGAAGCCGGATGAAATTCCGCGGCAAGGACATGATCGTTTGGAGTTTAAATAATTATCTCGGGCTGGCTAACCATCCTGAAGTGAGAAAAGCAGATGCTGATGCCGCTGCAAAATATGGACTTGCCTTGCCTATGGGAGCCAGGATGATGAGTGGCAACAGTAATTTTCATGAACAATTAGAAGCCGAGCTGGCTGCTTTTGAAGGAAAGGAAGATGCTATCCTGTTGAACTTCGGATACCAGGGCATGGTGAGCCTTATTGATGTGCTTTGTGGCCGTCATGATGTAATTGTGTATGATGCAGAAAGTCATGCCTGTATTATAGATGGTTTGCGTTTACACCCCGGGCACCGCTATGTGTTCAAGCATAATGATATTGAAGACTTCGAAAAACAACTGCAAAGAGCCACTGCGCTGATAGAAAAACAAAAAGCCGGTGGTATCCTGGTAATTACGGAAGGTGTATTTGGCATGGCCGGCGACCAGGGCAAACTGAAAGAGATCGCTGCATTGAAAGATAAATATGAATTCCGCCTGCTGGTAGATGACGCACATGGTTTCGGCACATTGGGAAAAACAGGTGCCGGCGCCGGCGAAGAACAAGGTGTGCAGGATAAGATTGATCTTTACTTTTCTACATTCGCCAAGTCAATGGCCTCTATCGGCGCCTTCATTGCAGGCGATAAGAAAATCATTGATTATATCCGTTACAATATCCGTTCGCAAATATTTGCCAAAAGCCTGCCGATGCCATTGGTGATCGGTAACCTGAAAAGACTGGAACTGCTGCGCACCCAACCTGCATTAAAAGATAAACTGTGGGAAAATGCACTAAAACTGCAAAACGGCCTGAAAGAAAGAGGATTTGATATCGGTAATACCGATTCAGTGGTGACGCCGGTGTATATGAAAGGCGGTGTGGAAGAAGCCACAGCGATGGTAATGGACATCCGTGAAAATTATCACATCTTCTGCTCAATCGTAGTTTATCCCGTTATTCCGAAAGGGCATATCATTTATCGCCTCATTCCCACTGCGGTGCATACAGACGAAGACATCCAGAAAACCCTGGAGGCTTTCTCGGCCACCAAGCAAAAATTAGATGCGGGAGAATATAAAGCGGAAGCTATCCCGGACATGGCTGAAGCGAGATAAGAATGAATATTACTGTTATATTCAAAGGGCTGGATGCAGCCCTTTTTTATTTACACTACGTCATGCTTTGGCATGATTCCTTTACATTTACTGTCACAAAAATTCACATTCACATGAGAAAATTTCTTGTTCTGCTTTTTTTGCTGCCCGTGCTGGCCATTGCGCAAAAAAAAGCCATCACTTTAGAAGACATTTATAAAAAAGGAACATTCCGCGGTGAGTTTGTTCCGGGCTTTGCCGGTGAAAATATTGAAAGCCTGGTGTCCCCTGCTGATGTCAGGGATGAAAAAGGAAACCCGATACCACTTTCCAGTTATGTGCTGAGCAGTGATAAGCAACGGCTACTGGTGCTCACCGACCGGGAGCAGATCTATCGCCGGTCTTCAAAACACATCGTGTACCTCCACGACATTGCCGCTAAAAAAACAAAGAAGTTGGATACGGAAAAAATCTTACACCCTACCTTTTCACCGGATGGCAGCAAGATTGCTTTCGTGAAAGACAATAATCTTTACCTGCATGATATTGCGGGGGGCAGCACAAGGCCCATCACTACCGATGGCAAATGGAACCATATTATCAACGGCAACTGCGATTGGGTGTATGAAGAAGAATTTGAATTTACCCGTGCCTACCAATGGAGTCCCAAAGGCAATCATATCGCTTATTATCGTTTTGACGAAACCCTTGTGAAAGAGTATAACATGACGATCTTTGACAATGCCCACAACAAAGACTATCGCTATAAATACCCGAAGGCAGGAGATGATAATTCTGTTGTTGAAATACACATCTATGATCTTGCTGCCAACAAAACGGTGAAGGCGCAGTATGAGCAGGGTGATATTTATATCCCCCGCATCAAATGGACACAGGATGACAATGCACTGGTCGTTTATTGGATGAACCGTCACCAGAACCATCTTAAATTGCTGCTGACAGATGCAAAAACAGGAACCGCCAGCACCCTGTATGAAGAAAAGAATAAATACTTTGTAGAGATCAATGACGACTGGTGGTACCTGAAAGATGGAAAGAATTTTATGTTCACCAGCGAAATGGATGGTTACCGTCATTTATATCTCTATAGCCTTGACGGGAAAACAAAAACGCAGCTCACCAAAGGCAATTACGAGATCACCGATGTGAATGGAGTGGATGAAGTGAATAAAAGGATCTATTACACGATGGCCTATCCCCGCCCGATGGACCGCAACCTGTTTGTAACAGATTTTACAGGCAAAAAAACTTACCAGCTAACTGAAGGTGAAGCATGGCACCGGGCGGAACTGAATGATGCATTCACCCAGTTTCATGATTATCGTTCCGATCTGAATACACCGCAATCAGTGGCCCTGTATGATATTGTGGTGGATAAAAAGAAAAACGTCAGTTCCAAATTGGTAAGGACCTTGAATGAAAATGCGAAGCTGAAGGAAACCATCAATGAGTATGGCTATGGAAAGGCAGCGTTCATCAAAGTGCCCAACAGCAAAGGTGACACACTCAATGGATGGATGCTGAAACCGGCCGATTTTGACCCCAACAAAAAATACCCGGTGCTGTTTTGCAATTACGGAGGTCCCGGATCGCAGCAGGTAGCCAATCGCTTTGGCGCTGTCAGCGCATGGCACCAGTTGATGGCCCAAAAAGGTTTTGTCATCGTGAGTGTGGACAATACAGGCACCGGCTATCGCGGCGAGGAATTCAAAAAGAAAACCTATTTGCAATTAGGTAAATATGAAATAGAAGACCAGATAGATGCTGCCAGGTATCTCGGCAACATGTCTTTTGTTGACAAAGACAATATCGGTCATTGGGGCTGGAGTTATGGCGGCTTTATGAGTTCGCTGGCCATTACCAAAGGAAATGAAGTGTTCAGCGCTGCTGTGGCTGTGGCGCCGGTCACATCCTGGAGATACTATGATAATATCTATACAGAAAGATATATGCGTACACCGCAGGAAAATCCAAAGGGGTATGATGATAACTCGCCGATCAATTTCACCGACCAGATAAAAGGAAAATACCTGATCGTTCATGGCACGGCTGATGACAATGTCCATTTTCAAAATGCCACACAAATGATCACGGCCCTGGTAAAAAGCAATATTGATTTTGAAAGTGCCTATTACCCGAATAAGAACCATGGCATCTCCGGATCAGTGGATAACACCACGTTTCATTTATGGAGCAAGATGACCAACTGGATAGTAGAGAATATGGGTAACGAGAACACACAAAAACCCAATCAGCCGGTTAAAAAACCAAAAGCGTTTTGATACTATAAAAAAGAAAAGAATGTAAAAAGTAAAAAAGACTCTGCCCCGCAGAGTTTTTTTAGGGCTATCCCAAAAAAGAACCCCCGACGAGAATCGGGGGGCCCTAATCAAAAACCATTAACCATTAAACCTTATCCTATGAAAATTCATGGCTAATATCGTTAATTAATTGATAACTCAAAACATTTGCCAGTCATTTTTTGGCACCTAAATAAAAATACTTGACCATTTCGATACTTGTTGATTGCACTCAATGTCATTACTTTAGAACATGTAGTTACCATTTAAACAGTTTTGTAGCCATTAAACTACAAGCTGTTTTTTGCAAACGTTTGCGCAAATTCACTGCTTTACCATGAACTTTTGCCAGCTTTGCTTTTTATAATGCGTATGAAAAAGATCGTTGTAGCAATAACCGGGGCCAGTGGTTCTGTTTATGCAAAGAACCTGCTCGATAAATTACAAACCGCCGGTGAACAAGTCAATGAGTTTTCCGTAGTGATGACAACCAATGCCCGTGAAGTATGGAAAACAGAACTGGATGATGAATCTTACAATAACTACAAAACCCGGTTTTACGGCACTACAGATTTCACTGCCCCTTTTGCCTCAGGTTCGAGTCAATATGATACGATGATCATCATACCCTGCTCGATGGGCACATTGGGCCGTATTGCCTCTGGCGTTTCGAATGATCTTATTACAAGGGCAGCCGATGTGGTACTGAAAGAAAGAAGAAAACTTATATGTGTCGTAAGGGACACCCCGTATAATCTCATTCATATCCGCAACATGGAAACGGTGACACTGGCCGGCGGTATCATTTGTCCTGCTACACCATCCTATTACAGCAAGCCCCAAACCATAGAACAGGTAGCCGCGACTGTTGTGGATCGTGTGCTTGACCTGGCCGGAGTCAATATAAAAACTTTTCGATGGGGTTCCTGATGCATGTATCAGACCAACGGCTCCTGCTGGCTCAGGCAGTGAAAACTTCCAAGCCCCCAGATGATGTCTGTTGAGTCAATGCCAACTACTTCCCTGCCGGGAAAAGACTGCTGAATGATCTGCAGAGCTCTATCATCTTTTGCAGAACGGAATGTTGGGACGATGACCGATTTATTGGCAATATAAAAATTAGCATACGAACAGGGTAGCCGCTGGTCTTCATAGATCAGTTCATCAGGCATCGGCAGTTCAATAATATTCAGTTGTTTGCCATTCAGCAACCGCATAGATTTTAATTGCCGGAGATTGTGTTGCAGCAGTTCATAGTTCTCATCCTGCTTATTTTCTTCGATCACGGTGATAACAGTGTCTTCATTCACAAAACGGACAGTATCATCTATATGTCCGTCCGTATCATCACCCACAATGCCTTCATCCACCCACAGCACCTGATCCATTCCATAATAGTTGTATAGATATTCTTCAATCTGCTGCTGGTTGAGATGAGGGTTCCGGTTCGGGTTCAGCAGGCAGGCTGTTGATGTCATCACGGTTCCTTTTCCGTTGAATTCAACAGAGCCTCCCTCCATCACAATGCCGGGATGAAAAACAGGAATATCAAAATGCTTACCGATCAACGTGGGTATCACATCATCCAGATCATAGGGCGGGTATTTGTTACCCCATGCATTATAACCCCAGTCAACGATCACTTTTTTAATTGCTGCATCGGGATTAATTAAAAAAGCCGGCCCATGATCCCTGCACCATGCGTCATTGGTAGGATGAAAAAAGAATTCCACTTTAGTCATATCAACTCCTGCATTTTGCAAATGACCAATAGCAAATAACTTCATCGCTTCATCCGCCACATTGATGCGAGCCAGTTCGCCTTTGGTCAGTTCTTTCACAAATTGTGCATAGTTCGGATAGATCGTATGGATCTTCCCCGGCCAGGAAGCTTCTTTATGCGGCCAGCTAAGCCAGGTAGCAACATGAGGAGCAAATTCAGCAGGGAAATGGTAGCCGAGTTGTTTGGGTGTATTTGTATCGCTGTTCATAGTTGATAGTTCATGGTTCATGGTTTCAGGCTATGAACTATGAGCCATGAACCAGGAACCGCAAGTTAGTCTTCGTCAATAAATCTTTTAGTGATCTGCTGGTAAGAATCAATCCTCCTGTCACGCAAAAACGGCCAGTGGGTGCGGTAGCGGTCTGTTTTGTCCGTATCAATCTCTACCACTTTCACTTCCTCTTCATCATGAGATGCTTTGTAAAGTATTGTTCCGAAAGGATTGGACACAAAAGAACCGCCCCAGAATTTCATAGCACCGTTTTGTTCCAGACCTACACGGTTCACACTCACCACATGCACTCCGTTGGCCACTGCATGGCTGCGCTGTATGGTTTGCCAGGCGCCATACTGTTCTGTGTTGGTTGCTTCATCCTGTGAAGTAGCCCAGCCAATCGCTGTCGGGTAGAATAATATTTCTGCCCCCATCAATGCTGTAATCCGTGCCGCTTCGGGATACCATTGATCCCAGCAGATCAAGACACCAATTGTAGCGAATTTTGTTTTCCAAACCTTATAACCAAGATCGCCGGGGGTGAAATAGAATTTTTCGTAATAGGCCGGGTCATCCGGGATATGCATCTTACGGTACTTGCCCATATAAGAACCATCTGCATCAATCACAGCCGTTGTGTTATGATAGATGCCCTGTGTTCTTTTTTCAAATAAAGATGCGATGATCACTACGCCGAGTTCTTTGGCCACTGCCTGTAATGCTTCTGTAGAGGGACCGGGAATAGGTTCGGCCAGTTTGAAATTTTCATAATCTTCCACATCACAGAAATAAAGCGAAGTGAATAGCTCCTGCAGGCAAACGATCTGTGCGCCATCAGCCGCAGCTTTTTTAACCCCATCAATCGCTTTTGCAAGGTTCTCTTCATTTTTATTGGTGCAGCTCATCTGCACCAAACCAACTTGTACTTTAGCCATAGTTGAAATTTGATTGGCAAAAATAAAGTATTACAATAAGGTTAAGTATCAAAAGTGTTCATAGGTGTAGCCACTTCAACCAACAGGTATGTGCATAGCCATATCCCTCCTTTTGAGGGTGGAGAGACTTTTAGGCCGAATTTCTTCCCGCATTAATGATCCCGAACGAACAACGCATCGCCAGTTTTTCATAAATCTCCTTCAACGGCGCCTGCACTAATTGCTCATCCATCTCCCTTATTTTGGTCAAAGCATACTGCTGAATGGTCACCAGGGGCAATACAATTCGTTCCCGCATCTGGATTGATAGCTGCTCAACAGGATATTCTGTCATCAGTTCATTATGCCCTGTCACTTTTGACAAATACAGCAACGTTAGCTCATATTCATCACGGATCATCTGCCAGAGTTCACCATACTGTTTGTGCCCAGCAAGAAAAGCTGTAAGCGGGAAAAAGGATTTCATCATCGCCATCTCGCAGTTATCAAGCAGGGTTCTGAAAAAAAGTGATTCTTTATACAACCGCTGCACGGCCGCAAGTTTTCCTTTTTCTTCCATCCGCTTCAGTGCAGAACCTACACCGTAATAGCCTGTAACATTTTGTTTCAACTGGCTCCAGGACCCCGCAAAAGGAATGGCACGAAGATCTTTTAATGATAAACCCGAGGCAGCGCCCCGTTTGGCAGGACGGCTGCCGATATTGGTCTCGCTGTAAAACCGGAGCGGACTTACCTGCAACAGGTAATCTGCCAAGTAAGGATGATCCCGTAGCGATATATAAGCTTTAAATCCCTCTTCAGACAATTCTTCCAGCAATGCTTCTTCTTTTTCATTCAATGTAGAATCGCGGTTGGAAAAAAGATCGTTTGAAATACCGGCATTCAGCAGTTGCTCGATATTATACTGTGCTGCGTCAATGGTGCCGAAATTGGAACTCACGGTCTGCCCCTGTATGGTCAGTTGAATTTCTTTATTCGAAATATTATTACCCATCGAAGCATAGAACTTATGTGTTTTGCCACCGCCTCTTGACGGGGGGCCTCCCCTGCCATCAAAGAAGATGACATCAATCTCATACTTACGGGATATGGCAGTGAGTTCTTCCTTCGCTTTATAAATACGCCAGTTGGCCATCAGGTAGCCACCGTCTTTTGTGCCATCAGAAAAACCAAGCATGATGGTCTGGCTGTCGCCTCTTTGTTTGAGATGCTGACGATAAACCGGGTTCGCATACAGGGTTTGCATCACATCCGCTGCTTCCTGCAGGTCATAAATTGTTTCAAACAAAGGAATGATATCAATGTTCAATTCCTCTTTCTTCCATCCGGCAAGCAAAAAGAGGCCGTACACTTCTATTGCATTTAAAGCCGTGCTGCACTGGCTGATGATGTAGCGGTTGCAACCCTCAACACCGTTATACTGCTGAATTTCTTTGATCGCAGCGATTGCTTTCAGGGTGTCGCTATGAACAGGATCATCCGCCATGACAGGGTCGGCTCGTTGTGTGACAGCAGTCAGCACATTGATCTTTTGCGCATCATCCAAAGAAGCATAATTCGCCGGCAGCCCTTTTCCTTTTGAAGCGATCTGTTCCAGCAGCTTGCCATGTACCGAACTTTCCTGCCGGATGTCCAGAGAAGCAAAATGCATCCCGAAAACTTCAATTTTATTGATGAGATTATTCACCAGGTGGAGAAACAACCCGTTGTGCTGGTGAATGATAATATTCTTTACCTGCACCAGGGTGTTGAGTATTTCATCTTTATTAAGTGTGGTCTTATATCCGGGGATAAAGAGATTGCTGTAGAGTTTATTTTCCAGGTCGGTGAGCAACACATCCACTCCATCAAAAGTAAGGCGGCGTTTGAGTCGTCTTACATCAAGGTAATAACATTTGATGATGGCGCCCCTCAATACGTCTGCCACCTGCAATGTGATGTCGCTTGTGACAAAAGGATTGCCATCCCTGTCCCCGCCCGGCCAGAAACCCATGCGGATAACCGGATTGCTTTTGTCAATGGCATCACGGAACTGGTTTTTGAAAGATGAGATGATCCTGCCGGCTGCTTGATAGAAAACATTTTCAAGATACCAGACAAGACTTACTGCTTCATCATAGGGAGTAGGTTTTTTCTTTTTGAAAAAAGGCGTTTTGCCTAATTGCTGCAGGTAAGTGTTCACCTGGCTGGTATTATTTTCCGTCAGCGCTTTTGAAAGATCGTTGATGATGCCGAGCACCGGCCCGGGATAAAATTGGGTAGGATGCGCCGTCAGCACCAGGCGTATTGCAAAATCTTCCAGTTTGGCCGTCAGTTCATTCTGTTTACTGCTTTTAATCACTTCTGATTCGAGGTGTTTGAGAGTGCCCACACCATTCAGGTCATGCACCTGCCTGAATGCAGCATCCTCCAGTGCATCAAAAAGCACTACCTGTCTTTCTACATATTGTACAAAACGGAATAAGAGATCGTTCCTTTCTTCTTCTTTGACGTAAGTAGTATGCTTATTAAAAAATTCTTCAATGATCTCTGCAGGGCTTTGTTTCTTTTTATACCCTTCTTCACAAATATTGGAAAGTAAAGAAAGCAGGATACCTGTTTTTTCAATACGATGAAAAGGCAACGAAGTGAAAAGACTGTTATACAACTGGAATTTGATCCCTACCTCATTGCGAAACTGCTGCAAAGCCCTGTTGGAAGATTGATCCATTGCGATTTATTATGATTTTGGAAAGATGATACAGCAAGCAGCGAAATGAAAATGAAAATACTTCATTTCTCTGAAATAAGTCGTTCAATGGCATTAGTAATACATGATAAAAAAAGCCCCCGCATCAACGGGGGCTCTCATATAAACTGATGTTTTACTATTATTCAGCAGCTTTTTCTTCTGTTGCAGGTGCTTCCGTTGTTTCGGTTGCCTCTGCCTTTTTCTTACCACCGGAACGGCGGGTCTTCTTCGCAGAAGTTTTAGCTTCGGTAGTGCCCTTACCATACACCTCGTTGAAATCAACCAGTTCGATCATTGCCATTTCAGCATTATCGCCGGGACGGGTACCTAATTTGATGATACGGGTATAACCACCGGGGCGACCAGCCACTTTCTCCGCTACAGCGCCAAACAATTCCTTGATGGCTTCTTTATCCTGCAGGTAGCTGAATACCACACGGCGCTGGTGAGTGGTGTTTGTCTTTCCTTTGGTGATCAGCGGCTCCGCATATACCCGCAGCGCTTTTGCTTTGGCTACTGTGGTAACGATCCTTTTGTGCTGGATCAGTTGGCAGGCCAGGTTGCTCAGCAAAGCATCTCTGTGTGCTTTGGTCCGACTCAGATTTTTGATTTTGTCTCCGTGACGCATGACGTTTAAGTTTTATTCGGTTGTACCGTGTCAGGAATTACAACCTACGTTATGAAAAAAGCTGCAGGTTATGAGTTGCGAGCTGCGAGACTCATAGCTCACAGCTCACTCCTCGCAGCTATTCTTTTAGAATTCGCTCAGATCAATTCCCAGTTTCACCAGGTCCATTCCAAAGTGCAGACCTCTTTCAGTGAGCACCTGCTCAATTTCAGCCAGTGATTTCTGACCAAAGTTGCGGAACTTCATCAGGTCTTCCTGCTCATACTGCACCAGTTCACTCAGAGAGTTGATCTTGGCAGCTTTCAGGCAGTTGAAGGCACGAACAGAAAGATCCAGGTCTTCCAGCGGTGTCTTCAGCACCTTGCGCAGTTGCAGGGTTTGCTCGTCCACCAGGTCTTCTTTCTTCTCTTCTTTATTATCGAATGTGATGTTCTCGTCAGTAATGATCATCAGGTGCTGGATCAGGATGCGGGATGCCTGTTTCACTGCTTCTTCCGGGTGGATGGTGCCATCAGTAGAAACTTCCATGATGAGTTTCTCAAAGTCAGTCCTTTGTTCCACACGGGTATTCTCAATGGTGTATTTTACATTCTTAATCGGTGTGTAAATAGCATCAATGGGAATATAACCCAACGGGGCATCCTTCGGTTTGTTCTCTTCAGCAGGCACATAACCACGGCCTTTGCCAATGGTCAGTTCAATATCCATGCGGGCAGAAGAATCCAGTGTGCAGATCAGGAGGTCTGGGTTCATTACCTGGAAGGAATGAGTGCCCTCACCGATCATACCGGCAGTGAATTCTGTTCTGTTCTTTATAGACAAAATGATCTTCTCATTGGCGACTTCATGATCCACGATCTTTTTGAAACGAACCTGTTTCAGGTTGAGGAAAATTTCCACCACATCTTCGCTAATACCTTTAATGGTAGCGAATTCATGATCCACCCCTTCAATTTTCACACCCACGATTGCATAGCCCTCTAATGAGCTCAGCAGCACCCTGCGCAGGGCATTACCGATAGTTACACCAAAGCCGGGTTCCAGCGGACGAAACTCAAACTGGGCTTCAAAATCCGTGGCCTTTTGCAGGATGATCTTGTCAGGTTTTTGGAAATTCAGGATTGCCATATTTTTTTCTTTAGGTTTTAAAAATGATTGATGTAAATAATTTTGAGATTTTTGAATTGGGAAATTTCCCAATTGTACAATTTCTCAATTAATCTTATTTACTGTACAACTCCACTATCAGTTGTTCCTTGATATTCTCAGGAACGCTTTCCCTTTCAGGATAAGTGATGAAAGTACCTTTGAGTTCTGTCTCACTCCAATCCAGCCAGTTGAACTTGGGGTTCTTGCCACGAACAGCGCTGGTGATCGAAGTTCTTTCCTTGCTTCCTTCCTTAATGGTAACAACGTCACCGGGTTTCAGTTGGAAAGAAGGAATATTCACTACATCACCGTTCACCTCAATGTGTTTGTGGCTGACGAGCTGGCGGGCAGCAGGACGGCTCGGTGCAATACCCATGCGGAAAACAGCGTTGTCCAGGCGGGCTTCCAGCAGTTTGATGAGGTTTTCGCCGGTTACACCTTTACGGCGGGCGGCTTCTTCAAATGTTCTGCGGAACTGTTTTTCCAGTACACCGTAAGTGTATTTGGCTTTTTGCTTTTCACGAAGCTGTAAGGCGTATTCACCAAGGGTTTTACGCTTACGTTTTTCACCATGCTGACCGGGAGGGTTACTGTTTTTACCCAACCATTTACCATTGCCTAATATAGGCTCTCCAAAAATGCGGGAAATCTTGGTCTTTGGACCATTGTACCTTGCCATAGTTTTTATTCATTTACGCTTTTTTGTAACGGTGCTTTGATCAGTAAAAGCGTTAAAAAATCAATCAGGCACCCTTTCTTAAAATGAAGCTCTTGGCTTATGTTTTAGTCGTTGGTCTTTAGTCCGGAATATTTAGTCAGATTTCCTGGCTAATGACTAACGACTATTGACTTTGGACTTCTTTAAACTCTTCTTTTCTTCGGCGGACGGCAACCATTGTGCGGCAGCGGTGTCACGTCTTTGATCATCACCACCTCGATACCAGACTGTGATAAAGCCCTGATAGAGCTTTCACGACCGGCGCCGGGTCCTTTCACATATACATCCACTCTTTTCAAACCTGCATCAAATGCAGTTTTGGCGGCGTCTGAGGCAGCCATCTGCGCAGCATAGGGAGTGTTCTTTTTTGAACCACGGAATCCCATTTTACCAGCGCTGCTCCAGGAAATGACCTGGCCGGATTTGTTGGTAAGGCTGATGATGATGTTGTTGAAGGTGGCAGAGATGTGGGCATCGCCATAAGCATCCACTTTTACCACTCTTTTTTTGGCAGCCGCTTTGGCGCTGAGCTGCTGTTGTTGCTGTTGTGCTTTTGCCATGTTCTTGTTCTGTAGGTAGTCTTTGTTTTAAAATGATCCCGATTTTTTCGGAACTGAATCAACCCTCCTGCTGACCTGTTAAGCTATCTGGCGCTGATTCTATTTTACCAGGTCTGTATAAATGCAAACTGTCAATTGATCCCGATAGCTATCGGGATCAATTGACAATTCATTATTACTTCTTAGGCGCTTTCTTTTTGCCGGCTACCGTCTTCCTTTTACCTTTTCTTGTACGGCTGTTGGTTTTAGTACGCTGGCCACGAACCGGCAGACCTTTACGATGGCGAAGACCACGGTAGCAGGCAATATCCAGCAAACGCTTGATGCTCATCTGCACTTCAGAACGCAACTGGCCTTCTACTTTGAATTCTTCCGTAATCGTGTTACGGATAGCATTCAGGTCATCATCATTCCACTCATGTACTTTCTTGCTCCGATCAATGCTATGCTTGTCAAGAATGTACTTAGCGGTAGAAGGGCCGATACCATAGATATAGGTAAGACCTATTTCGCCTCTTTTATTTTTTGGTAAGTCAACACCGGCAATACGAGCCATAGTTTGTTTTAATTTTCAGTTTATACTTATTAATGTCACCCTGAGCATGGCGAAGGGTTATCCCTGACGCTGCTTGAAGCGGGGATTTTTTTTGTTGATCACATATAACTTGCCCTTGCGACGTACAATCTTGCAGTCAACGCTACGCTTTTTAATGGATGCTCTAACTTTCATGTCGTTTCGTTTTGCTAACAGCTAAAAGCCAAAGGCTAAGAGCTGAATTATTTATACCTAAAGTTTATTCTTCCCCTTGTTAGATCGTATGGCGACAACTCCACCCCCACTTTATCACCCGGCAGGATGCGGATATAGTGCATCCTCATTTTTCCAGAGATGGTAGCCAGTATTTCATGGCCATTTTCCAGCTTCACCCTGAACATGGCGTTGGACAGGGCTTCTACAATCACACCATCCTGTTTAATAAGGGGTTGTTTCGACATACAATTTTTAGGGCTGCAAAGATAGGCGGATGCACCCGAAAAAAGAAAAAACCCCGAATCTTTTTCGGGGTGTATGTGGAAAAAAGGGGTTGATTCTCAGAAATCTGGCTTTATTAGTGGGTTTCAGCCTTTTCGAGATGCATTTTGGTCATGGAATAGTATAGGTTTTGCAACTCATGCACCCCCAGCGGAAAGCCGAAATGACGTTTATCCTCACGCCACCACATCTCGATATTGCGAAAATCGCCTTTTTGGGGTGTCACCAGGCGAAAAGAGTCTTTTTTGTACTTCACCCCGCCTCCATCGGTCTCTTCCCTGCTGAAGCCCAGCCGCATCAGTTGATTTTCGTCAAGAGGGATGGAATCCATTTCTTCGGGATCATACCAGAATTCCTGGATCCCGTTGTCAACAAGGGCCTTCCCTTCTTCGTGATTGATCTTTACCACTCTCCCTTCCCTTTTAACACCTTCATCATCCACCGTGATGAGGTCGCCGGATTTGAGTTGATTAATTTTCAGCATGGCAAATCGTTTTAGTTATCCGAATATAAAAAAGATTAAGACAACGTGGAAATGAGTTTTCTCACTTTTCAAACAGAATTTTTCAACAAACCAAGCCTTGGTGCTATTTATGTTCATTAGTCGCCTGAAGCAGCAAATCTTCAATTGTCGGATTATCGGGCTTGATTGCCCTTTCTGTTATATAAGTAAATTTTCTGCTAATTAGCTGATACACCGGATAAGCGGTTACTCTGAATTTTCTTCTGAATTTATACCCCTTTCCTGCTGTCTTTAGATTAACCGCACTACTCTGATTTTCCTGAATAATTTTTTTCCATTGGTTTTCAGGACAATCATCACATATCTTAATGAATACAATGGACGTATCAATACCCATGCTTCTTATTTTGCTATGTAATCGTTCTTCAACTGGAAATAATTTTATACAAGGAGCACAAGTTGTTGACCAAAAGTCAAGATAAATGATTTTGCCCCGGAATGAAGAAAGCCTGACCTTATTTCCAAGTGTATCAATAAAAGTCATATCAGGCACTTTAGCACCATGGTATTTGTTCTGAAGAGCAAAGCTGTCAATGCCAACATTGCTTTGTGATTTTGCAGAGTTGAAGAAAAATACTGCGATCAGTAAAAGGTAGTACTTCATAATAACACTTTTACTATTTTAGAAATATCAAAAGACTATTGACGTTTATAAAATTCGGCTATTCTTTAAACATACCGTTAAATGTTTTTACTTATTTAACCTTTCGTTTTTTGTTGTTCAGTCGTTTCTTTGTTCGATCTTGTCGAACTATATTTTACAAGTTATGAAAGCAGCTATCCGAAAAAAATACGGTGGGCCGGATGTCCTAAGTGTGCAGGAAGTGCCAATGCCTGTTCCAAAAGACCGTGAACTTCTGGTGAGGGTTCATGCAGCCACGGTGAACCGCACCGACTGCGGGGCCCTGAGGGGCAAGCCTTTTATTTTCCGGTTCTTTGTGGGTTTTCCCAAACCAAAACATTTGAGCACAGGCACCGACTTTGCCGGCATTGTAGAGGCGGTTGGCAAAAAAGTAACTGACTATCAGCCCGGCGACAGAGTTTTTGGTTTTAATGATAACAACCTTGGCTCACATGCCGAATACCTCGCTGTGAAAGCGGATGATAGAGTGGCCAAAATACCCGAAGGCATTTCGTTTGAAACCGTCGCTGCCAGTCCTGAAGGCGCCCATTATGCCTGGAATTATATCCGGAAGACAGGGATGAAGGCCGGTCATATGGTGATGGTTTATGGTGCAACCGGTGCCATCGGGTCAGCGGCCCTGCAAATACTGAAATACCTGGGTGTTCCTGTTACAGCCGTATGCAACACAAAAAATGTTGAGAGAATAAAATCCCTTGGAGCGGAAAGAGTGATTGACTACGAAACAGAAGACTTTACTGCCGGAGGTGAGCAATATGATTTCGTACTTGATGCAGTGGGCAAATCTTCATTCGGTGTTTGCAAATCGTTACTGAAGCCGGGCGGAAAATATATGTCGTCAGAACTTGGACCAGGCAATGAAAACCTTTATCTGCCCCTGCTCACCCGCTGGCGGAATAAGAGAATGGTATTCCCGCTTCCGGAGGATATCAAATCCTCGCTTGGACTTTTGCTGGAACTATTTGCAAAAAACGCCTTTCACCCGGTTATTGACAGAACCTACCCGCTGGAACAGATCGCTGATGCATTTGCGTATGTAAACAGCGGGCAGAAAACAGGAAATGTATTGCTGAAATTTTAGACAGGCTTACTTTATTTGTTGCGGTTTTTTGCGTTTTCCTGTAACCATATAGCGCATTACATTGCAGTATGAACCTGCCGGACGAACTGCTAAAACTATTGCCAACCGAAAGAGTAAAGACCCGCCTGATTGACCGGGTTTCTTATGCATCCGATGCCGGGTTTTATTACCTGATGCCACAAGCTGTGGTGCAGCCGGTGAGTGAGGAAGAAATTCGTTCCTTGTTCCATTTTTCCCATAACAACAAAACTCCGCTGGTATTCCGCACCGGCGGCAGCAGCCTGTCGGGACAATCCATCACTGACGGCATTCTGGTAGACCTCTCCCAATTCTGGAATAAAGTGAAGGTGGAAGAAGAAGGCAACAAAGTAAGAGTGCAGCCGGGTATCACCGGGGCAATGGTGAACATGTACTTGAAGAAGCAGCAGCGAAAGATAGGCCCCGACCCTGCCAGCATCAATACAGCCATGATGGGTGGCATTCTTTCAAACAACTCCAGCGGCATGTGCTGCGGGGTGAAATACAATTCCTATCACACGGTGCAGCATATCCGCTTCATGCTGCCTGAAGGAAAAATTTTCAACACGGAGAACAAAGATGATTACACAAGATTCGAAAAGGACTGTCCTGCTCTTTCTGCCGAATTAAAAAGCATCCGCGAAGAGATCATTACTGATGTAACACTTTATAGTAAGATCAGGTACAAATACCAAATGAAGAACACGGTCGGGTATTCATTGAATGCTTTCATAGACCATGAGCATCCTTTGGATATATTCTCTCACCTGCTGATCGGCGCTGAAGGTACACTTGCTTTTATTTCAGAGGCAGTTCTGAACACCATTCCCGATCTGCCCTGCAAGTCCACTTCGCTTTTATATTTCCCCGATATCTATGCTGCCTGCAAAGCGATACAGCCATTGATACAGGCCGGTGCGGAGATGGTGGAACTGATGGACAGGGCATCACTACGGGCTGTGGAGAATATGAAAGGTATTGATCCTTTTATAAAAACCCTTCCTCCTGATGCAGCGGCTTTGCTGATCGAATTCCAGGAAAAAACATCGGAACAGTTAGCAGCAAGGGTGAATCATTTTCTTTCCCACTCCGCTGAACTTACACTCATTAATGCACCTGTGTTTACGACGGATGCCAATGAAATTGCTTTTTTATGGAAGATCCGCAAAGGGATGTTTCCTGCAGTTGGCGCTGTCAGGGCCAGCGGCACCACAGTATTGTTAGAAGATATTTCTTTCCCGCTGGAGAGTTTGGGTGATGCCATACTTGACCTGCAGGTGTTGTTCAAAAAATACCAGTATGATAATGCCATCATCTTCGGTCATGCAAAGGATGGCAATATTCACTTTGTGGTGACACAGGCATTTGATACAAAAGCAGAGATCGAACGTTATGACCGTTTCATGCAGGAAGTGGTGGAAATGGTGGTGAGCAAATATAACGGCGCCATAAAAGCGGAACATGGCACCGGTCGCAATATGGCCCCCTTTGTTGAAACCGAATGGGGCGGCGATGCCTACCGGATGATGAAACGCATCAAAGCGGCGGCTGATCCGCACAACCTGCTGAATCCAGGTGTCATCATCAATGATGACAAACAAGTGCATATTAAAAATCTGAAGCCCTTGCCTCCTGTTGAAGAAGAAGTAGATAAATGTATCGAATGTGGTTTTTGTGAGCATAAATGTCCCAGCCGCGACCTGACACTGACACCGCGGAGAAGAATTGTAGTGCGCCGGGCATTGAAGCAATTCAAAGATGCCGGTGAAGCAAAAAAGTACAAACAGTTATTAAAACAATACCGGTATGACGGTCTTGACACCTGTGCTGTGGATGGCATGTGTGCCACAGCCTGCCCGGTTGATATTAATACCGGTGATTTGGTGAAAAGATTGCGGAAAGAAAATCATTCCTCTTTCTCCAATAGTATGGCATTGTTTGTCGCTAAAAACTTTGGTTTAACAGAACGGCTGGCAAGATTTGCATTGCGGACAGGGTCTTTCTTTAATAAACTAACCGGGAAGAAAACCGTGTATCGCCTTACCAAAGGCATCCGCAGAATCATTCCTGCTTTTCCGTTATGGACAATCCAGTTGAGCAGTCCGCCATCATTGAAAGCAATAAAGAAAAAAAATACTGCGGCTTATGATTCTTCAGCAATAGTCTATTTCCCGGCCTGCATATCCCGGCTGATGGGCAGCGGCGCAGATGGCAAAAAGAATGTGATGGAAACATTTTTGAGTGTGACGGCCAAAGCAGGCATCAGTGTTATCATAGCAGACAAGATCACCGGCGCCTGTTGCGGGCAGATATTTTCATCCAAGGGATATAGCAAAGCATATCGTTATACCGCCAACAAGATCATTGAACAATTGTGGAAGATAACAGCCAATGGCAAATATCCTGTGGTAATGGACATCAGCTCCTGCACTTATACGCTGCAACACCTGCGTCCTGTACTTACCAAAGAAAACCAGGATCGCTTTGATCAGTTGCGTATCATGGACAGCATAGACTACCTGCATGATATGTTGTTGCTCAAAGATTTTAATACTGATAAAAAGAAAAATATAGTGCTGCACCCTGTCTGTTCCTTACACAAAATGGGCATTGAATTCAAGTTTTCCAAAATAGCTGCCCGTTTTGCAGAGCAGGTGACCGTGCCGGGCACAGCCGGGTGCTGCGGTATGGCTGGTGATCGTGGGTTTCTGTTCCCAGAGCTCACTGCATCTGCTACCGCACATGAAGCAAGAGAAGTGAAGCAAAATAATTACGATGGTTATTACTCTTCCACCAAAACCTGCGAAATGGCCATTACAGAGGCCGTTGGAAAGAATTATGAATCGGTGCTTTACCTGGCAGATGAGGTGATGAATTAAATCTACGGTTTTACCAAGACCCTCTTTACAAAGTCTGAAACTTCGCCGAGCCTGTTTCAAATAATTTCCCTACCTTTTAATTAATCAAAACATTCAGTTATGAAAAATTTTAAGCATCTCCTGTTGCTGCCGGCCATATTTGTATTCAGCATGGCATACGGGCAAAGCATGTTTATGAAAATAAGTGGTGTTCCCGGCGAAACTCAGGACCAGGCCCGCCGTGACTGGATCAGCCTCACAGGTTATAAATTGGGAATAGGCAGCACTTCCGCCGCAGCAGGTTCAGGCAGGGCAGCGATGGGCAAGACAAATTTTAATGACCTTATAATCACCAAAAAAATTGATAAGACCTCTCCCGTTCTGATGCAAAAATGCGCTATGGGTGAAAATATCCCTGAAGTGGAAATAGAGATCACTGCTGCTGATGGCAAAAGTTTTTACCGGGTCGTGCTGTCTGATGTCCGGATATCCGGGGTGGAAACCTCTTCACAATGCACACCAAAATGCGAAACCACCGAAGAAGTGTCATTGAATTATTCTAAGATCACCTGGGAGCATAAGGACAATAAAGGGAGCCCTGTCAAAGCCGGATATGACGTGAAACTGAATAAAAGAATTTAGCGGATCTCAATCACCCGCTATCCGTGATCTGAAACTGTTTGTTATTTCCCGGCTCATCCGGGAAATAAAAAACGTTCTGCAAGTCTCAGGTTTTGCATAACCCACAGAAAATTTTTTACTCAGAACTTAACAGGTTGTTTGCAATCCGGCTGGCCTCTTTTTTGTTAGATGTTTACTATTAAATCACAGATTATGAAACGACTGACAATTGCATTACTGCCTTTTACGATGCTCTTGCTCCTGGCATCCTGCCGCAAAGACCCCATTGACAATCTCACTGTTGAGGAAAGCTGGGTATATATCAGCAGTGGTAATAATGCGAATACAGATTATACAAATTTTCTAACCGTGACCATTCCCGATTCTGTGGTGCTGATCAGCAACAGACCAGGGAGCAATAATTATGAAACAAACAGCCTTGCTCAAAGCATGATCTCGGAAGTGAGATCAACGCTGCAGTCAAGAGGATATACTATTACAGAACGAGGCAACAACCCAGATCTTGGTATCAGCATAGCAAGGGTAGATAACAGCTATACAAATGTGGCAGCCTTAAACGGCTGGTGGGATCCATTCTATGGCTACTGGGATCCCGGCTTCTGGGGCTACCCGGGTTTCGGATGGGCGCCTACGCAGTTTGTGTTTTATAACACTACCGAATCAGCATGGGCCATTGATATTATTGACCTGAAAAATCCCAGTGGCAATTCGCTTCGCATTTTATGGAGCGGTACCATCCGTGGTGAACAGATCTTTAACACACAGGCCATCCCGCATATTGTAAAAGGGCTGTTTGATATTGCCCCATATATCAGGAGAAATTAATAACAGACTTTAAAATCTTATTACGATGAAAAAAATATTGCTTTTTGCATTGTGCAGTTTCCTCGTAACAGCAGGCTTTTCGCAACAAGGTTTATCGTTGGTCAGCATCCGGCAATCAACATACCTGCCTGTTGGCAGCTTGAGTAAAAACTTTGTAAACGATATTTCTGCAAGAGGATTCTCGCTGGATTTCAGTTATTTCGTCAATGATAATGTTTCGCTTGGGCTGCTTGCGGGTTATAATGACCTCTACCAGAAAAAGGACCGGCAAACTTACTCCTGGCCCGAAACAGATATTTCTGCCGTGAAATCGCATTCACTGCAGTTGATACCGGTTTTGGCGAAAGCAAGCTATAGTAAGTTCAAAGACGGTTTAGCCCTTCAGCCTTATGCCGCCATTGGCGCCGGGGTGAATATTGTTAACTACCAGGAATGGTTTGGCACACTGGTGGATGAACGAAATGCCTTACGTTTTTCCGTTGCCCCGGAAATTGGCACCCGTATCGCTTTTGGCAAATATGCCATGAACGGCGTTGACCTGTCTCTCCGCTATCATTATACCGCTTTTAAATACAATGATGTCAAGAACCTGCAGACGGTTTCTTTGAACCTCGGCTTTTATTTCATGTCAAGGAACTGATTCCGCTGCTTTACAAAACTTTTGACTTAGCAAACTTTACAGTTCTCCAAAGTCTCTGACTTTGGAGTTTCGATGCCCCTTGGCAACCGAGAAGAGCAAGAACAAAGCAATCTTTATTCACTATTTTAAGCGTACCAGTTTTCCTTTTCGTTTCACGATATTTTTATAATCCCATTGAATCTCCCTTGATTTTTTCAGCCAGCGTTTTATATCCTTTAAATTAACCTGGCTGGCCTCCGTATAACGGATAGAAGCATCTTTGAATTTCCCGGTGCCGGGCTGAAGTTTCTCTTCATCAAAATCAGCACCGCTCCAGAATAACAAACGGACACAGTCTTTCAATTTGCTATAACCCACAACAGGATTCCCTTCCAGGAACCAGACCGGGTGGGCATGCCAGATCTTGTTCTCTGCTTCTTTCAGCACACCGTCAATGATAGTGGCAAGCAGATCGCAGATGGCTTTGTCCGATGCGGTTTGTTTTTCGTTGTAGGTTTTTATGGCGATGTTCATGTTCAATGCAGTTGGTGGATGCTCACGGAGGGTGAATACGGGTCTATTTCAATTTCTTATTCCCGCCCTTATTTTTCAAGCCCTTTGCATTAAGCTGGCTCACCACTTTTTTCCCTGTCTTGGCCTCAATGGCCTTGCGGGTATTACCGGCAATAGTGCCGCCCTGCAAAGCGACTGTTTTATTCTCATCAAAGCCTTTGGGTTTCTTTTCCCTGCTGATCTCAGTGGTGGTTGCCTCAGCAAGCATATTCAGCACCAGTTCGAGGTTCGTCATATTATCCCGCAGGTTTTCTTTTTTCAGGCCTTTATGCTTTTTATATTCCTTCGCTGTTTTACCGCTCCATGCTTTACTTATAATATCGGTCAGTGTTGCATACTCCTGCCCTTTCTTTACACCTCTCTGCTCCCATTCATCCGTCAGTTCTTTTCTCACTTCAATGCTTTTCAGCCGCTGGTTGATCCATTCTTTGCTGTAACCCAGTTTCAGGTAATTCTCCATAGCCCGGTCAATACTCAATTCGGGGTCCTGTATTTCCTCTATTCTTTCATAACCCGTTTGCGCCAGCCAGAGTTTAAATGGTTCAGCTTTGGGAGATGGAATGGACTGGATGAGACGAAGTAGTTGCTCTGTGCTGGCTACATCTGTTTTGTAAAATTTTCCATCGGCCGATTGCATTTTCAGTTGACTACAATTTGTAGCCAACTGACTGCCTTCCTTTTTGAGACGCACTTTTAAGACACTCCAGTATTTCCTTGGATTAGGGCTATCCGTCAGAACCTTTACCACATCCACAATACTAAAATACCAGGACTCATCCTCCTCATTCCATATAGAACGGATCTGCCTGTCCTCAAATAACTTTACACTATCCATACCCAAAAACTTTCAATGAAAGTAACAAATGTTCCCGGCAAAGCCGGTGTATACCGGGGAACTGTGGAGAAAACTATTTACTGCCCGCCGCAATAAAACTCTCATACAAACAGGCAATGGTTTTCCGCATCACAGTATTATAGCCGTCCGTATAGCCGGGATGACAGCCATTGCTGATCACCACAAATCCAAACTCTTCCTCCGGCTGAAAGAACATAGCGCTGTACAGCCCATAGGCCACACCGGTATGCCCCTTCATTGTTTTTCCGGCGATTAGTTTTTTCGTTGTAGAAATAGCAAGCCCATACCCTTCCTGTTCAGACAGTGGCGTCTGCATCTGCCGGGCACTTTCTTTGGAAATAATTCTTTTCCCTTTATAACGGCCCTGCTTCATGTGCATGATCATATATTTCGCCAGGTCAGGGGCTGATATTTTCATGCCACCGGTGGGAGAAAATATCGGTGTGCTGTAACCCATCACATAATTGGCTATCTCTTCACGGCGGGGCGCATAGGCGCCGGGAGAAGCCGTGAATTTTTTCAACGAATCATTGTACTCATAGATCGTGGCAAACCGGGTGCTGTCCAGGCCATCCACCCAATAGCCGCCATATAAACCCAGGCGGTCAAGAATATTTTTCTTCACATACTGGTCAAACCGCTGACCGGATATTCTTTCAATGATGGTGCCCGCCATATTATAGTTCAGGTTGCAGTATTGATAACCGGCGCCTGGTTCATAATCATTATAACATTTTGCCCAGTCCTTATTCTTATCCGGGTTGATTGCATCCAGCGTAAAATAACCCTGCCGGTCGTTGATGCTGGAACGATGTGACAAAAGCAAACGAAGGGTGATGATAGTTTCAGGAAACTTTGGGTTTCTCACTTTGAAACCTACCAGGTTGCTCACATCATCATCTAATGACAGTTTCTTTTTTTCTGCTAATTGCATGATGGCAGTAGCCGAAAAAGATTTGGAGATGGAGGCGATGCGAAAAATATGTTCATTTGATAACGGGATATTTTTCTCCATGTCTTCCATCCCGAAAGACCGGCTGTAAATGATCTTACCCTTCTTCACCACAGCCACAGACAAACCCATCACGGGTGTTTGTTCCATAATGGCTTTAATGCCGGCTTCGGCTTTTTCAGCCTGCGCCTGGCCTTCCAGCGATGCAGCGAATAAAAGAACAATGATGGCAGAAAAAGAAAAAATGAATGAGCGGAACATAGCGGATGAATTAGCGGTAAATAAACGGGAAGCTATTTAAAAGAAGGGAAATGGCCAATGGAGAAAATTTGTACCACAAAAAATGAAAGACCCTTAAAAGGCCTTTCATATATCAGGAAAGAACTGATTTTCTTATTCCGCCCAACTCATCACATAATCTGCATTCTCTATCTCCAATGCCTGTTTGGTCAGCATCAGCGGACGGAACGTGTCCACCATCACCGCCAGTTCTTTGGTCTCTTTGGCGCCGATGCTTTTCTCCACAGCGCCGGGATGTGGCCCGTGCGGGATGCCGGCCGGATGCAATGTGATCATTCCTCTTGTCACATTCTTGCGGCTCATGAAATCACCATCCACATAATAGATCACTTCATCGCTGTCAATATTGCTGTGGTTATATGGTGCAGGAATAGCATTGGGATGATAATCAAACAACCGGGGCACAAAAGAACATACCACAAAAGCGTTGGTTTCAAAAGTCTGGTGCACCGGTGGCGGCTGATGCACCCTTCCGGTGATCGGCTCAAAATCATGAATGGAAAAGATATAAGGATAGCAGCAGCCGTCCCAACCGATCACATCAAAAGGATGGGTGCCATAATGCAACCCATACAACACTCCTCTCTTTTTGGCTTTGATAAGATAATCTCCCTTTTCATCAAAGGTTTCCAGGTCCTGCGGCGGACGGATGTCTCTTTCACAATACGGAGAGTGTTCCATCAGTTGCCCGAAGCGACTCATATACCGTTTGGGGAAACGAAGCGGTATGAATGACTCAACGATGAACAGGCGATTCTTATCGTCGTTAAATTCTATTTGATAGATCGTTCCTCTCGGCAACACAATATAATCTCCAAAACCGAAAGGCAGTTTGCCATATTGTGTATGCACGGTGCCGCTGCCCTCATGTACAAAGATCATCTCATCGGCATCCGTGTTTTTATAATAATAATCCTTCATGCTTTGCTGCGGGGCAGCCAGCACAATGTGACAATCATTATTGACCAGTACAGGAATGCGGCTTTGCAAAAAGTCCGCAACAGGTTTTACATAAAAACCTTCAAAGCTGCGATGCTTGAGCATTTTTTCTTCAGCCACCTGCGGGCTCACATCCACCTGTGGTTCTGTTTTGATGATCTGGGTGGGCGGGTGGCAATGATAAAGCAATGAATAATCATCGCTGAACCCTTCGGTGGAAAATAATTGTTCGCTGTATAAAGTTCCATCCGGTTTGCGGAACTGGGTGTGACGTTTGTGCGGAATATTTCCGAGTTTATAGTAATGAGGCATGGGAGATATTTTTGATTGAAGATTTTTGATTTTTGATTTTTCCTGCCTGGTCATTATTCAAACAGCTGAACAGCATTTTAATCTGAGGGGCAGGGATCATCTCCTTGACAATTCGAGGGTAGCAAGCAGGAAAATATAT
The DNA here is from genome assembly GCA_964437415.1 of uncultured Chitinophaga sp. GTDB lineage: Bacteria > Bacteroidota > Bacteroidia > Chitinophagales > Chitinophagaceae > CADEDV01. Next base: position 39,405 of record CAYTGN010000014.1, on the reverse strand, counting down.
TTCCATTTCCGCTTGTCAATGTAATAAGTAAAGTTCCTGTGAAAAGGCATGACCTGATTTTTGATTTCAGATTTTGTCCCGAAACCCATCGGGATTAGATTGCATCAAATTTACAACTCCTTTTGACACGGATCGGATTAATATCAGATACTCATGGCTGGCTGGATGAAGCAGTGTTCCATCATTTTGAGAACTGTGATGAAGTGTGGCATGCGGGGGATTGGGGAGGTATGGAAATTGTTGACAAGTTGATGGAGTTGAAAAAGATTAGAGGGGTTTTTGGAAATATTGACGGACAGGACATCAGAAGCAACTACCCGGAACAACTGGTATTTATGTGTGAAGACGTGAAAGTAATGATGCGGCATATCGGCGGCTCGCCTCTCAAATACAATCCTGAAACAAGAAAAGAATTGCTGTTGCACAAACCGCAGTTATTCATCAGCGGCCACTCCCATATCCTGAAAGTGATGTATGATTCAACAATGCAGTGCCTGCACATGAACCCCGGCGCAGCAGGAAAACAGGGCTGGCATAAGGTGAGAACACTGATCCGGTTTGTGATTGACGGAAAGAATATGAAAGATTGTGAAGTGATTGAGTTAGGGAAGCGATAGCAGTTAATCAGTTGAACAGTTGACCGGTTGATGAGGTAAAAAGGATTCAGACTCCGTCAACCAATAAACTTATCAACCATTGACTCAATGAAAGGATGGAGACCGGGCATTTGTTGTACCTTCAAAGAACAAAATCAACAACCATGCAACGCCGCGAACTGCTGAAACATACAGCGATGGCCATTGGGGCTTTCACCTTAAGCCGTGACTTGTTTGCCCGTGAAGCCTTCAAAAACATTCCTGCTGCTTATGCCGCTGATATTATCAAGTTAAGCTCGAATGAAAACCCGCATGGCCCCTGCAGCATGGCCCGCAAAGCCATGATGGAGGCGGTGAATACTTCCAACCGCTATCCCTGGGATGTGACAACGCAGTTGCGGGAAAAGATCGCTGCCCTGACAGGACATACCAAAGAACATATTGCTATCGGCGCTGGTTCATCTGAACTGCTGGGTGTTGTTTCCACCTGGGCGGCTTTGCAAAAAGGAAATGCCGTTGCACCTGATCCCACGTTCCGGTTGTGGATGCCTGCAGCAAGACGTTGCGGGCTGGATATAAAATTAGTGCCGCTCACTGCAAAAAAAGAGACCGACCTGCAGCGAATGAAAGAGGCCATGACCACAGAAACCAAAATGGTTTATATCTGCAATCCCGGCAACCCTACCGGCACAGTGATACCTGCCGGCGATTTGGAAACATTTATCAAAGAGGTGGCCCCTAAAGCGATTGTTTTATTGGATGAAGCTTACACAGAATTTTGTGATGAACCATCCATGGCCAAACTGGTAAATGATTATCCCAATCTTGTTATCGCCAAAACTTTCTCTAAGATATATGGGATGGCTGGTGCAAGAGTAGGATATGCCTTGGCGCATCCGCAAACGATACGGCAATTAAATGAACTGCAACCCTGGGCCAATGCCGGCGCCAGCGCTGTCGCTTTAGCCGGTGCTATGGCTTCATTGGATGATAAAGCCTTTATCAGTTATTGTAAAAAAGAAAATGAAAAGGCCCGTGCGGTTTTATATTCGGCATTGGACAAAGCAGGAATGAAATATATTCCGTCACAGACCAGCTTTGTTTATTTTGATGCGTCAACATTTGGAAAAGATGTGCCTTCGCTTTTAGAATCAAAAAACATTATCGGGGCGAGAACTTTTGAACAGGGTACAAAATGGCTGCGGCTAAGTGTGGGGACAGTGGAAGAAATGCAGCAGGTGGCGGCGGCGCTGAACGGGTAAAAGACGAGTTCCACGCAACAGCGCAAAGGCGCAAAACAGGTTTTCAGTATTTCCTGTATGTCTGAAATACACGCCGTTTATCCAAAATAACTTTTGACTGCGGCTCTCCCACCCTACCTTGACGATCTCATTCATCAAATACACCATTTATGAAACAAACTTTCATAGTCATGCTGGCCATGCTGCTGGCTGTATCTAAAAATCATGCACAAACTGACCTGAAAACAATTGAAGAGATTCAAAAAGTCTGCACCTACTATCTCGATGGCGCCACCAATGGCGACAGCATTTTGTTTTCCAAAGCTTTTGTACCCGACGGGCAGATGCGGTATATGCGCAATGATACCTTGTTTAATGTATCACTGAAGGATTTTATGGCAAGAACGAGAAATACAGGTGTGAAACAAAACCGGAAAACAAAGATTGAAAACATACAGGTATTTGGCAATGCTGCCTCGGCTAAACTAACCATTGAATACCCGACTTTTTATTTTCATGACATCATGGGCCTGCTGAAAACAAAAGATGGCTGGAAGATCGTAAGCAAGATCTTTTACAGAGAAGAAAAGGATGGAATCAAATAGAGAAAACGGGTTATCCTCTGTACAAGTTTTTTCCCTGTTACATTCCCGGAAACCAGGGCCGGCCAATCCCTTCACGAAAAGGCCATGGGATGGATACCAGTATGATCAGCAGCGCCACGAGAAAAAACCAGAATGCTTTTTTGTGGGCCGTCCAGTCTTTGGCTCTTTTTACAGCTCCCCTGCCGATGGTGATGAGGATGATTGCTATCAGCATACCCATCATATGTTCAATGGCCCAAAACCTGACTACACTATTTTTCATCACTTCACCCATCCCGGTATTTTGAATCTGCTTAAATCCTAAAGGCCCGGCAAACCACTGGTAGAAACCCACCACGAGAGTGATATGCGCTGCTATCATGAGGAACAGATCAATCCGCTGATCACTGGCATCAACTGCTTGTTTTTTACTCATGCCGGAAAGATGGCGGACAATCGCCACGATCAATAAGATGAGAATAGCCCAGCGAAGAAGATTATGCAAATGAAGCAGACCGTTGTACATAGCAATTGATTTAGGTGTTCAAAACTACAACAGCGGGACGGCAACTTCAAATCTGATATTTAATTGACTTAGTTACGCCACATAGGAACGACTACTCTTTCACCCACGATTCACGACTCACGACTGACCTATTCCACCCAATCTGCTATGAAAACATTGGTGTCTCTCGTTCCGCCATTGTTGCGGTTGCTGGAAAACACCAGCTTCTTTCCATCGGGAGAAAACATCGGGAATGCATCGAAGCCTGAATCACGGCTTATTTTCTGCAAGTTGGTTCCGTCTTCATTGATGGTGTACATATTAAAAGGAAATCCTCTTTTATACTCATGATTGGAAGCAAAGATGATGCGTTTGCTGTCCGGCATATAAGTTGGCGCCCAGTTGGCCTGGCCGTAATTAGTTACCTGCTTTGCATTGCTGCCATCCGCATTGGCCACCCACACTTCCATATTCGTTGGCGCCACTAAATTTTCGGCCAGCAGATCTTTGTATTCTTTGATTTCCGCATCTGTCTTAGGTCTTGAGGCTCGCCAGATCAGTTTTGTGCCATCGGGACTAAACCAGGCGCCGCCGTCATAACCCAATGTGTGTGTGATCCTTTTTTCAGTCCCGCTTTCCAGGTCCATAATGTATAACTCTATATCACCATCCTTGGTGCTGGTATAGATCATTTTCTTCCCATCCGGCGACAGTGTCGCTTCGGCATCATAATAAGGTGAATTAGTGAGCTGCTTCACGATCTTGCCGTTGAGATCGGCCATGAAAATATCATAGCTGCTGTACAATGGCCAGATATATTTGTTGCCATATTTGGCTCTGTCCGGCACCGGAGGGCAATCTGCACTTCCCAAATGGGTGGATGCATAAATGATATGCTTATTGTCTTTGGTGAAATAAGCACAGGTGGTTCTGCCTTTGCCGGTGCTTACCATCTTGTAAGTAAATTTTTCACCGGGTTTTGCTGGCACTTTGCCCACAAATATCTGGTCACATTCAATGCCCTCCTTGGGATTGGTACGCTGAAACACCAGCCATTTGCCGTCATAGCTCCAGTATGCTTCGGCATTGTCGCCTCCAAAAGTGAGCTGCTGCAAATTCTTAAAATGTGCCTCTTCAGGATAACGAAGCGTATCTGCGGCCGGGGAAATGGTTTGGCCGATCTGCGATGAATTGTTACAAGACAAAAATATTAATACAAGTGCAACAGGGAACAATACAAGTTTTTTCATATTTCTTCGTTTCAATGCGTCGGCAAAGGTATTTTTTCGGGCTGCCTGCTTTGTCAGGGCATTGTCATACCTCTGCGCTAAATCATATAGTTTTGACATATGAACAGGATTGCAAAAATAATAAGTCTCTTCATCACCTGTATGATTTGTGTCAGCAGTTGTAATGACAGTGGAGATAGTTCTCCCTACGATAAAATCCTGAATGAGCCCCCGTTTGACGGGATCAGCGATAGCATCGGCAAAGATCCCCGGAATGATGAATTGTATTCCCGCAGGGCTGTTTTGCTCAATAAAAACAATTTCCCAGAACCGGCGCTGGCCGATTTTCAGCAGGCATGGTCGCTGAAAAAAGATGAACGCTATGCCTATGCCATCGGTAGTCTCTGGTTAGAAAAACAACCTGACAGCGCTGTTCATTTTCTTCATGGGGCATTGAAAGAATTACCGGAAAGTATTTTGCTGCGTCTCAGCCTGGGACGTTCTTATGATGCACTTGGTAAAACTGATGAAGCAATAATTGTTTGTGATGAGATACTGCAACTAAATCCTGAGCAAGTAGATGTGCTGGTATTCAAATCGGAACTGCAGGAAAAAATAGGCAACAACCAGGACGCCATAAGCCTGCTGGAAAAAGCAAGGAGCCTCACTCCTTTCGACCCGGAACTGAATTTCAACCTTGCCTTTAAGTATGCAGAAAATAAAAACCTGAAAGTGATCGCCTTATGTGATTCACTGGCCAAAGCCGATAAAGAAGGCATACAGGCAGAACCTTTTTATTATAAAGGCATTTATTTCTCCAATATCAACGACAAGGCAAAAGCCATTGAACAGTTCAATGAAGCGATCAAACATGATTACTATTTCCTGAATGCCTATATTGAAAAAGGCAGGGTGCTCTATGATCAGAAAAAGTTTGCAGAAGCCTATAAAGTATTCAACCTGGCCATGTCCATCTCTCCCAAATTTGCCGATGCCTATTTCTGGATGGGACGCAGCCAGGAAGCATTGGGTGAAAAGGAAGAGGCCAGACTGAATTACCAGCGGGCCTACGGATTGGATAAGACATTTACAGAAGCTAAAGAAGCAGCAGATCGGATTACGAAGTAAGAACTACAAACTACGAATTACATACTAAAACAGACTATCGTATCTTGCGGCGGTAATCAACCCCAAACACCCGAATTTCTAACTCTTAAATATGCCGATCGTTGCCCCATCACTGCTCGCTGCTGATTTCCTGAAATTAGATGCTGAATGTAAAATGCTGAACGAAAGTGAGGCCGACTGGTTTCACCTCGACGTGATGGATGGCCGCTTTGTTCCCAATATCAGCTTTGGCCCGATGATCATTGAGTTTGTCCGCAAAACCACCAGCAAAGTTTGCGATGTACACCTGATGATCCTGGAGCCGGAAAAATATGCAGAACAATTTAAAAACGCCGGCGCTGATATGCTGACAGTGCATATTGAAGCTTGTCATCACCTGCACCGGAATGTTCAGCAGATCAAATCACTCGGCATGAAAGCCGGTGTGGCGCTGAACCCTCATACACCCGTTGCTGAACTGAGCGATATTATTAAAGATATTGACCTTGTTTGCCTGATGAGTGTGAACCCTGGTTTTGGCGGACAAAAGTTCATCCCTTACACTTTAGAAAAAATCAAACAACTCCGCAAGATGATTGACGAAAAGGGTCTGAATGTGCATATTGAGATTGACGGCGGTGTTACGGTGGAAAATGCAGGTTCAATTATTGCCGCTGGCGCCAATGTGCTGGTGGCGGGGAATACGGTTTTTAAATCGGTTGATCCGAAAGCAACAATAAGTAAACTAAAAAACCTGTAGGAGCTATAAAATAGTATTTTATATGCGACAGTTATCTATGCTTATATCAGTATGGTTGCTTACACTGACACAAGCCGGCTGTGGATCTTCACCGTGTGCTGTTGCTTCTTTGGATTATGGACTAATTGGTTTTTCCGATATTGAATCACAGAACATTGTCCTTCGTAAATTTCAAAAAGGCAGCGATTTTTCCGTTAAGATTGATACCGTTGTGGTGCAGGCTGATTTCAAAAGAAAAAACGATACACTTGAGATCAGTTCAATTGTCTACGATGGTTTGCTTTTTAGCCGGTATGATTATGAAGTTTATTTCCCGAATGCTTCAAGTCTTTACAGGGTAACAAATATTGTTGAAGAACAAAGAGAAATGAAGCACTCGATCTTTAATCCCAAAAAAGACGGATGTATAAATAGTATAACACAGCTTACCATTAACGGGCAAGTCATAACCCCTATAAGATATAACCGCTTATATATAGAAAAATGATCTTCAAAAGCAGACAATTCGTATCTTGACGAAGATTCGCTTATGAAAAAAACCTTACTCCAAATATCCCTGGCTGCTTTTTGCATTCTGCTGACCACTATTGCTTTCTCTCAAAAGAAATCCGCTTATGTTTCCGGCAAGGTGGTGGATGAAAATGAAAACCCGTTGGCCAATGTTTCTGTAGTGATATTAGGTCAGCAAACCGGCAGCACCACCAACGATTCAGGCTATTTCCGCATCAAAGTTCCCGCAGATAAAGCTTTTGCCCTTATCTTTTCCTACACCGGTTTTTCAGAAGAGCAGCGCAATTTTTTGCTGAATGAAGAAGAAGAAGAAACCATCAGCATCCGGATGGAAAGAGGCAGCAGCACCGTCCTGAAAGAAGTGATCGTTACCGATCAGCGGGACAGAAGAGAAGTGGGTCTGATAAAACCCAACCCCAAAACTGTGATCAACCTTCCTTCGGCTGTTTCAGGTGTGGAAAGTTTGATAAAAGTGTTTGTTGGCTCCAATAACGAACTCACTTCACAATATTCTGTCCGCGGCGGCAGCTATGATGAGAACCTTATTTATGTAAACGATTTTGAGGTATTCCGTCCTTATCTCATTCGCAACGGTCAGCAGGAAGGGCTGAGTTTTATCAACCCGGAGATGACCCGCAATATCAGTTTCTACAATGGTGGTTTCCAGGCCCGGTATGGCGACAAGATGAGCAGTGTACTCGATATTCAGTATAAAAAACCAAAACGCTTTGGCGGTTCTGCTTATGTGGGTATCCTGGAACAGGGGCTGCACCTGGAAGGCACCAGCAATAACAACCGTTTCACTTATCTTATCGGTGCCCGCAACCGCAGCAACCGGAATTTATTAAGCCGGCAGCAAACACAGGGCAACTATGTTCCTTCCTCATCGGACCTGCAGGCTTTGCTCACATACCAGTTATCAGATAAATGGCAGGCGGAAGTGCTGGGCAATGTTTCCAAAAGCAGTTTTTCACTGAAGCCCGAATTCAGCCAGCTCACCTCCTCTGTCTTCTCCCCTTTCTTCAGCATCAACCTTGGCGTGGATATTTTCTTTGAAGGACAGGAAAAAGATGAATATACCACGAACATGATCGGCGTTTCATTTACCAACCAGGTGCACCGGAAGCTCCGGATGAAATGGATGGCCAGCCGTTTTGAAAATGATGAAAGAGAAAACCTCGACATCATTGGTGTATATCTGTTTGGCGAAAGAGATTTTGATAAAACACAACCTACCTATGGTTTAATTGTAAACCCACTGGGCGCAGGGGTCTTTCACAATTTTGCCCGCAACCAACTGAATATTCAAAACTGGAATGTTTCGCATAAAGGAAATTATGACGAAGGCAAACATGCCTGGCAATGGGGATTGAGTTTTGACCGCACATCCATTGCCGACAAATTGAATGAATGGGAATTCCAGGATTCGGCAGGCTATTCACTGCCCTACAACCCGAATATGATGGAGTTGAGTAAGGTGATCAAATCAAATGCTGATCTCAGCATTAACAAAATCTCCGGTTATTTGCAGGATAATATCCTGTTGGGAAATTCTGCAAGCTCAGCCACACTTACGGCCGGTGTTCGGTTTAATTACAACTCCCTAAACAAAGAATTTTTGATCGCACCCCGTATCGGCGCAAGCTGGAAACCCAAATCAAAGAAAGATATTGTTTTCCGTGCCGCTGCAGGGGCTTATCATCAGCCACCTTTTTACCGGGAGTTGAGAAGATATGACGGCACCGTGAATGAAAACGTGAAAGCACAAAAAAGCTGGCAGGGAGTGTTTGGCTTTGATTACAATTTTGTAGGTCTTGCGGGCAGGCCCATGCGTTTGACAACAGAAGCCTACTATAAACACATGACCGATGTAGTGCCTTATGATATTGACAATGTCCGTATCCGCTATTTTGGTGAGAATGTGGCGAAAGCTTATGCAGCAGGATTAGAGATGCGTTTGTTTGGCGAACTGGTGAAAGATGCGGAAAGCTGGATCAGTCTTGGTTTTATGCGAACCAAAGAAGATATCGAAGGTGTTACTTACAAAGAATATACATTGAACGATCAGAACGAACCAATAGACAGTGTTACATTAGAAAAAGGTTGGGTTCGTCGGCCAACTGATCGCCTGATAACATTTGGCATGTTCTTCCAGGATTATCTTGCCACGAACAAGAATTTTAAAATGTACCTGAACCTGCTCTATGGCAGTAATCTTCCTTATAATATTCCTAACAATGTGAAATACCGCAACGGTCTGGAAATACCCCCGTATATCAGGGCAGATATTGGTTTCAGCGCTTTGCTGCTCGACAGCGATCGCAGCAAACGGCGCAGTCATAGTCCTTTTAGAAATTTTGAAAGCATCTGGGCCAGCCTTGAAGTGTTCAACATTATTGACCGGGCCAATACTATTTCCTATTTGCTGATAAAAGATTTTTCCAACACCACTTATACCATGCCCAACCGGCTGACACCAAGACTGCTGAATTTTAAGATTGTAGCGAGATGGTAAATGAAGAAGATTGTTTTATATATTATTTTCTCTTTTAGTCTTACACAGGTTGTTATAGCCCAACACAGCAAAGACAATTTATCAGCATCTTTTGGGATCAGCTACCCCTATTCACCAAAACTATTCAATACCCCCTGCCCTTAATACCAATGCTGAGTATCTTTTAATGCTTAGCCAAATCAATGGCATAGCTTTTCAGGTTGATATTGTTAAGTTCAGGAATAAAGACCGGTTATTGCAAACAGAATTTTTGTCTATCAGCGTTGGACACAGACATCGGTTCAATCAGAAATTTTTTACTCAGTTATCATTAGGTGGCAGCTCATTTCGAAGCACTGTTGGGGAAACAGCCATATGGGGAATGGGTGAGATCAAAACCGGTCTTTTCTTTCCCGGAAAAGATAAATATGGGTATGAAATTTCTCTTTTTCTGCAACAAACAACAAAAGATTTTGGATGGGTGGGGTTGCAAGCTGCAATAATGCTTTCATTTGAAAACAAAAAGAAAAAGTAAAGCTTCTACCTCCACCTGTTCTTAAACCTGTCCCAACTGGTGATGCCGATCTTGAGTTGTACCGGATTGTTGAATTTATTAGCAAAAGATGCCACGACATACACTCCTATCTTCAGCTTTGATAATGGATTGATCGGTGAATTGAAAACCTTTTCAATACCGGCAAACACTTCTGCATAGCGCAGGTTTCTTTCCGGCGCAATGAGGAAACCGGTGCCGGCTATTTCCTGCAACTTCAGTTTACTCATAAAAGGTATCTTGCTGATGAGTGAGCCATTGAATTCATGCACAAAATTACCCTGGTAATACCTTTCAAAAACAGCAAAAGTTGAATCCAGCGCCTGGAACACTTTATGCGGCATCTGGAAAAACAAAGGATCTCCTCTTCGCTGGTATTGGTAATCCACCAGCCGCAGATCTTTTTTATTGGGAAAATCACCTGTTTTCACCGTATAGGAAAGAATGCCCAGCGGCCCCATCTTGATGCGCTGCTGCATACCAAATTCCAGGTAATCAAAATTGATCTCGCTGTTGAAGATACCCTCAACTCCTTTTCGCCAATTCATGAAAAAAGTCGGCCATTTGGAACCAATGATGATCTTTTCCCTCGGCTCCCGCAGGTATTTCTGAGCAGGGGTATATTGCACACCGATCTTTGTATAGAAAGCATTGTAGGGTTCAAAATCCACCGGTTCATTATCTGTCAGTATATCTCCAAAAAGGCTGTCTACATTATCATTGATCTTATAGCCTGCCACCGAACGACGCAAAGCAATTTCTGCATGAGTGGAAATAAAAAGTCCGTTGGCTATTTCAAGGCCATGCCCAAGTTCAATAGAATTATTAAGATAAATATTACTGCGCTTCAGCATGTTGATCCACGCATCGCCGGAAAAAAAGTTTTGAAAATCTCTTCCTAACGCAATGCTGTAATATCCCCTGTTGAATGGATTGTATTTTCTGTCCATGCTGATAGTGCCATTGATATCGCTGTTGCGAAAACCATAACTGACAATACCTGTGACAGTAAGATTTTTCCGTGATGGAAATATTCTTTTATAAGATGCCGCCAGTTGCAGGCGGCTGCCTCCAAACTGAAAAGGCTGAAATAAATTGGTGATAGGCGGCAGCACCCACATCCTTTCCTTGCGGTGGTCATTAAATATCTGGCCAAAGACAAGCATCTTCGACCAGGTGATCTTGTTCAGCACAGCATCCATTGAATCAAGATAGGCTTCGCTGGTCCTTATTTTATACATACTGTCCTGGTAGATGGTATATAAAGACTCGATCCTTGAAAAGGGTTCTGTCCGCACTGTGTTCCAGAAGCTGCTATCCTTTTGGTAAGCCTCCATGGAGGTGACGCTGATCTCATTGCTGAAGTAATTTTTCCTGAAGTTTTTATTCAGCTCATACCCGGAATAAGCCACTGTCGTCTGCCCATGTCTTCTGCCGCCTTTCGCCTTGCTGTAATAGTTGAACTGCTGCCGCTCCATCATCCAGGCGCTGTCATTCACTTTTGTGTATTGCTGCAGCACTTCAAAAAAATCATATTCGGGCAGATGTGTGGCTGACAGCCGGAATTCGGCTTTCGTCACCACCCAAAGGCTGTCAACGATGGTAAGTTCGCCTTCGATGGTTGCATTACTCAGCAGTCTTGGTTTCACCGAAATAGTATAAATCCTTTTGGGGCCGGTTCTGTCAATCTTCACTGTTTTGAAACGATAAGCGGCCAGTCCGCTATAGCTGATGGGTGAAATAAAAGGAATGCGGGAAATGGTTGGCGCCCTGAGCAGGTTATTATAAATATTAAAATCACCATCGGTGCTGCTGAGATAAAAGAGGCTTTCCGTGTTTCCGTTCTTTTTCACACCCAATCTTTCTTCTCTCACCTGGTCACCCGAACCTTTATCATAGCGTAGTGAAATTTCAGCCATAGCAATTGCATCGTAATCCACTTCACCTACGGGCAATTCAGCGGGCTTTGTTTTTTTGGCAATGGAATCCTGCTGGACGGCTTTTACATACATATTTACAGAATAATTGCCCGATGCAGCCAACAGGCTTTCTTTATTGCGGATCACATTGCGGATATATTCCTCAGCCCGGTCTTTCAGTTTGGCCCGTACCACCACCTCGCCAAGATTACTGGCTTCATCCAGTTCCATGATCACATTCTCTCTGATGTCGGTATTGGTGATGTTAAGTGTGATCAGTTTGGGTTTGAAGCCTACCATGCTGATAAGCATATCGTATTTGCCTCTTTCGAGCTGAATTTCAAAACTGCCGTCTTCTTTGGTGAGGATGCCGATATTCCGCTCCCTGATCTGCACACTGGCAAGACCCAGCGGTTGTTTGCTGCTGTCGGTGACAAGGCCGGATACTTTGTAGTATTGCGACAAAGCGTCAATACCAAAAGCCGTGATAAATGATAAGATAAGGATGATCTTTTTCCAGTTCATGAACCGGGTACTGTTTTGCCTGTAAAAATTGTAAATATTCGCTGCAGTAACCGGCCTCTTGCTTCTTTTCAGACAGTTTTAACACAGAAATGCAGCGCCTGCTTGATTTGATGCTGCAAAAGTAGATAAATACGGGAGGGATAACAACCTTTGATCAACAACTATTTCTTTCTTAACCAAAATTCATCATTGTAGGTTCCGCAACTTTGCGGATGTGCTTCCAGTTGAGGGTATATTTCATCAAGTTGCTCTGCCGTGAGAGATGATTCGAGGTAGCCAAACAATTGACGCTCTTCAAAACGGATATGCTTATCCAGCAGATCGCAAAGAATGGTAAAGCTTTGCTTGTCGGCTTCTTTATCTAAATGAAGGATCAGTTCCCGTATCTGGGCATGTTCATTTTTCAGTTGCTCTGCCAGCGGATGAGCAGAAGGCATATAAGGAAGCAGGATTTTTTCTTCCTGGAAGAAGTGTGGTTTTATATGATTCTTCCAAAACCATACAGTGTATTCCCTTAGTTTGGAAAAAGAAGTTCCATTATTCAGTCCCTGCCTGATTTTCCAGGCAAAGAGAAGGCCATCGTGGTGTTCACGGCTCAACGGAGCCAGTTGTTTACTGCGCTTGATGGGTTTTATTTCCTGTGACATAAAGCAAAAATAGATAAATTGAGCTCGTCTGCCATCTGACCTGCCACAGCAAAGAAGATGATCGTTGTCATAACGGGCATACATAAAAAATCATTAACTAAAATTTCTTGCACTCAAATTGTATTCACATCTGTGAATAAGTAACTTTAGGATGTATCAAATTCAATCAATTATATTTGGAAAAGAAGGGTAAGCCTGACAGGTTTCAGGCAGGCTTCTGAAAATGGTCAGAAGACGATACTAATCCGGGACCACCCTCTGCCGGTATTGTGAAAATTGGTTTGCCCCCGCCTCTTGACAAATGCGGAGGAGAGCCACATAAAATGAAGCGAATTGACCGACACAATTATTAACCTCGAAACCGTAAACCCTATAGAGTTCTTCGGTGTAAACAATGGCAAGCTCGATCTTCTCAAAAAGAAATTTCCCCTTCTTAAGATCCTCTCGAGAGGCACACAACTCAAATTGAGCGGCGCACCTGAACAGGTGGAATCAGCCAGGGAAAAAATTTCACTCATCGTGTCCTACCTCGAACGAAACGGTCATATGAGTGAGAACTATTTTGAGCAGATACTCGGTGGCGATGACGCGGAGTCCATTGACAATTTCAAAGAAAGAAATCCCAATGATGTGCTGGTGTTTGGCCCCAACGGTAAATCCGTTCGTGCCCGCACAGCCAATCAAAAGAAGATGGTGCAGATGGCGGAGAAGAACGATGTTGTCTTTGCTATTGGTCCGGCCGGAACCGGTAAAACTTACACCGCTGTTGCTTTGGCCGTAAGGGCATTGAAGAATAAACAGGTGAAAAAAATTGTTTTGACAAGACCTGCAGTGGAAGCCGGCGAAAGTCTTGGATTTTTGCCCGGCGATCTGAAAGAAAAAATTGACCCTTACCTGCGTCCGCTGTATGATGCATTAGATGATATGATTCCGGCTGATAAACTCGGTTATTATATGAGCACAAGAGTGATCGAGATCGCCCCGCTAGCCTATATGCGTGGCCGCACATTGGACAATGCTTTTATCCTGCTGGATGAAGCGCAGAATGCCACCGATCTTCAACTGAAGATGTTCCTCACCCGTATAGGCGCCAATGCCAAGGCCATCATCACGGGTGATGTGACACAGGTGGATCTGCCCAGAAACCAGAAAAGCGGTTTGAGCACTGCTGTCCGCATTCTGAAAAATGTGGATGGAATCGGTCATATAGAATTAGATGAAGAAGATGTGGTGCGTCACCGCTTAGTGAAAGCAATCATCAGGGCTTATGATAAGGAAAAGAACAGGCAGGAGAATGAATAGTGAGCACTAATAATATTTATCTATACAAGGACGGTTTCAAAAGGTGGCTTTGCGGCTGCCTTTTACTTTTATGTATGGCCTGTCGACAGGCTTCACAATCTCCTGCACCTTCTGAAGCTGCGCTGATGGCATATAAAAAAGCTATCGCCGATTTGAAACCTTTTTTGCAAAACGGCGATCTTATTTTTCGCAGTGGCACGGATGAGGTGAGCCAGGCGGCCCGCAGCATGAACCGGGTAGATACTTCTTTTTCACATTGCGGATTGTTGCTGATAGAAAATGATTCTGTATTTGTCTATCATGCCATCGGCGGTAGTTTCAACCCCGGCCAGAAATTGCGCCGCGACCCGTTAGAAGTTTTTTGCTCTGTGCCTGATGCTGACAGGTTTGCCGTTTACCGCTACGATCTTTCAAAAGAGGAGGCTGATTCCTTGTCTGTTCTCATCCGCCACCATCATAAAAAGGGATTGAAATTCGATATGTATTTCAACATACTCTCCGATGATGAAATGTATTGCTCAGAGTTTGTATATAAATGCCTTGAGAACTCACTTCATGTACCCCTGAGTACTGGTATTGCCCCCCGGGAATGGCCCTATGGCATCACCCCCGACGACCTTTACCTGAATGGAAGAACCCTGTTGATAAAAAGAGTTGAACTGGGCTGGTAAATATTCTGCCATATATAATGGGAAATCCTACATTTGTTGCAATCAAAAACCACTGATATGAAAAAAGCGTTTCAAACACTGTGTATGAGCATTGCGGCATCTGCCCTCCTGGTTGCCTGCGGCGGCGGAAGCATGAGCAATGCTGACCCCAAAGCCGTGCTGCAGGAATTTTTTGAAAGAATGGCCAAAAAAGACCTTGACGGCGCTGCCAAACTAGCCACCAAAGACAGCAAGGCTGCTCTTGATATGATGAAAAAGGGAATGGAAATGGCGGAAAAATTTAAAGACATGCCCGGAGCCGAATCAAAAGAGGAAGATCCTGTTGAAGGTTTCAAAGATGTAGAGATAGGCGATGCAAAAATTGACGGTGAAACAGCCATGGTTCCTTTTAAACACAAGACCAAAGGCACCCAGTTTGATTTCCCATTAAAGAAAGAAGACGGCGCCTGGAAAGTGGATTTCAGCATGAGCACCCTGATGAAAATGGGCATGGACCAGGCGAAAAAACAAAATGCATGGGACAACAATGATGCCGAAGGAGGAAATGCGAACGATACATTACCTAATTTTAATTCGGATGATCTCAAAAAAAGTATGCAGATGGCCGACAGCCTGATGAAGAGCATTGATCCCAAGAAAATGGAAGAAGCTATGAAGGTTCTTGAAAAAATGAAACAATAATTCAGCGATATTATCAATAATCATCAAAAGCTCCCGCCAGGGGGCTTTTGTATTTTCTGCAAGCCGCCTTGTAAAGATTTTGTATTTTGTGCCAATGAAAGCAACAATCATTACTGCACTTGCAACAACTTTTCTGTTTATAGCCTGCAAGGAATCTGACAGACGACTCGATGGAAAAGCGGAAAATGATGTAGATGCTGCCCGCAATTTTATCAGGGCTGCATTAGACGGAGATTTTGATAAAGCAAAAAAAATGCTGCTGCCCGATTCACTTAACCTGCAGGAACTTGAAGCATCAGAAAGGTTGTATAAAGAAAGAATGAACCCCGAGGAAAAGAACCAATACAAAGGCGCTTCTATCAAAATTTATGAAACCCGCAAACTGGATGACTCCACCAGTATTGTTTATTATGCTAACACCTACCGCAATCAAAAAGATTCATTGAAAGTGGTGAAGCTGGGGGATGACTGGCTGATAGATTTTAAATATATCTTCAAACACAAACCCGACAGCCTGCGATGATCAAACATGTTTTGCTCGTAGGATTGGGCGGCGGGCTTGGCAGCATGGCCCGCTATCTTTTCCAGCGATGGCTCACAGCTTTATATCCGCATCATTTTCCCTGGGGCACTTTTGCTGTTAACATCACCGGCTGTTTTCTCATCGGCCTTTTGTGGGGTCTCTCCTTCAAAAGCTTTGATGCAAATGAAAACTGGAAATTATTCCTGATGGCAGGCATCTGCGGCGGTTTCACCACTTTTTCCGCCTTCACCCTCGAAGGCATCGGGCTGATGCGTGAAAACAAGATGCTTTTATTTTTCCTTTATATCGCCGGCAGTGTGATGCTGGGCCTGCTTGCCACTTTCATCGGCATGAAGGTCTCCCGCTGATGCTGTTCCAATTGTTGCTAACTTACGGCCCGAAACCTGTAAATCATTCCCATGCTCACTGTTTATCATCCCTGGCACGGGGCTTTTTATGGTGACAAAGCTCCCCAAATTGTGAATGCTCTTATTGAAATCCCCCAAGGATCGAGAGCCAAATACGAAGTAGATAAAATAACGGGGCTGTTAAAACTTGACAGGGTGATCTATTCCTCGTTTCACTACCCGGTCAATTATGGTTTTATCCCGCAAACATTAGGGCAGGACAATGACCCGCTGGATATACTGGTGCTGTGTTCACAATCCATCCAGTCACTTTGCCTGGTTGAAGCCAAAGTGATAGGTAATATGCAGATGATTGATCAGGGACAAATGGATGATAAGATCATCGCTGTGGCTGCCAAAGACCCTTCGGTAAATCACTACCAGAAAACGGAAGACCTTCCACAACATTTTTTATTAGAACTGCGCAATTTCTTTGAGCAATACAAAGTGCTTGAGAATAAAAAAGTGGAAATAGATAATTTCCAGGATAAAGACACGGCCTGCAAGATCATCAGCGATGCGATTGTTTTTTATAAGGAAAGTTACATCCGCAAAGAATGAACCAACCACAACAACAACATACTATGACGATACAATTAGTGCTACTGGTGCTTGTCATCGGGCTGGCAGCGGGCATGCTCAGCGGTCTTGTGGGTATTGGCGGCGGCATCATCATGGTGCCTGCCCTTGTTTTTTTTCTTAATTACACCCAGCATCAGGCACAGGGCACTTCGCTGGCTGTGCTTACCCTGCCGGTGGTCATTCTTGCTTCTATATACTATTACCATCATTGCCAGAAAATGGGCACACCCATTGATCTGAAAGTGGTGGGGCTGCTTTGCATATCTTTTCTGGCCGGTGGCTATTTCGGCAGTAAGATAGCCCTGGCAATTGACACAGAAACATTGAAAAAGATATTTGCCATTATTCTTTTTTACACAGCTTTCAAAATGCTGGGGTGGGACAGCGCCTTTTTCAAATGGGTTAAAAGTATTTTTTAACAACACAGATTTCTGCCGTTTGCTGTCTTTTAGTACTTTCAAGATATTCAATCGTTGTTGTTCCCCCATGAGAAAAATCTGCTTATTACTATTGCTGCTGTCATGCTTTAATTGCTTAGGACAGGATGCTGTGAAAAAAGTGACAAAGCAATATTTCCGCTCCGATCCCTTTGCGGAGGAGTTCAGCAGCTTTCTTAAACACCTGGTGAATGACCCGACTGTCAGTAATAAAGAAATACTGCAGCGATCTGACAGCAGTTTTTTTACATTCTACGGACTTTATCCCAGGCATAATCCTTTTTTCTTTAAACCCGAAAAAGTAGAGATACTGCTGGCCGAAACAGAAGTGAACTATTCCGACACTGCGGACCTGAGAGATACCATTTTCATTTACCGGCTGGAAGCTTTCACTCAAAATTCTGCAGCAGGTTTGAAAGACATCAAAAAGGAATTTGAAAAAATACACAAGAACATCAGCCGCCATTTTTCCAAAAGTAATTACCAGGAAGAAAAAAAAGGGGAAGAGGTGATCAGCGCCTGGCTGAACTATTTTGTGCCGACCCATGCCCTTGCCCCGGTGTCGCTGATGTGGGAAAACAATAAAGAAACCGGCGAGGCAAATGTCAGCATCACCGTGCGGATGAAGATCAGCTACAACAGGGCGGTGTTGCCTGCTTCATATCTTTTCAACTAAGACAGGCCTGCTTTTACAACAGCGTAAAATCTTCAAGGAATTTAGTGTTGAAGTCTCCTGAGATGAAACGTTCATCTTTCATCAGTTGCAGGTGAAACGGAATCGTGGTTTTTATTCCTTCAATGACATACTCACTCAATGCCCGGTGCATGGTGTTGATGGCTTCCTGCCTTGTTTGCGCCACCGTGATAAGTTTGCCGATCATCGAATCATAATAAGGGGGAATAACATAGCCTGCATATACATGGCTGTCCACCCTCACCCCATGACCACCGGGCTGGTGCAGTACAGTGATCTTGCCGGGCGAAGGACGAAAATCATTGTAAGGGTCTTCTGCATTGATGCGGCATTCGATGGAATGCATCTGGGGAATATAATCCTGTCCGGATATTTTATCTCCCATCGCTATCTTGATCTGCTCCTTGATAAGATCAAAATTGATCACCTCTTCCGTCACGCAATGCTCCACCTGGATACGGGTGTTCATCTCCATGAAATAGAAATTGCGGTGCTTGTCCACAAGAAACTCTATCGTTCCCACACTTTCATAATTAATGGCTGACGCAGCTTTCTTGGCTGCTTCTCCCATTTTATACCGCAGTTCATCGGTCATGAAAGGCGATGGTGATTCCTCCACTAATTTCTGATGCCTTCGCTGTATAGAGCAATCTCTCTCACTTAGGTGACACACATTGCCATACTGATCGCCGGCCACCTGTATTTCAATATGCCTTGGCTCTTCTACAAATTTTTCCATATAGATGCCGTCATTCTTGAATGCGGCAGCTGCTTCTGCTTTAGCCGTGTTGTAGGCCCTTTCTATTTCGGTTTCTTCCCAAACAATGCGCATCCCTTTTCCGCCACCGCCCGCAGTTGCTTTTAGGATCACCGGGTAGCCCATGTCCCTTGCCAGGCTTTTGGCTTCTTCTATGCTTTGCAGCAAACCTTCACCACCCGGCACTACCGGCACACCGGCCTTGATCATGGTTTCTTTTGCCGTGATCTTATCACCCATCGCATTGATCATTTCCGGTGTTGGACCGATGAACTTGATGCCATGGTCATTGCATATTTTGGCAAACCTTGCATTCTCTGCCAAAAATCCGTAGCCGGGATGTATGGCATCTGCATTGGTGATCTCCACTGCAGCCATGATATGGGGAATATTGAGATAGGAATCGCTGCTCTGCGCCTTGCCAATACATACCGCTTCATCAGCAAACTTCACATGCAGGCTATCCCTGTCGGCAGTGGAATAAACAGCAACCGTTTTAATGCCCATTTCCCGGCAGGTGCGGATCACACGAAGGGCAATCTCTCCACGGTTTGCTATCAGTATCTTTTTAAACATCTAATCTGATTTGAAATGAAAAAGTTCATGTTTCATGGTTCATCGCTGCTTACTATGAACTTTCAGCTATGAACAATGAACTTCTTATGCAGGTTCTACAAGGAACAGCGGCTGGTCATATTCAACCGGCGAAGCATCATCCACTAATAATTTCACCACCTTGCCTTTTACTTCGCTTTCAATTTCATTAAAGAGTTTCATGGCCTCTATGATGCAAACCACCTGGCCGGGATTGATGTCTGTGCCTACTTCCACGAAGTTGGGTTTATCGGGTGAAGGGCGGCGGTAAAAAGTGCCGATCATGGGACTTTTCACCGTAATAAGATTACCTGCGGGTTCTTCAGCAGCTTTGGGCTTTTCAGCAACGGAGGCAGGTGATGTGGCAACCGGCGCAGCAGGCTGAGGCGCTGCAACATGGACAGGTGCAGCCTGGACAGGAGCTGCAGAAACTACCTGGGTCACATGTTCTTCCTTTTGCCGGATGGTGATCCGGAAGTCTTTTTGCTCAACTGTCAATTCACCAATATTGGATTTATTGATCATTTTGATCAACTCCTGTATTTGCTTGAAGTCCATGTTTTTCAATTTTGAAAACGTTTTGGTTTAGTAAGAATTCCCGTTTGAAGGGAGGGCTAAGTTAGGTAAATCAAGGCCAGCTTTTCAAGCTTTTTTTGAAGATTCTGGCCCAAATTCGGCCAAAAATGGTACAAAACAGCCCAAAACCGGGAGATTTTGGGCCATTTCTGAATTATTTCAAATTACTCCTTTACTCTTTCGACATATTCACCCGTCTTTGTGTTTACACGAATCAACTCGCCTTCGTTTACAAACAAGGGCACATTCACAGTGGCGCCGGTCTCAACAGTGGCGGGCTTCAAGGTCCGGGTAGCAGTATCTCCTCTTAAACCAGGCTCTGTGTAGGTAACCTGCACCACGATCTTGTCGGGCAGTTCCACACTCATCGGTTGCTCTGTTTCGGTATTGAACAATACCCCTACTTCCTGTCCGTCCTTCAAAAACTGCGGTGCATCCACCAGGTTTTCCTGCAAGGCAATCTGCTCAAAGGTCTCGTTATCCATAAAATTGTAACCTGTATCATCCTTATAAAGAAACTGGTAATTTCTTTTCTCTACTCTCACGGGGAAAATGCTGTCGCCGGAGTTCCATGTCTTTTCGATGGAACGGTTATTATCCACTCCTTTCAGCTTGGCCCACACTTTTGCGGCTGCACGGGCTGTTTTGTTTTCACCAAATTCCACTACTGTATAGAGGCTGCCGTCGAGTTTGATGATAAGACCGCGACTGATATCTGCTGTTGTTGCCATAAATGATAAAAATTTTTAATGCCCTGGTTATTGTATGCAAAAACTCAGGGGCGGCAAAGATAAGGCAGTGCGATCTGACAGCAAAGCCAAAATACCATGCAATGAGGGTCAACCTTTACTGCATTTTTATAGTCTGTAAGGACCTGAAATAAAAAGAATAACCTTACTTTGACGATGATGAAAAAGCTATTTACACTCACCGCATTCTTGCTTGTCATTACCCCCGTTTTTTCACAAGGCGAAACAAAACCGGAGCCTCCTTACAAAAGATTTCCCACCTATCCCCCGGTGAAACTCATGTTGCCCGACAGTGTTTCATTTTACAGCAAAGACGATCTTCCTAAAAAGTCGCCTGTGATGCTGATGCTGTTCAGTCCCGATTGCGATCACTGCCAGCATGAAACGGAACAGATCATCCAAAATATTGATAAATTCAAAGGCATCCGGATCGTGATGGCCACCATGCAGCCTTTTGACAGTATGATGGCTTTTCGTGAAAAATATCAATTGGCGAGGTTCAGCAATATCGTGGTAGCGCATGACAACAAGATATTCCTGCCTGCTTTTTTCAATATCCGCAGCCTGCCTTTCCTGGCATTTTACAACCGGAAAAAAGAACTCATCTCGGTGTTTGAAGGCACTATGAAGGTTGAAAAGATGCTGGAAGAACTGAAAAAATAAGCCAACATAACATCATATAAAAAAAGCCTTTCCTATACCTTTGCGCCGACCTGGCTGCCGGTCACAGACTCTAAGAGCAGGCAGGAATAATTTTCCTCAACCATAAATAATTTGCTGATGAAAGTAACTGTTGTAGGCGCCGGTGCTGTGGGAGCCACCTGTGCTGATAATATTGCCCGTAAAGAACTTTGTACAGAGCTTGTATTGCTCGATATAAAAGAAGGACTTGCCGAAGGAAAGGCGCAGGATATGATGCAGACTGCCACCCTGCTTGGTTTTGATACAAAAATTGTTGGCAGCACCAACGACTATTCCAAAACCGCCGGCAGCGATGTGGTGGTGATCACCTCCGGCATTCCCCGCAAACCGGGCATGACACGAGAAGAACTCATCGGCACCAATGCGGGTATTGTAAAAACTGTTTGCGAAAACATATTGAAATATTCTCCCAATGCCATCATCATCGTTATCAGCAACCCGATGGATACGATGACCTACCTCGCTTTGACTGCAACAGGATTGCCCAAGAACAGGATCATTGGTATGGGTGGTACACTTGACAGCAGCCGTTTCAAATATCAACTGAGCCAGCACCTCGGTTGTTCTCCGGCTGATCTGAATGCTGTGGTTGTTGGCGGACATGGTGACACCACGATGATACCGCTGATCCGTCTCGCTACATGGAACAGTGTTCCCGTTACCAATTTCCTTTCTGCAGAACAGCAGGAGAAAATTGTAAAAGACACGATGGTGGGCGGCGCCACATTAACTGCTTTGATCGGCACTTCTGCCTGGTATGCACCCGGCGCTGCCGGCGCAGCAATGGTGGAAGCAATTGTGAGGGATGAAAAGAAGCTCTTCACCTGCTGTGTAGCCCTTGAAGGTGAATACGGGCAGAAAGATATTTGTTTGGGTGTTCCCGTCATCATCGGGAAAAATGGCTGGGAAAAGATACTTGACTTTAAGCTGAACGAAACTGAACAGGCAGCCTTCAATAAAAGTGCAGATGCTGTGCGGGGAATGAATGATGTGCTGAAGACGTTATGATATTCTTTTTTGAAATATAGAAGGCCGGCGATTTGCCGGCCTTTCTTATTTATGAAAACCCACAACCTGTTTATCGTTTGATCACCTTCACTGATTTTTGTGATTGTCCGTTACCCCAAATTGCCAGCACATGATAAGTGCCTGAGGGCAACCGTTGCATATCCACATTCAACTGGTTGTTGCCCGGCAGCAATACATTGCGTTGCTCTCTTAACAATGCCCCCCTGCTGTCATACACCTTAAGCATCACTTGTGAACCGGATGCAACATTCAGATTGACAAATAGCTGTTCCTGTACAGGATTGGGCCATACCCTCCACATGTCCAAATTGTTACCACAATCAGTTTTATTGATACTGGTAAAAGAAAGCTTTCCATCGGCCGCCACTTCTGCAATGCGATACATGGCTGGATTCATCAATGGATTAATATCTGTAAAAGAATAAGATTGTTGTATGTTACTGTTGCCCGCCGCCTGCACAGTGCCAATGGTTGTCCATGTGTTGCCATTGCTGCTACGCTGCACTTCAAAATGACTGGCATTGATCTCCTGCGCTGTTTTCCATGTCACCAAAACCTTGTTGCCTTCACAACGAACATTGAACAATGTGAACTGAACAGGTAAGGGAGTATTTAACCCAGAAGAAAGTGTCCACTTTGAAAAAGCAGCAATTCCTGTTTTCTCAACATAATTACCGGACTTCTCTCTGCTGGTAAATCCTTCGTTGGTCCAGTTCACATTATCTGTGCTCCGAAACATCACTACAGTGTTCTCATCAATATTATTAAGCTCGGCATCAAAATACATGAAACGCAGCGTGGCATTCAGATCAGCATTATTAGCCGGAACGATATCAAAATAACGATGGATGGAATTAGAAATGCCACCGCCATTCCCCTGGGCTATATGTCCCCTGCGAATAGTCGTACTACCCAGATTATTGGTAGAACTGATCAGGGCACCGAGATTTCCGGGATTGGCAGAGGATGGATTGTTTAGTGTTTGCGTTATCTCCACATAGCCGCCAACTGTTCCCGTGATGCGGCTATTCTCCGTCTCGCCGTTCAATAATGCAGTCGACTGAAGTGAAATATTGTTGTTATTCAGGTCAATCAGTCCTGATACAAAATTGATCTGTGTTCCAATGCTGATATTACGGAGCAGTGATAGTTTTGCGTTGCCTGTTTTGGCTATCTCCAGCACATCTATCAGCGGTGCTGAATTACCGGCAATAGTGTTATTGGCTGTGCCTGTAAAACGGATCTTTCCCTCGCCTGCAACCTGGTTGATGGTTCCGTCAATGTCGAGATTCATGTCCTGAAGGGTAATGACAACGCCGCCCGTTGTTTTGAGTGTCGCACCGCTCTGCACCTTTAATACGTTTTGTGCAGTTGCGGCAAAAATTGCGGCGAAGAAAGAAACAGCAAGTAAAATTAAACGTAGCATGGGCTGATTTTTTAATACCCTAAAAGTATACATGACCTCCCGGGCTGAGCGAATAAGCTTAGCGAATGGGGCCTCCCATTTAGTAAACGGTCATTCAAAAGCCGTTGTCACCTGGTAATAAGGTAACAATAGCGGAATAACCTGCCCTCAAAATCAAAGGGTGTTGTGGCTTTGGTAATATCCTTTATGGTGTCAGCAGGAAGTTTTTCTTGTTCCAGATTGAATTTTCTGAAGTTGGTACTAAAGTATAGCTGGCCCCCAGGTATTAATGCCGTAATACAAACATTGATCAGCTCCGGGTGATCCCGCTGAATGTCTAAAAAATCTTCCATTCTTTTGCTGTTGCTGAATGTAGGAGGATCCATGACGATTATATCAAAATAGCCACCGGGTATTTGTTTCAGGTATTGTTTCACATCTGCATGAACAAACCGGTATCGCCCCAGGTTAGCAAATCCATTCAGTTGCATGTTTTTTTCAGCCCAAGCGAGATAGGTTTTTGACAAGTCAACCGTTACCACTTCTGCTGCGCCTCCTGCTGCTGCATACACGGAAAAAGAACCTGTATAGGCAAATAAATTCAGCACTTTCTTTCCTGCTGATTTTTCTCTTACCATTTGCCTTGTGATCCGGTGGTCAAGAAAAAGGCCTGTATCAAGATAATCACTCAGGTTGACAATGAACTTTAGTCCGTTCTCTTCCACGACAATTTCATGCCGGGCTTTGTCAACTTTTTGATATTGTCCCAGGCGGCCCGGCTTGCGCTGCCTGAGTTTGAGAAAGACCAACGACTTATCAACAGAGAGTACATTCTCAGCTGTTTCAATAGTCCGTTCCATCCATTCGTCATGTTCTTCTTCTGTCATGCCATGCCTGCGTTTATACTCGGCTATATAAAGCTTATCGGCATATATCTCTATACAAAGAGGAAACTCGGGAAGATCATGGTCATAAAGCCTGTAACAGCTTATGCCCTGTCTTTTGGCCTGTTTGGATAAATGCCGGTAAACTTTTTCCAGCCTGTTGCGAAACATGATGAATTTTTCTTCCTTCACCGGCAAGTAAATTTTTACGAAATTAGCAGTCCTGATGCAGAAGACCATGTATGCTATTGTTGATATTGAAACCACCGGTTCCTATGCTGCTGCCAATGGCATCACGGAAATATCCATACATGTGTTTGACGGGGAAAAAGTGACTGAAAAATTTGAAACACTCATCAATCCCTGCCAGCCCATTCCTTATTATATACAAAGCATGACCGGCATCACCGATAAAATGGTGGCGGATGCCCCGGTGTTTGATGAGGTTGCTGAACAAATCTTCAACCTGCTGGAAGATAAAATATTCGTAGCGCACAATGTGAACTTCGATTATTCCTTTGTGAAAGCACACCTGGCACAATGCGGTTATACTCTCAACAACAAAAAACTTTGCACCGTCAGGCTTAGCCGGAAGATCATCCCGGGACTTCCTTCTTACAGTCTCGGCAACTTAGCTCATTCCCTAGGCATAGAGATGAAAGACCATCACCGTGCCTGGGCAGACACTGCTGCGACCGTAAAAATTTTTCAATTGCTGCTTGAAAATGACAGGGAAGAGTTTATACCGAAAAGCCTTCAACGTAATTCAAAAGAAGCAGTGTTGCCTCCTAATGTGCCAAAAAATGATTTTGAACAGTTGCCCTATACACCGGGTGTGTATTATTTTCATAATGAAAAAGGCAAGGTGATCTATGTGGGAAAGGCCAGCAATATCCGCTACCGGGTGAACAGCCATTTCAGCAACAATTCTGAGAGCAGGCAAAAACAAAATTTCCTGCGCCACACCTATGGCATCAGTTTTCAGCCTACCGGTACGGAACTGATGGCCCATATTCTTGAATCAACCGAAATAAAAAAACGCTGGCCCATTTTCAATTACTCCCAAAAGCGCTGGGAAGATGTGTATGGCATTTTTTGCTACGAAGACCAGAATGGTTATTTGCGACTGGCCATTGAAAAAAACCGCAACAGGCTGAACCCGGTGTATAGTTTCCATTATTTAACAGATGGGCATGCCATTCTGCGAAAACTAATGAAGGAACACAAGCTATGCCCCAAACTTTGTTTTATGCAAAAAGAACATATCGCCTGCGAGGGAATGAAAGAACAGCAATGCAACGGGGCTTGTGAAAAGAAAGAATCAATTACTGATTACAATAACCGTGTGCTTGAAGCGCTGGATTCCTTGCAGCAGCAACCAAGTTTTGCCATTGTTGAAAAAGGATTAAATGGTGACGACCTTTCCTGTATTCTTGTGGAAAAAGGAAAATTTTATGGAATGGGTTATATTCCCGGAGATATTGCCATCACTCATTGCGAATCGCTGAAAGAATTGCTTACCCCATACCAGGAAAATTCTTACATACGCAACCTGGTAAATGGCTATGCAGCACGATTTCCACATAAAGTGAGGCACTTAACGCAAAAATAAATCAGTCTATCCACTGAAAATCTTCGGCCAAAGGCGCCTCCAAAAATTTCTCCTGCATTTCTTCCGGCAAAACAGCCAGCTTTCGTTTCACCATATCCATCCAGGTAAAATCAACTGTGAGTATAGCTGCCAATAAATCTCCGTTTTTCATGATGCGATGCTGAAAACTAAGTCGTGAAAAATCCTTTTTTGCTTTCAGGATATTTAGTTCAATGACCACTTTATCATTCATCCTGATCTCCTTCCGGAAAACACACTCTTCACGAAAAATAATCGGGCCGATCTGCAGTTGCTGCATCACTTGAACCGAAAAGCCGATCTCATTCAGGAATTCTAACCTGCACCAGGCGCCCCAGTCATAATAGACAGAATGGCGAACATGAAAATTAGGATCGAGGTCGGACCAGCGAACCTGCAATGCCCTGTTAAAAGATTCCATAATTTCTTATTTAGGTTAAGGCGGCCCCGAAATTAGTTGATTACCGGCAAGGCTATTCATCATCCAACCTGTATTTTTGCGGGTAATTTACATTCTTATGAAAAAAATAGTATTCCTCCTTGCGATGACATTGCCTGTTGCGGTTTTTGCCCAAACCAAAACAACTACCACAAAGCCTGCAGCAAAACCTGTTGCCAAACCCGCAACTCCTGCACCGCCACTTTTGAAAACTTTATCTGATTCTGCAAGCTATGCAGTGGGTGTAAGTGTGGCCAGTTTTTATAAACAACAAGGCATCAGTAAACTGAACAGTACACTTGTTACAAAAGCCATGAGTGATGTTTTTGGCGGCAAGAAAACTTTATTGGATGAAAATGTTTGCAACACTGTTATGAACAGCTACATCAATAAAATGCAGGAACAAAAATCAAAAGCTACCATTGATTCCGGAACCGCTTTCCTGAAAAAGAATAAAACGAGACCCGAAATAAAGACCAGCCCCAGCGGTCTGCAATATGAAGTGATCACAGAAGGAACAGGAGAAAAACCGACTGCGGTTGACAGCGTCACCTGTCATTATAAAGGCACATTGCTTGATGGAACCCCTTTTGATGATTCTTATAGCCGCGGGCAGCCTATCACTTTTGCACTGAACCGTGTGATTCCCGGGTGGACAGAAGGTTTACAATACATGAGTGTTGGCTCCAAATACAAATTCTATATCCCTCACAACCTTGGTTATGGTATTCATGACTACGGCCCTATCCCCGGCGGCTCTATGCTGACCTTTGTTGTGGAACTGCTGGAAGTGAAAAAGGCAAAACCAGTGCTGGAGCAACCTGCTGAGAATAACCAGTAGCAGCATTAAACTAATCACCGTAAAAATTTAAAATGACCTTCGGACAGCAGAAGGTCATTTTTTATAAACAAAAGGGGCGGTTGTTACACCGCCCCTGATTGGTCAGGTTAAAACCTTGAGCTTTAACATCTGTACGGGTATCCCGAAATTTCTTTTTATCAGCGAACGATGGTGAACTTCACAGCGGTCAGTTCATTACCGTTTGCCAACTGCAGCATATACATGCCTGGTTGCAGACGGTCAAGATTATTGATAGAAATACCGTTGTTTCCTTCAAACACTTTGCCTTGTTGTTTCAGCAATACTTTTCCTGTCATATCCACTACCCTCAACTCAACGTTAGCGGTGCCGGCAGCGCTGAAGCGTACATTGGCCATTCCGCCGCGGATAACAGGGTTGGGGTTCAGCGTGATGCCATTGATGCTCTTCTGTTCCTTACGGATCATGACCACATTGCTGTATTTGTATTTGCCATCAAGATCATTCATGCGGAGACGGTAGTAGAACACAGTACCGCTCACAGCAGACAGGTCATCAATGTGCTGGTATTGTTGTTTAGATGAACCGGAAGTTCCTCTTGCAGCCAGTGTGGCCACGGGTGCAAATGAAGAACCATCGCTGCTTCTTTCAACCTGGAAGCCATCAAAATTCACTTCATCAGCAGTTTCCCAGTTCAGGGTTGTCATTTGGTTGCGGAAGCTGCCGGCAAAGCTCAGCAGTTTCACAGGAAGTATGATCTCCTCTGGGAAGCTGAAACATTCGAATTTAGATGCATAGAGACGGGCTGCCTGATCGCCATATGTGCCACTTTGTGGCAGATCCTGGTAATCATATCCCATTCTTACAGTTACAGAAGATTGCTGAATGGGGTAGTTGAAAGTGGAAGCCACTTCTGCATACCTGGAAAAGTTAGAGCGGTTACAAATGGTGCCAGCAAACCCTGACCAGTTATTTCCACCTGAAGAATAATTGTACACTGTCAGTTCAGTATTTGCATTTGCGGTTACAGAAATGCTGCCGAAATTATTTTTTACAGCCCCTGTCTCACGGAAATAATAACTGGGATTGTTCCTGGTGTTGCCGTATTGGCCGTCAATATCAAAGTGAGAATACCTGATACCGTTCAGTTTGGCAGTGTCAACCCAGCCATTTCTCCAGAATTCGATAGTAAACTGTACATATCCGTTTTGATTTGTTGTGCCGAGGCTGCCCAGCGGGTCAATCCTCGGAGCAAAGAAAGTCTGAAGTGTTTCATCGCCGTTTTCATCTTGTGCATCATCATCATCAAGTTCAGCAAGCACAGCCCTGAATATGGTGTCAATTCTCACCGTTGCATTGATTTGGTCGCCATCAATGTTAGAAACATTTGTGAACCTCCAAACCGATCCGGCGGAAAGTCCGCTATTTCCATTGTTAATATTTACAACCCCGTTTTGGAAACTGGCAGAGAAACTGCCTTGTGGGCAGGTTGATGAAGTGATTGCTGTTCCTCCATCAACACATGGGTTAGCCGAAGCTGTTGGACCACCAGCTAAAGGCGGAGCTGCTACTACTGTTATGGTAGTTGAAGTTGCAGCAACAGCAGAACCTCCCTGGGTTTGTGTAACAGTTACTGCTACGTTGTAAACCCCCGCAGTTGGGAATTGGAAACCATGTCCTTCGCTATTGCAACCGCTTGTACAGTTAAATACGGTTGGGGTCGCAGGAATAGTGGCGCCGGGACCGGTAATGGTATAACTGAAAGACCGGTTATTGTCATTAGCTCCAAAACCAGTTGTTACAACTGTAAAGGTTTGTGATCCATTGACAGCAATAACTGCATTCGCCGGTGTGATAGTTGCTGTCTGCGCCAACAGGCTGCCCGATGCAAACATTGCAACGGCTAACAGCAGCAGCTTAAAAAGCTTTTTGTTAAGTGTAATTGTTTTCATGCCTCAAGGTTTTAAAATGAAAAAAAATTGCTTTTTGATCCGGTTAATCAGCAGGATGAAAAAGGAGGCATTCCAGATAGGAAGGATCGTAGTATAAAAAATCTCAGGGAGTTTAATCCCTAATACGCTTTAATCAAAGTTTAAATCTTAGCCGGTCGGAGATATTGAATAAGGCAGGCCTTTCGGGTAGAGGATAAGTGGGTACTTTATAAAAGAAGAATCGATCACAAAGTAGATACAATAAATAAAATTTGCAAGTGTAGGGCCAAAATTCAGGAAGAAATTTTTTCTTTTGCCCATCCCAAAGCTATTTTAAATTGTTGATCCTCTGTTAGTTCTGTATTGTCTAACAATACCGCATCTCTGGCTTTTTTCAGGGGGCTGATCTCCCGGTTTGAGTCAATGTAGTCCCTCATTTCAAGATTATTCTTTACTTCTTCAATAGAGATATTGGGATTTTTTTCAAACAATTCCCGGAAGCGCCGCTCTACCCGGATCGCATTATCGGCTGTCATGAATATCTTTAATTCAGCTTTGGGAAACACCACCGTGCCGATGTCACGTCCATCCATCACGATGCCTTTATTGGCGCCCATTTTTTGCTGCTGGGCCACGGCAAATTCCCTCACTTCTTTGACAGCCGCCACATCACTTACTTTTTCCGCAATGATCAGATCCCTGACCAGGTATTCCACATTCTCCCCGTTCAGAAATATTTCGCTGCGCTGCGACTGGGTATTGAATACAAATTCAAGGTTGATACTCTTCAGCGCATCCTTCACCTCTTTCTTATCTGAAATATCAACATTGTTGCGAAGAAAATACAAAGTGATAGCCCGGTACATAGCGCCGCTGTCCACATACACATAGCCCAATGCCTTAGCAAGTTGTTTGGCTAAAGTGCTTTTGCCGCAACTCGACCAGCCGTCTATAGTAATAATGACCTTCTTTGCCATATATCAGGTGATATGGCAAAAGTAAAAAAGGAGCGCCGTATGATGGCACTCCTTTCAGCTTTTATCAGAAATAAACTAAGAGGCTTTTGATTTTTGTTCCGGCTTTTTCCTGAAAGTGAATGTGAGTTTCGTTTTATCCTTATCGACATCAGCTTCCAGCACATCACCAGCCTTCACATTCATATTCAATATTTCTTCTGCCAGCGGGTCTTCGAGGTATTTTTGAATAGCCCTGTGAAGCGGCCTGGCGCCAAACTGCTGATCATACCCTTTATCAGCAATAAAATTCTTGGCGTCCTCTGTCAGTTCCAGGCTGAAACCAAGATTGTTCAACCGTTTCATAACTCCTTTCATCAGGATATCAATGATGCTGAAAATATGGTCTTTGGTCAGGGAGTTGAAAATGATCACATCATCAATACGGTTCAGGAATTCAGGTGAGAATGTTTTCTTCAGCGCTTTTTCAATTACAGCTTTGTTAGCCTCATCCTCATGCTCCATTTTGGAAGATGTAGTGAAGCCTACGCCTGTTCCGAAATCTTTCAACTGGCGGACACCGATATTAGAGGTCATGATGATAGTTGTGTTCTTGAAATCAACTTTTCTGCCCAATCCATCTGTGAGTTGGCCGTCATCCAGCACCTGCAATAATATATTATAAATATCCGGGTGTGCCTTTTCAATTTCGTCCAGCAGGATAACACTGTAGGGTTTTCTTCTCACTTTTTCTGTCAACTGGCCACCTTCTTCATAACCTACATATCCGGGAGGTGCACCGATCAACCGGCTGATGGTGAATTTTTCCATGTATTCACTCATGTCAATGCGGATCAACGCATCTTCCGAATCGAACATATATCTTGCCAGTGAACGGGCCAGTTCGGTTTTACCTACACCCGTCGGACCCAGGAAAATAAAAGTTCCGATAGGCTTCTTCGGGTCTTTCAGACCCACCCTGTTCCGCTGAATGGCCTTTACCACTTTTGCAATGGCTTCCTCCTGTCCTATCACCATCGCCTTCATGTCTTCGGCCATCTTGCGAAGTTTTTCTGTTTCGGCCTGCACCATGCGTTTTACGGGAATGCCGGTCATCATGCTCACCACTTCCGCAATGTCTTCATCGCCTATGGGGTATCTTTTGTGTTTACTTTCCTCTTCCCATTCCGCTTTGGCCTTTTCCAATTCTTCCTGCAAACGCTTTTCAGTGTCACGGAGTGAAGCAGCTTCTTCAAATTTCTGGCTCTTTACCACTTTATTTTTTTCATTCTTCACATCTTCTATCTTCCCTTCCAGGTCAACAATGTTTTGGGGAACATTGATATTTTTCAGATGCACTCTTGCTCCCACTTCATCCATCACATCAATTGCTTTGTCGGGTAAAAGACGGTCTGTGATATAACGGTCACTCAGTTTCACACAGGCATCAATTGCCTCATCGTTATAGTTTACGTTGTGGTAATCCTCGTATTTAGATTTGATATTGTTCAAAATCTGGATGGTTTCTTCTACACTGGGTGGGTCCACCATCACTTTTTGAAAACGACGGTCAAGGGCTCCGTCCTTTTCAATATACATCCTGTACTCATCCAGCGTGGAAGCGCCGATGCATTGCAGTTCTCCCCTGGCAAGGGCAGGCTTAAAGATGTTGCTGGCATCCAGCGAACCGCTGGCGCCACCTGCACCTACAATGGTATGCAATTCATCAATGAACAAGATAACATCCCTGTTCTTCTCCAGTTCATTCATAATGGCTTTCATTCTTTCTTCAAACTGGCCCCGGTATTTTGTACCAGCCACCAAAGCGGCAAGGTCAAGTGAGATCACTCTTTTATCAAACAATACCCTGGAAACTTTGCGCTGCACAATGCGCAGGGCCAAACCTTCGACAATAGCAGTTTTGCCCACACCCGGCTCTCCAATCAGGATCGGGTTATTTTTCTTGCGGCGGGAAAGGATTTGAGACACCCTTTCAATTTCCGACTCACGGCCTACGATAGGGTCAAGGGCCCCCATCTCAGCTAACTTGGTAATGTCTCTGCCAAAATTATCCAGCACCGGTGTTTTACTTTTGGCATTGCCGGCTTGCTTGCTGCCTCCCTTGGAACCAGAATATTTTTTCTCCTCATCAAAGTCGTCATCATTCTCGTCAGTGTATTCGGCTCTCGGGTCACTGGATTTTACAATGCCTAATTCTTGTCTGAAAAGATCATAATCCACATCAAACTGATTTAAGATTTGTGTTGCGATGTTTTCCTTGTTTTTCAAAATAGAAAGCATAAGATGCTCGGTTTCCACGGTGGCACTCTTCAGGGCCTTTGCCTCGAGAACTGTCACCCGTATCACTTTCTCGGCCTGCTTGGTCAGCGGAAGGCTGTTGATATTTGCAATGTTTTTTCCTGTTTTATCTTTGACAGCCAGTTCTATTTCCTTGCGGAGTTCGTAAAGGTCAACATTAAAACTTTTTAGTATCCTTACGGCCGTATTATCTCCTTCCCGTATCAGTCCGAGCAGAAGATGTTCGGTGCCGATAAAGTCATTTCCCAACCGCAAAGCTTCTTCCCTGCTGAATGAAATGATCTCTTTTACCTGTGCTGAAAAATTGTTATCCATTTAAGATAATTGGTTGTGATACAATATTAACAAATAAATCCGGTTCCTGTTTTCCCGTTTTTATAAACGAAATGTTGATAATTTAAGTTGTTGGGGACTGTCCATTTTTCCACATTGCGATCAAACTGTAGGCCGGATGGCAGGTGCAACAATTTAAATGTAAGAACTATGCAGGTCAAAACCGATACCAAAGAAAGATTTCATGCCATCACGCTGCCAGGACCTTCACTTTCTGCAAGTATGACAGAAGAACTGGGCGACTGTTTGCTCCCTTTCCTCCAAAATGACGTTAAAAACCTGGTGCTGAAAATGGGAGACATCGGGAACCTCGACATCGCTGCTGCTGAAAAGTTAGTCCATATTCAGCAAAAATTCTACGAAAACAACGCTTCTTTTGTGATCTGTGAGCTGCAAAAGCCGGTGGAGAACTTCCTCGACCAGCATGAACTTTTGGAGCTGATGAATGTTACACCCTCCGAAAGCGAGGCATGGGATATTGTGCAAATGGAGGAGATAGAGCGGGAGTTGCTGGATGGAGAGGAATAGGTACTGGTTGCTGGATGCTGGTTACTGACAAGAGTCTGATACCAGAAAGTTTTCTCTATTTTCGTAATGTTACTAAATCAGTAACAAAAACCAGCAACCAGTTATGCTCGCTGTCACTATCCTTGGAAATAATTCGGCAGTTCCTGCCTTTGACCGGCATCCCACCAGCCAGGTGGTGACGCTGGATGGAAGCAATTATTTAGTGGATTGCGGCGAAGGGACCCAGATACAGATGATCAATTACAAGATCAGGCGGAGCAAGATCTCACATATTTTTATTTCCCATCTTCACGGGGATCATTATTTCGGGCTTATCGGCCTTATCAACAGTTTTGGTTTATTAAGCCACCAGCAGGAACTGCATGTATTTGGTCCATCGCCATTGAAAGAGATCATCGAACTGCAACTAAAAGTGGCCGATACCAGCCTGCCATTCAATCTGCACCTGCATACCATCACCGCGGCCGGCACTTTGCTGGATGATGAAAAGATCACAGTGAAGTGTTTTCGCACCAATCACCGGATAGAATGTTACGGATTCGTCTTCAAAGAAAAAAAACAGCCCCGAAAACTACTGCCTGAAAAAGCAAAGGAATATGAAATACCATCTTCGTTTTATGACAGGCTGAAGAATGGCGAGGATTATACAAGAAAAGACGGCACACCGGTAAAGAATGAATGGGTGACAGATGCTGCAGAGTCAGGCAAAATGTATGCATTTTGTGCCGACACGAAGTATGACGAGTCCATCATCCCGCATATACAAGGGGCAGATATGATCTATCATGAAACAACTTACTTAGACAATTTGAGAGAAAGAGCTGAAGCAAGGTTTCATTCCACTACCCGGCAGGCGGCTGCGATTGCACAAAAGGCAGGAGTAAAAAAACTGCTGATAGGTCATTTTAGCAGCAAGTATGATACGCTGGAGGAATTTGAACAAGAGGCAAGGGAAGTTTTTCCCAATACAGAACTGGCACTTGAAGGAGTGGCTTATAAACTATAAGCGGCTGTTTAACCCGTTGCCAGCCTTCGAAATATTTCCCTTCGACATGTTGTAACGGATATACTGTATGGTCTTGGTATAAGGGATACGTTTATTTTTTTGGAGTACAAGTATGTCCACCTGTTTCCTTTCGGATGTTTCGTCATAGGCAGATGCAGTGGTGCCCACATAATCGCCGCGGAACACTTCATCACCCTTTTTCAAATCGGTTGCACTGAGGTTGCTGTAAGTGATGAGTTCAGCTTTGCTGTTACTGATCACCACCGAATACATATCATCAATCACAAACACGGCTGAAACTTTCCCGTCTTCAAAATGAAAAACTGAATCTTCTTCCGTCAACACTCCTACTATTGAAAGTGTGGATGCATAAACAGGAGCTGTGTTACTCTTGTATTCATATTTATAAATAACACCTTTGCGAACAGGGAACTCGGTCAGTTGAATAGAGTCAAGTACGTTCTGCGCCGACACAGCGCAGGAAGCAAGGAGGAAAAGATATAAGAGTACGGTTTTCATGTTTCGGTAAACGTTGGAAATTTCGGATTATTATTGTGTGTCCCGAAAATAGGTGATAGCACTCAGCCCTGAAAGGTAGAATTACCATTAATTCAATCCGCAAATTTCAAGGTGTGGATTCTCAATGAAGAAAAAATACTACGAGGGTAATTTTACGGCAGGAATGTGGAAAACTGTTGCTTTACAAGATATGAGCCTGAAATGTAAATTACTCATGTTTTGTGCTGCCTGGTTGCTCTATCAAATACATTTGAACAACACCAGTTATAATTTTGCAATAAAAGAAAAGCTACACTTCCTTCATCAACTCTTTAATCCTCGCAAGATGCTTCTCACTCACCGGCCACACAGGCAAGCGGAAAGTGTTTTTGCAAAGACCCATTTCTGACAAATAAGCTTTCACCCCGCCGGGGCTGCCTTCGGCAAACATCGAAGTGATGATGTCAATGTATTTCAGGTGCAGCGGCAATGCTTCAGCAAATTTGCCTTCTATGCAAAGCCGCACCATTTCAGCATATTCTTTCGGATATGCATTGGCGATAACAGAAATCAACCCCTCTGCTCCGCAGGCAATCATCGGTAAGGTGATGGGATCATCACCGCTAATGACCATGAAATCCGCAGGTTTATATTTTATTATTTGATTGATTTGGTCAAAACTGCCGCTGGCCTCTTTGCTGGCAAAAATGTTTTTGCATTCACGGGCAATACGAAGAGTAGTATCGGCCGAGACATTCATACCTGTTCTTCCCGGTACATTATACATAATGATAGGCAAAGGTGTGGCGGCATCCAATGCTTTATAGTGCTGAAAGATTCCTTCCTGGTTAGGCTTGTTATAATATGGAGCCACCGATAAAATAGCACTGTAGCCTTCGAGGTTAAATTGTCTGAAACCCTCTATCACTTCTTTGGTATCATTGCCACCGATACCGGCCACCAGCGGCAGGCGGCCTGCATTTTCTGCATGCACAAAAGAAAACACCTGCTGTTTCTCAGCGCCATGAATGGTGGCACTTTCTCCTGTTGTACCCAACACAACGAGATACTCCACTTTATTTTCGATCCAGAAATGGATCAGCTTCTTGAAAGAATCCCAGTCAATACTTCCATCCTCATGAAAAGGTGTGACGATAGCGATACCTGTACCACGAAATTGATCTCTGAGCGACATTAGAAACTATAACTATTAATGAAAAAAAGATTTTAACTCTCTACCTACTATTGACTACCGACTAACGACTCACTCCATCACTCCTCCCAGAATCCCATCCTGCCAAACTTTTCTATTCTTGTATTCACTCTTTGTTCAGCCTGTATTTGTTTTAATTCCTGAATGACAGGTTTGATATAATTTTTCACTATCCGGGCAGCTTCATCATAATCCCAGTGTGCCCCGCCAACAGGCTCCGGGATAATACCGTCAATCAAACCAAAACCCAGCATTTTGTCAGCCGTCAACCGCAACTGCTCTGCCGCCACTTCTTTTTTATCCCAACTGCGCCATAAAATGGAAGAACAGCTTTCGGGGCTGATAACGGTGTACCAGGTATTCTCCATCATGAACACTTTATCACCCACCCCAATGCCCAAAGCTCCGCCGCTGGCTCCCTCACCAATGATGACACAGATCACCGGCACTTTCAGTCGTATCATCTCATATATGTTGCGGGCAATGGCCTCACCCTGTCCTCTTTCTTCCGCTTCCAGCCCCGGGTAGGCGCCGGGAGTATCTATTAATGTAATGATGGGCTTATTGAATTTCTCCGCCAGTTTCATCAAACGCAGGGCTTTTCTGTATCCTTCCGGGTTGGCCATACCAAAATTGCGCAATTGCCTCATTTTTGTATTAATGCCTTTTTGCTGGCCAATGATCATTACCGTTTCCCCGTCCAATGACGCAAAGCCACCTACCATTGCTTTATCATCTTTTACATTGCGGTCGCCATACAATTCCACAAAGTTGCTGGTCATTTTCTCAATATACTTCATGGTATAGGGCCGGTCGGGGTGACGGCTCAGTTGCACCCGCTGCCAACTGCTCAGGTGCTGGGTGATCTCTTTTCTTTTTTCAAGAATGCTCTGGTCAAGCCGGAGGATAACATCCCCCATATCTATTTTGGTCTTTTCCTGGCGGCCTTTGGCATTTTCAATCTCCTCGATCAGATCCTTAATTGGCTTTTCAAAGTCCAGGAATTGCCGGTTGGCATTGCTTGGCATAGGCGTATAATAAGGCGGCTAAATTAAGCATTAAATGATAATATGAGCCGGCTGCCAAAATGCTGAAAAGCAGGTGGATAAATAATAGAAAAAGTTTTGGCCGGAAAATGACCCAGGGCT
Organism: uncultured Chitinophaga sp.; assembly: GCA_964437415.1. GTDB lineage: Bacteria > Bacteroidota > Bacteroidia > Chitinophagales > Chitinophagaceae > CADEDV01. The sequence goes on along the minus strand of CAYTGN010000014.1, from coordinate 1,924 downwards.
ATCTTTGCCTCCCCAAAAAGCGATGTATCCGGGATGACCTGTCATCCTGAGCAAAGTGAAGTTGGATCGGTAGTTCTCCCGATAGCAATCGGGATGGTTAGAATGCCGATAGAATTGAAATAGTTGGATCGGTAGTTCAGTTGGTTAGAATGCCGCCCTGTCACGGCGGAGGTCGCGGGTTCGAGTCCCGTCCGGTCCGCAAAAGAGTAATCAACTTCATTTATCCCCCTGGAACATTACAGTTTTCAGGGGGATTTTTGTTTTTAGACCGCAAGAACCCCCAATCACTCACAAAGATTTTGGTGAACTACCTGGTGAACTCATAACTGCCAGGGCCGCCAGTTCACCAAAAATGCAAACAGCCTCACTTGCTAAACTTATCCCACAATCGGGTTTTGTAAAACAATTTTTCTTAACAAAACCTTTAGAAACAAATGATTACGTTTACAGACTGTCCCAACTCCGGCAAGGACACAAACAGCTCTTTTCAAAACAATATCGCTAACGCTGGAAGCCCTTCTTCAATAGTTGCGCACTATTCATCGCCGAAGAAGGTTATCATGAATAGTTATAAAAATCTCTTCTTCATTAGAAGAGAAAAATTAAACCCCGACACTCACAAGTGTCCAATCTACTTACGGATTACAAAAGATGATACCAGGACTGAGTTATCGCTCAACCTGGAGGTTGACCCTACCCGTTGGGATAATAAAAAACAGCGGGTTAAGGGAAGCACCCCTGAATCAAAATCCATCAACGAATCTCTCACAGACATTGAGGTTAAGTTACGCAACACCTACAATGAGATGTCCCGCTTGGGAGAGTCAGTTTCAGCAAAATCTCTTAAAGAAAGATTTTTAGGCAAAGCTGAACCCCACAAAACTGTCCGGTACTTGTTTGACTTCTACCTGCAACAAATCAGAAGCAGAACCGGAAGTGAATTCAGTAATTCCACACTGAAGAAGTATCAATACTGCTATAACCATCTGATGAATTTCATCTGGAAAAGTAAAAACGTACCCGATATTTCTTTAGCAGAAATAAACTATCAGTTCATAAAAGAGTTCCGGGAATATCTACGGGAAGAATCAGCATTCAAAGGAAGTGATGGAAAACCAATCTTTAAAAAGGCCAATGAACACAATTCCACGTTGAAGTACCTGAAAATGTTCAAGACTGTTATCAAGGAAGGATTGAACTGCGGTTGGCTTGCTCTTGACCCGTTCTCCTCCTTCAAGGATAAATTCAAAGACGTTGTACAAGTGTTCTTATATACGGATGAGCTAAAGGCCATCATGGACAAAAACATTCAAAACGAAAGACTCGCACTCGTAAAGGATTTATTCGTGTTTGCCTGCTTTACTGGTTTTGCATATTCCGATTGTGAAAAGCTCAGACTGGAGGATTTAATCATTGATAAGAAAGAGCGTAAATGGATAACAATTTACAGAACAAAGTCCCGTACACCTTGCAGAGTGCCTCTGTTGCCTATTGCGGAACAAATAATAAGGAAGTATGCACAGCACCCCATTTGTTTGAGTAAAGGTGTTCTATTGCCTATGCTGACAAATCAGAAATACAATTCTTACCTGAAAGAGATTGCAGACATTTCAGGTATCACAAAGAATCTCACCACACACGTTGGGAGAAGAACTTTTGCTTCAGTAGCAATCAATCATGGTGTTCCTGCCGAAACCATCATCCTGATAATCGGTCATAAGAATTTCAAACACTTACACCTCTATGCACGGGTTGATGAAGACAAGATTGTGTATGATTTGGAAGAAATGAAAGAAGCTTTCGGTGATTACAAATATGCTGAGCTACCTAACAACTCACTGAGGATTGCATAATACTATGCAACTAAACAATATTTCTTAACCCGCAATATTTTTTAACTGTTAAAACCACAACAACATGGCAC
>CAYTGN010000013.1:0-89685 GCA_964437415.1 uncultured Chitinophaga sp. | reverse complement strand
TCCTGAGATCTTTGGTAAACTGATCTTTGAATTCATACCGCATCACCCCGCTTGTGTGGTTCATGATCATTCGCACGGTGATGTCAGCAGCATTGGGAATGCGGTGAAACCAGCTATGTTGCCCGAGGTAAACAGCCACTTTCTCGTCCAGGTTTATTTTTCCTTCCTTTATCAAACGCAATGTAATGGCCGCCGCATAGGTTTTGCCCACACTGCCCTGCAGGAAACGGTGACCAGTGGTTAACGGTATTTGTTTTTCCTTGTCGGACCAGCCAGATGAAGCGGTAATGATCTTGCCATCCGGCAAACAAACAGCAACGGAAAGACCGGGGAAATTGCCGGCCTGCCGCAGCGAGTCAGCCAGTTGCTTAAGTTTTTCACCGGGAGGAACTGCAGCCGGCACCACCTGCTGAACAAGCAGTAATGCAATTAACATTATTGTAAATACGGCAGGGAACCTTTTCATTATTGATTTTTTTGAACAACCAAGTTACCGGATATGCAAAAAAGAAGCTGTCCGCTCATCATTCTCTTGTTAATAGCATTATAACCGGCCCCAAAGTTCAGGAGGATTATTTTTGCCGGTATGAAAGACAGGCAGATGAAAGCAACCAAACTGTTCAAAGAGTTTTTCAACAGTGAAAAAAGTGCAGGCATTGTATTGATCATCAGCACGGCCATCAGTCTTCTCCTCGCTAATTTCTTCATAGGGCAGGACTATCTTGATTTCTGGCACCGCAAGGCCGGTTTCAGTATTGGCGGCCTGGAGTTGCGCCTCAGCATTGAACACTGGATCAACGATGGCCTGATGGCTGTTTTCTTTTTGCTGGTCGGGCTGGAAATTGAACGGGAGATCTATGCCGGTGAATTATCCAGTATCCGCAACGCCGGTTTGCCGGTGGCAGCGGCATTGGGTGGTATGTTCATTCCGGCATTGATACACTTTGCCTTCAATGCCGGCACAGCCACACAGGATGGTTTTGGCATTCCCATGGCCACCGATATTGCTTTTGCCCTTGGTATTCTTTCGCTGGCGGGCAAAAAAGTGCCGCTGTCGCTGAAAGTTTTTCTTACGGCCCTTGCCATTATAGATGATCTCGGGGCTATTATGGTGATCGCCATTTTTTACACCAGTGAATTACAAAGTGTTTACCTGTTTGTGGCGCTGGGCATTTTTGCGGTGCTGCTGTTGCTCAACCGGCTTCGGGTGCACCAACTGATATGGTATATCATTGGCGGCATCATCATGTGGTATTGCATGTTGCAATCCGGAGTTCATGCCACCATCACAGGGGTGTTGCTGGCTTTTGCCATTCCATTTGGCAATGGCGATGAAAGATCAGCTTCTTATAAACTGCAGCATTTTCTCCATCTGCCGGTGGCCTTTATCATTGTTCCATTGTTTGCCTTTGCCAACACCGGTATCATCTTCAGTGTGGGCCTGGATGAAGTCTTGTTCAACAGTAACAGCCTCGGTATTGTGGCCGGTTTGCTGCTGGGAAAACCGCTGGGCATTTTACTGCTTTGTTTTATAGCGATAAAACTTCGCCTGGCCCGCCTGCCCGAAGGAGTAAGCTGGAAACAACTGGCCGGCGCCGGTATGCTGGCGGGCATCGGGTTCACCATGTCCATCTTTATCACCTTGCTGGCATTTGACAAAGCCGACATCATTCAATATTCCAAGATCGCCATTTTGCTTTCATCACTATTGGCTGGCGCCATAGGATTTTTCTTTATCAAACGGGCAACGGCCAAACTCGAAGATTCACATGAAATGGATGATGATGAATAAAGGAAGTGGTTATTGCGGCCGCATGGCGTTGGGCTTTTGCTCCAGCCAGTTCACATAATCTAAAGAACCCAGCCGGAAACGAAGTGGAACGGAACTGAGCTTTTCTATTTGCAGTTCTTTTTTGCAGAAGAAGGAGAGATTACTGCTGTAGTAATCCTGCGGAACAGGCCGATGCAGAAAAAGAGCAGTTTCAGGCTTGTAAAATGAGTTCTTGTTTTTTTGCTCACTAAATGTCCTGACCGGTTTTTTTATGCCACTTTTTACCGGGAATGTAGCATTACCAGGCTGTAGTCCCGGGGATTTAATGCCGTTCTTATTTGTATGAATTTTTTTTCTGAAAGTATTGACAGGCAAGGAGTCATGCTGCGAAAAAATATTTCCGCAAAACCCAACGACAAACACAACAAGAAAATAACAAATCCGTTGCCGCATGCTTCGCTCATTGTTCTGTAAATTTACGGCCTGATTTTTGATAATTGGCCGGAATTTTAAAAAAATGAGCCTGCCGCAAAACAACAGAACGAACCATGGCCCTCAGCCAGAGCTTACAACAGAAATTATTACAAAAGCTATCGCCCCAGCAGATTCAGCTGATGAAACTGCTGCAGGTGCCTACGGCCAACCTTGAAGTACGCATCAAAGAAGAACTGGAAGAAAATCCCGCCCTGGAACTGGAAGAAGAAAAACATGATGAGAACGCCGATGAACTGAAAGACGAGTTCAGCGAAAATGGTGAAGAAGAATATGATGACCCGGATGGCAGCGAAGATGAATACGACAATATTGATGTCAGCGAATATGTGTCGGATGGTGATGATGATGTGGCCGACTACAAACTGCGGGATGATAATTACCCGGATGACGACGACAGGAAAACAATTCCCCATAAAACAGAGACCAGTTTTTTCGACCTGCTTCTCGACCAGTTGGGACTGCTGAAATTAGATGAGAAAGAACAGCGCATCGCAGAACAAATCGTGGGCAGCATTGATGAAGATGGTTACCTGCGAAGAGAAACCGCCGCCATTGTGGACGATCTTGCTTTCCGCCAAAACATCATCGCATCGGACGAAGAAGTGGAAGCCATCATCAAAAAGATACAGCATTTCGATCCGCCGGGAGTGGCGGCCCGTGACCTGCAGGAATGTTTGCTGATCCAGTTGCAACGACAGAAGGATGAAGGAAAAAAAGTGGATACTGCCATTCTTGCTATTAAAAAATACTTTGATGAATTCACCAAGAAACATTACGAGAAAATTCAAAGGGGGCTGAACTTAGATGAAGACCAACTCAAGGATGTGATGCAGCAGATCATCCGTCTGAATCCCAAACCAGGCGGCAACGTGGGTGAGATCAACAAGGCCGAAAGCTATGTTGTACCCGATTTTTTCATTTTTAATAACGGCGGCAAATTAGAACTGACCCTCAACAGTCGCAATGCTCCTGAACTCCGTATCAGCGAAGGCTACCGCGACATGCTGAAAGAATATGACCGTGGCGCCAAGAAAGACAAGCGTCAAAAAGAAGCTGTTATTTTCATCAAACAAAAGATAGATGCTGCCAAATGGTTCATTGATGCCATCAAACAGCGGCAACATACCTTGCTCAGCACCATGAATGCCATCATGGAACACCAGCATGAGTTTTTCCTGACAGGAGATGAAACCAGCCTGCGACCCATGATCCTGAAGGATATTGCTGAAAAGACCAACCTGGATATTTCGACCGTGAGCCGGGTGGCCAACAGCAAGTTTGTGCAAACAGAATTCGGAACTTATCGCCTCAAATTCTTCTTCAGCGAATCGCTGAGCACCGACAGCGGTGAAGAAGTGTCAACAAGGGAAGTGAAAAAGATACTCAGCGACCTGATAGAGGCAGAGAACAAGAAAAGACCTCTGAGCGATGAACGGCTCACTGAAATGCTGCAGGAAAAGGGCTACAATATTGCCCGCCGCACAGTGGCCAAATACCGGGAGCAATTGAATATTCCGGTGGCGAGATTGAGGAAAGAATTATGATTATTGCTTCTCCCTAAAATTTTCAAATACCCACTCGCTGGTATTGCAACCAACAAAGCTTTTTTGTTCCTATGCATTATAAAAGAACAAAACAAAGCCGTATTTTACACAGCTAAACACCTGACAACCCTGCCCGTATGGTATTCGCCAGCCTATTGTTTCTTTTCCTGTTTTTGCCGCTGAACCTGCTCCTTTATTACAGCACTAAAAACCCCACCTGGCGCAATATCATTCTGATTGCTTTTTCCCTGATCTTTTATGGCTGGGGCGAACCCATCTGGATCACCCTGATGATTTTCTCCGCCTTTGTAGATTTTTTCAATGCGAAGATCATCGAAAAATACCGGGGAAAACTGGGCGCCAAAATAGGATTGCTTTCATCGCTCATCATCAACCTGGGTCTGCTGGGCACTTTCAAATACAGCAGCTTTATTGTAGAAAATGTCAACAATCTTTTCGGTACTTCCTTTGGCCTGCCGCATTTTGCCTTGCCTATTGGTATTTCTTTTTACACCTTTCAAACGATCTCCTATACGGTTGATGTATATCGCAACGAAGTAAAAGTGCAGCGATCATTCATCAAGTTCCTGATGTATGTTTCACTGTATTCCCAACTGGTGGCCGGCCCCATTGTCCGCTATGCCCATATTGCCCATGAAATTGACAACCGCAAAGAAAAACTTTCCGACATCAGCGCCGGCATCTCCCGGTTTTGCATCGGGTTGTTTAAAAAAGTGGTCATCGCCAATATTGCTGCCGAACTGGTGAAAAAATACATGGGCGATAACAGCGACCTGCTGACGATGACCGAACTCTCATCGCTGAGCACAGGTGGCGCCTGGCTGGGGCTGATCATGTTTGCCATCCAGATCTATTTTGATTTTTCGGGTTATTCAGATATGGCCATTGGCATCGGCCGCATGTTTGGTTTTCATTTTCATGAAAATTTCAATTATCCCTACACCGCCACATCCATCACCGACTTCTGGCGACGATGGCACATTTCATTAGGCTCCTTCTTCCGCGACTATGTGTATATACCGCTTGGCGGCAATAAAAAACATATTTACCTCAATCTTTTCATCGTCTGGTTTCTAACAGGACTGTGGCATGGCGCCAGCTGGAATTTTATCTTCTGGGGCTTGTATTTCTTTATTTTCATTTCGCTGGAAAAAGCATTCCTGCTGAAATACCTGCAGAAAATTCCCCGGTTCTTTTCACATGTGTATGCGCTGCTCATCGTTATTCCCGGCTGGGTGATCTTCTATTTTACCGACACAAAAATATTGTTAGCTTATTTTGGCAAGTTGTTTTCGTTCAGCGCCGGCGATGGCCGGAGTACAGAAGTAGCCAGCGACCTTACTGCTCATTTGATCTGGCTGCTTGCTGTTATCGTTCTTTGCATGCCCGTATATCAAAGGGTGAAAAAATGGGCAGAAGAAAACATGCAAAGAACGGCCTGGTTTGAAATGACCACTATGGCAGCAAATGCACTATTCATTTTTCTTTGTGTGGCGCAACTGGTGGGCAAAAGTTATAACCCGTTTATTTATTTTCGCTTTTAACCGGCAAATCAGATTGAGATAATGATCAACCAAGAAAAATATAGCATACAGAAGATTCAATACATCAATGTGGTCGTATTCTGCCTGTTGCTGCTCACCGGTGGTATTGCTTCACTGGCCATGAAAAAGCAGTCGGTTTCGGAAATGGAGAACCGCAAACTGGCTTCTTTTCCCGGATACTCAGACAGTGCATTATTCAGCGGCGATTATTTCCGGAAAATTGAACAATACTATGCTGATAATTTTCCCTGGCGGGACCAATGGATCAGCTTGTCCCGCTCGTTCCGGAACAGTTTTGGCTTTGAATCAGGTGAGATCAAAATCTACGATGCGCTGAACAATGCAGAGGCCAACGAACAGGCGGCTGATACCAGCGCAGAAAATAACATCCCTTCCATCCTGCCCGATATGGGTGAAAAAGGCGAGGTTAAAAAGCAATTGTTTGTGTTCAAAAACCGCGGTTTTGAAATGTTTGGCGGCGGGCCGCAAATGGGAAAGTCGTATGCGAATGTTATCAATACCTATAACCGGCTTGGCATTCCTGGTTTGCAGGTATATAATCTTGTTATCCCCGTGGCGCTGGAATTTGAGATCACTGAAAAGTATAAGAACATGCAGAAGCCCAACCGCCCTGCCATCGAGAACATTTACAAAAATCTTGACTCCAATATCAAAAAAGTGTGGGCTATTGATGAATTGCGCAAGCATCGGGAGGAATACATCTATTTCAACACCGATCACCACTGGACAAGTCTTGGAGCCTATTATGCGTATGTGGCTTTTTGTAAAGAAGCCGGGCTGTCAGCTGTTTCATTAGATACAGTCCCCTACAAGGTGAAGCCTGCATTTCTGGGTTCCTTGTATCGCCTGACCCGTGACCCGAAGCTGCAAAAAAATCCCGACTCCGTCACTTACTACCAGTTCCGGGATTCTATAAACTTTTATATTGGCGATAAAAAAGCGCCGGGGGTGTGGTTCAGATCAAAAATGTATGCAGAGTCAGTAAAAGGAGCGTTTAGTTATTCTGTGTTCCTGCAGGGCGACCTGCCGGTGGTGAAAATGGAAACACAGAAAAAGAATGGCCGCCGTATTTTACTTGTTAAAGAATCATACGGCAATGCTTTTGCGCCGTTCCTGATCAACAATTATGAAAAAGTGATCGTTGTGGACCAGCGGTATTTTGATGGCAATATCGTTGCGCTGATGAAAAAAGAAAAGATCAATGAGCTGCTGTTCATCAATAATATTTTTGCAGCCCACACTCCGTTTCATATCAACAAGATCAAAGGACTGAAAAAGTAAAGCTCCGTGAAAATTCGTATCGGCCTGTTGCAAAAATTAATAAGCAACTGTGACTCCTAAAATTAAAAACTATAAACTGAGATTCTTCTTCACCCAGACCACCTTGGGTCTTATCTCATTGTTATACTTATCTCCTGTGGCATATTTTGCAGCTTTGAGGAAATCATAATATGTGCCTTTGGGGTGTTTGGCTTTCCATTTGGGATAACGTTTATCCTGCCACTTTTTATAATAAGCAATACAGGCCTCCTCCGATTCAAATTTCATACACCTGTTGCGCAGGTAAAATCCAAAAAGATTATGGTTGCGAAGGCAGCAGTTCTTACATCCCAGCCAGCCGGTTTCCTGAATACACTGCGCCATTACAAAATCAGGTTCTGCAATACCCGCATCTTTGATGGCATCATACACTTCCTGCAAACGGGTCTTATTAGATTTTTGGGCAACCCCCTGCTGAAAGAGCAACAAAAGGCTAAAGGCAAAAAATATCTTCTTCATGAATGGTGGTTTGGTGATCGTTTTTGACAGGAAAATAAACATACAAAAACCACACCCTTTTTACGGATTGCTTTACTTTGCGAGATCAAAGCCCTCTCTATGAGCACAAGACTGGTAGTGGATGACCGCAACGGGTTAAAAGAAATTATTATGGGTGATAAAGACCGGCAGCTTCCAGCAATAAGAATAGCAGCCAATATTGTTTCTTACATTTTTCACCCTGTTTTTGTTCCTGTGTATGTGATGCTTTTCCTGCTTTATGAGCATCCGTATATTTTTGCCGGTATTTCTCCCAGGGATAAAATGCTGACACTCCTGCAATCCATTCTGATGTATACTTTTTTTCCGCTGGTGACCGTGCTGTTGCTGAAGGGGCTGGGGTTTATTCCTTCACTTCTGCTGCGAACACAGCGGGAACGCATCATTCCCTTGCTGGCTACCATGACCTGGTCATTCTGGATATGGAATGTGTGGCGCAACCTGTATGGCTCTCCCAAAGAGATCGTTTTGTTCTCACTGGCAGTTTTCTTAGCCAGCATTATTGCATGGCTTATGAATATTTACATGAAAGTGAGCCTGCATGCCATCGCCATGGGTGTGCTGGCGGCATACTTTCTGCACCTGGCATTTTCGGCCAGCATCAGCTTTGGCGTTTATATTTCTGTAGCGCTATTAATTGCAGGAATGGTATGCACAGCCCGGTTGCTGGTATCTGATCACAGCAATACCGAAATTTACAGCGGACTGGCCGGCGGTGTGTTGTCTTTGCTGATAGCGGGGTTGTTTGCTTAAAAAAAATTACCCAAAATATTAGCTTTGTAATACTAAATCATTTAGTTTCGTTGTCCCGGCAGAATTTTTTGCAGGATAACAGAACCCCCTAACTTTACCCTGATTATGGCAAAAACAGAAAAAAACACCGATATGTCAACCAACAACGAAAAACTGAAAGCGCTGAAGCTGACCATGGACAAAATCGATAAAGATTTTGGTAAAGGCAGTGTAATGATGATGAATGAAAAAGGTGTGCATGAAATTGAGGTAGTATCCACCGGCTCCCTTGGGCTTGATGTCGCCCTGGGCATTGGCGGGTTGCCCCGTGGGAGGGTTGTTGAGATCTATGGCCCGGAATCATCCGGTAAAACCACTGTTGCTACGCATGTTATTGCCGAAGCGCAGAAAAAAGGCGGCATGTGTGCTATCATTGATGCCGAGCATGCGTTTGACAGCAGCTATGCGCAAAAACTGGGAGTGGATGTTGACAATCTTTTAATATCACAACCTGATTATGGCGAACAGGCGCTGGAGATAGCCGACAGGCTGATCCTTTCCGGTGCATTGGATGTGGTGGTGATAGACTCGGTGGCCGCATTGGTTCCCAAAGGAGAACTCGAAGGAGAAATGGGCGACAGCAAAATGGGCTTGCAGGCAAGGCTTATGAGCCAGGCGTTGAGAAAACTCACAGCTACCATTTCCAAAACAAATACTATCTGCATTTTCATCAACCAGTTGCGGGAAAAGATCGGCGTGATGTTTGGCAACCCTGAAACCACTACGGGTGGCAATGCATTAAAATTCTATGCGTCTGTACGGTTGGATATTCGCCGGATGACCCAAATAAAAGATGGTGATGAGGCTGTTGGTAACAGGGTAAAGGTGAAGGTGGTGAAAAACAAGGTAGCGCCTCCTTTCCGGGCAGCCGAGTTTGACATCATCTTTGGCGAAGGTATTTCCAAAACAGGAGAGATCATTGACATGGGCGCCGAATTGGGAATTGTGCAGAAAAGCGGTAGCTGGTACAGCTACAATAACGATAAACTCGGACAGGGCCGGGATGCTGTGAAACAATTGCTTTTCGATAATCCCGAGTTAGCCAAAGAAATTGAAGGAAAGATCAGGGAGAAAATCAAGGAAATGCAGGCAGCATAACGGTTTTGTTGTTGTTTTACAATGAGTTAATAAGTATGAACGGTCAGCCTCAGCTGACCGTTTTTTATCTTCACAAAAATTTTACACCCGAAACTTGTATATCGATGTTTAAACATTGTATATTTGCCTTTGATTTCTGAACTATTACGCACAGCACCTGTTTAAACAACCAACATGTCTGAAATAAAGCAAAAAAGGAAGCGCTGGATTAAGCCTGCATTCTTTGCCGGGCTTGTGCTGGTAATAGGGCTGGCGGTTACATATTGGATAGTTGCCACGGAAAAGTTTGCCGATACCAGCAACCGCAAAGCGGCTTATTCCGTCAATGCGAATGAATTGATCAAAGAGTTCCTTGATAACGACAGCGCTGCTAATGCTAAATATGCCGACAAAATTATAACTGTAAACGGCACGGTTTCTGAACTGGAGTCACCAGACTCTTCAACAGTTAATGTAAAGTTCGTTGACAGCACATCAGGCAGCTATATCATTTTCGCTTTCCAGGAACAGCATTTGGAAGAAGGCAAAAGCCTTAAAACAGGAGATACGGTTTCAATAAAAGGTTCCTGCAGCGGAAGTATTTACAGCGACATACTCGAAACAACATCTATTACTTTCAAAAGAGCAGCATTAAATAAAAAATAAATATCAGCAACTAAAAAAATAACCAAATGAGAAAAACAATCTTATTTCTTTCTTTCATTGCCCTTGGTTTCAGCCTGTTTGCCCAAAAGAAGACCACTACTTCTGCTACCGTAGCTTTTGATGCCAGCACGGCTATTGACCGTCTGCCAAAAGCTGAAAACAAAACGGTGATCGCTGCTCTTGACACAAAAACAGGCGCGGTGCAGTTTGAAGCTACCGTAAAGAATTTTGCATTCTCCAATCCCACCATACAGGAACATTTCAATGATAAAAAATGGCTCAACTCCGATGAGTTTCCCAAGTTTACTTTCAAAGGAACTGTTACCGACCCCTCAAAAGTGAATTTTGAAAAAGACGGCACCTACACAGTATCTGTTGCCGGAGACCTGACCATAAGAGGAGTTTCGAAACCCGTTACAGCTCCGGGTACAGTAGTTGTGAACAACGGAACAATAAGCGCTGCTTCTGAGTTTTCAATCACACTGGCTGATTTTGGTATCACAGGTGTTCCTATTGATGCAGGCAAAGTGGCTAAAGAACCAAAGATTACTGTCTCTGCTGAATTTAAATAACCGCACAGCAATACAAATGAAAAAGCCCGGAGATTGATCTCCGGGGCTTTTTCATATAATTTCATACTCTCAATCATCTTCCCTCAATCCCTTGATCACAATATTACCGGTACCGTTTTTATCACAGGGATAACCAAAATCTTTCTGCACCGCTTTGGGATTATCAAGCGTAGCGTAAAAATCATCTAAGAATTTGGTGGCTGATTTGATAAACTTTGCATCCAGCATGGTGCAGGAACTATACACTTTATAAAACTCTTGTTTCAAGCTTTTGAATTTTGCAAATACAGGGTCAAACACGGTCATATCCGTAGCGCAATAACCCCTGTATCTTCTTTCCGTCACTGACCGCATCTGCAATTCTTCTGCTGGTTGGGCATAAGGTGCATCAACCAGCCCCGCATGGTCAAAATCATAAGGCACAGGCACAGGCAGGTCGTTATCTTCCTTTACCAGGAACTTCAGGTTTTGACGATATTGTGTTGACCAGTCTGTATTGCCAACCATATATTGGAAAACAGCCATGGTAAGAAATGATTCGGAATCCGCCTGGTGTGGTTTTAGCATTTTGGGTTCTACGGGTTTCATACCGTTTCGTTTTGCCACACTTTCTTCTTCTTCCAGCAAAACGCCGTAAAAAGGACCAGTAGTTTTTTTCCGGATCGAATCATCAAGAGTTACTTTCACCAATCTTGCCCGAAAGCTTCTTGGAGTAATAAGATTATACAATTTATAGATAAGATATTCCCTCACCACATATTCATCGCCTTTGCAGGGCATCACCAGTTTCACTTTGTCGCGGTTATAGAAAAGCGAAGACTCTGTCTGATTTTTGTTGGTAAAATTCAACAATAAAGGCGGGGTTCCGCAATTGGATTTATCTTTTCGGAAATGGCCCCTTGTCCTGACCCGGACCGGCGCTGATGCCTCAGTGCCGTTTTCCTCCTGATAAACTACAGAGAAATCGTAATACTTCGGATTTTTGCTCCGGTCCCCCAACGCATCCCTTACATTGCCGGTCAGTTTTATCTGCAGCACTTCATCACTGGAAAAAAGATCTTTTTCTGCATTGGCCATCACAGGCTTTTCTGTGATATGGCGGCCGGAAATACTTTTTGTATTACTCAGGTGAAGCGGCAAAAAAAACAATGCCGACAGGGGAGTGAGAATTAATGATTTCATCGGCTTTAAATTTAGTCCGTCAAGTTACAAAATAGAGCCTCCACAGCAGAAATTTTTTTCCTTTGGTTCTAATGTTTATTTAGCTCTGTATCAAATCATTTCCGCATGCAAGCCGTAAATTCGCCACATGATTGATTACCTGCAAGGGCTGAATGAGAGGCAAAAAGAAGCCGTGTTGCACACCGAAGGGCCGCTGATGATCGTGGCAGGGGCTGGCAGCGGAAAAACCAAGGTACTGACTACCCGTGTTGCCCACCTGATGGCAAAAGGTGTGGATTCGTTCCAGATTCTCGCACTGACCTTTACCAACAAGGCAGCGAAGGAAATGAAAGAAAGGATCGGACACATCCTTGGCAACCAGGAGGCGAGGAATTTATACATCGGCACCTTTCACAGTGTATTTGCCAGGATACTCCGCAAAGAAGCTCACCGGCTTGGCTATCCTAATAGTTTTACTATTTATGATACAGATGATGCAAAAAGTGTGGTGAAAACCGTCATCAATGAGATGCATCTTGATGACAAGCATTATAAACCCAATATTGTTTATAATAGAATATCATCTGCGAAAAATGCGTTGGTGGGTCCGGCAGAGTATATCAACGACTATCATATTCAGCAGGAAGACATGCGGGCCAACCGCCCTGCAATCGGACAGATCTATGATGCCTATTACAAACGCTGTTTCAAAAATGGCGCAATGGATTTTGACGACCTGCTTTACCAGATGTATCGCCTGCTCCGTGAACATCCGGAAGCATTGGCGAGGTATCAGACCAAGTTTCGCTACATACTCATAGATGAGTACCAGGATACCAACCCCGCCCAGTATGAGATCATGAAATTGCTGGCGGCGCAGCATGAAAATATTTGCGTGGTAGGAGATGATGCGCAAAGCATTTATAGCTTCCGCGGCGCCACCATAGAGAATATTCTTCAGTTTCAGAAAGACTATGATGATGTGGCAGTCGTCAAATTAGAACAGAATTATCGCAGCACGCAAAGTATATTGAACAGCGCCAACGATATCATCAAAAATAATAAGGGACAAATACCCAAAGTACTCTGGACGGAAAACAGTGAAGGAGAAAAAATTAAGCTGGTGCGGACGATGACCGATAATGAAGAAGGAAAGTTTGTCGCCGACTCCATCCAGGAACAAAAACTACGCAATCATTACAGCAATAAAGATTTTGCGATCCTGTACCGTACCAATGCACAGAGCCGTGCTTTTGAAGAAAGCCTGCGGCGTATGGGCATTGCGTATGTCATTTATGGCGGTATCAGTTTTTATCAGCGCAAAGAGATCAAAGATTTTATTGCCTACCTGCGGGTGACGATTAACCCCCGGGATGAAGAAGCATTGAAACGGATCATTAACTTCCCGGCAAGGGGAATTGGCAAAACAACAGTGGACAAAACAATATTGTTTGCTAATGAAAATAATATCAGCATGTGGGAAGCACTGCTACGGGCCAAAGAATTTGGCTTCAAAGCAGGCACACTGGAAAGCATTGAGAATTTTGTGCTGATGATCCGCAGTTTCCAAAGTATGCTGGGAAAAGTCAATGCGTATGAACTGGCTTCTCATGTAGGCAAGCAAACCAATATTGTCCGGGAACTATTTAATGATAAAAGCACTGAGGGTGTTTCCCGATATGAGAACATACAGGAGTTACTCAATTCCATTAAAGAATGGATAGAAACACCGATGAATGAAGAGGACGGAGAAGTGGGTGACAAAAGCCTTGCGGCTTACCTGCAACAGATCACCTTGCTCACAGATGCAGATGAAAAAGACCCGGACGCCGATGTAGTGAAATTAATGACAGTGCATGCTGCAAAGGGATTGGAGTTTCAATGTGTGTTTGTGGCCGGCATGGAAGAAATGCTTTTTCCCAGCGGCCTGAGTGTGAACACAAGGGAAGAGCTGGAAGAAGAAAGAAGGTTATTTTATGTTGCCATCACAAGGGCAAAAAGCAGACTATGGCTCACTTATGCAAATACAAGGTATCGCTTTGGCTCCCTGGTGCAAAACGAACCCAGCCGCTTTCTGGATGAATTGCCACAGGACCTGTTAGACAGAAGTTTTGCAGGTGGTGGAACCAAAAACCAAAGCAGCAACTGGAGCCGAAGTTCAGCATTCGACAGGCTTAAGGGCAATTCATGGGGCGAAGAATCAGGCTTGGTCAATCGCCAGGCTGGCACTTATTTTAATGAAAAGCCGGCGGCAAAAAAGGAAACATCTTCTTATCTGCCCCCTAAATCAACTTATAACAAACCGGTAGAACACAACCCTTCTGCTGATTTTGTACCCAGCGACACTTCTAACCTACAGGCCGGGCAAAAAGTAGAACACCAGAAATTTGGTTTTGGCGAAGTGATGAAAATGGAAGGTGCGGCGCATAATCCTATTGCCACAGTGAAGTTTGAACTGAATGGTGAGAAAAAGATCATGCTGAACTATGCAAAGCTGCGGATCATAGAATAAGATCAGCCCAGCACTTTCATCACCCCGTTGCGATATAACTTCCCGATAGGTATCTCCGCTTTATCAATTTCAATCAGTTCATTGGTAAAGGTTCGTATCCTACTGAGAGAAACGATATAAGAACGATGCACCCTTGTAAACTCCTTTTCCGGCAACATTTCTTCTACAGAACTTATGGATTGCTTGGTGATGATCGTGCCGCTGTCGGTAAAAATTTTCACATAGTCCTTCATGCTCTCGATGTATAAAATATCCTTCAGCGTCACTTTCACCATTTTCCTGTCGGCCCGGAAATACACAAACGAATCCGATCTTTTTTCTTCCGTCATCGTTTCGGCCCTGGCGGTATTGAGCTGGTAGGCTTTGTTGACCGCTTTCAGGAAGCGGTCAAAGAGAATGGGTTTCATCAGGTAATCCACCGCATCCAGTTCATATCCTTCCAGTGCATATTCAGTATAAGCTGTCGTGAGGATCACCTTCGGAGGGTTCTTCAGTGTTTTTAAAAAATCATTGCCGTTCAATTGCGGCATCCGTATGTCGAGAAACAGAAGATCAACAGTGTGCTGTTGCAAAAAGCCGAATGCCTCAATAGCATTGCCGCATTCGCCTGCCAGCTGCAGCAGCGGCATCGCCTCCACATAACGCCGGATGATCTCCCTGGCAGGAGGTTCATCATCCACCACCAGGCAACGTATGACTGTATTTTCCTGCATAACTTAATTCCTTTTCGTTATCACTGCTGAAAACAATTTCCTTTTTAGTTTCCAGTTCAATTTTCAGGTTCACAATAAAGACATCTTCTTCCTCTGAAATGTTTAGTTCATGCCTTCCGGGATATAACAATTCCAGTCTCTTCCTCACATTTTGAATGCCGATTCCTGATTTTCCCGGCGCCGATTTTGGTTTGTACACTTTACCGTTCAACAGCTTCATATGCATTTGCTTTCCTCTGATGCCAACCTGCAGGTTTATCCACGGCTGTTCCAGCACATTGCTGGTGCCGTGTTTAAAACAATTTTCCACCAGCGGCAGCAGCAAAAGAGGCGCTATCTGCAGGTTATTGGTTTCTGATGGCAGGTCAAGGTGCAGTTCCAGTTTATTCCCGTATCGTATTTGCTCCAGATTGATATAATCCTGCAGCATTCTTAACTCTTTTGACAAAGGCACCAGTGACTGGTTGCTTTCATACAACATAAAGCGCAGCATATCTGACAAGCCAGACAAAAGTTTTGCCGCAACCGGGGAGGTGTTTTGTGTGTAGGAATAAATATTATTAAGGGTATTAAAAAGAAAATGAGGGTGCACCTGTGCTTTTAACAACTGGAGTTGCGACTCCACATTCTCCTTTTGCAATTGCAGGTTGCGCTGTTCTTTCAGATACCAATGTTTCATCAGCTTGATGGCTGCAGCCAGTCCGCCGATGGTGATGCCGCCGCGAAGCCCTGCCAAAAGACCCAGGAAAAAACTGGCTTCGGCTGGTCGAAACTGAAGGAAGCTTTCACCAAAAAGAATTACACGCAATTGTGGTAAAACCATCATGCTGAGAATGGCGGAAATGGCGCCAGTGATTAAGAAAAGGATCAGGGTCCAGCCGGCTGTAAGCCAGTACTTCTGTTTCAGCAGGAATTGCGGAATGACAAAATACATCAGCGTATATGCGAGGAATATGTGATCAAACAGGTAAACAAAAGATTCGGTCAGCGACACCACAATTTGTATATGGAATGGGGTATTTCTTGCTATCGCTACAAAGGAATAGAGAAAGCCCTGGAACAACCACCAGAATGTCCAAAAAGCAAGATGCCGCCGAATGCGGTACTTTCTTTCATCCGAGAATATGAAGGGCCATTGTTGCATGTGAACGTTTATAAAATTACGAACCGCCCCAGGCAATTGTCTTTCTTTAATGTTATTTATCGTCATACGGTGGTTTTTGGGCGACAAACGGTTTTAAGCGAAAGAATCCCGCAGCCGGAGACTGCAGGATCTTTCTGAAAACTAATCCTTATGCTTATTTCAGGATTGCCAGAACGTATTGCTTTTCTTCTTCTGCCATCTTTTTCTTTTCCCAGGCTATTGCAGAAGTTTCCAGCACTTTCTTCAGTTTCATTCTCACTTTTCTTTTTTCGGGATTAAGCCTTACCCCGGAGAGGGTTTCTTTATACATCAGCTCATCATCATTTGTATAGAAACGGAAAATATGGTTCAGCGGATCGTTGATATTATTTTCAATCACCCAGTATCCTTTTTCTGAGACCCATTCGGGAACAGGCTTTTTGCTTTCCTGGGAAAAAGATGCAAAGCCCGTCAATGTAAACATGGTAGCTATCATACAAACTTTAAATTGTTGTTTCATAAAATAAGTTTTTGAGTTATCAATTTTGTTTGCATAAAACTACACACGGCCTAAAGGGAAAATTTTGATATTAGACAAACCCGGAGGAAGTAAAAACAGGAAGCGATGCTGTGCTGTTAAAAACATCCTGTAGCCGGATCGGAGTGGTTTGTCGCTTTGTCTGCTGATTTCCGCTGTTCATAGTAGCAATGTGATGACTGACATCGTTGTTAATGATACTTAACAGCAATTTTTGTCAGGGTAGTGGTCAATGGAAAAAGGATTGTCTTATTCAGGTATTTATATTTTGCTAAAAAATATCTGCTTTGTAGCCCGTTGCTGTTTTTTCTGCTATTATTGTTCTCATTTGTCACCATGCCCCGCCGGAATAAAAAGAAAATAAGAACCCTTGTTTTGGGAGTCATTCTCTTCTTCATGCTCGTCACAGCAGCATGGATGATCTGGCAGCGATTGTCCCTGCGAAAGGCCAGGTTTACCCGCTATCCCGAATTTGGCATTGCCATTCCTTCGGGATATTCTATTCACGGCATTGATGTTTCCCGTTATCAGCATATAGTTGCCTGGGAAGAAGTGAAGGCCATGAATGTGAGAGATATAAAGATGGAATTCGCTTTTATCAAAGCGACTGAAGGCATTGGTAACACGGATCCGCAATTCCGGCGCAACTGGAAAAGAGCAAAAGATAATGGCATTGTAAGAGGGGCTTATCATTTTTTTATTGCTTCAAAAGACGGCAGGATGCAGGCAGAAAATTTTATCCGTCATGTTGATCTGAAAGCCGGTGATCTGCCCCCGGTGCTGGATATTGAACAACTGAACAGCACCAGTTCTGCACAATTGAGAAAAGAAGCAAAAAAATGGCTGGATATTGTCGGGAATCATTACAATGTCAGGCCTATCATCTACACGAATATTGATTTTTATAAACGCCATCTCGGCAGCGAATTTGACAAGTATCCTTTATGGGTAGCTCATTATTACCAGCCACAACAGCCCCGCATTGACCGTGGCTGGATTTTCTGGCAACATAATGATGCAGGGAATGTTAATGGAATTGTATCCAAAGTAGATTTCAATGTGTTTAACGGCGATTCGCTGGAGTTCAGAAATTTACTGCTGAAATAAATTTTTATCTGCCACAAGTAAAAAACTAACTTGTATGCCGCTAATTCTTGTTATGGAGCAAGGCTGGGACCCTAAAGTGAAAAAATATTTTCGCAAAGTGCTGTTTACAGTTTCTTTTGGTCTTTTATGGCTTATGACCATGGTAGCGCTGGGTATCTATCATGGCTTTGCCTACCGCGACGACAAACCCATTCTTCATACCATTCTTTTTTACACTTTTTCTGCTATTACACTCGTTTTCCTGATACGATACTTTTATAAAACATGGAAAAAGTAACTATTCTGCCTGCCATCCTTTTTAAAAAATACCGTTGAACCGGTATAGCGATACAGGTAAAAAGAAGTATTTTGAAGCATCAAAGAATTTTCATGGAACTAAAGCAACTATGTAAATGGGTGGTTATTTGCGGCGCCCTGCTGATCTGGACGATCAAACTTGTTATTCGCCCTTTAGAAATCTGGCATGATGCTGTTTTCTTCTGGGGTATCGCTCCTAATCTTATCGGTTCTTTTTTACTACCCTTTGGGGCTTACTGGTTATTCAGCGGAAAGGATTATTTGCTGGCCCGTTTGTTCCGCATCCGCTCGGTTTATGATCTACGTATTTTTTGTTTGATAGGATTGGGTATGCTTATCATCAACGAGTACCTGCAATTGTTGCCGGTGTTTGGCCGCACTTTCGATGTGTTTGATATGATTTTTTCTTTTGCCGGGCTGATGGTCGCTTATTTCGCTTTTGGCTGGCTTCAACTGAAATATGAACCACAGACTTCTTAACTGCTGTGGTCAGCAATGATCAACCACTCGCCTTTCATCTTTTTCATCAGCAAGGTATAATGCCCCTCCAGGTTGCCAATGGTTCTTTCAAGGCGCCATTTCCCGGTTACATAATAATAACGGGAAGATAGCTTCCTGAGCTGCAAACCATCAAATGAAAGCCGCCCCATGACTGCTGCATCGGGATACCCCTTTTTATAGTTGTTAAGTGTATTTTTCCATCCGTAAGTGATGCCGTTTTTGCCAATGAACATCAGCGAATCATTTTTCCAGTAGCCCTTCATAAAATTTTCCAGGTCGCCGTTGTTCCATGCTGTAGCTTGTTCGTCAAGTATGCGGCGGATTTTCTTTTCGTTTTTTGACTGGGCATTTGATAAATACATTGCGAACAGTGAAAGCAAGAGAAATAATAGTCTCATAACAGGTGATTGAGACGTTCAAGATAAGTAAAATGGACGCTTCAATAAAAGACTCAGTGATCGCAGTCGTCCGTGTGGGCATGGTTATGCACCCGGCAAAAACGATAATTGAGCAGGTGGGCTGCCACAATGAATAATACAGCGGGAATCAGCAGCCAGTAGGCATAGTGAATAAAAAACTGTTTCAGAACAAGGAAAGCAAAACCGGCAATGAAAAGCAAAAAAGGCAATACACTGTGATGATGCCTGCGGTAGCCATGATACAGCGAATAAGCCCCGATGCCAAAAGCGAGGACGATCATGCCCGCTTCAAAACCCTCATTATTGATAATATTAATCCCAAACAACGGCAGGCTGCTGATGAAGAGTGGCAGCAATGCACAATGTATAGCACAGGCCAATGAAGCACCGATCCCCAGGGCATCCCAGTTTATTCTTAGTCGCATGGAGGCAAAACTAATAAAAAGCAACAATGTTGCAAAATCATTGTTGAATGACTGTCGGTTCGCCTAAAATCCTTCCGGCTTGGTTAACTTTGCAGCAATTGATTGAATATGTCTAAAAAAGGAATTTTCTATACCCTGTTTTTCGTGGTGCTGGTATCAATTTTCTATGTGATAGTGCGAAAATGGATAACCTGGAATGATACGATCTCCGATGTGCAGCCTTTTGCATTTATCAACCAGGACGGCAATAAGGTAACAAATAAAGATATGGAGGGTAAAGTGTATGTGGCAGAATACTTTTTTACCACCTGCACCGGCATTTGCCCCAAGTTGAACAGCAACATGCGGCTGGTGTATGAGGAATTTAAAGAAAAAGATGATTTTCTCATTCTTTCACACACCTGTCAACCAGAAGTGGATTCTGTGGCGTTGTTGAAAAAATATGCAGATTCCATGGGGGTGAACACCACCAAATGGATCTTTCTCACCGGCAGAAAAGACAGCCTTTACAATATGGCGAGGGTAAGCTACACTATTGACGATCCCGTTAATAATCTGAAGAATATTGATGATGATTTTCTTCACACACAGTTCTGGGCATT
This sequence comes from uncultured Chitinophaga sp., assembly GCA_964437415.1. Classification (GTDB taxonomy): domain Bacteria; phylum Bacteroidota; class Bacteroidia; order Chitinophagales; family Chitinophagaceae; genus CADEDV01. The sequence continues at coordinate 69,966 of CAYTGN010000013.1, read as the reverse complement.
GGTGAACAGGGAGGGAAAAGTGAAAAAAGTGTACGACGGACTGAAAGAAAGCGAAGTGAATGCCATGATCAAACAAATAAAACGGATGCTAAAATAAACCGGAATATGCGGGATAATGTAAAAGAAATATTGCGCAATAATAACCTGAGCATTACAGCCAGCCGTGAAAAGATACTGCATCTTTTCTTAGATCATGCCGGCGCCCTGGCCCATGGCGATATTGAAAAGAAGGCCGGCGAAAAATTTGACCGGGTGACGGTGTACAGAACGCTTCAGACCTTTGTTGACAAAGGGATCATACATACTATACCCACCGCAGACAACGCCATCCGTTATGCACTTTGCAAAGACGATTGTAAAGAAGGCCATCATCATGACCATCACATTCATTTTGTCTGTACAAAATGTAATACAACCTATTGCTTGGATGATGTGGTTACGCCGGAACTAAAATTGCCAAAGGGTTATACTTACAATCATATTGAAGTGGTGGCAGAAGGTACTTGCAGGAATTGTAAATAAAAATTCTCTTTAGAAAACAGGGGAAAAAGTAAGCCCCGGTGTGGAAACAGCGGGACTTAAGGTTAAGGCTCTGATTAGTAGCTATTTTATATCGTGTGATGTTTTGCTGACTCAAAAGTAATATCTGCCCTTCACTCCCGGAAATTTATAGCATACCACTTTCCGGGTATTTTTTAAGATTTTGATAAAAGAGCAGCTTCTTTTTGAACAAATTCCATCAATTCACGGATATACGCCGGCGACAGGTCGAATGTCAGCCCCGCTGCCTGGAAAAGTTCAGGCAAAGTTCGGGTGCCGCCAAGGTCCAGCGCTGTTATATAATTATTAATTGCTGTATCTGGATTTTCTTTGTATTGCTTCCACAAACCGATGGCGCCTAACTGTGCAATGCCATATTCGATATAATAAAAAGGAACTTCATACAAATGCAATTGTCTTTGCCATCCATAACGGCGATATTCCTCAAGCCCTGAATAATCAATTATTGGTGACGAAAACTCATCAAGTATCTGCAGCCAGCGGTTCATTCTTTCATCATCCGTGTGTCCCGGATTTTCAAATGCCCAATGCTGAAATTTATCAACTGTTGCTATCCACGGAAAAATGGTGATCACTCTTTCTAATTGCTGCTCTTTGGCCCTTTTCAATTCTTCTTTATCAGCAAAAAAAACATCCCAGTGATCCATGCTGAACAATTCCATGGACATGCTGGCAACTTCGGCTATTTCTGTTGGGTAGTCTTTAAACCCCGTTAGCTCAAGATCGTGAGACAAAAAAGAGTGAACGGCATGGCCGCCCTCATGCACCATAGTGGTCACATCATCCAGTTGCCCTGCTGCATTCATAAAAATAAATGGCGCCCCGGTTTCTGCCAACGGACAGTTATAACCGCCGGGAGCCTTTCCTTTCCTGCTTTCAAGGTCAAGACGGCCCATGTCTTTCATCTTGCGCAGGCAGTCGCCAAAGAAAGGACGCAGTTTATCGAAGCAGGAGATTGTTTTTTCTGTTAGCTCATTGCCTGTTTGAAAAGGACGCAGGGGGTTGATACCGGCCGGTTCTGCATCAACATCCCATGGACGAAGCGAGACTAACCCTAATTTTTTCTTTTTGGCTTCATACACTTCATTCACCAGCGGCATCACATGCAGCTTCACTGCTTCATGAAAACGAAAACAGTCATCCTTGGTATAATCAAAGCGGCCCAGTTCTGCAAAACGAAAATCCCTGTAGTTTTCAAACCCAGCATTCACGGCCACCTGCTGTCTTTTTTTCAATAATGTTGAGTACAGGTCGTTCAGTTCTTTTTTGTCCTGCAGCCTTCTGTCATTGATCTTGCGATACACTTCTTCTCTCAGCTCCCGGTTGGGGTCTTCCAAAAACTTAGCTGCCTGTTGCAGGGTATATTCCTGCCCGTTCACTTCTACGGTCATCTTGCCGGCGATCACAGCATATTGCTGTTGCATCACATTCAATTCGGCTTGTATGGGAATGTTCGCTTCTCTGAACAGGTCAATATTCTTCCTGACATTGCGCAGGTAAGTGAAATATTTTGCTTTGTCTAATTGAGAAAGAAAAGGAGAATTGATCAGCTTCCTGTTCAGTCGGTCAGCATAAGGCTGGATCTTTGGCTGAATTTCCATCATAAAGAAATTATATGATTCTTCGAGGCTTTTGTTTTCCGTATCGCAGGTCATTCTTATTTGTCTCCAGCAGGCGTCCTCGCTGACAACGGCTTCCAGTTCGCTTGCATCTTTCAGCCATTGCTCCAGCACTGCCACCGAACCGATGATCCTTTCTTCCAGTTCTTTAAAATAAGGTTCCAGCGACTCCCAGTTTCTGATGCTGAAATCTTCAGGTAAATAATGACGGGGTAGTTTTTGTATGTCTGCTGAATGATTCATGGTTCTTCGCTTAAAAGTAAATAGCTACAAACGACAGTCTCGTTGTTTGCAGCTATTTTGGTATAAATTTTAAAAGGATTATTTCTTTTTAGCAGCCGGCTTCTTTTTCGGCTCTTCTTCTTTTGCTTTTGAAGCAGTCGCCTTTTTAGCAGGTTTCTCTTCTTCGGCTACTGGCTCTTCTTTTTTCTTAGCTGCTTTTTTTGCGGGTTTCTTTTCTTCTTTTGCCGGCTTTTCTTCCAGGGGTTCCGGTATCACTTCTTCCGCGGGTTCTTCTTCCGGTATTTCTGTCAGCTTGATCTCAATATTATTTTTCTTAAGAATCGAAAACCATTTTACCATTTTCTTCATGTCGCTGTTATACACCCTCTCAAAGTCCATGTCAGGAAAAGCTTTTTCAAAATAGCTTCTCACGGCAGCGGCATCCTTGTCATCCGGTAATGAACCCCCGGCTTTATCCATCGCATGAAAAACATCTACGAGATTAACATTGTCCCGAACTGTATAAACTTCGATACTTTCCAGGTGTGAGAACTGGTGAACGCGGCTCGATACAAAACGGGTGCTTTTGTCCTCGAGGGAACGAACGATGGCCCCGTCGGTTTTGCTGTTGATCAACTCGAATAATCCGGGCAGGCCGGTCACCGCTACTAATTTACTGTACTCCATATAGGTCTGAATAATGATTAAGGAGCTGCAAGATACTTGAGTTCGGCGAAATAGAATGAATGGTTAAACATGAATAAACAGCGTTAACACAACCTCAAAATAAAAATGAGTTTGACGTGGCCCTCGAAGGTTTGCCCCCTTTTCATCGTCCAATGAGCTGTAATTATCTATTTATGAGGAATTTTCTAATTGTTGCAGTTGCAGTTTTTGTTTCCGGATTAGCTCAGGCTCAAAGTGTTAAAGGGAAATTGGTGGATGGAACCGATGCCAACCCCCTGGCAGGCGCAACGGTTGAGCTCAGGTTGGTAAAAGACTCCACAAAAAAATTCAATTCTATCACCGACAGCAAAGGTGATTTCCAGTTTCGTAACCTTTCTATTGATTCTTTCTCCTTGCATGTGAGTTTTATTGGATATGAAAATTTCAAGCAATTTGTAGTCTTGACAGACTCATTGCCTGACCTTGACCTTAATTTCTTGTTCGTTCCTAAAGCCAGTAAGGAATTGCAGGGTGTTACCGTCTCTGCAGGGCCTGCCCCGGCGCAGCAAAAGGGTGATACTACCCAATACAGCGCCAGCCAGTTCAAGACCAACCCGGATGCTACCGTGGAAGACCTGGTGAAGAAAATGCCGGGAATTACTGTTGACAGAGACGGAACTGTAACAGCCCAGGGTGAGCAGGTGAGAAAGGTGACCATAGATGGCCGTGATTTTTTTGGAGATGATGCATCAGCAGCATTGAGAAATCTTCCCGCTGATGTAGTTGATAAAATACAGGTGTTTGACCGTCTTAGCGACCAGGCGCAGTTTACCGGGGTAGATGACGGCAATTCACAAAGAGCCATTAATGTCGTTACCAAATCAGGAATGCGCAACGGGCAGTTTGGCCGCATCTATACAGGGGCGGGAACAAACAACCGGTATTCAGTAGGTGGGAATGTGAGCTTTTTTAAAGACAATCGCAGGATATCGCTTGTAGGGCTATCAAATAATATCAACCAGCAAAATTTTGCTTCGCAGGATCTGCTCGGCCTCACCAGCAGTGGCGGCGGCGGTGGTGGTTTCCGTGGTGGAGGCGGTGGTGGTCCCCGTGGTGGTGGTGGCTGGGGCGGTGGCCAGGGCAATTTTATGGTTGGCCAGCAGGCCGGCATCAGCCGAACCAATGCAATTGGTATAAATTTCTCTGACAAATGGGGCCAGAAAGTGGATGTTTCTGCCAGTTATTTCTTTAATAACAGCAATAATCTAAATGACCGGGCTTCTCAAAGTCAGACTGCATTCCAGGGTAAAACCCAATTTACTGATCAATCAAGTTTTGCGAAGACGAACAACTACAATCACCGGTTCAGTATGCGGTTGGAGTACAAGATTGATTCGAACAATACGATCATTGTGAGTCCAAATCTTAATTTTCAAAAAAACAGATCCCTTTCTGACGCATTTAGCCGAACACTTTCCAACGCCGACACTGCTAATACATCAGACAGTGAATCAGAATCATTGCGCAATGGGTATAATATCCGTAACAACATTCTTTATCGCCGGTCTTTTGCAAAAAGAGGAAGAACTTTTTCTGTAAACCTGAATACCGGTTTCAACAAGAACGATGGTGAAAGTTATACTACTTCTCAGTTCCGCTTCTTTGACCAGTTTGGCAATGCAACCGATTCGCTACAGGATCAGTTTACGGTGAATCCAACTAACGGCTATTCTGTATCTACCAATTTCAACTATACAGAACCAATCGGGCAAAAAGGTCAGTTGCAGTTTAACTATTCGCCTTCTTTTTCGAGAAATAAAGCAGATCAGCAAACCTACATGTATGATATTGTGGGAGGAAAATATTCCACGTTTGACACAACCCTTTCCAACAGGTTTGATAATACAACCACCACGCATAACGGAGGTATCACTTTCCGCCTGACCCCCAACCGGGACGACCAATTTTCAATAGGCATGAACCTGCAGCATTCAACATTAGAAAGCGAAAGAATATTTCCAACGGAAACACAGGTGAACCAGTCGTTTACCAATGTGCTGCCTAACCTTCAATACAGAAAGAAAATATCACAGCGCAGCAATGTCCGTTTCTTTTACAGGGCCAACACCAATTTCCCGAATGTGAACCAGTTGCAGGATGTGGTGAACCAGAGCAACCCGCTGAGAGTAAGCAGCGGAAACCCTGAGCTGAAACAGTCATTCACACATTTTATGTCGGGCCGTTATGTGTTCACCAACACCCAAAAAGGACAAAGCCTTTTTGCCAACATTTTTGTACAAACAGCCCAGGATTATATTGCCAACGCCACATTCATTCCCGGTGCAGATTCAATTATCCAGCAGGGAATTTTACTGAAAGCAAACACCCAGTTTACTAAACCGGTCAATCTTGACGGCTACAGGAGTTTTCGGTCGTTCCTAACTTATGGTATGCCGGTTAAATTCATCAAGTCAAACATAAATGTGAATGCAGGTTTTAATTACTCCAGATTGCCCGGCCTTGCCAACAATGTAAGCACCGTTACCAACAATTATATTTTCAATACCGGGCTCGTTGTGGCCAGCAATATCAATGAATACGTTGATTTTAATGTTTCCTATAATGCCAGCTTTAACAACACAAAGGGAACCGTGCAAACACAAACAAACAAATTCATTAACCAGGCCGTTGGAGCACAGGTGAACCTTTTATCAAAGAGCGGCTGGTTCCTGCAAAATGATGTTTCGCATCAGCGCTACACCGGCGATGGCATTAACCAGACCTTCACTTTGTGGAATGCCGGTCTTGGAAAAAAATTCCTGAAGAACAATGCCGGGGAACTGAAATTATCGGTGTTTGATCTGTTGAAACAGAATCAAAGCATTTCAAGAACTGTGCAGGAGAATTATATTGAGGACGCACAAAGCATAGTCCTTCAGCAATATTTTATGATGACCTTTACCTATAGCCTGAAAAATTTTGGTAAACCCGCTGCTAATAATGACAGGGAAAGAAGATGGGATGGCGGCAATGTGCCAAGATTTTAAAAGTTCTTAGACAAACTGAAAATAAACCGAAGTAAAAATTGCGTAATATCGCTTTTACGAAAATCTTCGGCATTGGATGAGAAATTATTAGTTGAGCAACTGAAGAAAGGTGATGAATCCGCTTTCAGAACTATTGTAGAAACATGGAAAAACATGGTTTACAATACGGCACTGGGTATTGTGCAAAATGCCGAAGATGCGGAGGATATAGCCCAGGAAACCTTTGTGCAGGTGTATCAGTCCGTCGGCTCTTTTAAAGGAGAATCAAAATTCTCCACCTGGCTATACCGGATCACAGTTGCCAAAGCGCTGGACCATGAAAGACGAAAGAAGCGAAAGAAGCGTTTTGCCTTTGTAAAGAGTATATTCGGGCAAGACAGCGAGGTGGTGGTGCATCCGCCGGATTTTCACCACCCCGGCGTGACACTGGATAAAAAGGAAGATGCGGCTGTTTTGTTCAAAGCTATCGGCAGCCTGCCCGAAAACCAGAAAATAGCGTTTACGCTGCACAAAGTGGACGGGCTGAGCTACCAGGAGGTTAGTGAAGTGATGAATACCAGTGTTTCAGCAGTTGAGTCGCTGATGCACAGGGCCAAAACCAACTTGCGAAAAACACTGGAAGATTTTTATAAGGATAAATAAAAGCGCAGGTTTCCTGCAGGTACTGCGTCAAATTAAAACAGGTGAACATGAAACCACATATTAATAAAAAAATAGAAGAGGCGCTCGGCAGCCTTGATGGCATTCAGCGGGCTGAGCCGCAACCTTATTTCTATACCCGTTTGCTGGGTCGTTTGCAAAGGGAGGAGAGCCGGTGGGAAAGGATAGGTTCTGTTTTGTCACGACCCGCCGTAGTTATAACCGGCCTGTTTGTTGTTTTGTTTATGAATGTACTTATCCTCTTGAACCAGGAAAATGTCAATACGAATACTGTTCCAGTTGCCAGCGAATCTTCGTTCATCACCGATAATGAATACCTGATTGCCAGTGGCAGCAGTTTTGATTACGAAAATATTGATACCCCATGAGTACCCGTTCCAGCAATAAGAACCTGATCTTTTTGGTGACTGTTTTGCTGCTCACCAATATTGCCGTACTGGCTTATTTCTTATGGTTTAAAAAGAATGAACCAAGAAACCCGGGAGAAAGACGGGCCGGCATAATGATAGAAACGCTGCAAAAAGAAGTGGGTTTTAATGAAACCCAGATGGCCGAATACAAAGCATTAAAAGAATTGCAAAAAGAGACAGTCCGGCCGCTGTTTGAAGAAATGCGCAAAGCCAAGGAAACCCTTTTTTTATTGATGGGAGATTCTACTGCTTCTGATTCCACGGTACAGGCTGCTGCAGACGTCATTGCAAAACAGCAAAAATCTCTCGACTTACACACTTTGCAGCACTTTAAGAAAGTAAGATCCCTTTGCACCCCTGAGCAGCAAATAAAATATGATTCTGCAATTGTGAAAATGTTCCGGAAAATGGGAAAACCCCACAAACAGGGTGAATCTGACAAGGAGAAAAACAAATAGTTTTAAAACAATACAACAAAGATGAAAAAGTATTTCTTGTTTCTCGCAGCAATTCTCGTAAGCATAACTACCCTGCAAGCACAAGGTGGCGGCGGCGGCAGATTTCAGCAAAGAACAGTGGAAGAAAGGGTGAAAACCGCCCATGAAAAAATTGACAGCGCCTTCAAACCTGAGACAGCGGCTATGGCGAAAATTGATACGATGTTCACTTATTATTACAAGGGGCAGGATGCTATCCGCCAGGAACTGATGAATAGCAGTGAAGGGGGCCGCCCGGATTTCCAGGCCATGCAGGAAAAAATGAAACCGCTTAATGATGCAAAAGACAGTGAATTGAAAAAACATCTCGGTGAAGAAAATTTCAAAATTTATAAGGAAAAGATAGAGCCTATGCTGATGCCCCGCAGGGGAGGTGGACCCGGTGGCAACCGGCAAAATTAGTTTTAGGGTTAATGGTAGTTAATGCACACCCCGCCAGCTTTTGCTGCGGGGTTTTTTCTTTTATCGGTCAACAGCTAACTATATCTGCATTTACGTTTCTTGGAAATTCCCCTCTTTGGCATCCCTTTTCATTCAACCGGCTTTCAGCAATCAAATAATGAACCGTAGCTTTGCTTCAATAGTTATTATTCAACTTTGATTTTTGTACATTAAAATATATCATTATGGCATTTTCATTAGCACCTCTCCCGTATGCACACGATGCGCTGGAACCGCATATTGACACTCAAACCATGCAAATACACCATGGTAAGCACCACCAGGCCTATGTGGATAATCTTAATAAAGCTATTGCCGGCACTCCCCTCGAAAGCAAATCGCTGGAGGAACTGGTGGCAGGAGCGGGATCAATATCACCTGCAGTCCGCAATAACGGTGGCGGACACTGGAATCATACCTTTTTCTGGGAAAGTCTCTCCCAGAATGCGGGTGGCACCCCTACAGGTAAGCTGTCCGATGCCATCAATGCAGCATTTGGCTCTTTTGATGCTTTCAAAGAAAAATTTGCTGCTGCAGGGATGACAAGATTTGGCAGTGGCTGGGTCTGGTTGATCGTCAAAGACGGCAAGTTGGAGGTAAGCTCAACACCTAACCAGGACAATCCCCTGATGGATGTAGCTGAAGTGAAAGGCACACCCATCCTTGGTGTGGATGTATGGGAACATGCTTATTATCTGAAATATCAAAACCGCAGAGCAGATTATCTTGCTGCTTTCTGGAATGTGGTGAACTGGAATAAAGTGGCTGAACGTTTCAGCAATGAATAACTGAATTTTTAAGTAAATGGACAAAGGAACTGGTAACGGTTCCTTTTTTTTTATGGCACAGGGTCATAACCGCTTCCACCCCAGGGATGGCAACGGATAATTCTTTTGATGGCCAACCATAATCCTTTAAATACACCATGCTTCTTCAGCGCTTCTGCTGCATAATGAGAACAGGTAGGAGTGAACCGGCAGCTTGGTCCCAGCCACGGCGAAATGATCCATTGATAAACTTTGATCAATGCAATGAACGGGAGGCTAAGAATTTGAAGAATCAGTTTCATGTATCCTTTTGAGCAGCTTGTTCAAAATTACCTGCACGTTATCTGTTACGGTGCTATAATCCGGAATCTCCTTTCCGGTAAAAACAAGGAAAATGTGGAGGCCTGATTTTTTATCTGTCAATTTCTTTGTCAAATCACTCTTCTGTAATCGCCAGGCTTCACGGCTCAACCTCTTGATACGGTTCCGGTCAACTGCCCGTTTGAAATTTCTGGACGAAACACCAATACTAAACTGCAGAACGACTTCTTCTTTCAGCACATAATGCACCCGGAAGGGGGTAACCACAAAGCTCTTCCCTTCTTTGAACAATTGTTCAATAGCTTTCCGGCTTTTGAGCCTTTCATCTTTTCCTAATGTAAATTGTTTGGCCACTGCAGCGAATAAAAAAGCTCCGGTAATAAACCAGAGCTATAAAATTATTGAAACCACCGTTTTGATACGATGATAGTTTTTACTTCAGCTTTCTTTCATCAGAAACTGTCAGCTTCTTACGGCCTTTGGCACGGCGGCTGGCCAGCACTTTGCGACCATTGGCAGTAGCCATTCTTTTACGAAAACCATGAACGGTTTTGCGGCGTTTGCGATGAGGTTGGAATGTACGTTTCATATTAATTTCTCTTTTTCACTTTTATGAAATGCGGACCGGGAGAACGGTCCAGGTTTCAGTTTCAGCCAATCACCACATCGGCTGTTTTGTGAAAGGACGGCAAAGGTAAGGGATGGGGGCCAGAAGTAATAAGTAAGAAGTAAAAAATATTGACTGTTTTTTGACTTGCTTTTACAAAAAGTACAGAAATTATACTGGCTATCAGCCTATTGAGAGAGTTCGGCATGTTTCGACTGTACGGGTTCTCCAAAAAAAGTACTTGCATGGGCATCGAAATCCCCTGTTGAATCGGTGGTATAAAACTCCCGGCTACCTTTTTTGCTGCATTGGTTCTCAATTTCGGCATGCCGTTCCAGATAATCAGCAAGGCTGGTTGCCACAATTTCCCCCTGTGAGAGAAGTTTAACGCCTATGGGTAAATATTCTTCAATTTTTTCCCTGAGCAAAGGATAATGAGTGCAGGCCAGCAACAAAACATCTATAGTTTCTCCTTTTTCAAAAATGTTTTTGAGATGTTTTTTTACAAAATAATCAGCTCCTTCATCAAGGTGCTCATTATTCTCTACCAACGGCACCCACATAGGGCAGGCCTCCTGGTGCACAGTTATATCCGGGAAAAACTTAGCAATTTCAACAGGATATGAACCGGAAGTAACGGTTCCGTTGGTGGCCAGAATGCCTACCTGCCTGGTTTCAGAGTAATGGCCGATGGTTTCCGTGGTTGGTCTTATCACCCCCAACACTCTTTTTTCCGGGGCCAGCAAGGGCAGATCATTTTGCTGAATGGTTCGCAGCGCTTTGGCAGAAGCGGTATTACAGGCAAGGATAACCAGCGGGCAACCCTGGTTAAAAAACCACTTAACGCATTGCAATGTGTATTGGTAAACAGTTTCGAAAGAGCGGTTACCGTATGGTGCCCGGGCATTGTCACCCAGGTACAGGTAGTCATATTGCGGCAATTGCTGAATGATGTCTTTTAATACAGTCAATCCTCCATAACCAGAATCGAAAACGCCAATAGGGCCTTTGTCTTGCATAAAGCAAAAATACAACGCCGGCGTTGCTATTCGCTTTTATTCACCGTTTCCAGCCATTTTTTAGCTTCTGCATAAGTGGGGAGTATCTCAATTGCCTTTTCCAGGTCTGCTTTGGCCTTCACTTTGTCCTTTTGTTCGTGATAGGCACGACCTCTTGCATAATGCGCAAATGCCAGCTCATTCTTTTCTTCCGGCTTGTACATTGGGATGATACGGGTGAACAGCACAATGGTCTTCGCATAGTTTTTCACCTCAAACGCAAACTGCCCCATATTCCGAACATGTCCGGCATCAGTGATTTTTTTCAATTTATCCGATTGTTCATAATCACTCAGCGCCTCACTGTATTTTTTTTGCTGACCCCTTGCCATTGCCCTGTACAAATACATCTTCGGCAAACTATCCTTTGCGTTTTTGTACAAAACAATACACTTATCCATTTCCTTCTCCGTTTGAGAAAAGAGACTTTGTGAATAATAAATATCAGCTAACCAGCGACGGGCTTCCCGGTTATTGGAATCATAGCGGATGCTTTTCTCAAAGTCGCTTCTTGCCGTATAATAATAGGTACTGCCCAGGATAAAATTGGAATACCCTTTCCGGTAATAAACCGCAGACAATGCGGAAGAGTCGGCTTTAAATCCATCAGCGCTTTTGGCATAATAATCTTTTGCCTCGAAATATTTTTTGCGGGCAAAGCTGATATTTCCCATAGTTATATTGGGTTCCCGCAGGTTACTGTTGTGTTTTAGCGACTCTCTGAAATCTGCCTCTGCTTTGGTTGTATCTTTCATCAACAGATGACAATCACCTCTGAAAAAATAAAGATCATCAAGGCTGCCGGTGGTGCCTTCATACAGCTCAATTGCTTTATCATATAAGACAATGGCTTCTTTGATTTTTTTTTGTTTTCGTAGTATACTTGCTTTTTGCCAAACCGACTGTCTGTCTGCAGGGTCAAGTTTCAGGGCAGCATCAAAATCAGCGATAGCTTTTGCATAATCATTCTGTCCATCATAACAGCGGCCGCGGATATAATACAGGTCAACCATTGAAATAGTGTCTTTTCGGAAAAAGTTCATTGTTTTAGTGTATTGGGCAGCCGCTTCAGCCCATTTTTGCTGGTTATAATAAACTGAAGCAATACCCCAGCTGGCATCGCCATTCTCGGGATTATATTCCATCGCTCCGTTATACGCCGTTAGCGCCTCATCATATTTTGCCATCTTATAGTATGACTGGCCCATCCAATAATATCGGTAAGACATGATTTTTTTATCATCTGATCCATACCGGATAGATTGCTGATAATACCGGGCTGCATTGGTATATTCACCGAGGTTATAGGATGCATCAGCAGCGCTTACATTATAATAACCGTTGGTGCTGTCAATGGAAATAGCCAGTTTAAAATAGGTCAGCGCATCAGCATACTTCTTCACAGCATTATAGCTTCTCCCCCGCCAGTAATAAAGTGTTTTGAGACTGGATGGTTCGCTTTTATATTGCTCGATGGCCTTGCCATAATATTCCGCCGCATTTTCAAATTCACTTTTGTCAAAGTAAAGAGAAGCAAGATCCCAATAGGCCTTTTTTAAATCTGCTTTAGCGGCAATAGCCTCTTTAAACATTTTCTCTGCATCATCATGTTGCTTCAATTTGTATTGGCTGTAGCCAATCCTGTAGAGCACAAGGGCATGATCCTTTTGTTGGTATTTTTTCTCTGCCAGCGCCTTTTTATAATTATCGGCTGCGCATTGGTAGTTTTTATCCTCATAACATTTATTGGCTGTTTCTATCGGGCTCTGGCTGCGGGAGAAAAGGCCGGATAACAGCAACACAGCAAGAAACGGGTATTTCATTGCAAATAGTTTTGGGAAAGTTACGACAGCTCAGTTGCTATTGCCATACCCTGGGCAGGGTAAAAAGATCAGCCCCTTAATAAAAGGGGCTGATATGATTAGAAATAAACTGTATTCTATTTAATTACCTCCTGTTGGCGGGCTGGCTCCACCTGCTTGTGGCTTTGGCAAGGTCACTTTTAGCTTGGCTGCCACCGGGGTTATCAGATCATCCCCGTCGGGGGCTATCAGCAAGGATTCTTTTGCCAGCACATGGGTATAGCCTTTTTCCTTGGCTACCGCTTTCACCGCATCATACACTTTTGTATAAACAGGTCCGAGTAACTGATCCCGTTTGGCTTCAAGCACCTGTTCAACATAAGCCTGCCAGTTTTGAACAACATTCAGGTATTCCTGCATTTCGTTCGCCATCTGGTCTTTTACCTGCTTAGGCAGTACGTTCTTACCTGAATCAGCTCTCAAAAGGCTATCTTTTCTGTTGTATTCAGAAATGTAGTAATTCAACTGGGGGTTTAAGGAGTCAGCCTGAAATTTGGGAAGCAGGGTGTCTATGATCTTCTTTGTCTCAGGCATCAGAACCACCATATTATCCATATTAATGTATCCAACCTTCATTTGGGCTGACGCACTGCCTGCTGTCAACAGAAACGCAGCCACAATAAATAATTTCAATTTTTTCATTGTTGTTGTTTTGTTATTGCTATTTATGATTCGTTCCGGTAACGAAAAGTTGCTTCTTAATTTTTTTTAACAGCCATTGCTTGCTGTAGTCTTCACTAAATCAACTTCTTACCCCCAGGTCTTTTAAAATATCCTCGCTTTTGTCCAGTTTAGGGTCGGCAAATATAATGGTAATTCCTTCACTTTTGTCGAGTACGAAATCATAGCCCCGCTGAACCGACATCCGCTGTACAGCATTATACACTTTATCCTGTATCGGCTTTATCAACTCCTGCCTTTTTTTGAACAGATCACCCTCAAAACCAAAGCGTTTGCGCTGGAGGTCACGCAGTTCTTTTTCTTTGACAAACAACTGGTCTTCTCTTTTTTTGCGCAGATCTTCCGTTAGCATCACCTCTTCCGCTTCAAACTGTTTATACATACGATCCAGATCAGCTTGCTTGTCATCAATATCCTTTTGCCAATCTGCCGCAATATTGTCAAGTTGTGTTTGCGCCTGTCGGTACTCAGGCATCCTGTCAAGGATATACCTGGTATCAATGATGGCATATTTCTGGGAAAAACCCAGTAGTCCAAATCCCAGCAGGCAAGCCAGCAAAAATGTTTTTTTCATAACTAAGGAATTTGAGAGTAATATAAATATTGTTAGTCGTGATTATTCTGGTTCAAAGCCTAGCATAAAGGTAAATCTTGATGCGCCTTTAAATCCGCTTTGACCCGGTTGTATACGGTCAAAGCCGATGCCATAGTCAAAGCCCAGCAAACCAAACATCGGCAAGAAGAATCGCATGCCTACCCCTGCGCTGCGACGCAAACGGAAGGGATTATAATCCTTGAAGCTGTACCAGCCATTTGCCGCTTCAAAGAATGTAAGAGCATAAATGGTACTGCTGGGATTGGTCACCAGCGGGAAACGCATCTCCAACTGGTATTTATTGAATATGGTAAAGAACTGTGTGGCATTTTGCTGGTCAGGGTTCACTGTCGGATCCGATGACTGGTAAACCGGGTAGCCGCGGTGGGCAATGATGTCATAGCCCAGCAGACCAAAGTTATTGGTAAGACCGGCATCACCCACCTGGAAGCGTTCAAATGGTGAATAGTCCAGCTTACGATTGTAACGGCCCATAAAGCCATATTTTGCCGCCATTTTCAACACAAACTGGCGGTTGTTTTCTGCTCCCAAAGCACGGCCAATCGGCACATACCATTCAGCATTGAACCGCCATTTATGATATTCAGGAGTGCGGTAAGGGTTGCTTGAGTTGGCAATGTTTTTATTAAAAAGCGAATATGGCGGTGTAAACTGCACACTGGCTAAGAAATTAGAACCGCTTCGGGGAAAGATCGGATCAAAAACAGATGAACGCTGCAAGGCTAATTTCACACTGATATTATCAGATAAACCGGTGCTCAATCCCTGGAAAATGGGATAGTTGCTGAGATTATAACGGGTGTAGTTCAGCGTAACCAAAAAGCTGAAATAATCATCCGGCCATTTTAGTTGTTTTCCAAGGCCAATGGAGAAACCGGTTGTTTTCAGGAAGTTGGTATCCGACCTTGCCCTGTCTATCCTTCCGGTAAAGGGGTCAAAAGCATTAGAGAATTTGCTGCTGTTAATACCTATCGTTAACGAATTTCTTTTCTTACCCCCCAACCATGGCTCTGTGAAAGAGAAGCTATAAGAACGGAATGCCTGCCCATTGGACTGCATACGAAGACTCAGCTTTTGCCCATCACCGGTTGGCAATGGATCCCATGCCGATTTTTTCCAGATATTTTTAATTGAAAAGTTGTTGAATGTTACACCAAGTGTTCCCGTTAGCCCGATGCCACCACCCCAACCGGCCGATAACTCTAACTGATCCGAAGATTTTTCTTCCAGTTTCCAGTTGATGTCCACTGTTCCATCATCAGGGTTGGGCACCACACCGGGGTTGATGGTTTCCTGGTTAAAATAGTTCAGGTTGGCCAGCTCTCTTTGTGAACGGATAAGATCTGAACGGCTAAATAGTTCACCTGGTATGGTTCGCAGCTCACGCCGGACCACATGGTCTTTAGTTTTCTCGTTGCCGGCTATAGTAACCCCTTTAATTCTGGCCTGCGGACCTTCCTTAATCCGGATCTCATGATCTATCGTGTCATTATAGACGGCTGTTTCAACCGGTTCAACAGAGAAAAAGAGATAACCATCATCCATATACAGCCCGCTGATGTCACCGCCTTCCTGCGACAATTGCTTGCCCAGCCTTCTGTTCAGTATTTCAATATTGTAAATATCTCCTTTTTGAATCCCCATGAGGTTATTAAGGATGGAATCAGAGTATTTTGAATTTCCTTTCCAAACGATATTACCAAAATAATAGCGCCGGCCTTCTTCCATTTTCAGGTCAATATTCATGTGGCCGTTCTTGCTTGCTGAAATGGCCGTGTCAACAAGCTGTGCATCCCGATAGCCTTGGGAATTGTAAAACTCCAGCAGGCGTTCCTTATCTTCTTCAAATTTCTTGGGGTCGAATTTGGCAGAACTCAAAAGTTTGAACCGGAACCAGGGATCAATTAATCGTTTTGTTTTGCTGAGAGAAAGAAAACCCCAGTCTTTCGTGTATTCACTGAATGTATATTTTTCTCTTGCTCCAAACCGGCTGGTATCAGAAACCGGGCGAAGAGTGAGCCGGCTCATTTCTTTTGTTCCTTTCAGCTTCTTTTTAAGGCGAAGCCCGTCAATATTTTCATTGCCGTAAAAGTTGATATCGTTGATCCGTATTTTATCTCCTTTGTCAACATAGATCATCAGCATGTTTGAATTGACAAAAGAAGGGTCGGGCTGTTCCTCAATTCGAACCGTTGCATTTTGAAAACCCTTGTCTGTGTAAAACTTGGTGCCGACCTCCACAATGTTCCGCCGCATGTTTTCGGTGATGATCGTTTGCTTGGTAAGTCCCATTTTTCCCTGCAACTCTTCCTGGTCAGCTTTTTTAATGCCTACGAATTTAAAATTTCCCAGGCGGGGTCTTTCCTGCACATTAATCTCAATACTTACCCTGTCATCCTGAATTTTGGTTATAAAGACCTGCGCATTGGAAAACAGCCTCTGTCTCCAAAGAGCATTGATTGCCTTGGCAAAAACATCATTGCCCGGGTGCATGAACTTGTCTCCCACCTGCAGCCCGGAAATTGACAATACAATAGCCGTGTCAAGGTGAACAATACCTGTCACAGCAATTTCTGCAATCACATATTCACGGGGAATGCGGGACCTCTCAAATTCAAGAAGCTTGGGGTCAACGGAAACCGGTCTTGTAGTATCAGGATCCTGGGCCTGGGCAGTAAACACGGAAACAAAAGCCGCTATGAGGAAAACAATGATCCGGGATAAAAATCGTTGCATGGTTGTTTTTTCAAGTCAGTCAGATAAAGTAAGTGTCAACGACACTGTTTTGGTGCAAATAGCTTGCTTTGTGTGTTTTATAAATATCCGGAACATTGGTCCGGGCGGCAAATTAACGGTAAATCCCGAAAATGTTTGTTAAAGAAATGACCGGAAGTGCCCGAAAACCAAAACAGGGCTGCATTTCAGCCAAATTTCCGAAATCCTTTCTCAATGACCCGATGTTTTTTCACCAACCTGATCGCTTGTCTTACCAAACCTTCTTTCCCTGTTTTGAAAGTCAACGATGGCTTCATACAGGTTTTCTTTCCTGAAATCGGGCCAGCGTACATTGGTAAAATACAGCTCCGCATAGGCTAATTGATAAAGCAGGAAATTACTGATCCGGTACTCCCCGCTGGTCCTGATCATCAGTTCCGGGTCGGGAAAACCGCTGGTGGCCAGAAACCGCTGCAATGTATCCTGGTCAATATCTTCCAGGTTCAGGCGGCCTTGTTTCACTTCATAGGCTATGTTCTTAACAGCGTTCAACAGTTCCCAGCGACCGCTGTAGCTCAGCGCCATGATAAGGTTGAGGCCCGTATTGTTTTTAGTAATCTCAAGCGCCTCGTTCAGTTCCTGGCGGGCATATTCGGGCAACATGTTCATATCGCCGATCACATGCAGCCTGATATTATTCTTGTGCAGACTTTCCACTTCTTTGCGAATAGTGGTTACCAGCAACTCCATCAAACCCACCACTTCATATTCGGGCCTATCCCAGTTTTCCGTAGAAAAAGCATAAAGCGTCAGGTATTCCACACCGAGTTCTGCGCATCCTTCCACAATGTTGCGGACACTTTCCACACCATGAAAGTGACCAAAAAGGCGGTCCTGCCCCTGTTCCTTTGCCCAACGGCCATTGCCATCCATGATGATGGCGATATGTCGCGGCAAATGGCTCTGGTCTATTTGTTGCAGCAATGCTGACATAGGATTTTTGCTCTAAAGGGGCACAAAGGTAAGCATTCCCTTTGCATACTGCTAAGTGTTGGGGACTGATAAAGAATAATAGCATCAATATGAAAATCCGGTAAATACCGCCGGTTGGGTATGGCAAGATCTTGAGAACAATGTAGTTTTATGGTCAAATAAATGCATCTCTTATGGACAGAAGGAAATTTTTTGCAAAAAGCGGGGTTGCCGCTGCGGCTCTTATCGGTTTACCACATGCTATCCGGAAAAAAGAAACTCAATCTGCTACCAGCTATTATAAATCGGCATTTTACAATAAACCCAAAGAAACCCAGTATTTCCTTTCGTTTAAGCACACAGGCATTCAAAACTTTGCCACTGCCGGTGCCGGGGACAAGACAATCGAACTAAATGCGAGTTACTATGAAATGGCAGGGCAAACCACCCCCAATAAAACAGGGAAGTTTAAATTCATTATTTATAAAACAGAGAGAATTGACCAGGCAAATAATATTTGGAGAGTTTTTGCCAGGTTAGATCAAAAAGTATCCGGTGATGCAGACCTTCCGGCTGATTTTGCAAAAGAGTTAAAACTGAATGTAAAACCGGTGAAGTATGCAGAAATACTGTCGGCAAAAAACTCGGCACTGGTTGCTCTCAACTATTATGATCCTCTCGATGACATGGACGAAGATTGTTTCCTCACCACCGCCTGTGTTCATCACAGGCAACTGCCCGATGATTGTGACGAACTGGAAACACTACGGGGACTTAGGGATAATTATATGATGAAAAACAAGGAAGGGCAGATTTTGGTAAAGGAGTATGGTATAATAGGGCCGGCCGTTGTCAGTGCCATCCGGAATTTTCAGAACAGGGCTGATATCTACGAGTATCTCTATCAGCACCTTGTGCTTCCATCGGTAAAATTGATCAGGGAGGATAAAAAGCAGGAGGCTGTTGAATATTATGCATGCTTTGTTGAAGCGATGAAAGAAAAATACCTGTAGAAAATCACCGATTCATCATTGCCCCATCCATTTTTTAAATCCAGCTACATTTTCCTGGCTGATAATAATTTCTTCAGCCACCGGCGGCTCCACTTCTAATTGCAGTTTGCTTTTGGGATAGGTTTTTATTTTTTTTATAGCGGCAAGGCTTATCAGGTATTTCCTGTTGACCCGGTAGAACTGCGAGGGGTCTAATTGTTTC
Source organism: uncultured Chitinophaga sp. (assembly GCA_964437415.1). Classification (GTDB taxonomy): domain Bacteria; phylum Bacteroidota; class Bacteroidia; order Chitinophagales; family Chitinophagaceae; genus CADEDV01. The sequence continues at coordinate 51,029 of CAYTGN010000013.1, read as the reverse complement.
TCTATCTCGGCAAGCGACTGGTCCAAAATAAATTTCTGCGCCTTGTTGTCCACCATGCACACCAATTTGTGAGTGGCATAGAAATAAGCGATATCATCTGTCCTGACGCTGATATAGTCAGTTCCTCTCTTGACTAAAAACCTTTTCTTAAAGACCCCGGAAGGCAGTTGTTGCCATTGCTGCAACTGCTGAAAGTTGCTGGCAAAATACTGTTTCAGCTTGTCGTATTTTTTTAATGCGGCTTCCAGTTTCTCCTGCTTCACGGGCTTCAGTAAATAGTCAATGCTGTTGTGTTCAAATGCTTCCTGCCAATACTCATCAAAAGCGGTGCAGAAGATCACCGGGCTGCTGACATTTATCTTCTCGAATATTTTGAATGACAACCCGTCACCGAGTTCAATATCCATGAACATGAGGTCCGGCATCGGGTTCTGTTGCAACCATTCTGCCGATGCCTTAACGCTGTTCAGCACTGCCTGCACTTCAATGGAAGGGTCTGTTTGCCGGATCGCCTTCAGCAATTTTTCTGCAGCAGGTTTTTCGTCTTCGATAATAATCACTTTCATATCAATAAATTTTCAATACCGGCAACCGGACCGTAAAATCAGTTTTCGTTTCTTGAATCATAACTTCCTTGTTTGTTGTCAGCTTGTACCGGTTTTTTAAATTCTGAAGTCCGATCCTCGAAGAGGCCTTTCGCAAACTCTTTTTGCGGATACTGTTGTGCACCGTTAATTCATCATTGTTCATTACCACGGAAAAAACCAGCGGTGTTGCTTCTGAAAACTCATTATGTTTAATGGCATTCTCAGCCAGGGTTTGCAAAGAAATGGGGGGCAAAAGATATTGTTCAAATTTTTTTTCATCAATGGTTACCCTAAGCTCCACTGCCTTTTCAAACCGGATCTGCAATAAAGAAAAATAGCTTTGCAGGAACTCCAACTCCTCCCGCAACAGCACAAGACTTCTTGCCTTATTCTGCAAAATGTAACGATACACATCAGCAAGGTTGTCGTTGAATTGTTTTGCTTTAGCAGGTCTTTCCACTATCAGGTGGCTCAATGTATTCAGCGAATTAAAAATAAAATGCGGGTCAATCTGGTTTTTCAGCGCCTCCAGTTCGGCTTCGGCTTTAGCCCTTTCCAATTGCTCGTTCCGGATCATTTCACTTTCCGTCTCCTTCACCAAAAAAACTGTTTCATACACATGGGTGATAAAAATAACAGCTATAAGAATAATCAACGTTGATTGTGACACTACATTCCAGTCTACCTTACCATCAGTAAAAAGGTTATACCACCCGACTATTAACAAGACGCTGATGGGAACCGTATAAAAGATGATACTGAGAATAAGTACCGCAATTTTCTGAACCGGTTTATTGATCCAGTCAAAATAACTGCGCAATGAAAAAAACAAGTAACGGTTGCCCTGCCACACGATAAACGCAATAAAGATGGTATATAGAAAACTCAGCTTTATCTCCCAGTTGGAGAAATTTTTTCCATTCACCATGCCGGTGATCAGCGGTACCGCAATGCCGAAGAAGGGTATCAGTACCAACCGGAAGCCGATATCATTCACCCGCAAGCCGTTTTTCCCGCCGGTCGCTGGTTTTGCTATGTTCGTCTGCCCCTTTTCCATCTTTGTTCGCATTTCAATTGCCGGGTAAAAATTAGACAATAGTTTAGATATACAACCCTGTTTTCATACACCACAAAATATTTTATTATGGACATGAGTACCATCAACTGGCTGGCTGTCCTGGTAGCCGGCATTTCTTCCTTTGTTGTCGGCGGCATCTGGTATTCGCCGGGTTTGTTTGGAAAGGCATGGATGAAAGACAATAATTTTACTGAAGAGGATGTAAAAAAAGGAAACAGCGGGAAAATCTTTGGCTGGACATTTATTTTTTCCCTGCTGATGGCCGCTAATCTCGGTATGTTTCTTACCGACCCGCCGGCTAATTGCCTCGATGGAGGTTGCGGCATCAAAACCGATCTGCAATGGGGCGTCATGGCAGGGTTTCTTGCGGGGATCTGGACCTTTTGTGCCATTGCCATTCACAGTTTGTTCGAACAAAAACCGTGGCGGCTTATTCTCATCAATGGATTCTATAGCATAGTTGCTCTTACACTGATGGGTGCAATCATTGGTGTGTGGCGATAATCAGGGATAAAGCTAACAGCAGAGTGCACCACTTCATTGTCTTGCAGCAAACAAACTGCTATGAAAAAAATAGTTTTCCTTTTACTGGCAATCGGCATCCATTCTTTGATCTTTGGTCAGAAACCTTGCAGCGCCCCTGTTTATCGCCAGTTTGATTTCTGGATCGGCGAATGGGAGGTGTATGCCCAAAATGGAAAAAAGGCCGGAGACAGCAAGATCAGTTTGGTCCTTGACAGTTGCATCATACTTGAAGAATGGACCAGCGCCAGTACATCACAGGGATTAAGATATGCCGGCAAGAGTTTTAACACCTGGAACAGGGCTTCCCGGCAATGGCAACAAACATGGGTGGATAATGCGGGAAGCACAACGGAGTATCTGAAAGGAAAATACGGGGACAAGAAAATGATCTTTCAAACCAACCCGTTTCCGTTCATAAACGATACTATTGCTGTTCGTCGTCTTACTTTTTATGACCTCGGATCAGACAAAGTGAGACAACATGGCGAGATAAGCAAGGACAATGAAAAAACATGGGTCACCGAATATGACCTGGAGTACAGGAGAAGAAAATGAAACAAAATATCAAAATATCATTCCTGATTTTAACCGCTTTGCTATCCGTTTCCTGCAGTAATGAAAAAAAGGAGGAATATTTTTCCGGCACCATTGACTATGCTTACAGTTATACCAGCGATTCAATAAACGTTGATTCTCTTGCAAAGGAAAGACCGGCAAAAGGCAACTTTCGTTATGATGAAACCAATTATCAAAGCCGGTTCACGGGCAAAGACACAGTCATATACTATTATTCAGGTAATCTGAACAAAGCGTTGTCTGAACAAGGATATGAAAAAAAATATAGCTGTGAAGACTATGGAATAATGACGGACTCTGTTTTATCACATAAAATTTATGATACAGACGAAAAAGTGCTTGGATACAGCTGCCGAATCCTGGAAGTACAGAAAGAACGTTCCTGGGTAAAACATTATATAAGCAAAGAAATAAAAATTGCGCCAGCCACATATGTTCGTCATCGGTCCTATAACTGGGATTACTATGGCGGGAAAGCAGCAGGAGGTATCATTCTTCAATCAGAACATCGGTTCCCGGTCTTTACGCTTCACGGAAAAGCAACATCACTGGTCAGGCAGAATAAAAAATTCAGGGCCTTAGAGATAGATGAGGCGAAAATAGCATCACTTTGTAACGATTTGAATCAATAAAGCACTTTTATGAAAAAAATACTTTTACTGTTTCTGTTTGGCGGCTTTGTTCATTTTTCCATTGCCCAAATGGATATTCCTCCGGTTGGTGGCAATCCCCGTGCAACCGTAACTGAAGAAGTGGGTATCACCGGCATCACCCTCAAATATTCAAGACCGGATGTTAATAAACGGGAAGGGAGGGTTTGGGGACCTGGCAATCTTGTGACCTATGGTTTCAGCACATTCAGTTTTATTACCAATCAAAACACTGCACCCTGGAGGGCCGGCGCCAATGAAAACACGACTATTAGTTTTGAACACGACGTGATGTTGGAAGGCAAACCACTAAAGGCCGGCACCTATGGCATTCACATGGCCATGGGGGCTGATAATGTTACCATCATTTTCTCCACCCAGAAAGATGCCTGGGGAAGTTTTTATTATGAAGAAAAATATGATGCGCTGCGGGTGAATGTAAAACCTATTGCACTGGAAAAAAGTGTGGAATGGCTGAAATATGAATTTATTGAACATGGAGAAAAACATTGTGTGATTGCACTGCAATGGGAAAAATTGTCTGTGCCTTTCAAAGTGGAAGTAGATGTAGATAATATTGTGCTGGCAAGACTGCGGGAGCAGGTGACGAGCCAGAAAGGATTCAACAGCACCAATATGATACAGGCATCTCATTGGTGTTTTAATAAAAACATCAATCTCGAAGAAGCGCTGGGCTGGGCACAAAGAGCTGTGTCAGGCTTCCAGGGACAAAAAAGTTTTGCCAGCCTGAGAAATCTTGCCACCGGCTATGAAAAACTCAACCGTATTCCACAAGTTGATTCGGTGATGGCAGAAGCACTCACTATGGCCAGCGTGGCGCAAGCTGTTGCATACGGCCGGGCATTGATCACACAAAAAAGAGCAGATAAGGCATTAGAAGTGTTATTAGCCAGCCAGAAGAAACACGGCGACGTCTTTGCGATGAATAACGGTTTGATGTTTGGCTATTCTGCAAAGGCTGATTTCAAAAATGCTATAAAATTTGCGGAAAAAGCAATGAGCCAGGCGCCGAATGATAATGTAAAGAAAACGCTGGAAGGACAAATTGCTAAACTCAAAGAAGGAAAGGATATCAATTAATAATCTTAAAACAACACAAATGCAAAATGCTATCAGTTGGTTTGAAATAGGAACCACCGACCTCGAAAGAGCAACGAAATTTTATGAAACAATATTTAATGTAACACTCAACCCGCTGGATATGGAAAATATCCGGATGCGGATGTTCCCGCTGGATGATATGATGACACAGGTGGGTGGTGCGTTAGTGGATAGTGGCGGTTTTCATAAACCTTCAGCCACCGATGGCCCGTTGATCTACCTGAATGGAAATCCTGATGTGCAAAATGTGCTGGACAAAGTGGAAGCAGCCGGTGGCAAGATCATGGTTCCAAAAACGGAGATCAGTCCCGAATATGGATATATGGCGGTGATCATTGATACGGAAGGCAACCGTATAGGGTTGCACAGTGTTCCGGCTTCAATGCTTTAAACAATGGCATTTTCATTTCATCCGCTGACTGCCGGACGCTGGGACAGTTTTGCTGAGCTCTTTGGCGAAAAAGGCGCCTGTGGCGGGTGCTGGTGTATGACCTGGCGACTGACTGCATCCGAATATGAAAAACAAAAAGGAACCGGCAACAAAAAAGCGATGCAGCAATTGGTGAAAAAAAATAAACCAACAGGTGTGCTGGCGTTTGATGGTCAAAAAACAATAGGCTGGTGTGCTGTGGCGCCGAAAGAAGTATATAAGCGGCTGGAAACATCGAAGGTGCTGAAACCCGTGGATGAAAAATCGGTGTGGAGTGTGAGTTGCTTTTTTATTCAGAAAGAGTACCGGAATAAAGGACTCTCCGGTCAATTGCTGAAAGCGGCAGTTGCCTTTGCCAAAAAGAACGGAGCAATTATCGTAGAAGGTTATCCGCAGGATCCAAAAAAGGGAAAGATGGTGGATGTGTTTGCCTGGACCGGGCTGGCAGCATCATTTATCAAAGCTGGTTTTAAAGAAGTAGCGAGACGAAGTGAAACGAGACCTATAATGCGTTATTACATAAAATAAAACCATTGTTATGTCAACTGCATTTGACTGGAGCCGTTTTACGGTTCGCATAGATGTGAAAGCCCCGGTGGATAAACTCTACCATGCATGGGCGACCCGTGAAGGAATAGAATATTGGTTCCTGCGGCTGAGTGAATACAAAAAGCCGGATGGATCGCTGAGGGGAGATAATGAGTTTGTTCAAAAAGGAGATAGTTATAAATGGTTATGGTTTGGCTATCCCGATGATGTTATCGAACATGGAAACATACTTGATTGCAATCGCAAAGACTTTTTAAAATTCAGTTTTGGAAATGCCGGCAACTGTGCAGTAAGGATTTACCAGGAGCAGGGAGAGAATATTGTAGAGCTGTTGCAGGAAGAAATCCCAACAGATGATTATGGCATGCACAACTGGCATGTGGGCTGCAAAACGGGTTGGACATTTTATATGGCCAACCTGAAATCAATGCTTGAAGGCGGCCCCGATCTCAGGAACAAGAAAGAGAATTTACGGCAGATGTTAAACGCATAATTATATTTGACAGCAACGCTAACACAACAAGACTTTTAAATCTATAGTTACAAAACCAAATTTCAGCTATATGAATTACAGTCTTGAAAGATCATACGAAATCTTAGAACGAACACCGGTCATTTTAAAAGAACTCTTACACGACCTTCATAATGACTGGATCATGAACAATGAAGGCCCCGACACTTTTTCTCCCTATGATGTGGTAGGTCATTTGATACATGGCGAAAAAACCGACTGGCCGGTAAGGACAAAAATTATCCTGGAGCATGGGGCCGGCAGGCCTTTTGATCCTTATGATCGGTTTGCACAAATTGAAGAAAGCAAGGGCAAGACGATAGAACAGCTACTGGAAGAGTTTAAGATACTTCGAAAAACAAATTTATCCTGGCTGAAATCATTGCAGCTTTCAGAAGCCGACCTTGATAAAACGGGAATGCACCCTGCGTTGGGGCCTGTAACACTGAGGAACCTGCTTTCCTGCTGGGTGGTGCATGACCTGACCCACCTCGCACAGATCACCAGGGTGATGGCCAAACAATATAAAGAAGCCATTGGGCCATGGTCTGAGTTCTTCCGCATTCTCAGCTTATAACAACCACCAAAATCAATTCACATGATTGAAAATTTTTCATTCTGGATATGGGGAACCATCATCGCCCAGTTTTTAACTGCCTCCTTTCATTCCCTGAGTTTTATTTCACCGGCCAAACCGCGGAACGAACAGGAAAAACAGTTGATCCACATAAACAGAAACTACAAAATTGATATGGGTGGGGGCATCAGAAGAAGTTTCTATAACCTTTTTATCGGAGTGAGTTCTTGCTTCACCATGATCTACCTATTGGGAGGAGCGCTGAACTGGTATTTTCTAAGATCTGGCATCGGCGCATCCACCTGGAGCGGATTGCTGCTGATACAACTTATTGCTTATGGTATGGTTTTTCTTTTGCAGGTAAAATTTACATTCTGGCCACCAATCATCGTCACCGGCCTCGTTTTTCTTTTTCTTGCCGGCACCTATTTTTTTGCATCATTGCCGTCTTAGAAGAATTATCGTAGCTTACTTAATCGTGAGAAAACATGATCTATCGTATTCACATACCTGCACCTCCTCTCTCTTATTTTATCGAACATTTTTTTTATTACGAGGGATACCGGGCAGAGCACCAGATGGAAAAATTTCTGCCAGATGGCTCAATGGACCTGCTGATTGACCTGACAGAAACACCAAAAAAGCTTTTTCATAACGAAGAGGGCACTTCATTCACAACCTACAATAAGAGCTGGCTGTCGGGCATGAAAACTGAATACATTCTTATAGATGCTTCCGTTTCCTGCATGATTGGCGTACACTTTAAACCCGGAGGCGCTTATCCCTTCTTCAACCTGCCCGTCTCTGAATTGAATAACAGCACCATTGAAACAGATATTCTCTGGAATATTGACATCCATTTTATCCGCGATGAGATACTGGAAAAGAATTGCATTGAAGACAAGTTCGCAGTGCTGGAACAACATTTCGCCAAAAAAGGGAAAAACAGGTTTGAGCCGAATGCTTTTATTGATTATGCTTTAAAAAAATTGCAACATTCACCACAGTTATGGACCATTGAGCAACTGGCTGCCAAAACCGGTTTTAGCCAAAAACACCTGATCACTCTCTTTAAAAAATATGTGGGGTTGTCACCTAAACAATTTGCCCGTATTGCCCGTTTTCAGAAAGTGATCGCCGAACTGGAACAGCAGCAAGCTGTCGAATGGACATCCATCGCCTATGACTGCGGCTATTTTGACCAGGCGCATTTCATCAAAGAGTTCCGGGCCTTCTCCGGCATCAATCCATCTTCCTATCTTGTTCAGCGGGGTGTATACCGGAATTATATCCCGGTTCGGCAAACGGGTTAATTTTTTACAATACAAACCCGGCGCTGTGACCTAATTTGCTCCCATCTTAAAACAAATGATATGAGTTCTGAAGCTTTGGATAAGGCCTATGCCACGCAGATAGCCAATATTGAAAAGAACAGTGGCAAAAAACTTTCTGAATGGATCGCAATTGTGAATAAAAGCGGTTTTAGTAAACACGGTGAGCTGGTGAATTTTCTGAAAGAAAAACATGGATTCACCCACGGCAATGCCAACATGGTGGTGCATTATGCCAAACAAAGTCATGCTGGCGCTGCCGAAAACAGCGATGACCTGATTGCGGAGCAATACAAAGGAAAAGAAAACCTGAAACCCTGGTATGATAAAATTATGGAGGAAATAAATAAGTTTGGAACTGATGTGGAAGTGGCGCCAAAAAAAGCTTATGTTAGTTTAAGAAGAAAAAAACAGTTTGCTTTGATACAGCCTTCAACAAAAGACAGGCTGGATGTAGGGTTGAACATAAAAGGAGTTGAGCCATCAGGGATTGTTGAGGATGGGAAGAAATGGAATGCGATGTGTACTCATCGTATCCGGATAGAAAATGAAAAACTGATCAATCAAGAGTTATTTAACTGGATAAAACAGGCTTATGACCAGGCCGGATAACTAAAAAGTGTATGAAGAAATTTATTACAACAATATTAGCATTTCTCCCATTGTTAGGGGTAACACAAAAATCTAAAAAAACAGATGTACTTTACTTGACACAATTAAAAACAGCAGAAGCCTACTATCGTCACAATCAGATTGGTGAGGCAAAAAATATATTACTTTCCATTCCGGAAAATAAAAGAACATTTGAGTGGCGGTTAGTAAATGCAAGGAGTGACCGGAGTATGCACACTATAAACGGCCACAGCAAACCTGTAGTGGGCATAGCAGCAAGTAAGGATGGAAAACTACTGGCAACGGGGTCTGCTGATAATGCTATCATTATTTGGGATGCCGGTACATACCAGCCAATCCGGAAAATAGAAGTACACAATGGACAGGTAACCACACTTGATTTTTCTCCTGACAGCAAAACACTTATCAGCGGCTCATCCGACAAAACACTTCGGCTTTGGGATGTGGCGACAGGCAATGAAATCCGCAATTTTAATAATGAGTTTAGGCAGGGTATTTACCAGTGCAAATTCAGCAATGATGGTAAAATGCTGGGTGTCGTTTCTTGGGAAAGGGGCCCCAAGGGCGTACAGGGTTTTGCCAAAATACTGGATGTGCAAACAGGGGCTTTAATAAAACGGTTTGATACGGATGACCATCCTGCTTCCGCAGTTACGTTTTCTGCTGATAATAAAAAATTGTATTCTGGCACCTGGGGTTTTCAAATCAAGCAGCATGATATCTTATCGGGGAATACCGACTGGAACTATGACATGCGGGAATTTGATTATTACACAGCAGTGCAAAGCATGGATATAAGCCCTGATAATAAATATGTAGTGCAGGGAGGCAAGGATAACAAAATACGAATGCTAAATGCGGCGGATGGAAAATTGCTGTATGAAATTGAATCATGGCAGGGACATAAAGAATGGGTGAATGGCATCCGTTTTTCACCAGATGGACTGCGCTTTGCCAGTGTAAGCGATGATGGTTTACTGAAAGTATGGGAAACTGCCAGCGGAAAAAACCTGTTGACCTTCCGGGGTCACGTTGCCGGAATAAACCAGGTAGCCTGGCATGCTGATGGAACTAAACTTTTTACCACATCCTCAGATAATACAATTAAAGTCTGGGATATAAATAATCCGGGAGAATTGGCTTTCAGGGCAAGTGCGATAGGACCCTGGAATGCGCCGATTTCTCCTGATGGGAAATGGATGGCCCCTGTCAATAGTGATAAACATCTTTCTTTATACAATTTGAATACAGGTAAACCTGCGGTTTTCCTAGACAGTCTTTCTGCTTTTGCAGCAGCGTTTTCTTCCGATGGACAATACCTTGCTACAGGATATAGAACAGTTAATGTCTACAACACCGTCACAGGCAAAAGAATAATAACCGGAAAGGGCCACAGCGGTGTGATTTATGGGATGGACTATAACAGCAAGCTCAATTTATTTGTAACCACAGCTGATAATACGGTACGTCTTTGGAATGTAACAGACACTGCGGCATATAAAACTGTTTCAAATATTACCAACCCATTCACAGTAAAATTCTCACCCGACGGGAAGAACATTTATGCCGGCTGTGCTGATGGTAAAATAAAAATAATCTCAACAGAAAGCTGGTCTGTCACTGATAGCCTGCAAAGCGGAACAGCAATATTTAACATGGCTGCATCTGCAGATGGAAAATATCTGCTGACCAGTGGTAATGCTGAGGTAATAGTGTGGGATTTAAAAAAGAAGAAAAGTGTGGCACTGGAAGGACATACCAAGTGGGTTTACGGGGCAGCTTTTCATCCCTCATTGCCAATTGCTGCTACGGCATCTTATGACCGCACTCTTCGTTTCTGGGATGTTGAAAAGGGAGTACATACATTAACATTATTTGGATTTGATCATGAGCTGTACACTGTTTCCTTTTCAAATGATGGTAAACGCCTCCTGGTAACAGAAACCGGAGGTCTTGCACATGTTATCAACTTATAAGTGCCGGTGAGGAAGCCCGGTTCACCTTTTGTCAAATAGATAGCTGTAAGGCAATTTTAAAGATGTACATTTCTTTAAATGTATAATCATGACAAAAATACTGTTCACTATTTTACTGTCATTAGGACTATCATCTGCCTTTTCGCAGCAACCGGTAATTGTTAACCCACAATGGCTCAATGACAATTTAAAAGACCCCGACCTGGTGATTCTTTATACCGGTTTTGTTATAAAAGCAGATTATGACAAGGAACATATTGAAGGTTCCCGTTTTCTTTGGCCGGACTGGCTGGCATTTGACAAGCCCGAAGGAAGTATGTATGCTCCGGATGCTAAAACAGCGACAAAAATTTTGCAGGACTTAGGGATTAATAAGAATTCAAAAATTGTGGTTTGCCACCGAGGAAGTGATGTAACCATTGCATCAAGGATGTTTATGACATTAGAACATTTTGGTCTGAAAGGTCAGGTGTCTTTTCTCAATGGCGGAATCGAGGCCTGGAAAAAAGCCGGTTATCCTGTTACTGATAAACCGGCAGTATTTAAAAAAGGTAATTATGTGGCCACCGTCACCGGCGCACTGGTAGATAAAGATTATGTACTGAATGCATTGAACGCAAAGTCATCGGAGATTGTGGATGCCAGGCTTAAACGCTGGTATGATGGTGATCCTACGGGCAACCCCCGGGACGGACATATAACCGGGGCGTTGAATATTCCTTTCCCTGATATGTTGGATTCCACCAATAGTATTAAAGCCGTTTCCGTACTTGAAAAGAATTTTACTACAGTGGTTCCTGATAAGAATAAAGAGGTAGTTGTGTATTGTTTTATCGGTCAAACAGCTTGTGTAGATTACCTGGTTGGGCGCAGTTTAGGATATAAAATGAAAGTATATGATGGAAGTATGCAGGAATGGAGTCGTGATGAAAAATTGCCAATGGAAAAGACAAAAAAATAATACCCCCTTAATTAAACAAAACCCCTCAAATGATGAGGGGTTTTGTTTACAGAGATGATTACTTTTTACGGGTAAACTTGATCTCCATTGTTTTATACTGCTTCCCGGTAGTTTGGTCAGGTCCCCACATTTCCATTTTTTGATTATCATTATCAATGATTGTGAACACTTCTTTCATTTCACAATCTGCACCATTGGCTGGATTGGTATACTTGCCGGTAAGGGTCATGGATTTGCTCGCAGGATCCCAGGGACCATCCATCATCATTATGCCTGTTCCCATATCATCAATCCAGGTATTGGTAAATCTTTTTTTGTAATTGTCATAAGCCAGCACTCCCATTCCGTTAAACGGCATACCCATCATTTCACCCGAAAACTCTGTTACCTGGTATCTGCCGCCCATAATCATTTTGGTCACTATACTCGCTTTGCTGGTTGAAGGAGGAGCCCCGTCTGCCATCCAGGATGTCGTTTCACCTTCCCAGTTTCCGTCCCATGATGCCATCATTTTATGTACATCCCCCGGTGTCGCATAGTCCATCCAGGCTTTCATGGCGGTGGCAGAATCCACCGTTTTCCATTCTTTGGTTTCGGTTGACGTTTCTGAGGTTTCTTTACCATTATTATCTCCATCTTTCTTTTCATTGTTGCAGGCTGCAAAGAATATTACTGCAGCCGCAAAAGCAATCAGTTTTCGTTTCATAAAAAAAATTTAGGGGGATAAGGTACAAAATTTGTCTTTGGCTTAAAAAAATAAGCGATGAAGCCGGAGTTTGGGCGGATGAAGCCAGGCAACGGATCAGGACAACTGCTTGATTTTTATCTGCATCACGGTGGCTATGCTGGTGGCCCTTTCCTTGGCAAGAAAAGCTTTTTCCCCTTCAAATAATTCATCAACGGATGCTTTGAAATAGCGAAGCCAGGTTTCAAAATGATGCGGTTGCAGGGGAGACTGCTGATGCAATTGCAGGTGCGGCTGCATGGCATTTTTCCGATAAGTATCCGACTGAAATAAAACGGAATCCCAAAAGTCAACCAAGACTGGCAGGTGATGGTCAAGATCAATTTTGGCAATCTCCGTAAATAAATAACTGATGGAATCATCTGCCAGCAGTTTTTTATAGAACTCCTGCATCAACCGCAAAAGGTCTTCCCTGCTTTGTATATCTCTTTTCTCAGGCATTTATTTCCTTTAACACATTCTCCATTCTTGCTTTCAGATCATCATAGGCTGTATATCCCCTTGCCAGCAAATAGAATTTTGCATCCCCCGCCTGCATCAGCACGGCAGGAAAACCTGTTACCTGCAATTGTTTGCACAGGGAAAATTCATAATGTGCTTTTTCTTTATAGTCCTCACTTTGCAGCTTTGTATAAAAATCGTCTGCACCAATCTGATATTTTTCTACTAAATGCCGGTAGGCCTCATCATCGGTGAGGTCACGACCTTCGTAATGCAGCGCATATTGTAGATCGGCAGCAAATTCCACCTGCTGTTCGGGCCGCAACTCTTTAAAAATACACATTGCAGTGGCCGCCTTTTCTGAATGGGGAAACCAGTCGCTCTGGCCCGGGTTATTAATATGCCAGAGATAATCTTCACCGAATTTAATACCCGTCAGTTCCTCCACCCGTTTGTATGCAGAAGCAATATAGCCCGCCATAGCACCGATCGGTCCTGGATTTTCTGCCGGGATCATTCCTCCTGATAACACTTCAAAAAAAATTTTGTCTTTGTACTCTTCTGCAATGTGTTTTATCACCGGGCTGAAACCATAACACCAGCCGCAATAAGCATCATAACAATAATAAACAACTGGTTGCTCCATGCTGCAAACCTACCTGCTGTTACGCAGAATATTTTATGAGTTTGGTAAAAAAGACCAGTCAGCGATTTTTCACTTCATCAAACCTTGCATCATAATCCTCACGGATGGTGCCCATCATCCTGTCCCAGAAAAGAAAGTAAAGGCCATAATTGCCTTTGAAATACTGGTGGTGCTGGTTATGGTTAACAGAAGTATTGACCCATTTGCCCAGCCAGTGACGGCTGAAACCTTTGGGATACAATTCCCAGCCCAGGTGACCATACACATTGTACAGCATCATAAATAAAAAGAAGAAAAGCAGGTGATACAGGTGCACGGGCATGATAAAAACAAAGACAAGAAAAATTCCGGCTTCGACCACCGCTTCCAGCGGATGAAAAGCATAAGCAGCAAAGGAGCTTGGGTTGGTGGATTTATGATGCACTAAGTGCACCGCTTTAAACAACCGGGGATGATGCATCAACCGGTGCATCCAGTAAAAGTAGGTGTCATGCACAAATGCCATGATTGGGAACGCAATGATAAACCATGCCATTCCATGCTGATTAATATCGGTATAAAAATGCGTATGCCTTGCAAGATTTTTATTCCCTAAAATAATAGATGGCACAACAGCCAGTATAAATATGGTGATAACGGAAAAACTGATCTCCCTTGCATAGTCAGCCAGTTTGGGAAAGCGCTGCTGAATTTTTTTCCCGGTAATGGTTTTGCGCAGCAGGATATAAAACAGGATAAAGGCCAGCGTGGCAATGATCATGTACCGGCTGCCGATGATGGTTACATTTTTGAAATAGATTGACCAGTCCATTATAAAGAATTAGTGAGCTTCCAGCCAGTTTTTGCCTTCTCCGCATTCAGCGATAACCGGCACTTTGTGTGGCAGCGGCAAAGCGATCTGCATATTTTCAATGATCAGCGGCTTCAGATCTTTCACTTCTGACTTCAGGGCATCAAAGACCAGCTCATCATGCACCTGCAACAGCATCTTGCTTTGCATTTTTTCTTTTTTCATGGCCGCATGCACTTTCTGCATCGCCAGTTTGATCATGTCGGCTGCTGTGCCCTGTATCGGGGAGTTGATGGCGTTGCGTTCGGCAAAACCACGAACAGTGAAATTCGCTGAATTAATATCCCGTAGCCAGCGTTTTCTTCCCATCAGCGTTTCCACATAACCATTCTCCCTGGCAAAATTGATCATTTCATCCATATACTTTTGGATGCCGGGAAATTCTTTTTTATAATTATCAATGATCTCTTTGGCTTCTGTCCTGCTGATGCCGAGATTATCGGCCAAACCAAAAGCACCCTGCCCGTAAATAATACCAAAGTTCACACTCTTGGCTTTGTAGCGCATCTCCTTGGTTACGTCTTTCTCTTCAACATTATATACTCTTGAAGCCGTGGCTGTATGGATGTCGGTGCCTTTTTTAAAGGCATCACACATATTCTTGTCGCCGCTGATAGCGGCAACAATGCGCAATTCAATTTGAGAATAATCGGCAGAAAGAAGAATATGCTTGCTGTCTCTCGGGATAAATGCTTTCCTGATCTCTTTACCCCTATCTGTCCGCACAGGAATATTCTGCAGGTTAGGATTATTACTTGCCAGGCGGCCTGTCACGGCCACGGCCTGACCATAGGTGGTGTGCACCCTTCCTGTTTTGCGGTTGATCAGTTGCGGCAGGGCATCCACATAGGTTGATTTCAGCTTGGTCAGTTCCCTGAATGCTAAAATATCATCTACAATCGGGTGGCCTTTGGCAGCTAATTTCAACAACACATCCTCTCCTGTCTGGTATTGACCTGTTTTTGTTTTTTTGGCAGAAGGATCAAGCTTTAGTTTATCAAACAACACTTCGCCTAATTGTTTGGGTGAGGCCAGGTTGAAACGGACACCGGCCTGTTTGTAAACACTCTCTTCGGCTTTCTTTGCATCCTTCTCTAATTCTTTTGAATAATCAGTCAAAAAGTCCACATCAATTTTTATTCCTTCAAATTCCATATCCACCAGCACTTTTACCAGCGGGTTTTCCACTTCGTTGAAAACCTTCTCCACTTCTTTTTCTTTCAGCATCGGTTCAAAAACTTTCTTCAGTTGCAGGGTGATATCGGCGTCTTCAGCAGCATAATCTTTTATTTTTTCCAGTTCCACATCCCGCATATTGCCCTGCGTTTTACCCTTTTTTCCAATAAGCTCTTCAATATGCACCGGCTCGTAACCCAGGTATTTATTACTAAGATCATCCATGCTCCGTTTGCCATCCGGTTCTATTACATAATGCGCCAGCATCGTGTCAAATAAATGTCCGGCGATTTCAATACCATACCATTTCATCAGCAGCATATCATACTTGAGATTCTGGCCAATCCATATTTTCTTTTTGTCGGCAAACAGCGATTCAAAATGAGCCAGTATCTCTTTTGTTTTCTTCTGATCAGCAGGGCAGGGTACATAATATGCTTCACCGGGTTTCACGGAAAAACTCATTCCTACGAGTTCAGCATCATTGGCATCAATGCCGGTGGTTTCGGTATCAAAACATATCTCATCATGCTTCTTTAGTTCAGCTACAAATTTTTTCAGCGCTGCATCCCCCTCCACCACTTCATAGGTATGCGGCGTATTATTAATATTTTTTTCAACGACCTCCCCAAACCCCTCCGAAGGAGGGGCTTCCGAAGTCTCTGCCTGAGAAGAAGCAGGGGGGGCTTCAATAATATTCCCAAACAAATCAGTCTGCACTCCCTGCGGAATTTCCTTTTCGATAACTGTATTGGCTGCTGTCCCGACAGAAAAACCTTCACCGAGTAATCGCTTGCCCAATGTTTTGAATTCCAGTTCTGCAAAGACCTCTTTGAGCACCTCCTTATTCCATTCAGTGAGCTTAAAATTTTCTTCGTGAAACTCTACCGGCGCATTGGTGATGATGGTAGCTAGTTTTTTTGACAGAATCGCTGACTCTTTTCCTTTCTTCACTTTTTCTCCCATAGCGCCTTTGATCTTATCAGCATTGGCCAGCACATTTTCTAATGTGTCATACTCTGCCAGCAATTTGGCTGCTGTTTTTTCTCCCACACCCGGAATTCCGGGGATATTATCCACTGCATCGCCCATCAGCCCGAGAATATCTATCACCTGGCTCACCTCTTTAATATTCCACTTGGTGCATACTTCTTCAGGACCCAATATCTCTGCATCGCCCCCCTGGTAACCGGGTTTATAAATCTTTATTTTATCTGTAACCAACTGACCGTAATCTTTATCCGGTGTCACCATATAAACTTCATATCCTGCTTTGGCTGCCTGCTGGCTTAGTGAACCGATCACATCATCAGCCTCATAACCATCCAGCTCAACAACGGGTATATCAAATCCCTCAATAATCTTTTTTATATCCGGGACGGCGGCAAGTATATCCTCAGGGGCTTCCTGCCGGTTGGCTTTATAATCTGCAAAATCAGTGTGTCTTTCCGTAGGCGCTGCCGTGTCAAAACACACTGCCATGTGGGTGGGCTTTTGTTTATTGATCAGTTCGATAAGCGTATTGGTAAACCCAAACTGTGCATTGGTGTTTTTACCTTTGGAAGTGATGCGGGGATTGCGGATGAGTGCATAATAGGCCCTGAATACAAGGGCAAATGCATCAATCAGGAAAAGCTTTTTTGCCATGCTGCTAAGTTAGGATTTTCAGCTTGCAGCGATGACAGAACAAAAAATACAAAGACCCCCGCCAGGATTGACGGAGGCTTTTGTATTAACTAACTGCTTTGCTTAAAAGACTTAGTTGATAGAAAGTTTCAGTGAAGGAGTGTTTTTTTCCTCATTGCGGATAGCAGGTTGCGGCACAACGTTAACAGAGGCTCCTTCAGACTGTTGCTTCAGGTATTCAGCCGGGTTTTCAACCAGCACAGTACCGGTAAAGGCAGAAGCATTATACTCAGCTGGGATGTCGGCTGTGGCGGCATTGTCACTGTGAATAAAGTTCAGGTACAGGGCGAAGAAAAGCAGGTTGAATGCAAAGAAGTTGACGATTTTACGGATGCGTCTTTTCATAATACTGGATTTAGTTAGTTTTTTTTAAAATATTGGATTCGATTCTTAGACTAAAGTAGAACAACGTTGTGCTAAGTGCAAACACCGACTATTCCTTTTTTCAAAAATTGAGAACTATTACCTTGATGCCAAACGTATATCTACTAACGCCTACTGTCTTTTACGTTTTAGTACCACTGCGGCATTGCGCTGCAGGTCGGCGCTGAACCTTACATAGTGTCTTTCTTCTCCGTCATAGATTACCAGCAATCCAGTATTGGGTGGGTATCTGCCGAGGTTTTCAGCATAAAGCACCAGCGCAAATTCTTCATCATTACCTGCAGGCAGGTAAATGGTCTGTTTCACCGCAGTAGTTTTCAAACCCTGGCGGGCCATTATCACTTCGCCATTCAGCAGCACACTTACCGTGTCACCGTCCACTTCACCGTTATCATATACGGCTATCACCAGGCTGTCTGCTTTGAACAGCACTTCCTGTTGTGCATCCGTTTTTCTTTCATTGAATTTCAGCGCTGCCCCGGTTGTGCTGCCCACTGAATTTGCAAGGTTTATCTTTGATTGTTCTCCGGAAATAAAACCGACATTGATCTTTTCTGCAGGCTGCGTTGGAGTAACAACATTTTTTCCGGAAGCTCCAACCGTTTGGGAATTTTCCGAAACATTTTTTTGCTCATCGGTACTGACCGGAGATACGGGACGGGTATTTGCAGTGCCCGTTCTTACAGTCAAATCAGTATTCTGGTTTTCCTGCTGCATGGTTGTTTTTGTGTTGCCGGCAGTTTTTGATATCATGCTATTACTATCCGTTACTCTCTTGTCTGCTATTGCTGTCCTGGCAGCTACATCATTTACGACTTTGCTTTCTGTTTCCTTTTGATCGCTTACCTGGTTCCAGGATACTGTCAGCACATTTTCATCTTTTCTTTTCGACGGATCACTTGTCTTTTCTGTAACAGGTGCAGCAGATAGTTTCTTCTCATCAGTTTTAGCGAGACCAGTATTCTCTGTTGTTTCTGTTTTTCCTGGTTCAGCAACTGCTATGCCTGACTTAATAACCTGCTTTGCTGCTTCATCTTTCACCGCTGCGCCTGTTTCTGCAACAGCAGTATTGGTTTTTACAGTTTTTGTACCGGATGTTTCGTTTCTTTTAACTGCAGTTTGCTGTTCCAATGCAATATTTGTAGAAACAACTTTTTCTTCCGGCATTGCAATGGTATTATCTACCGGCACTGTGTTGGTCTTTACGGAAGATGCAGGCTTGTTCACCACAACAGCATTATTGACGCCGCTTTGCTGTTCGGGTAAAATGCCGGTAGGATTCTTCCTGTTGGCTGCAATTTGTTCCTGGATGGCTTCTTCCTTTTCTTTTTTGGCTTTTACATAAAACGGAACGTCCTGCCCCAGGCTCAGCTCTTCGAGGTGCGGAAAGATCTTGGAGTTATCAATATCCTTTTCTTCTTCCAAATCTGACTTGCCGGAAACACTGTAATACTTTTTGGTTTGTGTTGTTTTCCATTCCCCGTCAAGCTGCCAGGTGCTATCTGCCCTGTTTATCCGGAATGTATGGACCACTTTCACTCCCTTTTCAATCCGCTTTGGAAAATTGCTGGAAACGATCTCATCATCTTTTACCTCACAAACCCCGTTTTCAATAACCCCCTTTACCCGTTTAACAATGTAGTACAGTGTGTCATTGACAATAAAAGTGCTGCGGGAATAGCCGGTCACTTTGCTTTTATATTCCGAAAGAACTATTTCGAAAGACTGGTCCTGGCGGATGCTGGTGCTGTCGTTGGTCAGCGTTCCTATCCATAAGCCGGAAAGCTGCTGCGCAAAAATTGTGAAAGGAGAAAAAACAAAAAACAGGATGAGTAAAAGGTTTTTCATACCGGGATCAGGAAAGTGGGCCGTGAACCGGCCCGGGTTTTCAATGGTCAGATTTATACGTATCTTATAACGGATTTGCAGCCCTTCCATTGTGTAAACCAGCTATTAAATTGACCTTTAAACCCTTGGGGAAATTTAAGTACCCGGCTGAGAACTAAGTGTTTCGGCACGGGCGGGCATAAAAAAACCACTGAGTTCAGTGGTTTGGTTGTATGAGAATGTTTTTATTACCTGTTCATGCTTGCCAAAAACTCTTCATTGTTCTTGGTTCCTTTCATCCTGTTCTGCAATTCCCTCATCGCTTCTTCAGCATTCATATCGGTCAGGTAAACCCGGAGCAGGTTCATCCTTTGCAACACATCCCTGTCGAGCAGCAGATCATCACGGCGTGTGGAAGAAGACACAAGATCTATCGCAGGATAGATACGTTTGTTGGCCAGCCTGCGGTCCAATTGCAATTCCATGTTACCCGTTCCTTTGAATTCTTCAAAGATCACCTCATCCATCTTGCTGCCGGTGTCCACCAGCGCTGTGGCGATGATCGTCAATGATCCGCCGTGTTCTATTTTACGGGCTGCACCAAAAAACTGTTTGGGTTTTTGCATGGCGTTGGCTTCCACACCACCCGATAACACTTTGCCTGATGCAGGCGCCACGGTGTTGTGTGCCCTTGCCAAACGGGTAATGGAATCGAGCAGTATCACCACATCGTGGCCACACTCCACCAAACGTTTTGCTTTTTGCAATGCAATAGTAGAAACCTTCACATGCTTCTCCGCCGGTTCATCAAAAGTGGAAGCGATCACTTCCGCTCTCACACTTCTTTCCATATCGGTCACCTCTTCGGGACGTTCATCCACCAGCACCACCATCAGGTAGCACTCCGGGTGGTTGGCAGCAATGGCATTGGCCACGGCTTTCAGCAACATGGTCTTACCGGTTTTCGGTTGCGCAACGATCAAACCCCGCTGGCCTTTACCAATGGGGGTGAACAGGTCCATGATGCGGGTGGAATAATCGGAAGGAGTGGTAAAAAGATTTAATTTTTCAAACGGAAATAGCGGCGTCAGGTAATCAAACGGCACCCTGTCACGAACCTCCTCGGGGCTTTTGCCATTGATCGTATCCACTTTCAGCAGTGCAAAATATTTTTCACCTTCTTTCGGCGGACGAACGGCTCCATGCACCGTATCACCGGTCTTTAAACCAAATAATTTTATCTGTGAGGGAGAAACATACACATCATCGGGAGAGGAGAGATAGTTGTAATCGGAAGAACGGAGAAAGCCATAACCATCCGGCATCATTTCCAATACACCTTCGCCGAGTATCACACCATCAAATTCAATATTGAATTGCTGGTCGCGGCGCTGGGGATATACTTTGTTGGTCGCTGAAGCGGCTTGTTCACCGGCAGCAACTTCATCAGGCAAAGCTACCGCAACGTTTTCGGTTTCCGCTACCGGTTCGGTTATTTCAGCTGCCATGTCTTCTTCGGGCAATTCTTTTTCATCATTTTTTTTGCGGCCTTTTTTGGCAACTGGTTTTTCGTCTTTTTTTACAGGCATACCGGGTTTTTTATGGATGATTTTATCTTCTGTGGGTGCAGGCGAACTCACCACTTCGGCTTCTTCGCTGCTGATGCTGGTGGTAGTTTTAATGATGCGTTTACGCTTTCCCTTGTCTTCGGGGGCGCCGCCGCCTTTGGAGCCGGCAATGGCCTGGCTGTCTAAAATTTTATAAACAAGCCCCTGTTTATCGAGTTTCTTTGCATTGGGGATCTTTAACTGCTCGGCAATGTCCAGCAGTTCAGGAACGAGCATATCGTTCAGTTGCAGAATGTCGTACATAAAGTGTATTGAGGTTGATCACAAAGCCGTTTTCGCCTGTCTTGAAAAGTCTTTTGGGAAAATAAAATCTGGATTTATGTAAATGGAAAGGGCAGGTTTCTGACGAATTGATCCTGGAGAACGTATTATTTATCAGCCTGTTTCCGCTGCAATGATACGGCGATTTCGGGAAAATCAAAAATTTTTGCGTTTTGGCAAAGCGAAGGCTTTTTGTGCAGGCCGGGGTCTGTTGGCAAGAATGATGGCCACTGAGGCACTGAAATACAGGTTTAAAACCTGTGATCAACGAGTCTTCTCCTTAAAATCCCGGATTTACCGGGTTAAACATTGACTTTACCTGTGAAACGAATAGGAATACTCTTTCACAGCTTCTCCTTCTCCGCCCCTTGTGGTCACTTTTATCAGCAGCCCCTGCGGGTTATATTCATACAAATTGGTGGTTTCGCTGTCTTCGCCTGACCACCCGCCTTTCTGCACTTCCTTTTTCAGTTTTCCCCCGGCATCATACTCATAGGTGCTGACGGAAACAGTTCCATCCACTTCGCTTTCCTTTTTTATCAGCTGGCCTTTATTGTTGTAGATGTATTTATGGTTCACTTTTATCCCATTATTATGCCCGTCTGATGCAACAAATAATAATTTCCCGGCTGCATTGTATTTATAGGTGATCGTATTCCCGTCCGGCGACTGTGATTTCAATACATTTCCTTTGGCATCATACCAGGTGTAGCTTTTCATGCCATAGGCGCCGTCACGAAAGGTTTCTTTATAGCTGCCATCGGTATTGTATTCATAAATATATTCATCCACATTATCCCGGTCGGGTTTCTGTGAAAGCGCCACAAGTTTTTTTACCAGCTTTCCGTTTTTGAAAGTATTGCTGATGGTGGCCGTATCATCAAAATTGCTGCGCAGGCTGTCATAACCCTTGCGGTCATAATACCAAAAACGTTTGGTGGTTCCATACTGATCGGTGCTGGTTTCCGATACGAATCTGATCTTATGCTTTTTGATATCGGCAGATGAAGGTTGGGCAGAAACAGAAGCTGCTAACAATAACAGCGATGATATGTATACCAATTTCATAACGTATGATTGAACAAGGTAAAATAAAAGAGATATTTCTGTTATTATATACCCAATGCCCGGTAGATCGCATCCTGTACCTTTCCTCTTATCTGCATCTGCCCGAGCTTGTTGTTGTTTCTGGTGGGATAAACCCGGTTGGACAAAAAGATGTAAACAATTTCATGCTTCTGGTCCACCCACACACAGGTGCCGGTGAAACCGGTGTGGCCGAATGTTTCAGGCGACGCCAATGAAGAAGGATAAGGTTCTTTCCTGGTTGCATTGTCTTTTTCCGGTTTGTCAAAACCAAAGCCGCGGCGGCTGATGTCACTGCCATAGGATGTAAAGAGTTTTATTGTTTCAGGTTTCAAATACCTTTCACCATTCAGTTCTCCGCCATTTAATAACATTTGATAAAGCAACGAAAGATCATAAGCGTTGGAAAATAATCCTGCATGACCTGCCACGCCGCCAAACATCGAGGCGCCTTCATCATGCACATCACCCTGTGTGGTTTGTTGCCGGAAATGTTTTTCCGTTTCTGTCGGCACAATTACGTCTTTCGGAAAACGGACCCGTGGTGTGAACCCCGTGGACGCCATTCCCATTTTGCTGTAAAAAGTTTTCAGCACATACTGATCAAGTGTAAGCCCCGATACCTGTTCAATAATCTTACCGAGAAAAATAAAATCATTGTCGCTGTACACATATTTGTTTTTCGGGCCCAGCGGGCTTTTCAGGATACGACTGAACATGGTATCCTGCCAGTCGTTTCGCATATAAACGTTTTCGGCCACCCGAATGGAAAAACCGTCTTTGGAACGGTCAGAGAATATTGCAGGATTGGGAACACCCGTTACAGTATCAATAGTTTCTCTATAAAATGCAATAAAAGGAACCAGCCCGGCCTGGTGTAGTAAAATATCATCAATACGCAACGCTTCTTTATCTGTTCCTTTCACCCAGGGCAGGTAATCTCCCAATGTTTTTTTCAGGTCAATCTTTCCCTGCTCAACAAGTTTCATCACCGAAACTGTGGTGGCCGAGATCTTGGTTACTGATGCAAGGTCAAAAACACTTTCCGGTGTCATGGCAGGTGATGATTCGTACTGATAGTTGCCAAATGCTTTGTGATAAACGATCTCGCCTTTGTGCGCCGCCAGTATCACACAACCGGGAAATGCTTTTTGTGCAATAGCATCGGTGGCAATCGAATCCACCGCTTTGAATTTATCAATAGCTGCTCCCGCCGGGCGGATGCCGCCATGAATGAAACCATCGCCGGTTTTATACTGGCAGAAGGGAACCGGCAGTGTGCCCAATGAAGCGAATTTTCCTTTCAGCAGATCGGCAGCTGCCAATTGGGTGATATCATCATCCTGGTAGCAGGCCGCCAGTGTCCATGCATCACAAAAATTTTGCGTGGCCAGCACATTGCCAAAAACAAAAGTGATGGTTTTGATAAAATTGAGTTTCTTCCAGAGTTCAATAGCCGCGGGGCTGATATTGTAATTATTGGCAGGGCGATTATTAAAATCATGAATGCCCACTACGATAGCATCATACTTGCCATCTGCAGGAACTGCTTTCAGTATTTCTTCCGCTTTGGCCGCATTGTCTTTATATGAAAAATGAAAAACATCAGCGTTATAATCCTGTTTCATTCTTTTGCCAAACTCATTCAGTTGTGATGTGCCGATGCTCACATAAGCCACTTTTTTGGGTTTGTCCAGCGGGATCGCCGCATAATCATTCCGGGAAGCTTTTGAACTGGCCAGGGAAAGCACCGTGATGGTTTCTTCCGCCACTTCTTTCCTGATCGCATCCGTTCTTGCATTCAGATCATTCAGCAGGTTGTTTGTATCAATCGGTTGCCATTCATTCAAACCCAACTGGTATTTCGACTGCAGCACTTTCCTCACTTTTGCATCCACTTCGGCCTGTGTGAGCCGTTTGTCTTTTATCGCTTTTTTGATCTCATCAATCGCTTCTCCCACACTTGATGGCAGACAAAGCATATCATTGCCGGCAATGATAGCTTCCACCGCAATGGTGCCGCCCGGAAAAAATTTAGCGACACCTTTCATCTCCAGCGCATCGGTGAAAGTGAGCCCTTCATAACCCATTTCTTTGCGCAGCAGGTCCGTCACATTATTTTTTGAAATGGAAGTGGCTTTGTTAGTTGTGTTGTCAATAGCAGGAATGTATAAATGTGCAATCATCACACTGCCTACACCGGCTTTAAAAATTGCCCGGAACGGCGCCAGCTCCATTTCACTAAGTTGTTCTTTGGTCTTATTGATAACCGGCAGGTCATAATGCGAATCCACATCCACATCACCATGACCGGGGAAATGTTTGGCGCAGGCCATGATGCCTGCATCCTGCATTCCCTTCATATAGGCCACACCGAATTTTGAAACCTTATCCCTGCTTTCACCAAAGGAACGATAACCGATCACCGGGTTATTGGGATTATTGTTAATGTCCACCACCGGTGCATAGTTCACATGCACCCCGATGCGTTTACATTGCAAACCCACCGCCAAACCCATTTTGTAAACAAGCTCCTCATCTCTCAATGCACCCAATGTTAGCTGGTAAGGAAATTTGGTCACACTGTCGAGCCGCATTCCCAGGCCCCATTCACCATCAATGGTCACCATCAGTGGTGTTTGCGCAATGCTTTGATAATAGTTGGTGAGATTGGCCTGCCGCACCGGGCCTCCCTGGAAATAGCAGAGAGCCCCAACGTTGTATTTCTTTATATCCTCTACCACTTTGGCCACATGATCGGCGCCGAGATTGGAATGTGCCCTGATCACCATCAGTTGTGCAATACGCTGATCTTCGGTCAGGCTGTTGAACACACTGTCGGTCCAGTCATTAGCAGACAGGCGGCTTTTGTACTGGGCGTCAGAAAAAAGAGGAATAAAAAAGGAGCAAAGGACAATCGTTTTCAGTATTCGCATCTGGGAAAAATTAGGATGATTAAAGTGTGCTAAAATTAGAGCATTTGATGCAAAGCAGCCGTGAAGAGTTGCTTAAAAAGCAATGCCGTATTTTTGGCTGCTAAAGAAAGAATTTGTGCCTGATAAGATACTGTTGCTCCCTGATAATATTGCCAACCAGATAGCGGCCGGTGAAGTGATCCAGCGGCCCGCTTCTGCGGTGAAGGAATTGCTGGAAAATGCCGTGGATGCCGGCGCCACAGAAATCAAACTCATCATTAATGATGCGGGCAAATCATTGGTGCAGGTGATTGACAACGGCAGCGGCATGAGTGAGACAGATGCAAGAATGTGTTTTGAACGACACGCCACTTCCAAGATCAAAAACATCGAAGACCTTTTTCACATTAAAACGATGGGGTTCCGCGGCGAAGCGCTGGCTTCCATTGCGGCCGTGGCGCAAGTGGAGCTAAAGACCAAAAGAGCCGAAGACGAAACCGGTGTTTATATTGAGGTGGAAAACAGTGTGGTGAAAAAACAGGAACCCGTGGCTATTCCTAATGGCACCAGTATCGCCATGAAAAATCTTTTCTTTAATGTGCCGGCCCGAAGAAATTTTTTAAAAAGCAATAATGCAGAGCTTCGGCATATCGTAGATGAATTTACAAGAGTGGCGCTGGCTTTTCCTTCTGTATTTTTTTCATTGACCAGCAACGGCCAGCAGATGATGCACCTCGAAGCGGGTAGTTTGAAACAACGCATCGTTCAACTGCTCGGCAACAATTACAATGCAAAGCTGGTGACGGTGAAGGAAGAAACGGACTACATGAACATCTATGGTTTTGTGGGCAAACCGGAAACGGCCAAGAAAACAAGAGGCGACCAGTATTTTTTTGTCAACAACCGGTTCATCAAAAGCGCCTACCTGAACCATGCGGTGATGAATGCCTACCAGGAAATGATCCCTTCGGATAATTTCCCTATGTATGTGCTGTTCATTGATCTTGACCCCACCGTGGTGGATGTGAATGTGCATCCTACCAAGCAGGAAATAAAGTTTGAAGATGAAAAGATCATCTATGCTTTTGTGCAGGCAGCCATAAAACATGCCCTGGCGCAGTTCAGCGTAACGCCGACACTGGATTTTGATCTCGATGCTTCTATACAACAGTTGTCTTCGATTCAGCAACCTTTTACCGAAAAGAAACAAGAGGCAGCCGCTTCATCTTCTCTTTTCAAAGGCTTCACCCAAAAGAACCAGGCGCATTTCATTGAGAAAACCGATCGCAGTGAACTGAAGCACTGGAGAGAATTTTATGAAAGTCGTGAGTCGTCAGTCGCTAATCGTGAGGACACTGCGATCACAGGAGACCAACTCACCACTCACGGCTCACCACTCACGACTACCGACGCCGAACTAACCCAACTGCTGAACACATACATCGCCGCCCCTTCAAAGAACGGATTTCTCCTTATTTACCAACAAGCGGCACATGAAAGAGTGATCTATGAACAACTGAAAACTGCCAGTAAGGATAAACCGGTGGCTACGCAAAGAAGCATGTTCCCCGTTACACTGGAATTGTCTCCTGCCGATGCCGCCGTGATGGGAGAGATAGCTGGCGACCTGCAACAACTTGGTTATATTATCGAGCCTTTTGGCAAAAACAGTTTTGTGATACAGGGCACTCCCGCCGATGTGGAGCCCGGCAATGAAAAACATGTCATTGATATTTTACTGGAACAATACAAACACTTCAGCAATGAAGTAAAATTTTCCAGGAGAGAAAAATTAGTTCGTTCGCTGGCGAGACAGCAGGCGATAAAACCCGGTGTCCGTCTCACTGAACGGGAAATGAAACAACTCGTCACTGATCTGTTTGCCTGTGAGCAGCCGAATATTTCTCCTGATGGTAGTCCTGTTTACCTGGAGTTTAAACAAGAGCAACTCGAAAAAATGTTTGGCCGGTAATATTTCACGCAAAGACGCTAAGATTAATATTCAAGACGCAAAGCCGGTCTGAGGCTTTGCAAGAAAAATTAATAACGGTTTCTTATTCCTTGCAGAAATTTTTCAACCGCCCTTCTTACATCGGTGGCGCTGGCCTGATGATTATTTATTAGTGTTGAAAAAATCAGCAGCTTTCCTTTTTTGGTGTACAAGTATCCGCTTAAAGCCACCACGCCGCTGAGTGTCCCTGTTTTGGCATAGATATAACCGCTGTCAGCCCGGTAATAACTGCTGATGGTACCTTCGCCACCGGTGGGAAAAATTTCTTTGATTCTTTCCATCGGGAATTCCTTCCGCATCTTGTCTAAGATAGCAACCATGCTTTGCGGGGTAAACAGATTATAACGGCTGAGACCGCTACCGTCGGCCCATCGGGGTTTTTGCGGCAGGTCTTTGAAGTCGGTTTTAAGAATGGTATCAATAATTTTTGCATCGTTCATCACACCGAGTAGCTCATTGCTCACCATCAGTAGCGATTGTTCCGCAAAAAAATTATCGCTGCGGTGCATCATGGGTTTGAGAAGAGAGTCGGTGGGTTGGGAATATACAATTGAAAACTCCGATTTAACCGTCTTATTAGGCACTGCGATAGATTTGTCTCCTTTAAAAAAGGTATACTCTGGTGACTGAGCATATCCCTCTTTATCAAAATCTCTGCTTACAAAGTTTTTTAAAGTATCCTGCAATAAGGATTGTATGGTAAGTATATCCGGTCTAAATGGAACCTGCTTGCTTTTTGTATTCCCTTTTAAAAAGAGGA
Source organism: uncultured Chitinophaga sp. (assembly GCA_964437415.1). Classification (GTDB taxonomy): domain Bacteria; phylum Bacteroidota; class Bacteroidia; order Chitinophagales; family Chitinophagaceae; genus CADEDV01. The sequence goes on along the minus strand of CAYTGN010000013.1, from coordinate 23,107 downwards.
ACTTGTTTTCTTCCCAGGGTTTGACAATTTCAAATCCATTTGTTAGCTGCTCCATAACAGCGATGCTTTTTCCAAATACAGAAGGAAGTGTACTTATACTATCCTTCGACTCCCAATTAAACCTGGCTGTATTTGCATAAATCGGAAAGTCATTCCTCTGAGCAGAATAATACTCTTTATAGTCATTCCATGTCCATCCAGTACCCAAAAAATCATCCTCAAATAAATCACCGGTAAACAAAATAAATTTATATTTTTTGAGAAAAGAATAAACCGGATGAGTTGTAAAACCTGGCGCCAAAAAGCTTGGATCACCTGACGATTTAATCTTAATTAAAGAATCGCTTACAATTTTATACCTCAACCCCACCAAACTATCCCCCAAATACTTCATTGCTGCATAGCAAGTAGGAATTTTTGTATTACTGGCGGGCACAAAATATTTATCGCCCTGGTAATTGTACCAGTATTTGCCTGTGGCGGGTTCATAAATGCTGATGCCTACATGGGCGGCCTGCAACGGAGCTGCTGTTATCACATCCGCTTTTGCCGATTTCCCGATTTGTTGCTGAACTGAACAGGAAAGGAGTAAATACGAAGTGAGAAGTACGAAGTACGCTGCATGACGCTGATAATTGAACATTACATATTGATTATTTAGTTTTTGATTTTTCTTTTCGGCAAGCTCAGGGTGATACCAACCTTTTCTCCGCCACACTTTGTAGCGCCGCATCAATGATCCGCATATTCTTAATACCATCGGCAGCGGGAACAGGATTGGGGCCCTGGCCGGTCAGCGCCTTATACACATCATCATAATAACCCATGTAGTTGCCGGGTGATGAAGTTGTTTCTTTCCTTATTACCTCGCCGTTTATCTCTGTGTGCAATAATCCATCCGGTGATGATGGCGCTGCACACCAGCTTTCCAGCGAAGGTTTCACCCCTTCCAGCAATTGCTGCTCCTGCATATCGGACCGCTGCTGCAAAAAACTTCCTTTCATGCCGTGCAGCATATAGGCATAGGTGGTTTCACGGGCAATGCAGGTGGCCTTTAGCCTTACTCTTAATTTGTCATAATAAAAAAGCATTTCGAAGTAATCTCTAGCCTGCACATCATCCCGCATTTTCCATATATCGGCAAACAATGCATCTGGAAAACCAAACAACTGGATGGCCTGGTCCACCAAATGCGGCGACAGGTCATAAAGTATACCAGCACCGGGCATATAACCTTCCTTGTGCAGTTTACCACCAAAATTGGGGCGGTAACGGTCATATCTTATTTCCACTTCCCGCAATTCTCCCAGCCATTCTCTTTGCAGCACTTCTTTCACCGCCCGGTAATCACCATCATAGCGGCGGTTCTGGTACACACTCACAAACAAACCCTTCTTTTCTGCGAGTGCGGTTAATTCTTCTGCTTCTTTCACAGTAACGGTAAAAGGTTTTTCTATCACTAAGTGCTTGCCCGCATTCAATACTGCTTTTGCCTGTTCATAGTGCAGGTGAGTGGGAGTGTTGACGACCACAAGCTGGATGCTTTCATCAGCGATCAGTTCTTCTGCCGAGCGATACAGTTTGCTGTTGGGGTATCGTTCTCTTGAATCGTTGTTGTTCCGCTCCACAATGCCTGTCAGTTCATAACCCGGGTGGGCTTCGATGAAAGGAGCATGAAACAATTTTCCGCTCATTCCGTAAGAGCATATGCCGGTGCGAATAACAGATGCCATTATTATTGTTTTAATGAGAAATAAAGAATAAGGAATGAGAAAGTAAAAGCAGCGGCTTCATTTTCTCATTTTTCGTTTCTTATTTCTAATTCCTAATTTTCCTAACTTCTCTCCTGTGCCCGCAGCCATCTTTCCGGTATTTCGTTGCTGCTGGCCAGTAAATAATCTTTATAGCTGCAGGCGATAAAACTTTTATCGGGCAGTTGCATCCACCAGCGGCCGGTTTTTTTACTCTGCAAAAAAGTGGTCTCCACTTCTGCAAAAGCCGTGTGGTATTCGTTGAAGGAATCTTTTTCGTCCAGTGCCGCCTCTCTTCTTCCGCGGCTGCGCCCATCCAGCACATACCAGAGCATATGACTGATCTGTTTGGCAGTCAGTTCATCTTTATCGTGCTGCACATCGTATCCATAGACACCAATGCTGGTTACATTGGGGCTCATGCCGGCATAGCGCATCAGCACACAGGCTTCTTCGCCGTTGAAGCCATTGGGAGAAATACTGTTGGCCGGTGCATATGCATGGGCAATCGCAGCAATATCAAAAGAAAAAAGATGGCTGTTGCGGATCACAGGTTCCATTTCATCTATACTTTCTTTCACATGGCCCACCCGGTAGCAGTCGAATCGCAGCTTATCCATTGTTTCCAGCATCCGCGGATGAACAAAATAGCTTTGAAAACCGATATGATTGTAATGACGGATATAGTTCGGCTCGCCGGTGAGCATTTCCATCAGGAAATTTTCATGGCGAAAAGGGGAGTCAAGGTTCAGGTCAACCAATGCATCCACACAACTGGCCTCAATGGCTCTTTTGTTTTCCGCATAAGCATGGTATTGTGACAGCGTGAGGTCATGCGAACCGCCGAGGATGATGACCGTTTTGCCATCATTGATCAGTTCATGCACCACCGTCTTTAAGGCAGCATAAGAATCAGTAAATAAAGACCCGGCCCTGATATTGCCGATGTCGGCGATGCGGATATCCTGGTGCCAGTAATATAAATTGTAAAAATGCCGGCGGATGACATCCGGTGCATTGCTATGGCCATGTATCAGGCCGCTGCCTCTTTGTTCACCGCAACCCAGCAAAACAACCTGCGCCTCATCCAGGTCGGGAAATTCTTCGTCATACACGGCAATGGTTTTGCCCAACTGCCCGTCCCTGTATCCTTCATCCTGTGAAATTTCGCTAATGTCCAGTGGCGAAAGAAAGTCGGCAATATTGAGGTGGTCAGACATAGCTGCAAGATACGTTGAAACCCTTAACCGTGCTGATGGCAGAAGATTTTCGGGAATCTCATTTCATGACAGACGGTTTGCCCGCAGTTGCTTTATTCACTACCTTAACGGTCTTAACTCCACTGACATGATCTTTGTTTATATTTTTCTTGGCCTGATCGCATTGCTGCTCATTATATCGGCCCTGCTGCCAAAAGTGTATAATGTTGAAAAATCAGTTGTCATTAAAAAACCTGTGGCTGAAGTGATGGATAAGATCGGCGATCTCAATCATTACAGTAAATGGAACCCCTGGCAGCAATCTGATCCCACTACCAAAAGCACCATCAGCGGCACCCCAAAAACAGCGGGGCATAAATATGCCTGGGAAGGAAAAAAGGTGGGTGTGGGCAGTTTGACCCTGCTCAGCATGGATCATAAGCATGTGCATTTTGAACTGGAGTTCATAAAACCCTGGAAGTCGAAGGCAAAAGACAACTGGCTGTTTGAACCCTGGGGTGATGGCAATGAAACCAAAGTGACATGGCAAAACAGTGGCGGCCTGCCCTGGCCCATCGCCAGCCTGATGGGACCCATGATACTTAAAAACCTGAATCACCAGTTTGAACAGGGGTTGGGAAATTTGAAGAAGATGGTGGAAGAAGTATAACGAAATATAGTTCCATTGTTCATAATTTGCCCGGTTCAAATACTGTTTTTTCCCCCAGCACATTTCCTGTGTTCAGTGTAGCAGCCGGTTCAAACAACATCACTTCTACTTCTTCTTTTGCCACTGGCCGGTGCTCCACACCACGGGGTATAATGATAAATTCACCTTCGTTAATGGTGATCGTTTTATCCCGCATCTGCATATCAAAACTTCCTTTCAGCACATAAAACAATTCATCTTCATCGTCATGATGATGCCAGACAAATTCTCCTTTGAATTTTACCAGCTTCACCAACTGGCCGTTTAATTCTCCCACCACTTTAGGATTCCAGTGATCAGAAAAAAGAGAGAATTTTTCAGCAAGGTTTACTTTTTCCATAATTATTGAATTGAAATCGTATCTGCAACCTGTTTTGCTTTTCTTCTTAACTCATCAACATCTGCATCAATGCTGTCATGGGCCAATGCCACAGCCATTCTCCTGTAGGGTCTTGTGGAGGGTTTGCCAAAAACCCTGACATCGGTATTATCCTGTTGCAGGGCCTCTTCCAGTCCTGTTATTGTGAAGTTGTCCGCCGTCTTGTTTGCCAGCACCACAGCACTGGCGCCGGCCCTTTCCAATTTTATTTCAGGAACAGGCAGGCCCAGTATGACTCTTGCATGCAATTCAAATTCGGAAAGGTTTTGTGTGCCGGCCAATGTCACCATACCCGTGTCATGCGGACGGGGGCTTAACTCGGAAAAATAAACTCCATTACCGGTGAGAAAAAATTCAACTCCCCAGATGCCGGCGCCGGTCAGGGCCGTTGTTACTTTCTGTGCCATCCGGCAGGCATCTTCATAATCACTTTCGCTGATGGCTACCGGCTGCCAGCTTTCCTGGTAGTCTCCTCTTTCCTGCCGATGGCCTATCGGCGGACAGAATAAGGTGACAGCATTTTTTTGTGTGACCGTCAATAGAGTGATCTCTGTGTGAAACGAAATGAATTCTTCAATGATCACCTCCCTGATATCACCTCTTGAGTTGGTAATGGCATAGTCCCATACGGATTGCTCATCCTCTTTCCTTTTCAACACCATTTGTCCTTTACCGCTGGACGACATCAGGGGTTTCACTACACAGGGAAAACCGATTTCGCTGACAGCTTTCTGAAACTCATCAAACGTAGTGGCATAAAAATATTTCGCTGTCTTTAGCCCGAGTTCTTTGCTTGCCAGGTCGCGGATCAACTTGCGGTTCATGGTGAAATTGGCGGCCTTTGCACTTGGAACAACCTGTATGTTCTGTTTTTCATATTCAAAAAAACGTTCTGTTCTTATTGCTTCAATTTCAGGAACTATCAAATCGGGTTTGTGTTTGCTTACTATCTCATCCAGTTGGTCGCCATTGAGCATATCAATCACTTCAAACCCGTCGGCCACCTGCATGGCCGGCGCCCCGGCATAACTATCCGCTGCAATCACTGTTTGCCCCAGTCTTTTCAGGGAGATCACCAGTTCTTTTCCCAGTTCACCGCTGCCCAGCAGCAAAATTTTCTTACGCATTATATATTGTTTGGATTGGTAAAAATAGAAAGCCCGGCTGATATAAAGTGAGCAGCCCGCAACCGGTGATATTTTACAAGGATGGTGACGGAAATTCCAACAGATGAATGTAGTTTTATTGTTTGTCATCAAATGATCCGGCTTTGAAAATTATTGTATTTATTCTTTTGTGCTCCCTGTCGGCCTGCTCTGTCAGCAACAACCCCCTGCGCAAGGAGGTAAAGCAATTGCAAAAAGGTGTCATTAAAGATGACAGCAGCTATGTGTATGCCCTTCCCTTTGAGCCGGGAAAAAAATACAGGTTGGTACAAGGATATTTTGGCCCTTTCTCCCATAAAGAAAGAGCCGCCCTCGATTTTAAAATGAAAAGGGGAACAAAGATCACCGCAGCAAGAGAGGGTGTGGTGACAAGGGTGAAAGAAGATGGAAAAAAGGGTGGATGGAACCGTAAATACCGATCTGAAGGAAACAATATTATCATTCAGCATGATGATGGCTCAAGGGCTGGTTACTGGCATCTGCAGCACAATGGCGCATTGGTGAATGTTGGCGATACAGTAAAAAAAGGACAGGTGATCGGGCTGAGTGGCAAAACAGGCTATGCCTTTATGCCGCACCTGCATTTTATGGTCTGGTCGTCAGGCAGGGGACAGTGGCAGCAGATACCCACCCGTTTTGAAACACATAAAGGGATTTTATACCTGAAAGGATGGAAAAAATATAAACGGCTACATTGATGATCACATTCTCATCCGTTCTTTGAGGAGTTCAGTTCTTCTGCTTTCAGTTTTCGTTCGTCTGCATTCAGCCAGGATAAAAGCATTTTCCACAACGGCATTTCTGCATTGTAATAAAAGAACCCATGATGCCCGACCTTCTTGCGGCCGATATCGGAGGGTTTCAGATGGTGCCAGGTGATACATGCATTTGAAAAACGGTTAAGTAATTCCTGCACTGCTTTTGGCGGTGTGTTCCAGTTATCAGAAAAACTAAAAGCAAGTATGGGCACCTGCAGTTTCCTGTAGTTGTTATCAGGAAATTTATCAAACAGGCCATTGCTGCTGCTGCACCAGTTGGCCCATTCCAGCATCACACCTTTTGGCAGGTTTTCGGAATAGCCCACTTTTTTGCCGGGAAAATATCCCTTCCACCTGCTCATGAGCCTGACAAAAAAACTGATGGTAACTATTCTGAACTTATAGCGAAGCGGCCATAGTTTGCGGCAGGATAAAGCACTGTTCACCAGCACCAATTTATTTATGTATTGACTGGCCTGGGCCAATCCTACAATTTCTCCGCCTACACAATGGCCAACATAGACGATCTCTTGTTTTGGAAACCTATTTTTGACAAAAAGAATGACGGCATCAATATCCTGCACAGCCCACTGGTGCATATTCGCTTTATATCCTTTTAATGATTCGGGTGCTGAACGGCCCACACCCCTGAAATCGAATGTGACCATGCTGAAACCCTTCTGGCAAAACCAGGTAGCAAACGGATTGTAGAAATGCTGCGTCACATCTCCCGTCGGGGCAACGATCATCACTTTTCCATTCGGATGTTCAGGCGCATACACTGTAAGTCCTATCTCTTTTCCATCCCTGGTTCGTATTTTTTCATGTGAGTACATAAGTGCTGCTTAATCAGAAGAGGCCTTTTCACAAATTTGAAAAAAAACCTCATTCCCGGCGGTGCATTTGATCAGAATGCGGTACTGACTGAGCCGGTTATCCGCTTTTTGAGTGGAAAATTGGAAAGTCCTTCTTTTTAGGCCAGCAATTCCAGCAGCTCCTCCCTTTTTGTTTTTGAAACCGGAATCTTCATTTTGTTTTCCATCACCAAAAAACCGCCATCACCACGGATAAATTCCTTTACCCGGTTCAGGTTGATGAGAAAAGAATTATGCGGCCGGAAAAACTGGTGCGGGATCAGCATGTCTTCAAATTCTTTGAGTGTCCGGGAAATAACCCGTTTCCTGTTCTCTATCATAAAGACGTTAGTATAATTGCTGTTTGCTTCGCAACAAATGATATCAGGTGCATCCACAAACTCAATACTTTCTTTGGAAGCCAGCGCAATTTTGCCCACTTTGCCTTTTTTCTCTGCCTGCACATTACTGAGCAGCACATCTATCTGTTCAGAAGATACTTTATGTTGTGCTTTTTTCTGGTGCTTCTCTATAGCATCCTTCAGTTCTTTATTCTGCACCGGTTTCAGCAAATAATCCAATGCACTGAATTTGACCGCCTGTATGCCAAAATTATCATAGGCTGTTGTGAAGATGACATCAAAAGAAATATCTCTGCCCAGTTCTTCCAGCACATCAAAGCCATTGAGCATCGGCATTTCAATGTCAAGAAACAACAGGTCGGGAGGATTTTGTTTTAAAAACTCCACCCCCTTGGCGGGCTGGTCAAATGCTGCCAGCACTTCCACTTCGGGACAATAGTTTTCGAGTTTCCATTTCAGCGTTTCAATGCTGTGTTGCTCGTCGTCAATGATAATTGCTCTTATCATGATTTATTGTTTTGCGTATCCACGTCACAGTTCATAACGGTGGCATGGATACAGGTATTTAAACCGGTATCACCAACTCTACCCGGGTGCCCTTTGCGTTTCCGGCCTGATCTTTCAGGTCAGTTATTTTTATCGTCGTATTGGTACTATACAATTTGTTGATCATTTCCACCCTGTCCATGGTTATCTGCATTCCCATTGATCGTTTATGATTTGCTGATTTTTGGGCTTTAAGCTCCTCTGCTTTTTCTCTGCCAATACCATTGTCCTGCACCACGCAAAACAGACTGTCATCCTGTTTGCCAACTATCACTTCCACTTTTCCGGCCACACCATCATTTTTATGCATCAGTCCATGCCAGATCGCATTCTCCACATAAGGCTGTATCAGCATCGGCGGGATCACAATAGCCGATGTATCTACCTGTTTGTCCACCAGTATCTCATACTCAAATTTGTCTTTGAAACGTAGTCTTTCCATCTGCATATACAGCTCCAGTGTTTCCAGCTCATCTTTCAGGCTGATGTAATTGGACCTGGAGTTTTGAAGAATAAGCCGCATCAGCCGGGCAAAATTGTTCAGGTATTCAGACGCTTTCTTTGATTCGTTTTTAATGATGTAGCTGTCAATCGAGTTAAGACTGTTAAACAGAAAATGCGGGTTCATCTGCGCCAGCAGTGCCGTCATTTCCACGTTGGCAAGTTTTTTCTCATACTGCGATTTGAGTTTTTCTTTTTTCTTGATCTGGTTGATGCGGAAACGATAGAACCACCAGGTAAGCCCCGCCACCAGCAAAATGAAACCGATCCTGAACCACCATGTCAACCACCAGGGAGTGGAAACATGAACGGGCATTTCCAGGATTTTCTCATTCCAGACCCCCTCATTATTGGCTGCCTGCAACTGAAATACATAGTCACCGCCCGGCAGGTTTGTATAGTTGGCAAAACGCCTGGTGCCTGCTTCTGTCCAGTCATCATCAAAATCCCTAAGGCGATAACGAAAGCGAATGTCTTTTACCATACTATAGGCCCGTGCAGAGAACATTACCGAAAAAGAGTTTCGATGATAGGAAAGGTGTTGCAGAGGATCATCGCCTCTTATCATCACCGGCTGGTTCATCACCTGCATTTCAACAATGTAAGGAACCGGCAGCTCTGTGTTTCTCTTTAATTCTGCCGGGTTGGCAATAGTGATATCATTCCTGCCTCCGAAAATCATTTCTCCGCCAGGCAAAAATGAAAAATGATAAAAATCTGCTTCTTTCACACCATACTGAAAACTGTAACGGGTGAATGAAAGGTCCTCTGCATTGATCTTTATCAGCTCGCTGCTGTTATACCCCCACACTTCGCCATGCGGGTCCGTGGCAAGATGGTAAACGTACCCTGAGATACTTTGTTCCTTTAAATACCTCTTATAAATTGCTCCTTTTGCCGGATCGCTGCTGAGGGAATAGCCAAGAGCGCCTCCGCCTGTTATCCAAACCCTTCCTTTTTTATCTTCTGCAAAAGCATGTGCATTGGGAAATCCGTTGCGGGGGTCTTTTTCAAACAAAAAACTGATCACCGAATCTCTTGATGCTACATAAACACCATAGCCACCGATTCTTTCAAACCAGATATTGCCGCGACTGTCTTCGTATAAATTAACCAGCCGGTTAAAAAAACGGTTACTGTCCACCGAAAACAATCCGTTATTATACACCTTGTGTGTTTGAGCTCCCGGTTTCCATTTTACCAATCCCCTGGAATCATCAGAAAGCCAGAGATTGCCGGAACGGTCTAGCAGAATTTCACCGCGCCGTGTAGGAGAAACAGGCAGGCCGTTTTGTACCGGAATAAGCCGTTGCTGCTTCATCGAATAAATAAACACCCCCTTGTCAGCAGAAATGATATAATCACCTGAAGGCAGTTGTGCAAATCCCCTCAGCACATCCCGTTCAGTTTTAAAATTGTGGTTTCCGGAAAAGGGAGATTTTTTCCATGTATTTTTTTTCCTGTCGAAATGATAGATACCATCTGTCAGCCGGGGGCAAACCGTAATATGATCACCTGTTATGTCGGAAAAAATATAAAATGCATATCCCCAGTCAACATTGCTGAGATGTTTGAATGAATGTCTCGTAAACTGCTGCATCACGGGGTCGAAGTATTGCAAACCGTTAAAGTCGGCGCACCAGATGCGTTTTGCATCATCTATATAAAGAATGCTGTATAGCTCTTTTTGAGCCGGGTTATTGAATTTGGTCCAGACAATGTCTTTTTGTTCGGTGTCATAAACCGCAAGCCCCGACCCGGTGCTGATCCATATTTCATGAGTGCTTTTGCGAAAAATATTACCGATGGTGCTGTTGAGGATGTCTTTCCCTTCTTTGCTCTTAACCGGTAACGGAGTGAAAGTTCCTGCAGCCGGGTCATACACATTTACTCCCGCAGCCCAGCTACTTACATATAATAAGCCGTTATCATGATGATAAAGCCGGCGAAAAGCATTCAATGCCACCTGGTAGTCCTTGCTTTTTTGGGGGAAGCTGATCAGTTTTACCCGGCCGGTATATTTATTTATTTCCTGCAAACCACCAGCTGTCCCTGCCCAAATGATGGAATCACTTCTTTTAGACTCTTCAATGCTCAGAACAGAATAATCGGAACCCAGCGTCGGCACTAATGCCGGAAACTCTTCACGGGAAAATGTATAATGGATGAAATCGTCTTTATCGGCATCATATGAATATACACCCCTGGAACGGGTGCCGATCCAGATGATACCGCTTTTATCCTTTTGAAGCACTGTTACCTGCTGGTCGTGTCGCCGGGAAGGTGGCGCATTTATTTTTCCGCCATCTGTCAATTGGTAATGCTTAAAGCTGTGATCAATGGTATTTAATATAGAAATACCCTGGTGAGTGCCTGCCCATATCTTGTGTTCCACTGGTAAAACAGAAAGTACCGAGTTTTCATACAGTGAATAAACGGGATCTTTCGCTTCCTGGTAAATTTTGAACTGGTGACCGTCAAACCGGCAAAGACCTTCGGCTGTAGCAAGCCAGATAAACCCATCGTTACTTTTTCGGATGGAACGAATATCATTGGAAGGAAGACCCTGCTCTTTCCTGATCACCACAGGTTGCTCCAGTTTGTATTGCGCCATCACATGCGGCACACCCTGGCACAAAAAAATGAGGGTGCATAGTATTATTCGTGTTGGATGCATGGCGGTAAACTGCGTCAGAAATTACCACTTTTATAGTAATTGAGCTGATGCTGTTGCAACTAACTGCATTTTAGCCACTCCGGCAAGGCTGCCCTATTGACCCGCCCCTTTTCATGAGCCGATCGGGCAATTTCCTGAGTAAGTGATTTCATGTACCGGGCAGTATCGCTTTTCATCCTCTCCCTCAACAGGAAATGGGTTCAGCGAAGCAAAAGGCATTGCAGGCTAATACGCAGATCGTAAGTGGTTAGTCGCATTGTAATCTTGTGCCTGAAAACAAAACACCTTATCGTATGAAATCATTTTGTAAAGAGTTTGTAAATATGTTTAAAGTAATAGCACCTGTATTCATTTTGTGTGTTGCACTGGCGAGCCAACTGCTCAAAATCGAAAACACAGCAAGGGAAATAAATATGGCTGAGAAAACAATCATATTGGCAGAAACCGACGACTGTATCGCTTTGATGGATAAAAAGGAAAAAAAGTCGGGTGTGTCATTGCTGTTTGAGCAAGCATTGCGTTGGTAAATAATAAAGCCCGGCAAAATCATAAACCATTAAACCTTTTCCTGATGAAAAAAATTATTCTATTTATTCTTATTGTGCTGGCAGGCCTTGTGCAGGTCAATGCTGGTGATGGCCATACAAAAAAAAGCCGTGCGGTTCCGGTCAGCTCATTTGATCAACTGCTGGTTTCGGCCAATGTTACCGTAGTGCTGTATGAAAGTGCAGATATAAAGACTGTTTTAGTAAAAGGCAGGAAATCCTATGCGGGTCGTGTTTCGGTGATTCAAAATGGTGACCGACTGTTGATCACTTCTGGTAGCGGTGCTGACATGAAAAAGCATGTAACGGTGTTTGTGCCGGTCAACCGCCTGCGGTTGTTGTCGGTAACGGATAAGGCCAGCGTTAGGTCACAGACCATTCTGCAATCATCTGTACTGGAGCTTTCGGCAGAGGGGTTGGGTGAGATTTCACTGATCATTAACGGCACCGTATCTATCCGCAAAGGCGACCAGCATGCGTCAGTGCGGCCCATCCGGCCCGAACAGGTTATAACGAAACTGATCATGCCGGTGCTCTAATTATTTAAATGTAATCAACGATGCTTTCATAAACATGGGCGGTTTTTCAAAGGGTAAAAGCAAACCTCCGTAGGGTTTGCTTTTTTATTATGTTTACAGCAAAACAAAGTTTTGTCGCTACAGGAAATATACCAGCAGTTTGTTGAGGGCATGAAAAACACGTCATGGCTGGAGTATGTGGCGGTATTTGCCGGCATCGCCAGTGTGTGGTTCAGCAGGATAGAAAATATTCTTGTTTACCCGGTTGGGCTTATCAATACAACCATCTATATTTTTCTGAGTTTTAAATATCATTTACCCGGCGAAGCCAGTGTGAATTTTTATTATACGGTCATGAGTGTCTACGGCTGGTATTGGTGGATGAAGAAAGATGAGCAGCATAAAAAGGTGCTACACATAACTTTTTCCGGCAGGAAAATGTGGGGACAACAGTTTGCTTTTTTTCTATTCTTTTATATCGCTGTCTATTTTTCCCTTGTTTACCTGAAAAATATATTTTTTGAAAATGCCATTCCCTGGGCTGACGCCTTTGCATCGGCCACCGCTTTCACCGGGATGTGGCTGATGACAAGAAAGAAAGTGGAAAGCTGGTATTGGTGGATTGCCACCAACATTGCGTCCATTCCCTTGTTTTTTGTAAAAGGCCTTGTATTTACAAGTGTGTATTTTTTTATTCTGTTGATCATGGCATTATTTGGATTGCAGGAATGGAAGCGGAGGACAAAACCATCACATGCTTAAAAAAATCGTCATCATAGGCCCCGAAAGCACCGGCAAAAGCACATTGTGTGAGCAACTGGCACAGCATTATGAAACTATGTGGTGCCCGGAGTTTGCCAGGGAGTATTTATTAACCAACGGCACCAACTATGAGTACGACGACCTGCTCACCATTGCAAAGGGCCAGTTGGCGCTGGAAGATGAATACAGCACGATGCTCGAAAATCAATCACTGCGGCTGCTGGAGAGTGGCGGTCATATTCCGTTGTTCATTGACACGGATATGTATGTGATGAAAGTGTGGTGTGAGTTTGCATTTGGAAAATGCCACTCCTTCATTTTGGATGAAATTGTAAAACGGAAATATGATCTCTACTTCCTTTGCAATGTGGATCTGCCCTGGACCAAAGATGAATTGCGGGAATATCCCGATCTCCAAACCCGGCAAAAACTATATACCATTTACAAAGACATTATGATCAACCAGCCTGTTCCGTGGGTGGAAATCAGCGGAGATTATGAAGAAAGATTAAACAGAGCCATACAGGCAGTTGATCTATTACTGAAGTAACATTATTTTTTCTTTACGGCCGGTTCCATCCCGATCACCCGCTGCACATCTGGATCGCTTTGAATATTATTCATCTGCTGCATCACCCAACCTGATCGTTTGGACACATAAGCTGAAAGCGGTTTTACTTTAAACCGTTTTGGATTTGGCAAACAGGCTGCGATCATGGCCGCTTCCTGCCAGGTTAAATTTTTTGCCGGTTTATGGAAATAGGATTGTGCCGCAGCTTCAATACCAAAAACGCCTTCTCCCATTTCAATCACATTCAGGTATACCTCCAGTATTCTTTTCTTGCCCCATATTTTTTCGATCATAAAAGTGAAATACGCTTCAAGCCCTTTGCGGAACCAGCCGCCGCCCTGCCAGAGAAAAACATTATTGGCTACTTGCTGGCTGATGGTGCTGGCGCCTCTCACCCTTCCCGGCTTTTTTTCATTATATGCCATAGCTTTCCGGATGCTTTTCCAGTCAAACCCGCTATGATCGGGAAACAACTGGTCTTCGGCTGCTATCACCGCCAGTTTAGCATGTGGCGAAATGGAATGACGGCTTACATAATCTCTTTTCATTCCATGTCCGCCGATCCAGTTGGAGAGTTGTGTGATGGTTATAGGAGGGTCCACCCATTTCAGCAGTATGATATAGATCAGTTGTAAAATGAAAAGCCAGAGGAATATTTTCAGGATGAGACGCCATAATTTTTTTAAAAATTCCTTTGACATAAAAAAGTATAGTTCTCAGATCCTGTTTCCATAGACCAGCAAACCCCAGATAAGGGCAATACCAAAGCCTATGAGAATAATTCCGTTGACCCGGTTAATGATATGAATATTGTGTGGTGTCAGGCGGTTGCGGATCTTTCCGGCCAGCACCACTTTGGCTATATCGGTGGCCAGCACAAACAACAGGCAGGTGGTGAATATGATGAATTTGTTCCTGGCCGTATGCTGAATGACGGCTGTGGAGGCGGTGATCCAGAAAATGAAAATGCCGGGATTGAGGGTGTTCATAAAATAGCCCGACAAAAACATTTTGGCAAAATCCCGTTTCCGGAATTTTATAAAGGCAAGCTGTCCCTCCGCATTCACAGAAACTTTTTTGAAGAAAAGAAAATAAATACCCATGGTGACGAGAAAGGCGCATCCCGCTATGCCTATCTCTGTTTTGAAAGCCTTAAGCTGAACGAACAGCCCGGTGAAAATATTGCTGATCAGTACCAGGGTTACATCACTGGCTGAAACGCCAGCCACGAAAGCCATGCCGCCACGGTGACCGTTATTGAGGCTTTGTTTGATGATAGAAAAAAGCACCGGGCCCACTGATATGCTCAGCAGTAAACCAAAACCCAGACCTTTTATAATGGCTTCAATCATGACAGTGCCATCAAAACTAAAAATAAAAAACCTCTTTCGGGTTGAAAGAGGTAATTCATCTTTAGTATTAATATCAAATTTTTCCTGTTTCCAAAAACCTGTTCCATTCGTCCAGCATTTTTCCCTTCATCACTCTCGGGAATTTATGCTGGCTGCCCAGTTTTCCTTTTTGTGCCATAAACTCCAGGAATTTTTCCTCGGGTAACACTTCCAGGAAAACTTCCTTTAAAGCACTATCTCTTTCTGTTGCATAATCATCATTCAGCATCCGCAGGTTTTCATCAATCCGTTTGCCCAGTTGCGAAGCCTCTGCATGGTCGTTGGTGGCCACATACCATTTATGCGCAAAGAAGCCTTCATGAGGATAACCGACCACCGTGTATTCGGGAATGGAAATATTAAACTCATCACTTACCAGTTGAATGGCTTTGTTCATATTCTCCACACTCAGGTGCTCACCCACAAGGCTGAGAAAATGTTTGGTCCTTCCCGTGATCACCACTTCTGACCGTTCCATGTCCACAAAGCGGATGGTGTCGCCGATCAGGTAGCGCCAGGCGCCGGAATTGGTGCTCATCAGCAACGCATATTCTTTTCCTTCGTCCACTTCATGTATCATTTTTGCATCCGGGTTGGCAATGATATGCCCGTCGCTGTCGAAATTCTTATCATCAAAAGGAACAAACTCAAAAAAGATATTATTGTTCAGGATCAGTTGCATGCCTTTGGCATGTTCTCTTGTTTTATACCCGATAAATCCTTCGCTGGAAAGATAGTTCTCAATATAAACGATTGGCTTACCTAGTAATTTTTCAAATCCTTTTTTATACGGCTCAAAGGCCACACCACCATGCACAAAAAAGCTGAAGTTGGGCCATATCTCATGAATGTTGTTCAGTTTGTAATGTTCAATCACCATTTCCATGCACATCTGGCACCAGGCCGGCACACCAACGATATAACCAATATCCCAGTCTTTGGCATGTTCTACGATCTCGTTCAGTTTTTGATTCCAGTCGCTCATCGCTGCGATTCGGCCGCCGGGTTTATAAAAACTCTGGAACCAGAAAGGTCTTTTTTTCGCCAGAATGCCGCTTAAATCACCGGCAAACCAGCCGGCTTTTCCTTTTTTCAGGTCAGTGGCGCCGCCAATCATTAAAAAACCTTTGGTCATGGCTTTTTTATTGGCTTCTTCATAACGAATCAGGCTGAGCAACTGCCGCAAATAATTGATGGTGTTGCTGCGCAGCATGTCTTTGGTAACAGGAATATACTTGCTCGCCGCTTCTGAAGTGCCTGAACTCAATGCATAATACTTGATCTTACCCGGCCAGGTTACATCGGGCACACCATCGAGTGTTTTTTGCCACCACTCTTCATATATCTTATTATAATCATGAACGGGCACCAGTTCCTGGAATGTTTTGCCGGGATGTCGGCTCAGCAGCGCTTCATCAAAACGATACTGTTGGCCAAACTCAGTGAACCTTGCCTTTTTCAGCAACTTTTTCAGCACTTTTATCTGTTGGCGTCGGGCATCATTGGGCGGCAACCGCAGGGCGGCCGCAATGGCACGAGGAATTTTTATATCAATAATGGACGCCATATATATAAATGAGGGGTATTAAACGCTTTTTAAAGTTAGTAAATGTTGCCTGAACCGGCTGCGAATATAGGTGGCATAAAGAGCATCCGGATTAAAAACATTTGCTGGCCCTGGACAAAGGTTGCCAACCTTACAAATATCACTTTCATGCAGGCAAATTATCAACCAAGGTTGGCAACCTTAAAAGATCCGTTTTCATCCGCCAAGACGACGATAGCATTGCCAGATTAATTTCAGATCGGCAACTGGTTCGTAATCCCGGGCATACCAGTAATCCATCATTTGCATACTTTCTGCAGGAAGAGATGACGGCATCGCCACCGGCATTCCATTGCTGGCAATAACCGCCTGTTGCAGGTGCGGCAGGTTTGCTGACGGCAAGGCATACCCGACCCATGTTTTTCGGGCCAGCAATACCGCAAAACAGTTCGCATAAAACGCAAATGGTTTTTTTATAAAAAACAGGTGCACCGGAAAACTGATGAGCCCGGCCACCGCAACAGCCACATCCAGCAATCTTTTGAGGCGGCGGCGGTGAGGATCTGATAAATTAAACCCATTTTCTTTGGATAAGGCTTCTCCTGACCAGTTCCTTGAATCGCTGCCCACAATACTCTGGCTGCCGGCTGCATGAATCCGGGTGCGGATGGATCCCGGCAGTTGCTGAACCAGGTCAATGATCTCTGCAAAACGCAATGTTCCTTCACAAAAGATGAGTTCACGGAACGGAATGGTTTGCGAAAGACCGGTCAGCTGTGATTTTTTTGCGATCGCTGTTTCATCATTATCATTCACCGACACACGGCCAAAAACCCTTTCCTGCAAACCTGCTTCTTTGAGCAACTCCATCACCCGTTGATACTCGGCCGCAGAACCTACCACCAATGTATTTGAACGAAGCTCTTTATCAGTACTTCCCGATAACACAGCAGTTTGAACCAGCAGCCAGCGCAGCAATGCAATAAATACAAAAGTAAAAACAGCGCCTAATAACACGATAGCTCTTGAAAAACGATATTGCTCCGGCAGCATTGAATAAGCGGCGAGCAGTATGATGGTTGCGGCCAGTGATGAACGAAAAAGATTGGTCAGCCGGTATCCCCTGTCATACAAACCGGCAAAGTAGGCGGCGATGAGATAAAATATCGTGTAAGCAGGAAAAGCGATCCATAACAATTTGTTTTCATAATATACTTCAGGTCTTACATAGATATTCCAGAAACTTTTTGCCAGCCAGAATGAAAGCAGGATGAGACCGGCATCAATCAGCGGCAACCCGATGCGGCGGATGAAATGACCCACAGCCGTCATCCCGGCCCTGAGCCAGATGGCCAGGTGAATAAGCAAATTAAAAAGACCGGCCCTGCTGCCGCCATAATGTTTTTTTACAAAAATGCTCATGGCATTGTAAAACATCCGCACATAGTTCATGCTGCCCTTGCGGGTGCTTTCTCCTTTGAAATGAATGATGCTGCTTCCGGCAAAATAATAATTGGTATAGCCGGCCTTTTGCACCCGGTAGCTCAGGTCCACATCTTCGCCATACATAAAAAAGCTTTCATCAAATCCTCCCGTTTCATCCAGCACTTTTCTTTTCAGCATCATAAAAGCGCCGGCCAGCACATCCACTTCATGGTCGCTGTTTTCATCAAGATGCCCAAGATGATAGCGGGAAAAAGTTTTGGAACGGGGAAAGAGTTTTGACAGGCCAAACAACTTATACAACGAAGTGGATGGCGAAGGGAATGATCTTTTTGATTCTTTTAAAAACTGCCCTTTGCCATCCAGCATTTTAATGCCCAGCGCCTCTGCATCGGGATGTTGCCGGAAAAAGTTAATGCATTTCTCAAAACAATCTTCAGGAACAATGCAATCAGGGTTCAGGAATAAAACATATTCTCCTGATGAAGCTTTCAATCCCTGGTTACAGGCTTTTGCAAAACCAACATTCTCTGTATTCGCAATAAACAAAACATCATTGAACCGTTCCTGCAAATAAGACAGGCTGTTGTCTGCAGAATTATTATCCACCACAATCAGTTCCGCCTGCATGCCCGCCACTGCCTTTCGCACCGAGCAAAGACATTGTTCCAGGAAATGCCTGACATTATAATTTACTATGATGACGGACAAACGCATTTCTTACAAACCGTCAAATCTAAAATCTAAAATCTGCAATCTAAAATCGGGTTTTTATCTTTGCCCATGCTCAAACAAACTCTCATGGATGCCGCAAGGGCCGGCGCTGCGGAAATTGTGCGTTTTTTCAACAAAGAATTTACCATCAGCAATAAAGAAGGCGTCAACAACCTGGTGACCGAAGCGGATCATGCGGCAGAGAAAGCCATTCTCGATGTGATTCGAAAAAATTTCCCTGAGCATCATATTCTCAGTGAAGAAACCGGGGAGATCGTCCAGGATTCACAATACAAATGGCTGATTGATCCCATTGACGGAACGGTGAATTTTGCACATGGTATCCCGCTGAACTGTGTTTCCATCGGCATAGAAAAAGATGGCGACATGCTGCTCGCTGCTGTGTTCAACCCGCACATGAACGAATTTTATTTTGCAGAAAAAGGAAAAGGCGCCACACTGAATGACAAACCGATAAAGGTGAGTGAAGAAAGTCGTGTTATCAAAGCCTGTTTGGTCACGGGTTTTCCATACACTTATATTAATATACCGAATGGTCCGCTGGAAATTTTTGACCGCTTCATCCGCAAGGGTGTGCCGGTAAGAAGACTGGGCTCTGCCGCCATTGATCTTTGCTGGGTGGCTGCAGGACGCTTCGATGGTTTTTATGAACATAAATTAGAACCATGGGACAGCGCCGCCGGTTATTTAATTGTGGAAGAAGCCGGTGGCAAAGTCACCGATTTTGAAGGCAATAGATTTTCACCCTACCAGCACCGGCTGCTGGCCACCAACGGAAAGATTCATGAGGAAATGTTGGCGGCGATTAATGGAGGAAGCTTGTAAGAGAGTTTTGGATTTTGGGTTTTTGATTTTAGATTACAGTAACCAAAACTTTATACTATGACAGAAAAAGAACTTAAATCCAAAACAAAAGACATTGCCCTTGCAGTTGCAAAGCTGAGCCAAAAGCTTCCTTCCAACCGGGTCAACAACACTTATATCGGGCAGATACTGCGCAGTTCTGCGTCAATGGGGGCCAACTACAGGGCTGCCTGCCGGGCAAAGTCCACAAAGGATTTTGTATATAAGCTCCAGGTAGTGGAAGAAGAGTCGGACGAAACCCTGTTTTTTCTTGAATTGCTCGCCGAATTCAATGAAAAACACAAACAGGAGATGCGAAATATCTATAAGGAAACTGAAACAGTATTGAAAATAATAGTTGCCTCCATCAAAACGTCACAGAAAAAGTTGGATTCCCGGGATAAAGGAAATCCAAAATCTAAATCCTAAAATCTAAAATATGAGCAGTGAGTCACGGACAGAAATAAGTTCCCTCGGCGAATTTGGCCTTATCGAGCACCTCACCAAAAACATCGAACTGCAAAACGCTTCTTCGGTGTTGGGAGTGGGTGATGATGCCGCCGTGATTGATCATTTTGGTAAACAAACCGTAGTAACAACCGACCTGCTGCTGGAAGGGGTGCACTTTGACCTTATGTACACCCCGCTGAAACATCTCGGCTACAAATCTGTCATCGCCAACCTGAGTGATATCTATGCCATGAATGCCACACCTACACAGGTGGTCATCAGCATTGGCATCAGCAACCGTTTCAGCCTCGAAGCAATTGATGAATTTTACGAAGGCGTTTATGCAGCCTGCACTAAATATGGGGTGGACCTGGTAGGCGGCGACACCACTTCTTCACAAAAAGGTTTTATTATTTCCGTTACCGCCATTGGCGAAGTGGCGCCGGATAAATATGTGAAAAGAAGCACCGCACAAAAAGGCGACCTGCTTTGTGTGAGCGGTGATCTCGGCGGCGCCTATATCGGTTTGCTTTTTCTGGAAAGGGAAAAGAAAATTTTTCTAGAAAGCCCGGGTGTGCAGCCCGACCTCGAAGGAGAGTCTTATGTCATCGGCCGCCTGCTGAAACCCGAAGCCAGGAAAGACATTATTGAGTTTTTTGAAAAATCATCCGTCATCCCCACGGCCATGATGGACATCAGTGATGGCCTCAGTTCCGAGATACTGCATATCTGCAAACAAAGTAATCTCGGCTGTGTGCTGTATGAAGACAAACTGCCCATTGCGGAAGAAAGCAAACAGGCCGCTTTTAAATTCAAGCTCGACCCGACGGCCTGTGCCCTCAGCGGGGGCGAAGATTATGAGTTGCTGTTCACCATCCCGCAGGCGGAATATGATAAACTGGTGTTGAATGAGCAGATCAGTGTGGTTGGCTATATGACCGAACCGGAACAGGGGGCTCATATCATCACCAAAAGCGGTGGCAAGCACCCCATCACAGCGCAGGGCTGGAACCACCTGGCCGGAAAACCATAAAATGCCGGGCGGTTTCGTTCAAAGGCAAATCCGTTGTATTTTGTATGCATGTGTAACCCGTCCATGAAGCAACCACTATACCTTATCATTATCCTCGCCACCCTGCTCTATGGCTGTGCCGCCGGCAAAGCTTCCTGGTCGCCTGCCAAAAAGTATTCGCCGCAGCAACTGGAAAAAGATTTTGCCATTTACCAGGATATTTTGGAAAAACATCATCCCGGTCTTTACTGGTACACTCCCAAAGACAGCATGGATCATTATTTTCAAAAAGGGCGGCAATTACTGAAAGACTCGATGAATGAAGCGGAGTTTCGCAAAGTGCTCAGCTATGTCACTTCAAAGATCAATTGCGGGCACACTTCTGTCCGTTCTTCCAAAGCGGCGGGCCGCTATGTTGACAGCAGCCGCAGCTTCAGCATTTTTCCGCTGAGCATGAAATTGTGGGATGATACCATGGTAGTGTCTGCCACCCTGCTTCGCCGCGACAGTGTCTTAAAAAGAGGCGATATCATCACGGCCATCAATGGCAAAAGCAGCAAAGAAATCATTGATTCACTTTTTCAGTTCATTTCAACAGACGGCTATAATAAAACACACAAACTCCAGGTGCTGAGCAACCGTGGATTTTTTGGTTCGATGTATTCTACTGTGTTTGGCCTGCAAAAAAATTACAGGATCAATTTTATTGACAGCGCCGGGCAGGCGGCCAGCACGGTGATACCTGCATATGTGCCTGCAGCCGATAGCAGCCTAAGAGTTAACATAAGAAGACAACCGGGCACCCCCCAGCCCGAAAGAACCCGTGAAGAAATCAAAAAGCAACGACTTGCTTCCTTCCGGCTCCTGCAGATTGACACGGCCAACCGCACAGCGATGATGAGTTTGTCAAGCTTTGGCCGCGGATATGAACTGAAAAAATTTTTCCGGCAATCATTCCGCCAGTTGCGAAAGGACAAGATCGGCCACCTGATCGTGGATGTCCGCACCAATGGCGGCGGCAGTGTGACCAACTCCACGCTGATCACCCGTTTTATAGCAAGGCAATCTTTTAAAATCAGCGATTCGCTGTATGCCATCCGAAAAGGCAGTAAATACAACCGCTATATCCAGAACAGTTTCTGGAACAATCTGTTTATTACCTTCTTTACCCGCAAAAAACAAAACGGCTATCGCCACTTTGGTTATTTTGAACGGCATCATTTCAAACCCAAAAAGAAAAATCATTTTGACGGCAAGGTGTATATCCTCACGGGCGGCAATTCTTTTTCCGCCACCACCTTGTTTGCCACGGCGCTGATGCAGCAGGACAATGTGACCGTGGTGGGAGAAGAAACCGGCGGCGGTGCCTATGGCAACTCTGCCTGGCTGATACCGGATGTAACGCTGCCGGTGACCGGTGTTCGTTTTCGTTTGCCTTTGTTTCGTTTGGTGATTGATAAAACCCTGCCGAAAAACGGAAGAGGGGTTATACCCGAAGTGGAATCCAAACCCACTGTTGAAGCCATCCGCAAAGGAAGCGATTTTAAAATTGAAAAAGTGCTGGAGATGATAAAAGAGGATAAGGGGAGGATGTGAAAGGGGGACTTACATTTTATCCTTACAAAAAGTAATTCGTCTTCGTAAAAATCAAACATAAACTTTTTGAATAATTCACAGAAAGGATGTTCGTAAATTCGATAACATACATATAAGCCGTTACCCTGACTGAAGAAAAGATTAGTAGAATAATATTTTGAATCTGAAATTTATTAATATATGGAAACAAAATACAAGGAGACTTTAAATCTATTGCTGAAGTTCAGAGACGACCGAGATTGGCGGCAGTTTCATGATTCAAAGAATCTTGCCTTAGCACTTTCTATAGAAGCATCAGAATTAAACGAGCTATTTCTTTGGAAAGAGAAGCCCGAAAGCGAAAAAGTGAATGTCGACAAACTGAAAGAAGAATTAGCAGACATTCTATCTTTTGCTTTTTTATTGGCTAATAAGCATAACTTAGACCCATTTGAAATTATTGCCGAAAAAATCAAGAAAAATAACGAAAAATACCCCGTTGATAGAGCTAAGGGCAAATCAGATAAGTATACAGAATTGTAATGAAAAGAAACTTTACTATTCATCACTACGAATTCAATTCTAAGATAGAGACTGAATTAATTCAAAACCATAGAGAATTCTTGTCTTGGCCTATCGTTTACTTTTTAAACAACAATAAATCCTATGAGGCGTATGTGGGGGAAACCACAGATGTAATTAACAGGCTAAATACACACTCTAAGAATGAACAGAAACAAAAAACGACGACAGTACATCTTGTAAGCTCCCCCTTTTTTAGTGCCGGGGTCAGTTAGAGTTTTCAAATGTAATT
>CAYTGN010000012.1:0-103134 GCA_964437415.1 uncultured Chitinophaga sp. | reverse complement strand
ATAACAACAATAGGTTTCAGGTTTAACTGCAGCGCTTTTTGCAACACAAATCTTGTTTGCGGCATTGGGCCTTCAAAGGCATCCACCAGCAGGATCACCCCGTCGGCCATCTTCAACACCCTTTCCACCTCACCGCCAAAGTCGGCGTGCCCGGGGGTATCAATTACATTGATCTTAACGTCTTTATATACTACAGCCGCATTCTTACTGAAAATAGTGATGCCCCGCTCTCTTTCAAGATCGTTGCTGTCCATGATCAGGTCGCCGGTCTCCTGGTTCTCCCGGAAGACCTTTGTAGTATGTAAAATCTTGTCAACCAGGGTAGTTTTACCGTGGTCAACGTGGGCAATGATGGCGATATTCCTGATTTGCATAGTCATTTTTTCAAACGAGCGGCGAAGGTACGCTAATTCGGGCGGGGAGCAAGGAAAAGGGGGGGTAAATATCGGTGTATTTACAGGCCTGTTTTTAAGTAGTTCATCTTAAAGCCCGTGAGATTGCGGACCGGGATTCAGGGATTTAGCTTTTGAAATGGCTTTTTCATCAATGTGCCAAAGTCTTCATCTTTTTCGTTGGGGTAATAACGGTCAAGGCCATAGCGGATATCTTTGGGTTCGAGTTTCATAAAAGTGCCCAGAAGCCGGTCCCAAATGGAAAGCACAGCGCCATAGTTGCTGTCTGTATAGGGCTGTTTCCAGTGGTGGTGCACTTTGTGCATGTTGGGAGAAACAAATACATAACTAAGTCCTTTGTCCAGCCATTTGGGCAAACTGATATTGGCATGAGTGAATGCCGCAGAAAGCACCAATATGGTTTGAAAGATCATCACGGCATACATCGGCGCCCCGCTGAGCACAATGCCCATGAAAAAGAAAATACCTCTTAGCACACTTTCGCCGGGATGATGGCGAAGACCGGTGGTGACATCCACATTGTTGTCGGCATGATGGATGATATGAAAACGCCAAAGGAATGGCACTTTATGTTCGGTGATATGAACCAACCATCCGCCAAAAAAATCAAGCACCAGGAAACTGATAACAATAGTCCACAGAATCGAGGCCTGTGTCCACCAGACCAAACCAAAGCCTGAAACTTTGCACCAGTCGCTGAGCCTGACAATAATGATGGCTAAAAAAGTATGAATGACCAGGTGAATGACCGTGAAGGAAAAGTTTATGGCAGCATGACGGAATTTGGTTTTTTTATAGCTCAGCCTCAGCAAGGGGATGCTACCTTCCAGTATCCAAAAGAAAAGGAGACCGCCAACCAACAGCGCCATTCGCTCCAGCGGACGTTGT
The DNA here is from genome assembly GCA_964437415.1 of uncultured Chitinophaga sp. Taxonomy (GTDB): domain Bacteria; phylum Bacteroidota; class Bacteroidia; order Chitinophagales; family Chitinophagaceae; genus CADEDV01. The sequence goes on along the minus strand of CAYTGN010000012.1, from coordinate 101,833 downwards.
TCAAGGGTTTCGAAATATTGGATGATATTCTCCCACATGGCAATAAAATATGGCTAAAAGTTACGAAGTAAAACCGGAAGAGTTGCCGGATTCCTGTTCCCTTTTGGTTAATATTTCAAGGGCTCTTTCTGCCTGCACTTTGGCCACCATCAACTTGATGCCGCCAATGGCAATGGATAATAAAGGGTCAATGGTGACGGTGTTCTCATCCTTCAACCAGCAATTGATGCCTTCTTCCTGCAGCATGCCCATATCAATGTGTGCAGCCACATAATTATCATATCGTCGTAAAATGACAAAGTCCATGACCGTAAAATAAAAAATCTCTCTTAAGGAAAGAGAGATTAAAGAAATAAATATACTTACAGGCCAGGAGGCTATTGGTTCAGCATCAGCGGCATCACCAGCATCAGCAGTTCCTCGTTGTCTTCCTGTTCTGAGGGTTTGATAAGACCCGCCTTAGTGGGAGTGGACAATTCAACATTCACTTCATCACTGTCGGCAGCTGACAACATTTCAATCAAAAATTTGGCATTGAAAGCGATCATCAGGTCTTCGCCGTTATACTGGCATTTCATTCTTTCGTTTCCTTCAAAGCTGAAATCAATATCCTGGGCGGCCAATTGCAATTCGCTGCCACTGATATTTAACGCCACCTGGTTGGTGCTTTTGTTACTGAAAATGCTTACCCGGCGCAAGGCGCTTTGAAAATCATTCTTGTTAACGGTGAGACGATAAGGATTATCGGCCGGGATAACCACTTTATAATCGGGAAACCTTGCATCAATCAACCGGCAGCTCATTTGCGTGGTGCCATGCTTCACAAAGAGGTGGTTGTTGTTATAGCTCAGTGTCAGTTCATCTTCATTAGAAGGAATGGCCGCTTTCAGCAGGTTCAGCGGTTTGCGGGGAACAATGAACGAATCACTTTTGGGACAACTCACATCTTTCCTTTTATAGCGGACGAGGCGATGCGCATCAGTGGCCACACACTGCAATCCTTTTTTATCTAATTCAAAGTAAACACCCGTCATGGCTGGGCGCAGGTCATCGTTGCTGGTGGCAAACAAAGTTTTGCTGATGGCAGTGATCAGCGCCGAAGCGGTCATATTGAAAGATGTGGTATCATCTGCTGCCGGTTCTTTCGGAAAGTTATCGGGGTTTTCTCCCATCACTTTATACTTACCATTGTCGCTGGTGATCTCAATACCGAAATTTTTATCAATAGTAAAGGTCAGCGGCTGATCAGCGATATTCTTCAGTGAATCTATTAATATTTTAGCAGGGATACACACTTTGCCGCTGTCTTTGGCTTCAATATCCAATTGCACCCTCATCACAGTTTCCAGGTCGGTGGCCACCACGGTCAGTTTGTTTTTGCCCACTTCAAACAAAAAATCTTCAAGAATGGGCAACACCGTGTTGGCATTGATGACACCGGCGATATGCTGCAGTTGTTTCAATAAAGAGGAGGAGGATACAATAAACTTCATCGGTCAATTGGTTTGGGGCGAAACTACTGATTTTTGGTTTACAGCCAACACTTTAAGGGACCTGTGGATTAGTTGTGCTTTGTATTGCTCCTGTTGCCTTCTTTAGTATCTTGCCGGGACTCAAAAAGCTGATACATGCTGGACAAATTGTTTGGTTGGGGAAAGAAAAAGGATGAACCGAAAGGGGCGGGGCCAGACCTGCACTTCGGCCGTTATTCGGATAATAATAAGCCGGTGGCCAAGGTGAACCGCTGGACTGATGCCGACAATTTTTTTAAGGAAAAAAAATTCCCTGAGAGTTTTGATGCTTTTTTTGAATACCTGCGGGATGATGGAGCACAGAATGTGGTATATGAACGAAACGGTCATGAAGGAAGGTTTCACCTGTACCAGGGCTCCAGAATCGTAAGGGGCAGTTTTGATAAGGAACGGGTGAGTGCCGAAGTAACGCTGGCCCGGATGCCACAGCCTTCGGTGCCGGTGATGCGCCGCCTGCTCGAAATGAATTTTACTTTATACTATAGCCGTTTTGCTCTCGACAATGACCGGCTTTGCATGCGGTTTGACAGCGCCACCAACGCAGCCAACCCCAGTAAATTGTATTATGGGTTGAAAGAACTGGCCACCAAGGCGGACAAACAGGACGACCTGCTGGTGCAGGATTTCAGTATATTAGAAACCACCGATGATGAACATATCGCTGCTATTCCATTACAGGAAAAAGAAATGAAATATACGTTCATGCAAAAGTGGATAAAGGAAACCCTCGATGCAATTGCTGTTGCAGATGCCGATAAGTTTTCCGGAGGTATTGCTTATATGCTTTTATCATTGGCCTACCGGATAGATTATCTCATCATGCCGGAAGGAAAGCTGCTGCACGACCTGGAAAAAATACCCGGCGCCTATTTTAAAAAAGATGAGCGACCGGTGACGGAGAAGAATCGGGACATGATAGAGGAGTTCAAAAAACTGCAAGCCAAACCAAAAGAAGAAATATTAGCTTCACTGTTCCGCTCAAAGTATACATTTTCCATTGTGGCGCCGCAGCAATATAAAGTGGTGACGGATTCCATCTATGGTGCCAACCAGAATATGATCTGGTACAGGGACAATAACCATTCTTTCATTGCTTCTCAGGTGATAGAATATGGCATTTCATTTTGCCAATATTCCTACAGCCTGCCAAAGATGATCACAGAATTGTTTCACCTGTTTATGATGGTGAACTATGCCGGCTTCTTTGAAGCGCTGGGGTATAAGACATCATTTTATGACGCGGCCAGGAATGAATTCCGGTCATCCGCCATCGTTGACAGGATTGAAACAATACAGCAACGCTGGAAGGAAAAATATCCCAATGCGGATTTTAAAACAGGCAACCTTCGGTTTGACAGCCTGGTGAATTTTAATTTTTCATTTACCAATGAATTACAGTTTTTAAATATGGAGAGCAAATAATGATAGAAACACAGCGTATCATAGAAAGCTACCAGAAGGCCATCATCCAGATCGCCACACAAAACGGAACGGGCACAGGGTTTTATATAAAAGAGTATGACCTCATTGTTACCAACGATCATGTGGTGGGAGAAAATCCTGAAGTAACAATCGCAGGAAAGGCTTTTGATAAGGCATTATCAAGAGTATGGTACACGGACCGTAAACATGATCTTGCTTTTCTTGAAGCGCCAAAAGGAGTGGAACTTCCCGAGATACGCCTGGGCCGTTATGAAGAGATGAAGGATGGTGATGCGGTGCTGGCTATCGGCCACCCCTATGGGTTAAACTATACTGCCACACAAGGGGTGATATCCAAAGTGGACAGGATACGGGATGGCTTGAAGTTCATACAGATTGATGCGGCCATCAATCCGGGCAACAGCGGCGGGCCATTGGTGAATAACAAAGGAGAAGTGATCGGGGTGAATTCATTTATCATCCGTGGTGGTGATAACCTGGGATTCGCTTTGCCGGTATCATATCTGCAGGAAGCTTTGCAATTATATCTACCCAACAGGGGGAAGGCCTCCACCCGATGTTTCAGTTGCGGGTTTGTGGTGTCGGCGGCAAATATCGAATCGGGAAAATATTGCCCCAGTTGCGGCACCGAAGTATTGGTGCCAAAAATTCCGGAGAAGGAAATAGAACCGGTAGGCGTGGCTAAAACCATCGAAGAAATTTTACGGGAGCTTGGCAAAGATGTGAGGCTGTCACGGGAAGGTCTCAATCATTGGAGTGTGAAGGAAGGTTCGGCTAAAATAAAGATCACCTATAATGCTGAGAATTTTTTTATTGCCGGCGATGCATTTCTCTGCCAGATGCCTTCCGATGCCACGAAGATCAAACCACTCTACCAGTTTTTGCTACAGGAAAACTACCGCATGAATGGTTTGGTGCTTAGTTGTGTGAAGCAAAATATTGTATTGTCCTGCATCATATATGACCTGGATATGAGCAAAGAGACCGGCGCCAATGCTTTCCGCCATCTTTTCAGCCAGGCCGATCACTATGATGATTTTTTGAAACAGGAATTTGCCTGCACTGACCGCCTGGAAGAGTAATACAGCAATAATATACGGTGTTATATAAAAAGACATTGACCAAAGAACAGGCCCTTCAAAAGCTGCGTCACTACTGCTGCTACCAGGAGCGCTGCCACCAGGAAGTGAAAGAGAAATTGTACAGTCTTGGGGTGAAGAGTAAGGAACATGATGAGATCATTGCCTCACTTATCGAAGACAATTACCTGAATGAAGAACGTTTTGCCATTGCCTTTGCCGGCGGCAAATTCCGCATGAAGCAATGGGGGCGGGTGAAAATAAAATATGAACTGAAATTAAGGCAGGTGAGTGAGTACAGTATCAAGAAAGCCTTGAAGCAGATTGATGAAAAGGAGTATCTCAGTATTTTACAAAAACTGGCGGATGACAGATATGCTTCGTTAAAAGCAGAACAATACCTGGTGCGGAAAAAGAAAACAATGGATTACCTGCTGCAAAAGGGGTTTGAGATGGAACTGGTGAGGCTGGTGATGGAGAAATAGGCAGAAGGTAATCATTCAATCCATTTAATTTTACATATACGGGAAATGAACATGTCAAGTCTCACTATTACCACCATACAAACCCAACTCCATTGGGAAAATAAAACTGCCAATCTTGCGATGCTCGAAGAAAAAATAAAGAGCACCAAAGAAAAAACAGAGGTAGTGGTGCTGCCGGAAATGTTCAGCACAGGTTTTAGCATGAAGCCGGAAAAATTAGCCGAAGCCATGCAGGGAGAAACCGTGCAGTGGATGAAAAGAGTGGCGGCGGAGAGAAAGATCATTTTAACCGGGAGTGTGATTATTGCTGAAAATGATCAGGCCGCCGCAAGCGGCCGGATCCATTACTACAACCGGCTGATATGGATGTTGCCTAACGGGCAGTATGGTGTATATGATAAACGTCACCGCTTTGCTTTTGCCGGAGAAGATGAACATTATACAGCCGGCAATAAGAGACTGATCGCATCGGTGAAAGGGTGGAAGATAAACTTACAGGTTTGTTATGACCTGCGGTTTCCGGTTTGGGCAAGACAAGCCCCCTCCCAACCTCCCCCGCAAGGGGAGGAGAAAATAGCTTCGGAGTACGATGTCCTTATCTATGTCGCCAACTGGCCCGAAAGAAGAAGCCAAGCCTGGAAAATATTATTGCAGGCAAGAGCTATCGAAAATCAATGCTATGTTGTGGGTGTGAACCGGGTGGGAAACGACGGTAACAATATTTACCACAGTGGCGACAGCATGATCATTGACCCGCTGGGTGAAGTGCTGTATCATAAAAAAGATGAGGAAGATATTTTTACCATCACCTTGGACAAAGCCCATCTTGAATCGGTAAGAGAGAAGTTTCCTTTCTGGAAAGATGCGGACAGGTTCAGAATCGAAGACGTATGAACTGTTTCTCGCAAACCTGCCTGTCGGCAGACAGGGGCGCAACGACGCAAAGATGTATAACCACTGGCCACACAAAGACTGAACTTTCTTTTTTCTTAGCGGCGTAGCGTCGCTGCGAGAGGTCACTTTTTCATCTCTTCCAATTTCTTCTGCATCACAAACATTTCATCTCTCAATCTGGCTGCTTCCATGAAATCTAAATCTCTCGCCGCTTTTTCCATTTCCTTTTTGATCTTGTTCAATGCTTTTTCCATTTGGGGGATGGTCTTGTATTCAGCCTGTTCTTCTGCAGCAACGGTTACGAGGTCTTCATCCGGCGCAATGGCATAAGGATTGGCTGGGTCGTAACCCTTTATATCAAGCACGGATGTTTGCGCAAAAACATCTTTCATTGTTTTCTTCACTGTTTTCGGTATAATGCCATGCTCAATATTATAAGCTACCTGTTTTTCACGACGGCGGTTGGTCTCATCAATTGTCTTTTGCATACTCTCGGTCATCTTATCCGCATAGAAGATAACAAGGCCATCCACGTTCCTTGCTGCCCTCCCTGCTGTTTGTGTCAATGACTTTTCATTGCGGAGAAAACCTTCTTTATCGGCATCGAGTATGGCAACCAATGAAACTTCGGGAAGATCAAGTCCTTCTCTTAATAAATTTACACCTACCAGCACATCAATTTTTCCGAGGCGCAGTTCTCGTAATATCTCCACTCTCTCCAATGTGTCCACTTCACTGTGGATGTATTTGGATTTGATGTTGATCTTGTGCAGGTACTTATCCATTTCTTCCGCCATCCGTTTGGTGAGTGTTGTTACCAGCACCCGGTCGCCTTTAGTCACTCTCTTATCAATTTCATCTAACAGGTCATCAATCTGATTCACACTCGGTCTTATTTCTATGGGCGGATCTAATAATCCTGTTGGCCGGACCACTTGTTCGATGACTACTCCTTCTGTTTTCTCCAGTTCATAATCATCCGGTGTGGCAGAAACGAAAACCACCTGGTTGAGCATGGATTCAAACTCATGAAAATTCAACGGACGGTTGTCTAATGCAGATGGCAAACGGAAACCATAATCAACCAAAATGAGTTTGCGGCTGCGGTCGCCGCCATACATGCCACTTACCTGCGGCACGGTTTGGTGACTTTCATCAATCACCATGATAAAATCTTTCGGAAAATAATCCAGCAAACAGAATGGCCTTGTGCCGGGTTTGCGGCGGTCGAAAAACCGTGAATAATTTTCAATGCCGCTGCAATAGCCCAGTTCCCTGATCATTTCCAGGTCATACTCCACTCGTTCTTTCAATCGTTGCGCTTCAATGACCTTGCCTGTGTTCTTAAAATATTCCACCTGTGCCGCTACCTCATCCTGTATCTCATAAATGACCTGCTGCATGATGTCTTTTGGCGCCACATACAGGTTGGCCGGGAAGATGGCGGCGTTTTCCATTTTGCCGATTCGTTTACCCGTTACCACATCCATGCTTTCTATTTCTTCTATTTCATCACCAAAGAAAGTGATGCGATAGCCATAATCCACATAAGGAAGGTTGATGTCAACCGTGTCGCCCTTCACCCGGAAAGAACCGCGGTTGAAATCGCCGGTTGTCCTGGTATAAAGTGAATTCACCAATGAATGAAGAAACCCTTGTCGTGAAATCGTTTGCCCTTTGCTGATACGGACAATTCCATTTTCATAATCGGTGGGGTTGCCCATACCATAAATACAACTCACGGATGCCACCACAATTATATCTCTTCTGCCGCTTAACAAACTTGATGTAGCTCTTAATCGCAGTTTATCTAATTCATCATTGATGCTCTGATCTTTTTCGATATACACATCACTCACCGGCAAATAAGCTTCGGGCTGGTAGTAGTCATAATAAGAAACAAAATACTCAACCGCATTTTCCGGGAAGAACTGGCGGAACTCACCATAGAGTTGTGCTACCAGAGTTTTGTTATGTGTCAGCACCAGTGTAGGCCGCTGCACATTTTGTATCACATTGGCAATGGTGAATGTTTTACCACTGCCTGTTACACCTAAAAGGGTCTGGTATTTTTCGCCATGCAAAATCCCTTCTGTCAGTTGACGGATCGCTTCCGGCTGATCACCGGCAGGAGGAAAGGGAGCATGTAACTGAAAAGCCATTGAAAAAAAGTAAACCCGCAACTACGGTTGTGCAAATTAGCAAATATGCAAATGAGAAATGGGATGGATTTGGTAAATTACAGGAAAGAAATTTATATGTCACAGGCTGCAGTTATGGAATTGGGAAAAGGGGAAGAACTGGTCGCCGGGTTGGTAAGCGGTCATATTCCCGGAACCGGCCGGTATAAATTCCTGGCTAAAAAAAGAAAGGACAACATCATTGAGTGGGCACATTTTGTGGAGAGGGATAGCGGTTTGAAAGAAAAAGTGTACCGCGGTGAAGTGGCTGATGAAAATCAATTGAAACAAGTGCTCGAAATCATGAACCGGAACCTTAGCGGGATATTTGGCCCGCAGGCTGCCATGAAAGAAGGGATACCGGAATTCCGTTCAATGATGGGAAATAAATTTGATGACAGCGTCAACTGATCATTTTAGTTTTCTGGATGTGTACGCAGAATAATCAGGTAAGATCGCTTCGTAATCATCATGCATCAGTGGCGAGGTCATGATGAAATCGGCGGTGGCCCTGTCGCAGGCCACGGGAATATTCCAGGTGGCTGCCACTCTCAGCAGCGCTTTGATATCCGGGTCATGCGGTTGTGCTTCCATCGGATCCCAGAAAAAGATCAGCACATCAATTTTTCCTTCGGCGATCATGGCGCCGATCTGCTGATCACCACCCAATGGTCCGCTCAGTAATTTTGTTACCGGTTGATCCAATGCTTTTTCAAGCAGCATACCGGAGGTGCCGGTTGCAAATAACTTGTGATGGGATAGTACTTCCTTATTATATACAGCCCATTCGATCAGCTCCGGTTTTTTATTATCATGTGCTACAAGGGCAATGCGTTTGCGGCTATTTAATTTTCTTGTACCCATAATGTTGTAAATAAAAAGCCTCACCAAATACGGCAAGGCTTGCATAAAGGTAAATCAAAATGATTTTAGCTGAAAGGCAGCTTTGCCACTTTTGCCTGCAATTGTTTGTCACGAATTTTAATATAAATGATGCTGTCAATTGCAGCAAAGGGTTTTGACACATAGCCCATGCCTATGGCCTTGCCAAGACTGGGGGATTGTGTGCCGGATGTTACATGCCCGATTTTGTTGCCTTCAGCGTCATTTATTTCATAACCATGACGGGGAATTCCTTTTTCGATCATTTCGAAACCTACTAATTTTCTTTCTACGCCATTGACTTTTTGTTTTTCAAATATCTCTTTTGAAGTAAAGTCTTTGCTGAATTTGGTGATCCAACCCAACCCTGCTTCTAAAGGAGATGTGGTATCGTCAATATCATTCCCGTAAAGGCAAAAACCCATTTCCAGTCTTAAAGTATCCCTTGCTCCTAATCCAACCGGTTTCAATCCCTGCGGCCCGCCAATTTCAAAAATGGAATTCCATATTTTGTCAGCAGCGTCGTCTTTGTCTTCCCCACCGGGCCCTGCGGGAAAATAAATTTCTACACCACCAGCGCCGGTATAACCGGTTGCGCTGATCAGTACATTATCAACTCCGGCAAATTTTCCTTTTACAAACGTGTAATACTTCAGGTTGAGAATATCCATCTCTGTCAGCGGTTGCAATATTTTAGTGGCGTTAGGCCCCTGCACCGCCAGCAAACCTGTTTTGTCTGAGATGTTATGCATTTCCGCATTATTCGTATTAAAGCGGCTGATCCAGTTCCAGTCTTTTTCAATATTGGAGGCATTCACCACCAGCATATAGACTTTGTTCTCTTCAATGCAATACACGAGCAGGTCATCTACAATGCCGCCTGTTTCATTCGGCAAACAACTGTATTGAGCCTGCCCGGCTTTCAGTTTGGAAGCATCATTGCTGGTCACTCTTTGAATGAGGTCAAGGGCATGTTCACCTTTCAGGATGAATTCACCCATATGGCTCACATCAAACACACCGGCATTTTTCCTGACGGCCGTATGTTCATCATTGATGCCCGAATAGGAGATGGGCATATTGTAACCGGCAAACTCTGCCATCTTTGCGCCAAGAGCAATATGTTTTTGGGTGAAAGGAGTATTCTTCATACAAGCAAATTGTCCGCAAATGTAGAGGAAAAGACCATCATTTCAGTACCTGGCCCATCCGCAGATATAAGGGAAAACGAACCGTCATCCTGCCTTCTGTCCAATGCTCTCCGATCTTCTTCATTAATTCATCAACCGGGTTATACCCATTGACGGCAATAAATTTTTGCAGGGCCGACCAGGAATTGAAATATCCTTTGAGGTCCTCTATGTTCCACTCGTAAGCCATGCTGAACGCCGGGCAACTGATCTCCTTCAACGGGAATGGAATCGTTTCATAATTCTCATCTACCAATTTTCTTTCCTTGTCCCAATATGGCCCAAGTGTAACATCATGATGCCGTTTTTTCAGCTCATCAATGGGTGGAGTAATGGTGATTCCTCCATACATCCAGGCAGCAAACCATCCACCGGGTTTTAGCACCCGGTGGAGTTCTGTGTAAAACAAGTCAAAATTGAACCAATGCAGTGCCTGCGACGCAGTGACAAGATCAAAACTGTTATCGGCAAAATTGGTTTGCTCTGCCGGCTGAACAGAATAAAAAATATTGGGTAGCCGGGTGGCATTCAAAAGTTGTGTTTCGCTGATATCTGTGGCAAAAACTTTATTAAACCGCCTGGCCAGTTCTTTAGCTGTTTGCCCGTTCCCAGTGGCGCAATCCCATGCTGTGTCTCTGTTGTTGATATGAGTTAAGATAAAATCAAATAATTCCTGCGGATAACCGGGCCGGTATTTTGCATATATATCCGCTTGTTTTGAGAAATTATCTTTCATGCTGTAAAAGTACCATTGGCTACGGAACTAAAACCGCTTTGATACAATTATCCAATTTCTTATCAAAAATATCGTAAGCCGTTGCTCCTTCATCAAGGGAAAATCGGTGAGTGATGATCGTTTCGGCAGCGGAACGCTGTATCACCTCCTCCCTGATCAGCTTGTTTGCATAATAATGCGCAGGACAGCGACCGATCTTATAAACAAGATTTTTATCATAGGCCTCCACCGGTGAAAAAGAAAACTGTTTTGCCGTATGCACCCCAACAGATGAAATGGTGCCGCCCGGTCTCAACATATCCATGGCCATTCGCAAGGCTTCGCTGCTGCCCACCACTTCCATCACCGCATCGGCGCCGCGGCCGTTTGTTGCATTTAGTATGTTGTCTTTATAATTATCAGTTGCCGGGTTCAATGGAATTGCTCCAAATTCTTTTGCTTTTTCCAGTCTTTCATTGGAAAAATCTATTGCAAACAATTTTTCAGCGCCAAGGTGTTTGGCAGCGATCACTGTCATCAGCCCAACAGGACCGCAACCGATGACAACATAAACCCCGTTATTTTTTATACCTGCATTGTCGGCACAGAAATAACCGGTAGAAAAAATGTCACCAAGCAACAACCCCTTCTCTTCGCTAAGATCATTGCTCAATGCAATAAGTGTTGTATCCGCCATCGGCACACGGATATACTGCGCCTGGGCGCCATGCAAACCCTGGCCTGTTTGCACCCATCCAAAAAGATTTCCTTTTTCACAGCGGCAGGTAAGACCCATGAGGCAATAATAACAGCTACCACAGGAAGTGGTAAAGGGACTCAGCACTCTTGATCCTTTACTGTATTTCATTACATCCCTTCCTGTTTCCACCACAGTGCCCACAAACTCATGGCCCATCACGGTTCCACTATCCAGGCCGGCTTCCCTTCCATGATACACATGCAGATCGGAACCACAGATTCCCGCCAAGCTGACCTGAACAATAGCATCAGTGGGTTGCAGTATCGCCGGATCGGCAACAGCGTGGTAAACGATCTTTTCAATGCCTCCGAAGGTTAGTGCCTGCATGATGTGAATGTACATCATTGCTGCTTTTCTGCTATGAATAATTAAGTATTACAAATCGCTTTGTCCGGAGTCGGGTTGTTCTATAAAATACCGGGTAATATTTTTTTCTTTCTATAACACAGTTGTTTATGTCCCGCTAATGAAATTATAATGTGAGCCGCTCTATCATTTTATAACTTTGCGGTGCTCTTTGTATAATTTTTTATTTATTAAATGTAATGACATTGCAACCACTGCAGCGACTTTCCATAATCGGGGGAGGCAGTTGGGCAACAGCATTGGTCAAGATCTTTTCAGAAGGCAACATCACCGTAAACTGGCATCTGCGTTCGCAGGGGCATGTTGATTACCTGTTGACACATGCCAGGAACCCGAATTACCTGGGTTTTTTGCAACTTGATTTGCAGCATATTTACCCGACCAGCAACCTGGAGAAAGCGATTGCTTCTTCTAATGATATATTATTCGCTGTGCCATCTGCCTATCTTGAACAAACGGTAGCGGAACTGGATGAAAATGTTTTTCGCCAAAAAAACCTATATGTTTCGATCAAAGGGCTGATACCTCCTGACCTGCTGATACCATCAGTTTACTTATCCAGGCGATTTGCCAAACAGCCCGATGAAATTATTGTACTATCCGGCCCTTGTCATGCAGAAGAAATTGCCATGAACAGAAAAACTTACCTGACAGTAGCGGGCAAAAACCCTGTCGCTGTTATGCGAACCTCCGAAGCCATCAGATCCGGGTATGTCACTGTGATACAAAACAACGATCCCATAGGTGTTGAGTACAGTTCGGTTTTGAAAAATATCATTGGCATTGCCGGGGGGCTTGTGAAAGGAGCAAACTACGGGGATAATTTCCTGGCGGTGGTGGTCAGCAATGCGATGCGGGAGATGAAATTTTTTTTACAGGTAATTGACAACAAACCAAGAGATCTGTATGATTCCGCATATTTCGGTGATCTGTTGGTTACGGCCTATTCAGAATTCAGCCGTAACCGCACATTCGGACAAATGATCGGCAGGGGATACAGCATTCCTATGGCCGAAGACAAAATGACTATGGTGGTAGAAGGATTTCCGGCAGTGAAAGGCATTCAGCAGTTAGCTGACTTGTTAAAAGTAAAAATGCCGGTGGTGTCGGCTGTTTATCGCATCCTTTATCAGCATTCCTCTGCTTTTACTGAATTCAAATTATTAGAAAACCAATTACGATAAAATGAATAACCATGTTATTATTAGCAACTGATCTTGACGGAACTTTTATAGGAGGCAAAAGTGCTCACAAACAGCAACTATACCGCCTGGTGAGAGAAAGAAATGATATTCGTCTGGTGTTTGTAACAGGAAGAGGACTGGAAACAGTGATACCCCTGCTCAAAGACCCGGTGATCCCTCATCCCGATTATATCATCTGTGATGTAGGGGCAACAGTAGTAAATGGCATGACTATGGAAGCGATTCAGCCATTGCAGGCAGGCACCGAAGAAAAATGGCCGGGTCGTATTGCCATCAGAAACAAGCTAAAGAAGGTAAAAGGACTGAAATGGCAGGAAGTGCCGCAATCCAGACGGTGCTCATATTATTATGATGATACAATGGACTTTGAGTTGTTGAATAAAATTGCCACTTCATTGGGTTGTGATGTGTTGGTTTCAGCAGGTAAATATGTTGACATATTGCCGGCAGGAGTAAACAAGGGCTCCACTTTGCAGCAATTAGTCAAATTATTGCAGGTGCAACCAGAGCATATCCTCGTGGCCGGGGATACGCTGAATGATCTTTCGTTGTACGAAACCGGGTATAAAGGTGTTGTAGTAGGCCAGGCAGAGCAAGCTTTGCTGGATGCAACTGCAGATATGCCGCAGGTATTTCAGGCCGGTCAGCCGGGTTGCGGCGGCATCCTGGAATCATTGGCTCATTTTCATGAATTCAGAAAATATTATCCCAAACAGGAAATCGAAAAAATTGCCAGCACTAACGGTGACAACCAACTGCTGATCCTTTATCACCGCCTTCCTTATGAAGTGAGGGAAGTAAACGGCAGGCGAGCACATATTCCTCCGCAAAGCCCCAATGGTATCATTCCTTCGCTGATGGGATTTTTCAGGGGTGGAAGAACAGGCGCCTGGGTGGCCTGGGAGGAAGTGGAGAAAAAAGGAGAGCCGCTGCGGAATATTTATGTGGATGAAAAGAATTATCCCAACCTGCTGGTGTCAAGGATCGGGATGACCAAAAAGGAAGTGGATCTGTTTTATAAGGTTTTTTCCAAGGAGGCTTTCTGGCCGGCAATCTTTTCGTTTGTTGATAGGGTTTCCTTCAACCACAATCACTGGGAACATTTTGTGAAAGTGAACAGGCTTTTTGCAGAAAAAGCAGCAGCTGAAGCGGATCACGGGGCTTCCGTGTGGATACATGATTACAACCTGTGGATGGTGCCCGGTTTGTTGCGCCAGCTTCGGCCTGATCTGCGAATCGCTTTTTTTCATCACACCAGTTTTCCTCCGGCAGATATTTTTAATATCATTCCGTGGAGGGGTGAGATCATCGGCAGCCTGTTGCAATGTGATTATATCGGATTTCATATCCCCCGTTATGCAGAGAATTTTGTAGATGTTGTAAAAAGCCAAATGCCTGTAAAGGTGACACAGGAAGTGAACTGTACGGAACGGTTTCTGAGCTACAGTTGTCCGCTTGGGGTTGAAAAAATGACCCGTGAAATTGAAGCAGGTGGCAGAACGGTCAGGTTAGGCGCCCATCCTGTTGGGGTGAACACAGGTTACATTAATGAATTGTTCTCCAGGCCATCCACACAAAAAGCCATCATTCAAATGCGGGAGCAGTTGGGTGAAAAGCAGATCGTGGTGAGTGTGGAAAGGCTGGATTATGTAAAAGGGCCATTGGAAAAGATATTTGCATTTGAAGAATTTTTGCAACAGTACCCTGAGTTTCATGGCAAGGTGGAACTGATCAATATCTGCACACCACCGGCACAGGGAATGAAAGTGTATGAAAAAATTCAGCAGGAACTGGAGCAGGCTGTGGGAAAGATCAATGGTAAGTATTCAAAATTTGACTGGACGCCGATCCATTTCTTTTTCCGTTCATTTCCATTTGAAGAAGTAGTGGCATATTATGGTCTTGCCGATATCTGCTGGATAACACCATTGCGTGATGGTCTCAATCTTGTGGCCAAAGAGTATGTGGCAACACAAGGATTAAAAAAGAATGGGCACGGAGTGTTGCTCCTGTCAGAATTTGCCGGGGCTTCTGTTGAACTGGGCTATGCACTCCGCACCAACCCTTATGACCGCAAATCGTTGCGGGAAGGATTGCTGCAGGCATTGGTAATGGACCCTGCAGAAAGACAGATGCGGATGAAACGGCTTTTTGATTCAGTTCAATACTTTGATATTGATTATTGGGGTAATGAATTCCTTGAAGAGATTGAAAGTATCAGACAGGAAGAAAAACGAGTGGCCGAAAGCGCTGCAATGCCGGCATAATAAAAGCCCCGACCGAAAGGAAGGGGCTTAACCATCCCGATTGCATCGGGACTTCAACCGAAGTTTATCGCATCCACGACATCAGTGATAGGACCGGAGAAGGAGAACCTGCTGCAAAGTCATCATTTCTGTCATCCAGGCTTTCTGCCCTGCGGGATGTTGATTGATGCTTTTTTTGTTTCTCTTCAAGGTCCCTGATTCGTTTATCAGCGTCTTCTCTTTTTCTTTTTTCTTCCCGAAGTTGCTCTTCCAGGTTGATGCTGTCTTTGTTTTCACCTTTATAGCGATAGTCGCTGCTGCTATTACTTTCTGTATTTACAGTATTTCCTAAAACATCTCTCAGGCTGCCGTCAATGCCCATCACATAATCCACATTGGTGCGGAAGCGGAAGGAATAACGATCATCAAAATTGATCTCAACCCCTCTGTCGCGGCGGTATCTTCTTTTCACCCGGAAATTAACGGGATTGAGTTTCTCGGTGACAGAACGGTCAAAGCGAACCTGCTTTCCTACGGGCACCTGTATTTCAACCTCCACCTGCTGGCCCCGGAACTTGCTTTCCTTGTCAATCGCATATCCATTGCCAAGATCAAGTACACTGTCTCTTGATGTAACACTGTATTGAATTTTTTCAGCACGGGCAAGGGCCTGTTCTTCTGTTCTGCCAAATCCATGGCGCTTCAGGATAACATGGTATTGCGAATCAGGACTCACTTTTACATCAAACCGTACTGTTGACATACGCAGGGTATCATCTGTAAGATCCCATCCTTCACCGCCATCATTCATCCAGGCAAAACGGCCGCTATAAGAAAGTTCGGGTTGTGATACTGCTACAATCATTTTCTTGTTTGCGGGCTGACTCACCTGCAGTACTGACTGGCTGGTTTCATATTCACGGAAATCTTTTGAGAGACTTACGACAAACAATATTGCCACCACCCAGCCGATGGTCCACAAAAATCCAAAGGTCCATCCCAGGTAGTTACTGCGGGATTTCACTCTCAGGATGCGGCGTATCAGCCAGGTGATGAAACCGATGAGCGGCACAGCAAGGAAAAAGATCAAAGTACCCCAGGCATATAGTTGCTGCGACTGGCTTGTCCATAGAAAATTATTGATGGGCCACCAGGCCACACCGCCGAATAACAAAGCAATGAGGGCGACAAACAAACCAAAAGCAATGGTGCCGGCTATGAATAAAAAGAAAACCTTGAACAACACACCAATGGCATGGCCCAAACCCCTGCCACCGCGGCGGGCTGTTTCTCCAAATTCCCTGGCAAATTCTTTTCCTCTTGTATCAGCAAACTCCTTAGCCCTTTGTCCAAACTGCTGTGCAGTATCTTTCATTTCATCGCTCCATCCTTTCACCCGGTCTTTCATATTCTCTGCAGACTCTTTTACATTTTGCCTGATCCGGTTCACATCCACTTTTTCACCCCGCATTTCCATTTTCTCATAAGGGCTGTTTGCCTCGGGCAATACCATCCATAATACCACATAGGCAAGGATGAATGTGCCGCTCAATGAACCAAAAACGATATTGGGGAAAAAATCAAAACCGCTGTTCCATGCAAAACCTTTCAGGATATTGATGAATATACTAAGCACCAGCGGGGCAGCAAATATCAAACGGATGGTGGAAGTTCTTGCATTGAAATAGGCAGCCAAACCACCTGCCACACCACCGATGATTCTGTCATCGGGGTTGCGGTATAATCTTTTTCCTGAATACCCTTCGAGGTCTTTGGGCGGAAGAATGATCCACAATAATATATAGGCAACGAATCCCAAACCAAACCCGCCAAATGTGATAATGGCAAAAAGAATCCTGACGATAGCCGGGTCAACATTCAGGTAAGCAGCTATACCGCTACACACACCACCGACAAACTTATCACCTGTGTCGCGGTAAAGACGGCCCCGGGTTGTTTTCCTTTCAGAGTAAGAGGAAGAAGAAGACGACTCCTGTTGTGTAGTTTGTCCTTGCTTCATATTGGCCGAATTGTCAGCAATATCTTCCGCTTCAAAATCCTCGGGCCTTCCCATCGAGCTGATGATCTCTTCCACATTTTCATCAGTAATGCAGTCAGCTCCCTTACGAACCTTTTCACTCATCAGTTCAGCAATGCGGCTTTCAATATCATTGATGATCTCCTCACGGCTTTCTTCATTGGCAAAATAGCGCCGGAGACTTTCAATATAAGCCTGCAGATTTTCATAAGCCGAATCTTCAATCGGTATCACCCGGCCGCTGAGGTTGATGTTGATGATCTTTTTCATGTTCCGATATATTTGGTTGAAGGGGTTTGGTTAGTTGTTGAGTGGCTGATCATTTTTATTGGCTAAGGCATTCACTCCATTTGACAGTTCATTCCAGGTTTGTTCGAGTTCTTTATAAAAGTTCTCGCCTTTCTCTGTCAGTGAAAAATATTTTCGTGGCGGGCCGGCATTGCTTTCTACCCAACGGTAAGTAAGCATGTCAGCATTTTTCAGCCGGGTCAGCAGGGGGTACAGAGTTCCTTCCAGAATCTGCAGGTTGGTAGCCCGCATCTCTTCCACAATATCACTGGGATAAGCTTCACCTCTTCTGATGATCGAGAGGATGCAAAATTCCAGTATTCCCTTCCGCATCTGGCTCTGTGTGTTCTCGATATTCATAATTCTTTATTTAAGGGTCTTCGCTATTGCAAGCCCGCCGTTTATCATTTATTGTTAATGGTCATAACTGACAACCCTTGTAATTTTCCATTGATCATTTCTTTTCTGCCATATATGGACAAACTGGAAAACTCCGCAATCTGGTTTATTGTTTTCGGTATGACAAAACCGGTGTGACCCAATTTGAATGGCGCCATAGCCGGCCACCGTATAAACCTCCAAACTTCCTTTTACCAAATCCCTTTTCAGATCATTGTTCGTTTTAGCAATCGATTCCAAGAATTCAATAGTGTGATCATATCCGGTCAATCCGCCTTTATCATGGTAAAACTCCAGGCCTTCACTGAAGTACAGCTTAAACTTTTCTATATCCCTTCTATTAAATGCATCAAAAACTATACTGTCCAAACGGGCAATCTCTTTGTACAACTCTGGTTCATTTTTTTGCTGTTCACCAGCTTGTGCAAACACTACTGTTGAGGAGTAAAAAAATAACGCTGTGAAAAGAAGATGCTGTTTCATTTTATAATTTCTGGATCAAAGCTAAGGTAATATTTGGTACTGTGCAAAACAAAGTACCAAGTATTTTGTAATAACGATAATGATTTTTTACCCCAATTACTAATTTTATGTTTGATAATCAATTATTTAATATGATATTGTTGAGGGCAAAAAAAATTTCTTTGCGTTACAGCAGCGGTTTACGGAAAGGATGAATAGCGATTTGGGCTTATTTTGCGGGATGTATTATAACCGGCTTTTTGCTTTTTCACTGGTTTCTATTATCCTTATTTCCTGCAACAAATACAAGCCATTTCAGCACAATTACCGGTTTGAAAGCGAAAACGGTAAGCCGGATTACAGCAATCTCAATTATTGGGCGGCACATCCGTGGAAATGGGATCCGTCAGACAGTGTGCCTTCACCTCTTGGCAGTGAAATGAGAGATACCATAGCAGATGTTTTCTTTGTACATCCTACCACACACACCAAAAAGAAAAAGGCAAAGGAACGCAATGCTGCTATTGATGATACATACCTGAATGCAAAGACGGATTATTCCAGCATTTTGTACCAGGCAAGTGTGTTCAACCAGCACTGCAGGGTGTTTGCGCCAAGATACCGGCAGGCACATATCAGTACTTTTTTCAAAAAGCAGGATGAAGAAACGAAGCAGACATTCGATCATGCTTATTCGGATATTAAAGCAGCATTTGAATTTTACCTGCAACACTGGAACAAAGACAGACCCCTTATCATTGCTGCGCATAGCCAGGGCAGTAAGCTGGCCGAAAGATTACTGAATGAATTTTTTGATCACCCGGAAAATGATTCTTCATCACTGAGAAATAAACTGGTGGTTGCTTACCTGGCAGGTTGGCCGGTGCCGGTTGATTATTTTACTTTTCTGGAAATGTGCAAAGATTCCCTGCAAACAGGTTGTTTGTGCAGTTGGAGAACATTACGTAAGGGATATGTTCCTTCCTACCTGAAAAGCGAAAACGGAAGTTCGTATGCCTCCAACCCGCTGCTGTGGACCATAACCGGACTTTATGCTTCAAGAGAGCTGAACAAAGGCAGTGTGTTGTGGAACTTCAATAAAATTTATAAACACACAACCGATGCTGCGGTCAGTAACGGCTTTTTGTTTGTGCGAAAACCAAAATTCCCATGGAGTTTTCTTTATCTTAGCCGCAACTATCATATCGGGGATATTAATTTATTTTACCTTAACATCCGGGAAAATGCAGCGCAGCGAATTCAATCCTATATCAATGCTCATTGATGCTCTTGCAGCCATTTCATTTCTTCCCGGCTTTGTTTGGTGATAACATATTTCTTCACATCATTGATCAGCACTTCATCCAGCAGGTCAACAAGAGCCGAGTAGGAAGCCTCCTTTCCCGGCCTTATGATGAGCATCAGCCCGGCTCTTCCTTCTTTGGCCGCAGGATTGTTATCAAGTTTTTCTTGTTTTTGCCTTATTACATCACCCAGCCCGTTGCTGTAAGACAGAGTTGTCTTATAAACGGCCCCATCTGCCAATGCCTTCTGCCATTCGCCTTCATAGTAATACACAACATTGTCTTTTGCAGGCAACACCGTCATGGCATCTGATTCTCCGACTTTCATTATTGGGCCATCTTTTGGCATCAGCAGGTCGCTGGTTTTTGGCCGTACTAATTCTGTTGTTATAACAAAAAATGTAATGAGCAAAAACCCGAGGTCAACCATTGGCGTCATATCTGTTTTGAGTGAATGTTTTTTTGACCGGCGGACACCGACCCTGCGGCGTTCATGCGAAGCTGATACAGGTGCATTCATAACAGCGGTTTGGAATGAGATACTTTCCACGGCATTTTTCCATAATAAAATCAGCAGCAGGGCTGACGATAATCAGTATCTTAGGGTGCGCCATCCAATATTTTTACATTCTAACAAACATCGAGATGAAAACGATCATTATCCCAACAGATTTTTCTCCTGCAGCTACCAATGCAATGAATTACGGAGCAGACATGGCCAAAGCCATTGGCGCCAGCGTCATGCTGGTGCATGTTTACAGTTTACCCGTAAACATGACCGATGTGCCGGTATTGGTGGTTTCGGTTGAAGAACTTAAAAAGGAAGCTGAAACTAAGGTTCATTCATTGAAAGAGAAATTAGAGCACATCACTTCGGGACAGGTGAAAATATATGCAGAAGCAAGAATGGGTGATGTGGTGGATGAATTGGAAGACATTTGCAAAAAAATAGAACCCTTTGCAGTGGTGATGGGCAGTTATGGAAGCACCGGGCTGGAAAGGGTTGTTTTTGGCAGCACCACTTTATCTGCCATCCGCCATCTTAAAGCACCGGTGATTGCTGTGCCGACAGGGAAGGAGTATGGGCAGGGCATTCGCAAGATAGGTTTTGCCTGCGATTTCAGGGATGTGGTGGAAAACACCCCGGGTAATGTGATCACTACTATGGTAAAAACCTTCAATGCAGAACTGCATGTGCTGAATGTTGATTACCAGGATAAGCAATTCAGACCAGACACACCTGAACAATCAGCTTTGCTGCATACGATGATCGAATCCGCTAACCCGAAGTATCATTTTATTGAACATGAAGATATTGAGGACGGCATCAATGAATTTGGGGAGAAGAATAATCTTGATCTTATTGTGGCGATTCCCAAGCGGCATAAATTGCTGCAGTCTATTTTTAAACCCAGCTCTACAAAGCAACTGATCTTTCAGTCTCATATTCCGGTGATGTGCATACATGAAGAAGCTGTATGATTTGCTATAAATCATTAAAAAAAAGTGGCTGTTTTTTCAGCCACTTTTTTTTAATTATCATGATAGTCTTAAAACTCCGCACTTCCCGGCGTTCTCGGGAAAGCGATCACATCCCGGATATTACCCATACCGGTAACAAACTGTACCACTCTTTCAAAACCCAATCCAAAACCGGCATGTGGCACGGTGCCAAACCTTCTTGTATCCAGGTACCACCACAATTCTTCCGCAGGTATATTCATTTCTTTCATTCTTGCTTCTAATTTGTCCTGTCTTTCCTCTCTTTGTGAACCGCCAACGATCTCACCAATGCCCGGCGCTAAAATATCCATAGCCGCCACTGTTTTTCCATCTTCATTCTGCCGCATATAAAATGCTTTGATCGCAGCAGGGTAGTTGTAAAGGATAACGGGTTTTTTAAAATGTTTTTCCACGAGATAACGTTCATGCTCACTTTGCAGGTCCATGCCCCAGCCGGTCACTTCATATTGAAATTTCTTTTTCTTATTGTGATTGCTGTTTTGCAGGATGTCAATCGCATCAGTGTAAGTGAGCCGTTCAAAATCATTGTTGAGCACAAATTCAAGTTTCTCAATAAGACCCATCTCACTTCTCTTGTCCTGCGGCAATTGTTTTTCTTCGTCGGCTAAGCGCTGGGCCAAAAATTCCAGGTCTTCCCGGTTGTTATCCATCACATAGCGGATAATATATTTGATGAACTCTTCCGCAAGGTTCATGTTGTCTTCCAGGTCATAAAAAGCCATTTCAGGCTCTATCATCCAGAATTCGGCGAGGTGTCTTGCCGTGTTGCTGTTCTCTGCCCTGAACGTGGGCCCGAAAGTGTATATCTCACCAAATGCAGTGGCGGCCAGTTCTCCTTCCAGTTGTCCGCTTACAGTGAGATTGGTTGCCCGGCCAAAAAAATCTTCTTTGAAATTGATACTGCCATCTTCATTTCTCGGCGGGTTGTCAAAAGGCAGCGTTGTTACCCGGAACATTTCACCGGCACCTTCTGCATCACTGGCGGTGATGATAGGGGTGTGCATATAAACAAAGCCTTTGTCGTTGTAAAATTTATGCACGGCAAAAGCCAGCGAATGACGGATACGGAACACAGAACCAAATGTGTTGGTGCGGAAACGCAGATGCGCTTTTTCACGAAGAAATTCAAGACTGTGTTTTTTGGGTTGCAACGGGTAGGCTTCTGCATCGCTGTCGCCAAGCACTTCAATGGTTGTCGCTTCAAGATCCATTTTTTGTCCTTTGCCCAGGGAGGGCACCACTTTCCCTGTCACTTTCAGCGAAGCAGAAGTGGTGATACGTTTCAGCAATTCTTCATCAAATTTTCCCAGCGAAGCCAGCACCTGCAGGTTGTTGTTGGTGCTGCCGTCATTCAAAGCAATGAACTGGTTATTGCGAAAGGTTCGCACCCATCCCATCACGGTCACTTCCTGGCCTGTTGGTTCCTGTGCCAGCAATTCTTTGATCTTTATCCTTTTGTTGAACATAGCCTGCAATTAAGGACGGCAAAGATAGGGCAGGAAAAGGGGGGAGGCAAACGCAAACCATTTATTACTTCGGCCAGCGAAAGTCATTGACTGCAAAAGAAAGTCTCTAAAAACTATTTGTTATCAGGCCGTGGAGGACGTTGCTGGTTTCTTGGCGGGTTAGGTCTTTGTCCTTTTTGCTGTTGCGGACGTTGTTGCTGTCCGCCACCTTGTTGACGGCGTTGCTGGTTTTGCTGACCGCCCTGCTGTTGTTGCCCGCCTTGTCTTTGCTGTGGTCTCTGTCCCTGTCTTTGCTGATGTTGCTGCTGACGTTTTTTCTTGTCCGCTTTTTCCAATGATCTCAAACTGATCTGTCCCACCACATCCACAAATTCAGGTTCCACTTCTTTAGGTTTGCTGGAAACAACATCTACTGCTTCCAGTTCTTCCGGAATAACTCCCTGGTGATTGAGTGATTTTATTTTTTTTACCCTTTCAATCGTCAGCGGGTATTGTTTGGTGCTGTCGGGCAGGGTGTACCACATCAGGTTGCGGAAAATATCTTTCTTGATAAGAAAAGCTCTTCCCTTGGCAACTTCAAGGCTATCGCAATTTTCCGGGAAATGCTGCAACGCATCGAGATAAGTGTCTAGTTCGTAATTCAAACAGCATTTCAACCGTCCGCACTGGCCGCTGAGTTTGGTTTGATTGATAGAAAGGTTTTGATAACGGGCTGCTGCGGTGTTCACCGATTTAAAATCAGTGAGCCAACTGCTGCAACAGAGTTCACGGCCACAGCTGCCGATGCCGCCTACTTTGCCGGCTTCCTGCCTGGCGCCGATCTGCCGCATTTCCACTTTCACCCTGAACTCAGAGGCATACACTTTAATCAGTTCACGGAAATCAACCCGGCCATCAGCAATATAAAAGAAAGTGGCTTTACGTCCATCGGCCTGCATTTCCACCTGGCTGATCTTCATGTCCAGCTTCAGTTGCCTGGCAATGGCCCGGCTGCGGATCACGGCTTCCGGTTCTCTGGCTTTGTTCTGTTTCATCAGGTCAAGGTCACGGTCGCTTGCAGAACGCAATATTTTTTTCATTTCGGGGTTGTCTTCTTTCACCCCTCTTTTTTTCATCTGCAAACGGACGATCTCGCCGGTAAGCGAAACTTCACCGACATCAAAACCACTTACACCTTCCACTGCCACCAGGTCGCCTTTTTCATATGGGTGCAATGCGGGGTTGCGGAAAAAATCTTTTCGGGTGCCTTTATTGAAACTTATCTCCACCACTTTGCAACTGCTCTCCACATCAACGATGGGCAGGTTGCGCAGCCAGTCATGGGTGTTCATGCGATTACAGCCGCCGGTGCTGCACCCGCCGTTGCTCTTACATCCATTCGGTTTACCCGTGCCACAATTGCTGCAACCCATCCGTAATTTCAGATTTAAGATTTTTGATTTGAGGGGGAAACCGTTAGCAGAATGAATAGTAAGCATCCGTTACGTCGCACACTGACGCTTTGGTCAAAATCCCGGCATTTATTCGCCGGGAAACTTCTACATTTTGTATTCGCTGCTCAGCAATGAAGTCCGAACAACCGAAGTAATATATGTAGTTGCGAATGACACGGTAAAGCTTTTCAATTCTAAACTGCGGGGGCACCCTCATCTTTTTCACATTCAACATCTTCGCCCACCCTCAGTTGGTCAAAAATACAATCTTATCCCGAATATCAAATTCTTAAGTCCTGAAGGTTTTTAAGCCTCCTGGTAGCTATGCAAATACAATCTTGTCCTGTATAATATGATATATCTTGATCGTCAGGGCATGAAATAGGATCTTGGCATTAGCGTTCCGCTCAATATAGTAGGCTGCCCGGTCCAGTTCTTCCACCAGGGCCTGGTGCTGGGCAATATCAGTCACTTTCTTGTTCAGTTTTTCGCAAAAATCCTTTTCGGCCACAGAAAGCTGCATCTGGTCACCTAAAATGCGGTAATGAATGGCCTGGTCAAGAATATGGTTAAAGTAGCGGAGAAATTGTTTTTGCTTTTCCCGGCCCAGCCGGCTCACTTCCTCCACCCATTTGGTCTGTGCGATAGGGCCAGTTCGCAAAATGGCATTCAGCCAGTCCTTTAATAAACTCTGCCAGTCCTCGTCGGCATGTTGCACCAATTGCAGGGCCTCCCGGTAATTGCCCTCACTCACACCCGCCACCTGGCGGGCTGTTGTGCCTTCGGTTTTATTTCTTGTGATCAGGGCATCTTCAATATCCTTTGCCTCCAGCATCGGGATTTTTACCAACTGGCATCGGCTTAATATGGTTGGCAGGATCAGCGACTCATTTTCGGCCACAAGAATGAATAAAGTGTTGGGCGGCGGCTCTTCGAGTAGCTTCAGCAGCTTGTTCCCTTCATAGCCGAGGTATTCCGGCATCCACATGATGAGCACCTTGTATTCGCTTTCAAAACTCTTCAGGTTCAGTTTGCGGATGATGTCACTACATTCATGGGCTGTAATATTACCCTGTTTATTTTCTGCGCCGATAAACTGAAGCCAGTCGTATGCATTGCCATAGGGATAGCTTTTGACAAATTCTCTCCATTCGCTGATATAATCTGTACTGATGGGAGGACTTCCGGCTTTTTTTGTAACGACAGGGTATGAAAAATGAATATCGGGATGGATCAGTTGTTGAGCTTTGATGCAGGCGCTGCAAATGCCACAGGCCTCTGTTGCCGGTTGCTTGTTGCTGGTTACTGGTTCTTCCCCAAACAGCGATGGACTATTGACCGATGACCGGTGATCATTGACTTTTTCGCAAACAATGAACTGAGCAAAGGCCAATGCCAACGGCAGTCCACCCGATCCTTCTTTGCCTAAAAACAACAAAGCATGGCTGAGGCGGTTGTGCTGCAACATTTCGGCCAATTGCTTTTTGATAGCCACCTGTCCTATAATGTCTTTGAAAAGCATGAATGGCGAAAATAAATCTTCTGCCAACAAAAAAGCGGCTCCAGGATGAAACCGCTTTAAAAAAAATCAAACTGTCATCAATTCAGATATTTCAACACTTCTGCACTCATCGGCCCCACCTTATTATGAAATACCGCTACAAGGTTCCCTTTTTCATCCAGCAGGAATTTGGTGAAATTCCAAATGACGGGGTCCTGCAGAAATCTTTTCCAGAGTATATCTTTTGAGTTATCAGCGGGAACATTTTTGGCTAACTCTTTTGACTGATCCACCAGCCATTTATATAACGGATGAATATCATCTCCTCTCACCGATACTTTTTCCGCCATGGGGAATGTGACACCGTATTCTTTTGAACAGAATTCTTTGATCTCTGCATTGCTGCCCGGTTCCTGGCTGCCGAAATTATTGGCGGGGAAACCAACGATCACTAATTTGTCCTTGTATTTTTCATACAATTTTTCCAATTCGGCATATTGCGGGGTGTTGCCGCATTTGGAAGCTGTGTTCACAATCATGATTTTTTTGCCTTTGAACTGTGAGAAATCTATTTCTCCATCCAGGCCGGGAACTTTAAAGTCATAAATGGAACCGCCTGTCAGTGTAAATGACAACAGCAGTGTTATTAATAATGCTTTCATGTTTCACTAATTAAGGTTGAATCAAAAGGGAAAACAAAGGTAGGCTGATTCTGTTCAGGCGTTCTTAAAATTCTTTGACCGGTTTATTGTCTCTCAAAACAGCCGAGATCGGGCAGTCCAACAGGTCTTGGATTGCCGCCCAGGTCGGTATTAATAATGGTATTAACTCCTTTGTCAAGCGCCGGAGAACCGGCCTGTAGCCGAAAATCATAAAATCTTCTTGAGATGCTGATGCTGTCAAAAAGCGGAGGCTGGTTGTTGATGATGCCGCTACTGGTTATATCTGATGGTGTTGTTTGCACCTTCCATAAAGCCTGGTCAAAATTGACATTAAAAACAGTGTTACCATTTTTTTGAACCACCACTTCGTTGTTCACCACACCGCTTTCACCCCAAAAAATGCAATTTCGGAAAACAGCATTCAGGTTAGCAGCAGTGTTATTGGCAAAATTAGAAACAGTAAGGACTGGATCTTTGTGCAAAATGAAGGCGTTGGAATAAGTGACCACGGTGCAATGAGTGAACTGGTAATTTCCGCCTTTAACGAGATAAATATTCTTTCCGCAGTTACTTACTAAACAGTTACGGGCATTGATGCTGGAATTGAGAGCAATGATGCCATATTCGTAGGAGTTGTCAATGACACATTCATTAAGGGTTAATTTAGGATTGGCATTTGGCGAAGGTTCTTCTGCAATAATTGCCTGGTAAGCATTTTTTATCACTGCATAGTTCAGCACATTATCCTGGCTACTGCTGGTGAAATAAATGCCGGGCCATCCTGCCGGAAAATCCCTGTATGGATCGTCCAGGCGGTCACCCTGGAAATAAACCCTGTCAGTGCTGTCTTTCATACCATTCACCTGCAAAGTGCCATCAACAATTATAGGAGCATCAGCATGAATATATAATCTGCAGCCTTTGTCAATGGCCAATGTTCTGTTTGGCGCTATATACAGATAATCGAGGATAACATATGGTCTGTCGTTAGTCCAGGTTTCGTCTGCCGTGATCTCTTTTGCTCGTAAAAAATGTGCATTTTGTCCCCATGCTTCCAACTGAACAAACCTGTTATTGCCATTGAAGCTCACCTGTATGCTGTCTCTTACGATAAAGGGCAGGTCATTTGCGTCAGGGTCAATATTCACCTGCACAAAAACATATACACTGTCATTTGCTGCAATTTCAAGATTCGACACTTCAGGTCCTGTAAGGCCGTCAACATTTATTTTAAAAGCAGAACCGCTTCCGCCCATCAGCCTGACAGAAGAGATGCGAAGCCTCCTGTTATTTTCATTAACGATCTTGAATGATTGGGTGACAGAACCTGTGCTGGTAAACAAAGTGTCGTATTTGAGAGTGTCCACAGTAATGAACAACCGGGCATCTGCTGAGGTGATGAAAGGTTCTTTCCGGCAGGAAAAAAACAGGGTTAAACAGGATATAAGGATCAGGCAAATTGTTTTCACGGCATAAAAATAACAGAACTATTCCAGATTAGCTATAGGAGTAGCAAAGAGTGACCAAACTGAGTCTTACATTTTCCGCTTTTAATAACTCGCTGCCGCAGGCTTCGAGTGTGGCACCGGTAGTAATAACATCATCCACCAGCAAAACATGTTTGCCGGCAATGGCTTCGGGATCAATAAGGACAAATTTCCCCTCCATGTTTTTCCAGCGTTCTATCCTGCCTTTTTTTGTCTGAGTTTCTGTATGCTGTGGTCTTGTAATGACTTTTCTTAAAACAGGAATATGCATACACTCTGCCATGCCCTCGCATAAAAGCATTGACTGGTTATAACCTCTTTTTCTTTCTTTCACCGGGAACAGGGGCAGGGGTATCATCACATCTGCATCGATACGGCCCGATCTTTTCAATGCATCACCCATCAGTTTTCCTAATTGAATGCCCAGCTCACGGTTGTTCCTGTATTTCACTTTGTGAACAAGATGCTGCATCAGTGATTCTTTTGTAAAATAGCAATGAGCTGCCGCATGTTGCAGGGGCAGGCGGCCATAGAATTTTTTTTCGACCGGGTTGCCGGGGTGAAATTCAAAATCGGTTTGCGGCAAAGCTTCTATGCATCTCATGCAAAGGGCCGAATCCTTGCCAAGCAGATCGCTGCCGCAACCATCGCAGATATGCGGGAAAAACAAATGCAGCAAAGAATCCTTTATTTCTGCAAGGCCTGTCATTAAAAAAGGTATTGATACAGTTCTTCCACTTTTCCCATTGTCACTATTTCTATTTTGAATTTTTGTTTCGCTAATCCTTTTTGGTTGTACTTGGAAACTATAATTTTTTCAAAACCTAATTTTTCTGCTTCTGCAATCCGCTGGTCGATCCGGTTCACCGCTCTTATTTCACCACTCAGGCCAACCTCACCTGCAAAACATATATGCTGTGATAGCGGTGTATCTTCATATGATGAGAGCAGGGCACATAAAACAGCAAGATCAATAGAAGGGTCTTCAACTTTTAACCCTCCTGCAATATTGAGAAAAACATCCTTCATGCCGAAATGAAAACCGCCACGCTTTTCCAAAACGGCTAACAATAATTGCAAACGTCTTAGATCAAAACCACTGACAGTGCGTTGAGGTGTTCCATATACAGATTGAGTAACCAATGCCTGCACTTCTATCAGCAAAGGCCGCATGCCCTCTATGGTGGCTGCAATGGCAATGCCGCTGAGTTGTTCTTCTTTTTGTGTAATGAGGATCTCACTGGGATTGGCAACGCCTTTCATACCGGCATCGGTCATTTCATAAATCCCCAGTTCTGCTGTGCTGCCAAAACGATTCTTTAATGTTCTTAATATACGATAAGCATAATGACGGTCACCTTCAAACTGCAGCACAGTGTCCACCATATGCTCCAATATCTTTGGGCCTGCAATGCTTCCGTCTTTAGTGATATGACCAATAAGAAAAACGGGAGTACCGGTTTCCTTGGCAAAGCGCTGAAACTCGGCGGCGGATTCTCTTATTTGTGACACACTGCCGGGAGAAGAATCTATAAAAGGAGTTTGCAGTGTTTGTATCGAGTCAACAATAACAAGCTGCGGTTTCAGTTTTTTTATTTCCTGAAAAATAACCTGCGTGGAGGTTTCGGTAAGTAAATAAAAGTTTTCATTCTTCAGTTGGAGCCTGTCGGCCCTCATTCTTATTTGCTGTTCGCTTTCTTCGCCGCTGATGTAAAGAACAGTGATACCTTTTAGCCACAATCCGTTTTGCAAAAATAAAGTTGATTTTCCGATTCCCGGTTCCCCGGCCACCAGCACAATGCTTCCCGGCACAACGCCACCACCCAACACCCTGTTGAGTTCTGCATCTGCGGTTACCAATCTTTTTTCTTCGCTGCTTTTTACTTCGGCCAGCGAAATCGTTTTATTATTCCGCCTTTCTTCATGATAATCCTTCCAGCCGTTGCCATTTTTTGTAGTTTCTTTTTGTATCAGTTCTTCTACAAACGTATTCCATTGACCGCATGAGGGACATTGACCTACCCATTTCACACTTTCGTAACCACAATGCTGACAAAAAAAAGCCGACTTAACTTTACTCATGCACTAAAGGTAATTTATCAGAAGAAGTTGTATAAAAATTTGAAACAGAAAGAAGAAATGTTGTGCAGAAACAGGATAAAAAAAAAGATGAAAAGCCCCAATTTTTTTGGTCTGGCATAAAATGTAAAAAGGGCCAATCTTTCGACCGACCCTCTTACTTACTAACCCATTAAATTCTGTTGCTAAGTTACAAATATGACCCACATTACAAAATAAATTTTTGCTGCTGTGAATAACTTTAAAGACTTTTTGGCCAGGTTTGCCGGGAATAAAAAATTAAAACAATTCAATTTTAACAAATTGATATACAATTGTTTATAATAAATAAATTTAAATTGCGGTTATGCCGTACAGGTTGATTTTGAGTGTCTTGCTTTTCAACCAGGATGACAAAAAGACCGGAAAAAAGCAGAGCAACTGAAATGGTAGTAGATTTGTTATAGATTTTACATAACTAAATATTTTTAATGAGATGACAGCACCAATTATGATCGTTTCGCTGATATTTTTAGGTATCAGCATGTTGGTTTCCATGGTCCTGAAAAACAAGTTCAAAAAGTACACAACAGTGCCCTTGTCAAATGGGCTTACAGGCCGGGAAATTGCGGAAAAAATGCTCCGGGAAAACGGAATTTTTGATGTCAAAGTGACCTCAGTAGAGGGCTTTTTGACAGACCATTATAACCCTGCTAACAGAACAGTGAACCTGAGCCCGGATGTCTTTAATGGAAGAACAGTGGCTGCCGCAGCGGTGGCGGCCCATGAGTGCGGCCACGCCGTTCAGCATGCCACATCTTATAGCTGGCTGATGATGAGAAGCAAGCTGGTGCCGGCTGTGCAGATCAGTTCCATGCTGGTAAACTGGGTGCTGTTGATTGGGGTGATTATGGCAAGTTCGGGCAACACCACATTACTGCTGATCGGTATTATCATTTTTGCCATAACGGTTATATTTTCATTAGTGACCCTGCCGGTGGAGTTTGATGCCAGCAACAGGGCACTTGCCTGGTTGAATACAACCAATGTTACCAACACCCAGGAATATCCCAAAGCAAAAGACGCATTGAAGTGGGCAGCAATGACTTATGTGGTGGCAGCGTTGGCCGCAGTGGTTACTCTGGTGCAGTACATTTTGCTGTACCTCGGCAGCAGAGACAGGTGATATTTATCAAATATTACTTTTAAATAGCATCAATATTGAAACCGTGCAGCAATCTGCATGGTTTTTTTTGTCTTGACATTTTATTATAATATTTTAGTTACTACTAAAACTACATGCACATGAGAAAATCGGCAAGCCTGTTGCTGGCGGTATTTGTTATTTCCGCACAAATGCTATGGGCTCAAAACAAGACGGTAATTGGAAAAGTTACTGACGGAAGAGATGGATCTCCTGTTGTGGGGGCATCCATTTTGGCTAAAGGATCAAGAAGCGGAACTGTATCGGGACAGGATGGCTCTTTCTCTCTCACAATTCCCGAAAGCATTAAAGCACTAATTATTTCTGCGTTGGGATTTGAAACAATTGAAGTGGCCATATCCGGTTCGGCTGTTTCTGTCTCATTAAGGGCATCCCAGTCGCAATCGTTGGACGAGGTGATTGTAACAGGTTATGGCACCAAAATCAAAAAAGACCTTACCGGCAATATCGCACGGGTTAAAGGAGCAGAGGTGGCAAACATTCCTGTTCCCAATTTCACTCAGGCTTTGCAGGGCAGGGCTGCCGGTGTTTTTGTAGAGGCCAATAATGGTAAAGTGGGTGAAGGTGTAAAAGTGAGAATAAGGGGAACAGGTTCGATCGGAGCCTCTAATGAACCACTGTATGTAGTAGATGGTATTCCCATCAATACAGATGGACTTTCAGGAAATGCATTGGCGGATATCAACTTCAATGACATTGAGACTTTCGATATCCTTAAAGATGCATCTGCTGCTTCTATTTATGGTTCACGGGCTGCCGGTGGCGTTGTACTTATCACAACAAAAAAAGGAAAAGCCGGACGTACCAATCTGAATGTGAATTTTCAATATGGCATTAACAAGCCTACAGGATACAGAGGTTTCCTGAATGCACAAGAATATGTTGATTTGTTAAGGGAAGCTGCTATCAACAGCGATATTATTGAAGGTGTGAATCCCTTGGATCCTGCTCAATATCCTGGTTCCTGGTTGCAGTTTGCTGAAGGACGTTTAACGAGACACTCCGGGCACTCAAGCTGGCAGAATCTTGAAACCGATACGGACTGGGAAAAGCTGGCCTTTAATGATAATGCAAGAACAAAACTGGTTGATATTACAGCATCCGGCGGAACGGATAAAACAAGATTCTACATTAGCGGTGGATTTAACGACCAGGACGGAATCCTTATCCTGAATAATTTTCAACGTATATCCAGCCGCTTCAACCTGGAACATGATGCAAGTGATAAAGTGAAGATCGGGTTCAACTTAAGCGTTTCCCGCACGGTGAGTAACAGGAATAATCTGGATAATGCCTTTCAGACTCCCATGCAATTGGTAGCGTTGGCTCCCATCACTCCTCCCAGGGATTTGAATGGAGTTTTGTATGACCGCCCTGTTACAACATATTACAATGGATTAATAGAGACGGAAGATTCCAAATTCAAATCCACCAGCTTCAGAAATATCGGGAACGTTTTTCTGAATTATAAATTCATGAAAGGATTGAATTTCAGAACAGAATTCGGCGCCGACATTCTTACCCAAAACGATGAACTGTTTCGTGGCAACCGGACCCTCACAGGCTTATCAACAAACGGCTATGGTTCATCAAGCTGGTTCAGAACGCTGAACATTAATACCAATAATTACTTTAACTACCTCACCACCATCAATGGTAAGCATGATATTGATGCGACACTTGGCATGGCTTATCAGAAGTTCAGCAGTGATTTTTCGTTTGTTCAGGGTGAAGATTTTCCGGTAAATGCTTTGCAGAGGCTGGCAAGTGCCGGACGAATAACAGGCGGTTCTTCATCTTTGAATGAATCAGCTATCCTTTCTTATTTTGCACGGGTAAACTACAAATTCAATAATAAATACCTTTTTGCCCTCAGTGGACGTATAGATGGTTCTTCACGATTTGGTAAAGAAAATAAGTATGGTTTCTTCCCGGCCATTTCTGCAGGCTGGATACTTAGCGAAGAAAATTTCCTGAAAGGGTCTTCGTGGATTGATTTCCTGAAACTGAGAGCAAGCTGGGGTCTTAATGGTAATGACGCCGGCTTTGGCAATTTTGCCCAGCTCGGGCTGTGGGGCGCTGCACGGTATAACAATGTATCAGCACTTGTGCCCACACAGTTGGCTAATCCCCAGTTGAAATGGGAGAAAAACGAACAGATAGACATCGGTATTGATTTTGGGTTGTTTGGAAACCGCCTGACAGGTGAAATTGATTACTATCACAGAAAAACAAAAGACCTTATATATAATGTACCTGTTCCCGGCACATCTGGTTTTGCTACACAAACTGTGAATGTGGGTTCCATGGAAAACAAAGGGTTTGAGTTTGTTCTCAACTCCGATAATATAAGGGGTCGTGACTTCAAATGGAATACCAGCCTGAACCTTTCCAGGAATATGAATAAGATCACCAAACTGGATGGAGAGCAAACAACCATACCGGGAAATGATGGTCGTTTCCTGAATTCATTGATCGTTGGTGAGCCAATTGGTATTTTCTATGGCCCTAAGTTCGCCGGTGCTGACCCTGCTAATGGGGATGCGTTGTATTATTTGCCTGACGGGAAGACAACTACCAATAGCTACAATGCTGCGGGTAATTTTATTGTGGGGGATCCCAATCCTGACTGGATCGGTGGCCTAACAAACACATTCAGCTATAAAGGAATTGAATTAAGTGTTTTATTCCAGGGTGTTTTTGGCAACCAGATTATCAATGGGGGCGGAGGATTTATGTCAGCCAGTTTTGACTGGTTTGACAACCAGACAAAGGACCAGCTTCGCCGCTGGAGAAACCCGGGTGATATTACCGATGTTCCTCAATTGCGTCTTGGCTATGGAAATGGAATCAATGCCTCCAG
The DNA here is from genome assembly GCA_964437415.1 of uncultured Chitinophaga sp. Classification (GTDB taxonomy): domain Bacteria; phylum Bacteroidota; class Bacteroidia; order Chitinophagales; family Chitinophagaceae; genus CADEDV01. The sequence goes on along the minus strand of CAYTGN010000012.1, from coordinate 68,146 downwards.
TCGTTATGTGGAAGACGGAAGTTATGTCCGGTTAAAGAATTTAACACTGGCATATAACCTGAGCAATGAAATTCTCAGCAAATTGAAGATCCGTTCAGCCAGGATTTATTTCACAGGTGTTAATCTCGCCACTTTCACTGATTATACAGGTTGGGACCCTGAAGTGAACACAGATTACAGAGCCGGCAATCGTAACCAGGGAAGCGATTTTTATGCTGCTCCGCAAATCAAATCATTCACTTTCGGTATCAATCTTGGGTTTTAACCAAAAAACTGAATAAATTATGAAACGTTTTATAATTCCAATAATAGCTTGTTCGGTTTTTATCGCTTCCTGCGATAAAAAACTGGATCTCCTGCCGCAACAAAGTGTTGCGGAGGAAGTGGCACTGAATTCAGATGCCAACGTAAAAAAAGTATTGAACGGCGCCTGGGATGCGATAAGCAGCGGCAACCTCTATGGCGGCAACTTGTTCTTGTATTCTGAATTGCTGGCTGCCAATGGAGAAATTCGCTGGGAAGGCACATTTAACCAGCCAAGAGAGGTGTGGCTAAAAGCTATGATTACAACCAACAGCTTCGTTTCAGCTACATGGCTCAGTGCCTATAATACCATAAATATTGCCAATAATATCCTGAGTGCAATCAATGTGGTAAACATGGCTGATCAAAACAGGGTGAAAGGGGAAGCTCTTTTCATCCGGGGCGCCATGTATTTTGAGCTGGTGAAATTGTTCGCCAAGCCGTATAGTGCAGGTTCTGTAAATACCAATCCCGGCGTGCCACTCATTTTGACGCCAACAAGGGGAATTGACGCTTCCTCCTATGTTTCCAGAAACACTGTTGAGCAGGTCTATACCCAGATACTTGATGACTTAACTCAGGCGGAAACATTGTTGCCTAATACCAATTCTGTATATGCCGCAAAACCTGCTGCTTCAGCGATGCTTTCAAGGGTGTACCTGCAGATGGAGAGATTTGCTGATGCAAGGGATGCAGCACATCGTGGTATCACAGTCGGGGTGGCCAATGGCCGCAATCTTGCCAGTACTTATGCTGCAGCATTTAACACCACCACCAACTCTGTCGAATACCTGCTTGCCATGCAAGTCAGTGCACAGGATGGAGCCAATAATATGCATCTGTATTGGTCAATTCCAACTTTTGGAGGTCGTGATGGTGATGTTTCCATCCAGGCGGCTCATTTAAGCCTCTATGATCTGACTGATGCAAGAAGAGCATTGTTTTATACAGGTGCGGGAGCTACGAGGAGTGGTAAATGGCAGCAGCAATACAGGCACTTGCCTGTCATTCGCCTGGCTGAGCTTTATCTTACCCGTGCAGAGTGTAATTTCCGGCTTGGGACAACTATAGGCGCAACACCAGTAGATGATGTAAACCGGACCAGGGTCAGGGCAAGTTTACCGTCTTTGCTGGTAGTAACATTGGCTGATATTTTGTTAGAACGAAAACTGGAATTAGCACATGAAGGGCATGCAGCAGATGACCTTAAACGCCTTAGATTAAGTGCCGACGGGTTTGCATATAATGACAATAAAATGGTTTTTCCGATTCCCCAAAGAGAAATTAATGCCTCTCAGGGAGCATTAGATCAAAATACAGGATATTGATAATCATAGTTTTATGGTTAAAGGCCGTTCATGCACAAATGAACGGCCTTTTTTTTCTGAAATATATCTAAATCAGGTAAACAGTGAAAATAAGCACCTGAAGCATGAAAATGAGCACAATAACTTAAGCAGCGGTTAGACTTTTTCGCTTGTCTTTTAACTTCTTTACTACATTTGCTTTTTTTTAACGAAAAACTAAACACATGAGAAAACTACGGCTATTGATGCTGGCCATTTCACTCCTTGCAGGTCAGCTAATTTTAGCACAGACAAAGACGGTGACGGGAAAAGTGACTGACAGCAGGGATAACTCTCCTGTTGCCGGCGCTACCATCAGCATCGGCGGAAGGTCAGTTGGCGTTACCAGTCTTACCGGCGAGTTTACGGTTACAATTCCGGCCAGCACAACTAAACTCGGATTTTCTTCTATCGGATATGATGACATTGAAGTGAATATTGGAACCGGACCCGTAAATGTTACAATGACACTCGGGGAATCAAAAAATATTTCGGAAGTCGTTGTTACAGGTTACACTACTGTACAACGTAAGAAATTCTCAGGCGCTACGGCGAATATTTCACCTGCTGAAGTAAGAAAACAGCCCTTTGGATCTTTTGACCAGGCGCTGCAGGGTGCCGCCGCCGGTGTATCCGCTGTCGCAAATTCGGGTCAGCCCGGAGCAAATGCGATTGTGCGGATCCGTGGTAATGGTTCCATCAGTGGTGGTAATGTTCCTTTATATATTGTGGACGGTATCGAGGTGAACGCTGCAGATTTCAGTGCCATGAACCAGGGTGATTTTGAAAGAGTGGAAGTGTTGAAAGATGGGGTGGCTACAGCGATGTATGGATCAAGAGGCGCCAATGGTGTGATTGTGATCACCACTCGCCGCGGACGTGCCGGACAGATCAACCTGAATTATGATACACAGTTTGGTCTCAGCGATCTTCCAGAAAACAGGCTGATCGTAATGAACAGCAATCAGAAAATTGATTATGAATTGCAGAGAGGTAATCCTTATGGCTGGACTACTGCTGAGGCTGATAGTCTTCGGATGGTAAATTTTAACTGGCAGGATGCTCTGTTCCGCCAGGGAATGACTCAAATGCATCAGATTAGTGCCAGCGGTGGCGGAACAACTTCCCGGTTTTATGGTTCTCTCAGCTTCATGGATCAGGAAGGTATTGTGAAGACAACGGGTATGAAACGTTACACTGCCCGCATCAACGTAGATAATACAATAAAGAACTGGCGTTTTGGACTCAGCCTCCAGGGCGGTTATTCTAAAATTGCCCAGACTCCTGAAGGTAACACCTTTTTGAGCTCTCCTTTGAATGCTATCCGCTGGAGTAATCCTTATGAAAGGGATAAGTATCCGGAAGGACATCCCTTAGCTGGTCAATACCAGGAAACAGGCGGAGTTGGTACCGGACAATTAGGCTCAGGCCAGCCCAATGGGGCTATGGAATTGTTTCTGAATTATAATTTCAACCATCAACTTAAGGGTATTGGTGTTACATATCTTGAATTTCACTTCCCTTTCCTTAAAGGATTGCATGCCCGCACCAATTGGGGTATTGATTTTACCTCAAATGAATTTGAACAATTCACAAGTCCCCGTGTATCAGTTGGTATTGCGAGACAAGGAAATTTGGCAAGGGACTACAACAGGAACCTACGTTACACGGGTACAACCAGCCTGAATTATAAAACAACTTTTGGTGAGCATGAAATTGAAGCAGGGTTATTTACTGAGGTTGTAAAGAACCAGTTCAGAAGCATGGGATTCACCGGATTTGGCCTTACTAATGGATTGCAGAATGAAGCTGGTATAACACCGGGTAGCGCTACTAACTCTATTTTCATACCCGTGGTTCGGGGTAATGGTACACAAAGCGGATTGCTGTCTTATTTCACTATCATCAACTATGGTTATGCAGGCAAATACTATTTGACTTTAGTAGGTCGTCGTGATGGTTCTTCTCGTTTCGGTTTGAACAACCAGTTTGCAAACTTTGGTTCAGCCGGTGTTACCTGGGTGGTTAGCGATGAAAGATTCTTAGCCAATTCAAAAAATATTGATGAATTGAGATTAAGAGCAAGTATAGGTACTAACGGTAACAACCTTTCTCCCGGTGGCGATTTTGGACATATAGCACAGTTAGGCAGAATTACCTATTCCGGTATTAACGGATGGGCTCCAGGTGCACCCGGAAACCCTGATCTTCGCTGGGAAACCAACCGCACTATAAATTTCGGGCTTGATTTTGCGATGTTCAATCGCAGACTTTCCGGTACAGTAGAGCTGTATGACCGTAAAACAATAGATCAGTTTTGGGACGAGCCGGCTTCAGCTGCATCTGGTGCTCCCGGTGGTTCTATCCCCGGTAATGTAGGAGCCGTGAGAAACAGGGGGGTTGAGTTTACGTTAAGAGGTGATATTTTCAGAACCCGTGATTTCCGCTGGACAGTCGAGGGCAACATCACATATAATCAAAATAGAATTCTTGAATTATCTGAGGATTCAATACCGCAAGGCACAACTATCCTGGCAATCGGCAAACCGCTTGGAAGCTTTTACCTGGTAGAATATGCAGGGGTGAATTCTGCTAATGGCAACGCTTTATACTATACCCGTAATGCGGCGGGTGAAAAAAATGTAACGCAAACCTATAGTATTAACGACAGGCAGATATTGGGAACTTCCATTTCCCCGCTTTTCGGCGGAATCAGTTCCACAGTGTCCTATAAAGGATTTGAATTGTCTGCACACCTTGTGTTCTTCCTGAAAAGACAGATGTTTAATAATGACAGGAACAACCTGACCAACCCAACTTACTATTTCGACAATATGCATGTTGAACTGCTGAAAGAATGGCGTCAGCCGGGTGATGTAACGGATATACCCAGGCCCAGTTCCTCAGCCGGCAATGCTTACCAGGCCAGTACAACCCGTTTCCTGGAAGATGCAAGCTACTGGCGTTTACGTAACGTTACACTGGCTTACAACCTGCCTAACAGCCTGCTTAGCAAAGCCAAGATCAAATCGGCAAGGGTATTTGTTCAGGGACAGAACTGGTGGACACAAACCAGGTATCTCAGTTTTGACCCCGAGTTTTCAGGTGGTGTGTTGACCGGATCCCAGTATCCTGCTTTGATCCAAACAACATTTGGTCTTAGTGTAGGATTTTAATTTTAATTCAAAAACGTATTATATGAGTAGTATAAAAATAAATAAGTTCGCTTTCATTGTTTTGCTGACAGGGCTGGTTATGATCCAGGCCTGCAGTAAGAAAGAGGCAATCAATCTGCAGCCTGAATTCACTCTTGATGCTATTTATAATCCATCAACAATGGACCAGGTAGAGCAGGTTTTGCTCGGAGCTTATTCTGCCTTGCGTAGCGGCGATTATTACGGAAGCAACAGTGGCACGGGTTCTGGTTGGGTAACTACACCCGATGTCTTGTCTGATAATCTTTATGAGTCTGCATCCGAAACCCTTGCTAACTCAAGAGCCCTGGCTGATTGGACCTATAATCCTTCTACAGGATTAGTTGCTGGTCTTATGACAGCACCTTATTTTGTTGTTTCCCGTGCCAACCTGGTATTGCGTGATGTTGACAAATTCACCACTGCAACCAATCAGACCATGGCCAACCGTCTCAAAGGTCAGGCCTATGCACTGCGTGCCATGGCACACTTTGATATGATGAGATACTTTTCTGTAACATTCGACAGAAACAGTTCGGAGCCTTCAGTTCCTTATGTGAAGGAGTTCCTGATCTCAACTAAGTTTCTTCCGGCTCGTAATACAAATAAGGAAGTGTATGATGCTATTTTCGCTGATTTGGCCGAAGCACTGACTTTGCTGGCAAATGTGGATCGTCCTGTTAATCCTGCAGGGCTTGTTCGCCCCTATATTGATCTGGCCGTTGTAAATGCAATATTGGCAAGGGTGCATTTGTATGCTGGAAACTGGCAAGATGCAGTTACAGCCGCTACCAACGCCATTAATGCCCGTCCGCTGGTGAGTTTGAACCAGGCTGCATTCTCAGGTATGTACAACCAGACCAACCTGGGTGAAATAATCTGGAATGTGCAATTTGATGTTGGGCAAGGTGGACCAACATTCCAGGTGTATTTTGCTACAGTTGCACGGAGTTATTTCCGGCCAGAATCTGCGATCGCAACGGTAGCCGGTAATACCGGGCTTCTTCAAAATAATGATATTCGTTATCATGCCTTCTTTACGGCTAATTCAGGTGGCCTGGCAGTAACCAAATATCGTGGTAAGACAGCATCGGATGGAAATGCTAATGCTATTCCGTTCCGCACGGGGGAGATGTACCTGATCCGTGCTGAAGCCCGTGCCCGGATGGGAGGAGCCAATGAAGCATTAGGAATGGCTGATCTCAATGCTTTGAGAGCAGCGAGGATTACTGGTTATGTAAGTCAGAATCTGACCGGTCAGGCTTTGCTTGATGCAATAGCCAATGAACGCCGTCGTGAACTGTTTTGCGAAGGACATCGCTTCTTTGACCTGAAAAGAACAACCCGCCAGATTGTGAGAGGTCCTGAGTGTGGCAACATTCAGGTTTCTGCGGCAGGAAATTGCACCCTGGAACCAGATGCAAGGGAATGGGCTATGCCGATTTTTCAAGATGAACTTTCGGTAAATCCGAATATGGTACAGAACCCCGGGTATTAATCCCGGACGAGGAAAGAAAATTATTCAAAAAAAATTATCATCACATGAGAAAACAAAACGGTCTACTCCTTCTGGCAGTTGCCTTCTTCGCTGTTATTATAGCAGGAATAGGCGCCTGTAAAAAAGTGGAAACAGTTATACCCCCGATAAGATCTGTATTTCTGACACCTTCAAGCAGTGCCACATTTTCTATTTTATTTCCGGGGGCGATTTATAAAATACCTTTGGGTATTACCACTGTTGCCAACGAAGACAGAACTATTAATATATTCGTTACTTCTTCAACCGGCGCTGTTGCCGGCACACACTACACACTCAGCAGTACTTCTGTAGTTATTCCTGCAGGTAAGGTTGTTGATACCGTAATATTAACCGGGGCTTATAATCAATACATCGCAGGCAGAAAGGATTCTTTGACTTTCTCAATAATGAGTTCATCAGATCCTGCAAGTTTCAACAGCACTTTCAGACTGCTGTTGACCGGCCCTTGCTTTGAAGGAGACATTGCTACAGATTTGTCATCAATGACCGGAACATATGCAAATACATATGATGGCAGTTATGGCCCTTATTCTACAGTTGTTAAATCTGCAACACTTACAAGCCCAACTACTGCAGACATCGTGGTTGGTAATGTTTTTGACTGGGGATGGGACGATCTCACCTTTACCCTTAACTGGTCTAATCCATCAGCACTCCAGGTGACTTATGTGACACAAAATACCGGTTTTGATGCAGGAAACCTGAACCCAATCGTGGCCGGCCACATGGGATGGATTAGCCCGCCAACCAGCGGAAGTATGGGAACCTTCTCCTATTGTAACAAGACTATTACAATAACTTATCGTGTCTGTATGCCTACTTACGGGGCATGCTTCACAAATCCTTATACTACGTCAATGGCGAGATAATAAACGCTGCTGAAAAAAAGAAAAGAGGCTGTCTCACAAACCTGAGACAGCCTCTTTTCTTTTGTAAGGTTACAACTTTATCTCTTCGCCATGCTGGTCATAAAACTTATACTCCGTCAGGTGGCAGTTGCTGTCTTCTAACAGCTTTGTTTTTTGCTTAAACTTCTTATTCCATTTCGCCATCTTGTTGCTCCATGGCCACCCTTTGCTGAGATAGGCATACATGATGGGATGCACAGCTAAAGTGAGACTCGCATTTTTGTGTGTGATAAGATAGCTAAGATCTTTTTCTATTTCATCTTCCAGCAGCAGGGTGGATGAGATTTTGCCGGTCCCGTTGCAACTGGGGCAAAGTTCCTGTGTGTTGATGTTCATTTCCGGCTTCATCCGCTGGCGGGTCACCTGCATCAGCCCGAATTTCGAAATGGGCAGCACGGCATGTTTGGCCCTGTCCGGTGACATAAACTCTTCCATCTTTTCCACCAGCTTCCGCTTGTTTTCCGGCAACTTCATGTCAATGAAGTCAATCACAATGATACCGCCAAGGTCGCGGAGGCGCAGTTGCCTGGCCACTTCCTCTGCAGCTTCCAGGTTTGTTTCCAATGCATTTTGTTCCTGGTTGTTGCCAACGCTTTTGTAGCCGCTGTTCACATCAATCACATGCAACGCTTCGGTATGCTCAATGATAAGATAGGCGCCGCTGTTCAGGTTCACCGTTTTTCCAAAGGAAGATTTCACCTGTTTGGTGATACCAAAAGAATCAAAAATGGGGGAACCGTTTTGATAGAAGGAAACAATATCAGCTTTCTCCGGAGCAATACGCTGAATATAATTCTTGGTATCCGTGAAAATTGTTCTGTCGTTCACCACGATCTTGTTGAAATCTGCGCTAAGCAGGTCGCGGAGAATGCTGGTGGTTTTTGTTTGTTCGCTTAAGATCTTAGCCGGGGCCACGGCTCCTTTCAGGTTGCGCTGGATGGTCTTCCACATTTCTACCAGTGCAGATAGGTCTTCGTGCAACTCTGCTGTGTTCTTTCCTTCGGCGGCAGTGCGGACGATCACACCAAAATTCTTTGGTTTAATTGCTTCAACGATCTTCTGCAATCTTTTCCTTTCTTCTGAAGAATGGATTTTGCGGGAAACCGCAACGATATTGTTGAAAGGGGTGATGACCACAAAACGACCCGGTAATGATATTTCGCAGCTTAGCCTGGGGCCTTTGGCGGCAATGGGTTCTTTTAAGATCTGAACGAGAACATTCGGTTTTCCACCGAGCACTTCATTGATCTTGCCGGTCTTAATGATCTCGGCTTCAAAAGTGAATTTATTGAAATCAAGTCCCTGTTCGCTTTTATCATTCATGCTCATGTTGGTGAACTTGAGCAAGGACTTGGCATAGGGACTCAGGTCGGTATAATGCAAAAAAGCATCTTTCTCAAACCCCACATCTACAAAAGCGGCATTCAGCCCGGGGATCAGCTTTTTCACTTTTCCCAGGTACAGATCGCCAACGGCAAAACGGGCATCACTTTTTTCCGTGTGCAGTTCTACCAGTTTCTTGTCTTCCAGCAGGGCTATTTCTACACCCTGGGGAGCGGCATTAATAATAAGTTCTTTGTTCATTACAGCTTACCTAAATGAATCACCATTGTGCTGCTGTTGTAAACACCGGGCTGCCAGGTACCGTACTGAATGCGGAGGTTAAACCTGTAGGATAATGTTTGGGGAAATTGGTGGGGTGCAAACCTGTACGGCAAACAAACCGGTGGACTGGAATACGTTTCAAAGGTTCCAGAGGTTTAAAGGTTTCAAAAGTTAAGTACGACTTCTGGAACTCCTGAAACCCCTGGAACTTCTCAAACTACTTGTTCCTCTTCTTATGTCGGTTCTTTCTCAGTCTTTTTTTACGCTTGTGCGTCGCAATTTTATGACGCTTCCTTTTTTTACCACAAGGCATACTCAAATAATTTTTTAATTCTTGTTTATAATACGTTTTTCAGGAGCCTTTCGAAAGGCTTTTATTTTTTCAGCTCAGCTATTCTTTTTTCAATTTCATTTTTCGCATCCGCCCGGTTGATGTAGGAAAGACTGTTTTGATACCATGCGATGGCATTTTTCTTGTCGCCTGTTCTTTCATATACATCGGCCAGCATCAGGATCGCTTCTATGTCCCGCGGTTGCAGTTTGTTCACTGTCAGCAGGCGGCTGATCGCTTTATCATACTGACCTGACATCACAGAACCTTTGGCCAGCATCATCTGTGCATACACATTGCTGCTGTCTTTATCAACCACCTCTCTTATTTTGGCTATTCCGTCCATCGGGGCAAGGGAAATATTGCCAAACAGGTAGCAGGCACCAAGGCCCACTTTGGCCGAATCATTTTCCGGGTTGAGCTTCAAAGACCTTTCAAACAAATCTTTGGCCTGCAATGCCTTCCACTTTCTCAGGGCTGGCTCGTTTTCCCTTTGCAGGTTATCCAAAAATAAGCGGGCAGCAAAGGTGAGGGTTTTTTCCGAATTTTCCAATCTGGCAGCTTCGGCTTCATACCAGGCATAAGGTTCAAAAACCCGGGCGGAATCCCTCCAGAAATGCGATAATTGATGAAATACAGCAAGCTGCTGGTCTTTTACTGCACCCCGTGAAATGGAGTTTTCCAAGCCATTTAATCGCATAACCTGATCAGGATTAAGCTGTTTTTTTACTGCTGCCAGGATGGTATCTATGGAAATAGCGGTGACCGGCCCATGATCATGTCCGTCATCCTCACTATGTTGTTCTGTTACCGGAACTGATTTTTTAGGAGGAACTGTTTTTCCGAAACTATAAATGGCTGCCACTAAAGCAACAGCAGCGGCAACAGAGATCCATTGAGGTCTTTTCACAATCAAAATTTTGAGAGGGCAAAGTTACCCCAAACGCTGATAAAACTTCTTGTAAATTAAGGCGGATAAAAGCGGGAAGATTATTCTGCATCCTCACCCGGACCTGCATCTGGTTTAACCTCTTTCAGCTTTTTCACCTCGGCCACAAATTCTTTGGCAGGTTTAAATGCAGGTATATAATGCTCAGGGATATGAACGGCAATATTTTTTTTGATGTTCCGGCCGATCTTGGCTGCTCTCTTTTTTGTAATAAAACTTCCAAAGCCGCGGATATAGATATTTTCGCCGGCAGCTAAGGTATCTTTCACCTCTTTAAACATAGTTTCAAGAGTTACAAGCACATCCACTTTGGGAATGCCTGTTTTTTCTGATATTTGGTTAACGAGATCGGCTTTTCTCATTGTTGGCGGGTTTTTGTTGGTTTCTCCTTAGTTTCAGGGACTAATTTATGATAAAATAATATGATAGTCAATAGGATAGGCAAAATTTTTTTTACCCGCCCTGCCAACAGTTGTGGAAAATTGGGGATATTTAGCCGCTTTACATGAAAATAATGCTGAAATGAAGGCTGCTGCAAAGCTACCTGGCGGGAAAAAATTTACCCGGTTACTCCTCCAATGGAACCGGGAGCAAAACGACCGGGAAATGCCCTGGAAGGGTGAAAAAGACCCCTATAAAATATGGTTGAGTGAGATCATCCTGCAGCAAACCCGGGTGGAGCAGGGCCTCGCTTATTATAACAAGTTCGTCAAAACCTTTCCGGATATCCATCGGTTGGCAAAAGCAAAGGATGAGAAGGTTTTCAAGCTCTGGGAAGGACTGGGTTATTACTCCCGTTGCCGGAACCTGTTGACAACGGCCCGCTACATTTCAAAAGAACGGAACGGAGGGTTTCCCGAAACGTATGAAGAAATTAAATCATTAAAAGGCATCGGGCCTTACACCGCCGCAGCTATCAGTTCCTTTGCATTCAACCGGGCCCATGCCGTGGTGGATGGTAATGTGTTCCGGGTGCTGGCAAGGGTGTTTGGCGTTGATAAACCAATTGACAGCACAGAAGGAAAAAAATATTTCACAACACTGGCAGCATCGTTGCTGGATACCACACAACCCGGCATATATAACCAAGCCATCATGGACTTCGGCGCCGTGGTTTGCAAACCCGTTTCCCCGCTTTGCCAAAATTGTGTTTTTAAAAAGGACTGCTCAGCATTTAAAAAAAATAAGATTGACGCATTGCCGGTGAAAGAGAAAAAGATTGTTGTCAGGAAACGCTGGTTTTATTATTTCATTTTGGAGCATAATGATAAAATAATCATCCGGCAACGTACTGCAAAAGATATCTGGCAGCAGTTGTATGAGTTTCCAATGATTGAATGTGATAAAGAGGCCGGTGAAAAAAACATTCTTGCCCTTGCTCATAAAAATAAATGGCTGATGCAGGGAAAGTATACCGTGGAGAGTGTGCCGCCATTGCTGAAACAACAACTTTCACACCAGATCATAGCCGGTCAATTCTTTATCATCCGGCTTTCTCAAAAACCAGTGTTGCAAAATGGATGGATTAGCGTAAACAGGGATAAATTGAAGCAATATGCTTTACCGGGAATTATTAAGCGGTTTTTGAAAGGACATCACAATTCCTAAGGTCTGTTTTGGAATTAAACAAACATTAAAACCATTGATTTTTTTGTCCGTTCCGGTCAAAAAAATCTAATTTTAAAGAACACTTACAGCCCTGGAAGTATTTTTAACTGAAAAGAATAAGCGTATGAGAGGCGTAAACCGTGTAATGCTCATTGGAAACCTGGGAAAAGATCCCGATGTGCAGATCCTCGAAGGCAATATCGCCGTAGCCAAATTTCCCCTGGCCACTACTGAAACCTTTAAAGACCGCTCCGGCAAATTAGTGTCGCAAACCGAATGGCACACTGTGGTTTTGTGGCGGGGCCTGGCCGAACTGGCCCAGAAATACCTGCACAAAAGCAGCCTGGTATATATTGAAGGAAGGCTGCGAACCCGTAGCTGGGATGATAAAGAAGGCCACCGAAAATTTGCCACCGAAGTGGTGGGTGATAACCTGATCATGCTGGATAAGAGAGCCGATGCTCCCGGAGGAAATGCCGGCGACAGCGGCATGGAAGGCATGGGCGGACAGGATATGCCTATGGGCGACCCCTCTGAAAGCCTCCCGTTTTGAAGGAGTCAAATCTATATTTTTGCAGCAGCAACCCGCAGGCAGACCGATTGATCTGCCTGTTGCCTTATCCCGCAGCAGCTATGATTGTTAACTAAAACACCCGGCATTGGACAGTCACTCGGTTCATTTATCTTTTATTGACTCAGTTTCTTTTTCGCTGCTGGCTGCCAACCCGCAAGGCACTACCATCCTGGTACTGCTGCTGCTGGTCCTGTTACTGCTCACTTTCACTATTTCCGGCGCAGAAGTGGCGCTGTTTTCGCTAAACAGCAAAGATGTGAACATGCTGAAAACAAAACAGCACACGGCTGCCAAACGTATCACCAGCCTGCTTGATGAATCCAAAGAAGTGTATGCATCGCTGCTCATAGCGGGCACTTTCATCAACATCTGCATCATCATTCTTTCAAATTACCTTATTGATGAACTGATTCGTTTTGACAATACACCGGAGTGGTTGCTGATTTTGGGCAAGGCCATCGTAATTGCATTTGTGCTGGTGTTTTTCGGCCGGCTGCTGCCCAAGGTCTGGGCCACGCAGAACAACCTGCGTTTTGCCTATGGTTCTTCATTTGTCATCGAGGTGCTGCACCTGCTGTTGCGGCGCATCAGCAAATGGATCGTTTCCGTGGCTGATGGTATTGGCAAAAGAACAGGCGCCAACAAATCCGAAGCCCTCAACATCCGGGAACTGGATGAGGCAATTGACATCAAGACCGATGAAGAAGCTTCGCAGGAAGAAAAAAATATCATGAAAGGAATCGTGAAGTTTGGCCAGATCTCAGTGAAACAGGTGATGCGAAGCCGCCTGGATGTGAATGGAATTGAGTACAAGACTTCTTTCGGTGACCTGGTGAAAAAAGCAGAGGAATTGCATTATTCAAGATTGCCGGTGTACAAAGGCAGTTTGGATGAAGTGGCCGGGATCATCAACACTAAAGACCTATTGCCTTTTTTGAATGAAGCAGAAAATTTTGATTGGCACCCCCTGATGCGCCAGCCTTATTTTGTTCCTGAATCAAAACTGATAGAAGACCTCCTGAAAGACTTTCAGCAGAAGCGGATTCATTTTGCCGTGGTGGTGGACGAGTTTGGCGGCACCAGCGGCATTGTGACCATGGAAGACATACTGGAAGAAGTGATCGGTGATATCAAAGATGAGTTTGATGAAGAAGAAAGCGGCAACCGTAAACTGGATGATAACAACTATGTTTTTGAAGGAAAGACAATGATCCACGACATGTGCAAGACCATGCGGCTGCCGATGGATACATTTGATAAAGTGAGAGGAGAAAGCGAGTCACTGGCAGGACTGGTGCTGGAACTGGCAGGGGAATTCCCGGAGGTTAATACCGTGGTGAATGCAGGTGATTTTGATTTTACAGTATTGGAAACAGACAATAACCGCATCCGGATGGTCAAGGTCAGCATCAACCGGAATGCATAGTATTTTTATCCCATGAATAGAATACCCGTCTTTTTAATAGCCATGCTCTCCCTGCTTGTTGCCTGCAACAGCAATTATACTTATAAGAAGAAAGGCTATTTCAAAATTGAATTTCCTGAAAAAAAATACCAGGTATTTGAGCAGCCGGGCTATCCCTATTCGTTTGAATATCCTGTTTATTCCCAAGTGGTAAAAGACAGCACTTTTTTTGACGATACACCAGAAAACCCCTGGTGGATCAATATTGATGTGCCGCAGTTTGCGGGAAGAATTTATATCAGCTATAAGGAGGTCAGCAATCGCAATAAGTTTGACTCGCTGGTAAATGACGCCTTTAAAATGGCATACAGAAAACATACAGATATTTCCACAGGTATTAAAGACAGCCTGCTGCAAACCGGCAACGGTGTGGAAGGGATTTATTTTTCATTGGGTGGAAACACGGCAACTGCTAACCAGTTCTTCCTGACGGACTCATCAAATCATTTTCTTCGCGGGGCTTTATACTTTGACACAGCTCCTAATGCCGATTCGCTGAGTATTGTAAACGAGTTTTTAAAAAAAGACCTGCTGCATCTTATTAATACACTTCGCTGGAGGTCTTCCTGAGAAGAAATAAAAACAGTCCCGGCATAGCTGCACCGGGACTTTTACAAACATACATACTGTATGCGGCTATTGTTTTTTAGCCACAGCTTTTTTTGTGTCAGCTTCTGTTTTCTCCGGAATGATCAACTCTGCTTCATCAAATTCTTCTCTCAGCGGCGCACGGCTGAAGAGTTTGTGATTGAGTTTCCTTTTTTTGGCTTTCTTATATTTTTCAGCAGATCCGTTTTCTTTCAGGGTGGCGGTTTCGGTGGTCACCGGGTCTGATTCCAGCTTTTCGGCAGCAACGAGGTCCTGTTTGCTGCGATAAATATTTGATTCTTCCTTTGATGGTTCCTTTGTCACTGCTTTTTTAGCTGTCTTTTTCGGTGCTTCTTTCTTCTCTTCTGTAACCGGGACCGGGTCTTCTTTCATGATGACCGGCTCTTTCACTTCCTTTGTTTCATACATGTTGCTGAACTTTTTGTTGTGGCTTGTTTTGCTGTAATCAACAAAACCATAGATGCTGGCCCCGATCATGAGGGCAGCGCCGAAATACAAAATTGATTTCATGTTGCCTGCGTTTTTAAGTGGTTTAAAATATTCCCTGTTTCCAATTTTGGAGATTCAATTGAGAACATCAGGATTTATGTGTTGAAAGATTTTAAATAGTTCCTGCTTTTCCGGTAAATGATCCATTCGGCAAACAGCATATTGCCGACGACACTGATCCAAAGCGACAGTTCATAATTCGCCAGGTGATCCCAGCCCATCAGGTAGAAAACGATATGATATACCCGGAACGTTACCGCTGTCATTGCCATGGCATAGCTGCGGATCATCCATATTTTATGCGCCAGCACATTCTTCTTTAAAATGCTTGTGAGACCGTAAAGTGTGGTAATGAACCAGAAAACGGCCATGAACATGAACAGGGCCCTTTCCCAAAAACTTCCTTTGGCAAAAAAGGACATATACAGGCCTGTTGGCGCCCCGAGAAACAGCACAACAAAAACATATAGTCTTCCCGACCAGCGATGAATGGCTTTTGATTTTTTGAGAATATATCTTGAAAACTGGATAAGCGCTGTGCCAATACAAATGGCCCCGGCAGCGATATGGATATAGAAAAAACTGTTATAAAGATCGTTTTGAAACAGCAGACTTCTTTCTTCAATGAAATCAAAGTTTTTGCTGAAACTGAAGTAAGGGATTGTGTTATATATTAACAAAAGGCTGAAGGCTGCTACCGGGATCCAAAAGAGCATTTGGAAAAATACTTTTGCAGATCGTTCCAGTAATACTATCCGGGAGTTGTGCATACAGTGTGGTTTGCTAAAAGGGGATGCCGGGGTAATTTTTTCTCCATAATAAGCCGCTGTTAGATGTTTGTTAAAGGAATTTCCCATTCGCCGGAATCTTTACTAATTTGGAACCACAACTATACTGAGATGACCAGACTGCAGCGCCTTTTACCCGTGCTTTTATTTTTGTTTTCCTGCTATTGGGCCGGCGGCCAGCAACCTGCCGCTGTTGATTCATTAAAAGCAGCGGTGAAAGAAGCAAAGACAGATGAAGAAAAGGTTTTCTGGCTTGATAATCTTTCCCGCACACTGATGAATGTGAGCCTGAAAGAAGCCGATGACTATGGCCAGCAACTGATCACTTTTGCAGAAGAAACAAGAGACCGCAAGCTGATGGTTATGGCCTATATGTCAAACGGCCTGCGTTGTAGTTATTTTGCCAGTCAGAAAGAATATATCTATCGTTCCATTGAATTTTACAGCAAGGCTCTTGCTATTGCACGGCAAAATAAAATGGAACCGGAGATCGGGGGAGTCCAATTGCGCCTGGCATCCATTCACCTCGCCATACCTGATAAGGATAAGGCTCTCAGTTTTGTCAGCCAGGCTTTTTCTTTGATATCCTCACTTTCCAACGACAGCCTGCTGGCTGAGGCACATAACACCTATGGAACGGTTTACCTCACCCGTAATGACAAGACACTTGCCCTGCGCCACTATCTTACCGCTCTTCGCATAGCAGAAGAATCAAAGCATAAATTTTCAAAGGCGGAATTGCTCAGAAACTGTTATCTCTATTTGTCAAATTTTTATTCAGGCATCGAAGATTATGACAAAGCGATAGACTACTATGCCCTGGCATCAAAAAAGCTGGAAGAAATCAAACAGCGGAATGCACCTTACCAACGGGCCATGGATATAAATGCAATGGGTAATCTTTTTGCGCAAAAGAAAAATTATGACATCGCCATCAGTTATTTTGAAAGATCTATTGCTTTGGCAGACTCGCTGAAATTTGCCACGCTGAAAATTCCCGGTTATGTAAGCCTGCTAAACCAGTACCTGAGAATGGAACAGCCGCAAAAGGCGCTGGATTATTTAAATTCTTCATCCGGGCTAACCCTGCAAAAATATCTTACTGACTTTGGAATGCCTGCTATGGTTGACCAGGCCTATGCTGTAGTCTATACCCAGCTTAACCAGTTTGATTCAGCCCGCAGATATTTTAACAGGGCCACTCCTTTTTTTGAGCAAAGCAGCAATGAAGGCAGCAAGATATCTTACTTCAGGCAACTGGCCGGTTTTTATAAGCGAACCGGCGAAACAAAACAGGCTATTACCCATTTTCTAAAAGTGAAAGAATTGGGAGAGAAAAACGGGATGCTGGAATATGTGGAAGCCGCGGCCAAACAATTGGATTCTTTGTATGCAAGATCCGGAGATTACAAACTGGCCAGCCAGTATAGCGGCATTTATTATCTGTATAAAGACAGTATTGAAAAACTGAATAAGGAAAAAGACCTTGCACAGGTGGAGGCGGCGGATGAACAACACCGGATAGAGAGACTGGCTATGGAAACGGAAGAGGCAAAACGCCGGCGCAACAATATCCAGTACATGGCTATCACCATCGGCATTGCATTGTTTTTTATTGCGCTGGTCGTGCTGGGTATGTTCAAAGTGTCGGCCACAACCATCAAGATGATCGGTTTTTTTGCCTTCATCATGTTCTTCGAATTCATCTTCCTTATTTTCAAAAAGAATATCTATTCCCTCACACAGGGTGAACCGTGGAAAGACCTGTTGTTTATGATCGGGCTGGCGGCCATCCTGTTGCCGCTGCACCACTGGCTGGAGCATAAGGTGATCAAATACCTTACCTCCCACAATCGCCTCACCACCGCCGGCCAGCACCTGAAGCGAAAACTATTCCGCCGGACGGATGAAGGTTAGAACTTACCTTTGCCAAAAACAACAACGTGGTAGTGATTGATAACATATTGGTGAGTGATGATGTACTGGAAAAGCAGTTTGTTTGCGACCTGTCTGCCTGCAAAGGGGGCTGTTGCGAAGAGGGAGATGCAGGTGCCCCGCTAGATGATGATGAGTTAAAAATAATAGGTGAAGTTGTTGAAAAAGTGAAGCCCTATCTTACTGCCGAAGCCCTTGACGAGATTGGGAAAAAGGGAACACATGTGTACAACAAAGAATTTGGCTGGGTGACGCCGACACATATTGATGACAACGGTTTATGTGTCTATGGAAAACGGGATAAGCAGGGCATCATCAAATGTGCTTTTGAACAGGCTTATAATGACGGGGTGATCACCTGGAAAAAACCCGTGAGCTGTCACTTGTATCCCATCATTGCTAAGAAAGGAAAACACGGTGACTATAACCGGGTAAATTATCAGCCAAGAGAAACTTTGTGCAGACCGGCCTGTGCCATGGGTCAAAAACTGAAAGTGCCGGTCTACCAGTTTTTAAAAGAGCCACTGACCCGAAAGTTTGGAGCAGAATTTTATGAGGCACTGGCGGAAGTGGCCAAAAATTATTTTGAAAAAGAAGAAAGCGAACAAAAATAAACCGACCGTGAAAGAAATAGCATCTGATTTTATTGCCAAAAGCACTGTGAAAGCAGCCGACAAAGAACACCGACGTAAGATCAATTTCAATATCGGTAAATACAATGCGGTGGTGCCGCAGGGCAAACAACAGTTCAGCGATGTGAACCTGGCCCGGGAAAAAGCCAAGAATCTGAAATGGAAGGCGATTGAAACACTGGATAAACAATTAGAGAATTTTGAAGCTGCTATTTCAAAACGTGGCGCAAAAGTGATATGGGCTGAGGATGCAGAACAGGCCCTGGAATCCATCCGGAAAATTTGCGAAGAAAAGAACTGCAAAACACTGGTGAAGAGCAAGAGCATGGTGACGGAAGAAATTCACCTGAATGATTTTTTGGAGAAACACGGGATTGAAAGTGTGGAAACCGACCTTGGGGAATACATACAGCAACTCGATGGCGAGCCGCCTTATCATATTGTTACTCCGGCCATGCACAAAAGCAAAGAAGATGTGGCTAAACTATTTGCTAAAAAGCTGGGCACAGACCCCAAAGCCACACCTGAGCAACTAACACTTACGGCAAGAAAAGTATTAAGAGAAAAATATGTGCAGGCGGAAGTGGGGGTGACCGGAGCCAATTTTATCATTGCCGACATTGGTGCTATTGCCGTAACTGAAAATGAAGGCAATGCAAGATTGAGTTGTGCATGGCCTAAGACACATATTGTGATCGTTGGCATTGAAAAAGTAATTCCTTCGATGACCGATCTCGCTTTGTTCTGGCCACTGTTAGCTACTTACGGAACAGGTCAGCAGGTGACGGTGTACAATACCATTGTTGCCGGCCCGAGAAAAGAAAAGGAAACGGACGGCCCCGAAGAAATGTATGTGATACTGCTGGACAATGGCCGTACCAATATTCTTGCCAATGAAAAACAACGGGAAAGTTTATACTGCATCCGTTGCGGCGCCTGTCTGAATGCCTGCCCTGTTTATAAAAATATCGGCGGACACACTTATGCTGCTACTTACAGCGGGCCGATAGGTTCCGTTATTACTCCTCATTTAAAAGATATGGGAGAGTGGAAGCACCTGAGCTATGCTTCTTCGCTTTGCGGCAATTGCACTGAGGTGTGTGCCGTGAAGATCAACCTGCATGAATTGTTGCTTGAAAACAGGCACGAAGCTGTGGAAGAAGGTCATAGTGTTTTCACTGAACGAATAGCATGGAAAATGTGGAAACAGGGAATGCTCCGCCGCAAATGGATAAACATGGCTGGAGGCGGCACAAAAAACTGGGTGGTGAACAAGCTGGTGAAAGGCTGGAAAGAGCACCGCGGCGATATGGAATTTCCGAAAAGATCATTCAACCAGTTGTGGAAGGAGAAAAATAAAAAGGATAAGTAAATTCAGCTGTGCTCCTTTTTACCCATACCATCACACCAAGGCTAAAATATATTGCTGGTTTTATCGGCCAGGAAATTTTAGGTCATCCTTTTTCAATCACTGCAGATATTATAGAATTCAAGCAGCAGCAGGGCCCGAAAATTAATTACAGCAAAGAAAGGATATCGGATGATGAAGTATGGATCAGGCCGCATTCGGTGTTGCAGGAGAAAAACATCCGGCCGCAATCCATAGAATGTTTTGAAATAAACGACCGGAAAGCTTTTTTCAAAACCGGAGGCGATCTTCCCTTTGATATTTTTGCCGCTGCTTTTTATTTACTGAGCCGCTACGAAGAATATTTACCGCATGAAAAAGACAGGTTTGGCCGTTATGCCCATGAAAACTCACTGGCATATAAAGAAAACTTTCTTGACAAGCCATTGGTGAATTACTGGCTGAATGATCTCAGGAAAATTTTGCAGGAAAAATTTCCCAATTCCCAATTCCCAATTTCCCAATTTCACTTTTTTCCCACTTACGATATTGACGAAGCCTATTCTTACAAACACAAAGGCTGGCTCAGAACAGCAGGAGCTGTGACAAAAGCATTTTTCAAAGGAAATTGGCAGGCCATCAGTAAACGAAGAAAAGTGTTGTCGGGCAAACAGCAAGACCCGTTTGATTCATTCGGTTATATGGATGAGCTGAATAGTAAGTATGGGTTGAAGCCAAATTACTTTTTTCTTGTTGCAGCAAAAACGGGTAAATATGACCGGAACATTTTTCCAAAGGAAAAAGCTTTGCAGGAACTGATAAAGCAACATGCTGCTGCTTATGAAACAGGCATTCATCCCTCCTGGCAAAGTGGTGATGATCCTTCACTGTTAGAAAAGGAAGTGGAAACACTTGAAAAGATTACAGGAAAGAAAGTGAATTGTTCAAGACAGCATTTTATCCGGTTCAGCATGCCGCAAACCTTTCGGCAACTTATTGCTGCGGGCATCCGGAAAGATTTTTCCATGGGCTATGGCAGTATCAATGGTTTCAGGGCATCGGTAGCTTCTCCTTTTTATTGGTACGACCTGGAAAAAGAGGAAACCACCCGCTTGTTGCTGTTTCCTTTTTGTTTTATGGAAGCCAATTCTTTTTATGAACAAAAATATTCCTCGCAGCAGGCCCTGGATGAAATGTTGCATTACTATCAAGAAGTAAGATCAGTGAACGGAACAATGATCACAATCTGGCACAATACATTTCTCGGAACGGATAGAAAGTTTGCAGGTTGGAGAAGTGTGTATGAACAATTTCTCGAAGAGATTCACAGCTAAACACCTTCGGGTTCCGGTTGCTCCGGCGGCGGCACAGCTTTGAAGGCTTTGTTCACCATATACACCCCGAAAAGAGTCACCATGCCGCCAACCACCAGGTAAACAGTCAGACTCTCATTAAACAATAATGATCCGAATATCATAGCCACAATGGGGTTGATATAAGCATAAATAGAAGCTTGCTCAGTAGGCAGATTTTGTAGGGCATACAGGTAACAAACAAAAGCAATCAAAGAACCAAACACTACCAGGTAGCCGATTGCAGCCCACGACTGCCAGGGAATGGCTGTGATGCTGACAGCTCTTCCGGTTGCAGAAGAAAAAGAGTATAATGTCACAGCGCTGATGATCATTTGCAGACCTAAACTGAAATAAGGATTAAAATTCAATGCCTGTTTCTTGGTGTATAGAGTGGCAATGGCCCATGTCCAGGTGGCCAGCAAAGAAAAGAAAATACCCCAGCGGAATTCCGGGTCCAGAAACTCATTCAGATGATCATAGAAAATAACACAAACACCAGCAAACCCAAGCAGCAACCCGATGATGGCTCTTAACGGGATTTTATTTTTTGAAATGAATAGCCCGATCACCACTAACCATAGCGGGAAAATGGCGCCGATGATGGCACCCAGGCCGGCAGATATTTTATATTGAAGTGCAAGGGTGCTCAGTCCATTGCTCATGACGAAATTCAGAAAGCTCAGTACCAGGATGGGGATCCATTCTTTTCCCTTGGGCAATGTATATCCTTTGTATAAAAAGAAACACACATAAATAAATCCCCCGATAAATTGCCGGATGCCCGTCAGTTGCAGCGCATCAGGAATGTATTTCACCCCTTCTTTGCTGGCGATCCAGGTGGTGCCCCAAAAAAAACAAACGCAGATAAGTGCAAAGATGGCTTTGGCCCTTGTTCCTTTTTTGTGGATAGTAAAAGGATTAAAGGCCAATATTTTTTTCAAATATTCAGCAGAAGTTTGAACAAGCTGCCTGTTATAATCAAACAAATTCATACTTCTCAGCCGAAGCGATTTGTCAGTGTTTGAAATGCCGCATACCCGTGATGACCATCGCCAGGTTATTTGCTTTACAATATTCTATCGAATCATTATCCCTGATGGAGCCACCGGGTTGAATGAATGCAGTGATACCTGCCTCATGCCCCAGCTTCACACAATCATTAAAAGGAAAGAATGCATCACTGGCCATCACAGCGCCAGTCAAATCAAAATTGAATTGTTTTGCTTTTTCAACAGCCTGTCGCAGTGAATCAATCCGGCTGGTTTGCCCGCAACCTTTGCCAATGAGCTGCCTGTTTTTTACTAATGCAATCGCATTTGATTTCAGGTGCTTGCAAACAAGATTGGCAAATACCAGGTCATTTTTTTCTTCAGACGTAGATTCTCTTCCGCCGGATTCTTTCCATTCGGCATAGTTGCCTTCATCTGTTCCTTGTATGAGCACCCCATTCAAAACTGACTTGTATTGCTCTTTATTTTCTGGCTGTTCTTTTAGTTGCAGCAATATCCTGTTCTTTTTCGATTTAAGAATAGCAAGCGCATTTTCTGTAAAAGACGGAGCGATCAATACTTCAAAGAAAATCTCGTTGATGGCTTCTGCCGTTTCTTTATCAATTGCTCCGTTACAAACCAGCACCCCCCCAAAAGCTGATTCAGGATCGCCGGCAAGAGCTGCATCCCAGCTTTCTTTTACTGTTGGGCGTTGTGACACGCCGCACACATTGGTATGTTTGATAATAGCAAACGTGGTGTCGTTAAATTCCTTTATCAGCTGCATTGCAGCGTCCACATCCACCAGGTTATTATAAGAAAGTTCTTTCCCGTTTAATTGTTCAAAAAGTTCGCCGGGGTCACCATAAAAAACACCGGACTGATGGGGGTTCTCGCCATACCGCATCGCTTTGGGGTTGCTGATGGATTCCAGGAAATATAAGGATTCAGCGGGGTTGAAATACTTGGCAATGGCCACATCATAATGCGCCACTACTTCAAATGCTTTAGCGGCAAAATTATTTCTCTGCTCTAAGGTTGTTTCGCCTTTTTGTTCTTCCAGCAGTTTCTCCAATGTTGCATAATCTTTTTTTGCAGCGATCACCACTACATCCCTGAAATTTTTTGCAGCGCCTCTTATCATGGAAGGTCCGCCGATGTCTATCTTTTCAATAATCGCTTTTTCATCTGTTGTGGAGGCAACAGTTTCTTCAAAGGGATAAAGATCAACGATCACTAAGTCAATTTCAGGAATATTGAATTGCTTCATCTCCTGCACATGGGTGGCATCATCTCTTTTACCAAGAATACCGCCAAACACAGAGGGGTGCAACGTCTTCACCCTTCCGCCCAGAATGGAAGGGTAAGAAGTCAGACCTTCTACGGGCACCACTTTCACTCCCAATTGCTCAATGAATGTTTGAGTGCCGCCGGTGGAATAGATAGTCACTCCCAGTTCCGACAATTGTTTTACAATAATTTCCAGGCCGTCTTTGTAAAAAACAGAGATAAGTGCAGATTGAATTCTTTTTATCATAGCATCATCAATTGAAAGGCAGGCGCATCGTTTGAGAGCCATGCCTTCATGATATTTCGGCAGGCAGGCGGCAAAGGTAAGTTACCGGAGGTTCATCACAAAAGCCCCTTTCGTTGCCACATCATGGTAAGGAATACCCAGAGAATCACAATCCTTTTTCCAGTAATTCACTTTCCATTGTGGGTTGGAGCCATCAAAAACAACCTGCCTGATATCAAAGGAAGCCGGCAACCGGTTCATATACAATCTCGGATTTTTAGAAATGATAAGCAGGTCAATTCTCTGTTTTTCGGCAGCAGGCAAATAAGAAAAACTGCCATCGGCCAGCAAAATTCTTTTTGAACGATAGCTGATATAATTTTCCTGTTTTATAAAACCCGCTGATGTGTCAGCAGGCGCCAACCGGTGAAGTATCCGCGATGGCTTTAAGTGAAAATTTCGGGCAAAATCATCTGCCAGCAATGTAGAATCGCCGATAAAAAAATATTTTCTTCCGCTGACGATATCAATGGCTTGCTTTTGCGGCACATTATATACGATGATCTTTTCCTGTTGCTTTCTTTGAATAAAGGAGGTAGTCCGAAATATCATAAACCCAAGTATGGCGGCAAAGCCCAGTTTCAGCCCGGTTTTTGACCGTTCCATGAAACCAAAACTCAGACTTGCTGCAGCCAGCAATAAAAGTATCGTCTGGAGGATGCTTATTTGCAAGCCATCCCATAGTGAAAAAGGAATAGCTTCCACTCTCTCCACATAGCTGTTCATCACCCAGATAAGCCACCCAAGCAATTGACCTAGTAACGATGCCGCTACCGGGATGAACGAAATAACACAAAGAATGATCTCTCCGATCAGTACCACACTTGATAAAGGAACAGCAAGAAAATTCGTAAGCAGGAATAAATTGGGAAACTGGTGGAAATGATAGATGCTGACGGGGAGAGTGAGTATTTGCGCAGCAAGGGTCACAGCATTCAGCTTCCAGATAAAATCAACTGCTTTGTTTTTAAAGTAAAGCCAATTATAGATCGGTCGCATGAAAATTACAATGCTTAACACTGCGGCGTATGATAACTGGAAGCCCACATCCCAAAGCCAGTAGGGATTATAACAAAGCAAAATGAAAGCAGAAACAGCGAGGGTATTATAAATAGAAGTGCGGCGGCCAACACTTTCGCCCAGTACAATGCAGGTGAACATGACAGCCGAACGAAGCACGGATGGCTGCGAACCTGCCAGCAGGCTGAAAAGCCACAAGCCAATGATGATAAGAAGAGGTCGTAATAACCTGAATTTCTTTTTTCGTTGCAGCGGTTTCAGCAATTGCACCAACAGCCAGTATATCAGGCCGAGGTGAAGCCCTGAAATGGCAATGACGTGAATCACACCGGTGTTAGTATAGGACTGCACAAGGGTTTTATCGAGGTCGTCTTTATAACCGATCAGTAAAGCCTCGGCCAGTCCGTGTTCTTTCTGACCGGGAATATTTGTACGAAGCACATTCAGCACCCATTCTCTTGTGCGAATAAGAAACCTGGTAAGCCACTTTTCTTTTGTTCCCGGCAATAAGGTATAATCTTCTGGTTGCAGCCAGACCTGGTGGGTGATGCCGGCATCAAACAGGCAAAACCGTTTATAGTCAAAACCTCCGGGATTGCCGGAATTCTTTATTTCCTGTAATGGCTTTTTAAAAATGATCTGTGAACCAAAAGAGAGATTGGCGGAGGAGTCTTTTCTAAAATAGATAATGATCTTTCCTTTTACAGGCAGTCGGCTGCTGTCCTTCACCAGGTTCACAATGCTGGCATTTGCTTTCAGCGATTTTGTTTTCTCTACCGGATTTTCATCCAATGAGACAATAACTGCATCTGCAGGTGAATAATAATGACCCAGCCACTCAGTATCTTTGCGAATGTCTTTTTGCCGGGCCAGCAAACCGCCAAAGGCTGCAAAGATCAGCGAAACAGCAAGACCGGTGATAAAGTGTATACGGAAACGACGGAAAAAAGGAAGCAGGAAATAACCAATAAGTAATGCAGTTGCACCGACGGTGATCCACCACCAGGCGGAAGCTGCAGGCTGGTAATGCCATTGCAGGATGATGCCAGCCATCATAAACAGTAGCAGCCGGAGAAAAGGGGTTTTTCTCCAGAAGTGAATAACATAGGAGGGCATACTGAAAGTTAAAAAAGGTATGGCACACTTCCAAGTATGCGGTACCTGCTAACTCAGCAGCTTGTTCAGGTAAGCGGTCTGACCGAGATGGTAAATGTTGTGTTGTATCAGACCATTCAGCAAAAAACGGAAATTATATTGGTGATGATCAACGATCTCTTTCAGGAAAACATCGTCTTTTGTTTGCAGCAGTGCAATGATCTTTTCATGCAAGGATTTGAGCTCCGCCACACCATTTTCCCAGGTGTGAATGGCAGGGTCAATTTCCCGCCACCCGATAGCTATCAGATCTTTTTTCTCAGCGGCACCAACATCTTCTTCTTTAGTGCCTTCAATTCTTTTCAATGTGAACTCTGCCCAGGTATTTATGTGATACAGCAGTTCGATCAATGAATGTTCTGTACCATTGGGTTTGGTATAAACTTTTGACACATCCACTTCGGTCAATATTTCATACACAGCCCGGCCATACCATGGCTGACCATTCAGAATGTTTTGAATGGTCCTTGCTATGGATTGAACTTCTTTATTCATATAAGCGGGATACATATCCATGTCAGGGATTTGAACCCTGACACGGATAATCAATATTATTTGCTCAGATACATACTCCTGTCTTTATATAATTGCCGGAAGTAGGGGTCTCTCAGGTCTTTAACAAACCGGATCGCTTCACCGGTAGATTTCATTTCAGGCCCAAGTTCTTTGCTCACCCCGGGGAATTTGTTGAAGCTGAAAACCGGTTCTTTTATTGCATACCCTTTCAACCGTTTTACAAATTTGAAATCATGGAGTTTATTCACTCCCATCATCACCTTGGTGGCAATATTCAGGTAAGGTATCTGGTAGGCTTTGGCAATAAATGGTGTTGTTCGGGATGCACGGGGATTAGCTTCTATCACATAGACTTTGCCGTCTTTGATGGCAAACTGGATATTTATGAGACCGCAAATATTCAGCCTGCGGGCAATCTTTTCCGCATATTCTTCCATTGTCTGCACTATCAGCGGGGTCAGGTTGAAAGCCGGTAAAACAGCGTTGCTGTCTCCGCTATGAATACCTGCCGGTTCAATATGTTCCATTACTCCCATCACATGAAATTCTTCACCATCAAAGATGGCATCTATTTCAGCTTCCTGACAGCGATCGAGGAAATGATCAATTAATATTTTGTTTCCGGGAATATGTTTCAGTAAACTCACCACGGCTTTTTCCACTTCATCATCATTGATAACGATCCGCATCCGCTGCCCGCCTAACACATAAGAAGGACGAACTAAAACCGGGTAACCAACTTTATTTGCTACGGAAATTGCTTCATCCACATCATAAGCTGTTCCGTAGTCGGGATAAGGTATGCCCAACTCTTTCAACATATCAGAAAAACGGCCGCGGTCTTCGGCAATATCCATGCTGTCATACGATGTGCCGATGATCTTTATGCCTCTTTGGTGAAGTTTCTCCGCCATCTTCAGCGCAGTTTGTCCGCCAAGCTGCACAATGACCCCCTCCGGTTTCTCATGTTCAATGATATCCCACACATGTTCCCAATACACCGGTTCGAAGTACAGCTTATCTGCCATGTCAAAATCGGTGCTCACGGTTTCCGGGTTGCAGTTGATCATGATGGATTCATAACCTGCTTCTTTGATGGCCAGCAAGCCATGCACACAGCAGTAATCAAATTCAATACCCTGGCCGATGCGGTTGGGCCCGCTGCCGAGAACGATGATCTTCTTTTTTCCAGTTACAACCGATTCATTGACATTGCCTTCTTCAAAAGTGGAATAGAAGTAAGGCGTTTTGGCTTCAAATTCGGCGCTGCAGGTGTCCACCATTTTATATACCCTGTTGATGCCGGCCGCTTTTCTTTTCTTATATACATCCTCTTCATCGCCATGCTGCATGATGCGGCTGAGCTGTTCATCACTGAAACCATTCACTTTGGCTTCTCTCAGCAGTTCAATCGGAATAGTGTCAAGATCATATTTGGCGATCTCTTTCTCAAGATTGACTATTTTTTGAATTTCATAAAGAAACCAGCGGTCAATGCCATCTGTGGCTTTTGAAATCGAGCCTACAGAAATGCCCGCCATCAGTGCATCTTTGATGCGGAAAATGCGGTCCCATTTTGGGATTTTAATATATTCCAGCAATTCTTCTGCATGCATCAGGCTTTTGCCATAATAGCCCAGGCCCACTGCATTATTTTCCAGGCTCTGACAGGCTTTTTGCACGGCTTCAGTAAAACTTCTGCCAATGCCCATCACTTCACCTACACTTTTCATCTGGAAACCCAATGTATCATTTGCTCCCTTGAACTTATCAAAATTCCAGCGGGGTATTTTAACGATCACATAATCCAGTGCGGGTTCAAAATAGGCAGATGTTGTTTTAGTGATCTGGTTTTCTAACTCATCCAGGTTATAACCAATGGCCAGTTTCGCAGCGATTTTTGCAATGGGATAACCCGTAGCTTTTGATGCAAGGGCTGAAGAGCGGCTAACACGAGGGTTGATCTCGATGGCAATGATCTCTTCGGTTTCAGGGTTCAATGCAAACTGAACATTACATCCACCGGCAAAATTGCCGAGGTTTCTCATCATTGTAATGGCCGTGTTGCGCATCAGTTGCATCGCCGTGTCGCTGAGTGTCATGGCGGGGGCAACAGTGATAGAATCACCTGTATGCACACCCATCGGGTCAAAATTCTCAACAGTACAAATGATGCAGACATTGTCGGCCGAATCTCTCAGGAGTTCCAGTTCAAACTCTTTCCATCCCAGCACGGCCTTTTCCACCAGCACTTCATGAATGGGGCTTGCTGTCAAAGCCCTGTTCAGGGCTTCATCAAGCTCTTCTTTTTTAAACACTAGGCCGCCGCCTGTGCCGCCAAGAGTGAAAGAAGGACGCAACACCAATGGGAAACCAATTTCCTGCGCAAATTCTTTTCCTTCAAGGTAGGAGTTGGCTATCCTTGCCTGTGCCACATTCACACCTAATTCTATCATCCATTTACGAAACTGTTCCCTGTCTTCGGCTTTTTCAATGGCTTTAATGTCCACACCAATTAACCGCACACCATATTGTTCCCATAACCCTAACTCCTCGGCTTCTTTAGCTAGATTCAATGCTGTTTGCCCGCCCATCGTTGGCAGCACTGCATCAATCTCATTTTCCTGCAATATCTGTTCTAAGCTGTCCACAGTCAGCGGCAGCAAATACACTTTGTCCGCCATCATCGGGTCGGTCATGATGGTGGCCGGGTTGCTGTTGATGAGGTACACCTTGATACCTTCTTCCCTGAGGCTGCGGGCAGCCTGGGTGCCGGAATAATCAAATTCACAAGCTTGTCCAATAATAATAGGGCCTGAACCGATGATCAGGACAGAACGAATAGAAGTGTCTTTGGGCATTTTTTTTTTAGGAGGGGCACTCCTTTCTTGTGGGTGGGACTGAAAAAATCCCGATTGCTATCGGGACGCAAAGGTAGGGGAATGGAAGTATTTTGTGGCAGCCATGCGGGAAAAATCCTGCAATAGCTGTCCGCTTTTTAGTTGTTGATCGTGATGTTCAGTTTGAAGGTGCAGGCCTCATGAAATTCAATATCAAGCTCTTCCTGCCCGATCATTACTTTGAGCCGGGCGGGAAACTGCACATCCATGAGAATGGATTCTGTTTTTTTACTTTGGTTATCATTCCAACTCAGTCGGCCGGCAAAGCCTGTTAAAGCTCTCACTTCCGTTACTTTCATACGTCCTACCGCACCCGAGTTCACACTTTCAGCTCCACCTGAAGTATTCGTAATGAAAAAAGTGACCTGGTTAAAACCGTCTTTTTTATACTCTACATCAATTTCCCCGATCATCCTGCTTTTGAAATGTATGGTCCAGGGGTGTTCTCTTTTGCCCGAATACACATCTTTTTTCCAAAAGCCATCCACTGCGCTGTCTTTTCCGGAAACTGATTTAAAGACCATGGTGCCTTTACCTTCTTTCAGCCCTTTGCTCCACTGGCCTGTGAACCGGGTGCCGTTCTGCCAGGTATAAGTGCCTTTGCCCTCTGCAAGCCCGTTGCGGAAATCACCTTCATAACTGTCTTTTCCTTCGGCCTTTCCTTTGCCATGTGCTTTTCCTTTTTTGCAATCACCCTCGTACTTGCCCTTGAGATCAGGGTTCAGCACCTCGCAGTTCTGGGCTGATAATAATTGTGCGGATACCAAAAACAGTGTGGCCAAAACAAATTTCATAAGACACAGGGTTGCTTTTTTCATGCTGTAAAGTTAAGATAAGAATGCTATTGATTCATCCGCCGGTAAGACAAAGTATAAAGATCATCATATATGTTTTTCCCTTCACCAATCATTTCTGTTATAGTGGCTTTCAGGTCTTCCGGCCTTTTGAAGCCGAGGCGTGAAGGAGTGAAATTCTCTGTCACCGTCTTCACATGAATGGTGTCGTTGCTGATATTAAAAGAAGCGATATAATATATTTTATTCTTTTTCACTTCCGGTGTTTTGCTTTTTCGTTTCATCTCCACGATCACCACCTCGCCTTCTACATTCATATAGCGCTGATCGCCTATCCGGGATGTATAACCAGTGAACCAGGCGGTGTCCGGCAGGATCATATCGCCTTTCACCGATTTGCCATAGCGGATGATGGAGTAAACAGAATCAGATTGTTTTTTTATATCCAGCGCTTCAATACCAAAATAATCGCTGCCGTCTTTTACAATCCCATACCAATAGCCCAGCAATGATGTGTCCACGGTTTCAACGGGTCGCTGTTCTAATGCCACAGTTGATTCATACGGGCATCCGTATAAGATGATAACAAATGGTAATATCAGCAGGCATCTCTTCATGGTGGTTAAAACAAGCCTAAAAGATACGAACATTATTCATTGCAGCCCATACACCGGAAGCAGTATAAGCACTGCTTTGTATCTTTACGGATGCTAAGACTTGTTTTTTTATTTTTCTCGGCATTGTTTATTTTCCCGGATTCCACAGCACAAACACCCGACTATCCTAAAAATTACTTCCGGCATCCGCTTGGCATTCCCATGGAGATAGTGGCCAACCTGGGTGAACTGCGTACCAATCACTGGCACATGGGTCTTGACATCCGTACCAACCAAAAAGAAAACCAGCCGGTATATGCTGCTGCGGACGGATATATTGCACATATCGGCATCCGCCCCCAGAGTTTTGGCCGCTTTATCATTATTAATCATCCCAATGGTCTTTCCACTTTATACGGGCACCTCAATGATTTTTTTCCGGACCTGGAAAAATATGTTACGGAGCAGCAATACAAACAGGAAACATGGGCCATTGAATTATCTTTTTCACCTGATCAGTTTCCTGTTTATAAGAGTAAATTCATTGCACTGAGTGGCAACACCGGCGGTTCGCAGGGGCCTCATGTGCATTTTGAAATATTTCATACCGAAAGCGGCAAGCGGCTCAATACACTCATGTTTGGTTTTCCGTTGCCGGACAATGTGCCACCCAACTTAGTGAAACTGGCCATGTATGACAGAAGCCTGAGCACCTATGAACAAAATCCGATTCTTTTCAACCTGAAAAACACCGACAGCGGCTATATCATTCCAAAACAACCGTTGATAAAAACAGGTTCAGGCAGGATCAGTTTTTCCCTGCAGGCTTATGATCGCATGAGCCGGTCCAATAACCAGGACGGTATTTATTCAGCCCAGCTTTATGTGGATGAAGAATGGCTGGGAGGATTTGTATTAGATAGTATTGATTATGCTGCATCGGCTTATATGAATGCACATGTGGATTACCGATACCGGCATTTTGGGGGCGCCTGGCTGCAGCATTTGTCCGCACTTCCGGGAGAAAAAAGCGGGGTGTATAAATTCAAACAGGGAGATGGGGTGCTTCACCTGGCGGATACTGTTATTCGCAACATCCGCATCGAAGTGAAAGATGCCCGCATGAATACTTCAGAACTTCGTTTTCGCCTGCAGTATTCAGATAGTTTGGCAGCGGCGATGAACAAAGCTCCGGCCGCAGTTATGTTTGCACCCAACCGGCCCAATATTTTCAAAAGAGAAGAATTTGAAATTTTAATGCCGGAAAGAAGTTTGTATGATTCGGCGAAACCGTTTTATAACCGCATTGCATCTTCTTCTGTCAATACATTTTCTGACATGCACCAGTTTCATGATCCTTCAGTTCCGGTACACGGCGAGATGATTGTTAAGATCAAAGCAAATAAAGCCGTGCCGGAGGAATGGAAAGATAAATTAATTATCCAGCGAAGCTATCGCAGCTCCACTTCAGTAAGAGTGGCCGAATTGCAGGACGACTGGCTTACTACTTCGTTTGGCGACTTTGGCATTTTCCAGGCATTTGCAGATCTGACGCCACCCTCTGTCAACGATATTGGTCGCGGAGATACTGTTGACCTTAGCCCCGCCAGCAGGATTTTATTTACACCCACAGATAATTTCGGCGTCAAAAGTTTCAGGGCCGAGCTGAACGGACAGTGGCTGCGTTTTACCAATGACAAAAGCCGCAACTGGATCTATGTTTTTGACGAACGATGCCCCTACGGAGTGCACCACCTGAAAGTGACGGTGGAAGACATGGTTGGAAACACAACGACTAAAGAATGGTGGTTTAAACGAAACCCTTATACCCCACCAAAGAAAAAAGTTCCTATGAAAAAGAAGACCCCGGTAAAGAAAACAACTGTCAAAAAACCTGCTGCAAAAAAGAATTAAGAAATGGTTACACTGAAAGAAGGAGACAGGGCGCCGGCTTTCACCGGCACGGATCAAAACGGGAGCAAGGTGTCATTGTCGGCATATAAAGGGAAAAAAGTTGTATTGTTTTTTTATCCCGAAGATGATACTCCCACCTGCACTATACAGGCCTGCAACCTGCGGGATAATTATTCGCTGTTGCAGCAAAAAGGATTTGAAGTGATAGGGGTGAGCCCGGATGATGCCCGGAAGCATAAAAAGTTCGAAAAAAAATTTGAACTGCCTTTCACACTTATAGCCGATACATCACACAATATCTTAGAAAAAAACGGTGTCTGGGATCAGAAGCAAATGTTCGGGCATAAATACATGGGAGTGTTGCGTACCACGTTTGTGATTGATGAGAATGGCTTCATCCGTAGAATATTTCTACGACCAAAGAATAAGGCCCATGCAGAGGAGATAGTGGCGGCGTGGAACAGAAATTGATTAAAGGCTACAGCCATCAGCAAGTGGGTTGTTTAGTTTCCTGCAGCTTCCGAATTTTACCGAATGAAAGGAATACAACTGTTATTTTTTGCCTTCTTATGCAGCACCGTAACAACAGCGCAAAAGCCGAATGATACGCTACTAATAACCGGCTGGACAGAATTTCAGGAGGCAGTTCACTTCAAGACCGTACACGATAAACATTACAATGCTTTTCGAAATATGTTTGGGAATAAAGAAAGCTTATGGAAATTGATTGAGTAGTAGCAGAAGTATTGTTATTAATCCTTACTTCCTTGCAGGCAACCACCCGTTTGCGAACTTCGTTTAATAAACCAATAAATGAAACGCATGAAAAGACTATGGCTACCGCTGTGCCTGCTAACCAGCACCACAATTTTTTCGCAGGATGTTGCTGATGACAGCAAAGCAGCAGAGAAAACCGCTGCTAAACCCGTTAGAATATTTAACACCGAAAGAACGATCCTGGCCAACACCACAGAGCCGGTGGGCAAAGGAAAGATGCAATTTGTCGTCACCCATTACTTTGATGATATTGCCGGCAGCAATGGCGGGCTAAAAAACTTTTTTGGCCTCGACAACAGCACCGACGTGAAGATCGGCTTCAACATCGGGCTCACCGACAGGCTGGATGCAAGCATTGCAAGGGCCAAGAGCGGTCATCCGCTTCCACAACTGCGCATGGAAAAAAATTACGAGATAGCTCTGAAATACCAGTTGATGCGACAACTGGAAAACGACCCCTCGCATCCGCTTGCCGTTTCCTTCTTTTTCAGTAATATCATTTCCTCAATGGACACGGCAAGAACAAATTTTTTCAAGTTTGAAAATCTTGGTGACAGGATGAGCCAGGTGTACCAGTTGATTCTGGCAAAGAAAATCGGGAAACTGAGCCTGCAACTTAGCCCCACCCTCATCCGGCAGGGCTATCTCATCAGCAATGACCTGCAGCGAACGATGTTTGCTTTGGGGGGCACTGCAAGGGTTCCTGTTGTTGCAAACTTTAATGTGATCATTGATTATTTCCATCCCTTCCGTTCACAAGAAAGTGAAGACGCCTTTGCCTCCACGCAGAATTTCAATCCGCCAATCCGGTTTTTCAAACCGCTGGGCATAGGGTTTGAGATCGTCACACCCGGCCATGTGTTTCACCTCAATTTCACCAACACCACACAGATCCAGGAAGCAAGGTTCATCCCCTATAATGTGAAATCATGGGGAGAGGGTGAGTTTCGCTGGGGCTTTTCCATAGCCCGCAGTTTTGTGCTGTGGCGGGAAAAGGAAAAAACGGTTTCGTATTGACGGGGGGAGGAACACTGTGGTTCAAATCACCCATTCTACGCTTCCATGATCAAATTCTTCTTCAATGCTGTGCTTGGCAAACAAGCGGCCGGCGGCGGTTACCTGCAAAATAACAGCGTCAAAAACACGGTTATCTTTTTTCAACTTTACCGTTTCGCCTTTTTTGTATAGACGTTCGTTGTATTGGGCAAGTGTTTTTTCAAAACCATTGTTCAGCAATTCATCAAAACGGGAGTTCAGCAATCGGCAAAGCTCATGGGCAAGGGCGATGACATCATTATTTTTTCCTGCAATCTGTTTCAGAGAAACCGGGTTTATTAAGTCAGACGGGAAAACAGTCTGATTGATATTAATGCCAATGCCGATGACTGCCCATTTCCAGGCTCCTTTTTCCCGGCCGGAAGATCCGATGACCGATTCGATCAGGATGCCTCCTGCCTTTCTGTCCTGCCAGTAAAGGTCATTGGGCCATTTGATCCTGGTATTTTCACCGGCATAGTTTGCAAAAAAATCATGCACAGCAAGTGCCGCGGCGGCGCTAAGCTGAAACTGTTGCGACACCTGCAGGGGCGCAGGATTGACAATCACCGACAGGATGATATTTTCTCCTTTTTGAGTGGTCCAGCTATGTCCCCGCTGGCCTTTCCCGGCCACCTGTTCATGGGCAAAAAAGGCTTCGCCATGTTGTGCCAATCCTGCATGGGCACGGTCAAGGGCATAGTTGTTGGTACTGTCAACCGACTGCAGTTCAACAAATGGCATTCCGGGGGCGGTATGGGCAGGTGGTTGTGGCAATTAATTGCTATTTTTGGCAAAGTAAACAAGTTTGTGGTTTGTGGGTTATCGTTTATTGTTGCTAACCCCCGCAAAAAGCAGAGCCGGCCCCAACCACCGACCATACATAAAAACAAATTCAAGTATTGGAACAATTGGCTTTACTGACCAACCGCAAGAGGAAAAGTGCAACAAGGTTAACCCAGCGTTCAAAAATCATCAAAACCATCATTGCAGCTATACAGGAGAAAAAGGGTGAAAACATCATTTCCCTTGATCTTCGCAAAATAAATGAAGCCGTAGCCGACTTTTTTATCATTTGTGAGGCAGGCAGTCAGCCACAGGTGAAAGCCATTGGCGAACATGTGGAAGACGAGGTGAAACTGAAATGCGACGAAAACCCGTATCGTCATGAGGGTTACCAGAACCTGCACTGGGTGCTGATTGATTATGTGAATGTGGTGGTGCATGTGATGTTGCCGGAACAGCGGAAATTTTACCGGCTGGAAGAAATGTGGAGTGATGCCGCTTCGGAAGAACATGAGGGCTGATGTTAAATATTCATCTTTTCGAACTTTTTGTTATCATAATTATTAATTAGCAGCAGAAGAGGGAAATTTCAAATATGTCACAGGAACAATCAAACAGGGATAATAACAGGAACCCACGTTTTGGCAGCCGCCCCACCGGCGAAGAACAGGGAGGAGGAGATAAAGGCAAAAAAGGCCCCAGGTTCAGTATCTATTGGGTCTATGCGATCATTTTTGCCGTGTTGATCGGCTTCCAGTTATTCGGATCACTTTCTTCCGGTATGGCCAAGTCAAATTCTCTGGAGTTTAAACAAATGCTGGCCGAAGGGGATGTGCAGAAATATATCATCATTGATAACCGCAAGAATGTAAAAGTATATCTGACGCCTGCCGGTATCAAGAAATATGAAAAAAAACTGAAAGAAGACAAAGCAAGTGTTGATGCCAAAGGCCCCCATTTCTATTTCAAGATCACTGGCGGAGAAACTTTTCAGAAAGAGATTAGTGAATTTTATAAAGAAAACCCTGGTGTAACGCAGGTGGTGCCTGAGGTAGAGAATGAAAGAAACTGGTTGGGCGATTCATTGCAGTTCCTGTTGCCCATTTTGCTTTTTGTGGGTTTGTGGATCTTGCTGATGCGGAAAATGAGTGGCGGAGCCGGTGGCGGTGGCGGCCCTGGTGGAATTTTCAATATTGGCAAATCAAAAGCAACTCTTTTCGATAAAGGAACAAAAGTGAACATCACGTTTGCTGATGTGGCGGGTCTGGATGAAGCAAAAGTGGAGGTGATGGAAATTGTTGACTTTTTAAAGAGCCCGAAAAAATATACCAACCTCGGGGGTAAAATACCCAAAGGAGCATTACTGATAGGCCCTCCGGGCACTGGTAAAACATTGCTGGCAAAAGCTGTAGCCGGTGAAGCTCAGGTGCCCTTTTTTAGTTTGAGTGGTTCTGACTTTGTAGAGATGTTTGTGGGTGTTGGCGCCAGCCGGGTAAGAGACCTCTTCAAACAGGCGAGGGAAAAAGCGCCTTGCATCATTTTTATAGATGAGATAGATGCAATTGGCCGTGCCCGTGGAAAGAATGCGATGATGAGTAATGATGAAAGGGAAAGTACCCTGAATCAATTACTGGTAGAAATGGATGGCTTTGGAACCGATGTAGGCATTATTGTCCTGGCAGCCACCAACCGTCCGGACGTATTGGACAGCGCCTTGCTTCGCCCTGGTCGTTTCGACAGGCAGATAGGCATTGACAAACCAGACCTGAAAGGAAGAGAAGCCATCTTCAAAGTGCACCTGAAGCCGATTAAGATTTCAAAATCACTTGATATTTATAAACTGGCTGAGCAAACACCCGGTTTTGCCGGCGCTGATATTGCCAACGTGTGCAACGAAGCGGCATTGATCGCAGCGAGAAAAGGTAAGGAAGCTGTGGATATGGAAGATTTCCAGGATGCTGTGGATCGTGTCATTGGCGGCCTTGAAAAAAAGAACAAGATCATTTCTCCGGAAGAGAAAAAGATCATTGCTTACCACGAAGCCGGCCATGCTGTTTGCGGCTGGTATCTGGAACATGCTTATCCCTTGCTCAAAGTGACCATTGTGCCGAGGGGTACTGCCGCATTGGGGTATGCACAATACACTCCCAAAGAGCAATACCTGTACAATACCGACCAGTTGAAAGACCAGATATGCATGACATTGGGCGGAAGGGCCAGTGAAGATATTTTCTTTGGCAAAATTTCAACAGGGGCACAAAATGACCTGCAGCAGATCACCCGTATTTCCTATGCGATGGTGACAGTATATGGTATGAATGACAAAGTAGGTAATGTGAGTTTCTATGATCCGCAACAGGAAACCACGTTCACCAAGCCCTATTCAGAAGAAACTTCCAAGATCATTGACCAGGAAGTAAGAAAGCTGATAGACGAGATGTATGACAAGACCAAAAACCTTCTTACTGAAAAAAGGGAGCAGGTGAAAGTGCTTGCTGAGGCGTTGCTCGAAAGGGAAGTGTTGTTTCAAAGCGATGTGGAAGCCCTAATTGGCAAACGTCCATTTGAAGAAAAGAAACCGCTGGCAGAAGAGAAAAAGGATGACCTGACGGGTGAGACCGGAGAAATTTCTGCCGGTGTGCCACCCTATGACAGTGATATAACCAACAAGTCATTACCCAAATAAGCAAGGATGAACGTTTCACCATCTAAGGAAAACATACTGAAAAGAATTCGCAAGGCGTTGAGTCATTCAGCGCTTCTTCCTTTTCCTGAAAGTGAAGGGAACAGCCCGCTGTTTCATCCTCCGCAACAGGAGCCTGAGATTGAATTTGCAGAACAGTTCAGTAAACTTCAGGGAAGGTTTATCTTTTGCATCAACCGGCAGGAACTGGCTTTTCAACTGACCAGCTTAGTGAAAAAACAGGATTGGCAAAAAGTATTTTGTCTGGAAGACAAACTGGTGGAAGTGGTGAGTCCCCAAATTGCAGACAGGCTGGTAAAAAATAACCTTGCCGGTTGTGATGTATCCATTACCGGCTGCGAATGTTTGGTGGCCAGAACGGGAAGCATTGTGCTGAGCGCCGCACAACCAGGTGGCCGCACCACCAGTGTGTATGCGCCGGTACATATCTGTATCGCTTTCACTAATCAACTGGTATATGATCTGAAGGACGCATTACTGTTGCTCAGGGAAAAATATGCAGGCAATCTTCCTTCGCTGATGACCTTTGCCACCGGGCCCAGCCGCACGGCTGATATTGAAAAAACACTGGTAGTGGGTGTGCATGGCCCTAAAGAGGTTTATTTATTTCTGGTGGAAGCCTGAAATACCCCCGGCCTTTAGTAATTTTAAGGCATGGCAAATTCCGGCATCTTTCAGCTATTTGTGTATGGATCGCTGCGAAGCGGTTTTCGCAGCCCGGCTTATGAATACATCAGCCGCTTTTTCAATTTTGTTGGCGAGGCCAAAGTACGGGGCAAACTTTATGATATGGGTATTTACCCGGCCGGGGTGCCGGCCACTGATGATTCATTTATCATTGGCGAACTATATGTGATTAAAAACCCCGCCGAATATTCCTGGGCCTTTGGCCAGTTAGACGATTACGAAGGGGTGACGGTGGAAAGCGATGAAGTGCAGCTTTATTACAGGGATTTGACAGAAGTAATCATTGGCAATGAGGTGGTGCCTGCCTGGATATACTGGTACAAAGCCGATGTGAGCAACAGGCCGCTGATCCCTTCAGGTGACCTGATACAGTATATCAGTGAAAAAAAATAACATGGCCGGAAAACAATCAAATTTTTTTTATGACAGAACTGATCTTTGTTGTGGAAGAATCTCCTGAGGGAGGAATGATAGCCAGGGCATTGGGGGAAAGCATTTATACAGAAGCTGAAACAGTAGAGGATTTGAAGATGAATGTAAAAGAAGCTGTTGAATGTCACTTTGAGCCCGGGGCCATGCCCAAGTTTATACGTTTGCACATGGTTAAGGAAGAGCTGATTGTCTTATGAAGCTTCCCAGAAATATTTCAGCCCAGGAACTGATCAGGTCATTGCAAAAACTGGGTTATTCTGTTTCCCGGCAAAAAGGGAGTCATATCCGGCTTACTACTGTAAGCAATGGAGAGCATCATATTACAATACCAAATCACAACCCACTTAAAATAGGCACCCTTTCATCCATTATTGGTGACGTGGCAATACATTTTAAACAATCAAAGGAAGAAATTGCTGAGAAGCTGTTTGGCTAGCATCTTTGTGTAAACGATGATAATATCCCCCCACAAAAAAATTTACTTCCTCTCCGATTTTCATCTCGGCGCACCGGATCATTCATCCAGCCTGGAAAGAGAGAAAATAATTGTACAATTTCTGGACGAAATAAAAGGAGATGCCGCAGAGATATTTTTTGTCGGTGATATGTTTGATTTCTGGTATGAATACCGAAAAGTGGTACCCAAAGGGTATGTGAGATTGCTCGGAAAATTGGCGGAGTTGTCCGATGCCGGTATACAATTACACCTCTTTGTTGGCAACCACGATATGTGGATGCGGGATTATTTTCAAAAAGAACTGAATATACCTGTTTATTACGAACCGAAAGAATTTGAACGAAACGGGAAAACATTTTTGATCGGGCATGGTGATGGGCTGGGGCCGGGAGATCATGGGTATAAAAGGTTAAAGAAAATATTCCGCAACCCTGCCTGCAAATGGCTGTTTGGCATCCTGCCACCGGTGATGGGAGTGGGACTTGCCAATTACCTGAGCCGCCGCAGCCGGGCACAGACAGGGGTGTCTGAAGAAATTTTCCTGGGCGAAGACAAAGAATGGCTCATTATTTATTGCAAGGAAGTGATGCAGGAGAAAAAAATTGATTTTTTTGTGTTCGGACATAGACACCTGGCGATTGATTATCGTCTGTCAACTGGTGACGGGCAGATAAAGCAAGCACGGTATATTAATCTCGGCGACTGGATACGTTATTATACCTATGCCATATTTGACGGAACGAGTATTCAACTAAAATCCTATAAAGGCAAGGATGACAGGATTATCCGCAATTAAATGAACAGATTTTTGATCATAGCACTCTTTGTATCGCTGCCTGCTGTTGCTACAGCGCAAACAACAACAGACAGCAGTTTCAGGCTGATCAGAACCATCAGCGGTGATATTGTTGATTTTACCATTGACAACCTCGATAATATTTATATCCTCAACAGCCGCAACCAGGTGAAGAAACTCAATGCCAATGGCGACTCGATGGCCATCTTTAATGATGTGCGGCGCTTTGGTAAAGCCACACTGATAGATGTTTCCAATCCGCTGAAGGTGCTGCTTTATTACAAAGACTTCGGTACCATCGTGGTGCTCGACAGGTTTTTGAATGCAGTCAATACAATTGACCTGCGCAAGCAAAATATTTTGCAGGCGAGGGCCATCGGTCAGTCTTATGATAATAAGGTCTGGATATACGATGAACTGGAAAATAAGCTGAAAAAAGTGGATGAAGACGGAAAACTGCTTCAGGAAACACCTGATTTCCGGCTATTGTTTGATAAAACACCGGCCCCGCAAAAAATATACGACCAGGATAAATATGTTTATCTCTACGATTCGCTGCAGTCGGTGTTTGTGTTTGATTACTACGGCGCTTTGAAAAATAAAATTCTTATCAGCGGCTGGCACAATTTCAAGGTGACGGGCAAATATATTTTCGGCTCCCGTGCAGGCAGGTTATACCGTTATGAGATCAGCAGTTTTCGTTATGACCAATGGGAGCTGCCGGCAGAACTGCAGAACAGCCGTTCTTTCAATTTTTCGTCCACCCGTCTTTATGCGTTGAAAAACGGAACGATTGATATTTACAACATACGGTAAGCTGGTTAATTTGTCATCGCCGCATTGATCACTTCGCCCAGCTCTTTATCCCACATGCCTGTTTTTCCATATTCTATCACACGGCCAAGTTCTTTTCCCTCTTTCATCACCATGATAGTGGGCACATTGTTTACATTCAGTGCTTCGCAAAGGTGGCCCAATGTTCTTTTGTTTCGGTCCGTACCGATCAGTGTCAGTCGGTTTTTGGCAAATCCTGCTGCATCTATTAAAGCTAAGAATTTGGGAAGAATATAATGCGAATCATCGCACCAGGTGCCCATGAACACTAACAATTGCAGGGAATCACCATACTGTTTCAATGCATTCAGGGCAACAGCATTGGGGTTATAACCTTTCCGGTTGTTGCCCATCCATTCAAAACTGCTTTCCTGTTCCAGGGCTTCGCGGGGCACAATACCTTTGAATATTTTTCCGGAGCCCTCCGGGTCCTTGCTTATTTCAAAATGATTTTGTGCAAACAGGCTGCTGCCCGCAACGGTCAGCAACAAAAGGAAGAGAAACAGTTTTTTCATACCGGGTTTTATTGTTGGCAAAAATAAAATGTACAGGCAAATGATGAATGCAGAATCGTTAAAGTTGCAGGAACAATGACCGGGAAATGTACTTTATATGACAAAAGCGGAAACTTGCTGCAGCTTACCATTGATTAAAGGTTCGCTTTCAGCTCCAGGAAAAAAGCTTTTATCTTTTGCAACGACTGGATCAGCTCAAATTTCTCTTCGGCTTTTTTATTCCTTTTGAGATAATCCTTAGCCCCTTCAATAGTGAATTTGCGGCGGCGCAGCAAGTCATAGATCATTACCAGGTTCTTCACATCCACAGGGCGGAAGAAACGATCGCCTTTACGGTTTTTGCGGGGTTGCAAAATGTCAAATTCAGTTTCCCAATAACGGATCAGCGACTGGTTTTCTCTAA
Source organism: uncultured Chitinophaga sp. (assembly GCA_964437415.1). Classification (GTDB taxonomy): domain Bacteria; phylum Bacteroidota; class Bacteroidia; order Chitinophagales; family Chitinophagaceae; genus CADEDV01. Next base: position 26,281 of record CAYTGN010000012.1, on the reverse strand, counting down.
ACATGGCAGCCACTTCGCCGATAGAGTAGTATTGTTTTTGAAACAATACATCATCTTCCGGCACCTGCACCAGGTCGGCATTCAGTCCCATATCTTTCAGTGAGCGGCGACCGCGGGTTGAATTTTTTTTCGCAGGAATTATTTCTTCAGCAGGTTCTGCAGGCAGTTCCGGTATTTCTTTTTCTTCTTTTAGATCGGGCTTACCCGCAACAGGGGATGTTGCCGGTTCTTCAACAATACTAAAATCAAATGTTATTTGAGAAAGCGGTTTGCTCATACAGTATTGTAAAAATACGATTCTGCGAACGGCTGTTGTTTTCAAGTTTTCCACGAAAAATCCGGAAAAATCAAAAAAACCATGAGTGGTCAGTCAAAACTCTGGTTGCTGGCTGCGGCCCGCTTCAGCAGCAGGTCAAATTGTTCGGGAGTCAGGTCGTTATAGAAAAAATAGATCGGGTCAATATGCTTACCATATTTGTGTACTTCATAATGCAGGTGCGGCCCTGTTGATTTGCCGGTGCTGCCCACCCAGCCGATCACTTCACCTCTTTTCACGGCCTGCCCGTTTCTTGCTTTCACCCTCACCATGTGACCATATAATGTTTCATAACCATACCCATGATTGATGATAACATGATTGCCATAACCATTGCCGGTGTTGCCGGCGGTTTTCACCGTGCCGTCAGCTGTTGCATACACCGGTGTGCCCTGGGGGGCAGTGAAATCAATGCCTGCATGCATTTTGGTGGTTTTGTAAATAGGGTCTATGCGATAGCCAAATCCGGAAGCAACACGGGTCAGGTCCTTATTGTTGATGGGCTGAATAGCCGGTGTTCTTGCCAGCAGTTGTTCTTTGTTGGCGACTAGTTTTTGTATTTCATCAAATGATGACTGCTGCACCATGATGCGGTTGCTGAGCCGGTTGAGGGTAGAAATAATCGAATTGACCAATTCATTTCCCTTCATACCTTCGACAATGGCCACTTCCTGCTGCATTTCGATTTCTTTTGCTCTTGCACTGTCGGGAATGGGGTCGGCTTCAAAAATGGCACGATACACGGAATTATCCCGTTTTTCCAGTTCCTGCATCTGCTGCTCGATGGACTTCACTTTATCGCCCAATTCTGAATATTTGTCTTTCAGTATTTCATTCTGCCGCTGCAGAATTTTTTCCTGCGGCGAGCCAATGAAGCGGAAGGCAATAAAAGAAATGAGGGCGGCAGTTACAATCGCAGCAGCGAGGAAAGCAAACACCCGCAGCAATTTCACCCGCAGCGGAGTTTCCAGTTTTTCATACCGGAGTGTGTTGGTGTTATAATAGTATTTGACCTTCTTCATGCTCCCGTTCCGCCGATCGGCGGTAGGTATTTGCGGTTTATAGAATCAGTTTGCCTTAACCTGCCATATTCCTTCTTTCGGCATTATCTTACCTTTGCAACCGTTTGCAGGGCTGATGTGCCCATGCAGGCAGGCAAATATAGCCTCATAAAAAGCAAAAATCAACCCAAGCAGCAGATCAAATGATGACCAGCGCAGATATACGAAAGGCCTTCCTCGATTTTTTCCGTTCCAAAGGACATGAAATTGTACCATCGGCCCCCATCGTGGTAAAAAATGACCCCACGCTGATGTTTACGAATGCGGGCATGAACCAGTTCAAGGATTATTTCCTGGGCAATAAAAAAGCGGCGCATCCACGGGTGGCCGATACGCAAAAATGTTTGCGGGTAAGCGGCAAACACAATGACCTCGAAGAAGTGGGAGTGGACACCTATCACCACACCATGTTTGAAATGCTAGGCAACTGGAGTTTTGGTGATCCCGCCCGTCCGGAAGGCGGGTATTTTAAAAAAGAAGCCATTGCCTGGAGTTGGGAACTGCTCACGGAAGTGTACAAGCTTGACAAGAGCCGTTTGTATATCACCATTTTTGAGGGGGATGAAAAAGAGGGGTTGCCCAAAGATGAAGAAGCTTACAATGAATGGAAAAAGTGGATTGCGGAAGACAGGATACTGATGGGGAACAAGAAAGATAATTTCTGGGAAATGGGCGACACGGGTCCCTGCGGCCCCTGCACAGAAATTCATTATGATACCCGGCCCGAAGCTAACAGTGATGGCCACTCATTGGTGAATAATGATGATACCGGGATGGTGATGGAGATATGGAACAATGTATTCATCCAGTTCAACCGGAAAAAAGACGGTTCACTCGAACCACTGCCTGCCAAACATGTGGACACAGGTATGGGATTAGAAAGACTGGTGCGGGTGATACAGGGCAAGACATCGAATTATGATACGGATGTTTTCACCGGAACAATTGAAGCAATTAAAAAAATAACTGAACAAGACCCGTCAACATTTCAGGAGCCAACCAGTAAAAAGAATATTGCAGTAAGGGTAATTGCTGATCATATCCGTGCCATATCATTTACAATAGCAGATGGACAATTGCCGTCAAATACTGGTGCTGGATATGTAATTCGTCGAATTTTAAGAAGGGCAGTTCGATATTACTATACAAGTCTGAATTATAAACAACCTTTATTATTTCAACTAACTCCATTATTATCGAGGCAATTTGAAAATGTTTTCCCCGAATTGCATAATCAGTTAGATTTTGTAACCAAAGTAATAAAGGAAGAAGAGGAAAGTTTTTTAAGAACGTTGGAAAACGGCTTAAGACGAATAGGTAATATAATTGATATTTTGTTTACAGATAAAGCGAAAGGTAGGGTAATATCTGGCGAAGAGGCTTTCGAATTATTTGATACTTATGGGTTCCCTTTAGATCTTACGAAATTAATTGCCGCAGAAAATGCTATGACAGTAGATGTCTTAGGATTTGAAAAATCGTTGCAACAACAAAAAGACCGTTCCCGTGCAGCAGGAACAATTGATGCAGAAGACTGGATCATTTTAAAAGAAGGCAGCAACAAATTTGTCGGCTATGATTCACTCGAAGCTAAAGCGGAAGTATTAAAATACAGAAAGGTAAAAGCCAAAGGCAAAGAACTCTATCAAATTGTATTAGATACCACGCCTTTCTACGCCGAAAGCGGAGGACAAGTGGGTGACAAAGGAGAACTTACTATTCACGACTCACGGATAACAGTAACAGATACCAAAAAAGACAACGACCTCATCATCCATTTCACTGAATCTATTCCCGATGATCTTTCAGGTGAAGTGATCGCAAAGGTGGATGCGGATAAAAGGAAAAATACTGAATTGCATCACTCCGCCACCCACCTGCTTCACGCTGCATTAAGAAATGTACTGGGCAACCATGTGGCGCAAAAAGGTTCGTTGGTAAGTGATGAGCATTTGCGTTTCGACTTTTCACATTTCGCTAAAATGACCGATGAAGAATTGTCGCAGGTGGAAGCATTGGTGAATGAAAAGATAAGAGAGAATATTCCCGTAGTCATCAAATCCATGCCGAAAGACGAAGCGATGAAATTGGGAGCTATGGCCCTGTTTGGTGAAAAATATGGTGATGTGGTGAGGGTAGTGATCATTGACCATAACTATTCAGTTGAGTTGTGCGGCGGCACACATGTCGGTGCCACAGGTGAATTAGGTTTGTTTAAACTCACTGCCGAAACGGCCGTTGCAGCCGGTGTCCGCCGGGTGGAAGCTGTTTGCGGCAAACAAGGGGAAGAGTATGTAAACAGCCAGTTGGGTTTGCTTGGCAGCATCAAAGAATCATTGAAGAATCCAAAGGATGTTCAAAAGGCCATCGAAAACCTGCAAGCTGAAAATGCTGAGTTGAAGAAGCATCTTGATATGATGGAGGCAAGACAGTTGGTGGGCATCCGCAATGAACTGTTGCAGAAAGATGAGATCATCAACAGTGTGAACTTCATTGGAGATATAGTGGAAGTAAGCAATCCGGATGCACTGAAAAAACTCTGCTTTGACCTGAAAAATCAGGTGAGAGATCATGTAGCGGTTCTTTGCGCCAATATCGGCGGCAAGCCGTTTGTGGCTGTTGGCATTTCAGAAACCGTGGTAAAAGCCAGAAACCTCGATGCCGGGAAAATCATTAAGGAGTTGGTAGCTCCGCTGATCAAAGGCGGTGGCGGCGGTCAAAAAATACTGGCCACAGCAGGCGGCCAGGATGTATCTAACCTGGTAACAGTAATTGAGAAGGTGAAAAAATTATTGCAGGACTAAAAATGCATCTTATCTTCTTCGTCTTTGGCTTTCTTCCGGATGTTCTGGCTGTCCTTGTATATTTTGAAGCCAAGATACAGGGCCACTATGCAAACAACAATACAAAAAGCTGAGAAGATATACGGCATAGGTTTAAGGTTGGTTCGTGATGGAACTTTTCTGCTCTTTAAAGGTCTGAAAACATTTTTTTTTCACACCGGAAAAAACCACATTTATAGCCGTAAAAACAACATTGTTGCTGCTATATGACAATTGTATTGGAAACAGCAAGGTTAACGCTACGGCAATTCACAGAGGAAGATGCTGAACTTATCTGGAAACTGAACAAAGATGCTGAAGTGACACGTTACACACACGACCCGGTAAAGGATTTGGACCATGCCAGGGAAGTGCTTCTTCAGCATATCCTGCCGCAATATGCATTGTATAATTATGGCCGCTGGGCCATACACCTGAAAAGCGACCATTCCTTCATCGGCTGGTGCGGCTTAAAATTCAGACCCGAGCGGATGGAAACAGACCTTGGCTACCGGCTAATGAAGCCCTATTGGGGAAAAGGCTATGTCACAGAAGCGGCATCCGCCTGCATACGATTTGGCTTTGAAAGTATTCATATTCAGCAAATTATCGCTCTTTCTGAGCCGGCCAATATTGCTTCTGTCCGGGTGCTGGAAAAATGTGGCATGACCAGGGTTGGCGTGGATGCGGTGGACGGCTATCCTGTTTACAGCTATGCCATCAGCAATCCATTCATCACCTGAAATAGCCCTTCACAACAGCAAAGTCCATTTAACATTTCCGAAACTTTTCGTAATCAAAAAAATGTCTTTATATTTGGACTACGAAACTTAACGTAGATAAATTATAAATTAAACAAACATGAAACAGGCTTGCAGAAAATTATCAACTCTTGTTCTGGCGGCTGCTTTGATGGCGCCGGCTTCCTTGCTGGCACAAAACGAAGAGAAAGACAAAGAGAAGAAAGAGGTGGAAGAAATTGTCATTGTCCGCAAGGGCGACAAGCAAGAGAAAGTAGTTGTTGAAATAAACGGCGACAAGATCACGGTGAACGGGAAACCCCTTGAAGATTTAAAAGATGGGGATGTAACGGTTCGCCGCAACCGCATCAGGGATGTGTGGGCTTATGCTGATGGCCTGAGGGGTGCCCGCAGCGGCAATTGGAATATGAATTCACCCGGCAATAATTTGTACATGCTAAGTACAGATTCAAACCGTGCCATGCTCGGCGTGACCACAGAAAAAGCGGAAAAAGGCGTACTGGTGGAGAGTATCACCAAAGAAAGCGCTGCGGAAAAAGCGGGTTTGAAAAAAGCCGATATTATTACAAAGGTTGGCGATAAGAAAATTGAAACTCCGGATGATCTTTCTGCTGCTATTAAGAAACAAAAACCCGGTGATAAAGTGGACATCACTTATCTGCGTGAAGGCAAGGAGCAGAAGCTGACAGCGGAACTGGGCAAATGGAAAGGTTCTACCATCTTATCAGGTCAGAATTTCAAATTTGATATGGGCGACCTCAACTTTGGTGAGATCATGCCCCGGATGCCTTCTGTTCCCCGCGCCACTACGCCGTATGGTGTTGTCCGCAGCTCAGGCCCCAAATTAGGTTTGTCAGTGCAGGATACCGATGACGGTAAAGGTGTGAAAGTGATCAATGTGGATGATGAGAGCAATGCTGAAAAAGCCGGCATCAAAGAAGAAGATGTTATTACAGAAGTGGATGGTAAGGCAGTGAACGGAGCTGATGATATTGCAAAAATTATTCGTGAAAGCAAGGATAAAGTGTCAGTGATGATGAAATTGCAGCGTAATGGAAAAACGCAAAACATTGAGGTTAAAATTCCCCGGAAACTGAAAACAGCCAATCTTTAGTCCATATAAACATCAAGTAGCAGGCCCCGGCAGCATCGCCGGGGTTTGTTTTTTTATAACAACCTGCCCCGGCGATTTGACCTATTTTTGCACGGCAAATTATTATGGCAGATTTTTCGGCATACGAAATTGTGGTGGGGCTGGAAGTGCATGCACAATTGCAAACACAAAGCAAACTTTTTTGCGGCGACAGCATTGCGTTCGGCAATGAACCCAACACACATGTCAGCCCGATAACATTGGCTCATCCCGGCACTTTGCCCAAAACCAACAGGAAAGCCATTGAGTATGCTATTAAAATGGGTTTAGCCTGCCATTGTGAAATCGAACGCAACAACTACTTTGCCCGCAAAAATTATTTTTACCCCGATTTGCCCAAAGGCTACCAGGTTTCGCAACACAGCACACCCATTTGTAAAGGCGGTTATGTGACCATTATAACGGATGCCGGAGAAAAAAATATCAGGCTTAACCGGATTCATCTCGAAGAGGATGCAGGCAAAAGCATTCATGATGCCGATGATGCATACACTTGTATTGACCTGAACCGAGCGGGAACAGCTCTGATTGAAATCGTGACTGAGCCTGATATCAGAAGTGCTGATGAGGCCTATACTTATGTAGCTGAGATCAGGAAACTGGTGCGTTACCTGGGCATTTGTGATGGCAACATGGAAGAAGGCAGTCTTCGTTGCGACGCAAATATCTCCGTTCGAAAGAAAGGAGAAACCAAATTGGGCACAAGGGTGGAAGTTAAAAACCTCAATTCCATCCGTCATGTGAAAAAAGCAGTGGAGTTTGAAGCCGAGAGACTGATTTCTTTGCTGGAAAATAATGAGCCCGTCATTCAACAAACAAGAAGCTTTGACGCAGGTAAGGGGACCACTTTTGCCATCCGTGATAAGGAAGATGCTGATGATTACCGTTATTTTCCTGAGCCCGACCTGGCGCCATTCAGCCTTGCTGAAGATTTTATTGAAGAGATACGGTCAGGCATTCCCCGCCTGCAGAAACAACGTGTGCAGCAATACCAGTCGGAATATAATTTATCTGCTTACGATGCGGCCGTGCTGACAGAAGAAAGATCATTCAGTGATTTCTTTGAACAGGTAATTCTTTTCACCCGCAATTATAAAGCGGCGGCCAACTGGATGCTGGGTCCTGTGAAGACATGGCTGAATGATAACAATAATGCAATAGATGCTTTCCCCTTATCGCCGCAAAAACTGGCTTCGCTGATACGACTTGTGGATGAAGACAAACTGAGTTTTTCTGCTGCCGGTAATAAACTGTTTCCTCATCTGCTGCTGCAACCGCAGGCGGAGCCACAACAGTTGGCGGCAGCCATGAACCTGCTGCAGGAGTCCGACAACTCGGTGCTTGAGCCGGTGATCGAAGCAACGCTTGAAAAATTAGCTGCTAAAGTGCAGGAATATAAGAAAGGGAAAAAAGGCTTGCTGGCATTATTTGTCGGGGAAGTGATGAAGCAAACAAAAGGGAATGCCGATCCGAAACTGGTGAATGAAATACTTTTAAAAAAATTACAATCCTGAAATATCATGCGTAAAATTTTTGTTCGTTACAGTATGTTTTTTTGTTTAACAGCAATGTTGTTTTCCTGCAGGGAAAACGGCGGTGTGTTTGAAGTAAGTGGTACGATCAGCAACAGCGATGCCAGGATGATCTACCTCGAAAAAATGCCTGCTGCCACCATGCAGCGCATCGTCGTGGATTCTGCCGAACTGGGGAAAGACGGTAGTTATACATTGAAGGCGGCGGTTGATGAGTCTATGGTGTTCAATTTGCGGTTGGATCAAAAAGCATTCCCCGTGGCATCAGTGATCAATGATGCCCCAAAGATTAAGTTGGATGCGCAGTATGGTGATCAGCAAAAAGGCGTCACGGAAAATTATGAAGTGTCGGGTTCTGCAGCCAGCCAGTTGATGAAGGATTTTGTGTATGGGTTTAGCAGTGACTTGAAAAAAATATATGAGTTAGGTGTCAAAGCCGATAGCATCCAAAAATCAGGAGCACAGGACAGTGCACTTCTTCCCATCATGGCAGAGCATCAGCAATTAGCTGCTGCAGCAAAAGAAACTTTTTTGAAAACGATGAAGGCCTCAGCAGATCCAGCATTGAGCATGTTTGTTTTGGGTTATTACCAGTCTTCGGCAAATGATCCGTCTATTGGATTGCCGGGTCTTCCGATTGAAGAAGTGCAGCAGATAGTAAAAGATATAGCCGCCAAACACCCGGATCACCAGGGAATAGCCTCGGTGAAAACCGCTTTGGAAATACAGGCGGGTATGCAGGAAGAATCATCATGGATAGGAAAGGAAGCTCCTGAGATCACAATGCCGGATGTGAACGGAAAAGAAGTCAAGCTTAGTTCTTTCAGGGGCAAATATGTGCTGGTAGATTTTTGGGCCAGTTGGTGTGGTCCATGCCGTGCAGAAAATCCAAATCTTGTCAGCGCCTATAACAAGTATAAGGATAAGAATTTTACTATTCTTGGAGTTTCGCTTGACCGTCCCGGTCAGAAAGATAAATGGCTGAAAGCAATCAAAGATGACGGGCTCACCTGGCCACAGATCAGTGACCTGCAGTTCTGGAATAGTCCTGTTGTAGCCACCTACCGTTTTAGCGGCATTCCTTTTAATGTGCTGGTGGACCCGCAGGGGAAAATAGTGGCGGAAGAGCTGAGGGGAACTGCATTAGACAGAAAGCTTGCAGAGATTTTATAATAGCAGCGATAACACAACAAAAAGCAAGAGGCGAACCATTTGGTTCGCCTCTTGCTTTTAACATTGAAACTACTATCTGAACTTATCGTTTAATGAAATTGATACTTTTTACATCAGCAGAAGTTCCAATTCTTAAAATGTATAAACCACTTTTAAGATCAGAACTATAAAAACTGAGAAAGGGAACTTCTATCGTAAAAAAAGGCCTGCAGATGTAAAACCTGTCTTTGCAAACATCAAGCATAACAAAAACCTTAAGCGATTTTTACTGAAAGGAATAGATAATACGGAATTCTAATGGGGTTTACTCTGCATCGCACATAATCTTAAGAAAATCGCTGCTTATATGCCGGGAAAAACAGCTTGCTTTTGATAAATTCTTACACACTAAAATCTTTAAAACCCCTCCCAAAAATATTATAACTAAAAAGAGGTCATCTCAAAAGACGACCTCTTTTTAATACAGCACTATTGAATAATAATCAATAACCTGGATTTTGAGTAATAATAGGATTTTGTATTACCTCAGAGCCTGGAATTGGCCATAAGAAACGAAAATCAGCATAGGCAATCGCAGCCTGTGTAGCATTAATCGCATTTCCGCAGCCATAAATACCAGCGCCTTGAGATGCGTTTACATACTTTGCAGGGATACCGCCGGTGCTGAAGTTTGGATCAACAGCATTTCTGTGAATATCATGCCAGCGTTTACCCTCACAGAGGAACTCAATTCTTCTTTCAAATAGAATTGCTGAAATTAATTCATTTTTAGTGGCAAATGATGCTAACGTATAGGCTTGAGTCCCTGGAGATGCTAATGCTCTGTTCCTTACAGCATTCAAAAGATCAAGAGCCCTGGTTGAAACACCAGCAGCCTGGCGGGCTTCTGCTTCTGCAAGCACAAGCAACACTTCAGCATACCTGATATGGGGTGCAAAATCATTCCTGTTTGTATATTGGGTGTATTTTCGGGTAAAATAATTAAATGTAGAGGCTCCGTTTGAATTTGCTCCTGACAGGGTAAGTAATGATCTTCTTAAATCATCACAAAGCCAGTTTGAATTATTGTAAATAACAGGTGAAATCGCTAAAAGGCCACGGGCACCCAAATTGGCGGGGCCAAACATGGTTGGCAAAGCGCCGTTAACCCCTGAATTATCCAGCTGGTCATGACGAATGGAGAAAATGCTTTCTGTTGATAGATTATTTGTAAAAGGACCATCAGGCGAAGCCGTCAGCGTCCAGTTTCCTATTGGGCTGGTATAGGGCCCGGCTCCCGCAGGTACTAGTTTGTTTCCCTCTGTTATAACTCCAGGCCAATCACCCATATGAAGCTTTACTCTCATTTTTAATGCAATTGCGGCTGCTTTCGAGGCCCGGATTGTAATTGGATTGGTGGTTGCAGGTAGATTTGTTTCTGCAAAATCAAGATCAGCAAGTATCTTTTGATATGTTTCTGCTACAGTGCCGCGGGGAACAGTTTTTGCCTGTTCCACAGCGGAGCTTGAGTTAATCGCAAAATCCCTGTATGGAACACCTTCTTTATTTCCGTTTCCGTCAAGAAAAGGTCTGCAAAAAAAGACCACAGCTTCATGATGGGCCATAGCTCTTAAAAACCGGCACTCAGCTTCATACTGAGTCGCTACGGCACCTGTAATGATGTTGGCAGCGCTTGCGGTCTGAAACCCGGCGATTGCAATATTGGCCTTATTGATTAAGGCGTACAAATTCTCCCACATTCCGACATTGTTAGCGGTTGTTGGGTTATAGGTGGCCTGATAGGTTATTTGATAGAAAGCAGCAATATTAATTACATCTTCACCACGGGCATCGTTCTGCTCGATACTTGCAGCTCCGAAAGGATAGCCTCGATCAGCCCCGAGATAATTTCCGCTTTGTGCTGCATCATACACACCGTTTAACGCCAATAGACACCTATCGGCTGTGGCATAAGCGGCGTTATCAGTGATTGCATTAAAAGGACTTTTATCAAGCGACTTTTTGCAACCAATCACTGCTGAAATTGCCAGCAGCGCTATTAGTTTATTATTTATTTTTTTGTTCATTGTAATCATTTTTAGTTTTTAATTAAAACCCAACACTGGCGCCGAATGAAAACGTTCTTACCTGGGGTGATACAGCATTGTCTAAACCCAGTGCACTAATATTGTCTGGATCTGCTCCGGAATACTTGGTCCAAACGGCAAGATTCTGTCCTTGGACAAAAATGCGGAAACTGGATACAAACCCGTTTGTAAATTTGTTTATTGTAGCATTCGGGATAGCATAGCTAAGCACTACATTCTGCAATCTCAGGTAGTCGCCCTTTTCAACGAACCTGGAATTGGCAATCTGTGTTTGGTTTATGTTATTACCCTGGCCGTAGTACAATTTTGGAACTTCTGTCAGCTGACCTGGTGTCGTCCATCGATTAAGTATATCCCGTCCATTGTTCTGAAAGCTTTGATTCATCAACGCTTCTTGCTTTGTAATATTCATAATTTTATTGCCGCCTGAGTAACGGAACATAAAGTCAAGAGTGAAATTTTTATAAGAGAGTGTATTTGACAAAGCTCCAAACCAGGTAGGTGTTGACACTCCAAGTACATCTCTATCTGCAAAAGCTAATGAAGTTGCTGCTCCCAAGGTAGGATCATCTTTCCCTGATGCCACAAAATACCCCCCGATTGATCCGCCTGGAGATAAATTAAGCTGTACTAAAGAGCCATCAGCTTTAAAATACATTGGGTGGCCATTGGCAGAATTAACACCAGCCCATCTGTTACCAAAAATGATATTAATAGGGTCTCCAACTCTTATTATATTAAAGCCGCCATTTTCAATAAATGGCACTGGGACTCCCCCTACTGAATAAAGAGACAATATCTTGTTTTTTACACTTGTGTAGTTAATATTAAAGTCCCATCTGAAACCGTTTTTGTCAAGGATATTACCGCCAAGTGCAAGCTCGATTCCTCTGTTTTCAAGCGATGCGATATTTTGTGAAATTGAATTTCCGGGTACTCCTGCACTAAGTGGTGTTGGTACAGCAAAAACAAGTCCATCTACTTTGTTGTTAAACCAATCTGCTGTCAGATTAAACCTGTTTTTTAAAATTCCTAATTCGATTCCAACATCATACTTGCTGCTTGTTTCCCACTGCAAATCCGGGTTTCCGACACCTGAAACCATTATGCCGCTTATATTACCGTAAGGCCGGGAACCATAAGTACTTAAATATGGGAATCCACCAAGTGCATTACCTACTTCAGCATAAGATGCTTTAATTTTAACATCACTCAAAACATCGGTTAAGAAAGGAGAATTTTTCCAGAAATCCTCAGATGATGGCTTCCAACCAACAGAAAAGCCCGGAAAAACACCATATCTTTTATCTGAAGAAAGTGAGCTTTGCCCGTCTCTTCTTATAGTTCCTTGTACAAAATAACGGCCTTTATAGTCATAATTTAGGCGACCAAATAATGACTCAAAACCTGATTCACCCTGAAACCCACCAATAGACTGAATTACTGCAGTGCCGGAAATAAGGTTTCCGTTTATAAAAAAGGCATCTGAAATATTAGTTCCTGTTGCGCTATGCCATTTTGTTCTGTCTTGCTGCAATTCATGTCCTCCGGTAAGGTAGAAATTATGACCCTGAACAGATAAGTCGTAATTAAAATAGTTTTGCCAAACATAACGGGCTATATTTTGGCTTACATTGTAATTTAATCCATTAGTACCCCCGGTGGCAGTCCCGTAGCCGTCTCCATGTAATGGACTGTAGCCCTGATAGCTGTAGTCAGTGAATACGTCAAACGAGAATTGCGAACGTAGTTTAAGTCCTTTAATAGGAGCAATTTCAACAAACGTATTATTAATCAATCTGTATTTATCTGAATAAAATTTGTTCTCACGGGTTGTAAACGCCACATTCGTAAAGTTATCGTCAATAGAGGTGGTGTTTGCACCCGGGTTCATTGAATTGCCATTGGGATAATTAATGTTGTAGCCGGAAAAATGATTTGGGTTATAGGGTGACACATTTGGTAAAAGCCTGAGAGAAGAAGCAATGGCGCCGCTAAGTGCATTTGATCCGTTATTCTGGTCTCCGTCTTCCTGACGGCTTAAAGTAAGATTATTACCAAACTTGAAATATTTATTTACGGCATGATCTATGTTTAACCGAACCCTGTATGATTTATTGTAGTTACTGATTATAATTCCTTTTTGATTGGAATAGTTCAAAGAAAAGAAGTAGCTGGTTTTATCGCTACCCCCTTGCAAACTAAGTGTATGGTTATGTATTGGGGCATTATCAATCATTGCCTGTGATTGCCAGTCTGTATTAGTGCCGGCAGCATCCATGTTTGCTCGCAAAGGTTGATTTGCATTCCCCAGCTTTTCATTAGCAATTGTTACAAATTCTTGTGCATTTAATAAATCAAACCTCTTCAAAGCGCTGCTAAATCCAACAAAAGCATCATAGCTTACTCTAGCCCTGCCTTTAACACCCTTTTTTGTTGTAATTATTATTACTCCCCCCGCTGCTCTGGATCCATAAATGGCAGTAGCAGATCCATCCTTTAGGACATCAATAGTCTCAATATCTGATGGGTTAATATCGGCAAGAGCATTGGAATTGGTCGTTCCCGCAAGGTTTCCTGAGATAATTGGTATCCCGTCCACAACAATAAGCGGCCCAGTACCCTGATTTATAGAATTGATACCCCGGATAAGAATTCTGGCCGGAGTATTAACAAGACCTCCTGCTGTAGTAACCTGAACACCTGCAGCCCTTCCTGCAAGCTGTTTGTCTACCGAAGGTGTCATAAGGTTGGAAAACTCCTTCGCATCAATCTTAGATGCAGAACCTGTAAATGATTTTTTTTGCTGAGTTCCATAACCTGTAACAACCACTTCGGTCATTATACTTTCTATCGGTTTTAGTTCTGCATTCACAACGTCTTGGTTGCCGAAAATGACCTCCAGAGGTGACATGTCTACCGATGAAAAAATTAATGCTTTTGCAGTGGCTGGAACATTAAGCGAAAAAGTTCCATCAATTTTTGTGACAGTACCGGTATTAGTTCCTTTAACCATTACCGATGCGTTGGGAATGGGATTCCCTTTGTCGTCCGTCACCTTTCCGGTCACGGTTCTCTGTGCCAACAACGATCCTGCTAAAAGCAGAAACGCCGTTAGTGTGACTAACAGTTTTCTCATGTGCATGTAGTTTTTAGTGTATAAATAATTACAAATTGCTATTCTATTATAAATAACAAGTTGCAATAACTTAAGTCAAATTCAAAAAAAGATTCGGGATCATAACCGCCTGTAACCTTAATTAACCGTCCTTCTACTTCACAGGACAGTTATCTAAAAATCAATGCTGCACAATATAGAAAAATCTATTTATTTTTTTCTTTTCCTATACTTAACAATAAAGCCGGGAGCAGCACCAGGTTGGTAACGGTGGCTGTTACCAGGGTGAGGGAAGTGAGCCAGCCGAGGGCTTGCGTGCCACCAAAACCGCTGAAACAGAATATGATAAAGCCAGCAATCAGTACCAGTGAGGTATAAATTATGCTGATACCGGTGCCATGGATTGTTTGGATAACAGTGGCTTTGATATTATAACCCTTCCGGGGTAGTTCTTGTTTATAATTCACTAAAAATCTGATTGTTACGTCTATAGCAATACCCAAAGCCACGCTAAAGACAAGGACAGTTGAGGGTTTTATCGGAACACCCGTCCAGCCCATCACCCCGGCCGTAATAAATAAGGGTATAATATTGGGTATGAGGGAGCAAACTAATATCCTGAAGGACCGGAACAGGTACAACATGCAAAGAGCTATCAGCAAAAATGCCCAGCCTATGCTCTCTTTCAGTCCATTGATGATATACCGGCTACCCTCCAGGAAGGTAACACTGGTGCCGGTCAGTTGCACTTCATATTTATCTGCAGGAAAAAGCTGATCCACCCTTTTCTGAATGGTATCAAGAACATCGTTGAGCCGGTTGCTGCCAACATCTTCCATTGACACACTGATGCGGGCCTGCTGGCTGCTGCTGTCCATGAAACTGGAAACTAATTTGACAAATGAATTTTTTTCGCCCCCTTCATCTTCTTTCATCCGCAGGTATTGGGCCAGCCCCGGTAACAGGTATTCCGATGGCATGGAATAACTCATGCTGTCGCCTTCAAAAAATGCCTGCTTGGCAAATTTCAAACCTTCAGCGATACTTAACGGGCGGGCCATGCCGGGCATTGCGGCAATAAAACCCGACAAAGAATCAATTCTTATAAGGTTGGGTAGATTGCGGGAAATGCCGTACTTCTTTTTAGTGTCTACCAGAATTTCCAAAGGCATCACTCCTTTGAAATGGGTCTCAAAAAATTTCAGATCGGTGTATATCTTATCCGTTTTTGGAATATCATCCACAATATATCCCACACTTTTCAACCGGAAAATACCGGTGATAGCTGCGATCATTATGACGACAGTAGCGCCATATATCAGTTTGCGGTGATTGAGCGACCATCTTTCCAGCCGGGCCAGCCAGCGGTTCAGTCGGGGACTGTGCAGGTATTTGGTATGTCTTGTTTTGGGTTGTGGCAGCAGGCTCAGCACAGCAGGTATCAGGATAAGCGAAATAAAAAACAAAGCCATGATATTGATACCGGCCACCACTCCAAATTCTTTTAAGATCTGGCTTTTGGTTAGAGCAAAAACCGCAAAGCCAATGCCGGCAGCAAGGTTGCAGAATAAAGTGACTACTCCCATCCGGTCAACCATTGTCACCAGCGCTTTTTTCTTATCACCGGTATCATTCCATGCCGTATGGAATTTATTCAGAAAGTAAATACAGTTGGGAATACCTATCACCACGATCAGCGGCGGTATCAATGCTGTGAGCAAAGTGATCTTATAGCCAAAAAGATGCATGGTGCCCATGCTCCAGATCACACCGATGATGACAACGGTTAATGATAATAAAGTGGCGCTGACAGACCGGAAGAACAACAATAGGATCAACGCAGACAATATCACTGAAGCAAGAAGGAACCAACGCATTTCTCCTGCAATTCTCACAGAGAGCTCGGTTCTGATCAATGGCAAACCGCTCAGGTGAATTTCCTGCTGGTTGGCTTTGCCAAATACTTCCGCCTGTTGCCGGATATTTTCCACCACTGCTGTTCTGCCGGCGCTGTTGAGTACATCTTTGTTGATGCGAATACCCATCAGCCAGGCACTGGTCTCGGGGTTGTATAAAAGACCCTGGTAGAAGGGGAGATTGAGAAAAATATTTTTAGCACTGTCTATTTCCGCCTGCGACATGTCTCTTTCCCGAAAAATACTGTCTGCTTTTAGTTTTTCGGTTTCAGAGATTTTTACCAGGTTCACAGCCGATGTAACTGCAATGACATCCTCTACTCCGTTAATTTTTCTCAGGTTTCGTTGCAGGGCACTGTAGCTGTTAAACAGTTTTTCTTGAAACAGGTTCTCGTTTTGAAGGCCCACCACCACCAGGTTGCCATCTTCACCAAATTTTTGTTTGAACTCCTGGTATGCCCGGTATTTTGGATTGTTGGTAGGAATGGCTTTGGCAAAATCATAACTCAGTTCCACCTGGCTGGCCCACCAGGCCATCAGGGAGGTAAGCGCCGCTATTATAAACAAAAGAGGAAAACGATAATGGAGAATGAACTGACCGAGACGTCGCCACATAATTGCCTTGTTTGTTCTGCTGAGTGATATTTCCGAAGCCGCAAAGAAACGGAAAAAACACCCAATGACCTATTGATCTGATTTTGATACTTTTGAATGGTGAGATACCGGTTATTGGTTATATACCTTTTGTACAGCCATTGGCTTCATGCACAAGTTTCAGAAGCACCTGTTGGTCTGTGGCGGGAGCACCTGCCCTATAACAGCGCCATTGACGTGACAGCAACTGACGGAAAAGTATATTGTGCCACTCCCTACAGTTTGTTTTCGGTGGATAACAGTAATAATTCCATCGAACGTTTCAGCAGGGTAACGGGCCTGAATGAGACGGGAATTAATGCTATCAGCTATGATGAAGCCAATCAAAAACTTTTTATTGCTTACAGTAACAGTAATATTGACATCATTTACCGGAATGATATTTACAATGTGCCGGATATAAAACGGTCTGCTATAGCCGGGGATAAGAATATTTATAACATTTACCCGTTTGGCAACAACTATTATCTCTCCACAGGATTGGGGGTCATTGTTATTGACGGTGAGAAATACGAGGTAAAGGATTCCTGGTTCATGGGTAGCGGCGGCGCCTATGTGAAAGTAAATGGCTTTGCCGCAGACGGGAATTTTTTCTACGCTGCAACAGAGGAAGGATTGAAAAGAGCAGCCGTCAATAATTCAAATCCGGCCAATCATGCTAGCTGGGAACTGCTGAGCGGGTCAAACGGGTTGGCTGCAGGTGCCTGTCAGCAGGTTTTGTTTTTGCAAAACAAGGTGATCCTGCAAAAAGATGATTCATTGTTTGTGCAGAACGGCGCAAACTGGACTTTGTTCTATACAGACGGATGGCCTGTTATTAGCAGTAATATCTCGTCAGATAAAATTCTTATATGCCAGCGGTTTCCGAACGGGCCGGGTCGTGTTACAATACTGAATGCAGATGGGACTGTATTCAGGACTTTGCCACCATCAGATGCTGTTTCTTTTCCCAGGAAAGCGACCCTGTTTAACAATAATCCCTGGCTGGCTGATCAGTTTGGCGGATTGTCACAACATTTCACATCCGGGTATGAACAATACCTGCCCGAATCGCCACAAGCAACTGGCGGCGGCGAAATGGTTGTTTACAATAATGTTTTTTATGCAAGTTCAGGTGAAGTAAATGATGCCTGGAATTACCAGTTCAATGGCAACGGTCTTTTTGTTTTCAAACAGGGAAGCTGGGATAATATTAACCGCTTTCGTTATCCGGCTATTGATACATTGCTCGACTATATCACCTTGGCTATTGATAAAAGAGATGAAACGATCTGGGCTGGTTCTTACGGCGGCGGATTGCTGCATGTGAAGCAGGGGCCGGCATTTGATATTTATAAACAAAACTATATCGGGCAAACTATTGGTGATCCCGGCAGCTACCGGGTGGCGGGTCTGTGTTTTGATAGTGATAATAATTTATGGGTGGCCAACTATGGGGCATCACAACCATTGAAGGTTCGGAAAACAGATGGCAATTGGGTAAACTTTACTGTTCCATTTTTTCTCACTGAGAATGCTTTGGCGCAGGTCATCGTTGATGATAACAATTACAAATGGATCGTTTCTCCCAAGGGTAACGGACTTATTTGTTACGATCATGGCAACTCTGTTGATAACAGCAATGATGACCGCTGGAAATTATTAAGGACAGGAGCAGGTAATGGCAATTTACCCTCAGCCGATGTGACCTGTGTGGCGAAAGACAAATCTGGTTTTATCTGGGTGGGCACTGCTGATGGCATCGGGGTGATACAATGTCCGCAGGATGTTTTTACAGGACAGAGCTGTGAAGCGATATGGCCTGTAATTCAGCAGGGGAATTTTGCCAACTTTTTATTTAAAGGGGAAGAAGTGAGAAGTATTGCTGTGGATGGCGCTGACAGAAAATGGGTGGCTACACGGAATGGAGTCTGGCTGATAAACGCAACAGGGGAAAAAGTGATTTTTCGCTTTACAGAAGACAACAGTCCTTTACTCAGCAATGACGTTAAAAAGATAACCATCAACGGCGCTAACGGTGAAGTTTTCTTTGCCACACTAAAAGGAATTTGTTCCTTTAGAAGTACGGCAACTGAAGGTGGGCCAACTAATTCCAATGTGCTGGTGTTTCCAAATCCTGTGCCGCCAGGTTTCACAGGTACCATTGCTATCCGTGGCCTGGTGAATAATGCAGTTGTGAAGATTACTGAACTAAATGGCAGGTTGGTTTATCAAACAAGAGCATTGGGGGGGCAAGCGGTTTGGGATGGCCGCAATTATCGAGGGCAGAAAATAGCCAGTGGTGTTTACCTGGTGCTGGTGAGTGATGACGGCAAAACAGAAAAAGCAGCAGCTAAAATTGTATTCGTAAGCAAATAACAATGCCGGACAAAGTACATAAGACAAAAGGCATTGTGCTGCGGACAGTGAAATATGGCGAGACCAGTGTGATAGTTTCCATATTTACAGAGTTGTTTGGACTGCAATCCTATTTGGTAAACGGGGTGAGAACATCCACAAAAAAAGGAACAGGCAAAGCCTCTTTGTTTCAGCCCACCGCTATTCTTGACCTTGTTGTTTATCATAATGACCTGAAACACCTGCAGCGCATCAAAGAATTCAAATGGGGCTACCTGTATAATAACATTCTTTCGGATGTCAGGAAAAATGCTGTGGCTTTGTTTATGGTAGAACTGCTGACCAAATGTTTGAAGCAACCGGAAAGTAATCCTGAACTTTATCATTTTACAGAAGATGCTTTTTTGCACCTCGATGAAAGTGATGATGCTGTGACCGCCAATTTTCCTTTGTTTTTTGCTTTGCATCTGCCGGTATTCTTTGGTTTGCGCATCAGCGATAATTATTCGGAAAAAAATAATTTGCTTGATCTGCAGGAGGGAAGTTTTATGGATCAGCAACCGGCCCATCCCCATTTTTTGAATGATAAAAAGGCAGCTATCACTTCACAACTGCTGAAAGTGATGCAGCCTGAAGAACTGGCAGATATAAAACTGAATCATGATTTTCGCAGAAACCTTTTGTTTGCCTATGAAACATACTATTCGCTGCATATTCAGGACTTCGGTAGTTTGCGGTCGTTGCCGGTGCTAAAGGAGATATTATCGTGATTGGATTATTCAAATTTCCAGACAGGGTTCTTCACATCATGATAAAACAAGAAGGACCATTTTTCTTTTTCACCACGTTCCCACCATTCTCTTCTTAGTTCCATTGCTTTTTTCCCGTCATGATCATATTTGGCGACAAAGCGATGCTTCATCTGCTGCAATTGGGGGGCATCATCACCACCAAAGAAAATAATTTGTTCGTTCTCTTTTATCCAAAACACCTGGTGAAAAGGTGAATGGGCCCCGGTGATCTTATAATTGATGTAATCATTAATACTTCCTTCATCATCTTTAAGCAATACCACCTGTTCATTGTTTTGCAAGGCAACCAGTTCCTCTGTGATGAAAGAAGGGGATCCTTTTTCAAAAGCAAAAGTCAGTTCTCTTTCCTGTATATAGTATTTTGCATGAGGGAAGCAAAGTTTACTGTGGTCTTTATCTTCTGCCACAGCTCCTGCATGGTCTTTATGCAAATGGGTCATCAGCACTTTGGTTATTTCAACCGGATTAATACCAGCCTCAGCAAGATTTCTATGCAGTTGCATACTTCCGTCCTTATCTGAAAATCCCAACCCGGTATCCAGCAGTAAAATGTCTTTTGAAGTAATGACCACAAAAGGCTGTATCTCCACCAGCAAGCTGCCCACAGGTCTTGCCTGAAGATCATCGCTGTCATCATTAAAAGGAACAAAGAGTTTGGTTTTGTCTATCGTGAAGGTGCCTTCTGATAATGGAATAATCTGCATGGTTTTTACTATTAAAATGAATCTTCAAATTTAGGAGATTTAAAGCCCCTCCTTCGGAGGGCCTGCCTGCTTTCAGAGTCTGCGACCGGCAAGGCAGGGTTTGGGGAGGCTTAACGTAATACCATCTGCCTGTCGGCATCCAGTCTTATCAGGATAAAAAGCAAAATGGTAAAAGTGAGCAATGATGTGCCGCCATAACTGATAAAAGGCAAAGGGATGCCGATAACAGGGGCAAGGCCGATAGTCATGGCCACATTAATGGCAATATGAGAAAAGAATACTGCCGCCACGCCATAAGCATAGCAACGGCTGAAAACGCTACGCTGTCTTTCGGCAATGGTGACAATGCGCCATAGTAATAACAGGTAGATGACGAGTAATACAATGCTTCCTGCAAAACCAAAGCCTTCGCCGATGGTACAAAAAATAAAATCAGTTCTTTGCTCGGGCACAAAATCGTAACGGGTCTGTGTTCCTTTCAAAAGCCCTTTTCCCCACAATTGGCCGCTGCCGATGGCGATCTTCGATTGTTTTACGTTATAGCTGCTTTGCGATTCCTTTTTCTTTTGCGCATTCAGTTCGGCAGCTTCACCTTCTTTGCGGTAAGGATTTTCTTTACCAAAGAGAGTAAAGATTCGTTCTACCTGGTGTTTTTGCATTATATGCTGGAAAAGGAAGGGGACGGCAAAGCGCTGGGTGCCCACACATAACAGCCATAGCAAAATGATGGTGACCAATAACTTTCTTTTCTTTTTGATCTGCCGTCGCAATGCAAAAGCGATCAGCAAAGCAATAACAGTTAGAATGACGGCAAGTGTATTGGGTTCAATGATGATGGATGCCACCACCAGCGCCGCTGCTGCAAATCCAATGACCAGCACAATGGAAGGTAACCCTTCACGATACATAACAAGGAAAAATGAAAAATAAACAATTGCAAGACCTGTTTCTTTTTGCAAAATGGTCAGCAATGCAGGAAAAAGGGCTATGGCCGCTGCAATCAGTTGTGAACGGGTCTTGCTGAAATCTGTTTCAGGCCGGGAAAGATACTTGGACAAAGCAAGGCAAACGGATATTTTACAAAACTCAGCCGGCTGAAACTGAAATGCCCCCATCCGGATAATGGATTCTGTACCTTTTACTTTGGAGTGGAAGGGAAATACAAGCAACAATAATAAAATACCTGCCACATACCAGAGATTGGAAGTAGCGGAAAAAAACTTACTGTCAGTGAGCAAAATGAACAATGCTATGACAAGCGAAACAGCAAAAAAATAAAATTGCTTGCTGTAGTCTGTGCCAAAACGAAGAAAACTTTGAATGACAGGATCGCCTTCTTTATAGGTGGCCGCAAATATGGCTGTCAGCCCGATGCCCACCAGCAACAGGTAGATCCAGATAAGACTTTTGTCTATCCCTTTTGATATGGCAGGACTATGCTGTGTCATATTGGATTTGTCTCAGGCCGCAATGAAAATAAGTTTCAGTTAATAAAGCCGCCATTTCTTTTTTGACAGGAGAAGGCACAGAGTTTTTATCCGGCACGGGTAAAGACATTGGCTGTACAGCCGTTGTCAGTTTCAGGAAACGTTTAATAAGGCTGCTGTCTTTATAATTTTCATACCAACGGTAAGCTCTCAGCGAATCTTCAACATGCTGGAGCCGTTTGTAGTGGGCCGGTATCAGGTTTGCATTGGAGATGCGTTCCACATCTGCTTCACTTTTTTTCATCAGAGTATCATTCAGGTATTTTTCGATCAGGATACGGGCAATAGGACCTCCCCAGGTGGCGCCGTAGCCTGCATTTTGCACAAACACTGCAATAGCTATCTTAGGATTATTTTTCGGCGCAAAACAAACAAACATAGAGTTGTTGGGTAGTTTGATCCTTTTCCGGTCAACAATTGCATAGTTTTCTGCAGTCCCTGTTTTGGCACAAACATCAATACCGGGTATTTGAGCAATCCTCGCTGTTCCGAATTTCACCACATCATTCATTCCTTCAATTACAGAACGGTACGCCGTGTCCGGAATATGGGTAAGCACTTCATGCTTCACCCGGAATTTGTTCATGATGGCAGTATCTTCCGGTATTTCATTTTCTATTTTTTCTACAAAGTGAGGGGTGTAGTAATAACCTTTATTGGCTACGATGCACATGGCATTGGCCATTTGGAGTGCGGTGGTCTGCATTTTATCCTGCCCGATGCCGAGAGTGAGGTTTGTGCAGGATGTCCAGTGGTTATTGTTTTCCCGGTTATATACCGAGGTATCGGGAATGCTGCCGCTGCTTTCGCTGGGAAGATCAATGCCCAATCGTACACCAAGGCCAAATTTGTTCATGTATTCTCTCCATTTCAGGTAGCCCAGTTTTACATTTTTATATTTCGGGTTATCAACCGTCATACGGTAGATGTGGGCATAATAAGCATTGCATGAATTGGCAATGGAAAGACGAACATTGGCAGCATGACCACCGCCGGCATGAGTGCAGGCCGGTTTCCCGTGTCCGCATAATGTATACCGGCCACCACATGGAAAACCATAATTGGCATTAATGAGACCCTCATCCAGCGCCACCAATGCACCCAATGGTTTGAAGGTGGACCCCGGTTCATACAAACCGCCGATAGCACGGTTAAGCATAGGGCCTTTTACATCAAGCACCATGCGGCTATAGTTTTTACTTCCGTCCGGGCCGGTCAGATCATTGGGGTTGAAGTTGGGTCCGGATACCATAGTGAGGATGCCGCCTGTTTGGGGATCAATAGCAACCACAGCGCCAACTTTATTGGTCATTAGTTTTTCAGCCAGTTGCTGCAATTCCACATCAATATAAGTTTGCAGTCCTCTTCCGGCAATGGCAGCCGTGTCGAAATTCCCTTTTTCATAACGGCCCACCAGCCTGTTCTTATTATCCTTGATCATGAACTGCACACCCCGTTGTCCCATCAGCACATTCTCATAATATGCTTCAAGACCTGTTTTACCAATGTAGTCGCCCTGGCGATAAAAATTGCCGGAACGTTCAATATCTCTTGCATCCACTTCACGGATATAGCCAAGAATGTGAGCGGCAGCGTTGAAAGGGTAGGAGCGGATGGGTCTTTCCACCAGCGCAAATCCAGGGAATTTCCAACTGTTTTCTTCAAACCTTGCCTGCACATCAGGAGTAAGGAGACCTTTGAAAACGGAGGGCCGAACCGATGTGTTCTTTAATCTCGCATCCAGTATTTTTTTGTTGAACTCTGCGGTGTCAATATTCATCATCCGGCAAAACTCTGCGGTGTCAATGCCCTTTACCTCAGCAGGCACCACCATCAGGTCATAGATAATCGTGTTATTTAGAATGGCTTTGCCATTGCGATCATAAATAATGCCTCTTTCGGGATAAATGATCTTGGGAAAAACAGCGTTGTCAATGGCTAACTGGCGGTATTTTCCCTGTAGCACCTGCAGATTAAACAACTGGGCGATGATCACCACGAATGTGACGAGGAAAATGAGTCTGATGATACGGCTCCTTGACTGGTTAAACACAGGCATAGCGGTAATGGGAAAAGGGAACTAAGAGGTATGCGAAATAAATCCGAATTGTTTACAAAATACGAATTTGCTCAAGCGGTTTCCAAATGTTTTCTGTTATAAATTTTCTTTTTTAGAAAAAATCCGGCAATTATCCCGCTGCAGCTACGCTATGTTGGTGCGGAATTTCAGTTTGCGGGGGAAAAGCAGTTCCGTAATGATGATGAGAACTAAGCTGATACCTGTGGTTGAAATGATTTTGATGATGAAATCAATAAAACTTCCAAACTGCAGCCATTGCAAAAAGGTCATGTAGGTGTGGTGAAAAACCGTAAGTATTAACACATACACAAGATAGGGTGTCCACCCCATGGCCCTTGGCGAAGGCTCCCGGTAATTAAGCTCTGAACTGTCTTTGGGAGAAAGTATCGTAATAACAAAGGGCCTGAAATAAGCGATAAGGGTGCAGGCGGCGGCATGCACTCCTATCTGCATGCTGAAATAATCAAGGGTGAGCCCTGTGATGAAACCGGCTGCCAGCAGGTTGATGCGGGATATGGAAAAAGGAAGCCACAGGATGAAAAGAAAATACAGGTAAGGGATAATATACTGATGCAGGTGCGGCACACGGTTCAACACAAAAACCTGCACACCGATAAAAAGGAAGAAGCGGATGATATTTCTTAACAGTTCACTCACCGGCGGATGCTTTTTGGGTCATCAATTTTCTTTTTGGTGGCTTCATTTAAGCTCACCTGTTCATCATATTGCAGGTTTTCCACCACATACACCTGCTGCACATTAAAAAAATTGACGGCTGTTCTGATCTTCAGCACATAGAAATTGGTGCTTTTATCACTGATCACTTCTTCCACGATACCTATCATAAAACCAGGCGGAAAGTTGAAAGAAACCTTACTGGTTAAAACAGTGTCGCCTTTCTCTACACCTGCACTGCGTGGAATATCCTTCAGGGTCAGGAAACGGGGGTCTTTGCCATCCCATGTGATAGTTCCAAAATCACCTGTCTTTTTCAGGTCGCCTTTCACCTTGCTGTCCACATGCAGCAGACTCATCACCTGGCTGAAGTTGTTGCTCACATTCACCACCACACCTACGGCGCTGCCATCAGAACTAATAACAGCCATGTTATCGGTAATGCCAAATTTTGAACCACGGTTAAGCTGGATATAGTTTTTGTCGAAACGGGTGGTATTGTAAACCACTTTTGCATCCCGCCAGCGATAGCGGCGAAATTTTCCCGTGGTGTCATAGCTTATGGAATCATTTACAAACTTTTCCGTTGAATCAGCTACCATAAAATTGGATGAAACCAGGTTTAGCAGCGAATCGTTGAGCCGGTGAAGACGGCGGTTCTCGTCTCTCAGGTTAAAAAAATCCTCGGCTTTGTCGTATTGGCTGTTGATGGCCCCGGTGATCTCATTGGCCCAGCCTAATCCTTTGGCCCTGTGAAAGCGGTTGTAAGAAAACAACAACCACAAGGCCACTGCCTGCAATGCCAGGAAAGTGAAAAAAGTAAAATAGCGCCGGATGAAAAGAAATATATTACGCAACGGAGCAAGTTTGAAGTTAGAAGTACGAAATAAGAACGTCGGCAAACCGGTACTTCGTACTTATTCTGCTATCTCATCACAAACGGAAACCGGTCGTAGTGTTTCAATGCAATTCCCGTGCCTCTTACCACACTTTTCAGCGGATCATCGGCCACATGCACAGGTAATTTGATTTTTTGGCTTAATCTTTTGTCGAGCCCTCTCAGCAGGGCGCCGCCACCTGTAAGATAAAGCCCTCTGCGATAAATATCGGCTGCCAGTTCGGGCGGGGTTTGCTCCAATGCTTTCAAAATGGCTTCTTCTATTTTGAAAATACTTTTATCCAAGGCCTCAGCAATTTCCTGGTAGCTCACCATGATCTGTTTGGGAATTCCGGTTACCAGGTCACGGCCGTTTACGGGAATATCATCCGGCGGATTATCGAGATCTTTCATAGCTGCACCCACATTGATTTTTATCTGCTCTGCCGTTCGTTCGCCGATAAGCAAGCTGTGGTAGCGGCGAAGCGCCTCCATGATGTCGGCGGTGAATTCATCACCGGCTATGCGAATGCTCTGGTCGCAGACAATACCTGCAAGGGCAATGACAGTGATGCCTGTGGTGCCGCCACCTATGTCAATGATCATGTTGCCCACAGGCTCTTCCACATCAATGCCAATGCCAAGGGCAGCGGCCATGGGCTCATGAATCAGGTAAACTTCTTTGGCGCCGGCCTGCTCTGCACTGTCACGAACAG
>CAYTGN010000011.1:0-103185 GCA_964437415.1 uncultured Chitinophaga sp. | reverse complement strand
CCTGGATGCCATCCACCACATACAGCGGTGAATTATCCTGGGTGATGGAACCACCGCCTCTTACCCTGATGGTGGCTGCAGCATCCGGCGAACCTTCGGATTTGATGATCTGCACACCCGCCAGTCGTCCGGCCAATGCTTCAGCAGTTGAGTTGATAGGAATGTCTTTAATATCTCTTGCCGTGATAGAAGAAACAGAGCTGACAAGGTCTCTTCTTTTTACAGTCTGGTAACCGATCACCACCACCTCTTCGCCGGAAGAAACATCTTTTTCCAAAGTGAGGCTAACATTATCCGTTCCCGACGTTTTGATGGTTGCAGGTTTATAACCAACATAACTTACAAGCAGGTCAGGGCTGCCACTGACCGAAATGCTAAAATTGCCGTCTTTATCCGTTTGCACACCACTGGCCCTGCTGCCCGCCACAATAATGCTAACTCCGGACAACGGAGTGCCCGCATCATCCAATATCTTACCACGGATGGTCCTGTTTTGGGCAAAAGCAACAGCAGAAAATGCAACTGAAAGGAGCAAAAGCAGTGAAAGCTTCTTCATATGGCTTTTTTGAAGGTTTGAAATCGTTTAGAAAATCGGGGAATCGCCGAAAAAAATTAGCTTAACAACCGTCCAAATCCCAATTCAATTCTACTCAGATATTCCGGTATGGCAATCAGCAGCAGATAGGTTTATTTACGCAATCGTTCCCGGCAACGATGTCATTATTAACAAGTTGGAGCAGAAACGGTTATTAAAGATACGGTACATTCAAAAAATTAATTTTTTTGTTGCCTTAAGACACACAAAGAATGCAGCAAAAAACATCCTTTCGTGGTCTTAAAACCGGCTGTTTGCCGGTGTTTGTTTCACGCCTTTGTCCGTCTTTATTCAGTATCTTTAAACCTGTCAAAAAAACAGTTTTCTGCTTTGCCTGCCATGAAATTCGAAGCGATCACCATAAAAGATATTGCAAAGGCTCTTGGGCTATCTACTTCTACCGTTTCCCGTGCCCTGAGGGACAGCTATGAGATCAGCCCGGAAACAAAAAAATTAGTGCTGGAGTATGCCGAAAAGAACAATTATCACCCCAACCCCATTGCCCTCAGCCTGAAAGAAAGAAGAAGCCGCACCATCGGGGTGATTGTTGCTGAGATCGCCAACAGTTTTTTTTCCCAGGTAATCAATGGCATCGAATCCATCGCCTACAGTAAAGGCTATAATGTGATCATTGCTCAAAGCCGTGAATCATCCGACCGGGAAATGATGATCCTGCAATACATCACATCCCGTTCTATTGACGGGCTTATTATTTCTGTTTCTACAGAAACCAAGGATTTCAGTTTTTTGAAAGAACTGCACCAGAAAGGAATGCCGATTGTATTTTTCGACCGTATCGTGGATGAAATTAACACCCACAAAGTGACGGCGGACAGTTACAAAGGCGCCTATGATGCCACCACGCATCTTATTAAAACAGGTCACCGCCGCATTGCTGCTGTTGCGAATATGGCTTTCCTGTCAATCAGCAAAGAAAGATTAGGCGGATATAGGGCCGCATTGGAAGATAATGGCCTTCCTGTGAATGAAAACATGATACGTCATTGTCATCATGGCGGCATGATCCTCTCCGAAGTGGAAGATGCTGTGAATGATCTGCTGCAACAAGCTGAAAAACCCGATGCCATTCTTGCAACTTCCGATAAACTTACCACAGGTTGCCTGCGGGTGCTGAAAGCCAAAAAAATAAAAGTGCCTGATGAGATAGGATTGATCGGTTTTTCCAATACCGACCTCACGGAACTGCTTGATCCGCCGCTGACCATCATCAAACAACCTGCTTTTGACATGGGCGAACTGGCCACCACCCTGCTGCTGGACCTGATCGAAAGCAAAAGACCCGTCACTGATTTTGAAACCAAAACACTGGGCACCGAACTGATCATTCGCGGTTCTTCACAAACTAAAAAAACAAAGGCGGAAACGCTGGTTTGAGAGGTTTTGACTACTCTTTATTTAGCGTAGCGTTCATTTCAGATTCAAGCTATTATTCAAGAGTTTCATCTCAGCATAGCACAATTCCACAATGTGATTTTTTCTGAAACACCGGCAAAACCAGAATTATATTTACAATTCCCGAAGCCAGATATTTCTATAACTGACCGGTTCACTCGGGTCGCCATGTGCCTGTAATTTTATGGGTGCAGGGCCATGGGCCAAAGTCGGCAACGCCAGCCGCAGGCGGTGGAGGTAGTTTATAACTACAGATACCTTACAAAAAACACAATCACCAAAACTAATAAAAAGACAAACTCTTCGAGTTTGATGCTTCGTTGCTAACGAAGCATAACAACCCTATAATTTTTATTTTTCTTACTGATACCGAAGACTACGAAGAACGGGGGGCTTTGCTACTTTTTATCTTTTGTGGTAACAAATGGCTCACTGCCCTTTCATGTAGACCAAGAAGGTATTATCTTTTTTTGCTTCCACTTCCCTTTCTTCAATTTATAAATTATATAAACTCCTCCAGCTGCCCGAGACCCAATATGTTGTCCATAATAAACCATCGCTTCATTCTTTCTTTTGTTAAAGCCAATATTAGAAAGTTCAATTATAACATGATTCCATTTTGGATATTTATCTGCAATTTGTTCTTGGTTAGGAATAGCATCCTTGTTTAATATAACCAATTCAAAATTTGAGGTATAGAATTTTTCAAAATTAAAATCCATTTGATTTTTTTTATAAAAATCATTGAAGACTTCCTCACTCAGTTTCCGATACGATTCTCTTAATCTACTAAAAGTTACTTCCTTAAAAATGCGTGAAGGCTTATCTAAAGAAACAATAGTTATTTCCTTATTACTGTCAGCAGGCTTAAGATTTTTTCTTAAAGCAAAATTATTAATTACATGGCTATATATTTCTGCTTCTTGCTGACTATAACCTAAGGTATTAATTGTAAAAATTAGAATAAAAATAGAAAGCGACTTTGACATAATCGGATATTAAAATACGTTGACATGCTTGATATACTTTGTCTTAGGCAATTTTCGCTCATTCTTCATTAAATCTAATGCCTCTTGGCTCCATGGATAATGGGGAGTATTTCCGTCAATTGGGTATGGATTATAAGTCATTCTTTGACCAAATTGTTTTATCCCAAGTTCTCGCCGTATCTTATTTGGAAGTCTTTCTTGGCGTCCCCCGTTATCCTTAGTCTTCCCGCTTGTAAACCAACAACAAATTTAGGACTGTTATGCTTTGTTTGTAACAAAGCATCGGTCTCGTTTGTGACGAGACCGTCATACTGTCTGTTTACAGAAAAACCAAATCCAGCAAACCGCATTTCTTTGTATGAAAATAATCTTTGGCACTGCTGTACAAATAATGCTCAGGTTTGTCAACAATTCCTGCCTCTGCCGGGTTATTATGAACATAATTCATTTTCTGAATTATAAACTGTCCACTGTATAACTCCATCGGCCGGTTGTCCTGCCGCCAAAACTGGAACTCGCTGTTACGACTATTCTTTGCACCTTCTTTCCTGAATATTTCAAGCATCCACTCCCGCCGGCTTTCCTGCTTATTTTCCGATATTGCTTTGATTATTTGCTTGCTCGTAAATTTCTTAAAATCCCGCAACACATCACTCAGGTTTTCATTTTGGGGCGATACAACCAGATGCAAATGATTGCTCATAATGCACCAGCAGTGCAGCTGCAGTCCCTTTTCCTGCTGGCAAAACCGGATACTGTCCAGCACTATATCACGGTATTCTTTCCTGCTGAATACATCCACCCATTCCACCACGGCAAAGGTTATAAAATAAATGGCTGCCTGGTTCTTGATTTTATAGCCACCTTCCATCTTTTTTATTAAAGTTACAGGTTTGACAGCTTTTGCAAAGCTGATGGTTAGTCACAGACTAACCACAACAACCCTAAACTTTTAAATTTGTCAAAGAACAGAACACTCAGAACAACCGGGGTATCTCATCATCACCGGTGCTTTTCCAGACCATGCCCGTGATATTGCTAAAATAATAACGGAACAAAAAAACAAATGCGGAAACGCTGGTTTGAGAGTTATTGGCTAATCTTTAGTTGGGGCAGTGTTCATTTCAGATTCCAGTTATTATATATGATTTTCGCCGCAGCATAGCCTCACACTTGACAACATGATTCATTCCGGAACAACTTTAAGGGCAGGATTTTTATATTTACAATTCCCGAAGCCAGATATTTCTATAACTGATAGGTTCGCTTGGATCGCCATGTGCCTGTAATTTTATTGGTGCAGGGCCATGCATAAAGTACTCATGAGTTCCGATATAAGCTGTTTCACCCTGTAGTTCAAAATTGTTTTGCACCAGCACCCCGTTTAAAAAAGCTGTCATACGGGCTTTTGTTTTCACATTACCGTTATCATCAAAAACAGGAGCTGTCCAGATAATATCATACACATTCCATTCACCGGCTTTTCGGGCAGGGTTAACCAGCGGGATGGATTGCTTGTAAATGCTTCCCACCATACCATTAACGTAGGTCTTGTTTTCGTTGTTATAACCGTCCAGCACCTGTATTTCATAACCGCCGGCTTTCCCGTTGGTAGCAGCCAGGAACACCCCGCTATTGCCCCGTCCCTGCCCGCTGCCGGTGATGTATGAAGGAATAAGAAACTCAATATGCAACTGGTAATTGGTGAATGTTTTCTTCGTTTGAATATCCCCGGATTTTTTATCAACGATGATTGAGCCATTTTCCACTTTCCATTTTGCAGCCGATTTATCCCTCGAAGATTCCCATTCATCCAGGTTTTTTCCATCAAATAAGATAATAGCATCGGAAGGTGGCTGGTCAAAGCTTTTACCGGCCTGCACTACTTTTGGAACAGGTTCGTACACTTCCGTATCTGACGGTTTCACGGGTGGCTTATTACCATTGGGTGATAGTATCTGTGCTAAAGCCTCTCCTGTAAAGAGAAGAAGAGCTATTGTGCATATTCCGATATTCTTCATGATTGTCTGGTTAATTTTTTTTAAACCCTATTTTGTTGTGTATTTAACCTGTTTAGAATACTATCACGGTTTTTGCAATTCCACATTCTAAAGTATATCCCCCGTAATCTCCATTACTCCTCCGCATTGTGCCAGGTGAATCCGATAGCTATCGCATACACAACTTCAGCTAAGTTAGCCATCTTCTTTTCATGTCATAGCCGGCACTAATGAATTTCCGAAAATTAAAAAAAATTTATTCCGGTAACGTTCCCGGAAATGACGTTGGTTTTTCGTATTGATGTTTGATTTAGCTTTACCCCCGCAGCTGTTTTTTGCCATTACTTACTAAACAACACAACCATGAAGATCATTCACCAGGTGCACCCCGAAGATTTTGCACAATACAACACACAACAGGTAAGGGATAAATTCCTGCTTGAGAATCTCGTTCAGGCAGATAAGATCGAATGTGCCTACACACACTACGACCGCATGATCGTTGGCGCTGCCCATCCTGTTGACCAGTCCCTGCAATTGG
This sequence comes from uncultured Chitinophaga sp., assembly GCA_964437415.1. Lineage (GTDB taxonomy): Bacteria > Bacteroidota > Bacteroidia > Chitinophagales > Chitinophagaceae > CADEDV01. The sequence continues at coordinate 97,647 of CAYTGN010000011.1, read as the reverse complement.
GAACCTATGAACAACTGAAAGCTGAGTACTTTCTGAGCCGCCGGGAGATCGGCATCATCAATATTGCTGGAAATGGCTATGTGACCGTGGATGGTGAAAAATTTGAAATGGAAAAACAGGACTGCCTGTACGTTGGTAAGGGAAAACAGAAAATTGTTTTCAGCAGCGTCAACAAAAGTACTCCTGCCAAATTTATTTTCTTCTCTTGCCCTGCCCACCAGGAATATCCCACCCGTTTGATGAAGCCTGCCGAAGCATTACCGGCAGAAGTGGGAAGTCTTGACAACAACAACCATCGTGTCATCAATAAGTATATACATAACGATGGCATCCAAAGTTGCCAGTTGGTGATGGGAGTGACCAATTTTAAAAAAGGAAGTATCTGGAATACTATGCCGCCGCATTTGCATGACCGCCGGGTGGAATCCTATTTCTATTTCGATCTGCCCGAAGGACAACGAATCATTCATTTCATGGGAGAGCCACATGAAACAAGACATATTTTCTTAAACAACGAACAAGCCATTCTTTCCCCGGCATGGAGCATTCACAGCGGTTGTGCCACCGCCAGTTATTCTTTTATCTGGGCAATGGCAGGCGAGAATAAAGAGTTTACGGATATGGATGCCGTGCCTGTGCAAAACCTGAAATAAATGGAGTGGATAATGAGCTAATGGATAATTGGAAATGTCTTTAGCTTCTTTTCTATGAGATGTTGTCATTAGCTAACTATCAGCCATCAATTAAAAAAATTATCAGTTATACTTTATGCTAAACTTCAGAGTTGACGGAAAATTGGCTTTAGTTACCGGCAGTAGCCGCGGCATTGGCAAAGCTATCGCTATTGCATTGGCAGAATCAGGCGCCGATATTATTGGCGTCAGTTCCAAACCCGAACCGGGAAGCGAAGTGGAAAAGGCAGTGCAGGCAGCAGGAAAGAAGTTCTATTCTTATCAATGCGACCTCACAGACAGAAAATCACTGTACAGTTTTATTGAAAAAGTAAAGACCGATCATCCGAAGATTGATATCCTCATCAACAATGCCGGCCATATCCTAAGAAAACCGGTGGCGGAACATCCCGATGAATACTGGGATACCATCATCAACATCAATCTTAATGCTCAATTCATCCTGACAAGAGAGATCGGCAAACGAATGATAGAACAGGGAGCCGGAAAAATTGTTTTCACCGCTTCGTTGCTTTCCTTCCAGGGCGGCATCACCGTTCCCGGCTATGCGGCCAGCAAAGGCGCTATAGCTTCCCTGATAAAGTCCTTTGCCAATGAATGGGCAAAACATGGGGTGAATGTGAATGGAGTGGCACCCGGCTATATTGCCACCGACAACACGGCACAACTGAGAGCCGATGCTGAACGCAATGCTGCGATACTTTCAAGAATACCAGCCAATCGCTGGGGCACACCAGAGGATTTGACAGGAGCTTTTGTATTTCTCTCTTCTCCTGCATCGGATTATATGAATGGAACGATCATTACCGTGGATGGAGGATGGATGGGGAGATGATGAATTATCAAGATTGCTGTTTATTGCAGCAACAGTTGCACAGTATTAATCGCTGAAATCAATTTCATCCAAAACCAATTTCACATACTTTATCTTTTCTCTCTTCCAGGTGTAGGTGATATGAACAGTTCCGTCGGTAGCCTGTATGACTGCCGGGTAAGAATATTCCCCGGGTTCTGATTCAAGGGTCACAATATCTTTCCATTGCAACCCGTCTTTTGAAACAGCTACGTTTAATGGTGTACGGGGTCCACCCCATTTGTCTTTATATCTCACGGTAGGGTTATATACCAGCAAGTGCCAGCCATTCTGCAAAGTAACTGCATCTGTTCCCGAATTGGGATTAGGCAAATGGATCGTATCGACATCCGACCAGTTGAGTCCTCCATCATGAGACCACATACTTGCAATCCTGTTTTCCATGCTTCTGCACAGCATTTGCAATTTATTGCCGGAATGAGCAAGAATACTGGGTTGTATAACATGAAATTTCAGCCCGTCATTCAGTGGCTCTGATCTTGTCCATGTTTTTGCGGTGTCGGTTGTTATTTCCAAATGTACCTGCCAGCGGCCATCAGCAGGATGTTCTGTGCTTGAAGGGCAAACCAGTCTTCCGTCATTCAGCAAAACAGGTTTGTTCTTTATCGGGCCCAAAATTCCATCGGGCAGGCGCACCGGCCTTGACCATGTTTTACCATTGTCATCCGAACGAATCAATTCACCCCACCATTCCACCGGGTCGGCGCCCACTTTATAAAATAAAAACAAAGGCCCATTGGGATATTGAAACAATACGGGGTTCCAGCAGGGAAATCGTTTTGTAGAATCCTGTACGCCATTGGCAACGGAAACCGGCACAGTCCATTTATCGTTTTCCATCCTGCTCAGCCATATTTCTACATCCTTATGTTTCTCCTCAGTGCCGCCAAACCATGCTGCCACCATCCCAGCCGGTGTTTCTGCAATAGTGGATGCATGACAACTGGGGAACGAAGCGGTATCGTAAATAAAAGAAGCTTCTAATTGCATTGAAGATTGTTTAGCAGGACCAGAACAGGCAATTAAAATTACAACTGCTGCAATTATATAGGCTATGATTGATTTCTTCATAGTTTATTTGATTTCTATTGAAATTACCCGTTCAGTAGCGCCGGTTTCTTCTGATAAAGGTCAAGTACCAGTTCACCGAAAATAGTATTGGCCCAGGCAAACCATTTTCTTGTAAATTTTGCCGGGTCGTCTTTGTGAAATGATTCATGCATGAATCCGGTGTCTGCGTGGGTGGACTGCAACAGCGCAATACATTTTTTAATTTCAGCATCATCTGAACTGGTTTGTGCCCGCATGATAATGCTCATAGGCCAGATCAGATCATAACCTGTATGAGGACTGCCTACTCCTTCAGCCGCTTTTCCTTTAAAATAAAAAGGATTAAAAGCAGACAAGATCATTCTCCTCGTATTCTGGTAGATATTATCAGTTTTAGGTAACAAGCCAAGATAAGGCATGGACAACAGTGAAGGAACATTGGCATCATCCATCAGGTTGAAACTGCCAAAGCCATTCACTTCATAAGCATACACCGATCCGAATTGCGGATGAGTGGTCACTGCATATTGCTTCAATGCATGATGCACTTCGGCTGCAAGACCTTCACATTCGCTGGCCAGCGTTGTATCATTATTGATCCTACTGACCATTTCCGCCGCCAGCCGCAATGATGCTACCGCAAAGAAATTAGAAGGAACAAGAAAAGGAAATATCGTGGCGTCATCGCTTGGCCGGAACATGGAGCATATCAGCCCCACCGGTTTTGTCGGATAGCCATAACCTTCCAATGGAACACCATCTGTTGCCCAATCGGTAAGCCGCTGAAATTTATACGGGCCTTTATCTTTTTTACGCTGTTGTTCTTTAAATGTTTTCACAGTGAGCCGGATGGCCTCTTTCCATTGTGCATCAAAAGGAGCAGCATCTCCTGTCAGTTTCCAATACCGGTGTGCCAGCCGGATGGGGTAACACAAAGAATCAATTTCCCATTTCCGTTCGTGTATACCCGGTTTCATATCGGTGCGGTCGGTGTCTTTCCATTCGCTTTCCCTTGTTCCATCTTTGTAAAACGCATTGGTGTATGGATCAAGATGAATACATTTTGTGTGGCGGTTGATGACACCAGCGATCAACTGCTGTAACTTTTTGTCATCCTTCATCAGCGACAGGTAGGGCCACACCTGTGCGGTGCTGTCACGCAGCCACATCGCATCAATATCACCTGTAATCACATAAGTGTCGGGCCTGCCGTTGTCAACAGAAAAATCAACAGTGGTATCTAATGTATTGGGGAAACAATTTTCAAACAACCAGCCCAGTTGTCTATTGCTATTGCTAAGCCCTGTCTTCACTCTTGTTATAACAGCTTCCACTGCTTCGCTGGTAAAATGTCTTTCAGCCAGCGGCGGACGTTTGCTTTCTAATTCCCAGGCTGTTTTTGCCCACAGGCCTTTTTTATTCAGTATAACCCCTGCCGTTAGCAGGGTACCGGTTCTGATAAACTCTTTTCTTGTTGCCATGTTCAATGATTTGTATGATCTGTTATTCAGGTAACACCGAAGAAGGTCTTGCATCCTTAGCCACACCCCATGTTGCCGACGGCTCTGCTCCCATTGTGATGACTAGCTTTCCTCCGGCCATGATGTCTTTATAAAGTATGAATGACCTGTTATACGCTTTTCCGTTAAGTGAAATATGCTGTATGTATTTATTGATAGCGCTGTTGTTCTTCATAATGATTTGAAATGTTTTGTCATTTGCAAGACGGAGGGTTGCCTCATCCACCACAGGACTCCCAAATACATACATGCCATTGGCCGGATTTACCTGGTAAAACCCAAGTGATGATAATACATACCAGGCCGACATTTGTCCCACATCCTCATTGCCGCAAAGCCCGTCAATTCTGTCGGCATAGAGACTGTCAACAATGTGCCGTACCTTATCTGCAGTTTTCCATGGCTGGCCTGCAAACGCATACAGGTAAGCAATATGATGACTGGGCTCATTGCCGTGGGCATACTGTCCTATCAATCCTGTGATATCAGCCGAAGCTTCTTTTCCCAAATCACCTTTGATAACAAACAACGAATCTAACTTTTCTACAAAGGCGTTCTCTCCTCCCAGCAACTCCATCAATCCTTCCACATCATGCGGAGCCAGCCACGTATATTGCCATGCATTGCCTTCTGAAAAATCATCTTTCATGTGTCTTGATTCAAATGGGCTGAAAGGATTTCGCCATGCTGTTTCCGACACCCTTCCCCGCATAAATTTTGTTTGCGGATCAAAATACCAGTGATAATTCTTAGCTCTGCTGCTGAAATATTCATAGTCGGCCTGTTTACCCATTCTCTTTGCCATCTGCGCAATGCCCCAGTCAGCGATAGTATATTCCAAACCCATAGCAGCTGATTCCACCATACTGTCGGCAGGTATAAAGCCATATTTCTTTACATAGTCAAGGCCTCTCTCATCCAGCATCGCTGTTGCTTTTACCGCTTCCCATGCAAGCGTAGTGTCAAATCCCCTGAAACCTTTTAAATAAGCATCTGTCACAACATGAATGCCGCTGTTGCCGGGCATTGTGTTGGTCTCGTTGCCAACAAGATGCCACACAGGAAGTTTTCCCTGCTGCTGGTAAATGGCAAGCATAGAACTGATCATATCATTCACTCTCTCCGTTTGATAAAGAGTAAACAGCGGATGTGCTGCCCTGTACGTGTCCCAGAGTGAGAAAGTGGTCAGGTTGGTGAAAGTAGCATTGCTGTAAATTTTTTTATCCGTACCGCGGTAATCACCATTGTGGTCATTAAAAACAGAAGGAGCGATCATGGTATGATACAGCGCCGTATAAAAAGTCCGCAACCTGGCGCTGTCATTGGTTTTGATCGTAAGTTTAGACAATTCCTTATTCCAGGCAGCATCGGCATTGCTCACCACAGCATCAAAATCCCAATGAGGTATTTCAGCATTTATATTCAGCAATGCATTGGACATACTGACAGGGGAGATGCCTACTTTCACCCTTATTTTTTCAGCAGCATCAGTCGAAAAACCGGCGATAGCTTTCACCTGTGTGCCGGACAACTCCGTTCCGGCTTTCAGCACAGTGTCATCATACACTGTAAATTTTGTCAGCGGTTTTGAAAAAATAGCTGTGAAATATACCCGCTGGTCTTTGGCCCAGCCGGTGGAATAGCGGTAACCCTCAACAGTGGTATCATTCACCTGCCTTATCAAAGTTTCGGTGGCTTTGTCCCAGCCGATACCTTCCTCCAGGTCAAAAATGATATTTGCATCATCCGATGAAGGAAAACTGTATTGATGAAAGCCGACTCTTTCAGTCGTTGTTAGTTCTGCCTTGATGTTATAGCGATCCAGGTCAACGGCATAGTAGCCGGGGCCGGCGGTTTCTTCATCATGACTGAAAAGAGAAAAATAGCCGCTGCTGTAATCACCCGGCTTGCCTTTTCTTGTTACCACATCGCCGGTTACGGGCATCAGCAAAATATCACCCAGGTCGCCAATGCCGGTGCCGCTGAGATGAGTATGCGAAAAACCAATGATGGTTGTATCGGAATAATGATAGCCGGAACACCAGTCCCAGCCTTCGGTCATATTGACCGGGCCGAGTTGCACAGCCCCAAATGGAACGTTGGCGCCGAGGAACACATGACCATGAAAGCCTGTTCCGATAAAAGGGTCCACATAACCTGTGAGCTTTTCATCATCTTGTTTTTTTTGACCACAGGAAAAAAAGCCGGCAGAAAAAATTACTGGCAACAATAAAGTAGCAATATGACGATTTGTAATCATGATGATGTGGTTAGTGAAGTTTTGCAGAATCATTTTAGCCCGGTCTTTACCTGTACCGGCACTGTGAGTTTTATATCGGCAGAATTTGCGCCAACCTGTATCCTATATTCCCCCGGATACAGCACCCATTTCTTTTGTCTTATGTCCCATTTTTTTAACTCATCCAGCGGTATGCTGAAATATACAATAGCTTCGCTGTTCTTTTCAATATGCACACGGCGAAAGGCCTTTAATTCTTTTACGGGCATTCTTTCTGCATTTGGATAACTGATATATACCTGCGCCACTTCATCAGCGTCCATCATACCGGTGTTTTTAATTGCAATGGAAAAATGTAAACTGTCTTTTGCTGTTTTGATCACATTAGGTTGTGTATTCCATTGGTAGGCAAAAGAAGTATAACTGAGTCCGTAGCCAAAAGGGAACTGCACTTTCCCGTTATAATAGCGGTAGGTTCTTCCTTGCATCGCATAACTATCATACGCCGGAAGATCGCTGAATGATTCATAAAAAGTAACCGGCAGGCGGCCTGCAGGTGAAACTTCGCCAAATATAATATCAGCAAGAGCCAATCCTCCTTGCTCACCGGGATACCATGCCAGCAGAATAGCATCTGCATATGGTTCAATTGCAGAAATATCAACATTGCTTCCGGCAGTAACCACAACAATAACAGGCTTGTTTTTCTTTCGCAGCTCTCTGAGCAAAGCAATATGCGCCGCCGGAAGATCCAACGTGAGTTTGTCGCCGCCATTGGCTGCTAAAAATGCATCACCGCCTTCTCCTTCATACACCGGTGTGAGACCGATCACAGCAATGCTGATATCACTTTCTCCGGCTGCCCAGATGCCGCCAAAACGGGTGGTATCGGTGAAATCACTTCCCTGATCGTATTGCACTACAGTGGCCGGACCGGCAGCAGCCGTGATACCTTCTGCAAACGTTATGATATTCCCCGACATGCCATGATAGTTGGCTACCATCGGGTCCATTGCGCCAGAGTTGGGGCCCAGCACCATGATGGAACCATATTTATTTTTTGGCAATGGCAACAAGCTCTTGCTGTTTTTAAGCAAGACCATACTTTGCTGTGCCGCTTTTCTTGCCAGTTCAATATGATACAACGAATTCACACTCTCCGCTCCGAGGTTGCTGAAGGGAACCAATTGCTTATCGTCATAAAAACCAAGTCTGAACTGTGTTCGCAGTAAAACAGCCAGTGTCGCATCAATATCCTTTTCTGTGATAAGATTTTGCTGCACGGCTTTCAGTAAATTTTGCTGATAGAGATCAGAACAATCAAGGTTAACACCGGCCTTTATTCCCGCCGCCGCCGCTGCAATATTATCAGGATAGGATTGATGGAAGCGAACCATATCATCCAGTGCACCACAATCGGTAACGATATGACCCTTGAAGCTCCATTCATTGCGAAGAATAGTATGCAAAAGGTTGCTGCTGGCACAACAGGGTTCATCATTCAGCCTGTTGTATGCACACATGACGGACTCCACACCTGCATCCACTAATTTTTTAAACGCATAGAGATAGGTTTCTCTCAGGTCTTTTTCATCCACCAGGGCATTGAAACCATGTCTTCCTTTTTCAGGACCGCTGTGCACTGCAAAATGTTTTGCTGCTGCAGCCGATTTCAGGTAGCGGGGATCATCGCCCTGCAATCCTTTTACAAATGCCGTTCCCATCATGGCAGTGAGAAAAGGATCTTCCCCGTAGGTTTCCTGCCCCCTGCCCCAGCGTGGGTCACGGAAGATATTGATGTTGGGCGACCAGAATGTAAGTCCCATGTATTGCAGATGCCTGCCCATTGCAGTGGAAAGATTATACTTGGCCCTTGCTTCGGTTGAAATAACTGTAGCCACTTCTTTCAGCAAACTGTCATTAAATGTAGCGGCCATGCCAATCGCCTGTGGAAATACAGTAGCCTGTCCGGCCCTTGCTACACCATGCAGCGCTTCATTCCACCAGTTGTAAGCAGGAATACCAAGCCGCTCCACACCCGGACTTCTGTAACCCATCATAGCGATCTTTTCTTCAAGACTGAGACGTGATACAAGGTCATTCACTCTTTTTTCCAACGGTTCTTTATCATTTCTGAACAGCGGGGATTGCTGGGCATTTGTTTTACTGACGCAGAAAAAAGTCAGTATTATCAACAGTCGGATCATGAACAGGTTATTGTGGTATTTCATCTTGTCAATATTAAAAACTTCCTTTATTAAAAGGAGAATTTACCCCAAATATTTTATAGTGCAATATGTCTTGTTTTCCTTCATGCAGCCGGTACAAAAGAGAAGCACCTGCCGATAAAAACCGGAGATGCTTGCTCTGTTGACTGCTAACTACTGCTTGCTTATGACTAAAACTACCGAAAGAAAAAAATTATGCTCTTTTTGGCCTTCCGGCTATTATATTTTTCATTCTCACATTGCTTATTGAAAAGCGTCAATTTCTGCCAACCCAACAGCATTGACAGTAGAACTGACCCTTCTGAGTATATCAAAACGCCAGTACCTGGCCTGTACCGGTGCATCAAAATTGATTCCCTTGTAGTCTGGGTTTGCAGCACTACTGCCCCCAGCGGGGCCGGAGCCCAGCCAGGTACCCTGTACCGTCCAGTTGCTATTATCATCGCTGGAGGATACAACCATCTCTGCCGGATTCTCATTTGTATTCGCATAGTTTGGGCTAAAACGGAAACCACTGATTGATTGTACAGAACCCATATTCAGTATGATCCATTTTGCAGAAGTAGAACTTGTATTGGAACGCCAGCGGGTGCTGGGATTACCATCCAGCATATTTGCCGGTGCATTTGCAGATCCGTTGCTTGAGTTGCTGACTGATACCGACCATCCGGCACGGCTCATTACAGCGCCGGGCAAAGGAACATCCGTTGGTTTAAGATTGTTGAACTCATAGGTCACTTTAATAAACATCATCCGGTGTGAGGAACTGATCTTTGCCCCTTTATCTTTTGTTTCGATACCGGATATCCATATCGGCAGCAAGTAGCCATCAGGATTGGTCAATACAGAGGCATCTGTTATCTCTATTTGCAACGGAGCCGATTTTAAACTACCAGAAGCGATCTTATGCTTATGACCATTTACAACACGATATGTATTGGCAGGCAGTACCACATGATTTGTGCCATTGCGCTGGTTGTAGGAAGTTATATTTAGCGGGTCGGGGTCGGGATATAAAGAAACATCAATATCGGTTTCCACCTCACGAGTTGCATAAGCAGATACCTCGATCATCGTATTCCCATAAATAGCTACAGGACTATGCACAAAAGGAGTTGAGGCCGTGATGGTAGCAGAACCGGCCTTATCACCCTGCAGGAAAATCAGCAATTCACGGGAGTTGATCGTGTCTTTACGGCATGAACTGATCCATGCAACCGCTATAAGAAGGATCAGCAGGCTCCATATGTTTTTTTTATACAGTAAGTTTATCATATCAGGCTATTTAAAATGATTAGCAATGCTTAATTGATCTTTTTTAAGGACATCTTACTCCTGGTATCCAGGTAATTGTATTATTAGCTACGGCAGTATGACCATTTCCGGTGAGATCAGTAACACTATTGCCCGTTATGTCCCCATTAAGCCGCCAATACGCCAACAGACCCGTAGAAGTTGGGTTGACATAACATAGATTATTTCTCAGCTCATTTTGCGTCAGCGCTTTGGTCCATACTCTCGCCTCGCTGATATATCCATTAAGGTATCTTCCTCCTGCTGAACGGCCAATATGAAAACCATCGGACCAGGCGCTGGTCAGATCAATGCCACCAGCCGCGGCGTCCGTATAGTTATCTAATACACCATCTATATAAAGACTTATTGTAGAGCCATTATAAACAGCTGCAATATGGTGCCATTGGCCGGTGGCGAATGACGCATTACTGGTAACAGGGTATTTACCGGCGCCATTCACACTGCCTCCGGCCAACTGTAGTTTGTTATTTGGGATACTCACATCACCGAATCGCAGCAAAAAGGTTTCTTCGATTCCCATAATGGAAGCAATGAACGGGTTTGCTGTCTGAAATGAATTTGCCAGCACCCTGCACTCCAATGTTAGGTTTGGCACACTTGCCAGGGAAGGATCTGTTAAGAAACTAGGCACCCGGAAGTACCGGTTGCCGGCAAGCGATGCTGCCTCGGTAATAATGGTTCTTTTAATAATGAGATAGATGGTTCTTGAAGATTCAAGAACAGCTATTCCTCCTTCTACATCTGTTATACTGATGGGAACGCAATATGTGACCCCTTCCTGAAAAGCGGCGAGGGTCGAAATAGAAAAATTGACCGCTTCAGACCTGTTGGTCCCGCTTTTTATAACTACGGCTCCGTTATTGGTGGCGAGGTTATAGCTCCCGTCGGGAACAAATTCGTAAGAGGTTCCTTTAAGACTGTTATACTGTGCCACCATTTCAGGCTTGATCTCAATCCTGACAGTGATATCATTTTCCACTTTTATGGAAGAAGTAACAGATACGCCAACTGCAGAAGGGCCGTCAATGGTAACTCCTTTTTCGGGAAATTGTTCGGTATCGGTAAAATACAATACGGGGTTGTATTGCGGGCCTTTACGGCATCCTGCCGATACCAATACAATAAGAACCGCTGTAAGAAAGAATTTATATCTCATTTTATACTGGTTTTGGAATTAGAAATCATTGTTCAGGATGATTCTTTTCTCTTAGCACCCTTTAATGGACTGCCGGGTTTACTATCTGTATGCCACGTCTCATATATTTATAAGGAGGACTTGAGTTATAGTCCCTGACAAAATAGAATGCACCCCAGCCGCCTTTGGCGCCTTGCCGCGGAACCCAGCGGGCCATTCCTTCCAGCGAATGCATACGGGTTCCGTCAATCGGGCTAATGGTATTCCCGTCTGCTTCTGTAAATGGTGATCCCCCGTTTTGCCACCAGTCACCAATATTCTCTGTAACAAAAAACTTATGCGGCGGGCACCAACTGCTCACTCTGTCATATCTTGTCTGAAGTGTATTGGCAGAATTGGATGTTGTGCCCTGTGTATAAGCCTGGTTGACGAGGTAATTGATATAAGGTTCGATCGTTACAGGTAATGTGTGATTGTAATAATCCACAATCAGTAATTTGTCCGTGCCGGACATCGGCCCAAGCCTTTCACTGCAATACTCTACAAACCGGGCAAAATTGTTAGCGTTATTAAGGTAAGTTCCTGATCTCGGCTCCCAGTCTATATCAAGACCATCCAGGTCATTATCGAACACAACGTCTGCAAGCTGGTTGGCATACATTCGCAGCCCTTCATCATTTATCGGAAAACTTGTTGTTTCAAGTTCTACAATAAAAGGCGCTACCATTTTTGTTCCTTTCACTTTTTGTACAAACCGGAACTCTTCATAAGTTTTTGGGTTGTTGTCCTTGTTGGGAATGCCGCCCCACAAACTAATAATGTCAATGCTGTCCGGCAAACCCATAAAATGCATTCCGTAAGAAAATGTCTGCGAATAATCTGCATACCAGCCAAAACAAAGCTGGTGTTCAGAGTTCTTATATGCTCTCAGGTTGGCATAGTATTCATCGCTGTAGATATTTGGTTCCTGCAGTGAAATGTTTTCCCGTTTACATGCAATGAACAACAGCGAACCAACGATGAGTAATGTTGCAAGAAGCAGTTTTGTTTTCATTGTATGACTTTTTTGTATGTTTTATATTTTCGTTTCTGCTGGATTTATTGCTTTTTATCCCACCAAAGCCTGGTTCCGCCGTTGTCTGGTCCGCCAAGCAACGAAACACCTGTGGATACCCCTGCTGCATTGCTTTGGTATTCTGTCTCCGGAAATGGTAATCTTCGTATTTGAGTCGTAGTATTTATTGTACCTCCGCTCCGGTTAGTGACCACAGGAAATATTTTAGGATACCACGTCCTTCTGAACTCAGACCATGCTTCCTGACCGTCAGGATACATGGCAATCCATTTTTGTGTCAGTATCCGTTCCTGCTTTAATTCGAAATTATCCGCATCATTCCAGGCAATAGTGATGGTACTGAGACGACTGTCCCCGACCCCAATATTATTTGTGCTTTGAGTAATTCCAATATCAGTGTAAGATGCGGGTTGATCAGTTGAATTAGAAATATATGAAGCAGCATTACCGGCTCCCCATTGTGTAAATGAAGTTTGAATACCCGTTTCATACAAGCTTTGAGCACTGCCTCCCATGTTCCAGCCACGAACCGCACCTTCCGCCCTCAGGAAAAACATTTCCGCTGCTACCATCCACTGAATAGGTGCAGAAGCTGAAATGTTCAGCGTAGAAAAAGGTTGTGAATACGTCGCTTTATTAGCAATATTGATACCGTTGCGAATGCCATGAAATCCGCCGTTAGGCGCAGGGTTGAACATCATGGGCATTCGGGGATCGCTGTATCCTTTCAGGAACGACTCCATATTGGCGCCCATCCGCACATCATCAAAATTGAAACAAATGATATACAAGGGATGATTGAACAAGATGCCGTTTCCACTGCGCAGGTAAGCGTTGTCAGCATTGTCAGTGATCACACCCATTGGATGATTCACTGCATCCTCGGCATATTGCTGAGCCTTGCCGGCATTGGCATAAACAATACGCATTGCCAGCCGCAGCTTCAATGAATTGGCGAATTTTATCCATTTCACATAATCACCGGCATACACCAGATCATATTTTTCCATTGGCCGCTGACCGGGAAAACGCTGGACAAAATCAGTGAGCACAGTTATTCCGTAATTCAATGCGCTGAACAATGAATCATACACTGCTTCCTGGCTGTCGTAAGAAGTGGTCAGGTTGCCGCTTCCAAACTGGCTCACCGGCAATGGTCCATACATATCTGTGGTGCGGTGCAGGGACATTGCTTTCAGTATCTGGGCCAGTCCATACACATGCGGGCTGGCTTCTTCCGCCTTTTTCTTAATAGCCAGCCATGCGGGCATCACACTCAGGAACGAACGTCCAAATGCTGCGCTATACCAGCCGGGTATCATTGCATAAGTGGTATTGTTAGAACTCCCAAACCAGTTATTGCTGGCGCCCATATAGCCGGAGTAAACATCACCCGCCAGGTTTTGTACGATCTGGTACATCTCATCACCAAAATTTGGTTGTTGGGCCACCGGGAAAATATTCATCTGCATTTGCGGGAAAAAGACACCGGTGGACAAGTAATCAAACTCCATCATATCCTCCGTTGCGTTGGCAGGATTGGTATTAAACTCCTCAAACCTCTTTGTACAGGATGCCATCACAAGCAACAGCGACAACAGCATCAGCACGGACCGGCTTTTTTTATCGTATTGTAGTATTTGCCTATTCATAGTCTTAATGCTTTTAAGATTATTAGAATTGAACCCGGGCACTGAAGCCAACGCTGCGCAGACTCGGTTGCATGAAATAATCAATACCCTGGTAGTAGGTTCCTGTGTTGGAAGTCGCTTCAGGATCGAACGGGGCTTTGGTCAGCAGAAAAAGATTCCGTCCTATCGCTGAAACGGTAACGCCTTTCAGCTTCCCTTTTAAAAAGCTCTCGGGAAAAGTATAACTCAATGAAGCTTCCGCCAGCCGCACATTGCTCATACTATATACATACATAGAACCCACACCAGCTACACCTCCGCCTACTACGCTATAGTAAGGCTCGGCCGGAATCCTTTCGTCGTTAACCAGGACGCCGCCTTCATCCCTCGCCTTTGCCGAATTTTCAGATACTCCAAAACGATCCATGATGGCCTGTGTAACAGAAACCCCCACACCCCCGATCCGGGCATTAACCAAAAGATCAAGGTTGAAATTTTTATATGTAAAATTATTTCTGAATCCGAGGTTATATCTCGGGTTGGCATTTCCAGCCTTAATGTATTTGTTTGGCTCTGCAATGACCGTTTGTGAAACAAGGCCTACAACTATATAGCCATGCCCGTCAACAGCCAGAGAAGAAACATAAATATCACCGACTGATCCTCCCTTCACCAGCGCCATCATATAACTACCGGTTCCGCCCACACTGAGACTGTCAACACTTACTGTTTCACCAGTAGAATGATCGGTATAGTCTGTGAGCAGACGGAGTATTTTGTTTCGGTTAAGCCCGAGTGTAACATTGGAGGACCATGTGAAATCTCCTTTGCCCAGGTTTACACCAAGTGTTGCTTCGATACCCTTGTTCATCACCTCCCCTGCATTTACATAAAAACTGCTGAAGCCTGTGCTTGGCGCCAGTGAGGGATTAAACAATTGGTTGAAAGTATTGGACCTGTATGCCGTTACATCAAAATTGATCTTATTACGGAGAAAGCGGAGATTCAAACCCACTTCAAATGCTTTGGTTCTTTCCGGACGTAACCCAACAGCGGGCATGTATGAAGTGGTTGCGGGAAATCCCCCGATGATCGGGTAAGTGGCAATGGAAACAAATCTTTCCGGCGCATTGCCCACTTCACTGTAGGAACCTCTAAGCTTGGCAAATGAAAGGAACGGTAATGATTTCCTGATCGGAAAAATATCTGTAAGCACACCGGACAAGCCCACGGACGGGTAAAAGATAGATCTGGCAGTAGTATTTACCAAAGCCGACGCCCAGTCATTCCGTCCCGTTACATCCAGGAATATCCTGTTGCGATAGCTTAACTGACCACTGGCGAATACCGATTGTATCTGCTCCCGGAAACGGTTTTGTGTTGCCGTAGCCTGGGTTTGGTTCACATTACTGAAGTTGAAAAGGTTGGGTACGGTGAGCAGGTTGCCGCCATATCCATCCATATCAAACTTTGTATCAAGAATACTTGCACCAGCATTTACATTCAGTACAAACTCTTTGGAAAGTGATTTTGTTGCCGAAGCCAGCACATCTGCATATAACTGTCTTGTTGAAGCGATATTCTTATAATAAGCTCCCGCAGGAGAAGCAAACAACCCGGAAGTGGATGCATAAAACTTTCTTTCGCTGACGGTAGTATTATCATCCAGTTTAACCCTGCCGGTAATGTTCAGCCAATCATTGACATTATACTTTGCAGCTGTGCTCAGCACATACCTTCTTTTGTCGTTGGTGAAAAAATCACGGTTAATGATCCAATGCGGATTTTGCATCTGGAAACCCTGGTCGCCAAAAGGCCAAAACTGTGTGTTGAAGTTTCTTGCCGGGTTATACCGTTCAAAAACTTTATAACGTTCGATGTCATCAGAAACCGGGAACAGGTAAACAGGTATCAACGGGTTAAAATACTGACCCTGTGAAAGCATGTTTTGCTCCTGTGCATCAATATACATGGCACTCAGATCAAGGCTGAGCTTGTCGTCAAGAAAACTGGATGTGTTGCGAAGAGAAAAATTATATCTCGTCAGCTTATTATTAGGTATGATCCCTTTTGCATCAACGGCTCCTGCAGAAAAATAAGTTTGATTTTTTTCCGTGCCGGTGGAAAGAGAAATATTATGCGTCACATTTGTTCCGGTTTGAAAAAAATCCCGTGGTTGATAAGTGCTTGGAACATCAAGTTTGGCCCCCCAGCTAAAATAAGAGCCCGGTTCAGAACCATACCTGTTTTGAAACTCAGGCAATATCAGCGGGCTAAAAAAATTGGTGTTATTTGAATAACTCACATTCAGCTTTCCTGCAGTTCCCTTTTTGGTGGTAACCAGGATTACCCCATTGGCAGCCTGACTGCCGTACAAAGCTGCCGCTGCCGGACCTGTCAGCACGGAAACAGATTCGATATCTTCCGGGTTGATGTTGGAAATTCCGTCACCTGTTTGACCGGCACCCTGGAATACATCATTAGGTTGCACAGATGATAAATTGGGTAATGGAATGCCATCCACCACATATAAAGCATTGTTATTACCAAACAAAGATTTTGCACCTCTTAACACCACTCTTGCCGAACCACCTATGCCAGATGCACTGCTGTTGATGGTAGCCCCGGCCACTCTGCCGGTGAGGCTGTTTACAAAATTTGCATCCTTAACCCGGTTTAGTTCCTCAGCTTTTATTTCCTGCACATTGTAGGTAAGTGCTTTTGTTTTCCTGGATATACCCAAGGCTGTCATTACCACTTGTTCCATTTCGCCGTCAAGCCGTTGGAGGCTGATGCTGATATTTGTTCTTCCGGCTATTCTTACTTCGGTTGATAAATAACCAATAAAAGAAACTACCAGCACCTGGTCAGGCTCTGCATTGATGCTAAACCTGCCGTCTGCAGCGGTCATCACCGTGTTTCTTGTTCCTTGCACTGTTACGGTTGCTCCCTGCAATGGCCCGGCGCCTTCAGCATCCAGCACAACTCCGGTCACCTCAAGCGGTGGTGCTTCCATTTTTACAGGCGGCGGTGTTGGCGAAAGAACCGGTGTGTGAACATTTATTTTCCGTTTAATGAAAATCGTTTTATTCTTTATCTCATAATCAAGTGGCTGATCCCGGAACAACACATCCAGAAAGTCCCTGAGCGGCATGTCTTTTGCTGAAATGGAAATGGATTTTGCACTGTTCAGGAGACTCTTGTTAGCAAAAACACTGAAATCAGTTTGAGATTCGATAGCATTGAATGCCCTTACAATCGGGACATTTTTTCCGGCGAAACTAACTGTTTGCGAAAGTCCCTTTGCATGACCGGTTAAAAAACCGGCGATGATAAAGATGCAGGTAAGTTTCATGACTAACAGTATTTTAGTGAAAGACCTGTAATACTGCTGTTTTTTGGGCGGGAGCTGCATAGTACCGGCAGCGGTGAATCCAGACAGATCGCTTGATGCAGCCCGGCTACAATAAGCAGTTTTTAGCATAGCTTTGTACTGGTTTGGTTAAAAATTAAAGTTTCGCTGATCTGAAATTTTATTTTGCCACCCCTCATTTTTTGAGGCACCGCCCGAATTGCCGTTCGGGCGGTTTATTTTTATTTCAATCAATCCTTTTTTGTTTTCGTCAGGGCAACACCACTAACTTTCTTCCTTCTTCAATCCTGAAATTCACCTCAGACATTTCCAACCCCCTTAGCACATTTGTAAGGGTAAGATCTCTGCCCATTCTTCCAAAAAATTCTATTTGCGGCACCCCTTTTTCATACACTACTTCGATGTCATACCAACGTTCTAACTGCCGCATCACTTCTTCCAGTTTCGCATCCTGGAAATAGAACAACCCGTTTTTCCAAGCCATCACTTTCTGAACGTTGACATTACTAAGCACCCTGATCCCTGTGGTTTGAGCGCTGCCGGTTCTTACCCCTTTTTTATCAATCGTCAACGCCTGTTGCCCCGGTTTTAAAACAACATTTTGTCCCTGGCTTATAAGCCTGACCGACCCTTCAAGCAGTGTGGTGTTAACAGAAGCCTCGTTGCTATAAGAATTCACATTAAAATGAGTGCCTAAAACTTCGATCTCTGTTCCTCCGTCGGAAACTACACGAAAAGGCATTTGATCATTTTTTGCCACTTCGAAATAAACTTCACCTGTTATCTCCACTTTTCTTTCGCTGTTTGCAAATACAGTGGGATAGCGGATAGAAGATGCCGCATTCAACCAAACTTTCGAACCGTCAGGCAATATCAGCTGAAATTGCCTGCCCCTGGGAGTGGCCATTGTATTATACCCCACGGCACTTACTGGTCCGTTTTCCGCATCATAAAGTAGCTGGCCATTTTTCAATACTACTTTTGTTCCGTTTTGAGTTGTCACTAATCCGTTACCAAGACTATCCAGCACAATAGTGCTGCCATCAACCAGTGTCAAAACAGCGCCTTCCTTTCCGGGCTCAATATCTTCAGCGGGGCTGTTTGCAATATGACCGGCCGGAGCCTTCCCTGAATGGTTGTTTGTCAGAAATAATACAGTAACTGAAACAAGGATCAGCAAAGAGGCGGCAACAGACCAGCGGCGAAGCACCCTGCGCCGGTTGATATATACCAGCTTTTTTTCTCCGGCAATTTGTTCACTGATCACACTCACGATCCTTGAAACAGCTTCCGGGTAATCACCCTCAGCAACACTACTTCCTGCCAACTGTTCATCCATCAAATTGTTTAATTGCTGAACGCCTTCCGGTGATTTCAATATCTCCTGCAACAACTCTCTTTCCTCCGGGCTATAACGGTCTGATATGTACTTATTGATCAGATCCTCCAACTTGTCCCAACTCATAAATTCTTTGAATTAATACGGCGAAAACACCGGCTATAGATATAGACGCAAATCCGGCAGCGGCCATCAGGTCCGTTTGAAAAAAATTATTCCCCGAAACCGGGTATTGAAAGAAGTAGCAAAAGGGGCAGCTGATTGCGGAGATAAGTGCGAAGGAATAAGAGAGCTTCTACAATATGCTGGTTTACACTGCTTTTGGATATTTCTAATTCGGCAGCGATCTGTTCATAACTTTTCCCTTCAAGCCTGCTCATTTTAAAAACCTGCTGACGCCGAGGCGGCAGCATGGTTATGGCATGCTGTAATATTTCAGAAAGTTCCTTTGTTTCCAGCGAACCGGCCGGGTTTGCATCTGCCAGCTCAATATCATCATCGCCCAAGTCTATAGGCAGAAGTATTTTCCTCCTGAATTCAGAAATGACCCTGTTCCTGACCATGACAAATATATATCCACGAAAATTGTGTAGCCCCGGCAAATCATGCCTGTGCTGCCATAAACTCAGAAAAACATCCTGTACCAGTTCTTCGGCAACTGTTGCATTTTTGAGATACATCAGTGCATGAGCATAGAGCACCGATGAATATTTTTTTACAAGCACAGAAAAAGCCTGTTCGTCGCCGTTAGCTATTTGGTACAGGATATCCTCCTCGTTGTATAAGCAATCGTTATCCAAAGCAGTTTTATTTAGCAATCATCATCAACTCATACGACAGGTTTAATGAAATATAAAATTAAGGGCTACTGAATTTTAAGGGCCGAATTTGCTAAGTACTATATGTTACTTCCTGTAAGTCACAGAATAAAAGCTTATTGAATCATCATATACATATAAATGGCTTAGTCATTTTGTCAACTGATCGCCCTGTCAAGATGAACATACCCTCCATCTACATGGATCAACTGACCGGTGGTGTGTGATGAACGATCTGACAGCAGAAAGGCAACCATCGCAGCTATTTCTTCTGCTGTAGTCATTCTTTTACCGAACGGGATTTTTTCAGTGATATTCTTTAGCTTCTGTTTCGGATCGGGAAACGTTTGTATCCACTTTTCATATAAAGGAGTAAAACATTCCGCCACGATCACTGCATTCACACGGATGCCGTATTGCAACAACTCAACAGCCCACTCTCTTGTCAGTGCATTGCGTCCGCCGTTGGCAGCTGCATAGGCCGATGTGCCACCCTGCCCTGTCTCAGCCGTTTTGGATCCGATATTAACAATAGGGCCTTTTGATCTGATCAGTTCAGACAAGGCATAGTGTGCTACCAGGTAATAATGAACAAGATTCCTGTGCAAAGAAGCCATGAAGTTTTCATAGCTGCCGTTCTCCAGTCCCACACCATCATTCACACCGGCGTTGTTTACCAACCCATCAATCCTTCCAAATCTTGTCTTCACCTGCTCCACAGCAATCCTGCATTGCAGGGGCTCAGAAAGTTCGGCAGTTACATAAGCTGCAGTCAAATTTTTCCTTTGCAATTCTTCCACCAGTTTGCTGTTGTCATCCTCATTTCTGCCAATGATAACCGGCAGGGCCTTTTCCTGTGCCAGCATCCTGACTATGCCTGCACCAATGCCCTTGGCGCCACCGGTAACAATTATGACTTTTTCGTCAAGTAACAGGTTCATTGTTTTCTATTTTCAGGTTATAAAACCGGGCGGCATTCCCGCCAAAAAAGTTTTGCTGTTCTGCCTCGGAAAAAAAAGAAAAATAGCCTTCCATAATAGCGGCCACCTCATCGTATTCTGCTGCCAGCAGGCAAACCGGCCAATCAGACCCAAACAAGATGCGGTCTGTTCCGAAATTTTGCACAACAACATCAATATACGGAACAAGATCAGCAGGTCTCCATTTTTTCCAGTCGGCCTCCGTCACCATACCGGATATTTTGCAATAAACATTTTGAAAAGCAGCCAGTGACTGAATATCATTTCTCCATCCCTCAATTTCACCCTTTTTTATATAAGGTTTCCCAAGATGATCCAGCACAAATTTTTGATCCGGGCAAAGTCTTACCATTTCAATGACATATGGCAACTGGTCCGGAAACACCAATATATCATAGGTGAAGCCCCGGCTTCCTGCCTGTTTCAGCCCGTTAATGAAAGCAGGCTGCAGCATCATATCCCGCTGTTTTTCTCCCTGCAAAATGTGTCTGAACCCTTTTAGAAAAGTAAACAACCTGAGGTATTCTAATTTGTCAGCGATATCTTCCGACTGCAAGTCAACCCATCCAACCACTCCTGCAATAAATCCATGCTTCTCAGCAAGTGAAAGCAAATAAGAATTATGTTCTTCCGATTGCTCTGACTGAACCGCCATGCAATATTGAAAATTGTTCTTCTTCAGCAATCCCTTCAACTGTGCAGGTGAAAAATCATTTTTGATCACCTCCATGTCATCACTGATCCAGTCATAAGCAACAGGATCATACTTCCAGAAATGCTGATGACTGTCAACCCTCATGATATGCTTTTACAGTTTGGCGGGCTGTGCCCAATCCATCAATCCCAAGTTCAATCACATCGCCGGGCTGCAGGTAAACCTGCGGGTTCATACCCAGGCCCACACCTGCAGGTGTGCCGGTAGAAATTATATCACCGGGCAATAGTGTCATAAAATGGCTCACATAAGAAACAATGTGCGGAATTTTAAAGATGAGGTTGGATGTGTTCCCGTCCTGCATTTTTCTTCCATTCACGGTGAGCCACAGGCGAAGATTGTTCAGATCGCTGATCTCATCCGGAGTGACTAACCAGGGGCCAAGTGGCGCAAACGTATCACAGCCTTTTCCTTTATCCCATGTGCCGCCCTTCTCTAACTGAAATTCCCGTTCACTCAAATCATTATGCAGGCAATACCCGGCAATAAATTCTTCTGCATTTTTTTCCCCCACATAAGAAGCTTTTTTACCAATTACCACTGCAAGCTCCACTTCCCAATCGGTTTTTACGGAATATTTCGGTATCACAACATCATCGTATGGGCCACACAATGCAGTGGTCGCTTTCATAAAGATCACTGGCTCCAATGGCGGTATAGCGCCAGTTTCTTTGGCGTGGTCTGCATAATTGAGCCCTATGCAAATGATCTTGGAAGGTCTTGCAACGGGTGATCCAATTCTGACTTGTTCAGGAACAGGCGGTAATTTGTCTTTTTGTTCTTCAACAAATTGCTGTAACCCCTTCAATCCGCCTGAGGCAAAAAATTGCTCATTGTAGTCATTGCAAAAAGGCGAACAATCATAATTCATTCCGTTTACTACTACACCTGTTTTTTCATTGCCTGGTGATCCGTGTCGTATCAGTTTCATCGTTTGCTGGTTTATTGTAACTCTAGTTGGATGATTGTATCCAAATCATCCTGTTCAATACTGTTGATATAAATAAACACACCTTCTGTCTGCTGTTTAAATTTCATTGCTTTGTTTCCTAAAAAAGATTTAGCAGACTTTATTGTTCCCTTTACAGAAGGAAGAAAAATGAAATCAGCGCTGATCTTCTTCAGCACATGTACAAAAAGGGTTTTATTCTTTGCTGTCACCACACCCCAATCCTGTGGTGCGATAACAGCACCTCTTGTACCATAAACCGTTTCACCGTTTTTCTCCATCCATTTTCCGACAACGGCAAGTGTGTCTGTAAATTCAGGCTGTATCCGTCCGTCAGGCATCGGGCCTACATTCAGTAATAAATTTGCATTTCGCCCTGCTGCATTCACCAGCAGGTGAATGATCTGCTTAGATGATTTATAATTCCTGTCGTTGATATTAAATCCCCAGCTATTGTTGATCGTTTCGCAGGTCTCCAGCGGAAGATTGGCAATCGCATTGTCTTTGCGATAGCCCGTTTTATTTTCTCCGGGCAGGTCCTTTTCAAACATCTGCAGATCTTCTCCGGGTAATGGCGGCATGTGATGATTATTCCCGATGAGTATTTCAGGGTTCAGCTGATGGATGAGTGAATACAACTCATCATAATGCCAGTTGGCATCCCGCCGCTCCCAATGCCCGTCAAACCAAATGCATTTTACATTAGGATATCGGGTGATCAGTTCTGTCAACTGTTTTTTCATAAAGGTGATATAGCTTTCCCAATCCGTGTTCTCAGGTTTCCCGTCCACGATCTTTTTACCATAGCCGTAATCAGGTCTTCCCCAATCCAGCAATGAATAATAAAAGTGTAGTGCAATTCCTTCTTTTGCTGCTTCGGCGGCTAGTTCATCAATAGGATCCTTTTTGTAAGGTGTTGCATCAACAATATTATAAGATGATGATGCCGTTTTGAACATACTAAAACCATCATGGTGCCGTGACGTGATGGTAATATATTTCATCCCGGCCCTTTTTGCCATCTGCACCCATTGTTTTGCATCAAAAGAAACAGGATTGAAAAAATCAGCTACCCTTTTGTAATTTTCATGCGGTATCTTCTTTTGATACATCACCCATTCACCATCGCCAAGCACACTGTAAATGCCCCAGTGAATGAACAGGCCAAACTTCAAATCCCTGAACTGCTCCCTGTATGCAACATTTGCCGCTGCAGGCTCATAGGTCGGCAACGGGTAAGTATAATTCTGACCAATGCAAAAAATAAAACTCAGTATCGCACAAAAAGATATGATCCCTTTTCTTCTCATTTTTCATGTGTTGAGATTAAGAAATCCCCCGTCAAACGGGTAGTCGCAGCCGGTGATAAAAGCCGCTTCATCCGAACAGAGATATAAAGCCAGTGTGGCAACCTCTTCCGGTGTGGCCATGCGGCCGATGGGTTGCGCTTTCGACAGTTTATCAAACATTTCCTGTTCTTTACCCGGGTAATTCCTTTTGAGAAATGCATCTACAAATGCTGTGTGCACCCTCGCCGGTGAAATGCTGTTACACCGGATTCCATGATGGATATAATCGCGGGCCACAGATAATGTCATTGCCTCTACTGCCCCTTTGCTCATGCTGTAAGCAAACCTGTCGGGCAGACCGGCATGATTGGCAACGGATGTGATGTTCAGTATCACACCTGCCTTTTTTCCCTTCATCAGCGGAACAGCAGCAGCAAGACAGTTGTAAACACCTTTTACATTCACACTATACAACCGGTCAAAATCTTCTTCTGCGGTAGTTTCAACAGTGCCGATATGAGATATGCCTGCGCTGTTGACAAGTATATCCGGTTTGCCGATCTTAGTGAATAGTTCTTTCACCGGCTGGTGCCAGCTTATATCACAGGTGTGTGCGACTGCCCTGCCTCCCTGATCAATAATAGCCGATGCCGTACTTTTAGCTGCTTCGCTACTCATATCAACTACATGCACTTCGGCCCTATGCTTTGCAAAAAGCTCAGCAATGGCTCTGCCAATGCCACTGCCGCTGCCGGTAACAACAGCTATTTTATTTTCCAACGAAAACATATTCTCTTTTTAGTCAAGTTCGAAAATTTTATCCATCAGCATCCATTTTTCTCCCAGCGCTGCGCCGGGCAAGGCCTGCTGGTAGTTCCACATCAATTGCTCCCACTGCTGCACTTTTTCATTTCGCTCATCTGCCTCCCTCTTTTTTTCAAAACTGAAATCATCATTTACTTCCATTATCATGAACAGCCGGGTATCCCTCCTGTAAATTTCAAGAGATACAATTCCCGCCTCCCGGATGGAAGCAATGACCTCAGGCCACACATTTTTATGGTACTCCTCATACTCTTTAATTTTTTCCGGGTCGTTTTGCAAATCTACTATCAGGCAATATCGTTTCATGTGTCTGTTAAGGAACTATTTTTAAAACAGGGCGATCAGGTTTGTTATTCTTTGATTGTTTCAAAGCAAACAAGAATACAGCAACAAAACATGATGTAGGTACTATATATGCCAACTGGATATTTCCGCTGGTCATATCAGAAATGCCGCCCATTAC
This sequence comes from uncultured Chitinophaga sp., assembly GCA_964437415.1. Classification (GTDB taxonomy): domain Bacteria; phylum Bacteroidota; class Bacteroidia; order Chitinophagales; family Chitinophagaceae; genus CADEDV01. The sequence goes on along the minus strand of CAYTGN010000011.1, from coordinate 73,135 downwards.
CAGCGGGAACAAAGCGCCACCAACAATTGACATAACAATGAACGATGATGCGATCTTAGTTTCTTCACCAAGGCCCCGTATCCCCAATGCAAAAATTGTAGGAAACATGATGGACATAAAGAAAGGTACAGCCATCAATGCATAAACAGCAATCATTCCGCTTGTAAACACAGCCGCCATCATTAGCAGAAAGCTGATGGCTGCATACAGTGCCAACAACCGGGCCGGGCTGATGTATCGCATAAAAAAGGTTCCGGCAAACCTTCCGGCCATAAACCCGACCATGGCAATGGAACCCCACCAGTAAGCAGCCTGCTTCTCAGGAATATCCGCAACATATTTTGAAAACCGGATAATAAAACTGCCGGCACCCACCTGGGCGCCGATATAAAATAGCTGGGCAATCACTGCAAAGCGGAAATGTTTATGCCTGAATACACGAAGAGAAAAAGAAGAAGCCTGCTTTTCATCTTTCTCATGCACTTCCGGGATTTTTGTAATTATAAAAAGGATCAATAAAACAAAAACAACAATACCAATCACCAGGTATGGAATTCTTACCGAAGATGCCTCCATTGCCAGGTATTCATTAAGCTTTTTGTTATCCATAGCTGCTAACTCCCCCGGGCTGTATTCAATTCCCGATAATATCATGGCACCGCCAATTATCGGGGCCAGGAAAGCCCCTACGCCGTTGAAAGACTGTGCAAAATTCAATCGTTGTGCAGCCGTTTTTTCATTTCCCAGCTTTGTTATGTAGGGATTGGCAACTGTTTCCAAAAAAGTGGCGCCGGCTGCACCTACAAATAAGGCAATAAGAAAAAAAGAATAGCTTCTTACCATTGAAGCCGGGATAAATAATAAAAAACCACAGCCAAATAATAACAGGCCAAACAGAATGGCTTTCCTGTATCCAAATTTATGCATGAACCAACCGGCTGGCAGTGCAACCAAAAAATAAGCAAAGTAGATAGAGGTGTCAATAAAAGCAGATTGTGTATCTGTAAGCTGGCATGCTTTTTTAAGATGCGGGATAAGGATGGGATTAATATTATGCAGAAAAGCCCACAAAAAGAAAAGCGAGGTAACAAGAATAAATGGTATAAGGTATTTTCGGCTTGTATTCATCTGGCATAAACAATTATAGTTTCTCAATAATTTTTTTCCGCTGGCATCTCAATCCGCCATTACCGGATATCAAGTTTAAACCGGGATACTAACTTACTCCGCTTCTTTATAAACTCCCAGTTCCGCCAGCACAGGATTCATTCTTGAAGAACGGATAGTGATGCGCAAACCGGTGGCTGACACAGGCGGAAACCGCAGCAGCCGCTTATACCCGATGGTTGTTCCTTCAGCTAATATTTTCCAATCATTCCCTTCCTTATATTCTGCGGTAAAAGCTTCCACCCGCTGCCCTTTCCGTATATTTTCCTGCAACGATAATACATCAAATATGCGGGACGAACGAAAACTAAACTCAATAACGGCTGTCGTGTCGTTTCCTTTTGTTGTCCAGTGTGTGTGATCCCTGCCATCGGTCAGTTTTCTTTTTCCTTTGCCATTGCTGCGAGTCTTTGTTTTCTTCAGCAAGTTTATGGCAAATGTTTCATCCCGCAGTCGTTTCCATTCCTGCAGGTTCTTTGCATCATTCTCATGGATCAGCCCTCTTTTGTCGGGAGGTATATTCAGCAACAGCACTCCGTTTCTGCCCACTGAGTTGTAATAAATATCCAACAGTTTTTTCGGTGATTTCACATCAATATCCTCCTCGGAATGATAAAACCAACCGGGCCTGATGGACACATTTGTTTCTGCCGGGTACCACACCAGGCTTTTTGCTTTCATTATCTTTTCCCGGCTACCGAGGTCATCCTCCATAAGGTTCATTGGTGCAAACCCGGTTTCTTTTTGAGAGTTTGCGGCAATCCTTTCTTGCAACATGGCATCGGCAGGCAACACACTCCACTCTGTATCCCTTCCATAGCCGGATTCAGTGCCCACCCACCGCACATCGGGGCCCATCACAGCAATTACTGCCGCAGGTTGCAATTTCCGGATATGTGCATACCAGCGGTTGAAATCATATATCTGTTGCTTTCCCGAAGGGCCTTCGCCATTGGCGCCATCAAACCAAACTTCCTGAATCGTTCCATAGTTGGTGAGAAGTTCTGTGAGCTGGTTGATAAAATAGTCATTATATTTTGCAGAATCGCCAAAGTAAGGAGAGTGCCTGTCCCACGGTGACAGATAAACGCCAAAGCCGAGGCCATATTCTTTACAGGCATCGGCAGTTTCTTTCACTACATCTCCCCTGCCATTTTTCCAGGGGCTGTTTTTTACTGAGTGACCGGTGTATTGTGATGGCCAGAGGCAAAAGCCGTCATGATGTTTGGCTGTAATAATGATCTGTTTGATACCGGCATCTTTACAAACCCTTACCCACTGCCTTGCATCCAATGCAGTGGGATTAAAGATGGAAGGGCTTTCTGTGCCATCACCCCATTCTTTATTAGTGAAAGTGTTCACACCAAAATGAATGAAGCCTGTAAGTTCCAATTGCTGCCAGCGAAGCTGCCGCTGCGACGGAACCACCTGCGCTGCTTTGCGGATGATATCTGCTTCCATATCGGATGGAAGGATCGTTACATAGTTATCGTTGGAAAACAACTGTGCGTAACTGCACAAAGACAAACTCAACAGAGTAAACAAAAATGCGAATTTAGGAATCTGTAAAGCCTTTCTTTTCATTTTTCCTGATAAAAGGGGTTCGTAATAAAAGAGAAGCATCTGCCGGATATTTCCGCAGATGCTTGCTCTGTTGACTGCTAACTGCTTGCTAATAAAAACTGCCTGTGAAAAACTTAATCATTTATGCTGCAAACTCTGCTTGTTATATTTTATTACTATTCTTAATTCTTTGTTACCGGCTGAGTCCCGACCGGCCTAAGTTTTTCATTCAATATCTTCAGTTCCAGGGCATTTGCCAGTTTTCTGTCATTTACATAGGGTACAACTTTTATGACCGCATCCTTATTAGAGGTTACAGGCATGGTGTATGTGAATTTAACCACTCCCTTTGCTTTAGGGGCAATCTTGCCCGGATTGGTAAACTGTAAGCCTTCCATTTTTTCATTTGCCACAAACTGGAGTGTCATCTCCTTATTTGTACTGTTAGCATAATGAAGCTGCATTTGTTTTGTTTCACCCGGTTTTGCATAGCCGAAAGCCATTACTTTCAGCCGCAGGTAAAGTCCGTTGCCAAAATTATAAGGATACTCATCTTCAATCGGGTGTTCCATCGGTTCTATCACTCCTTCCACCCATATCCGGTTATACTCCTGCCCGTTGTTGCTCAACACCACAATTTCTTTGGAAAAGAAACCGGAGAGGTAGCTGGGATTAAATGTGATAGTCACCTTTCCTTTTTCACCGGGTTTTACCGGCCCTTTGGTTATTACTTTGCCGATGCAGCCGCAGCCGCTGTTGACTTCATCAATTGTAACAGACTTTGTTCCCCTATTCTGAAAAACAAATGTGTGGGACACTTTGCCTTTTTTTTCCTGTATAGTTCCGAAATTATACACCCTCTCTTCAAACTGGATGGATGTTGAAAGAGATTGTGACCATACAGGTGCAGCAAAAGCGACAATAACCAGTAAAAATATCAATCCTCTCATCATCTGTTTCATTTTTTGAACAAAATTCTTCAAAACCTCTACTAGTTGGCATACACATCAAGCTCCGCTATCCTCCTGTTCTGCGTATTTGTTGAAGTTCCATAATTCAACTGCAGCCTGATATACCTCGCCTGGATAGCCTTGTAAAAAAGTATATATGTATAGCCAGACCCGTAGGAAAGATTTGCTCTTAACGGTGCTCCGATATTCTCATAGTTTATTCCATCAGGGCTTAAATAAACTGTGACCTGGGTTGGCGTTTGATTTGATGTGGTGGTGGTAAACAGCCTCAACCCGGTAACATTTTGAGACGCCTGCATATCCACATCAACCAGTCCCTGGGTTGTTGACCCCCATCTTGAATAACTGGAGTTTGAGCCGTCAATAATACTCCCTGATGGTGAAGGATCGGGAGTAAGGGCTACATTCCACGCAGACCGGGGATTAATAAGTACACCAACCGCTTCTGCCGCACCCGCATTAAATTTTATTTGCTGAATTGAAACAGTCACAACAATATACACTACCTGTGCGGCGCTGTTACCGGTTATTGCACCCGCCGAAGGATTGGAAACACTGGTCAGTTTCACCGGGGCCATATAAGCACTCTCAGTCAATGAACCAAGACTTGCTAGGTCGGCAGCGATAGTGATGGAGTCTGCGGACCTTGTTGCACCTCCGGGTATTTGTGCGGTTAAGTTTGCTCCTGTTAAAAACCCGGCAGGAAATGCTGCATAGTTTGTGTTGTGTGCTGCATTGTATTGTTCTATCAGGGAATTATCTAATTGAGCAGTAACCCCAACAGACTGACTCACAGCTTTTGTAGCCAGAACAGGGAATTTGATCTCGGAAGGAATGGTTCCTGAAAGGTTCAGCAACCCGCTGCCAGCAGGGTCAGGATGATTGACAACAACAAAACTGAACGAGTTCTGCGGAGCATTACCGGAGCTTTCAACGTTGGTAAAAAATTTAACCTCCGGATCACCCTTGATGTCGTATGATTCTTTTTTACCGCATGAGAAAAGCACTGAAACAGTGATTATACATCCGGCTATATATCTGAGTGGCAACATAGTTCAAATTTTTTAAGCATTAAGATTTTTTATTGGCTGCATCTGTTCGCCCCATCATTGGTCCAGGTAACATACTGTGACTTATTTACATTGACCATGTTACCGTTGCCGGCATTATCCCAATATACATTTGTCCAGTCCATATCATATTTAGAACCTTCTGAAGACGAATTGTAGAACATATGCCCGGAGCCCTCATTTAATTTCCAGTAAGCCACCAATCCGTCGGCATTGGGATCAGCTCCACAAAGGTTGAGTTTTATTTCGCTGGGTGTTAAAGCACGGCTCCATACCCTGCACTCTGAAATACGTCCATTGAAGTATTGCCGGGTATCATAACCTCCCCAATTTTGTCCAAGGTTTAACCTGGAGAATTCCATTACCATTGAGCCTGATACTTCCGTAGCCTTATTACCATCAACGTACATGATACATGTATTACCATCATAAGCTAATGAGATGGTGTACCACTGCATGGGATTAAACCCGTAAGCAAAAGCACCACCAAGTGAGCCAATAAGCTGTAAAGAATTGATGGGATTACCCAACTCACCATAGCGCAAACCGATGGAAGCAGCTTCTGCTACATTGGTCCAGCTAATAAGGGTTTGTATCGGTTGCGGATTCGTATTGCCGGTTCCATCGCGGAAAGCATAAACAAGATTCTTTATCTCAAGCGTAAAATTGGGAAGAACAGCCGGATTCTGGGCATCAAAAAAAGCAGAGGCATTAAAGCGGCCCCTGGTGCCCGGTGAGCCTGTTGTAGGTCCATCAGAATTATTCATTGATAATGCAGCGAAACTGATGACCCTTGCAATACGCAAAAAGATTGTTCTGCCGGATTCCAGCACGGTCATATTTCCTCCTGATACTTGCTTGATAGTAAGAGGTATCAGGTAAGTTCTTCCGTCAAGTAGCGGCGAAGTAGAGATCACTTTCACTGATACAGGTGTAGAAGATGAAGAGCCCGCATTTATGACTGTGGACAAATCAGTGATTTCAATAGCGCCATCGGGAACTGCGAAATAAGTGGTACCCTTTTCATTATTATACCTTTCCACAGCAGCCGGGTCAAACTCAAAAACCACGTTAATGTCTTCCGTTGCCTTGTAGGTGGAAGTAGCCGTCACCGAATATTCCGATGGCGTATTTTCGACAGTGAATTTTACAATGGGATCCACTTCTGTGCCGGTAACAAGGATCACCGGGTCGCCGAAAGTTGCTTTTTTGCAACTCAGGACAGAAAGGGAGACCAGGATCAGTCCGAGAAATATCTTTGTTTTCATTTGCATAATTTTTATCAATGATTGAGCAGTTTTATCGAATGGCCGGGTTAGCTATCTGTATGCAGCGCCTTACATTGTAATAAGGGATGCCTGTTTTGGAATAATAATCACGGTCAAAATAGAAAGCGCCAAATCCTGCTTTTTTCCCTTGCGTAGGATTCCATCTTGCCATTCCTTCCAATGAATACATCCTGGAACCATCAGTTGTCAATGTATTGCCATTAGCTTCTACAAACGGGCTACCTCCATTTTCAGAATGGTCTCCAAAGTTTTCTGTCACCATAAATTTACCGGGGGGAACTGCAGACTGAACAGCATTATAATAGGATTGCAGCCTTGTTGCTGTATGTTCGGTAAAACCTTGTGTATAGGCCTGCCGGATAAAGAAGTTGGCGTACTCACCAGTTGCTGTCGGTGGCACCTGGCTGTAAAAATCAATGATCAGCAGTTTATCAGGATACATTCCCTTAGGTCCAAAATACTGGCCAATGTGTTCAACCAGTTTTGTGAATTGTGATCCCTGAAGAAAGTCTCCTTCCGGTTCATAGTCCAGGTCAACACCATCAAGGTCGAGGTCTGAGTCCAGCACCTGGTCAACTAAGTATTGGGCATACACGGCAATGCCGGCATCATTCCGGTTTGCTGTCAAATCATATTCTGTCCCGTCTCTCAGGGTAATCACATGGTTCATTCTTGTTATGGTCGGCACCACGAATCGTGTGCCTTTGTTCTTTTTGACAAACTTGATGTCATCATATGCAATAGGAGCATAACTATCCTCATCATCTGGATCGTTACCCGGAATACCCATCCACAGCGAAACAATGTCAATGCTGTCAGGCAAACCAATGATACGTTCACCCCAGGATGCCGGATCTTTATATCCTGATGCTCCTTCAATTGGTGCATAAGCAGCATACCATCCAAAAAACAGGGTATGATCTGTTTTCTTGTATGCTCTCAGGTTGGCATAGTACTCTTCATCATAAGTGAACGGTTTTTGAATTTCCAATGCCTTATCTTTTTTACATGCTGCAAAAGATAGCAGGAAGATGAGCATCGCCAAAAGAGATATTAGTTTTATTTTCATAACTCTGAGATTTTGCAGTTAGGTTTATTTATTTTTTATCCCACCAAAGTTTGGTGCCACCGCCGTCAGGACCACCCAAATTCGAAACACCGCTTTGAACACCAGCAGCATTATTATTATACTCCGATTGCGGAAAGGGAATGCGGCGGATCTGTATGGCCGTATTTATAATTCCATTGCTACGGTTGCTCACTACCGGGAATAATTTCGGGTAGCCGGTGCGGCGGAACTCTGCCCATCCTTCCGGGCCATCGGGATACATGGCTATCCATTTTTGTGTGATGATTCTTTCCAGGTTCGTTTCAAGCGGGTCTCCTGCATTCCAGGCAATAGTGATAGTGCTTGGCGCCGGGGCATCATTGCCCGACTGTCCGCTGTTGTCAATAAAGGCTGCCGGCATTAAAGTATTATTAGCCGCATAGGTTACAGCGCCGGATGCCGATAAGCCGTTTTCGAGAAATGAGTTTACAATCCCTTCGTTGTAGAAGTATTCAGCAGTTCCTCCCATATTCCATCCACGAAGAGCTCCCTCGGCTCTGAGAAAATAAGATTCGGCTGCAGTCATCCATACAATTTGTGTTGTGCTCATATCCATATTCAGGTTGGAAATTGCCGGTCCGGTGTAAGGAGTCCAGGTAGTTGTTACAATGCCCTGGCGAACACCATGATAGTTGCCGTCATCTGCGGTAGTAAAATAAACAGCCCTTCTGGGGTCAGCATATCCGTTCATATAAGCATCCATAGAAGCACTCATCCGGGCTTCACCTGCATTGAACAAATAAGCTATTTCATACAAAGGATGGTAATAGATGAGGTTAGAGGAACGTTGCAATGCCGCCCTTTCATTTGGAACTGAAATCACACCAAAAGGATTATTTATTGATTTCTCAGCTTCTGTTTGTGCTAATGAGGCGTTGGCATAAACTACACGCAATGCCAGGCGAAGGCGCAATGTATTGGCAAACTTTATCCAGTTGGCAACATTTCCCCCGTAAATAAAATCGTATTTCGCCAATACAGTAGTGCCGGGATTACCCTGCGCAAATAATGTTAGCACATCTATTGCTGAGCCCAGCTCTTCAAAAAATCTTGTGTATATCGCTTGCTGGGAGTTGTACATATTTTGCAGGCTACCGCTGCCATAATTGATATAGGGAAGGGGGCCGTATGCATCTGTTACACGATGCATACCCTGCACTTTCACAATAGTGGCCAAAGCGCCAACTTCAGGCAGCCCCTGGTCACCGGCAGCTTTTGTAATGGCCTGCCAGGCAGGCATTATCGATGCAAAACCGGAAGTAAAAGTTTTTTCGATCCATCCTGTAACAAAATTGTAGCATCCGTTGTGTACACCTCCAAACCAGGTACCCGTTGGAGCAATATAACCGGAATATACATCGCTGGTAAGTCCCTGCGCCACCTGGTAATCACTTGTCAGGTTTGTTCCGTCATTAAACAATACCACGTTGCGCAGCATCTGGGAAAAGAAAGCTCCTGTTTTGAGGTTGTCAGTCGCCATCATATCCTCAGTTGCTTCATGGCGGTTGGTGTTGAGGTCGTCAAAATTCCGGGTGCAGCCGGAAGCAATGACTGCGGCCATTACACTCAGTAGTGTAAGCCTTTTCCAAAAAATGATTTTATCTGTCATCATAACTGTTGTTATTATTAGATTGTCAGAAATTAAGTTTTACAGCAAATCCCATAGAGCGGAGACTCGGCATCATGAAATAGTCTATCCCCTGGAAATAGGTTTGTGTATTTGCTGTCAGTTCCGGATCAAAGGGAGCAGCACTGTAGATCAGGAACAGGTTGCGTCCTACAAAAGAAACATTGGCACTCTTGATAAACTTACCGAGCTTCTTCACCGGCAGATCATATCCTACTGACAATTCTGCCAACCTCACATTGGTTGCACTGTAGCAATACATAGAAGCGATACCTCCTGAAGCCCCTGCTCCTACCACCTGGTAATATTCCTGCGCAGGTATCGGTCTTCCATTGACTAAAGCGCCGCCCTGGTCACGGGCATCTGCTGATGTTTTCGACACACCAAAGGCATCCATGATGGCTTGTGTATTTGACACCACAATACCACCCACTCTTCCGGCAACCATGGCATTCAGCGTAATTCCTTTCCAACTAAAAGCATTACCCCATCCAAAATTGTATCGTGGATTGCTGTTGCCTGCAAAAACAAATTTGTTGAGTTCAGCGGCTACTGTTTGTGAACTGGGATCTACATAGATAGCGCCATGCTCATCCACACGGAGTGTATTGACGTAAATATCTCCCATAGATCCGCCTTCTTTCAGCACCATCTTGTAGCTGCCGGTTCCGGTCATATCCAGCTCACGCAATGTAATAACCTCACCTGTGATAGGGTTGGTCCAACCGGGCAGCAATTCAACGATCTTATTCCTGTTGAGAGAATAAGTAGCATTGGTGGTCCAGCTCAGGTTACCGAATTTCTTTGTGTATCTCGCAGACAGCTCGATACCTTTATTATCCACCCGTCCTGCATTTACTACTACGCTGGTGAAACCAGATGCAGAAGACAGTGTAGGTTCAAAGAACTGGTTGTAGGTGCGGGACAGATAAACTGTTGCGTCTATGCGAAGCGCCCCGTTGAAAAATGCTGAGTTCAGACCTGCTTCCCATGAACGGGTAAGTTCCGGTTTCAGATCAGGATTGGGCAACCTTGTTTGTGTAACAGGGAAACCACCTGCCAGCGGGTAGGTTGGGATGGAAAGATGCTCTCGTGGTTCATTACCTACAGCCGAATGAGAAATGCGCAGTTTCAGGTATGACAATGTTCTTGAACGGATTTCAAGCAAATCGGTTATCACTGCGGACAAACCAACTGACGGGTAGAAGAATGACCAGTTGCCTGAAGAACCTGCTAACGTAGAGGCCCAGTCGTTACGGGCAGTCAGGTCAAGGTGAACCATGTTGCGGTATCCTAACTGTGCACTGCCGAAAACAGATTGCTTTTGCCGGTTATACCCGTACTGAGACATGTCGGAAGTGGCCCTGTTAATATTGGCATAAGTGTAAAGATTCGCAACTCCCTGCAGTCTTCCGCCAAACAAATACTGGTTATAGCGGATATCTTCAATAGCGGTTCCGATATTGGCAGTTACATTGTAATCATTGTTCAGCTTTTTATTGATGTTGACCATTCCTTCTGCATAGATCTGGCGGTTGTCCAGGGTGTTGAGGGAATAGAAACCATTTTCCGAAGCAAATAGCTGGTTGGTGGATGCTGCAAATTTTCTTTCACTCTTTTCGTTCGATTTATCCATCTTGGCACGACCGGAAAGGCTGATCCAGTCATTAAGATTGTAACGGAGCGACATCGTGGTCATGTAACGTTCCCTTTTGTTCTGAAAGATGTCACGCTGCGTCACCCAATAGGGATTTTGCATCAGCAACCCGTTATCACCAAATGGCCAGAACTGTGTCATCAGGTTGCGGGAAGGATTATGTCTTTCAAAAGCTTTCGCCTTATTGAAATCATCGCCGGGTGGAAACAGGTACACCGCGACCAGCGGATTGAAATACTGCCCTTGCGAGATCATATTTCTTTCATCCACCAGGCCCGCCATGAAGCTCACATCCAGATTCATGCGGCCATCAAGAAATGTACTCGTATTTCTTGCAGTAAAATTTGACCGGTTAAAATTATTGTTCGGGATAATCCCCTTTGAAGAAGTGTTGCCTAGCGAAATATAGGTTTGACTTCTCTCCGTTCCTGTAGAAAAAGTAAGCGAAGTGGTGGAGTTCACTCCTGTTTGAAAAAAGTCTTCGGGACGATAGCCGGATGGAGTTGCTAATTTTTCACCCCAGCTAAAATAGCTGCCCACTGCACTGGGGCCATAAGTGTTCTGAAACTTAGGAAGTATCAGCGGACTGGAAAATGTGGTTGTGTTGGATACACTCACATCCGTTCTGTCCTTTCCTCCCTTTTTGGTATTGATAAGAATTACACCATTGGCGGCAGCACTTCCGTATAAAGCCGCAGCAGCAGGGCCGCTGAGGATAGAAAGGCTTTCAATATCATCAGGATTGAGGTTGGCCACAAAATCACCTGTCTGGCCGGCCCCGGAGAATATATCTTCGGCTTGCCCGCGGATGATATTGGGCATCGGGATACCATCAATCACATACAGCGCATTGTTGTTGCCACTGATGGATTTCACGCCACGTAATACCACTCTTGCAGAAGCGCCGTTCCCGGCAGAAGAACTGTTGATGGTGGCTCCTGCCACTTTACCAACAAGGCTGTTGACAAAGTTGCCGTTGTTCACCGTGCTGATCTCTTCGTTCTTTATCTCCTGCACGTTATAGGTAAGTGTCTTGGCTCTCTTAGGGATACCGAGAGCGGTAACGACCACATGGTCTATTTCAACAAGCAATTTCTTCAACGTGATGTCAATCGTAGTGCGGTCGCCGACTGACACTTCTATGGTTTCGTACCCGATAAACGAAATAACAAGAACATTGTTAGCTCTTGCATTGATCGTAAAGCGGCCTTCTGCATTGGTAGCAGTTGAGGTCCTGGTTCCTTTGATTGTAACTGTAGCGCCTTCCAGCGGGTCGCCATCTTCATTCAGCACCACCCCAGTTATATCTGGCAGAATTTCTTCTTCCGCAACAAGCGGCTCATTTGAAGAAACAGGCAGTTCGGGCATTATTGCCCGTGACTTGATGAAAATGGTCTTGTTGTGAATCTCGTATCCAATAGGCTGGTTACGAAGAGCCACATCCAAAAAATCTTTTAATGGCATTTCTTCTGCCGCAACCGTTACCGGCTTCGTACCTTTCAACAGGTCTTTATTGGCAAAAACAGTGTAGCCCGTTTGCTTTTCAATGGCTTTAAAGACATTGGTAATGGCTACGTTTCTACCGGAGAAGGATATAGTTTGAGAATATCCTTCGGCCCGGGCATTGAGCAGTCCTGCAAGCAGGAAAATGACAGTCAGCTTCATAACAATCAGAGCCCTGATTAGCCCACCAGGGCAGGTTTGAGTTAGCAACCGAAGCGTCTGTGACTTTTTGTTTGCCGTTTTGCCGGAGAACAAGGCCACACACAACGAAAGGCCAGCCACAGTGTCCCGGTTACAAAGAGCAGTTTTTTGCATAAGTTTGCACTGGTTTGGTTTTAAAAAATCAATGTTTAGCGATGTTGAAATTTTGGATTACTCAAACCTGCACCGCCCGGATAGCCGTCCGAGGCGGTTTTTTTCAAGCAATCCACACATGTCCCGGAAACCTGCCGGTGCATGTCATTTCCTTTTATGGTGGCTTTTCAATTTATCGGGTCAAGGCATCACCACCAGCCTCTTCCCTTCTTCGATCCTGAAATTCACTTTCGACAAATTCAGACCACGAAGGACCGTTGACAAAGGAAGATCTCTTCCCATTTTTCCAAAAAACTCAAGCGGCGGGGGTATTCCTTTTTCATACACCACTTCTATATCATACCATCTTTCCAACTGGCGCATCACTTCTTCCAGCTTTGCATCCTGGAAATTGAAAACTCCATTTTTCCATGCCATCACTCTTTCAACATCCACATTGTTCAGCACTTTGACCTGTGAAGTATTTCCGGAAGACCGGTCATTATTATTGTTTACCTGGACCTGCTGCCCGGGGATCAATACCACTCCTGCTGTTCCGCTACCTGTCACTTTCACAGAACCTTCGAGCAACGTGGTGCTTATTCTTCCTTCATCATTGTAGGAATTCACATTGAAATGAGTGCCCAGCACTTCTATTTCAGCACCATTACCTGTGCTTACCCGGAAAGGCATAGACTCGTTTCTTGCTATTTCAAAATAAGCTTCACCGGTTATATCCACTTTTCTTTCGCTGCCGCTGAAAATAACAGGATAGCGGATCGAAGAAGCAGCATTCAGCCAAACCTTTGAACCATCGGGCAACATCAACTGGAACTGCCTGCCCTTCGGTGTTGTCATGGTGTTATATGCTACTGAAGCTGCAGCAATATCATCATCTGCCGTATAAGTGACCTGCCCGTTATTCAGTATAACCCTTATTCCATTTTGTGTAGTAATAAGTCCGTTGCTCATGCTGTCCAGCACCAACTGAGTTCCGTCAATCAGTGTGAGGATTGCACCATCCTTTCCGGGCTGCGGATCAACAATTTCATTACGAACAGCAATTTTGCTTTCAGCAGCATCCGGGCTATTGGTTGAACTGGTTAAAAAATAAAAACCTGCCGCCACTAATAAAAGTATAGATGCAGCATAACGTAACCATTTTTTACCGGCCAGTTCAACTATGCGTGATGTTTTCTTCGCCTCTTTAAAAATGAGCGGCAGTCTTGCTTCAAGAGCATGAATAATATCCGGGCTGATCTGCCCCTGCATAACAGGCTTTTTCAATTGTGCCAGGATAAGACCGGCGGTTTCATCATCCAATTTCTCTTTACCAAGCCATTCCAGTAACTCCTGTGTTTCCTGCGATGTAAGCTTTCCCTGCAACAGTTTCTCAAAAAGATCGTTACGGGAATGTGTTGATTGAGGCACTTATAGTTTATTTATTTCACAAGTAACGTGTGGGAATTAAAAATGGGGGGGTAAGCAATAAAAAACTTAATGCATGAGGCCGAGAACGATTAACGCAGTGTATAACAACTCTTTGGGAGAGTCCGTGCGACTCAGCAAATAATTGCGAATGGACTTGTTGGCAGAAACGAGATACTCTTTTACAGTAAGTGGCGATATGCCCATAGATTCTGCCGCTTTCCTGTAAGTAAGCCCGTTTTCCTTTACTAATTTATATACTTTTTTTTGCTGCGGCGGCAATTGTTCGATAGCGGTTTTAAGAAGTGTCACCGATTCAGAACGATGAATAGCGTCTTCGGGATTTTCGTATTTATCTGCCAACGCCTTACTGAAACGGTCCATCAGTATGCGGTCACGGCGCATCCTGCGGAAAAAATCATGCACCAGGTTTTGGGCCGTGCGGTACAAGTAACCAGAAAAATTTTCGGTAATGCCTTTACATTCTCTCTTTTGCCAGATACGGGTAAATAACTCCTGCACGAGCTCTTCCGCTAGGGTTTTGTCATGTACCATCCCATATATATTATTATATAACCTGGGGCTATAATAAATATATATCGCAGTAAATGCCTGCTGGCAGCCGGATTGCATTTCCCGGACAAGAACGGATTCGTTATGCAGATTTTCAGTTGGCAAGTCGCTACAATCAGATTAACAGACACTAAAATTAGTATAATTGCTGCCAATAAATGAAGAATTTAGAGGATGACCGGTTTCAAATTGATATATATCATGCTTAAACCCTTTTTGCAGCAAGTGGAACGCAGCAAATTAGATTGATATTAAAATTAAATTTTTAAAAAAAAGTAACCAACCCAACAATGATATCAAAAGCAGAAATAATTCATATTATACCGGTACTCCCTTCTGCAGACATAAACAGGGACATTGCATGGTATAATGAGAAGGCGGGATTTGAAACATACTATAAAGACAATATGTATGCAGCACTATTCAGGGAAAAATATTTACCTGCACCTTCAATGGCATGCAGACACTGAAGATGATCCATTACATGGTGGTTCTGTAATTAGAATTCTTGTGAAGAATATTAAGCCACTGTTTGAAGAGTTTGTAGCCCGGGGGACAGTAGGCCATGATAAATTCAGGGAAAATACCGCCTGGCAAACAAATGAGTTCGGATTTTATGACCTGAACAAAAATGCCATATTTATTATGGAAGAAGCCGTTTAATGCGTTTGTTTAAACACAGCATCCCTGAAACATAAAAAAACCGCTTCATTTTAAAGCGGCTTCATGCGGTGAGGGAGGGATTCGAACCCTCGGTACAACTTTAAGGTCGTACGACGGTTTAGCAAACCGTTGATTTCAGCCACTCATCCACCTCACCGGCTGCCCTTTTTCAAGGGGTGGCAAAAATAAAGATTAATTGGTTTCCGGCATAAACTTTATTCCGGTTCAGTACATAAAAAATCCTGACTCTTTGGTCAGGACATTTCCAGTTTTTTAATTGCGAAATCTCTGTATTTCTTACATAGCAGCCAATTGCACTTTTTGCTGCAGTTCCAAAACATTTTCCCGGAATACTGAATCTGTATCCATCAGGTCCTTTACCGTTTGGCAGGAATGGATGACTGTGGTATGGTCACGACCGCCAAAATGTTCACCAATGGTTTTCAGTGAATTCTTGGTAAACGCCTTGGCCAGATACATAGTGATCTGCCGGGCCTGTACGATCTCCCGTTTACGGGTTTTTTGCAACAACTTGTCGTAGGAAACATCGAAGTATTCGCAAACCATTCGCTGGATGGTTTCGATGGTGATCTCTTTGCTTGATGATTTGATGAAATTGCGTAACACTTTCTTGGCTAAATCTAAGTCAATCTCCCTCCTGTTTAGCGAAGATTGTGCCAAGAGTGATATCAACGCACCCTCCAGTTCCCTCACATTACTATTAATATTATAGGCAATATATTTCACCACTTCTTTGGGCATTTCAAGCCCGTCGTTCTTCATTTTTCTCTCAAGAATATCTATCCTGGTGTCGTAATCAGGCACCTGCAGGTCGGCGCTTAGTCCCCAGCGGAAACGGCTCAGCAACCTTTCCTGGACACCTTCAAGGTCTTTAGGTGATTTGTCGGAGGTCAGAATAAGTTGTTTGCCCGATTGATGCAAATGATTGAAAATGGCGAAGAAAGCATCCTGTGATTTTTCCGCCTTTGCAAAAAACTGCACGTCATCAATGATCAGCACATCAATAAGCTGGTAGAAATGAATGAAATCGTTGATCGCATTGTTCCGGCTGTGATCCATGAACTGGTTGATGAACTTTTCCGAGCTCACATACAGCACCACTTTGTTGGGGTTTGATCTTTTTACTTCATTGCCGATGGCCTGTGCCAGGTGGGTCTTGCCCAAACCTACACCTCCATATATAACCAGCGGGTTAAAAGAATTGGCGCCCGGTTTTTCTGCCACTGTTTTTCCTGCACGACGGGCCACCCTGTTGCAATCACCTTCAATAAATGCTTCAAATGTGTATGCAGAATTCAGTTGCGGGTCAATCTGCATTTTTTTCAGACCCGGTATAACGAACGGATTCTTGACGGGATTATTTATGACTAACGGGAAATCCATTTCGTTATTGGAATAAGTTTTATAACCATGACCGCTTACATCCATGGTAACAGGCTTATTCTTGCTGTTGCCGCTGTCCACCATGATGCGATATTCGAGACGGGCCTCTTTACCCAATTCTCTCTTCAATGTCTTAGCTAATAAATTTACATAATGTTCTTCGAGATATTCGAAAAAAAACTGGCTGGGCACCTGGATAACGAGAATATTATTTTTCAGGGAAACAGGATGGATAGGTTCAAACCATGTTTTGTAATGCTGCCATTCAACAATATCCTTGATGATCTTTAAACAATTGCCCCAGACTTTTTCAGCATTTTTCTCCATCTGTCAATAAGCAGTTTGTATATCGGGTTAATTAAAGTCGTTGTAAAAATGTCCAGGAATCTTCTTCACACCATGTCAATAAAAAAAGTTGGACAGGACGGCGAATATCTACATTTCTGAGATAAAAAAAAATTTTTATTGGGCTGATTTTTTCGTAATTGAAATAGACCGGGATTTTGTCATTTTTTTCCCGGAAAATTTGGAAAATTCAAAATCCAGCCTTCCTAAAATGATCCCTGCCCAACCCGCCTGGTTGATAACCACATCATTCCCTTTTTTATTTTTAACTACCAATGGTTCGTCTAAAAAACTATGTGTATGACCGCCAATGACCAGGTCAATATTTTCGGATTCTTTTGCAAGTGTTCCATCATTCACTCTTTCATAATCTTTGTGCGGATAACCCAAATGAGACAAACAAATGATCATATCGCAATGATGCTGTTTTCTCAGCACCTCAGCTGTTTCATTGGCTTTTTGAACAGGATCCAGGTATTGAGTGGCACCGAAAAGATTATCCGGTACAAGGCCTTTGAGTTCAATACCCACTCCCATGAGGCCTATCTTTATTTTTCCTTTGGTAATTATTTTATACGGAATAGTTTTATTCTCCATTGGCGTGCTGCTGAAATCGTAATTGCATACCAGCATGGGGAAATTGGCATGTTTTGTTAACTGCGTGGCCAAATTTTCCATTCCTGCATCAAAATCATGGTTGCCGATGGTGCAGGCATCATAACCCATTGCAGACATCGCCTTGATCTCAGGTTCTCCATTATAAAAATTAAAATAAGGAGTGCCCTGGAATATATCGCCTGCATCGAGCAATAATACGTTTTCTTCCTCTTCTCTGATCGCTTTGATGAGGCTGGCTCTCGCAGACACACCCCCAAGGCCCTGGTTGCGACTTCCATCCATTGGAAAGGGTTCAAGCCTGCTGTGTACATCATTGGTATGCAGGATAGTGAGCCTGCGGGGAGTCAATTCCCCAATTGCTTCAAGTAATGATGGACCCGCCAGCACAGCGCCTGCGGATAATGCCGCCTGCCTTATAAAATTTTTTCTATTCAGCATTTGTCACCCGGTTTTCAATACTTGCAAAAATATTTTTTCCCTGCTTCTTTTGTACTTTGATATAGTCAAACAAAGCATCTCTCACCAGGTAGCCGATATTATGCTGAACAATGCTCCGTAACATATATGAATCATCGCCGCCATTGGCTACAAAATCTGAATTGGCTACAATGTATGTAGCAGCAGGGTCAAGCGGCTTGCCGCCGATCATCACATCCACCGCTTTTTTGTTTTTTATTTTCATTGTCATGCCGGCCACCGGCCAGCCGTCGCGGCCCGCTACATGATCCAGGAACTGTTGCAGCACTGTACCGGACATCCGTTGCAATATCAGCCTGTTTTCAAATGGCATCATTTCAAATACTTTTCCTCTTGTCACAGGGCCAGCCGCCAGTTGTGTAAGACGCATTCCCCCATGATTCATGATGGCCATGTCCACATGCGTATTAAATTTTTCCCTTGCCATGACAAGCATGGCATCAGCCATAAAATTACCCATACTGCATTCCGGTTGTTTTTTTTCTAATGTCACCTCGGCAATTCCAACTATCTCATTCATGCTTTTGTTCACACTGTCGCTATACGGCATTAATAAAGAAGAGAGAGCCGAATCTGCAGATTGTGCCGGATTTATACGATAATTACTAAATGACATCGTTGCCGGCCTGAAATAACGGGTGCAGGAAACAGCAACCAGTAACCAGCAAACAGATATAAGGAGAATAATTTTTTTCATACCGTCAGAGCCAAATTGAAGGTAGCCAGATTTTACCGGCAAATAAAAAGAATCCTGCGTTTTTGAAGAGTATTTTTTCCTTTTTTTGCCCTTTTAAAAAACAATCCCGGGCAGCAGACCGAATGGCAAATATTATTACATTTGTACATTACCAAACAATACAACTGACATGAGAAAGTATTTTACACTAATCATCCTTTTTGTCATAACAGGCTCGTTGGCGTTCGGGCAAAAGAAAACCGCTGTCGGTGTAAAGGCCGGAGTGAACATGACCACATTCCGCACCCCTGTTGATTACGACACATACGAAGTAAGTCATAAGGGCGGTGTTGCATTCGGTTTTTTTGCAGAAAGACTGATCGGAAAAAAATTCGCCATAGGCGCCGACTTCCTCTATTCTCAGATGGGCGCAAAAGTTGAAGACCTCGATTTTGGCAGAGAGAATTTCCGTTTTAATTATTTCTCCGTTCCGCTTGTTCTTAAGTATAATATTATCCCTGATCTGCGCATATTTGCAGGCCCGCAATGCGATTTTTTGATAAGGGCTACTAACCGTAACAAACAAGCCCCTGACTACGAAGTAACCAACCGCACCAGGGATATTGACCTGGGATGGACTGCCGGTATTGAAACATGGGCGCCAAAAAAAATGGGTGTTGGGGTAAGATATATTAGCGGCACCAAGGATGTTAGCACCCGGCCAGAAACATACACCTGCCTGAACCAGGGGATACAGGTGTATGCAGCTCTGAAGCTTTTTGATAAAAAGAAATAAGAGACCTTTGTAAAATATTGGTAAGAATGAGCCGGAACTTGTTTCCGGCCTTTTTGTTTTGCAACAACTGGCCGAAGAGTTTATTTTTGCCCGATACTCTTACTTAATCGTTTCAGGTTAAAAACCTGACCGCATGCAACAGACCATAACATTAAAGCTGCTTCCGGCAGAAGCAGCTTCAGACAGCAGCATTAAGAAATATATTGCCCGGGCAGAAGCAGTGAACCCTGCTGATGTTTCAGGCTATCATATTCTCAAGAGTTCTGTTGATGCCCGCAGCCGCCAGCCGGTAGTCACTTTGTCTCTCCGTGTTTTTATCAATGAGCCCTTTATCCTGCGAGAAAAACAGGTTTTCCGCTTCAGGGATGTCAGTCGTGCATCAAAAAGTGTTGTAATAATCGGTGCTGGTCCAGCCGGTTTGTTTGCTGCGCTGAAATTAACAGAGGCCGGCATCAAACCGATATTACTGGAAAGAGGAAAAGATGTGCGGTCAAGAAGAAGAGACCTTGCCCGGCTGAATAAGGAAGGAGAAGTGAATCCGGAAAGCAATTATTGTTTTGGCGAAGGTGGCGCCGGCACTTACAGTGACGGAAAACTATATACCCGCAGTACCAAGAGAGGTGATGTAAACAGGATATTGAACCTCTTTGTTCATTTTGGCGCTGATGAACAGATACTTTATGAATCACATCCGCATATCGGCACCAACAAGCTGCCCCATATCATCACCGCCATCCGGATGCTGCTGCTGGAATGCGGCGCTGATTTCCTTTTTGAAAAAAAAGTAACTGACCTCATATTGGAAAGGGGGCATATCAAGGCAGTAAAAACTGCCTGTGGGAACAGGTTTGAAGCAGACGCCTTCATTTTGGCCACGGGTCATTCTGCAAGAGATATTTTTCAACTGCTTTATGATAAACAATTATTGATCGAAGCAAAATCATTTGCTCTTGGTGTGAGAGCCGAACATCCGCAAAGCCTGGTAGATAGTGTGCAATACCATTGCAGCGCAAGAGATCCTTTTTTACCACCTGCTTCTTACAGCCTTGTGCAACAGGTGGATGGTAAAGGTGTCTTTTCCTTTTGTATGTGCCCGGGCGGTATTATTGCACCTGCTGCCACTTCACCCGGTGAACTGGTAGTGAATGGCTGGAGTCCTTCCAAAAGAAATAATCCGTTTGCCAACAGCGGCATTGTGGTGACAGTCGAAGAAAAAGATGCTTTCCTGTATTTGAAAGCCAAAAAAGAAAACGATCCTTTGCTGCTGATGAAATTTCAGCAGGCTGTGGAACAAAAAGCATTTGCAGCGGGCGGCGGAAAATTTGTGGCCCCTGCACAACGGATGGTTGATTTTACAGAAAATAAAATATCCACCTCATTGCCCGACTGTTCCTATTTGCCCGGTATCCGCTCAGCGTCGCTGGGAGATGTTTTACCGGGCTTTATCCATAAAAGACTACAACATGCTTTCAAAGAATTTGGCAAAAAAATGAAAGGCTATTATAGTAACGAAGCTGTGCTGGTAGCCACTGAGTCAAGAACCTCCTCCCCTGTTCGCATTCCCCGGCATCCGCAAACACTACTACATCCACAGGTAAATAATTTATATCCCTGTGCGGAAGGAGCAGGCTATGCAGGCGGCATTGTCAGCGCTGCGATGGATGGAGAACGAGTGGCGGATATGATCAGGGCTGTTCTGGCGCCTGTTTCCGGGCAATAAGCAGTTTTTTTGCTATCAATTCATTTTTCCGCCAGGCTTTCATTTCTTCCTTCAGTTGTTGCTTTTTCTCCTTCTCATGCGGAATAGTCATCAGCCCGGAAAGATCAGGCTTGCCGGCATCCACCCAAGCCGTGTACCAGAAATCAGCGATCATCTGTGCAGAATGGAGCAACTGGTCATTGACGGTTTTGCCCAGCAACCGGCTGTATGCTTTTGCAAAACCGGATGTAAATGATTTCACTTCCCTGCCGCGGCGAACCTGTGTCCTGAACTTTGTGGAGTCTGTAAAATTTTTGGAAGCCTCTGTTTCTTTTCCAAACACTTCCGGCAGCAGCCTATGTGCCCGACGGATGCAATCCCAGACTGCCTGCTCAGGATTGGTAATATATTTTGCCTTCTTTCCGTTGTAAAGTTTGTAATGCTCTATTTCTATCTCAGGTATCATAGACTCCCACAGGCTGTGCAGACCTTTTTGGTCGGTCAACTGGCCATCATAATTAAGTGAGGTATGCAAGGGCACATTAGCATCACCTATATAATGACCCAAATCGGCAGCATAAAACAATATGCTGTCCCTGTTACCGGAGCGGAATGCATTCGTCAGCCTGTTTTTCATCGTGATGATATGATAAGGAACATAACCATATTTGATCAGGCTGTCTTCACTAAACTGTTTTACCGCTTCTTCCCATTTGTATGGCATTTTCCAGGCGGCTGAATCTCCAAACACTTCCAGGTCTATGAAATGCTTCGGCGCTTCTGTGCTGTCTTCGTTGCGGCGCTGATCAGGTCTCACCGAATGCTGCACGAGGTATTCCATATTGGCATAAAAGAAAGGCTGAACGGAAGAAGGCAGCTGATACACCGCCAACTGGTGCACGGTGCGATGCACCAGGAAACCCCAACTGCTGAAAGTAACTGACACAAGAATGATAATGCTGCTTCTGAAAATGTTACGGCACATGTTATAATGGTATTTCGCTGCGAAATTGGTTAAAAAAAATAAGACAAAGGGCTAATTATTATTATTTAACCATGCAGTTTACTCCCGATTTTGGGCTGTTCACCGATAATAAGCTGCCGGTATGTTTTGGTATTTTATATTTGACCTGCAAAACCATGCATTATGGCCTTACTTGAACTGCGTAACCTGAAAAAATATTTTGCCAACCAGAAAGCGGTGGACGACATCAGTTTTTCGCTGGAAAAAGGCAAAATATTTGGCTTGCTCGGCCCCAATGGCGCCGGGAAGACCACAGTCATCCGTATGATCACCGGCATTTTCTATCCCGATGAAGGAGAAATCATTTTTGACGGTAAAAAATTTGATCCCGTCAATGATGTTGGGCGCATTGGTTATATGCCCGAAGAAAGAGGGCTGTATAAAAAAATGAAGATCGGGGAACAAACCATGTACCTGGCGCAACTGAAGGGCCTGCCCCGCAATGAAGCGCTGCGCAAGATCAAACAATGGTTTATCCGGTTTGAAATGGAAAGCTGGTGGAACAAAAAAGTGGAAGACCTCTCAAAAGGGATGAGCCAGAAACTACAGTTTGTGACCACGGTGCTGCATGAGCCCAAACTCATCATCCTCGATGAACCCTTCAGTGGTCTTGATCCTGTCAATACCAACCTGATCAAAGACGAGATCTACAAACTGGCGCAAAACGGTTCCACTATTATCTTCAGCACCCACCGCATGGAGCAGGTGGAAGAAATATGTGACCAGATCGTCCTGGTGAATAAAGGGAAAAAAATACTGGATGGCACCGTGAAAGCGGTGAAACAGGATTTTAAAGAAAATCTTTTCAGTATTGGCGCCGAACAGTTTCCGTCGGCAGTGAACGGCACAGCGCCTTATGATATTGTTGCTGACAAGAACTCTGTACACATTGTAAAGATCAGGGAAGGTCACCGTCCCAATGATGTTTTGCAATTCCTCCTTCAACAGGGCACTGAGATACATTCTTTCAATGAAATATTGCCGTCGCTCAATGACATTTTCATCCGGCTGGTGGAAGGCACCCCAACTGCCCGCCAGTTTGAAAAAAGCAATGCATAAACCATCAACCACTTCATGCTATGAATAAGATATTACTCATCATACAAAGGGAATACCTCACAAGGGTCAGAAAAAAAACGTTTATCATCAGCACCATCCTGTTTCCGCTGCTTTATCTTGGGTTAATTTTTGGTATTGGCTATCTTGGAGCAAAAGGACAAAGCAAGCTGCATGTTGCGGTAGTTGATTCATCAGGCTTTTTTGACACAGGCAGGATTGAAAGAGAGAATCTCAGGGATAACTCTTCCATGCTTACCATAACCAATGAAAACCCGGACAGCATCCGGAACCGGCTGGGTAATAATGCATTTGATGCAATGGTGGTTATTCCCGAAGTGAGCAACTGGGAAACAGGCATTAAAGATCTTCAATTGGAAGCCAACAAAACCCTGAGCCAGGAAAGTGCCTTTGCGGTACAGAACAAACTCAATAATATATGGGATGAGATAAAGAATGAAAAACTCGGCATCAGCGACAGCACCCGGAAAAAATTAGAAGAAAGCAGGGTGAGTGTGGAGCCCCGCAACCTGCGGGATGCCACAGCCAATTCAAGAGTGGCCGGCACCATTGGCACTGTAGCCGGATTTCTCATCTATTTCATTTTGCTGATCTATGGCTCGCAGGTGATGATGGGAGTGATGGAAGAAAAAACCAACCGCATTGCCGAAGTAATCGTTTCTTCAGTAAAACCTTTTCAACTGATGCTGGGAAAGATCATCGGTATCGGGTTGGTGGCGCTGACACAATTCTTTTTATGGATCGCCTTTATTTTCATTGTATATAATGTGACAAAAGCTTCAGGCAATGGCAATGCTGTGAGTGGTGTGGTGGGAAATGTGCAGGAAATTTTTACCAGCATCAACGTACCGCTTATACTGTTCTGCTTTATATTCTACTTCCTCGGCGGGTTCTTCTTCTATTCGTCACTCTATGCCGCCATCGGCAGCGCTGTGAATGAAGACATGCGGGAAGCACAATCACTGAGTTTCCCGGTAACAATGCTGGTGATTTTTTCTATTGCACTGATGACAATGGCCATGAGAGACCCTACCGGGCCTGTGGCTGTATGGGGCAGCATCATTCCCTTCAGCTCTCCAATCGTAATGATGGCAAGGATTCCGTTTGGTGTGCCGGGTACTGTTCCCTGGTGGCAATTAGGACTGTCCATGGCCCTGCTGGTTGGAGGTTTCATCTTTGCCGTGTGGCTTAGCGGCAAGATCTATCGCACCGGCATTCTTATGTATGGCAAAAAAGTGAGCTGGAAAGAAATGCTGAAATGGGCATTTCGAAAAAGCTAACACAAAGGTTGCCAACCTTTCAACGACGTACTGTTACCCCTCCATCCGTGCTTGCAAAGGTTGGCAACCTTTGCAAGGTCCGTTCCCCGTTTGTTAAAATTTTCTTTTTTAGAACAGGCTTGTCGTTTTATACGAAATCACTCGTATATTTGATACGAAGAAATTCGTTATACTATTTATTCTAAAACATTTGTCATGAAACAACAAACCTTAGCCAACCCACGTCTTTGGCTCCCCTTGTTTGCCGCAGCGCTGATCGTTGTGCTGGTATCCTGGGACTACAAACAAACTCCCGGTGATTATCGCCAGCAGTATAATGCCGCTGATACCACTCCCAAAAAGAAAACCGATAAAAAGATCCGTGACCTTGACGAGGCCCTGGCCGAGTTGGACATGGTTGACCTGCAAATTGACATGGAAAAAATTCAACAGGAAATTTCAAGGGCCATGAAAGAAATTGATGGCGAAAAGATCAGGATGCAGATAGAAAAAGCGATGAAGGATGTGGATATGGAGAAGATAAGGAAGGAAATAGATGAGTCAATGGCCAAGGTGGACTTCAAAAAGATACAATTGGAACTGGAGCAGGCCATGAAAGAAATAGATATGGAAAAGATTGAGGGGCAGATCAAAGAATCCATGGAAAAGGTGAACTGGGAGCAGATCAAAAAAGAACTGGAGCAGGTTAAGAACATAAATGTTGACATCAGCGCCGAAATGAAAAAAGTGGAAGAGGAACTGAAAAAAATCGGTCCCCAGATAAAAGAGGAAATGGAAAAGGCCAAAGTGGAGATCGAAAAAGCCAAAGCAGAAATAAAGGAATACAAAGAATTTGTGGACGGCCTGGAGAAAGATGGTCTGCTGAATAAAAAAGAGAATTACAGCATCAGCCACAAAGACGGTGACCTGACCGTGAACGGGAAAAAAGCCAGTGACCAAGTGTATAACAAATACCGCAGCTTCCTGGAGAAGCACAAGAATTTCAACATCAAAAAAGAGGCTGACGATTTCAACATAGATAAAGACTGACACTGTTTGCCTTGACTAGCCATGAAAAGAGCAGTCCCGCCTCCCGAACCCGGAGCTTGCCGAAGGGTTGAAGGAGCGGGACTGTTTCATTTACCACCTGTGCTGTTACTCTGAATCGCTAATCAGACCGGGGGCTTATTATAATTGTCAGATTCTGTCAAACTGAAATCCATAGTGAAGAGTATGCAAAACAAAAAGGGCCCGCATCAGCTGCGACCCTTTACTATTTTGAAACAATTTAATTTAGAAATCAGAGAAATGAAAGGGAGAAGGCATCAGGTCATAACCTTTATTCTCCAGCATCTCAATATTGATCTGGAAAGCTTCATCGGTTTTCACCACCACTTTTTCTTTGGTGACACGTTTGAATCCTGCCTTTTCAAACACAAATTTATAGGTGCCGGGTTTCAGCTCATCAAAGGAGAAATTACCGGCATCATCAGTCAGCACCATTTTTTCCTTTTTGGAAACAAGGTAAGCGGTAACTGTTACGTCTTTGATGGGCTTTTTTGACTCGGCATCAGTGACAAGACCATTGATATCGTCTTTCTTCCCTTTTCCAATACCCGGATCATCGTCAATATTGTTGGCCTTGGCAGCAACAAATCCCAACAGGCCTGCAGCTAAAAGAATCACCCTGGGTTTCATGCTAAACGGTTTTAATAGTTGATCGTCAAAATTGGTTTATGTGCTTTCTTAAAACCGGAATAAAGTTAAGGTATTTTAAGCGGATTGGCCAAGGCTTCCAAAAATTCCTTCCACACAATTTTCACTATCTCTGAGGCCGGTAAAATACTTCGTAAAAGTGAACTCACCTGCCCTATTTCCAGTTCGCCTTCATCCATATCTCCCTCAAACATTCCCCTTTTAGCCCTTGCCCTTCCTAACAACGTCTTTAATTCCTCCTGCGTTGCCCCTCTTTGCTCCGCTTCCTGCACCTGCTGATAAAATTTATTCTTTATCAGCCTCACCGGTGTCAGTTGTTTCATCGTCAGTGCTGTGCTGCCCTCTTCTGCCCTTACCACTGCTTCTTTAAATGCAAGATGTGATGATGCTTCTTCACTGGCCACAAAACGACTGCCCATCTGTGCCCCCTCAGCTCCCATCACCATTGCTGCCAGCATCTGTCTTCCTGTCGCAATACCCCCCGCAGCGATCACCGGTATCTTCACTGCCGCCGCTACTGCCGGAATAAGTACCATCGTGGTAGTTTCTTCACGACCGTTGTGTCCCCCCGCTTCAAATCCTTCAGCCACCACTGCATCGCATCCCGCATCTTCTGCTTTTTTGGCAAATTTGGAAGAACTCACCACATGCACCACGGTGACACCCTTTTCTTTTAAGACGCTGCTCCATGTTTTCGGGTTACCGGCAGAAGTGAAAACGATCCTTACATTTTCTTCCAGGATGATTTGTATATGCTTATCAATATCCGGGTACAACAACGGAACATTCACTCCGAATGGACGATCAGTTGCCTCTTTACATTTGCGTATATGCTCTCTTAATACATCAGGATACATGGATCCGCTGCCGATGATACCGAGCCCGCCTGCATTGCTCACCGCACTGGCAAGCCGCCAGCCGCTTGCCCATATCATTCCCGCCTGGATGATAGGATAGTCAATGCTGAAAAGTTGTGTGATACGGTTGTTGAAAGGAGTCGGAAGTAAGGAGTCGTTAGTCATTAGTCATTAATAATTAACAGCCCTAAAGATAGCTCATGACTATTGACTCACAACTATCGACTACCGACTCCCCCTACCCCAGGTCTATACTTGTATTATCCCCGATATTCAGTGTTCTTGTTTCTCCTTTCAGGTCGGTGTCGCTCCCGATAATGGAAGACTCCAGCACAATGTCAAACAAATTGGAGAAAGAGCCGATGATGGAATTTTTGATGATGGAAGAATCTATCGTGGTGTTTTCACCGATGGCCACATTCGGGCCGATGATGGAGTTTTTGATGATGCAGCCCGGCGCAATGCTCACCGGCTGAACGATGACCGTGTTCTCAAATTTATCCTCATTTGCCACAGATGATCCGAATTTTTTAAGCAGGATAGCATTTGATTCCAGCAATGTTTCTCTTCGTCCGCAATCAAACCAGCTATCCACTTTGAACGAACGGAAACCGGTGCCCATGCTGATCATACAGTCCAGCGCATCCGTCAGGCTATATTCGCCATGGCTGCGCAAACCCTGTCGTATGTTATTCTCCAGGCACTGGAACATCTGCTCACTTTCAGTGATCTTGTACACTCCCACCAGCGCCATATTCGATTTAGGAATATTGGGTTTCTCCACTACATGGTCAATGATACCCTGCTCGTTGATCTCGGCTACCCCAAAATCCCTCGGGTCATCCACTTTCCGCACCCCGATCATTGAATGCGGACTATTCACCACTGCTTTCACATCATATTCGCAAATACTATCACCCAGCACTACGAATATCTCGTCACCGTTTACGATGTTGCGGGTCAGGCGAATGGCATGACCCACTCCCTGCCGGTCCATCTGGTGCACATAATGCGCCTTCAGGTCGGGATACTTGCTCTTTACATGATCCTGTATCTTATCACCGAGATAACCAACTATAAAAATGAATTCATTGATGCCCGCCTCCCGCAACTGGTCAACGATGATGCTCAGCACCGTTTTTCCGGCCAGGGGTATCAGGGCCTTGGGTTGGGTATAACTATGTGGCCGCAGCTTGGTGCCTGCGCCTGCTACTGGTATAATCGCCTTCATTATATAAGTTGACCGCCACCGGCGGGTACTTTTGTCAAAAATACAAAGCCAACGAAAGTAACACTTTTGGAATAAACAAAAACTTAAGGCCGGTTAGCTCTCGCATTGGCGGCTCACTTACTTTTGCAACGGTAATTTTATGTGCCCGGCTTCAGTACTACTATCATCGTCTGTTGCGTCGCACTCTTCATCTTCAGGTAATTCTATTCAACAGATCCTTATGCATAAAGACAACCTCGTTTTCGACCTCATCCGCAAAGAACTGGAACGCCAGCGCAACGGTATTGAACTCATCGCTTCGGAAAATTTCACATCACTGCAGGTGATGCAGGCAATGGGAACTGTGCCTACCAATAAATACGCAGAGGGTTATCCCGGCAAAAGATACTATGGTGGATGCGAAGTGGTGGATGAAATTGAAACATTAGCCATCGAAAGGCTGAAGAAAGTTTTTAATTGCAACTGGGCCAATGTGCAACCGCATAGCGGCGCTTCGGCAAATGCGGCAGTATTTCTCGCCGTGATGAAACCGGGAGAAAAATATTTGGGACTTGACCTCAGCATGGGCGGTCACCTCACCCATGGCAGCCCTGCCAACTTCAGCGGCAAAATCTATCATGCCATCCATTATGGAGTGACCAAAGAAGGTAAAGTAGACTACGAACAGTTAGAAGCAAAGGCCAGAGCCGAAAAACCAAAGATGATCATCTGCGGCGCATCGGCATATAGCCGCGACTGGGATTATAAACGCATCCGTGCCATAGCTGATGAAGTTGGCGCTATCGTGTTTGCAGATATTGCACATCCGGCCGGTCTCATTGCAACAGGTTTGCTGAATGATCCTTTTGATCATTGTCATATCGTTTCTTCCACCACGCATAAAACATTGCGGGGACCGAGGGGCGGCATCATCATGCTGCGTCATGATTTTGAAAACCCCTGGGGCATCAAAGACCCAAAAGGGAATTTAAGAACGATGAGTTCATTACTCGATCTTGCTGTGTTTCCTGGTTCGCAGGGCGGGCCGCTGGAACATGTGATCGCTGCCAAAGCGGTTGCCTTTGGTGAAATTCTCTCTGAAGATTTCAAAGCATACGGTCAGCAGGTGATCGCCAACGCACAGGCGATGGCCAGCGCCTTTGTAAGCCGTGGTTATAATCTCATCAGCAATGGCACCGACAATCATTTAATGCTGATTGACCTGCGCAACAAAAATCTCACCGGTAAAAAAGCACAGGAAACTTTAGACAAAGCCCATATCACTCTTAATAAAAACGCTGTACCCTTTGATGACAAATCTCCCTTTGTCACATCAGGTATCCGGGTGGGTGTGCCCGCCGTCACTACAAGAGGCATGAAAGAAGCCCATATGGAAACAGTTGTTGCCTTAATTGATAAAGTGCTGATGAATGCCGATGATGAAAACACAATTGCATCGGTAAAAGAAGAAGTGAAAGGGTTTATGCAGCGGTTTCCGTTGTATCCTGAGTTGGGGTAATTGTTGTTTTCATATTGAGTTTTCCAATATAACAGCCCTGAAAAAGCAAACAGTATTTATTGCAATACCAGCGATTATCGCATTCTATTGCACCAACACTCCAACCCCTCCCAATCAAACAAACGAAATGATATCAGGAGTAAAGGATAGCTCTTCTGTTTATCATAGTGAACAGTTGCAGATTCACCGTCTGTCGGCTCATGTATATGCTCATATTTCTTTTTTGCAAACAAAAGATTTCGGCAAGGCGGATTGCAACGGTATGATCGTGGTGAATGAAGGTGAAGCAGTGGTATTTGACAGCCCGGCGGGTGATAGCAGTTCTGAAGAACTGATCCGCTTTTGACGGAAAAATTGCAGGCTCGCATCAAAACTATCATCCCGACGCATTTTCATGAAGACTATGTGGCAGGGCTCGAAATATTCAGGAAAAAACAAATACCGGTTTTCGCCTCCCGCCGTACTATTGACCTGCTGGAAAAAGAAACCGCTTTCATACAAATTTTTGCAGACAGTCTTGCCCTGTCAATAGGGAATAAAAAGTTTATGCAACCTATTTTGGTGAAGGACATACAAAAGACAAAGTCGCAGGCTATTTTCCTGCTGATATTGCCCTGTTTGGCGGCTGTCTCATCAAAACAACCGGTGCCGGTAAAGGAAATCTTGCCGATGCCAATGTGAAGGACTGGCCGGACACGGTGAAAAAACTGAAGCAAAGATATCCTGCTCTCAGCATCGTTATTCCCGGTCATGGAAAATGGGGCGGCAATGAATTGGTGGATTACACCATCCGGTTGTTTGAAGAATAATTTATTCAGGAGCAGATTACTGTTCGCTTTCTGTGATCATTTAAAAGAATCAACAACACAGTATGATGCCCATTTGCTCCTGTGATCCTGTTCACATTCTCCGTTTCATTATGTACATTTGAAATGATAACAAAATAATCCCGCCGGGATTGATACCGCCGCTGAAAATGTCAATACTCATGAATGCAAGAGATTTCGTTCCTCCCGTGCTGTTTCAAATTGCAAAAAAAATGCGTGGCCTTGGCAGCAGCCGGGAATTTGACAGCTATGAACAGGCTTTGAAAGCAAGCAGTAATAATGCATATGAAAATACCGATCTGTGCAATATGATCGGCGACAAGACCATTATCTATAAGGGACAGCTTAAAAAGAAACCCGGCGGGCTCAGTTCCACCAGCGCCTTTTGGATCGCCGCCATTCACCGCTATGCCTGTTTTCATCCCGGTGAAACAATCTCGATTCTTGATTTTGGCGGAGCCTGCGGCGCACATTATTTTGAAACAAGAGAACTAATACCTGCAAACACCCGGCTGAACTGGCAGGTAGTGGAAACAGAGCAAATGGCGAAAGTGGCAAACGAAAAAAAACTTGCAGGCGGCGAACTTAAATTTTATACTTCTATAGAAGATGTGCCGGGACCAATCGCTATTGTGCATAGCTCCAGCACCCTGCAATATGTTCCCGATCCATACGCTTTCACCAACAGGCTTATTCAACGCGGAGCAAAATGGATGTTTTTCAACCGTATGATGTTTAATGAAGCCGACAGGGATTTTGTAACAGTGCAGCGTTCTTATCTTACTTCAAACGGCCCTGGCCCGTTACCGGAAGGCTATAAAGAAAAGATCGTGGCCTACCCGCATACAACAATGTCCTTTCTTAAATTTAATTCCCTGATCACCGGCAACCAATATCAATCCGAATGGATTTTTGAAGAAACTACAGGCAGCTATCGTATCGGAAAAGAAAAAATATCGGGTAAAGGAATGTTGTACATCAGGTCCTGACCGGGTTTGTGTTTTGATGTTTTGCCATGGTAAAACCGGGCTGTAAAGCGTAATGCCTTCTGTAACTGCTTTTTCTTTACATTAGCAAAAACATACTGTATGATCCAGCGCCAGCAAACCATTTGGCTCATCGTTTCAGCCCTTTGTGCCGCTTTTAGTTTCAAGTTCCCTTTTGCAACCGGCGCAAGGATGATCAAAAATGTGCTTACACCTGATGCTGCCCTGAATGCAGGCAGTCATTTTGTGTTGCTTGTGCTTACAGGGGCGGCAGTATTGCTGGCTGGTATCAGCATCTTCCTGTTCAAAGACCGGAAAATACAAATGCGGTTATGTCTTGTGGGGATTGCGTTAGGAGTGCTGATACTGGTTGTTTATTTTATGCAATTGAGGCAATTTGAAAAAAGCACTATGGCGCTGGCCAGCATACTGCCCTTCGCCACTGTTGCCGGTTTCTTCATGGCATTCCGGGGGATACGGAGGGATGAAAAACTTATAAAAACTTTAGACAAGCTTCGCTGATGCAATTAAAAAAAAGAGTCCATAAGGACTCTTCTCCATCACAATTAGTAGTTGGGTTTCCTTATATCCATTAATTGACAACGAACATTTTTATGAGGTCGGTCTTGCTGCCACCTGAACCGCTTATGCGGAAATTATAAATACCTTTCACCGTATTACCGGGAAGTTCAATGAGTTGACTGATGGCGCCACCATTGTGGTTAAATGACTGGCGGTAAACATGTTTCCCGTTCAGATCAAAAACAGATAGCTGGTATTGCCCTTTGGGCAGGTTGCCCAACTGGAATGAAATACGTTTACCCACCGCGGGGTTAGGATACAAAACAAGATCATTGCCCGCCTGGTTCAACACCAGCTTTACCATAGTGCTATAGGTATGCTTACCATCTGCATCCACCGCCTTGATACGGTAAAATACAGAACTTGTGCCCGGGTTCGGGTCATTATAACTGTAGCTTTTCTTAGCGGTGCCGTTTCCGGTGGCTGCCACCTGCCCGGTTGTTGCAAATGTTCTTCCGTCAAACGACCTCTCAATCTCATAACGGTCAACATTAAGCTCCGTTAAGCTTATCCAGTCTACCTGGGCGCCATTATTTTTCTGAAAAACTTTGATGTCTCCGAATTTAAGCGGCAAAGGAATTCCTGATTTGCCTACACCAAACGGTGAAAATGAAAGAATGTAAGGACGGGTGGCGGTATTTTGCAACTGGTTGCCATTACCAAATGGCAGGTCCCAGTTAGAACCGTCATAGTGTGATATTCCGATTTGAGCATCCGGTATGGATTTAAATGTTTGCCCTTCCAGTGCGTCAGGCCATGATACGGTCATTGTCGGATTACCGGTGCCGCTGTTGCGGTTCACCATCCAGATTGCATCGACCATTGCTTTTTTAGCTACTTCACCAAATGCAGCGCCATTAGGCTGGCCATTCAGGGTAGCTCCCGGGTAAGCACATACGCTAAAATCATTTTGCCCGGTGGTGGTTAAAGTGACCGGTAGATAGTGCGTTCCGTTGCCAACAGGGAAAGTCATTGTACCGGTAAAATTTCCGATACGCAAAAAACCTTTTGCTCCTGTGCTGTGATTGGCCTGTGTAACAATATGTTTGCCTGCGCTAAAACCGGTTCCTTCCACAGCAATGCCTGAGTTTATGTTCACCGTATAACCGGCAGGGATCGTCAGTTTACCGCTTTGCAGTTTCAGTGAACCAGTCACTGTTACATCTTTATTGATAGTAACATTTGCATCCACAATAATATCTTTTGCTGTAACATTACCGGGAAGCGATGCAAAAGGCGTGGTGGTGGCTGACTGAAATTCATACGTTGCAGTTTGTGATAAATCCAGTGAGCCGGTTAATGCCAGAGAGCCGCCCACACCAAGTGGATTGGAAGTAATGATCTTACCCTCGGGAGCCAGCTCAAAATCACCTTCCCCCGTAGCTTGATAGTTTTGAAAATTGATGACCCCATTTACCTGCAGTGACCTGGATGAAGCGACCGGAAGGTTGTTATTAAGGATCAGTTTTGCTCCATTACTGACCTCCCAGTTTAACCGCTGATTGGAAAGTGTACCGCCGGTTTTTGTAAACTGGCTGTTTTCACCATCGAATACAATTTTGAAATTAGGATGGGTGCTGCCAGACCGCTGCAAGGTACCGCCAGTTTGTATGTAGGACCCTTCAATAACAAATGTCTGGCTGTTATTACCATTGCCAGAAGCAGTTTCTATTTTACCACCCTCAATAATAAGATCGCCTCCTATGGTTAATGTGTAAGTCTGATTTGTTCCCAATCGTAATTGAGAAGAGTTTTTACCTGTTCCTTTAATTACCAGGTTACCGGCTAAATTGGTAAGCTTACCTGCCTGGTTCCAGTTACCATTAAAATCATTATCCAGGTCAATAATAAGATTACCCCAGGTGACAGGATTTGGCAATGCAGTGCCCGCAGATCCCCAGTTCCTAATCTCGACTGTACTTTCCTCTGCAAAATTGCGGCTACTGCTGCCCGGAAAACTGTTTGAACTTACTTCGTGAATATATTTTCCGCCATTAAGAATTTCAAAATTGGCTACAGAAATTGTTTTGCCATTTGCTTTTAACACTCCGCCATCTTCTATAATTATTTTCCCGCTATTGCCATTTACATTCCAGTTGGCTGATGTGCTGAGGATATGTCCTGATTGAACTACAAAAATATTCCCGCCGTTAAAGTTGGCTGGCGATGTACCGGTGCCATTACGATTTACATGCCACATGCCCGTTGAACTGGGAGAGCCACTACTTTCAGAATAATAAATAGTG
Source organism: uncultured Chitinophaga sp. (assembly GCA_964437415.1). Classification (GTDB taxonomy): domain Bacteria; phylum Bacteroidota; class Bacteroidia; order Chitinophagales; family Chitinophagaceae; genus CADEDV01. The sequence goes on along the minus strand of CAYTGN010000011.1, from coordinate 38,904 downwards.
GGTTGCGCTGTTACAAAGACTGTAAAAATTAAAAAACAGGGAAGGATCAGAGCTTTTTTCATAAAGAGTGGATTTTGAATAACAAGGCTGTAAATCTATCTAAGTGAAACTACCTATGCAACCCTACAATCAAACATTTGATATTTGTCAACCATAAATCCTATGTAATTAATACCACTTACATCTTACTAAGAGCATTCGCTTAGTAAGTTTACTATATAACATAACCGTGTAAGCGATTGATAACTAAACTGTGAAGAAAAGAATTGTAAAAATTATAGGCAAGAAAATAGGAAAATCACTATTGAAAAATGATTTTTTCCGTTTTACTCCGGTTTGATAATCAATCCAAGTTAAAATAACAGCTAATTTATGATTGCAGGTTTTCCTAAAGGAACTTTCCGGTGCGGCTATGTTTCTCTTTCTTTAACCCGGCAGGTATTCCTGCGTAAACTAAGCCGCCGCCATCGTCCCCTGCTTCGGGACCAAGATCAATCACCCAATCGGCGCTGCGTATTACATCGGTGTTATGCTCTATCACGATAATAGAATGTCCCTGTTCGATCAATGCATTAAAAGATGCGAGCAGTTTTTTGATATCATGAAAATGAAGGCCAGTAGTAGGTTCATCAAAAATGAAAAGTATTTTGTTGTTGTTCCTCGCTCTACCGAGAAATGAAGCCAGCTTCACCCGTTGCGCCTCGCCGCCCGACAAAGTGCCGGATGACTGGCCCAATTTTACATAACCCAAACCTACATCGCTCAATGGCTGAAGAGCTTTGGCCAGGTTTTTTTCATCATAGAAAAAACTGATCGCTTCATCCACACTCATCTCGAGCACATCAAAGATGTTTTTGTCCCTGTATTTCACTTCCAGCACTTCTTCTTTAAACTTTTTCCCGCCGCATGATTCACAGGTCAGGTGCACATCTGCCAGAAATTGCATTTCGACCACCTGCTCTCCTTCTCCTTTGCAGCTATCACATCTTCCTCCATCCACGTTGAAGGAAAAGTGTTTGGGCTGAAATCCTCTCATCTTGCTCAATGGCTGACGGGCAAACAGATCCCTTATTTCATCATAGGCTTTGATATAAGTAACAGGATTGCTGCGTGATGATTTGCCGATTGGATTCTGATCAATCATTTCTATTTGGGTAACACTTTCGATATCTCCGCTGATCGTTTTATGAAAACCGACTTTATCACCATATTCACCTTTCAGCTTCTGCAAAGCAGGATAAAGAATATGTTTCACCAGTGTTGTTTTACCACTGCCGCTGACGCCACTTACCACACAAAGCACATTCAGCGGAAATTCGACAGTGATATTTTTCAGGTTGTGCTGGCGGGCTCCTTCTACTTTAATGGAACGATTCCATTTTCTTACCTGCTTTGGCGGTTCGATGGTCAACTCATGATTCAGGTATTTGCCCGTAAGACTTGCAGGGTTGCTGATGATAGCATCATAATCACCTTCTGCCACTACTTCACCCCCAAGATGCGAAGCCAGTGGTCCCATATCAATGATATGGTCTGCTTCCCGCATCATCATTTCATCATGCTCTACCACCACCACCGTGTTGCCAAGGTCTCTCAACTCTTTCAGCACTTTGATGAGATTGGCCGTATCCCTTGAATGCAACCCGATGGAAGGCTCATCCAATATATATAAGGAGTTGGTGAGATTGCTGCCTAAACTTCTTGTAAGTTGTATCCGCTGGCTTTCACCACCGCTCAGGCTGTTGGCAAGACGGCTGAGAGTGAGATAACCCAACCCTACTTTTAATAAAGTGTCAATCCTGCCGTTCAGTTCAATCAAAATACGTTTGGCAACGGTTTTGTCATGCTCACTTAGCTTTTTTGAGGTAAGATCAAACCATTCTTTCAAATCTTTTACCGGCATTTCACTCAACTCACCAATATGTTTATCATTCACCTTGACATAAAGAGCTTCTTTTCGCAAACGATAACCTTTGCAATCGGGACAGGTGGTGCGGCCCCGGTAGCGGCTCAGCAACACCCGGTACTGCACCTTATATAATTGTGATTCCACATCTTTAAAAAAATCATTGATCCCGATGCCCTCTATTCCTTCCCATAGTTTGCTGTATTGCTTATCGGTGAGATCAGCAATGGCTTTATGAACAGGAAAATTGACCAGCTTCGCTTTTTTAATAAACTGCTGGCGCCACCAGTCAAGTTTCTCTCCTTTCCATGGCGCAACGGCACCGTCATATACACTCAACCGCCTGTCGGGTATCACCAGGTCGGCATCAATGCCCAACACCTGCGAAAATCCCTCACAGGTCGGGCAGGCGCCAAACGGGTTATTGAATGAAAACAAATTTGGCTGCGGTTCTTCAAACTGCATTTCGTCAAGTTCAAACCTGTTGTTGAAATGATGAATAGTCAATGGTGAATGGTCAATCGGCTCAACAGAGATATAAACATCCCCTTCCCCCTCGTAGAAAGCCGTACCTATTGAATCGGATAATCGGTGTTTGTCATCTTCATCAAACCCGATAGTTATCGGGTCTTTTACTACAATCCTGTCAATAAGGATATGTGTTATCTTTTTTACCTTCAGTTCCTTATCACTTAACTCTAACAATTCTTCGATTCTGAGCGGTTCCAGCGTTTTATTTCCGGAAGAGTTTATAGAAGCTACCCTCGAAAATCCTTTTTGCACCAGGATATTCAGTTCTTCTTTCATATTGCGGTTCCGATGCTGCTTGAATTGCGACAGAATAAATACCTTGTCGCCCTCTTTAAGGCTGGTGATAGCATCCAGCACATCCGCCACATCATCTTTTTTAACCTCACGGCCCGAAACGGGAGAAATAGTTTTGCCGATACGGGCAAAAAGTAGCCGCAGGTAATCATAAATCTCGGTCATGCTGCCAACGGTGCTGCGGGGTGTCCGGGTAATCACTTTTTGTTCAATGGCAATGGCCGGGCAAAGGCCTTTGATGTAATCCACATCGGGTTTGTTCATCCGGTTCAGGAATTGCCGGGCATAGGCGCTGAGACTTTCGGCATAACGGCGCTGCCCCTCTGCATACAGTGTATCAATTGTTAAGGAGGATTTGCCGGAGCCGGAAACCCCTGTCACCACCACTAACTTATTACGGGGGATAGTCACATCTACATTCCTGAGGTTGTGTACCCTGGCTCCCTTTATGATAATATTCCCTGCGGAATTTACGGTCTTTGCTTCTGCGGGATTTTTCCCTTTTATTTTTGTTTCCATTGTCTGTATTTACCCCGCAAACCCTTGCCGGGCCTGCGTTTGCGTCCGAACTCTTAACATTTTGTTAGCACCCTGCAACACAATTTGCCTTTACAAATGTTTGGCAATTTCGTGAAATGGTCTATTTTTAAATTCCAATATCCGAAAAAATGAAAAACCAAAAACTTACACGCCTATCGCACAAACTTCTACTCTGTTTTTAACCAATCACTGATTTCGCAACCAATATCCATTTGAATTATCTGCCAAGGCTGCTGCGCACCCCGGCGGAGACAAAACTAAACCTGTAGGAGTTATGAAAGCTTTTAACAAGAAAACTGACCACGAACTGATCCACCTGTTCCAGGATGGAAATTTAGATGCCCTGGAGACCCTTGTGCTTCGCCATAAGGACAAACTCTACACATCTATCCTGTTCCTCGTAAAAGACAAGTACCTGGCGGAAGATATCTTCCAGGACGTATTTATCCGCATCATTGACACGATGCGGGGTGGCCGTTATACAGAAGAAGGAAAATTCCTTCCCTGGGCCATGCGGATAGCCCACAACTTGTGTGTGGACCATTTCCGCAAGGTGAAACGGACGCCAACCATCCGCAACGGCGAGGACAAAGACATTTTTGAAGTGCTGAACTTCTCTGAAGACAGTGCCGAAACCAAAATGATGAAACGCCAGAGTCATGACCGGGTAAGGGATATGCTGGAGCGTCTTCCCGAAGACCAGCGGGAAGTGATCATCCTGCGACATTATGCGGACATGAGCTTTAAAGAAATAGCAGCAGTGACCAACTGCAGCATCAATACGGCGCTGGGCCGTATGCGTTATGGTTTGATCAACCTGCGCAAACTGATGACACAGAAACAAATTGCTCTCTAACCACCCTCTCCATTTTGGAAAGGGCCGGGGCGAGACCGCTCTTGTCATTCTGCATCTCCGGTCGCACCGGGAGTTCTTATTTCGAAAAAGAAATTCCCTGCTTGCCAGCGATGGGTTGCTGCAGAATGACACCAAATTGAAAGACCTCCCGGATTGCATCCTGCACCGGGAGGTCTTTTATTTACAGGCTTAACCCGTTTCTATTTATTTTTCCGGTAAGTCTCCAAACCGCATTTGAGCCAGGTTGCAAATTCATCCGGATCGGGTGTATAGAATTTCGTTTTGGTCAGGGCTTTTTCATCAGGGCTGAGAATGGCATACTGCGGCTGCGACGTGGCGCCAAAATTCTCGGTCTGAAAAGTGGACCATTTATCTCCTACGGTCACGATAGATTTTTCGGTACCGTTGGTCAATGTAACTACTGTTTGCTCCTGCACAGGTAATTTCTTTCGTTCATCAACATATAAGGAAAGCACCACAAACTCATTCCGCATCAGGCTGTCCACTTCCCTATCCGGCCACACTTTGTCTTCCATGCGACGGCAGTTGACACAGGCCCAGCCGGTAAAGTCAATCAACAATGGTTTATTTTCCCTTTTGGCCTGCTCCAAAGCCTGGATATAATTATTGTGGATCGGTTCAATTAGGTCGGCCCTCTCCACTTTATACAGGCTATATGTTCTTGGTGGCGGAAATCCGCTGATGAGTTTCAGATCAGCCCATTTACTGTTGGTGAGGCCAGGTATGAGGTAAAGGGTAATGGATGCAAAAAGGACGATGAATGCAATTCTTGTAAACGAAAATCTCTTTACCGGCGAGCTATGTGCCATTTTCAAAATACCCAGCAGGTAGAGCACCATACATAAGCCTATCAGCACCCAAAGCCCGATGAATATTTCTCTTTTCAACAAACCCCATTGTTCCACCAGGTCGGCATTGGATAAAAACTTAACAGCGAGAGCCAGTTCTAAAAATCCAAGGATCACTTTCACATCTGTCATCCAGCCTCCTGATTTGGGCAAAGATTGCAGCCACTGGGGAAACATGGCAAACAAAGCAAAGGGCAATCCCAATGCGATACCAAAACCTGCTGCGCCAACTGTCAACGGCCAGGCGCCCTGCTCTGCCACTCCCACCAGTAAAGTTCCAAGGATTGGTCCGGTGCAGGAGAAAGAAACAATGGCCAGCGTGGCTGCCATGAAAAAGATGCCGCCAAGATTGCCCAGGCCAGACTTTGAATCCATTTTATTGGCAAGCCCTGCGGGTAAACCTATTTCAAACAAACCAAAAAAGGAGAGGGCAAAGAAAACAAAGATGGCAAAGAAGAGCAGGTTGAGCCAGACATTGGTGGAGATGTTATTGAATATCTCCGGGCTGATGGCTTTGCCAGCCACATGAAAAGGCAGGGTGATCAGTATATAGATCAGGAAAATGAACAGGCCGTATAAGACTGCATTGGTAATTCCTTTTTTCCTGTCCTGTGATTTTTTCGTAAAAAAGGTGACCGTCACCGGTATCATCGGGAACACACAGGGAGTAAGCAGTGCAATGAGACCACCGAGCAAACCCAGCAGGAAAATAGTGAACATGCTTTTGTTCTTCGTGTCATCGTCTCCGCAAGGTTCTGCGGGGTTATTGATGTCAATAGCATCTCTTTTAATTTTCCATGCTTCCATTCCTCCTTCGAGCTCAACCACAAATGTGTGAGGATTGGAAGGATAAAACTCATCCTCTTTTGCATAGGTGTAAAAAATTGTACCGGGCAGTTTTGCCGGTATAGAATCATTTTTAAATGTAATAACCGCTTTCCATGATGCCTCAGCTTCAAAAACATTGATCGCTTCACCTTCAAATATTGAACTGCTGATCTTTTTTGGTGTAGTCAGCAGGATGAGTTCACCTTCCTGCACAATGGCTGAGTCAGCAAATTGCAGGTCGGTGGTTTTCACATCAAACAATACCTGGTTGGGAGCATACAGTTGCCAGCCGTTATTGGCAACAACACTAAATGTCAGCTCATATTTTCCCTGAACTATTCTTTTACTTTCTACTTTCCAGCCGGTGATGGCGGTTGAGTCCTGTGCCTGGATGGAATATGAAAGAAGCAGGCCGGCACAAAAAGCAGCAATGGTTCGAAAGATGCGCAACATATTTATCCTGTTTACAAAAAACGAGTTCTCCAAAAGAACCCGTTCCATTTATTCACCGGACTATTTCATCCGCTATTTGATTGCAATATTAAAGTTTACCGTTTTGGGCGGCAGGCATTTGTGATCGTCACAGGTCTGAAACTCCACATTACCGCTGAAATTGGTCTTTACGTTTCCTTTTAGTTTGATCACCTGCACAAAATCCACTTTATTGGAATATTGGTTTGCAGATAAATCCAGCTTTGGATCATGAAATTTTTCCAGTTTACCTACTTCTTTGATCTTTCCTTCGAGGGTAAACAGCGGGTTGGGATTGACAGTGAAGGTGGTCGGCATTGCAATCGCATCTTCCGGCTGCACCTGGGAATAGAGATGCCATTTGCTTTGCATGGTGGCTGACATATATATTTCGTAAGTCTTATCGCCAATCTTTTTGGCGGAAAAAGTCCAGCTTACCGGGTTTAGCTGCGCCTGGCTGCTGAAGGCTGCCAAAACAATACCAGCCAATGCTATAAGTTTCTTCATACCTGGTTTTATTTATTTCAATACGGCAAAAATCCTTCTTTTGGGTCAGTTTTTCCTGTTAAAATTTTGCCTTCGCAAATTTACGATGCAATTGCTGTTTGGCCTGTCATAAATTGGACAAACAAGGCAAAAGCAATGATAAGACATAAGATTCAGTGTATTGGTTTGCCGGGCCTAAAAGAAATGACAGGTTGCGTTCTTAGTTTGAACGCTTTTACCCGTGCGTTGGGTGGGAGTATCATGGAAGTTGCCTGGTGTGAAAGGTGAGAAAAGGGGCTGTAGGAGTGTATTGGATCAAATAAGTCATTGAGACATGGGCAGCCCTAAGCGGTTGTGGTGCAGGGTGATGGGTTCAGTATGCGGAAAATACGTCCTGTTTGTACTGAAAATGGGATTGACAGGGGAAATAATTTTTTGGTTCTTTACTATAAAAAAGAAATGGCGAAGCAAACCGGCAAGATAAAATACTGCGGGACATCCGGCTCTGTATGTTTTTACCGGATGCAAGGGGAATATTATGCCCGTATGAAGAGTTCGTTGACGGGAAAGCGGGTTAAAAAGGACCCTGCTTTCCGGCAAACGATGGTTTATGCCGCTTTACTGCAGTCGGCCTCGCCACTTGCATCGGCCGTGTATCAACAGCGACCGGCGGGAATAAAAGACCGGCGACTCTATCAATCTCTGACGGGCACCGCTATGCGGTTGTTGAAAAATGGGGTTAGCGCTGAAGAAGTGTTGCAGGTGCTTGCCATGGAACTTGCGGCCAGCCTGCCTCAACAGGCAGTAGCTAAAGTAATAGCTGCAAGGGCCAATAAGCCAGTTACAAAAAAGGAAAGCAGGCTACTGTTTGCCGAAGTTGTGCTGTCTCAAGTTTTCCAGGCAACAGATTTATTTCAACGAACAGATGAAGAACCTGTAACCCAGCTCTGCTGGTTGTAGGCCAAATAGCAAAGTTTATGTAACATTGTAAGACTCAAATTATTTGTATGACAGAAAAAACCATACATGAAGGCCGCAATGTGAAACGCATCCGGGAGATACTGGGGATTAAGCAAGAAGCCCTGGCAATGGAGTTAGGGATCAGCCAGCAGGCTATCTCTGCACTGGAGCAAAAAGAAAGACTAGATGATAAAATAATTGCCGATGTAGCTGAAAAATTAAAAGTGCCCGTAGATGCAATCAGAGGATTTAACGAGGATGCTGCAGTAAACTACATAAATACATTCCACGACAATAGTAAGGGCGACTTTAATTATCACTGCACATTTAATCCATTGGAGAAATATATTGAAGCAATGGAAGAAAACAAAAAATTATACGAACGACTACTTCAGTCTGAAAATGAGAAAGTGGCTTTGCTGGAGAAAATACTAGCTGAAAAAAAATGAACTGAGCCGGCAGCTTTTTTTGATCGTATTATCTCCAATAGTTTATTTTTCTTATCCGCTTTAGAATCATTGCAGCATTTCCCTTCTGCTGCATTTGGCTGCACTACAGCAAATGTTATTCACATCATTTATTTCACGCAGGACCAGATATGCTTAATTTAAGCTCAGATCGTTCCTGATGCTCATTAAACCCTACGAACAAATACTATAAGAAGTTAACGGTTATCAGCAATTAAAAAATGTGAAAATTATTTCATATTAATTGATGCATTTTTTATTCGGAACATACAGAAGGAATAGCATAACTTAATGTTGTAGTAGTTAAACCTTAAACACATGAGAAAGTTCTTCACTCCTCTTTCCATCATTACATTCCTTTTTTTGATTGCCGGTATCCAATGCCGCAAAGACAAGATATCGTCTGTACTGCCCCCTGTTACACAGGAAGGAAGAAACACAATAGGCTTTAAAGTAAATGGTGAAGTATGGGTGCCATATTATAAATGCGGGTTTGGTTCGAACCCATGTGGCGAAATAAGTGCCAGATATGGCCCACCATATAACAGCATTGACCATTTCTCTTTCGGAGCTACTCAAAATACATCAGAAAATTACTCGTACTTGACAATTGTAGGATTATTTCCCATCACTATAACTGGTAATAAGTTTGATTCAGTCAATATTAAATATGTAGGAAAAAAATTGTCCGGAGTTACTCATGAGTGGAGCAAAATGTGGAATGGCGCTCCTGGTATTGTTGAAATAACAAGAATTGATCCAATCAGCAGAGTTATCTCGGGAATATTCTCGTTTAAACTATATAACACATATGGGGGCCTTACTGACAGTATTGAAATTACCGACGGCCGTTTTGATTTTACTATGAATGCCTGCATCTGCAGGTAAATATTTTTAACCATTAAAACTGACCTTTTATGAGAAAGCCATCCTTAGCCCTGCTATGGGGTATCTTCTTCTGCACAATTTTATCCGCACAGTTAACCACCGAAGATTCTGTGGGCATCACCCGTGAAAGATGGCGGGACAGCCTTTTCCGCATGGATATGCAGTATGTGCCAACAGGCATCCTGCTGGAGTATTCCCTGTTTCCCTTTGAAGTAGAACGTCATGACGGGCTAAATAATGATGATGATACGCTGAGGGATAAGGGACATTTTTACATGCTGCACAATATACTGACCAGCAGCATTGTGAACGGGAACGCTAGCCTGCCCGAAACCGACAGCCTTTTTGCCTGGGCTTTTCGTCACCACCAGGGTCTTAACAAGATACCTTTTTCATTAGTCCTGCAGTCCTATGACCGCATCAGGGAATCGGCCCTTGGCGAAGGACTGTTTACTATTCACGGCGATAGTGTGGGTATTCTTGATGTATTACCTCATACCACTTCGCCTTATGACACCTATAACAGTTTTTTTTGGAGCGCCGTTCAAAACGTCCATTAGACAATTCAATGCTATTCCTTTTTCCTTTCCAGACAGCCTTTGGCAAATGGACGGTATCAGCAGCATCAGCGTTGATTTTGGCGACGGTGCAGGATTCAGGACATTAACAAAAGACACTGCTGTAAATATCTATTATGCCACCGAAGGGCTGAAGCTCGTCAGGAAACAGGTAACAACCGGTGCAGGAACCCTGACGGCCAAATGCCAGATAGATTATAAGCGGCCCGATACGTTTACACCGGCATCAGATACCTGGTATATTGAAGAAGATCCAGTTTATACTTCCGAAGACGATTATCTCGGAACAGAAAGAACAACAATGGATGTAATCATTGAATGCCCGGACGGACTTCCGCAGCACCTACTGTGTAGCCAAAGACCAGGCGCTAAAGTTATGGTGGAAAATGGATGTGATGACGTATTCGATAATCCTGTCATTATTCTGGAAGGCTTTGACCCAGAAGGAGATTTAGATGTTGAAGAACTGAGAGGCCGATTTAGCAGAAACAGTACGTTTATTACCACATTGAGAGCATACGGGCTTGACCTGGTTTATGTTGATTTTACAAAAAACGGGGATTATATAGAAAACAATGCCAAAGTGCTAGAAGCAATAATCAATAAGGTAAATGAGGAAAAGGTTGGCAGCAACCCATTGCATATAATAGGCTTCAGCATGGGCGGACTGATTGCCCGCTGGTGTCTGAAAGATATGGAAGACAGAAGTATTGATCACGAAGTAGAAAACTATTTCAGCTATGATGCGCCCCACCAGGGGGCTAATGTACCCTTAGGAATGCAGTGCCTTTTTAAAGAGATTGAAAAAGACCTGCCTTATCTACGTTGGTTTAATTTTGGAGGCTTTGGAGACCTTGCAAAAGCTAATGAAAGTCCTGCAGCAAGACAAATGCTGGTAACAAAAGCAAGCTATAGCAGTGGTCCATTTAACTGGACACCAGATATCACTACGCTTGACCCTTTAAGGGCTGCGTTTGCAGAGAGGTTAGTTGAAAAGGGGTATCCGCAAGTGACCAACAATTATGGCATATCGTTCGGAAGAGGCGACAATACTGCAACAACTAAGGACGCAGGAAATGGTGTTCAATGGGATAATTTTGAACCGGGATCGAAAATATTTGAAGGTAATCTGGTGTGGCCATATATAAAGTTCTGGTCATCCGGTTATGCAGTGCAGGAAGGAAATGTCAACGATTATATTGCCAAGTATATATTTCAAGGGCTAACATTCAGAACAATATTTGGCATACCTTTTCCTACTGTTATATTAAGAATGCGCAATTTTAAATACACAGGGCAATATCCATACGATGATGCTCCGGGTGGATTTGAGTTTACCCAAGCACAGTTTGCCGCTAATCTCAGTGGTGTTCTTAATGGGTCGGCTTCTGATGCGACAACATATGGACATGATGGTCATAATTTTGTTTCTGTTGCCAGCGCATTAGACCTGCAAAACCAGACCTATGTTGAAACAAATGACTGGCAAAGCGATAATCTGTTTTTCAACATTGATAATTTTATCCAAAACCCAGGTACCGTTGCTGGCAACACATTAAGTACCCCTTCTCTTTCCCCTTTTGATGCGGTGATTACTTCCACCTCTGATGTCTTTGCCAACATTAATCTTAGGCACAATGATGATATTATCAATCCGAATACTATGTTTGTTATAAGGAAAATATTGAATGCAAACCCGACCATTGACTGCATGACTGATGCGTTTTGTGATATTAACCCATCTATAAACGGTTCTCCCAACCTGTGTACCACCGGCACATACAATGTTACTAACCTTGCAGGCGGCAATACCCTTACCTGGTCATCCAAGTATGGCTATATCAGCATCATATCCGGGCAGGGTACCAACCAGGTAACACTTTCCCAAACCGGCTATGGCCATGATACCCTGATCTTAACTGTAACCAACACATGTGGTACAAGCAGGCAATTTAAGCTGGGGCTATATGTGGGAACCCATATCGCTACGTTTAACATCGTTCCCTACATTCCCGACGAGATTGATTGCTGGGCGGTGGAATCTTTCTACATGGTTGAAGCGCAGTTAGCCACCGGTACGGTTCCCCCTTCTTACAAATGGAGCACCCGGCCCAGCGGCACCACTTCAGAAACGCCGATTCAGTCAACATCGAAATACGGAGATATTTATATCAGCACACCGGGAGATTATGACATCCTGGTAAGACCCGTAAACGGTTGTGGAGACGGAGAACCTTCTATTGAAGAAATCACTGTTGTTTATTCCTGTCCGTGGCTCAGGCTGGGTATGCTGGTTTCTCCCAATCCCGGAAAAGATGAGTTGGTAGTCAGCTTCGGCAAGGATAAAACAGGACTTCCGGTGACAGGCAAAAAGGAAAGGGTGCAGTACAGGCTCTATGATATGGGCAGGGCTATGCCTGTTAAAGAGTGGGTTTTTGACAGCTTCCTGCCGCAGCAACGGCTGAACGTAAGAGGTCTGAAACCGGGGCTTTATCTCCTGATGCTGGTTAAGGACGGACACCGGGAATCGGTAAAGGTCATTCTTGAATAACTCCCCCGTAATAAGCAGAATAAGCAAAGGCACCTGTAAGCAGGTGCCTTTGCTTATAACTTTTTAATCTTCGCCTACAAGTCATCATATTTATACTTTCTCACAGCCAGGTAAATATACAGACCGGCAAAGGCAAGGGATCCAATCAACATAACAAGCTCCGAAGGGAGGTCCGCATAGAACTCTTTCATCGGGGGAAACGGGATCATTGAGTCGGCAACCTGTAAGGGAAGAAAATATTGTGCGCCTGGGATGACCTTGCCCAACAACCACACAAAGAATAATTCCAGCAAAAGTCCATAAATAAAAAAAACAATAATAGCCACCCCACTGCGCCGGAAGAATGTTGCCAGCAGTAATGCAAACATCAGGTAAACAAAAGACTGCACAAATGAGAATCCCAACACTTTCAGTATTCCTACTGAAAGGGAAGCATCGGTGATCTGTGCCATGATCATCGTGGCCAAAAAGTTCATAACCGTAATGACAAATGACATGCAGAGGATCAGGCCGATTTTTGTGTAGATGAAAGTTTCTCTTTTCCAGCCGTCAATTATGTTTTGCCTGTGTGTTTTGAAATTGACTTCGTTAATGAACAGGTTGATGATGATCATCCCGGGGAGATAAAGCAGCAAACTGGTCCAGAAGCAGACCGTTGCAGGAAGAGAGTCTGAAACAAATAAGTTTAACGCATCCACTCCTTCACTGTCCACACCCGTAACCGTTTTTTGCAGGCTTGCAATAATGCTCAGGTATATTTTGTAAAAAATATAAATAATCAGCAGTATGCCGAGCATATACAGCACCGAGAAAACCTGGAACACCCGGTAGTTCTTGATTTTCATCCATTCTATTTGTAAATTCTTCAGCATTGCATTTTGATTTAATGATTAGCGATCGCTTTGGTTTCCGGTGATCTCGAGGAAGCGTTTTTCCAGCGACTTGCGTTTTGGCGTCAGTTGGTTCAGGATGATGCCTTTTTCAAAACAATATTTATTGACAGCATCGGCACCCAATGATTCATCGGCTTCCACTGTTATGGTTTTATCATTGGGATAAACATGCAGGATACCGGGCATTTGCCGCAGCAATTCTTCCAGGGCCGGGAGGTATTCCGCCCCCAGTTCAATTTCAACTGTGGCGCCGGAACCCTTTTCTGAAGGTCCGGCATTCAGCACATCGTGTACGGTGCCCACCGTTTTCAACACCCCTTTTTGAATGATGGCCACATGAGTGCAGACCTTCTCCACTTCATCCAGGATGTGACTGGCCATGATGATGGTTTTGCCCTGGCGGTTCAGTTCCCGGATCAGTTCCCGGATCTCAGCAATACCGGCAGGGTCAAGCCCGTTGGTGGGTTCATCAAAAACCATGATGTCCGGGTTTCCCAGCAGTGTGGAGGCAATAGCCAGCCGTTGTTTCATGCCCAGTGAATAGGTGCTGAACTTTGAATGTTTGCGTTGTGCCAGGTTCACTTTTTCCAGCACAAGGGGAATGTCTTCTTTTCCTCTCTCCTTAATAGCGGCAGCTATTTCCAGGTTTTTCTGACCACTGAGATAATGATAAAAGTTGGGCGTCTCCAGCAAAGTGCCGATCTGTTTACGCATTTCATTGCTGCTGCCGGGCTGGCCCATCCAGAGAAATTTACCGGCAGTAGGCTTTAAAATATCCATCACAATACCCAGCAAGGTGGTCTTGCCGCTGCCGTTGGGACCCAAAATACCGAAGACAGCACCTTTAGGCACTTCAAAAGAAACATCCTGCAGGGCACGGACAGCGCCGTAATTCTTGCTGATGTTTTGAATGGAGAGAACTGAACTCATAATAGTTGATTACCGGATGAAGATAAATATTTAAAGCAAAGGCGGGATATAAAATACATGAACATAGCTGATTGTGGTTTAGCAGGAAGTTACCACCCCTGTTATGAACCCTCGTTTACGATTGTCAAAAATATATGTTTGGAATAAACCGATGCAATTGCAATCCCGAAGGGATTAAATCTGAATAACCCGCATTCTATGCGGGGGCATGACCCAATCAATAATAATTGAACCCCGCCGGGGTTCAACATACCTGCGGTTGACAGCCTCCGGTTTCATCGATGGCTATTCAATTTAAAGCCCTTCGGGCTTTCTAAACCATTCAAAGAATTAGCAGCCTTGTTATGAACCCTCATTTACGATTGTCAAAAATATATGTTTGGAGTAAACCGATGCAATTGCAATCCCGAAGGGATTAAATCTGAATAACCCGCATTCTATGCGGGGGCATGACCCAATCAATAAAATTGAACCCCGCCGGGGTTCAACATACCTGCGGTTGACCGCCTCCGGTTTCATCGAAGGCTATTCAATTTAAAGCCCTTCGGGCTTTGTAAACCACTCAAAGGGTTACCAACCCTGTAAAAAGAATATAACAATCCCTGTCCCGGTTTGTTATTATCCTTTAATATTGAAGCAATGGCTACCATTTTACTGACAGGGGGAACAGGATTGATCGGCAGTGCACTGACCAAAGCCTTGATGAAAAAAGGCTATGCTGTCATAGTATTATCGAGAAAAAAACATGAAAAAGCGTCAAATGACCAACTTTCCTTTGCCCAATGGGACATCAACAGGCAATTCATAGATGAATCTGCTTTTGCAAAAGCAGATTACATCATTCACCTGGCCGGCGCAGGTGTGGCCGAAAAAAGATGGACAAAAAAAAGAAAACAGGAAATTCTTGACAGCCGGGTGAAAAGCAGTGAACTGCTGGTAAAGGCATTGAATGAAATTCCTAATAAAGTAAAAGCCGTCATCAGCGCATCGGCCATCGGCTGGTATGGGGCAGACCTCACCCCCGGCCCCTCTCCAAATGGAGAGGGGGGTAGGAGTTTCGTAGAAAAGGATCCTGCGGCAAATGATTTCCTGGGCAGCACCTGTCTGCAATGGGAAAAAAGTATTGACCCTGTTACTGCCCGCGGCAAACGGTTAGTAAAACTGAGAACAGGTATTGTGCTTAGCAAAGACGGAGGTGCATTGAAAGAATTTATCAAACCATTGCGGCTGGGGGTTGCAGCGATCCTGGGTAACGGGAAACAGGCAGTAAGCTGGATCCATATCAATGATCTTGTGAACCTTTATATCAGTGCTATGGAAAATGAATCTTTCAGTGGGGTGTATAATGCCGTGGCGCCTGCACCTGTCAGCAACAAAACACTAGTGAATACATTGGCACGGGAACGTAATGGCCGCTGGTATCTTCCTTTCAGGGTTCCTTCTTTTGTATTAAGAATGGTCTTGGGCGAAATGAGCATTGAAGTGTTGAAAAGCGCCACTGTCAGCAGCAGGAAAATACAGGATGCCGGTTTTCAATTTCAATACCCGGGAATCAGTGAAGCTTTGAAAGCATTACTGACTAAGCCATGATACCGGGCAGAAAGAACTCACCCGGCGAAATGCTTTTATGGTCGGGGTGCCATACATTAGTGAATTCCCCGATAATGGCTCTGGCACTTTCAAACGATAATTTATGAAGCTTTAATTGCTTAATATCCTCCTTTCGGACCTTGCGAAATTTCGGGTGAAGTGTGCCGCCATTCGTATTATCTCCGGGTTCAGCCCCGGGATTGTATTGGTAGGGTGAATCTGTAATTGTTCCTCTTGGATACATAATTCCGGGAACTCCCTGTCCGCGGATGTCAAGATCATCCGGGTGAACTAAACCCAATGTGTGACCATATTCATGTGCTGCTGTGGTTGAACCTTTATAAAGATTGTCCAGTTTGAAATAACCGCTGTTACAACCGATCGCATCTACAAAGGAGATATTGTTGTGAGCAAACTCTTCTATCCGGAAGTAGTTGTTGCGGGGATCAAGGTTCTGATAAATATCCAGGGCAGATATATCCGGGATATACTTTGCCGTGATCCTGAAAACAACTTTGAAAAGCTGTTTATTCAGAACGATCACTCCTTCCGGCTCATTCCACATGGTTTCCACTTCATCCCGGATCATTTCTGTGATGGCTGGATCGGCAGCATTACCATAGGTGATGATGTGGGAGTGAATATGCAAACACTCATTGCTAATATCTGCGATGCCCATTGAAAAATTTGCTGGTCAGCATTTACCCATCAGACCGGCCATCAAAGTTGCTCAATTGTTTTCATTCAGGTTTACCGGGAGTCTGAAAAAAAACTCACCTGAGCTAATGACAGCGAAGGTTTGCAATTCCTGTTACAAGGAGCCTGTTCCTTTATTCCGGCATATTCAAACCTATTGATACCCGTGAATAAGTGTCACTTAAAATAAACCTTAAACGCCTCTGAAAGGCGGGTAAATTCCTTTTTCACCTGGTGCATTCCAACTGCCCCACCCATCAACCCACTGGCATCTTTTTGAATCCTGACGGAAAAAAGATCATTTTCCTGTTTGATGCTGACATGCATCCGAAAGAATTTCCAGAAGGCACCGAGGATGACACGAAGCGTTTGGTTTCCTTTTGTGTAAATGCGTCCTCCATCTTTTTCACCCTTGAATTTGTAGCCTTCAGAAGAAAAGAAAAGATTGAGTTTGTTGTCCAGTTCTTCTTTGGTACAACCAGTGAAATTGTAAACAACCTGGTCTTTGGCAAAATCAACAAGTGTGGCTTGCATATATGGTGGTTTTGATTTAAAAACAATCTTTATCGCAACGACTGTCAGTTCCTGACCGGTTTACCTGCTTTCAGCACACTCTGAATTCTCTCCAGTGTTTTCTTTTCACCGCAAAGCGATAAAAAAGCTTCCCTTTCCAGGTCGAGCAGGTATTGCTCGGAAACAAATTGCGGTTCACTCAGGTCGCCGCCACACATCACATAGGCAAGTTTTTTTGCGACCAGCGCATCATGTTCTGTTGCATAACGGGCTGTCTTCATGGCATGGATACCCGAATATAATGCACCGAGAGCAGAACGGCCGAGAACTTTTACATCTTTTCTTTGCACAGGCGCCGTGTAGCCGCTGTCAAATATCTCAATCACCGATCTTTTGGCTTCTGCTATTCTCCTGCCCTGGTTCATCACCACTTCGTCTAAGCCTTTGCGATAAACGCCAATGTCGAATCCTTCATAAGCAGATGTGGCCACTTTGGCTGTTGCAATTGTCAGAAACCGGTTCTTTAAGGTGATAGTTTCGGGTTCATCTTCATGCATGTCATCGGAGGCCCGCAGCACAAATTCTTTGGTGCCACCACCACCGGGTATCAGCCCCACCCCTAATTCAACCAGGCCGGTATAAGTTTCAGCAGCAGGGCAGCATTTGTCGGCATGCAAACTCAATTCACAGGCACCACCCAATGCCAGGCCATGCGGCGCCACCACCACGGGCACTGATGAATACCTGGCCCGCATCATGGTATTCTGGAAAAGTCGAATGGCCATGTCCAGTTCATCGTATTCCTGGTCAATAGCGAGCATGAAGATCATTCCCACATTGGCTCCGGCAGAAAAGTTGGCCCCTTCATTGGCGATCACCAATCCTTTATGACTTTTCTCCGCTTTTTCTATGGAAGTCTGAATACCGGCCAGCACATCGCCGCCGATGCTTCCCATTTTGGTGAACCATTGCAGACCGAGCACATCATCACCAAGATCATACAATTTGCAGCTTCCGTTTTTCCAGACGAGTTTGTCCTGGTAATTGCTCATTACAATAAAAGCCCCCCCACCCCCCAAGGGGGGGATGTAAGAACCCGACTGTGGAGAATAACTCAACCTTTCACCATTCTCAATCTTATAGAATGACTTGATTCCTTTGGCAAGCATGTCATCAACCCATGCCGCCACTTTATAACCGGCCTCTTTCATAGCCTTCGCTGTTTTCTCCACTCCCAGCAGATCCCAGCTTTCAAAAGCGCCGATCTCCCAGCCAAAACCAGCCATCATCGCATCATCCACCCGGTATATTTCATTGCTTATTTCAGGAATGCGGTGAGAGATGTAAGAAAACAATCCATAATGAAAATGACGATAAAACTCCCCGGCTTTATCCTGGCCAGCACACAGCATTTTCAATCGCTGGTGCAGATCGTCAATAGGCTTGGCTGCTTCCAGTGATGCAAATTTTGGTTTCACCCTCGGGCCATACTCAAATGTTTGCAGGTTAAGCGTCAGGATTTCTTTTTCACCGCCTGTTCCTTTTGTTTTCTTAAAAAAACCTTGCCCTGTTTTATCGCCCAGCCAGTTATTCTCCACCATTTTGTTCAGCCATGCCGGAATCACAAACGAATCTCTTGCTTCATCTTTAGGACAATTGTCATAAACACCTTTGGCCACTTTCACCAAGGTATCTATGCCCACTACGTCGGCGGTTCTGAATGTAGCCGATTTGGGGCGACCAATGACCGGGCCCGTTAGTGCATCCACTTCATCAATTGTCAAACCCATTTTATCAACCAGGCCAAACAATGCCATGATACCATAGACACCGATTCGGTTAGCGATAAAAGCCGGAGTGTCTTTACAAAGCACAGTTGTTTTGCCTAGATACAGATCACCATACTGCATCAGGAAATCAACCACTGCAGGATCGGTATCCGGCGTGGGGATGATCTCCAGCAATCTTAAATAGCGGGGTGGATTGAAAAAGTGGGTGCCGCAAAAATGTTTTTTGAAATCGTCACTCCGTCCTTCTGTCATCATGTGAATGGGAATGCCGGAAGTGTTGGAAGTGATCAATGTGCCCGGTTTCCTGAATTTTTCTACCTGATCAAACACTTTTTGTTTGATGTCCAGCCTTTCCACCACTACTTCAATCACCCAGTCGGAACCGGCAATGTCTTTCATATTGTCTTCAAAGTTGCCGGTAGTAATTTTCTTCACTACATCTTTATGATACACCGGTGAAGGATTGGATTTGATAGCCGCAGCCAGTGCATCGTTCACAATTTTATTCCTTTCTACCAGTTTTGCATCAGCCGGAACATCTTTAGGAACTATGTCAAGCAACAAAACTTGTAAGCCGATCCCTGTAAAATGACAGGCGATCCGTGAGCCCATCACACCAGAGCCCAGCACAGCAACTTTCCTAATCGTTCTTTTCATTTGATAAAATTAGTTAGTTATGCAACTATTCGGCTATCGAAGTTAAGGGATTTTGGTCAAGCAAGAGTTTTGTGCCCGGAACCCGCAGTGGGCCTCGTTCTCAGCGCTTTGAGAAATTAGTCTGCTGATCAGTGCGGTTTTTTGCTGTAGTGTTTTCACTATCCGTTATTACAGGATTTTTACGAATACGGGATAGAAACAGGTGGAATTGCTTTGCAGCCGCAGGGTAAAATCTCTACTTTATGCGTCTGTTTTACGACAGTGCCATTGAACCTTATCCTATGAAAAGTAAAACTAATCTCCTATGCGAAACGGAACTGTAACTAACCTAAAAGGATCAGAACATCTTTCCGTGATACACAAAGCCGCTCCTTCGCATGCCGAAGAATTTTTTCATCGTAATGATGCTGTAATACAAACTGATCTCGAAATGAATGTAACGGGCTGGAACCCTGCTGCCGAATTGCTGCATGGACAATCCGGCGCCATGGGGAGAAACCTTTTTGAACTGGTTCACATTGAATTTATTAATAGCTCGCCGGACAAAATGAAATCGGAACTGGCGGCCAACAGTTGCTGGACCGGCGAGGTTGTCTTCAACCGTTTCGACGGGAAAAAAGTTCACTTGCGGTCAGCCGCCAATTATATCATCAATGAAAACGAGGAACCGATTGCCATACTCATTGTTGCGCATAATATCAGCGAACTGAAAGAAGCAGAGAAGCAATTGGTACGGATGGAGAACAGGTATCATACGCTGGTGAATACCCTTACCGATGGTATGCTGATGATTAACTCTGACCGGAAAGTAGAAGCCTGCAACAACCGTGCAGCTGAAATACTTGGAATGAGTGAAAAGGAGCTCTTAAAAAACAAAGTTGATAAAGAGCACTGGAAAGCAGTGAAACAGGATGGCAATGAATTTCCTTTTGAAGAAATGCCGGCAGTGGTCACAATGCAAACAGGAATTCCGCAGCGAAATGTGGTGTTGGGCATACAGAAAAACAAAACAGAGCTGCGTTGGCTGCAGCTAAACAGTGAGCCCATTTTCAATCCTGGTGAAGAAAAGCCTTATGCAGTTGTAGTTTCTTTTTCCGATATCACGGACAAGCTGAAAGCAGAGGAAGTAATACGGAAAGCCAATGAAAGACAATACTATGCCGGGCTGGTTGCTTCTGATGCCATCTGGGATCTTGACCTGGAGACTAATGAAATTTACCGCAATGATGCGTTTAAAGCACTATCAGGATATTCAGACCAGGACATTTCACCCGACCTTGACTGGTGGTTTGAAAGAACCCACCCCGAAGACAAAGAGAGGGTGAGGCACAATGTCCGGAATTGCATCGAAACCGGGCTGTCCGGCTGGCAGGATGAATACCGCTTTTTATGTGCCAACGGCGAATACAAATACCTGCTTGATAAAGGCATTATTCTGTACCGAAACGAAAAACCAGTCCGGATCATTGGCGCTATACAAGACCTGACCGAAAGAAAATTGCTGGAAGAAAAACTCTTAAATAAAGAGATACAAAAGCAGAAACAACTTAGCCAGGCAACTATTATTGCGCAGGAGCAGGAAAGGAACAACATCAGCCGGGAACTGCATGATAATGTGAACCAGATACTGATCAGCGCCAGGCTGTTCATGAATTCGGCGCTGAAAGATCCGGAGCAGCGTACCGAGTTATTGCAAAAAGCAGTGGAATATCAAACGCTGGCATTAGAAGAAATCCGCAAACTTTCAAAGGTCCTCAGCACTTCACTTGTCAAAACGATAGGCCTGAAAGAATGTGTGGATGACATAGTGTACAACATGCGGACGCTGGAGAAACTAGACGTAGAATTTAAATTCAACCAACGGGTCACCGAAAAATTATCCGAAGATCAGCAACTGATGTTGTTCCGTATCATCCAGGAACAAACCAGCAATATCATCAAATATGCCCATGCCAGGTCTGTAAAGATTTTGCTAAACGAAGCAGGCGGCAATGTTCATCTTGTTATCAGTGATGACGGGCAGGGTTTTGATATGAAACAAAAGAAAAAAGGCATCGGGCTTGTGAATATCATGAGCCGGGCAGATGCTTTTAATGGTAAGGTCAGTATCCTCTCCTCTCCCGGCAACGGCTGCACCCTTGAAGTGCAATTACCTGTCAACATTACTCTGTAAGATTTAAGAAGACACAAGTAGCTCAAGCTGGCAATCAACCGTGATGCGGATATTCTTAGCGATATTATTGCGGTGAATGCGGGGTATTGTAATGTTATAATCAGCCACCAGCACTTCAAAGACTGCAGAGGCAGTCAGTTTCCCGTCTTTTACGATCAGTTTTCCTGTGGCCTGCACTTCCTTTGTTACACCATGTAAGCTGAGGCTGCCTATCACTGTCACAGGATAGGAGCCGTTCTGCGAATAATTTACAGAACTGTTATTTACTATCTGTCCTTTGAATTCTGATTTTGGAAACTTATCACTTTCTACATAATCCTTGTTGAAATGTTCCTGCATCAGCGCCTTTTTAAATTCAAACCCTTTCATCAGCACTGAAAAACGCAATTCTCCGGATTGGGCATCCAGCAATGCCGACACAGCTTTGTTGATTGCCTCAATATCTTCCATTGAAGTGGTGGAGAAAAAAGAGATTTTACCTGATTTTGTATAGAATTTTTCCTGCCCGACAGCAGCATGACAGCACACAAAAAAAATTGCTAAGCTAATGATCCGACTCATGTTCATTCTTTTTTAATGATTACGCACCGGTTAAGGATGACATCTGAACCAAGCCCCATATCATCCCTGATAAATCCTGTGCAAACTCCTCTCACTACAGCAGATGTCCCGGCCTGTAATATGGCTGCATCCTTCCTGTAAGGTGTATCTACCAAACACCGGACCGAAGATGTGCCCTTCCCATCCAGCACCACTGTATAATCACCTTTCTCATCTTTTTCCGTTTTTTTTATCCTGCCACTCACTTCTACGATCATATCGTTAAATTTTGAAGCGGCTGCTGTTTCTCCTTTTTCATATTCTTCAGTAAGACCGGCAGCGGTGATTGTAAAATCGGGTTGTAGGGTGTGAAGGTCTTTGTGTGTACGGGTGTATTCCCGGTAGGCATACCAGGCAACCGCAGCAACAACCAAAACAATGATCAGCCAGATGATTTTTTTAGGTTTCATACAGGGTCTCACAAACACCTGCTAATCGTAATCAAATGGCGGGAGGTTGCGCCGTTGCACCTGTTTTTTCCATGAACGAAGATTTTTCTTTGTTCCTTTCGTACCAATGCTGCTGTTCACCCCGCTGAGAAGGATCTTGATAAGATAATTCATGGAAGACCTGTCCCGGAGGCGGATGAAAAATACTTCCTCCGTTTTCCCTTTGTTTTTATTTCTGATAACAAATGTGTTGACAAGGAAATTCAGAAATTTTCCGGCGGGCTTGTCTTTTCCGGGACGGGTGAGCAATTGAATATTCAGGTCGCTGTAATTCATTTCCATTTCACCCCATGCCATATATTCATCACCATTCACCCGCATGTGAAGGCTGTCGAGAAACCCGGAACGGAGTTTCACGTTTGCAAGTGTTTCCAGCACCGGGTTCAGTATCCGCATATCAGACCGGCTGATCTTAGCGGTGAGCAAAAACCCCGATAATGTATCGGCATATGATTCTTTCACTTTCAGGCTTACCCATGCCGAATCCATCAGTCTTCCAGTTGCTATGATCGTAAGACTGTCCTTTTCACGCAGACCATAATTACGTACAGGGAAAAAATTCAGGTCAAGGGATGAAACATTTACGGTGGCCGGTCTTCCCATTTTGGGTTCTGTTTCTGTATAAGCAACACGGGTATCCCTTAAAAGGATGCTGTCAACATTAATTTTAAACGGAATTGATTTCACCCTTTCAGTGATCAGGGGTTTGATAACCCCCTGTTTGAATGGAAGACGGTTATCCCTGAAATCAGTAAACACAATATCATCAACACTCACCACCCCAGCTGTGACCACCGTATCGCTGATGAATTTTTCGATATCAAAAGGACCTATCATCACTGCGCCGGTATTCACCCGGATATAATCCGACTGGTATTTGCGGGTCTTTACAAATTCTTCCTGCTCCTGCACAGGCCTGTAGCGAAATGAATCGAGGAGTAAACGATGACCTTTTTTATCAAAGCTGACATTGAACCACTCAAAGCGATCGGTGGACGTACTGTATTGCCCATTGAACTCCTGCAACCTGAATTCTTTATTTTGCTTCACCAGCGCAGGCAGGTTCTTAATAGTATTTGAATTAATGCTGAAATCTTTTAGTGCAACAGACTGCAGTTGTAAAGTGCCGTCATTTTTTCCGATGCTGTCTGCTACAAGGTTGTTGCCTTCCAGCGAAGCAACACTGCCTTGCCAAAAAACAGGTTCACCCTGCTTTTTTGTCAAAGAAAAATCCTGCAGCAACCCTGTCACTTCCCCTTTGCCGGTCTTGAAGCTTCTTCCAAGTGCATTTTCCATGCTAAAATTCTGCACTGACAAATAAAGCTGCCTGGCAGAAAGAGAAGCGCTGTCTGTTATTACATCCATTAATACGATGGAATTATTGCTGCTGTGCCGCCCATCCCAGTTCCAGCGGGTGACACGGCCATCCTGTTGATGTGAATAATTGATAACCGGTTCCCTGATGACGATCTTATCTGTTTTTCCTTCAGGGAAAAAAGCGGCAGGAGTCACTTCTTTACTGTTGCCTGAATGAATATTAATGACAGGCCGCAGGAAACTTATATCGCCGGCATTTATTTTTCCTTCTATCAACGACTGTATATGCGGTATGAATGATAACCGGGGAACCTGGAAAACAGCAGAATCTCTTTTCTGTTTTTTTGAAAACCGTGCATTATTCACCCATGAATGTGCCCCGTCATTGATACCAAATGATTCAATATGAAAATCCGAGATACTGTCTTTAGCAGCCACATCTTTTCCTGTGACCGCAGCTTCTGCAATAAAAGGTTTCTCTCCCGGTTTTAGCATAAATGCTTTTGCCTTTATTGTTTCCAAAAAAGCTGTTGTGCTTTTACCGCCAATGTCTGAGTTCAAATGTGTATTCCTTCCGTCAATATCGGTGAGGCTTATAAAAGAAGCGCCGGCAGACGGTTTTATCAACGTCTGCATCAAAAGATGTACATTGGCGCTTTGCCAGGAAATGCCACCAATGCTGATATCACCGGTGGTTTCATTGATAAATAATTCATTCATACCCACATTCCTTGCTCCCATATGAAAAGTTCCGGCATCGTTACTGATAGAAACCGATGCTGCATTGAAACGGCTGCTGACACCTGAGTAGTTAGTACTGTCAAGCTTCACAGCAATATCATTAATACGGAAAATCCCTTTGTCAAAATCAAGATAGTTCACAGAACGGCGGATGCCGGAAAGCTGATCCGCCAGCAACAGGTCACGGCTCTCAACGGACACAGTTGCCCTGTGCAGATCCATCTCTATGCCACCGTTGAGATGAAGTTTTATGTTCCCGTTAATAACATTCATGTTTTCCAGCATCAGCACTTCATTCATTTCTGCGAGGATGTCAAATACATTGCGTTTTGTTTGCCCGCGGCTTTTTGTTGCAGGCTCAGTATAATTGATCTCAGGATTGAACAAAGTGGCTTCTGCGGCTTTCAATTTTCTTTCAAACAGCAGGTCGTCCCATGATAATCCTGTCAATTGAAAACGCGGCACATTAAACTTGTTTACCGGCCTGCCGTTGTCAAGATGCTGAAAAGAAAAGTTGTTGAGGTAAATCTTATCATTGTTCACATGGATGCTGTCAAACTGTAATGAGTAGAGGCTGTCACGAAGAAAATTCTCGTAATTCCTGACAGCCATGGCAAACCGTTCCACCCGAAGCGGCTTGCTGGCATCATTGTCAATATGGAGCCCCTGCATTTCAAAATTGTTTTGCTGCGATGTAAAAGAACTGGGCTGACCGTTGCGAATGGTGTTGATGTCAAAACTGGCGTTATTCACCACCACAAAGTTGAGTTGAAGGTCACCGGTAAGTTTGCGGATGATCTCATCCAGTCTTTGCCGGCTCTCTCTTTCTTTTTTTCGCTGATCAAGGTCAGCCGTGAGGCTGAAATGCGGATTGATGCAATACACCGAATCCGCTTTGATCATTTCGGCATGATACAACGTATCAAAATCAATATTCGTCATTTGCAGCTTATCGAAGAAAATGCTGAACCCTGTAGGTTGCGACTCAGTTTTCAGCGCCGCAATCGTGCAACTGTCAAACTCCACCATTTTTTTTTCAATATTGATCCGAAAATGACGAAAGCTCAGCCGGTGCCTTCCATCAGGGAATAAAATATCCTGGTTGCGGGAACGGGCAAAAACATTATCGCTGAAAAATATCTTTTCTCTACCTGTAAGTTTAGTCGTATCTACTGTAAGATTGTCAATGCCCAGGTCAATATAATTGATAACAATGGGCTGTTGTTCCGGTTTGATCCGGTTGTTGAGTGTAAAGGATGCATTCTCCAGGTCAAATTTTTTCACCTGCAGCACCTGCAGCGCATCCTGAATGGAATTATAGATGCGGCCCATTTCATTGGTCACAGACACATTATCCCCCCTTGCGCTATCGCTTGAAGTTCTCAACCGGGTCACCGTTATGTCCGGATCGAGCAGGTGTAGTTCGTTGATCAGCACCTTGTCTTCAAAAACAAGCGGCCAGATAGCTTTTGCTTTTACCCGAATACGTTTCACCTCAAAACGGTAAGCAGTACCTGCGTCGACTGTATCGGTGCTGTAAAAAACAGCATTATGCAATTCCATACGATTGCTGAACCAATTGAACCTGAATTTTTCAACCTCCAGTTTCAGCTTGCCATTTGACCTGGAGGCAACGAGATCCTGCAGTATCTCTTCGGCATGATAGACAAACCAGAAATGAAAAGCAACCAGCGTTGCCAGCAGCAGACCCAAACTGATCCAGATGATCTTTAATAGTTTTTTTCCAATACGAATTAAAGGCAAGGTTAGGATAGAATTTAAGTGTGAATTTACTGAAATCCAACGGTCTGTAAAATGAAAAACCCTGTTCTGAAAGACGAACAGGGTGAATTACGCTGTTATTAACGGTTAACTTACGCCGGAACCCGGCTGAACAGGGTTTTCCGGTTTCAATAATTGCAGTTTACCATCACTATCCTCTGCTGTAAGTATCATACCCTGGCTTTCGATACCTTTCATTTTTCTGGGCGCAAGGTTTGTGACAACGATAACCTGCTTACCTATCATTTCCTCAGGTTTATAATGTAATGCTATACCGGAAACGATCGTTCTTTTCTCTGTGCCCAGGTCCACTTCCAGTTTCAGCAACTTATCTGCTTTTTCCACTTTTTCACAGGCTGTGACAGTGGCTGCCTTCATTTCCAGTTTTGCAAAATCGTCGTAAACGATCTCCGGTTTGGAGGCGATTGGTTTGTTCTCTTCCATTTTTGCAGTTGTTTCGGGTTTTATTAACCCGGCTTTTAATTTTTCAATTTGATAACTGATCTCGGCATCTTCAATTTTCCTGAATAATAATTGTGGCTCCCTTAAACTATAACCCACACTCAGCAATTTCAGTTTGCCTGCATTATCCCAATCCAGCATCTTGTCCACCACTTTCATCATATGCAACATGGTTTTTGCTGTGTCAGGCAAAAATGGATTGATGTATATAGCAAGGTTAGCTGTCAGTTGCAGGCAAAGATGCATGGTGTTGTCAATGCTTTGCTGTGCCGCCGGATTTTCCGGCAATTGTTTGGCCACAATCCAGGGTTCTTTTTTCTGCATGTATTGATTGCCCTTGCGGGAAAGGTCAATCACCTCGTATAGTGCTTCCCGAAATTTGTAGCCTTCCAGCAGTTGCTCAATTCTTGTTTTAGAATTGCTGATCTCTTCCATCAAAAGTTTATCGTTCTCATCCAACACATTCTCATGCAGCTTCGGCACTTTACCAGCACATAGTTTATGCATCAGCACCCATGTTCTGTTCACAAAGTTCCCAAAGATGGAAACCAGTTCGCTGTTCACCGCATCCTGGAATCCTTTCCAGGTAAATTCGCTGTCCTTTGTCTCCGGTGCAATTTGGGTGAGATAATATCGCAGCATATCCACGCATTGACCGCCGCCATTCTCCTTTTTTACAAAATCATTGATATAATCTCTCATATCAAGCTTCCAGTTGCGGCTGGTGCTCATTTTATCACCTTCCAGGTTCAGAAATTCATTAGCAGGCACATTGTCCGGCAAAATGTTTCCATGCAATTTCAGCATAATGGGAAAAATGATGCAATGAAAAACAATATTGTCCTTACCGATGAAATGAATAAGCTTTGTGTCTTTATTTTCCCAATAGGGTCTCCAGTCTTTTTTGTTATCAATGGCCCATTGTTTGGTGGCGCTGATATAACCAATGGGAGCATCAAACCATACATACAGCACTTTCCCGGCCTCCCTGCCCTCCGTAGGAGGGTTCTTAGAGTCTGGTTTTGCGGGATTACTTTTCAAATTTTCGGATTCCAGATCCTCCTTGCGGGAGGCGGGGGGGCTTGGAACTTTTACACCCCAATCCAAATCTCTTGTCACCGCTCTTGATTGCAGACCGCCTTCGATCCATCCTTTGCATTGCCCCACCACGGTTGGCCGCCAGTCATCTTTATGCTGCTCCAAAATCCATTGCCTTAAAAATTCTTCATGCTTGCCCAATGGCAGATACCAGTGTGATGTTTTTTTCTTGATGGGTGTTTTGCCGCTTAATGTACTCACCGGGTTGATCAGTTCATCCGGGCTTAAGGTTCTGCCGCAGGTTTCACACTGATCGCCAAAAGCCCGGTCGCTGCCGCAATTGGGACAAGTGCCTTTGATATAACGGTCGGCCAGAAAAGCTTTGGCTTCCTCATCATAGTATTGCTCTGTTTCTTTCACTTCCAGTTCACCGGCATCATTCAGTTTGGTAAAGAATTCCTGAGCCGTTTCATGATGCAATGGATCACTGGTGCGGTGGTAAATGTCAAAGCTCATGCCCAGGTCTTCAAAATCCTGTTTCATGGCCTCGTGGTATTTATCAATGATGGCCCGTGGCGTTGTGCCTTCTTTGGCAGCCTGGATGGGAATGGCCGTACCATGCTCATCGCTGCCGCATACAAACACCACATCTCTTTTTTGTGCCCGCAGGTAGCGGACATAGATATCAGCAGGTATATAGGCGCCGGCAAGATGGCCCACATGTTTCAGCCCGTTGGCATAAGGAAGTGCGGAAGTAACTAAATATCTTTTAGGAGTCGTCATTCAGAATAAATTTTAACCGCTGAAACTACAATCGCAGAGAAACTCTGCGTCTTGGCGCCTCTGCGGTTATGGCTGCAAAAATACCGGAATGACAGTCATTGCCCAAAATGGCTGATTTGAGATAACTTTATGCTCTTTATAATTCATTCTATGGTTAGAATTCCTCCCTATTTGCAAAAAGACGATACGATTGGTTTGGTTTGTCCTGCCGGGGCCATGCCAGTTGAAAAAGTTTCGGAATGTATCCGTGTGCTGAATGAAGACTGGGGCTTTCGCACCAAAGTGGGCAAAACAGTAGGCAACCAGTTCAATTATTTTTCGGCAACGGACGAAGAAAGATTAGCCGATTTCCAGCAAATGCTCGATGATGATGAAGTGAAAGCGGTGCTGTGTGCAAGAGGCGGCTATGGCATGGGCCGCATCATTGAACAAATTGATTTTAAGAAATTCAAAAAGCAACCCAAGTGGATCATTGGCTACAGTGATATAACTGTTTTGCATTCCCATCTCTATACCAATTACCGCATTTCAACCCTTCATGCAGCAATGGCGGCGGCTTTCAATGATGATGGTTATAAAAGCGAATATGTGCAATCGCTGAAGAATGCACTGGAAGGAAAGAAACTGAAGTATCAATGCCCTGTGCATGAATTCAACCGCAAGGGAGAAGCAGTAGGAGAACTGATCGGCGGCAATCTTGCACTGCTGGCTCATTTGGTGGGAACCGGTTCTGATATTAAAACAAGAGGCCGGATATTATTTATTGAGGATATTGGTGAATACCTCTACAATATTGACCGCATGTGCTGGCAACTGAAACGCAGCGGCAAACTTTCCAAACTGGCAGGTCTTATTATTGGCGGTTTCACGGATGTTAAAGACACCGAACGTCCCTTTGGGCAAACCGCTTACGAGATCATCAGGGATATTGTGAAGGAATATGATTACCCGGTTTGCTTTGGATTTCCAGTCAGTCATGATAAAGAGAACTATGCGCTGAAAGTGGGTGTGGGTTACAAACTGAAGATCACAAAAACAAAAGTGACACTGGAAGAATAGAAAACGGTTTTCTTATAAGCGCAGCAGCGAATCCAGTTTACTGGTCATAGCAGGAAATTCATACAGGTCATTATGACTTCCTTTTTCAATGCTGATGAACTCATCTTTTTCCTTTAGCAAAGGTTTCAATTTTTTTGCGTTGCGGTAGCGGATAACCCCGTCCTTTGTTCCGTGAAAAATCGTTACCGGCGCCAGCACATTGGGTAAATACCGGTGAACAGGCAGTTCGTAATGCAGCATCCAATCCACCGGGTAAACGGGCAGGTATTGTTTCACCACTGAAGGAAAGTCATAATAAGGTGTTTCTAATATCAGCCTTTTACAATCTCTCACCGAAGCAAGCTGTGCCGCAATTCCGGTGCCCATGCTTTTGCCATAGATAATAATACTGTCGGCGCTGAAGCGGCTGCGGGCCAGTTGATAAACCTGCTGTGCCCATTCATACAATATTTTTTCTGTGAATCGTCCTTTGCTTTTCCCAAAACCGGGATAATCAATCATCAATACTTCGTAACCATGCCTGGTAAAATAGGGTGAATACTTTGCATACCAGGAAATGTTCTTTTTGTTGCCGTGAAAATATAATACGATGCCGCGGGACACAGTATCTGTATTTAAAAATTGTACAAGATTCAGCGTGTCTGCATTATTGATAGGAATGTTAAGCTCCTTATGCGGAACGGAAAATTCATAACGGTGATCCCGTTTCAGCGACACAGGACGAAACAATATCCTGTCCTGCAAAAAATAGAAAGCAGCGCCAATGGTCACATATACTGCAACAATAATGATCAGCCATTTCCTGATTTTCTTCCTGTTCATGGTCGCAAAGATGAAAAGAAAAAGGGACATGAAATTCATGCCCCCTGTATATGAACGGAAAAACCGGAGATGTTTTAACGCTGGTAGAAATAATCCCGGATGCCACATTCCACCTTGCCTTCCACCTCGTTCATGATGATGCGGATGATATGATCTTCTGAAGGTGGTAATTCACGGTTGCGGTTCAGCAATTGTTTATCAGCCTCGCTGAGGGCACGGGCATCGCCGGTGTAAGTGGCAAAATCTGTAGCCCAGAAATGCTGGCCGCTGTAAGTGCTGTTCCAGGTTCGGAAATTGATTTCATCACGGATGCTCACCTGCATCAGCCCTTCTGACCGGATTGACCTGGTGGTGCTGGTGATCTTCGCCGTTACTTTTGCATATTCCTTAATCACAGAGTCAGGACGATATACTGTTTCTTTTACCAGCACATCCTTTGAAACCGTTCTCACACTGTGCTCATCCTGCTGGCGGCCGATGTTCAGCCCGCTGAAACGGATGTCCACTACATAGTCCGCCTGAAGGTTTCTCCCGTTGGCATCCCATGCTGAGTAATACCGGACAAACTCATTACTGTTATTATTTTGCAGAAAACGCATCACATTATCATCAAAACGCCGTTGGCTGCCATCATAAGCACTGAAATGAAAACTGCCCCGCTGCTCCATCGGCAGCACCACCACGTTTATCAATGCATTATTATACGCTTCGTTCATTTTTTCACGGACTTCCACATCGCCGGGCAAAAAAGCCAGCGCTGTCTGCAACTCACGATAAGCTTTGCGAAAGCTGTTCTTGTCGCCGATGCTCATCAGGTCAAGTCCTCTCTGAAAGCGGACTTCTCCTGCTTTTTCTTTATAAGTCATCACATAAGAAGAATAATCCACCGGGTTCACCAGGGGATACACTTCCGGTGAACGGCGGATGGCATCATACAAGCGTTGCAGGCTTATATATTCATTATAGGTCCATTCCCATTTCAGTTCATTGTGGCTGCCGGCATGTGTGGCTATGCGGCTTTCATGGTCATCCACCGCAAAGCGATAGGCTTTTTGCAAAACATCCAGCAGTTTGGGATCATTGGGGTCTTTCTGCAATTTTTTAGCCGCCAGTTCCACTGCTTCATCATAACGTCCTTTTTCATACAGTTTTGAAGCCGTTTTGCAGGAAAACAGAAAGAGCACAAGGGTCAGCAGGATGATGATATAACCCAGCAGCCTGAGTGATGAGTGTAAACTACTTTCCTGTTTGCCTTTTTTTTGATGTTCTGTGTAAAATTTTGTGTTCATATACACCTCCGCTTTGAGGTGTGACGGACAAAGGGCATTCCATTTTAAATGAAAAACTGGTAATTAGATTAACCTTAACAAGGCTGCAAAATCCGGCTCAATACTTCAGAATATCCCGCACAAAGTTGTGGTAATCGTCAAAAGAAGGAAGGTTGTTATGCCCCCCGCCGTGAATGCGGATGAGGGTTATTTTTCCGGGATTGAGTTTTTGCAGTTTTTCGCTGTGCCTGATGGGAATCAGCCAGTCTCTTGTGCCATGAATGATATAAGTGTGGCAGTTCACTTTTCGGATCCACTTGTCCGTACGCAAATGAAAACGCAGCACCCATCGCACCGGTAATATGGGCAAGAAACGTTCGACCACTTTAATAAAACTATAATAAGGCGCATCAAGGATAAGATAGCGGGGTTTGTTATCCGCCGCCAGTTTGCTGGCAAAACCACTGCCCATGCTGCGGCCATATACGATCATATGATGTTCGGTGTATTTTTTTGCCAGCACTTCATACACAAACTGCATATCGCTCAGCATTTCCTTTTCACTTCGCTTGCCGGTGCTTTTGCCAAAACCGCGGTAGTCCAGCAGCACCACATCATAATCATAGCGGTAAAAATCTTTGGCATAGCGGGCCCAGCCCTTGATGCTTCTGGTGTTGCCGTGAAAATAAAGGATAAGTCCCTGTGGATTCTCCCGGAAGAAATGAAGCCCATTGATGCGGACACCAGGTTCAATATCAAAAAAATATTCCCGGAAAGGGATATCGTATTTGAACTGAAAATCTTGCTTTAATTTCTCGGGTTTGAAAATGAGTTTTTCCTGGATGAAATAAGCAATGACGGAAAGCGCAGCAATGCCGAGGAGGATATACCAGATGAAGCCGGGGAATGTGGCTAATAGTTCATGGTTCATTGTTCATGGATTGCCGTTCTGAAATTAAGGGATTATGAACTATCAGCCATGAACCATGAACTTTCTCTACTCCTCCACCCGCTTCAGTTTCAAATTTGTGACCGGCGCAACGATCAGCGGGAATTTTTCCACTGTTACATTGGCAAGGTCGAGGCCAAACCCTTTTTCTTCGGAGAGGCTGTGGTCTTTCAGCCAGAAATAGAATTTCATGATCACTCTTTCGATGAAAGGCAGTTCATTATCCTGGCTCAGGTATTTTTCCATCACCATGAACTGGAAGTCGCCGACAGTGCTGCTGCTGGCTATGCTCTCATAGCGGCTGATGATATTCACCTCTTTGTTAGCCACAAGGTCTTCCACCACTTTGCGGAACATGAGATTTATTTTTGGCTCCATCCTGAAACCCAGCCGGAAGTCCACCCGGATTATATCGTTGGGAATGATATGCTCCACTTTGTATTCACAGGTGTAGGGGTCATCTAACGTATCAATATGCACAAACCAGTAAATATCGGCCCGTTTGGGTTTTTTGTTCAGGATGGAATAAATGATCTTATGTTCAATTTCCTTGGGGTTATTGGCGCTGGTCATGTACACTAAATGTGTTGCATGCTTGGGCACCGATTTATCATTGCTTAGTTCCTGAATTTTAGGAATATAATGTTCAAGCCTCACAAACTCCACATAGCGGTTCTTGATCTTTCTTGCCCTGTACCAGATATACATGACGAGGAACATCAGGGTGGCAATAATGACTGTTACATAACCGCCATTGGAAAATTTTTGCATCAGGGCCACAAAGAATGCCGATTCTATAACAAGATAAACGGTTAGGAACAGGTAAACAAGTATCGGCTTCACCCGGTGAAGCACCAGGTAGTTGGCAAAAAGTATGGTTGTTGAAAGTATGGTAACAATTATAGCCAGTCCGTAAGCCGCCTCCATTTTGGATGATTCCCGGAAGAAAAGCACAATACCACAGCAACCCAGGTACATGACTAGGTTGATAGCAGGCACAAACAGTTGTCCCTTTGCCTCTGACGGGTATCTTATCTTGAGTTTTGGCCACAGGTTGAGACGCATGGCCTCGCTGACGAGTGTGAAAGCCCCTGAAATCATGGCCTGGCTGGCAATGATGGCAGCAGCCGTAGCAATGATAACGCCGGCAATGATGAACCAATGCGGCATGAGGTCATAAAAAGCGTTTATACCTAATGTTCTTTTTACTTCTGCTGTAATTGTAACCCCGCTGTGCTTTGCCAGCAGATAGGATCCTTGTCCAAAATAATTGATCAGCAAACATATCTTGACAAACACCCATGTGCCGCGGATATTGGCTTTTCCGCAGTGTCCGAGATCGCTATACAGGGCTTCCACCCCAGTAGTACAAAGAAAAACTGCTCCCAGCAACCAGAAACCTTCCGGGTAATTGCCCAGGAAGTTGATCGCATACCAGGGGCTGAATGCTTTGAAAATGGCCAGGTCGTCAAACAGGTGAACGGCGCCAAGTATAGCAAGCATCGAAAACCAAACCAGCATCACCGGGCCAAAGATCTTCCCGATAGAAGCAGTGCCAAACTGCTGCATAAAGAAAAAAAGCGAAAGAATGATCAGTACAATAATAACAATCGTATCAGTAGGCATCCCTTGCAGCGAAGGAAGTTTCATCAATCCTTCCACAGCAGAAGTTACTGAGATAGGTGGTGTGATGATCCCATCGGCCAGCAATGCTGCACCGCCGATCATGGCCGGAAATACCAGCCATTTCTTGCGCCTTCTTACCAACGCATACAGGGCAAAAGTGCCACCTTCTCCCCGGTTATCTGCCCGCAGGATCAGTATCACATATTTGATTGTGGTCATCAGCACCAGTGTCCAGAGAATGCATGACAGTGTTCCCAGAATGAGTTCTTCACTCACTTCCCTGCCATTGATGATCGCATTAAAAACATAAAGGGGAGAAGTGCCTATATCTCCGTAGATGATCCCAAGTGCAATAAGTAAACCGGCGGCGGTGGCTTTGTTAACAGGTGCTTTCACTTTCTGTTGTTGATAGACGATTCCTGGTACAGATTCATTGGCTGCAGGAACATGCCTGCAAAGGTATAGGCAAAAAACTTTTACGGTGAAATATCATTGAAAACTTTAAAGGGTGGCAACAGCCTCACCCGTTCCTGCAGGTTGTCGCCCGTTTGTCAAATCCCCCATCCTTTCTCCCATTACGGCATCATATATGCAGCATTTTTGAACCCGCAGCCGTCGTTGAATGTAATAAGACCGGCGGCTGCATCTGCTGAAATTAATTGGTCCCGGTTTGACCGGCTTACAGTAATTTTAAATCTCAAAAAATCAGGTTATTATGGCTTTAAGAGGAACCGTGTTGTTTTTTGTACTGATCTGCTCCTGCTTGCCATTGTTCTCGCAAAAGATCGTTTATTCTGAATATGAGAACGATGATACCCGTCGTATGAATTTTGAAATAGCCGGCAAAATAGGCGACAACTTTCTTATCTATAAAAGCATCCGCAACAACAACTGGATCTCGGTGCTGGATAATGATATGAAACAGGTGGCAAAAGTGAAACAGGATTTTGTACCCGCCAGCGAACGTATGATCAACGTTGATTTTTTCCCTTACAATGATTTTGTGTACATGATCTATCAATACCAGCGCCGCAATATTGTGTATTGCATGGCCGCTAAAATTGACGGCAACGGTAACCTCATCGGCGATGTGAAGGAATTAGACACCACCAGGATCAATTTTTCCGCCAATAATAAAATTTACACGGTCCTTTCCAGCGAAGACAAGAGCAAGATCATTGTTTTCAAGATCAACAGCCGCAACCGGAAAAATTATATCATCACCACCATCCTGATGGATGACCAGCTTAAGGAAATGAGAAAAAGCCAGCTGCATATGGACATGGAAGAACGCAATGAATATCTCGGCGAATTCAATCTTGATAATGAAGGCGACCTTGTTTTCACCAAGTTCCGGCGCACCAACAATGATAATATTTCCAGCGCTGCCTTTGTAGTGAAACCCGCCAACAGCGATTCGTTCCGCTTCCAGGAACTGAACCTCGAAAAAACACATCTTGATGAGATCCGCATCAAAACGGACAATGTCAATAAACGCTACTTTCTCACATCCTTTTATTACAAACAGCGCCGCGGCAATGTGGACGGTCTGTATTATTATATATGGGATAAGGAGGGCGGAAAAATTGTAGCAGAAAACAGTGTGGCTTTCTCTGAAAACCTGCGGCGTGAAGCCAAAGGCGATGCCAATGTGAAGACCGCCTTTAACGATTACTTTATCAAAAATATCATCACCCGCAAGGATGGCGGTTTCATCATCGGCGCCGAAGCCTATTATACCACATCCCGGTTTGGCAACTGGAACCGCTGGGATTATCTCTATCGCTATTCCTATATGTCTCCCTTAGATTATTATTATTATTCCCCTTATTACAATAGCTGGTGGGGCAACCCAAGATGGGGCAGCGGCAACCAGGGGGTTCGTCACCACGCAGATAATATCGCTGTGCTTTCGTTTGGTAAAGACGGCAACCTGGAATGGAACAATGTGATCGTAAAAGAACAGTTTGACGACCAGGGCGATGACCTGCTCTCTTATCAACTCATGGTCACCGGGACTTCGCTGCATTTCCTCTTTAACCAGCAGGAAAAAAGGGTGCAGTTATTGAGTGATTACAGTGTGAGCCCGGACGGGCAAATGAACCGTAATCCTACGCTGAAAAATCTCGACAGGGGTTATGAATTTATGCCCAAATACGGGAAACAGGTGAGTGCCCGGCAAATGATCATCCCCTGCCTGTACAGGAATTACATTTGTTTTGCCAAAATTGATTATAATTGACCCGGTTTAATCATTTCCATTATCCGTGACAGGTATATTCAAACAGAAAAACCCATCCAACCTGCTGTTGTTGCTGCTCTTCGGCATCATCATCAAGCTGCCGCTGTTTTTGCATCCGCAACAACCGGTGGACCGTTATGGCGATGCACTGCTGTTCCAGGCCATTCTTGATTTTTTTTCACCGGCTGCAAAAAATTTTCCTGCACTGTGGTCGCTGATAGCTTTTGCACTGTTGCTGGTGCAGGCCATTGTTCTCACCCGATTCATCAATAACCAGCGGATGATGAACAGGTCCAACTACCTGCCGGGAATGGCCTACCTGCTCATCACCTCACTGCTGCCGGAATGGAATTATTTTTCTGCGCCGCTGCTTATCAACAGCATACTGCTTTTTGTGCTCACCCGCCTGTTTAGCATCTATAACCAGCAGGATGCAAAAGGCAGCATTTTTAATATCGGGCTGGCACTGGGTATTGCGGGTTTTTTGTTTGTTTCTTCTCTCACCTTTATTATATGGGTGCTGCTGGCACTGGCTGTGATGCGTCCCTTCCGGCTGAATGAGTGGCTGCTTTGCCTGCTGGGCATCACCACACCTTTTTATTTTTATGGCATCTACCTGTTCATTGCCGGTGGCTGGAGCTGGGAAGCCATCACCCCGCACATCAGCATTGGCCTGCCGGCTATTGAGCAAACCGCCTGGCTGGCCGGCAGCATTTTCCTGCTGATGGTTCCTTTTGTGAGCGGCGCTTATTATGTGCAGGACAACCTGCGCCGCATGTTGATCCATGTCCGCAAGGGATGGAGCCTATTATTACTTTATTTACTGGCAGCCCTCATTCTGCCATTTGTAAACAGCAGCGACAATCTTGAAAACTGGGTGATGGCCACTGTGCCGCTGGCAGCTTTTCATGGCTGCGCCTATTTGTATCCTAAAAAAGCGATTGTTCCCAACCTGTTGTTTTGGCTGGGTGTAGTGTTTGTGCTGGCCTATCAGTATGCCGGGCCGGGATGGGGGTGAGAGAAGCGGTTAGCTATTAGCTTTGAGCTGCGAGCCAGCCAAAGATTTAGTAAGGTTGCTAACCTTCGTCTTAGAGTATATCCGTTCTGTAAATGAATTCCCGGTATCAGAGAACTATCAATTATCCACTATCATCTAAATATCTATCTTTGCCCTTTCCACAAAAAACTCCAGTATGAAATTCGGTGTTGTTGTTTTTCCCGGTTCCAATTGCGACAGGGACATGTATGATGCATTAACGCATGACCTGGGCCAGGATGTGACCATGCTCTGGCACAAAGACCGTGACCTCAGCCGCTTCAGCACCGAAGACTGTATCATTTTGCCCGGTGGTTTTTCTTATGGTGATTACCTGCGCTGCGGGGCCATTGCCCGTTTCAGCCCGATGATGCAGAGTGTGATCGAGTTTGCCAATGCAGGCGGAAAGCTGTTTGGCGTTTGCAACGGTTTCCAGATACTCTGCGAATCACATTTGCTGCCGGGTGCTTTATTAAGAAATGCCAACCAGCAGTTTGTTTGCAAAAATGTGTTTATCACCAGCGATGGCAGCAACGTGTATAAAATTCCCATTGCCCACGGTGAAGGCCGTTATTATGCCGATGAAAAAACACTGGATGAACTGGAAGCCAATAACCAGGTGATCTTTTATTATTGTGATGAAGACGGCAAGATCAGCAACAGTGGCAATCCCAATGGTTCCACCCGTCATATTGCCGGCATCTGCAACACCAACCGTAATGTATTTGGTATGATGCCCCACCCCGAAAGGGCCTGCTCCAGCCTGCTCGGCAACACCGATGGCCATGCCATCATTCAATCGCTGCTGATGGCGGAGCAACTGGTGATGGGCTGATAGCACTGCAATACTATTTTTGATTTCAGCAAAACTGCGTAGGTGGATTGTGCTAAAGCTGTAAACTTTCTCCTTCTCCAGCAATTGTTAGCCAACCCGAATAATTGATAATAAACGTTTACGATCGAGTATTGAAGCAACTAAACAACCTGTCTGCCGATAGGCAGGTACGAAAACGTGAATGATAGCTACATGATTTTCAAAGTGTTTAAAATTTTGTAGGTTCGTATAGTAGCGTAAATACAACTGTTGGCAGCAAGTGTAAAGGACGACCCGACAACAACAAGCAGACGACTAAGAACAAGAAAAAGTAAACCATTTTGACAGGTGACCAAGGACATAGGAACGATATAACAAGCGGACAGCGAGTAAGCCGACACTCATTGCCGACCCTTCTGTATTTTTTATTTTCCCCACCGCACATTTTT
>CAYTGN010000010.1:0-116512 GCA_964437415.1 uncultured Chitinophaga sp. | reverse complement strand
AACCTGTATCTGGAGCTTCGGAAACTCTTATACTATCCATTGTACTACGAGGCCGTCATACTGAAAATGAAGGGGTTATTAAATTAACCCCGGTGCATTGCTGGCGAATATCTTCACCGCAATGGCGAGCAATATTACGCCAAAAAATTTTCTTACCGCTATCAAACCTGCCGGGCCGAGCAAACGGGCAATGACACTCAATGATTTTAAGACAATATAAACAATGATGAGATTGGCAACAATGGCAAGGAGTATCGTGGTTTCGCCATAATTGGCCTTCAGCGACATGATGGTGGTCAATGTTCCCGAACCTGCTATCAGCGGGAAAGCAATTGGCACCACCGTGGCGGCACGGATATCTTTTTCACTTTTAAAAAATTCAAGCCCCAGCACCATTTCGAGCCCAAGAATGAAGATGACGATGGAACCGCCTACTGCAAAGGATTTCACATCCAGGCTCAGCAAATTCAAAAATGGCTGACCGAGATACAGAAACAGGATCATCAACCCGCCGGAAATGATCGTGGCCCGCAGTTCGTTGATGCCACCCACTTTTTCTTTCAGCGAAATAAGAATAGGCACGGAGCCGATAATATCAATGATGGCAAACAAGGTGAAAGTGACGGTGAGCAGTTCTTTGATGTCAATGGTCATACTGGCTGGTTTTCGGGGCAAAGGTAATGAGTGATGCAAAGTGACACTAAATAAAAAACTCCGGGATACCCGGAGCTTTTTATCATTTACGGTAAATAAATTGCTCTTTGAACAATTCCACCTGGCTCTTCAGTTGTTCCAGGCAATTGCGGCAAAGGCAATCATTATAACGTTCTTCAATAAATGCTTTTTCTTCGGCTGTGAACTTCATGTCAAAACACTGGCACTGGGTGATATTGTCCGGTTTGCATTCAAATGGGTTGCCGCATCTCGGGCAGCTTTTTGATTCATGCAGGTTCATGACTCACCAATTGAAAGTGATGCCGCCGCTGATCAAAAACGGAATGGCGTTATAGCCGCGGATATCAAAGAATTTTTTATCAGTGATGTTTTGCAGGTCGGCAAAGAACTTCACATGATTGCTGTGCCTGTATTCTGCATAGGCATTCAGCAGAAAATAACTGCCAAGCAATACATCATCACTCATGTAACCACCCGTGTCAAAGCGGCTGCTCACCGATTTTCCATTAATGCTGATAAGCAATTCCGGTGTGAACTGGTAGCCGATATTCAAATTGATATTGTGTTTGGGGCGGCGCAACAGATGATTATAAGTGGTGTCGCCAAAACTTTTCCTGCTTTGTGTTTGCTCTTCACCTGTTATCAATGTGTAATTGGCTGTGATCTGCAAAGGCATTACCGGCCTGGCTGTGAGTTCCAGTTCTAATCCGCTCACGGTTTGTTTCACAAAGTTGAAATACTGGAAACTGACATAGTTGTAATCAATCCCGTTCTTAATATCACGGTGAAAATAAACAGCCCGGCTGCTGATAGCAGAACCTGACTGCTGAACGCCGAATTCATAATTGGTAGATTTTTCGGGTTTCAGGTCTTCATTCCCGCTGAATACATCATATACCTGGAAAATGGAAGGAGCTTTAAAACCACTGGCTATGCTGCCAAACAATCTCCACCTGTCATTGAAATTATAAGAGGGATTAAAGGTGTAGGTGCTGTTGCGGCCATACCTGGAATGTTTGTTGAAGCGGCCACCAATTTCCAAATTCAGTTTTT
This sequence comes from uncultured Chitinophaga sp., assembly GCA_964437415.1. Lineage (GTDB taxonomy): Bacteria > Bacteroidota > Bacteroidia > Chitinophagales > Chitinophagaceae > CADEDV01. Next base: position 114,784 of record CAYTGN010000010.1, on the reverse strand, counting down.
TATCACTATTACTCAGGATAGCCGAGCCATAAAAAGAAGACTGCTGCAGCGATTTATTTTCAAATTCACTGCTATAAGGTCCGAAACTGCTGATGGAAAGATATTGCTGGTTCATGGTCCCTTTGCGGTAATCAAACCCGGCAAGAATAGTGAGCCATTCGGCTGCTTTTACATTGCCATACAATTCGGCATACTGTGTTTTGCCGCTGTAGCGGTTGCTTTCAAACTTTGCAAAACCAGGGGCGTGAAGACTGTCATCCAGGTATCTTCTTTTCAGGTTGCCGTATTGATAATTACCCGTTATGCTGACAATCCCTTTTTTGAAATGGGCGCCGCCACCAGTGGCAAGATTGCTGTTATTGATTGTATAGTCCCTGTCATCACTGAAAACACCGGCATCAATATCTGCTTTGTACCGGCTGTGCTGCACAAAAGTCCTCAGCGATAGTGAAGGAATGACCTGGTATTGCAAAGCAGCGTTGGCCACATTGCCATTGTATCCGTCTTTGTCAAAATTGCCGGTATTGTTCCTGTCATTAGCAGCAGAAAATCCATCGGTGCTTAATTTGGCAAAACGGGTAGTATAAGTGAGTTTGTTGCCGACCTTTCCAAACAACTGCACATTGTTGCGGGCAGTATTCAGGTTGCCAAAACTGCTGCTGGCCTTTACATTAAAAGGAGTGGTTACATCTTTTTTTACTGTGATGATATTGATTGCCCCGGCAATGGCATCGCTGCCATAAAGTGTGGACTGGGCGCCACGGCACACTTCAATTCGTTCCACGTCATTGATGGAAAAAAGATTCAGGTCATATTCGTTGCCGATCATCGAGGGGTCATTCACAGGGATGCCATCAATTAATATCAGTGTTCTTCCGGAAGAAGCGCCCCGCATAAAAACAGTTTGCACACTGCCGGGCACATTATAAGCTCCGGCGATAACAATGCCGGCTTGTTCGTTGAGCACCTGTGCTACCGATTTGCCTGCACTTTTTTCTAATTGTTCCTTGATGATGACAGTGACGACCTTGCCCGTCTGGCTTTGCTTTTGCTCAAATTTGTTTGCTGTGAGAATAACCTCATCCAGTAGTGTTGTGTCTTGCTGGGCAGTGAGCCGGATGCTGAAAAAAACAGCAGCCAGCACAAAAAGATACTTTTTCATTTAGCATGAAATTTTGTGTGACTGCTTCCAGGAAATAAAAAAGTAGAAAATAAAAGAATGCCCTTACACTCTTAAATCTCCAAGCCTTTCACCCGAAAGCCGAAAAATGTTTAAAGCGGATCTGGCAGGTCTTCTGGCTTAGCCCTTGTTGAAACCTTCCCGCCCCGCTTTGCGGAACAGTGGTGAATCTTCAACTTTTGTACTCTCAAAGTCCCTCCTTCGGAGGGGTTTGGGGAGGCTTTACAGCTACGGGGATAGCGCCGGATTTACACCGGCTTCCCTTTTAATACCGGCATTCATTGCCGGCAAACCAAATCGCTGCAAATGTAGCGGGTTGTTCTTTAGAATCAAGTAGAGTTATTAACACTTGTTTTGTTCATGCGGCTGAAATACTTGCGGTATAGAATTTGTTACAAAGAAATGTTGTTGAAAAAATAAACTTATTCTGTTTGCATAGGTCAATGAGGTCATTCTCCCGGATGAAACAATTCTACTGATTTATTTTAAGGGTTTGTACAGGAGTCAGCTTGCTGAACAGGTCACTTTATTCCCTTATCCACCAGGAACATACTGCTTTCTTATTTACCCTCCCGGAATCAAATTCAATGGTTCCGGTAAAATATTTATTGTATGAAAAGAAACCAGCCGCAAAAATTGTTACTGATCCTTGTTGCCTGCTTCCAGGTAGTGAATATGCAGGCGCAGCAATTTTCCAATGTACCTAAAAACGAATTTGGGATTGCCCTCAGCAGTTTTATTTACCAGGGTGACCTGGCCGAGGAAAGATTTGGATCTCTAAAAACCACGAGATGGGGCGGCACTTTTTTCTTTAATAAAATATTGTCAGCTTCTTTTTCCACCCGGACAAATATTGTCATCGGCGGATTAAGGGGCGATGATGCCGTTTATGAGAACCCGGAATATCGCCGCCAGCGTAATTTTAATTTTCGCACACCTGTTTTCGAAATTTCACAGCTTGCTGTCTGGAATCCTCTTCAAAAAAATTATGATGACCATGGTTTTTCGCCTTACCTGTTTGGAGGTGCGGGGCTGGGCATATTGAATATCCGCAGGGACTGGAGCAATTACAACGGCGAATATTTTGATGCTGTTTCAAATCTTTCCGCCAGGCTGGCTATAGATACACAACAGTCATTGCCAAAGGTTATACCGGTTATTCCGCTTGGGGCCGGGATAAGATATAATATTAGTCCCTCCATAGCATTTATGGCAGAAACTTCTTACAGGCTGCTGTTCACGGATTATCTTGATGGGTTTAGTGAAGCGGCAAATCCCGAAAGGAAAGACAATTTTTATACGATTTCTGCAGGGCTCATTTTCAGAACCGGGAAGAAAAATACACTGAACTGCCCGGCAGTAAAATATTAAGGCCTTTTTACTTCTTTAACCACTGAAAAGCAACACCCACATAATAATTCCTCCGGGGTGCAGCATTGTAATACCGGTTGGCGGCGGCATTAATATCATTTCCCAAACTGTATTTTTCATCCAGCAGGTTGTCGGCACCTGCATAAAAATTTAACCTGTATCGTTGCTGCAGATCTTTCTTCCACCCCAAACGCCAGCCTAACAAATGATAAGCTCCTGCGGTAGCAGTATTGGCATCATTCAGGAAGATTTTCGAAGCAGAGTAGTATGTTGCCTGTGAATAGATCCCGGTTTTGAAATGGATATCTGCCAATAATGAAAAAATGTTTGCAGGCACTGATGGCACTGTATTCCCGGAAAAATCATCTGTTCCTTTAATAAAACTGCCATAGCGGAAATGGTTGTAGCTGTAAGCTGCCCGGAGGAGCAGGTAATCAATTACCCTGCGATTTACGGGTAAATGTGTATAATCGGCATGCAGTTCAATTCCTTTTTGTCTCACATCCCCTGCGTTCACAAAAAAATCAGCACCGCTCAGGTCACGACGTTGTACCAAAGCTTCATTTAACCGGAAATAAAAACCTGTGGCCTCCAACTGCAGCCTTCTTTTGAAAAAATAATGACGTGCTGTAAACTCATAGTTCCATCCCTCTTCGGCTTCAAGATCAGTGCTGATGACACCCGTTGATGGCAATACTTCTGCAATCGTTGGCGGGGAAAAGCCTCTTGAGACGGTGGCGAGCAAGACAAAATCCTTATTGATTTTTCGCAGTAAAGAAATTCTCGGGGCCAGTTCATTCTGGTAACTGCGGCTTTGTTCATTCACAGGATACCTGCTCAGTCTCGCAAAGCTGACCTTTGTTTTGGTAAGACTGAGCCCTGCTGTGACAAACCATTCATCATTCACTGCTACGTCACCCTGTGCAAAGATGTTATAGGTGCTGTTATTTATATCATCATTTGTTCGCAGTGTATCAGGGTTGCCGTTGCGGTTGTCGGCCACCTGTGTATTGAAATATCCTTGCTGAAATTCAGCGCCGGCCACCCATTGCCAGTGAGTTTTTTCTTTTTGATATTTATAAGCGAATACGGTGCGGCCCCCAAAATGCGGTTCTTTTCTTCTTTCATAATTGCGAACGGCTGCATTTTTCACCTGGGAGTAAGCACCGTAAACAGTGGTATTGCTGCTGAATTGTTCAGTGATCTTATACTTGTTAGTGAAACCGGCAACGAGGTTTTTTTGCCAGATGGCGGCTCTTGCATCCACGGCAGATGGAAACCCGCCGGCTGCGGGTCTTGCTGCTTTGGGATTGTTATTGTATTCTGCCAGTGTCAATGCTCCCGGTGTCTGGTAATACATATCCGTAAATAATAAAGAAGCGGTTAATTGCTGTTTATCCGAAACTTTTAATTGCGATTGCCAGGAAAGATTATCTCTTCGCATTTTTGATTGAATGCGATAGCCATCGCTTTCGTTATGGGCATAGGTAAACTGGTTGTGGTTGCCCTGTTTTCCAAATCTTGCTGAAGCAAAAATATTTTGCAGGTTGTAGCTGCCTCCTGTAAATTCTAAGCTTGCGCCGGGCTGCCAGTTGTCAAAATTATTGATCAGGACCAGGCCGCCGGTGCCAGCACCGTATAAACTGCCGGCAGGACCTTTGAAGACCTCAATGGAAGAGAAATTGTTCCAGGCAAACTGGTTGAAATAAGTATTACCACCCGGATCAGTAACGGGAATATCATTCCAGTATATTTTGATATTTCTTACACCAAAAGGTGAACGTAGCGAACTGCCGCGGATATTGAGCCGGTAACTGCCGGGACTTCTTTCTTCCATTCTCACACCGGCGATGGAATTAAAACTATGTACCAATGAAGTCTTATTATATCGGTCGCTGTTGCTGCCGCTGATGATGCGCACAGCAGCCGTAGATGTTTGCTGGTTTCTGTTTTGTTCAAAAGCCCGGATGGTGACTTCTTCCAGCGTTTTAAGCGAATCGGCCTCTTGCTGTGCAAGCGAACAAAAAAAGAATAAAATAAAGGAGCAGAGAAAAATGGCTTTTTTCATGGAATTGGCTATTGGTTTTGCGCATAAAGGTAGGATGTTTTTTCCCTATCTTCAAGCCATGACTGCAAAGAATAAGCTTGGACTCTTCTCCATCACCATGATCGTTATTGGGCTTGTGATAGGAACAGGTATTTTCCGCACTTCCAGGGATGCTGCTGAAGCAGCAGCCACCCCCTCGATCTTCTTTGCAGCTTGGGTGGTGGCAGGCCTTGTTGCCATTTGCGGTGCACTGACCTATGCTGAAATCGGAAGCCGCTACCCGGTTACCGGCGGGTACTATAAAATATTTTCTTATGCCTATCACCCTTCACTGGCCTTTGGCATCAATGTGATCATTTTAATTTCCAATGCAGCGTCTTTATCAGGTGTGGCGCTGATCGGCAGTGAATACATCACTCCGCTGCTGGTGCAGCCGGGGATGGTGGAGCAATGGAAACCGGTGGTGGCGATTGCGGCCATTGTTCTTTTTTATGGTGTAAACCTGATGGGCCTCAGGATGAGTTCGCAAACGCAAAATGTGCTGATGATTATCAAGATCGGGATGTTGCTGGTCATTATTGCAGCCTTGTTTTTTCCATCTGTTCACAGCACAACAGCATTATTGATAGATGACAGCAAAACATCGGCGGCAGCCTTGCTGTTGTCGTTTGGTGTGGCGCTGAAAGCAACTTTCTTTACTTATGGTGGCTACCAGCAAACGATAAATTTTGGTGAAGAAGTGGAACATCCGCAAAAGAATATCCCAAGAGGTATCTTCATCGGCATCATTGTTATCATTACATTATACCTGCTGGTGAGCTATGCCTATGTGAAAGTGATCGGTTTTAATGAACTGAAAACAACTTCGGGCATTGCTTCGGTGGTGGCTGAAAAAATGTTTGGCAGCACCGGTAAATATGCTTCATCACTTCTATTGTTCCTTGCAGTGTTGGCCTATGTGAATGTGCTGCTGCTAAGCAACCCCCGGGTGATGTATGCCATGAGCCTTGATGGAATTTTGCCCAAACCTTTCAGCAAAAAAAATGAAAAGCGGGATGTGCTCACAGTGAGCCTGACTGTGTTTGCAGCGGTTTGTGTGATCGTATTGTTCTTTGCTGAAAAATTTGAGCAGATACTGAGTTTTACAATTTTTCTCGACTCCATCGGTATGGCTACTTCTGCCGGCACCATTTTTATTTTGAGAAAGAAAACAAGGCATCTTGACGGCACGGGCATTTATTCGATGAAGCTGTACCCGCTGCTGCCCTTGTTATTTATTCTTGCTTATATTTTTGTCGGCACCATGATCGCTGTGAAGGAACCTATGCTTGCGTTGACAGGCACCAGTGTGCTGGCAGGATTTATCATTTTGTATTTTATTGTTCAGCGGCTGAAGCCAAAAAACTGATGCATGGACATCTCACAAATCATCAATGAACTGGGCGAGGAACGAGAACATTACTTCAATGCCATAGCGCCGCCGGTTATGCAGACGAGCAATTTTGCATTTAAGAAAGTTGCTGATCTCAGCAAAGCATTTGAAGACGAGATGGGTGGTTATTTATATAGTCGCGGACTGAACCCGACTGTTGATATTCTCCGGAAAAAACTTGCGGCATTGGACGGGGCAGAAGATTGTTTAGTGTTTAACAATGGTGCAGCAGCCATCTTCGCCGGCATTTTTGCCAATGTAAAATCTGGTGATCATATTGTGTCGGTGGCTAAACCGTACACATGGGCACAGCGGATGTTTGATGTCATCCTGCCGCGGTTTGGCATTACGACAACTTATGTTGATGGCAGCACCGTTGAAAACTGGAAAAATGCAACCAAAGAAAATACGGGTTTCTATTATCTCGAATCTCCCAATAGCTGGGATTTTGCGCTGCAGCCCATTCGTGAAGTGGCGGCATTTGCCCGGTCAAAAAATATAATCACTTTGCTGGATAACAGCTACTGCACACCGCTTTACCAAAAACCCATTGAGATGGGCATTGATATAGTGATGCAGACCGCAACAAAATATATTGGAGGGCACAGTGACACACTCGGCGGAGTGCTAAGCGGCAGCCATGCCATGATGAAAAAAATATTTGACAGCGAATACCTGAACATCGGCAGCGGCATTCAGCCCTTCAATGCCTGGTTGCTGATAAGGGGATTAAGAACATTGCCGGCAAGAATTGAGCGGATCACCCGGACAACGAAAGAGGTGGTCGCTTTTATGAAACAACATCCCAAAGTGGAATCCGTCATCTTTCCTTTTGATGAATCGTTTCCGCAATATGCACTGGCAAAGCAGCAGATGAAAGATGCCTGCGGGCTGTTTACCTTTGTATTGAAAACAAGTAAGCGGGAAGATATTGTCCGCTTTTGCGAATCATTGCAGCATATAATGATGGCGGTGAGTTGGGGCGGTCATGAAAGCCTGGTGATTCCCAAATGTGCCGGAATACAACCAGGGAATTTTGACCCCGAAAATAAGGAGCATCTTTATATCCGTATGTATGCAGGATTGGAAGAACCTGGTTACCTGATTGCTGATTTGGACCATGCTTTAGGCAAAATTTAATTCCCGTCTGTAAAAAATCAAATCTTCGACCCGTCATTTCTTTTATTTTTGCGGGATGATACGCCTCCGCTTGTATGCACTTACCCTGCTTTGCCTTCCCGGCTTTTTGTTTGCACAAAACGCACCGGCAGAAAAATGGGATCTGCGCCGCTGTGTTGAGTATGCAGTGAAGAATAATATTTCTGTGCGACAGGCCGATCTGCAAACCCGTTTTGCAGCCCTGGATATGCACTTGAGCAAAATGGCGCAACTTCCCTCTGCTAATTTTAACGGCAACATCGGGTATAGCGCAGGACGAAACCAGGATCCAACAAGTTTTAGCCTGATCACCACCGGGTATTTTTTTAACAGTTATACCTTGCAGGCAGGTGTTGACCTGTTCAACTGGTTCAGCAAAAGAAATACTGTGGCTGCAAGGGAGTTTAGTCTTGAAGCGGCCATGCTGGGGTCTGAAAAAGCGAGGAATGATATATCTCTTAATGTAGCTGCGTCATACCTGCAGGTGTTGATGGCCAAAGAACAAACAAGGATAACCGAAGTGCAGATGAATCAGACCCGTACACAGTTGGAAAGTACCCGTTTGCAGGTGGATGCCGGCGCTTTGCCGGAACTGAATGCTGCGCAAATGGAAGCACAATTAGCAACAGACAGCGCCAATTATATCAACGCCGAGACCTCAGCCAACCTGTTGTTGCTGCAGATGAAAGCATTGCTGAATTTGGATGCTGCGGCTCCTTTTGATATTGAAACACCCCCCGTGGAAACTATCCCACTGGAATCGCTTGCCGATCTGCAGCCGGATGCTGTGTACAATACTGCCATCACCAGCTTGCCGCAACAAAAAGCAGATGAGCTGAACATGAAAGCAGCACAACGATTGGTGGAAGCAGCAAGGGGTTCGATGTATCCTACCATTTCATTGTTTGGAAGCCTTGGCACCACTTTCAACAGCAGGGCAAGAGAGATAAAATCACTGACACAAGTGAATGCACCCGTGGGAACAGTGACTGTGAACGGCACACCATACCAGGTTTTTCCGCTTCAGCCAGTTGATATATATAATTTTGGTTCGGTTACCTATTTCGACCAGATGAATCAAAACTTCAGGCAGTCAGTGGGCATTGGCATCAGTGTGCCTATTTTCAATGGACATAACCTGAAAGGGAACTGGCACCGTTCCAAACTAAATCTGCAACAGGTGGAATTGCAGAAAGAACAGAACAGCCAGACATTGAAGCAGGATGTTTACAGGGCTTATAATGATGCAACAGCAGCGCTGCAACGATTTCATGCCAACCGCAAAACAGCCGAAGCTGCACAGAAGGCCTATGATTTTGCCAAAAAAAGATATGATCTGAACCTGCTGTCCATTTTTGACCTGGTGAACAGCCGCAACACTTTTCAAACAGCAAGGATACAGATGCTGTCTGCCCAGTTTGATTATGTGTTTAAGATGAAGGTGCTGGAGTTTTATAAAGGGCAGGGGATCAAATTGTAAATGCAAACAGATACTATTTATCTCACATCGCAGAAAATAACAGTTTCAGATGAACAAAAGATTAAAATGGATATTGATAATACTGGGAGTCCTGGTCCTGGTCTTCCTTATTGCCAAAAAAATAACCGGTGGCAGCAAGTCGGAGCTAAAGGTGGCGACTGAAAAAGCTACCCGGCGCACTATTATTGAAACGGTAAACGCCAACGGCAAAGTGTACCCGGAAGTGGAAGTGAAGATCAGTCCCGATATTTCCGGTGAGATCACCGAGCTGAATGTGAATGAAGGCGACAGTGTAAAAAGAGGGCAGGTGCTGGCCCGCATTTTTGCTGATATATATGCCTTGCAACGTGACGAAGCGGCATCAAGAGTGAACCAGTCGCAGGCTACTGTGCAAAACAGTGCTGCAGCGATAGAGGCCTTAAAAGCAAATCTTGACTTGGCCAAATTAGCATATGACCGCAATAAAGAATTGTTCAATCAAAAAGTGATCTCGCAGGCGGAACTGGAGCAGTTTGAAAATACTTATAAGACGGCACAGGCCAATTACAATGCAGCGCAGCAAAATATCAAAAGCCTCGAAGCCGGTGTGGAAACAGCCAGGACAGGATTGGTTTCTGCCAATAAAAATCTTGGGAGAACGACACTTGTTGCCCCGATGGATGGTGTGATCTCATCACTGAAAGTAAAAAAGGGGGAAAGAGTTGCCGGCAACAGCTTTAACGTAGGAACAGAAATGATGACCGTTGCAGATATGTCGGTGCTGGAAGTGAGAGTGGATGTGGGTGAAAATGATATTGTAAAAGTAAATATCGGCGATTCGGCCGATGTGACAGTGGATGCCTATAATAACCGCAAGTTCAAAGGCGTGGTGACACAGATAGCCAGTAGTATCAAAGGCAGCGGTACTGCACTGACCACTTCCAACGATGTTACCAACTATGAAGTAAGGATAAGGCTTGACATGGAATCATACAAAGACCTTATTGACCCGGCAAGGCCAAAAAAATTCCCCTTCCGCCCGGGTATGAATGCCAGCGCCGATATTAAAACAAAACGGTTGGATGAAGTGCTGGCTGTTCCTATTGGGGCGGTGACTGCAAGAGTGAAGGGAAGCGACCAGAACATTGCTGATAAAAAGAAGGAAGATCAAAGCAAAAGAGGTGAAGAGGAAGCCAATGCCGAAGCAAATGTTTCCTATTCAGATGACCTGGAAGAAGTGGTGTTTGTACTGCAGCCGGATGGGACGGTTAAAAAAGTGATGGTTACATCGGGCATACAGGATATTAATTATTTGCAAATAACCACCGGGCTGAATCCCGGCGATGAAGTGGTGACAGAGCCCTATTCTGCAGTGAGCAAAACATTAAAAGATGGCATGAAAGTGAAAGTGGTGCCAAAGGATAATTTATTTGCCAAATAGCCACTTTATTTAAAACATGGAGAGAGTTCCCGCTGACCGGAACTCTTTTTTCTTTTACCCGGAAACAATGAGTTATTTACCTTTATTTCATAAATCAAAAATTTCAAGGCAGTTGGTATGAAATTCGGTATCATCGGAAGCGGCAGTTGGGCTACGGCACTGGCAAAGATCCTGACGGACAAACAGCATTCTATTTATTGGTGGGTGAGGAATTCAGATAGCATTGAGCATATCCGCAAACGTCATCACAACCCGCACTACCTGAGTTCGGTTTATTTTGATACCCGCCTGCTGAAAATGACGGCTGATGTGAAGGAAGTGGTGAGGCAATCAGATGTGGTGCTGGTGGCTGTTCCTTCCGCTTATGTTGAAACCAGCCTTGAGGGTCTTGCTGCTGCAGACTGGCAGGGAAAAAAAATAGTATCGGCCATAAAAGGATTATTGCCGGATAAAAATGTGCTGCTGAATGATTATCTCGGAGAAAAATTTGACATAAAACTGGATGATTATTTTGCTGTTCTCGGCCCCTGCCATGCCGAGGAAGTGGCAGCGGAAAAACTTTCTTACCTGACCTTTTCTGGCACTGATATTTCAACAGCTTCAGCCATTGCTTCTCATTTTTCAACAGAGTATATCAACACCATCACCAATCATGATATTTTGGGTGTGCAGTATGCCGCTGTGCTGAAAAATATATATGCGCTGGGGGCAGGCATTGCACATGGGCTTGACTATGGCGACAATTTTCTCAGCGTTTACATTGCAAATGCTGCAGATGAAATGGCGGGGTTTTTAAAAGCATTCGGAGCCGAGCATATCGTGGTGGGTGAAAATGAGGGGGAAGACCCGGTCACTCACCGCCGTACTCCCAACTATGCCGCTTCTGTTTATCTTGGCGACCTGCTGGTGACCTGCTATTCTTTATACAGCCGTAACCGCACTTTCGGAAGCATGATCGGCAAAGGCTATTCGGTGAAAGCGGCACAGCTCGAAATGAATATGGTGGCAGAGGGTTATCATGCATCCCACTGCATCAACAATATCAATGATAATATCGGCGCGGCCATTCCCATTGCCGATACAGTTTACCGTATTCTTTGGGAAAATGTTAAACCCTCTGAGGGATTTAAACAGATAGAGCAGGTATTGGTCTGACCAGTGAAAAGAACCAGGGGGATTAGATCAGTACAAAAACTTTGCTCTATGCCACTCTCTTACCACGGATTTGGACCTACTGCCATATTAATTATGGTGCTTTGCCTCGTTGGAAAACATGTTTACGACTATTGGCGGCAACATCAAAAGCTTTAACTTCATGGGTCAGTAAAACTTTGTTACATGATCCAGTTTTTCCAGGTTTTATTCTTCACCGCCGCAGTCATTCTTATTGTTTTGAATGTGCTCCAATTCAACAAATACCAGGAAGGAAAAAAAGAAGGTGGTACGGCGCATCCCATCAAGTGGTTCAGTTTTATTCTTACTTCTGTAGTGGCCATTGGCTGTGTGCTGAACATCCTGATCGCATGGCTCAAAAAAGGTTAGAAGAAAAGCGCTGCTGCTATTCCATCAGCCAATAGCTTACCCTCTTTTGTAAGAATGAGATTGTTATTCTCCATTTTCATTAATTCGCTGCTGATATATGGTTGGGCTGTCTGCAACAGCTCCTGTTTTCTTTTTTCTTCCAGCTTGTTTACCGGTAATCCTTCCATGGTTCGCAATGATATCATGATCATTTCATTCAGTTGCTGTGTTTCGGTCAGTTCTTCTTTTTCAAAAGAAATTTTTCCTTTGTCAATCATTTCAATATAAACGCTGTTGTTTGACACATTCCATTGCCGTGAAATGCCATTGAACGAATGTGCTGATGGACCAAGGCCAAGGTAATGCCTGCCCTGCCAGTAAGATGAATTATGACGGCTTCGGTGTCCCGGCCTTGCAAAATTGGATATTTCGTAATGTTCATAACCGGCTGCTTCCATCCAGTTCATCAGCATCAGAAATTGTTCGGATTGTTTATCTGCGTTTATGTTTTCCTTTTTTTGCTGTGTGATCATTTTTTGCAGCGGGGTTTTGGGTTCCACCGTCAGTGCATAGCAGGAAATATGTGGGATGCCGGCGGAGATCACCGCATCAATATTATATTTCCATTTTTCATTGGTCAGCCCGGGTGTGCCATAGATAAGGTCAATCGTGATATTGTCAAAATATTTTAGTGCCTGTTGCAAAGCGTCTGTCGCCTGTTGTGCATTATGTGCCCGGTTCATCCATTGAAGGTCTTCTTCAAAAAAACTTTGAATACCGATGCTTAGCCGGTTAATGCCGGCTTTTTTCCATCCCTCTAATTGTGTGTTACCGATGTCATCAGGATTTGCCTCCAGTGTTATCTCTGCATCCGGCAATACCTCGTAATGCCTGTAAATGCTTTGAATAATACTACTTATATCTTCTTCTCTGCATAAACTTGGGGTGCCGCCGCCTATGTAGATGGTTTCGATGCTTTGTGCCTGCAGGTATTCTTTTTGCATAGCAGTTTCTTTCAATAAAGCGGCTATCAGTTCGTTCTTATATCGCAGTGAAATGCTGAAATGGAAATTGCAATAATGACAGGCCTGCCTGCAAAACGGAATATGTATGTAAATGCCTGCCATTTTTAAAAAGCAGGATTAATTGATCCCTGCCAATGAAATTTGTTATTTAATGAATAATTTAGCCATTAATATCCGCGGAAAAGCCACATGGCAAAATTAAGAGTGCAAATACTGGTTCTTGTTTTTTTATTCGCAGGTCTTGCATCGCCGGCGCAGCAAAACTATGTGCTGCGTTTGCAGGGGGTTGATAAAGATTCTGCCACGTTGTCTTCACAACTAAATATTACCACCTCTTTTTCTTCCCGCAATGACTGTATCGGGTATATTGCTAAACTGCCGGGTTTGCTTCGTTCCCAAGGATTCATCACAGCATCGGTGGACAGTGTTCGATATGATTCATCATTTGCTGTTTTACATATATTTGCCGGGGAGCAATATCAGTGGGCGGGGCTTGATGTTTCAAAAGTGGATCCGGCATTATTGAATGCCGCAGGCTGGATTGAAAAAGCATTTGCCGGAAAACCGGTTGATGGTGAACTGGTGATCTCATTGCAAAGCCGTTTACTCAGTCATTTGGAGAATAACGGCCACCCCTTTGCCAAAGTATATCTTGACAGTATGCAACTGGCAGGAGAGAAACTGACAGCACAGTTGCTGGTGGAAAACGGTCCTGCCTATAAAATTGATAGCATTCGGATATACGGAGAGACGAAAATAGCTAATAGCTACCTGCAGCGTTATCTTGGCATTCCCAACGGAAGTCTTTACAGCAGGGAAAAACTGGAGCGGGTCAGCCGTAAGATGAAAGAACTGACCTGGGTGGAAGAAGAAAGCCCCTCAAATCTTACTATGCTGGGCACCGGATCGGTGCTGAATATGTACCTGAAACAAAAAAAGAGCAGCCAGGTAAATGTGCTGGTTGGTTTTTTGCCAAACAATGACCAGCTTTCCTCCAAAAAAACACTTATAACCGGCGAGGCCAATATCAATTTGAAAAATGCTTTTGGCGCTGGGGAGACCGTTGGCCTGAACTGGCAACAAATACAGGTTAATTCGCCCCGGCTCAATATCCTATATCAGCATCCTTTCCTTTTTGATTCGCCGGTGGGGCTGGATTTTACTTTTGATATGTTCCGGAAAGACAGCACTTTTCTCAATATCAACTTTCAATTGGGGGCACAATACATTTTAAGCATAAATCAATCGGGCAAACTGTTTTTGCAGCGTTTTCAAACCATTGTGAACGGCGCAAATACCACCTTTGTAATGCAAAACCGCCGCCTTCCCGATGAAGCGGATGTAAGCTCAACCAGCGCCGGGCTGGATTATGAATTTAATAATACCAATTACAGATTCAATCCCCTGCACGGTAATGAGGTTCGTATCATCACATCGGTTGGAACTAAAAAGATCAAAAGGAACAATGAGATCATGGAGCTAAAAGATCCCGGCGATCCTTCCTTCAACTTCGGCAGGTTGTATGATACAGTCAAAATGAAAACTTACCAGTTTCGTGTCAGGCTCACCGCAGCCCGTTATTTCCAGGCAGGCAGGCAAAGCACGGTAAAAACAGCGTTCAACGCCGGTATTTTTCAAAGTGGTAATATTTTCCGCAACGAGTTGTTCCAGTTAGGTGGATACAAACTGCTCAGGGGGTTTGATGAGGAAAGCCAGTATTTGTCACAGTTTGCTATAGGCACTGCTGAGTACCGCTATCTCGTAGGGCAAAACTCTTTTTTTTATGTGTTGCTGGATGGAGGCTGGGGACGAAACAACAGCCAGAACGTAAATATCAATTACACTTATATCGGAACCGGGCTGGGCCTGGCTTTTGAAACAAAAGTGGGGGTATTCAACCTGGCATGGGCTGTGGGTAAACGAAATGATACAGATTTCAACCTGCGCCAGTCAAAGATACATTTTGGCTTCATCAATTATTTTTAAGTCAATGACGGTTGTGAAAACCACTTCAATACTTTTGCACCATAATAGCACTGCGTGACCCGGATTCTCATTTTTTTACTGGCAACCTTTTTCTTTTTCGGCGTTGATACAAATGCGCAGGCGGATACGATCATTCAGCCTGCTGACGAAATTGACACGGTGGCACAACTTGTGATACCTCCTGAAGCGGAAAAAATGCCGCAGGATACCAGTTCCGTTTCCCGCAAACCCTATTCTTCTGGTGCTGTCTGGCAATACGATCCCTTGAGTCCATTGCCGGAGCAATTACAAAAAGTGCATCCGTATTTTGGATTTGGCGCCGAACCTGTTTATACTCAAACCGACCTGAAAAGATTTAGCGGAAAGGAATTATTGTTTTATGCAATCCTGCTACTGTTTCTTCTGTTTGCCATGCTGAGAAACGCATTTGCCAAGTATTTCAATGACCTGTTTCGCTTGTTTTTCCGGACCACCCT
This sequence comes from uncultured Chitinophaga sp., assembly GCA_964437415.1. Taxonomy (GTDB): domain Bacteria; phylum Bacteroidota; class Bacteroidia; order Chitinophagales; family Chitinophagaceae; genus CADEDV01. Next base: position 99,688 of record CAYTGN010000010.1, on the reverse strand, counting down.
AAAACAAAAACAGATCAGGGAGCAATTGATGCAAACCCCTCTGCCATCCTTGCTGCTGAATGGTTTTTTTGTGGTCAGCAGTTCCCTTTATATCAACTTTCTTTTGCTGCATTTTAGCATGATCAGGGGAGATGACTTCTGGCTTTACTGCTCCTATTGTGCGGCGGGGATTTCGGCCATTTATTTGGGAAAATTTATTGGTCTTAAAATCATGGGCTGGTTGTTTGGAAAACCGGAGACGGCAAATTCATACATATTCATAGTATTCATAATCAACAAAGTGATAGGAGTTTTCCTGCTTCCATTTCTGCCGGTATTGGCCTTTTCCGGGGGTTGGGTTTACATTGCCGGACTCGTTTTGTCTTGGGCCGGGTTGGGAGTGTTGTTAATTTATCGCTTTATATTGACATATGCCGCCCTTCGTAATCAGGTCAAATTCAACCCTTTTCATTTTATTTTATATGTTTCTGCCTTTGAAATTGCGCCCCTTTTGCTGATTTACAAGCTTTTACTTGTGGTTTTCCAATAGAACTGCTTACCTTTGCACTCAACTTTAGCCGAACCGCACATGGTAAATAATGGGGTTACAAAGGCCGATGTTCAGGCCAAAGCAATACATAAGATCCTGATTACCCAACCGAGACCCGAAAGCGACAAGTCGCCGTATTTCGAGTTGTCACGGAAGTATGGAGTAGATTTGGACTTTCATCCTTTTATTAAGCTGGAGGCCATTCCCGCCAAGGACTTCCGCAAGCAAAAGATCGAAATCCAAAATTTCACAGGAGTCATTTTCACCAGCCGCAACGCCATTGATCATTTCTTCCGCACATGCGAGGAGATGAAGGTGAATGTTTCGCAGGATACCAAGTATTTCTGCATCACAGAGGCTGTGGCACTCTACCTGCAAAAATTCATTCTCTACAGGAAGCGGAAAGTCTTTTACGGGGCTGATGGCACCAACAAGAGCATGTTTGATGTTGTCAACAAGCACAAGAACAATGAGAAATTTATCTATGTGTGTTCCGAAAATCAACAGGATAACGAGATCGTTAACTGGCTAAAGGCAAATAGCTGCGAGTTTTCGCTGGCATTTATGTACCGAAGTGTCAGTAGTGATGTGAAAGAGATACTGTCCAGAACAGACTATGATGTAATCTGCTTTTTCACCCCCAGTGGTGTAAAAAGCCTCTTTGATAATGTTCCAAAGTTCAGGCAAAACGGAACGGTGATCGGCGCATTTGGCAACAATACCTCCAGGGCTGTCGAAGATGCAGGCCTGAAATTAGAAATAAAAGCTCCACAACCACAGGCGCCGAGCATGGTGGCAGCATTAGAGCAATTTCTTTCCACCCATCTGAAAAAGAAATAGCTTTTTAAAAGAATATCTGGTAAAGGGCACTGAATAGTGTCCTTTACTTTTTTGTGCCATTGGCCACAGCAAAGTTAATTTTGACCTATGCCAATGCACCACAACCATCTCATCAACGAAACAAGCCCTTACCTTCTGCAACATGCACATAATCCTGTTGACTGGTATCCCTGGGGTGAAGAGGCTTTGCAAAAGGCTGTTCTTGAAAACAAGCCGATTCTTGTGAGTATTGGTTATTCGGCTTGTCACTGGTGCCATGTGATGGAACGAGAAAGTTTTGAGGATGAATCCACGGCTGCTATGATGAACCGTGATTTTATCAATATCAAAATTGACCGGGAAGAAAGACCGGACCTCGATCATATATATATGGATGCTGTGCAGACCATGACCGGCAGCGGAGGCTGGCCGCTCAATGTATTTCTTACGCCGGACACCAAACCTTTTTATGGCGGCACTTATTTCCCCCCGCAGCCTGCCTTCAACCGGCCATCGTGGAAAGATGTGCTGACAGGAGTGGCCAGTGCATTCCGGGAAAAAAGACATGAGATAGATGCACAGGCTGAAAACCTTACGGCGCATCTCCTGCAGGCCAATGCATTTGGGCAGCAGGACCCGGATTCATCAGCTCAGCTTTTTACAAAAGAAAGAATAAACGAAGCTGTAGCAAATGTGCTGAAGACAGCCGATAAGGAATGGGGTGGTTTTGGCAGGGCCCCGAAATTTCCGCAAACATTCACTATCCGGTTTCTTTTGCGTTGTCATCATTTTACCGGCGATGAAGCGACGCTGAACCAGGCATTACTCAGCCTTGATAAAATGATGCAGGGTGGTATCTATGACCACCTCGGCGGAGGTTTTGCCCGGTATTCGACAGATGCTGAATGGCTGGCCCCGCATTTTGAAAAGATGCTGTATGATAATGCTTTGCTGCTGGATGTGTATTGTGAGGCGTTTCAACTGACAGCAAAGCAGGAATACCGGGATGTGATAAAGGAAACAATGAACTTTTTGCAAAGAGAGATGCTTCATCCTAAAGGCGGATTCTATGCGGCGCTTGATGCTGACAGTGAGGGAAAGGAGGGTAAGTTTTATGTATGGACATATGAGGAGGTGCAAGATATATTGGGAAAGGAGGCTGACTTGTTTTGTCGTTATTATGATATAGCCGCCGCAGGTAACTGGGAGGGGGGCAATATCCTTCGGACAAAAGAAACGATTGATGACTTTGCGGCAAAATATGCTGTTGATCTGGGTGATTTGGAAAAAATCCTTGCCAAAGGAAAAGAGAAGTTGCTAAATCAAAGAAATAAGCGAATCAGACCCGGGCTGGATGACAAAATAATTTTGGGCTGGAATGCACTGATGAACTCCGCCTGCAGCCATGCTTTTGCTGCAACAGGAGATGAGCAGTACAGGCAATTGGCCGTCCGGAACATGCAATTTTTGTTACAGCATTTTACCGGTGACAGAACCACAGAATTTCATCATACCTGGAAGGACGACAAGGCTCGTTTTCCTGCCTTTTTAGACGATTATGCATACCTGATCATGGCCCTGATTGACCTGCAGGAGATAACAGCAGACACAGGTTGGTTAGACAAGGCCCGGGATCTGACAGAAGAAGTTATTAGAGGATTCTCCGAACCGGAAGGCTGCTTTTTTTATTATACAAAAAGTGACCAGGCCGATGTAATCGTTCGCAAAAAGGAAGTGTATGACGGGGCCGTCCCTTCCGGGAATGCGATTATGGCAACGAACCTGCTGCATCTTTCGATTTTACTGGATAAGAAAGAGTGGGGGAAGCAAGGCAGGACGATGCTTTCCTCTTTAGGCAATGCCATTATACGTTATCCCGGTTCTTTTGGTGTTTGGGCCGGGTTGCTGGTTGAGCAGGTGGCCGGTACTGCTGAATTGGCTATTCTTGGAAAATCTTATGAGAAGCTACATAAAGAAGTGTTGTGGGAATACATTCCCGGCCGTGTTTTGATGGCCTCAGACAGTGAAAAAAGCTGGCCCTTGTTGTCGGGAAAAACAGCAAGCGATATGCCGCTCGTTTATTTATGCAGGGATTATACCTGTCAAAAACCAGTGGACAGCGTAAAAGCCCTTATTGCCCTGATTAACAGGGCGGGGGGTGGATAATATTATTTCAAAAACATGCAATAAACGGTAATAATACCCGTTAGATATTTTACCTCGTAAAAGACGCTTTTATTTGAAAAAAATAAACTTTAACGTTGTGCAACCGATTAACCCAAAACATTATATTTGCCCAATACCCTTTAAGTGTATGAAAATGAAAAACCTTAGCTATATCCTCCTCGCAGTAGTATGCGTATCCATGATGACAAGTTGTGGTATCCTTGGAGGCAAAAAAAACAAAGGTGGAAGTCTCCCCAATGACGGACAGGTGCATGGGATTGCTCCGGGAAACAAGTACGTTTTGCCCAAACCTCCGGGCATGGTGTACATACCCCAGGGCACATTCCACATGGGTCCCAGTGATGAGGATCCGGCCTATGCCTTCAGTGCCCGTAACCGTTCGGTTTCTATTAGCGGTTTCTGGATGGATGCTACCGAAATCACCAACAACGAATACCGCCAGTTTGTATTCTGGGTTCGTGATTCTGTCGCTGCCCGCAAACTGGGTAAAGTAAAAGCCGGAAGCGATGGCAACGAGTATGTGGACTGGGCTGCCATGAAGCAGTTCAAATGGGATGATCCGAAAAATGTTGAGGCTTTGGGCCAAACTGATATGATCCTGCCTCCTGAAGAAAGGATTTTCGGCAAAAAAGAGATAGATGTTTCCAAAATAATCTACCAGGTTGAAAAATATGACCTGAAAGAAGCGGCCAAAAGAGAGAATGCCGGTGTTCCCCGTTCCAAGTTCATTCAGCGTTATCCCCAGCAGGTTTATCCTGATACATTAGTGTGGATCCGTGACTTCTCTTACTCTTACAACGAGCCGATGACCAAAAGATATTTTTCTCACCCGGCATTTGGTAATTATCCGGTGGTGGGTGTTAACTGGAAACAGGCTGAAGCTTTTTGTAACTGGAGAACACTTTATCTCAACTCATTCCTCGATTCAAAGAAAAGAACACAGGAATCTGACTTCCGCCTGCCTACAGAAGCGCAGTGGGAGTATGCAGCCCGCGGCGGACGTTCACAAACTATGTTCCCCTGGGGTAACTATTACCTGAGAAATAAGAAAGGCTGTTTGATGGCCAACTTCAAACCCGGACGTGGTAATTATCCTGAAGATGGTGGTTTCTACACCGTTCGTGCCGATGCCTATTGGCCTAATGATTATGGTTTGTATTGCATGTCTGGTAATGTGGCCGAGTGGACATCTTCTATTTACTACGAAGGGAGAAATAACTTTCAGCATGATATGAACCCGGATGTTCGCTGGAATGCCAAAGATGATGATCCCCCGCTGATGAAACGGAAGATCATTCGTGGCGGCAGCTGGAAAGATGTAGGTTATTACCTGCAAAATGGTACCAGCACCTACGAATACCAGGATTCGGCCAAATCTTACGTCGGGTTCCGTTGCGTGATAGATTTACCCGCAGCCCCGCCAAAAGGACGTCGCAGATGATAAACAGTTCTCAATGAGGTCTTTCTTCTGCGACCTCTTTTTTTTAAAAACAATTTTGCTCTCATAATTCCGTTTATATCGTATAGTGTATTGTTTAAAATTTAATAAACTATAAAAACGAACCCTTTATGCGTTTCTTTAAAACCCAACGAGGCCAGGTAGTCCTCAATTTTATCTTCGCATTTTTTGCCGCCGTTGTAATTCTCGGCGCCCTTTTCAAAATCCGCCACTGGCCTTTTGCTGACGAAATGATCACATTGGGTCTTGCATCGGAAGTTGTGGTGTTCCTGGTGATGGCCTTCATGGTGCCGCCTCCTGAAGAACCACATTGGCAACGTTATTTCCCTGATATCAACCTTCACCCTGACCTGGATCCGAATTTTAAGCCTACACCGCTTACTTTGCCCGGTACAGGTTCTGGTAACCCCGCTTTGACGAAAATGGAAGATATGCTGCGTGAGGCAGACATTACTCCTGCCAACTTAGGCCGCCTGAGCGAAAACTTTAAAAAACTAGGCACTACTGTAGATAAAATGAGTGAGATCAGCGATGTGGTAGCAGCTACCGGCGACTATACCGCTAAAACCAAAGAAGCTTCTGTGGCATTGGGCCAGATGAAAGATGCTTATGTAGGTGCAGCCAACAGCATCCAGCACTTTAGCCAGGCTGCTGATGGCACCAAGCAATTCCATGAGCAGGTGCAGGTGCTGACAAAGAACCTTTCTTCCCTGAATACTATTTATGAACTGGAGCTGCAGGATACTAACAACCACCTGAAAGCAATGAACCAGTTCTACAGCAACTTAGTGAATGCTTCGCAAGCGATGGAGAGCAGTGTGACTGATGCGAAGAAAGCACAAGACCAGATCGCTTTGCTGGCTAATAACCTGGGCCGCCTGAATAGTATTTACGGCAACATGCTCAGCGCAATGCAGGGTCGCAACTAAAACTGGAAGGGTTCGTTTATTATTATTTTAAAACCAATCCGTATCCCGTGATTTTTGAACAGTCACCATTTCAAAAAACAAAAACCATAGATCGTCATGTCATTACCTCGTGAGCCACGGCAGAAAATGATCAATATGATGTACCTGGTGCTGACAGCCCTGTTGGCCCTTAACGTATCATCTGAGATCCTTAATGCCTTTAAGACGGTTAATAATAGTCTGGAGACTACTAATAATACAGTAAATGCTTCCTCGGGAACTATTCTTGCTTCCCTGGAAGATAAAATGAGTGATCCTACCACTGCTGAAAAAGCTAAGATATGGCATCCTAAAGCCCAGGAGATCATGGGTTATACCAAAACCGTGTATGAGTATATTCAAGGTTTGAAGGACAGGATTCTTAGAGAGGCTGGTGGTGATCCCAACAATAGTTCGAAAAGTTTTAAGGAAGACAACCTTGATATTGCAACAAGGATTATGGTGGAGAAAGGAGAAGGGAAAAAATTACTTGATATACTGACCAAGTATAAGAGTGATGTTTTGGGTATTGAAGGACTTGATTCAGCAACAAAAAAGAGTTTTATTGACGCTGTACAAATAAACCTGGAAAAACCTCCGACCAAAAGCAAGGGCAACAATACATGGGAAGCAGCCTATTTCAGAATGGTTCCTACAGTTGCTGCGATGACAATTCTGAGCAAGTTTCAGAATGACGTTAAAACAACTGAGAATCGCCTTGTTTCTGTTTGCCATGAGCAGGTTGGAAAAGTTACAGTTAGGTTTGATACCTATGCAGCTATTGTAGGTCAGAACTCAACGTATCTTAATCCCGGGCAGGAATTGGAGATCAAAGCCGGTGTTGGTGCTTTCAGCAAAGCTTCACTACCTGTAGTTTCAATTAATGGGCAAGTTCAACAAATGACAGATAGCGGTTTTGTAAAGTACAGAACACAGGTCAATGGTGTTGGACCAGGCAGCGTTCCTGTCAGGATTGAATATACTGACCAGGAAGGTCAAAAACAGGTTATTGAAACAAAAGTAGCCTATACTGTAGGTCAATCAAATGCCTCGATTGCCCTCGACAAGATGAACGTATTGTATATAGGAGTTGATAATCCTGTTACTGTGGCAGCAAGTGGCGGAGGTGCTGAAAGGATAACAGCAACTATCAATAATGGATCAATTAGCAACAGAGGTGGTGGGAAATGGACTGCCCGTGTTAACCAGGTTAATGATAACACTATCATCACTGTAATGGTTGATGGTAAGGTAGCCGGTTCTTCCCAGTTCAGGGTTCGTACTATTCCTGAAGCCCAGGCTTATGTGGGTGGACAACCCAGCGGCGCCCAGGTTTCTGCCGGTCAGTTCAAGGCACAGGGTGGTGTTGGAGCCGGTATCAAGAACTTTCCGTTTGAATTAGACTATGAAGTGTTGAGTTTTAATTTCACCTGCGATACGGATGATGACATTGTTTCATTGCCTAATAATGGCGCTGCTTTCAGCGGACAGGTCAGAAACGCCATCAACCAGCATGTGAAAGCCGACAGGATGGTTACCATTGAAAATATTAAAGTAAGAGGTCCGGATGGCCGTGTCACCACAGCCCCTTCTCTGCTTTATTATATAAAATAAATAAAACAGGAACAGGCATGAAAAGTACATTTTTGAAGTTTGGGGTGTTTCTCTTTATCACTTCCATGCTTTCAAGCGAATTAAATGCGCAGCGCAGACCCAACAGGAGACCGGCAACTGATTCTACCAGCCAGGTAGTAAACAATGTTACTACACAGCCAACTGGTTTTAATCCTTATGGCGGGCTGCCAATTACTGTTGATTCATCGGGTATATCTGATACTGTCACCCGTAAGTCACTCAGGAATGACAATGCATTTGATAAAAGCAATCTTAGTGCAAGAACACCTCTGCCGTATGAGCACCTGCGCTGGGATGATGCCCTTTATGCCCAAAAAGTGTGGAGAGAACTTGATCTGAGAGAAAAAATGAATCAGTCGTTCAGGTATGAAACCAGTGATGATAACGGCAGCCAGATGTTTGTAGATATGCTGCTTAAGGCGGTAAGATCAGGAGAGATAACAGCTTTTTCAGATGAAAGGTTCACTACTCCTATGGCGATAGCGGATATTGAGCAGCTAACAATGGGTTCAGCAGATACAGTGGCGCAATATGATACCAAACAGATTGATAAGATCATTGGTTATGTTGTAACAAGAGCAAGTTTCAACCCGAAAAATGTGGTGAAACTGAGACTAAAGGAAGAGTGGGTGTTTGACCGAGAGGCCAGCAGAATGTTTGTCCGTATTCTGGGAATAGCCGCCTTGAAAACAGAATATATCCCTAATACAACCATCGAAAGAGGTACATCAACCATGTTTTGGGTTTATTATCCTGATCTGCGTCCCATGCTGGCTAAGAATGAAGTATATAACCCCAAGAATATGGGTATGAGCCGAATGACATGGGAGGAACTGTTTGAAAGCCGTATGTTCAGCAGCTATATCGTTAAGTCCACCATTGACAATGCCGCTTATAAAACAGTCAAGAATATTTATAAGGACCCCATCCTGTCTTTGCTGGAAGGTGACAATATTAAAGACAAGATATTCAACTATGAACAGGACCTTTGGTCGTATTGATTAATAATACAGATTTAATTTCTTATAAAAACCCCTCTGATGAGGGGTTTTTTAGTTGTTGTTTACAATTAATAATGTTCAAAAAAAGTTTTCAAAATCGTAAAAGTCCTATAGGATAATTGGATAATTGTCGTATTTTCGTCTCGGTTTTTCATAGGATATTGGATTTTAAAAACGGGGCTGGATTTCTATCCTGGCCCCATTTTTTTTGCCTTTACTTTTACCCACGCATCACAACGTGGTTATTTGTCTCTGAAATAGTTATATATCATCTCGCCTTTTGATTTCCCGACAATTTCTGCCAGTTCTTCAGCGGTTTTCTGGCGAATGTTTTTAATAGATTTGAACTCTTTCAGCAGCATTGCTGCGGTGGATGCACCAATGCCGGTTATCTCTTCCAGTTCATTTTTAAAGGTGCCTTTGCTGCGCTGGCGGCGGTGAAAACTGATGCCAAAGCGGTGCACTTCATCCCGGATACGGCGTATCAGCTTCAGGGTTTCACTATTATAAGGAAGCTTCAGGGAGTTGCTGTCTCCTGCAAAGAACAATTCCTCTTCATTTTTAGCCAACCCTACCAGTGTTGTTTTGCCCGAGGCATTTAATTGTTCTATTGCTTCAATAGCCGCATTTAGCTGCCCTTTGCCACCGTCAATGATCACCAACTGCGGGAAAGGACTGCCTTCATCCAAAAGCCGTTTATAGCGCCGGTATACGGTTTCCTTCATGCTGGCAAAATCATTTATGCCTTGTACGGTTTTGATATTAAAATGCCGGTAATCTTTTTTGAAAGGCTCTCCATTTCTAAAGCACACCATTGCCGACACAGGGTAGCTTCCCTGGAAATTTGAGTTATCAAAACATTCGATATGATCCGGAAGTGATGATAACTGCAGGTCAGTTTGCAATTGCTCCAGCAGTCTTGTTTTAGCAGACGCTTTATCATTTAATTTTAGCCGTTCTTTTTTCTTAGCTTCTTCGATGAAATATCCGGCATTTTTCTGCGAAAGTTCCAGCAGTTTTTTCTTATGCCCTCCTTTTGGGACTCTTATCATTGTATCATTCCGGGGGTAATCTATTGCAAAAGGTAAAATGATTTCCGGGGCATCACTGTTGAATGTCTCCCTCATCCGGGCAACGGTGAACAGCAGTATTTCTTCTTCTGTTTCGTCCAGATGTGTTTCAGCCTGGCTGGTTTCAGTTTGCACAATGGTGCCGTTCCTGACCATCAGGTAATTCACCCAGGCCCTGTCTTTTTCCTTTACGATAGAGAATACATCCATGTCGCCGGTTTTTATGCCGGCCACAACTGAACGGGACTGGTAGTTTTCCAGGAACTGTATCTTCTTTTTTACCAGCTCTGCTTTTTCAAAAGACATGGTTGAAGCAAACGATTTCATTTCATCCCTGAAATGTTTAAGAACAGGAGAAAGATTTCCTCTCAATAAATTTTTCACCTGTTGCAGGTTTTCGGCATAATCATCCCCTGTTTGCAGTCCTTCGCAGGGGCCTTTGCAATTGCCAAGATGGTATTCAAGACAAACTTTGAATTTGCCCCTGCTTATATTTTTTTCGGACAATAAGAGATTACAGGTTCGCAGCGGGATGGTTTGCCGGATGAATTCAATCAACTCCCTCACTTTTTTTACCGAAGTAAAAGGTCCGAGATATTCAGAACCGTCATTGATGATCTTCCGGGTCAGGAAGATGCGGGGAAATGGTTCTTTTTTAATAACTATGTACGGATAGCTTTTATCATCTTTCAGGTTGATATTGAAACGTGGCTGAAACTGTTTGATGAGGGAATTCTCCAGCAAAAAGGCATCCTGCTCAGAATTAACAATTGCGAATTCTATCCTGTGGATGCGGCTGACCAATTCATGTGTTTTGTAGCTGCTGTATGTTTTATTGAAATAAGAGCTGACTCTTTTACGAAGGTCTTTGGCCTTGCCCACATAAAGCAGTTCATTGTCGTTATCAAAGTATTTATAGATACCCGGTTGGCGGGGTATTGTTGCTGCAATATGTTGAAACTCGCTGGCCGTCATTGATCGGTAGGTTCATTCCAGATGACTTTGTTTATACTGATTGTTTCCGGCTCACCGGGTTTTTGGCGAATGATAGTCACCTGGAAGCTTTGATCCACACGCCACAGCATTCTTTTTTGAACAGAACTGTCCCTTGTTTGGTAAAGAAGATCAATAAAAATGCTGGTCACTTTGTCACCGGCTGCGCTGGGAGCAATAAGTACTTCCTGTCGTTGCAGGTTTTCTTTTTCTGGTTCTTTGGGCAGATAGGCCAGTACCACCCTGCCCAGGGTCTCATCGTATCTTTTTTCTTCTGTAAATCTTTTTCCGGCAGAAGAAGTGCTGATGTCGGGTATTTCGAGGAAGTCTTTCGAAAGTTCCCTGAAGTCTTCCCGGCGTATATAAGAAGTGTCGGCATCGGAACTGTCTTTATAGTCAAGCTTTATGATGGAGTACAACGAAGTATCCACATGTGCCACCTGGCTTTGGATGTAAGAAAGAACCGGGAAATGGCTGACGGTCGTATTGTTTTTGGACCTGCATGCAGCAAGAAGAAGCAGGATGGCGGAGAAAAGAAAACTAAAATACTTCATGCCCAAAATTAGCGTAAAAGAAATATCCCGCCGTTTGAATGCAGCGGGATATTTAAATAAAGCAGCAGTTAGTATTGATTTGTTCACTATTGGTTGAGCTGAATGCCCACCTTGAAACCAAAATCAAACAGATTTTCTTTAACAGGGTATTTATCTACAAAACTTGAGTTTAGCTGGTAACGAACCTGCGGACCTACCTGGAAAATGGCTCCGCCAATAGGTATGTTGGCAAAGGTTTCAAAACTGGTATTCATGTTCCAGCGTCTTACCAATGACGGCTCCTCTATGTAGTTTTTATAGTCTGTAGTGATGAGGAAGGCCCTGTTCCGTATAATATAAGTAGGCTGGATAGTGGCAGCCACGCCGAATCTTGTGTTGGTTTTACTTTTGAACAGAAACTCAGCACCAACCGGAAGAGAGGCCGAATAGTAAAGGTTTTTAAGCCAGTTAGCATCTCCGCCACTGAAATTGCGATAATTGGTAATGCGGGTAATAGAAGATCTGCCAGATCCTCCTGCGTCAAGTGCGATTGTGGCCACTTCTGTTTGCGAATCATAGGCTCTGATATCGTAACGGCTCACGTTAAAGTTAATACCGGCTCTCAGTCTTAAACTATTGGACAGCGCATATCTTCCGGTAAAGCCCAGCTCAAGACCCATGTCGGGTTTGTGATTTACATAATTGTTTACGTCAGAGTAGGCTGCATAACCGGGAATGGTCCCATTAGCAGCAGCATTCTGCAGGAAAGTTTTGTTTTCTGACAATTTCCTGTAGCTGATCGTAGGCGATATATGAAACTGTAATGTGAAGTTCTTCTTCTTTCCGGCAAGTCTGAAACTGTTTACTACACTTTCAATGGTAAGCGGATAAATATCTCCTGAATAGCGGGGTAATGAAACAATATCTTTTTGCGGCAATGACTGTATTTCTTCGAAACTGTTATCGTTGACGCTGGTTGCTATTTCGGCAGGCGATGAAATTGTTTTTGTTTCTGCCAGAACAATGTTTTTAGAAGGAATTGTTTCCAATACAAGGGCCTGTGGCTGCTGAACAGCTATACTGCCAGGAACAATATTTTGTTTTTCCGCAGGTATTATCACTTCATCCTTCTCAGCAATAACCAAAGGAGCCGGGAAAGGAGATGTAACAGAAGCACCGATCAATGGCTCAAGGAATTGAGGATTCACCTGTCTATCAGCAGCAGCCGGAGAGTTGTCAGCAACAAAAACATTTTTCTTTTCAGGTCTGAATGCATCATCGGGACTGAGGAGAATATCTGCAACGGGTTCATTTTGTTTAGACGGCATCTTTAACATAACAAAAGTGACGGCAGCACCGGTCAGCAGCAGCAGGAAGGTCAACCCAAGGCCATACCACCTGCGGCGGGTATGCAGTGCATTATCAATGCCCTGCCACACCTTTTCGGAGGGGAACATCCGGTATTGATCAGCGGTCTGCTTCAGATACTGCTCAAAATCCCTGTTATGTAAATCACTCTGCATAACCAGTTACTAATTAAGGATACGAATATTTTTTATCGCTGGCTAACAGCAGCAAGCCAATCAATATGTTGTTTCGGTTTTTGAAGGATCTTTTTTCTTATTAATATATCTTCCAGCATTGCCCTAGCCCTGGTATATTGGCTCCGGCTGGTGCTTTCTTCTATATCCAATGCTTCAGCAATCTCCCTGTGACTATATCCTTCCACTGCGTACAGGTTAAGAACGGTCCGGTAGCCGATAGGCAATAAACGGATACATTCAACCACCTGTTTGGCCTGTATGATGGCCGGCACACTTTCCTCTCTCACCTGTATAGCCGTTGCGTGGATAATGTCCACACTTTCATTGAACTTCTTATTTTTTTTGAGAATGTTGATGCAGGTATGCACTACGATTCGCCTGATCCAGCCTTCAAAAGCCCCCCTGTTCTCAAATGTATGCATCTGTAAAAAGACCTTAATAAAGCCTTCCTGCAGCATATCTTCAGCATCCTCACGGTTGTGAGCAAACCGGTAACAAACAGCCAGCATTTTTGAACTGTAGCGATTATACAGTTCCCGCTGTGCAACCGGATCATTGTTCAAACAACCTTTTAAAATGGCTTCCTCAGTCATGAGTGTCCTTTGGCAGCCTGTAATTTAGACAATTTTCATAAACAAATGCTGCACGTCTCTGTAAAATTTGAGTCAGAAAGAATTGGGTTTAAGGCCCTCCTGTAGCGGATTGGCCGGTTTTCCGGCGGCTTTTCCGGAGTCTTTTAGGGCCATACCAAAGCCACATACCGGTGATGACCAGCATCAGCAGGCTAAAACCCATGATAACAGTGTAAGAAACCTTGATCTGGTCGCCACCAGTTCCAAAAAAAGTGTCGAGGATGGAACCGTCATGTAGTTTTTCAATAAAATCGCTTTTTCTTTTCTCTACCGACAATAACTGGCCTGTGCTGCCGTCGAGCTGGAGGCCGTTGAAGTGATCTTTGAAAGTAAACTTTACAATTCCCCTATCGGGTCGTATATCAACCCGGTCAATATCGGCAGAGAGACCTGATGAAACCGAGTCTTTCAGGTAACGGACAGCATTTTTATAAAGACTATCAATAGGCAGCCATGTGGCAAGGTCTTTTGACACACCTTTTTGAGTTGGGGCCAGCAGGCCAGTTTGTTTTTTGATACCTAAGAGAATCCCTGTTACTGCAATTAGCAGGAAAAAAATAAAGAGGAAAATCGCAATCTTGCGGTGCAGCCATCGGAAGGCTCTTATCCAGCGGGCTTGTTGTTTGGTGTTAGTCATACGTAATTCTTTTAATAGAGGCCTGTGATAAAAATCCACAAGCCTTGTTGATTTAAAGTGATGCTCTCAACGAAACAATTAAATTACTTCCGGCTGCAACGATACCGGAGGAATACGGCAGGTAGCGCTGGTTGCTGATATTTTCCCATCCGCAGTTAAGCTGCAGATGTTTCATCAACGGGTAAGAAAATCTAAAGTTCAGAGTGTACCATCCGGGTGAATAGGGCAGCCCGTTCCCATCCAGGGCATAAATATCTGTTTTGGCTTTTTCAGAAGGAGCCAGGTCTTCATGCTTCAATTTGCTGTTATAGATAACAGAAAACTCTATCCACCATTTTTGTGTACGGTAGCGTAGAATGGTGCTGCCGTAAAAGGGCGGTGCATGACGTAGGGGTACCTGCACGTCATTCTCATCATCAGTTTCCTTTCCGCTGATCAGGTTGACATAAGTTTGTAAGGATAAAGACGGGCAAAAAAACACTTCTGCTCCAGCCTGTAGCCCCCACACAGTGGCGCGGGCCACATTTTGCAGGGCTTCCACCTGGCTCAGCGTTCCGTCAAAGACAATACTGTCTTCTCCGTTGAAACGAAATGGCCTTCGTACAATAGCATCAGTAAGGATGCTGTGAAAACCGGCCATTTCTATTTTGAATTTACCGGTCACTTCTTTTATAACTGCTGCTTCAAAATTCCAAGCATATTCCGGCTTTAATTGCGGATTTGGAACAGTGATGTTGCCAGGCACACTTTCAAACAGCTTGCCCACATCATCTACATTGGGCATGCGATAACCGGTTGAAATATTCCCTTTCAGTTGCCAGCCGGCGTCTGGTCTGAAAACAAAACCTGCATTGCCTGTCAATGCAGCATCCTGCAAGCGGGTTCGCTGGTAAGGAAACTTGATAAAAGTGGTATCAAATGTGGCGTTAAGTGAATTGAAACTGTATCTCAAACCCGTTGTCAATGTGAATTTCGGAACGGGATTCAATTTAAAGCTTCCGTACAGCCCGGCTGTGCTCCAGGTGCTGCCGTCAGGATAGCGGCTCACCATCGGCGAAGCGCTGCCGTTGCTGATATTTGTTCTTACACCAAATGACCTCACTTTATTAAACACATATTCCATCCCGTAAAACAACTGGTGCTTTGAAAAACTCTTCGTTGCATCCCAGTTCACATTCACCGCATCTACCTGTTCTTCCTGGAGGTTTCGGTTGTTGTTATTCCTTGTTCTGTCAACCCGGCTTTCGGTGTAATCCTGGTAAGCGGCTGTAAGCCTTGCTTCATTATACCATTTGTTTTTCTTTGAATGTAAGACCTGCAGGTTGTGCATTTGCCAGATCATGGGACCATAGTACCATTCTGCAAAGCGAAGGGCGCCGTTGCGGTACTGTATCAAACGATCATATCGAGGAGCATCACCTGTATTTGCATGAGTGAAACTATACTGCAGGTTCCAGTGTTCAGATGGTTTGAACCGGATTTTTTGCAAAAGATTCAACTGGTCATAGCCGCTGAAGCGCTGAATGCGGGGATCAGTGTTGGGAACGATCACATCGCTGTTATTCTCCCTGATTACATATTCCCGCCGCAGGTAGCTGTTTTGCCCGCCATTTTTACCCATCTTCAGATCATCAAAACTGCTGAAACTAAAAGAGGACAATAATGCCCATTTTTTCCACCCGATATTAACGTCAGCATGGGCTGTTTTTTCTTTATTGGCAGTAGAATATCGACCGATCAGGTTTGCTTTTACGAGTGGCTTTTCGTTTGAAGAAAATCGTGCCTGCAGAGAGTGAAAATCAATCACTCCCCCAATAGCATCACTGCCATAGATGAGTGAACCCGGGCCAAAGATCACTTCGGCTGATTCTGCTGCAAGTGCATCAATGCTGATGATATTTTGGAGATTGCCGCTGCGAAAAATGGCATTATTCATTCTCACCCCGTCCACCACCAATAATATCCGGTTGGTGGCAAAACCCCTTATCATGGGACTGCCGCCGCCTAACTGGCTTTTTTGAATATATACGGAGCCGCTCTGTCCTAACAGGTCGGCAGAGGTCTGTGCATTTCCAAACATTATCTGCTGTTTATTTATCCGTGTGATCTTATTGGGTATTTCACTCAGTTTTTGCTCCCATTTACTGGCAGAAAGTATAATCTCCTCCAGTGTTTGTGAAGCGCTGTCCAACTGAGCATATCCCGGCAAAACCATGCAGCAGGTGCATAGCAATATAAAAGCATACTTATTGCTCATAAGAATTTTGAATGTTTACAGTAACGGGTTAACTAAGCTATATGAGCAAATTTTTTGGGGGAGGGGTCAAAACAGGATAAGCAGTATTGATCTCTTTCTCTGAGAAAATAAAATGTTTTTGCCGGGAAACAGGCAGCATGGAATTAACAGCCTGACGGTCATTGCAAAGTACCTGCTGAAAGCAAAGAAAAAGCAGTGAAAGTACTTTGTTTTCTTCCCGTCCTTTTTTTGAGTGCTGGTTTCTTTGTTTGACAAGCCTGGTTTCCTCTTCATCATATAGTCCGGTGAAGGTATAAAGGCCGTTTTCAAATTTCATGCTGCTGATGTCAAACATGCTTTCGTTTACCCATATTTCATGCTCATCTATCCAGATCACTTCTTTCTGCGGAATGATAACTGTTTGAAGCTGCCGTGCAGATTCAACTTTTTGTTTCATCATCCTTCGGATGATCTCTTGCTTGATATCTAATGAAAAAGGCAGCAAAAAAGGCAAGAGGGTTGCCAGGATGAAGCACAGACCGGTTATCTTTTTGAAGACAGGTTTCACATCAGAAAATGGTGCTTAAAGGTAGCGCTAATTTTTGCGAACCAGGCTGTCAATCGGGTATTTTGCTTTCATCGTATCCATGATGGTATTGGCCCAGTCCACTATCTTCTTTTTTTCTTCATCGGTAAGCCGGGCATCTTTGTGTGTCCATGTGTAGGAATTCAGCGGCATTTCGCCTTCATCCACCATTTCAATAGTTTCTTCCATTTTGTGATACTGGTAGCGTAGGCTGCGGTTGGTGTAATCATCAAAGTTCAGATGTTTCTTTCCATCATTGATATGATTGTTCAGCCACCAATGGATCGGCTGAAAACGGGCATACCAGGGGTAGCTTGTATTATTGCTATGACAATCGTTGCAGGCTTTGGCCAAAATGGTTTTCACATCTTCCGGTATGGCGAAAGCATTACCGATATAATTGGGTTGCGGGCCTTCGGCTTTATTTCTTTTCGGCTGTATGAATTGAATAACGATCAGTGCTGCAAGCAGCAGGAGCAATATCTTCTTTAGCATGGCTGGTTGTTTGCGCTAAATTAAACCGAATCAATCAAAATTTCTCCTGTCATCTCTTCCGGGATCGGGAAATTCATCATCGTAAGAATAGTAGGAGCAATGTCACCCAGTTTACCGGGTCTGACCTTCCCGTTCCATTCCTTATCAATAATAAATAGCGGCACCGGATTCAGCGTATGGGCGGTGTTGGGCGATCCGTCTTCATTGATCATGTAATCTGAATTGCCGTGATCGGCTGTAAGAAAAATGGTATAGTCATTAGCCAGCCCGGCAGTGACTAATTTTTCCACGCATTGATCCACCGTTTCCACTGCTTTGATGGCAGCTTCCCAGATGCCCGTATGCCCCACCATATCTGCATTGGCATAGTTGATGCAAATGAAGTCGGCTGATCGCTGTTTGATCTCGGCAACAATAGCATCTGTAATCTCATAAGCACTCATTTCCGGTTTCAGGTCATAAGTGGCCACTTTTGGCGAAGGAACCATGATCCTTCTTTCTCCTTCAAAGGGCTCTTCCCGTCCGCCATTAAAAAAGAAAGTGACATGGGGATATTTCTCTGTTTCAGCGATGCGGATCTGTTTCAATCCATGCTTCTGCAATATTTCACCTAATGTGTTGTTGAGATTGTCTGTTTCAAAAATGACATGCACATTGCTGAAGGTTTTGTCATATTCCGTCATCGTTGTATAATGAAGAGATAATTTCTTCATGTCATGTTCCGGGAAATCAGTTTGTGTCAGTACTTGTGTGATCTCACGGCAGCGGTCCGTCCGGAAATTGAAACAAATCACCGCATCGCCATCTTTTATCGGGCCAACAGGCTCATTGTCGCTGCCTGTAATCACCACGGGTTTGATGAATTCGTCTGTAATACCTACCTGGTAGGATTTTTCAACCGCTGTAGCGGCGGTTACGGCTTTTTCACCAATTCCTTTCACCAAAGCATCATATGCTAATTTTATTCTTTCCCATCTTTTGTCGCGGTCCATGGCATAATAGCGGCCACATACGGATGCGATCTTACCCGCAGAGCGGTCAAGATGTTCTTCCAGTTCCCGTATAAAACCCAAACCGCTTTTTGGATCGCAGTCACGACCATCTGTAAAAGCATGAATGAATACATCGGTCAGTCCTTCTGCTTTGCAAACATCCAGCATTGCTTTCAGGTGATTGATATGCGAATGGACGCCGCCATCACTCACCAGGCCCAGCAGGTGAAGTGGTTTTTTATTATTCAGGGCATAATGAATTGCGGCTATAAAATTTTTGATTTTTGCCAGCGAACCTTCTTTTAAGGCTACATTTATCCGCTGCAATTCCTGGTAAACAATTCTGCCGGCGCCAAGATTAAGATGGCCTACTTCTGAATTGCCCATTTGACCTTCCGGCAGGCCAACGGCCTCGCCACAGGTTACAAGGGTGGTATTAGGATATTTTGCATAAAGGGCCTTTGTAAATGGCGTTTTGGCATGTTGGATCGCATCCGCAGATGCAACTATGCCCAATCCCCATCCGTCCATGATGGCCAGAATAACTCGTTTTCCAGACATGTTCAGCGAATTAATTGCAGAAATACATTCATTATCAACACTAAATAAACGGGTTTGCGGAATTTACCCGGATGACCCGTGTAAAACTACACCCAAATCCTGTATTTCCGGGCCCCTGACCTAAGAAAGAGATTGGTTTTTAGTATTTTAGTGCCCTGTGAAAACTTATTTTGTTCGTGGCATGTTTTTAGATTAATACACCTGTGAAAACCTTTTTAATATGAAATCTTTATTTACACCATTGCTGTTGTTATCGGTTTTGATGCTGTCATCCTTCTCGTTGCAAAGCAACGGGATTGACGAGGTAATCAAATCGCTTCGTTCGGGCAACGCTTCAGAACTGGCAAAACATCTTGACGACAATGTGGAACTCACATTGCCAGACAAGAGTGACAACTACAGCAAGGCACAGGCACAGGTGATCCTGAAAGATTTTTTCAGCAACAATGCAGTAAGGGGATTTGAGCTGAAACATAAAGGTGATTCACCTGGCGGCCACTATTGCATCGGCACCCTGCAGACCGGTTCGGGCAGTTTCCGGACAAATGTGTTTATGAAAGTGAAAGGAAGCAAAGAAGTGGTAAGGGAGATACGCTTCCAGTCTATCGAATAAAAGAAGATTAAATAATAAATAGCTTAAGCCCCGACTATTGCTGTCGGGGCTTTTATATTTTTGCTGCATGAGCCTGGATGAAGAACGTTTACAACACCTTCTTGCAGAAGCGCTGCTGGAAGATACCGGCGATGGAGATCACTCCTCCCTGTCCTGCATTCCTGCCGATGCCAAAGGCAAAGCTGTTTTGAAAATTAAACAGAATGGCATATTGGCGGGGGTGGCTGTAGCCGAAAAAATATTCCGCTACAAAGAACCTGCGTCCATATTTACTGCTTTCAAAAACGATGCTGATGAAATGAAAGCAGGAGAAAATGCTTTTGAAATAGAGGCTTCTGTTCATACCATCCTGCAATGCGAAAGATTAGTGTTGAATTGTATGCAAAGAATGAGTGGTATCGCCACCCTCACCAGGCAATATACCCGAAAGCTGGAGGGCTATAAAACAAA
The DNA here is from genome assembly GCA_964437415.1 of uncultured Chitinophaga sp. GTDB lineage: Bacteria > Bacteroidota > Bacteroidia > Chitinophagales > Chitinophagaceae > CADEDV01. The sequence goes on along the minus strand of CAYTGN010000010.1, from coordinate 79,769 downwards.
ATTGCTCGATACAAGAAAGACAACGCCGAATTTCCGCCTGTTGGAGAAAGAAGCTGTTCGCATTGGTGGCGGCGTCAATCATCGTTTTGGATTGTTTGATATGATCATGCTGAAGGATAATCATATTGATTATTGTGGCGGTATTGAAAAAGCGATTGAAAAAGCGGCGGCTTATGTGAAAGAAGTGAAGCCCGGTTTAAAGATAGAAGTGGAAACAAGAAATATAGATGATGTGAAAAAAGTGGTGGCTGCCGGAAAAGGAAAAGTGTTTCGCATCATGCTGGATAACTTCAGCCCGGCGATGATAACAGAAGCCCTGCATATCATCAAAGCTGAGTTTGAGACAGAGGCCAGCGGTGGCATCAATCTCGATAATATTGAAGACTATGCCCGCACCGGTGTAGATTATGTAAGCGTTGGGGCACTGGTACACCAGGCAAGAAGTCTTGATCTTAGTTTAAAGGCAGTAATTTCCTGAAACATGTCAAAGAAAAATAAACCCGGCAACAGCGGTTATGTGTACAGCACCGACCCTTCTTTCCGTTTTGAAGAAGAGCAGGGAGAAATAACAACGCCGCCGCCATCACAGCAGCGGCTACGCATCCGGCTCGACACAAAACACCGTGGCGGTAAGGCAGTGACCCTGGTGGAAGGATTTTCAGGAAAAGAGGAAGACCTGCAAGAACTTGGGAAGAAATTGAAAACCTTTTGTGGCACCGGCGGCTCTGCCAAAGATGGCGAGATCATTGTGCAGGGTGATCAGCGGGAAAAAGCGTTGCAATGGTTGCTCAAAAACGGTTACCAGCAAGCCAGAAAAATATGATGCAGAATCCGTGGATACTTTTAGTCGCCGGCATCCTGCTTTGCGGGGCGGGGGTTTATTTATTCTATCAAAATGCTTTTGAAGAAGGAAAAAGTGTTTTTCGTTCAATACTGCTTATGATCGGGGGAGTTATTCTAATTGGAATTGGTACTGCAAAATATTTGCGGGTTATTGAATAATTGGATTATCAGGTGTCTGACATCAAATCTCGCTTGCATACAATTACTAACTCCTATTGTCCCTGTGCCATTGAGTAGGCTTTTTTATCGCCCCATGCATTCAGCAATTCAAATGAGCATATTTTGAAATTACCACTCATGCTTACATAAAGCCCTATAACATCCTGCTGGTTGAGCGGTTCATTATTGATGCTTTCAAAACGTACATTATACTGGTTCACCAGGTTGGTATAGATAGAACCCGTCGGCCACACCTGTGTGCCACGGTTGCTGATATTGATGAGGTTGAATTTTACACCCGCATGTCTTTTGCATTTTTCTGCAATGGCAGCGGGTTGTTCATCGCTTTCAATAAAGAGATCAACACCAACTATCGTTTCGTCACCGGTCTCAACTGACACCATCATAGGATTTAGTTCCAGCCTGAGTGGTTCAGGAGTGCCGGGTTTGTTTGGAATAATTTCTTTAGCGCCAACAGCGGGTTTTTTTCCAAAATTGCCAATGATGGCATCTGCAAATTGGGTTGTGTTGACTGAAGGGATAGATTTATCGCCAAAGTCGCCGGTATGAACACCCTGTTCCAATGTAAAAAGCAAAGCATTTTCGATAACGGCGGCATTTTCGGTGAGGCCAACGTGGCGAAGCATGGCCAGTCCGCTCAATAACAAGGCTGTTGGATTTGCAATATTTTTTCCTGCTATATCCGGGGCAGTGCCATGCACGGCTTCAAAAATGCAAATATGATCACCAATATTTGCAGAAGGGGCAAAACCTAATCCACCCACTAAACCGGCACAGAGATCAGAAACAATATCTCCCTGCAAGTTGGTAAGCACCACCACATCAAACAGGTCGGGTCTTGTTACAAGCTTCATGCAGAGATCATCCACGATCACATCATCCGCTTTCAGTTCGGGATAATCTTTTGCCACTTCATAAAAGCATTCCAAGAAAAGACCATCCGTGATCTTCATGATATTGGCTTTGTGGCCACAGGTGATGCGGCGTGCATTTTTCTTTTTCGCCATTTCAAATGCATACTTGATTACCTGCAGGCTGCCCGGCCTGGTGATGAAGCGGCGGCTCAGCGCCACATCATGTGTCAGCATGTGTTCAATGCCGCCATAAGTGTCTTCAATATTTTCCCTCACAACAGTTATGTCAATCGGGATGCCTGCTTTTGAAAAAACAGTATCTACCCCGTGCAAAGTTTGAAACTCCCTGTTGTTGGCATAAGTGTTCCAGGTTTTTCTGGCTGTAACGTTCACACTCTTCACACCTTTGCCTTTGGGAGTTTCCATCGGGCCTTTGAACAAAATGCCAAGACGTTCGATCGCAGCTTTGGCCTCGGGTGTCATGCCGTTTGAAAAACCTTTGTCAAACACCCATTTGCCCATTTCCACCATTTCATATTGTAGCGGAACTTTGTCTGCTTCAAAAATTTTCAGAACGGCTTCCATGATTTCCGGACCAATCCCATCGCCTTTGGCAACTGCTATTTTCATATTTAAATCTTATTGAAAGTGAGAGCCCGGCACAAAACCGGGAGGCCGCAAAATTAAGGCATCGGCTGCTAACCTATCGTAAAAGCCCCAACCCGCTTTTTTCTCAAATGTTTTTGTTTACTTTTACCAAAACGCACTGTATGGCAAGCCTGATCTCAGAAGGTGTTAAAGTATCGGTGGAAACTTTCTACCAGCCTGATTACAGCAACCCGCTGCAATCTGAGTTCATGTTTGCTTATCGGATCAACATCGAAAACAGGAACTCCTTTCCTGTAAAATTACATCGTCGCCATTGGCAGATTTTTGACAGCAACGGCACCCTTCGCTCCGTGGAAGGAGAAGGTGTGGTGGGGGTGCAGCCCGTGCTGCAGTCCGGTGAGAGATACCAATATGTCAGCGGTTGTAACCTGCGGACTGAAATGGGCCGTATGCAGGGTTCTTATGAAATGGAAAACCTGCACAGCAAACAAATCTTCAGCGTGGATATTCCTGCATTTGAAATGATAGCCCCGTTTAAAGGCAACTAATCTACTTCGGCTTATACTTTGCTTCGTCGAGAATTTTTCTTGGTTCCGTCGTCATCACTTCTTCCGGTTTGATGCCGGGTTTACCTGCTGCAAATTTTTTCACGATCTGCCAGCCCAGCCATTGCCCGATGTTGCCGGGAGAAAGCTCCTGCGAAAAGCCTTGCGTAAAAGGCCCCTCGCCAATATATACCTGCAGGGTGGCGGGGTTCAGCGAATAGAGGTCTTCATTTTTGGTGATATAACTCCAGATCAGTCCTTCATTGTTGTGGCACCAGTCTAATTGCTGCTGTGTGTAGCCGGTTTTTACGGAGTCGGGAACAAAAGGAAGAAATTTATCCAGCAGCCACCATTGTTTTCCCCTTTCGATCATTTGCTCTACCAGCGGCTTGCCGGGGCTTTTATCAGGAAAAAGATCATCCACTATCAGTTGCATGGCATCACTGATGATATATTCCTTGCTGAAACGACGGCTGCGGTAGGCCGGGGCAACATTATTGGTGAAATAGGGGTCGCTGTAAACAGAATAATCTTTGCCAAGATAGAATTGCAAACTGATGCCAAGAAAATCGGGACCCAGGAAATCAGGACTATAGCCACTTTCGGTTTGAGCCAATGCATCTACCGGACCGGCCACTGTGATGACGGATGGTATTTTGTAAGCAGGGAAATAATATTTCACATGCTGAAAAGCCTGTTGAAATTGTTTTTCCAGCCATGCTGTATTGCTGAATACGTCATTGATCGTATCTTTTAACGCAGCGCTGAGTTGCAGAAACCTTCTCACACCGTCAGCCGTTGTTTCTGGGTCAACACCGATTATGTTTTGCAAAAAGATCGGGGTGAGTACAGGGTATTTTTGTGAAAGGCTGCTCAGCCCGTCTTCAATGGCATTGCTGTCAATGGCAAAAAAATCCTTATCAAACCGCTTAAAATCCGTTTGCACAAGGATGCCCGAAACATCAGGGCTGTCTGATGATTTATTGTTACAGGCTGTCAGCCAGCAGGAGATCAGTAAAACAGGAACCAGTCTTTTCATAGCGGCAAAAACGTTTTTTCGGCAAAAATTGTTGTGAATGCGAAATTAGGACACCGGAAATTAGCGTTAAATCCTTCCCGCTTCGCATAAATTTGCAAAATGAAGATCGCTTTAGCCCAGCAAAATTATCATATCGGCAATTTTGAAAGCAATACCCGCAAGATCATTGAGGCGATAAAATGGGCAAAGCAGCAGGGGGCAGACCTGTTGATGTTTTCCGAACTCTGCGTTTGTGGCTATGCACCCCGTGATTTTCTCGAATTTGAAGACTTTATCAATAAATGTTACGAAGCGGTGGATGTGATAAAGGAGCATGCTGATGACATTGGGGTGCTGATCGGCACACCGGTCCGCAACCCCCGCAAAGAAGGCAAGGATCTTTTCAATGCAGTGCTGCTGCTGCATGAAAAGCAGATAAAGGGCGAAGTGCACAAAACACTTTTACCAAACTATGATGTGTTTGATGAGTACCGCTATTTTGAACCAGCGGATACATGGAACATCGTTGAGTTCAAAGGAAAAAAGCTGGCTATCACCATCTGTGAGGACATCTGGAACATGGGCGACAACCCTTTGTACCGTATCACGCCGATGGAGAAACTGACCGGTTTTCAGCCGGATGTGATGCTCAACCTTTCCGCCTCTCCATATAATTATGCACAGGATATAGTTCGCAACAGCATCATCAGGGCTCATACACTGAAGTATAAACTGCCGATGCTTTATTGCAATGCCGTAGGCTCACAAACCGAGATCGTTTTTGACGGAGGCAGTTTAGTATATGATATAAACGGCAACCAGGTGAAGGAGATGAAATATTTTGAAGAGGACTATGCCATCTTCGATTTTGATGACCTTGTCAAAGTGCAGGAAACTAAAGCAAGTTCTGATTTGGCTGTCTTTTTCTCTGCCAAAGAAGTGGGAAAAGGAGAAGACATTGTTCAGTACCTCAGCAATGAAAAGAACATTGATGAGATATATCATGCGTTGGTACTCGGCATCCGGGATTATTTTCAAAAAATGGGTTTCAGCAAAGCTATTCTCGGCGCTTCAGGCGGCATTGACAGCGCCGTGGTACAAGCTTTGGCTGTTGCCGCATTGGGTAAAGACAATGTTAGAGCCATCCTGATGCCATCGCAGTTTTCTTCCACACATTCGGTGACGGATGCAGAACAACTGAGCAAAAACCTCGGCAACCCGTATGATATTTTGCCCATCAAAAACATTTATGAAGGTTTCCTGTCAGAACTGAAACCTGTGTATAACGATTCGCCATTTGGTCTGGCCGAAGAAAATATACAGGCAAGAACAAGGGGCAACCTGCTGATGGCGATTGCCAACAAGTTTGGTTATATCCTGCTGAACACTTCTAACAAAAGTGAACTGGCCACCGGCTATGGCACACTGTATGGCGATATGGCCGGGGGACTGAGTGTGCTGGGCGATGCCTATAAAACACAGGTGTATGCACTGGCCCGTTATATCAATAAAGAAAAGGAGATCATTCCTGCAAATATTCTTACCAAGGCACCTTCGGCGGAACTAAGACCGGATCAGAAAGACAGCGATAGTTTGCCGGAGTATGATGTGCTGGACCGGGTGCTGTATGAATACATTGAATTGCGCAACGGCCCCAAAGAGATCATTGCGAAGGGATATGATGCGGCACTGGTGGAAAGGGTGCTAAAACTGGTAAATACGAATGAGTATAAACGCAACCAGTTTTGCCCTATTATCCGCATCAGTTGCAAAGCGTTTGGAGTGGGAAGACGGTTACCGATAGTGGCGAAATATCTTTCCTGATGAATTTAGTGTTTAAAACTTACTTCCACATTTACGTTGGCAGATATTGGGGCAGGCAAAGTGACCATTTGAGAAAGTACCAGTGCTGTTTCAGAAAGTGATATAATTGTGAATTGATTACCGGCGCCTGCAAATAACTGGGTTGATATCAAAAGAGCGGTTTCATTGGACTGAAATTGCCAGGTGAAAGCTCCTGCTGTTGAAGGGGAACAGACCACCGCTTCTTCTGTTACATTGCCTGTGCCATTGGAAACAAAAGTGATATTGTTGTCTTTGTAGCAGGCATCAATTTGTGATGAAATATCGCCATAGCCAGTAGCAACGGCTTTGTCAAACTTCCAGTTTGTTTGCGTCAATAGCTCTAACCTGGTTTTTACCTTCTCTTTTTTACAAGCTGAAAATATCAGTGTGGTAGCCAGCGTCACCAGTAGCAATGTAGAATTCTTCATATTACAAGGATTGGTTTGGTTAAAACCCGGTAAAGGGGCACTGTAAAACGGAAAAATACAGGAAAATATTGCTGTATTTCAGCCCGTTCGTCATCCCGGCAGATTATTTGCTAAATGCAAGTTCGTATTTTGTGCTACCATAAACAATTCCCATGCTTAAAACCGCAGAAGACATTCGCCAGTTAAATGAACGCATTGGCCAGGCAGGCCAGTTCACCGATAAATTAAGGGAAGAGATCAGCCATGTTATAGTGGGCCAGAGCCATATGCTCGACCGGCTGCTGATTGGGTTGCTCAGCAATGGCCACGTTTTGCTGGAAGGGGTACCGGGTCTTGCTAAAACGCTAACGATTAAATCACTTGCCCAGGCCATTCATGCCAGGTTCAGCCGCATCCAGTTCACTCCCGATCTGCTGCCGGCAGATGTGATCGGCACCATGATCTATAATCAGCAGAAAAATGAATTTATTGTCCGCAAAGGACCCATCTTCGCCAATTTCATTTTGGCTGATGAGATCAACCGGGCGCCGGCCAAAGTGCAATCAGCTTTGCTGGAAGCCATGCAGGAACGGCAGGTGACCATCGGCGACAGCACTTATAAGCTAGATGAGCCTTTTTTAGTGCTGGCTACGCAGAATCCGCTGGAACAGGAAGGCACCTACCCCTTGCCCGAAGCGCAGGTGGATCGCTTCATCATGAAAGTGATCGTAGATTATCCCAAGATGCATGAAGAGCAGATGATCATCCGCCAGAATGTTCAGGGAGCAGCATCAACAGCAATCAGGCAGGTGGTTTCTGTGCAGGAAGTGACAAACGCAAAAGACCTGACCCGGCAGGTGTATATGGATGAAAAGATAGAACAGTACATCCTTGATATAGTGTTTGCCACCCGTCGTCCCGGGCAATATAATTTAGAAAGACTACAACCGCTGATTTCTTATGGCGCTTCACCGCGGGGAAGTATCAACCTGGGACTTGCAGCAAAGGCTCAGGCTTTTTTAAACAGGAGAGGATTTGTGATACCGGAAGATGTGAGAAGTATTTGCAAAGATGTCCTGAGGCATCGTATCGGTCTTACATATGAAGCCGAAGCAGAAAATGTGAAGGTGGAAGATGTGATAGAAGATATTTTGAAAGAGATCAATGTGCCATGAGGGAAGAACGCAGATTGTGATGATGGCTAAGATGGGTTATGATGTTTCTGTGGGGATCATGAAAATCTTGAAAATCAGTGTTCCAATTGCTCACAACAACTGAAATATTAAAAAAAGTAAGAGAGCTGGAGATCAAAAGTAAAAAACTCACCAGTGATCTTTTTACCGGCGAATACCACAGTGCCTTTAAGGGCAAGGGCATGTCCTTTAAAGAAGTGAGGGAGTATGCAGCCGGGGATGATATTCGTTTTATCGACTGGAATGTGTCGGCAAGATTTGGTCATCCTTTTTCAAAAATATTTGAAGAGGAAAGAGAGCTCACAGTAGTATTGTTGATAGATATAAGTCCCAGTTCCCTGTTCGGTACCGTGCATGCAAGAAAAAGGGACATTGCTACAGAGATTGCTGCTGTACTCAGTTTCTCTGCAGTGAATAATGGCGATAAGATCGGGGTCATCTTTTACAGCGACAGGGTGGAAGGGTACATACCTCCCAGGAAAGGAAAACAACATGCCCTGTTTATTGTGCGGCAACTGCTGAGCCGTGAACCCAAAGGAAAGGGAACTGAATTGAGCAAAGCACTTCGCTATTTCAACAATGTAACCCGCCAGAAAAGTATTGCTTTTGTGCTGAGTGATTTTGTGGATGCCAATTATGAAGATGCGCTTCGCATTGCAGGCAAGAAACATGATGTAATAGGGATAAAACTCTATGACAGGATGGATCAATTGCTGCCCGATGCAGGTATGCTGCAGGTGAAAGATGCAGAAAACCGACAGACCAGGTGGGTGGACAGCAGCAACCGCTTTGTTCGCTATAGTTATGAACAGGAATTTTTCAGGGTGACACAATACAGCACACAAACTTTCAAAAAAGCCGGTTGCGACCTGCTGCATATACGAACCGACCATGATTATGTAAAAGTATTGCAACGCTTTTTCCTTGGCCGTAACCGGTGAACCACAGCATGAACGACAAATCTGTCAATACCATATTTCTTTTTTTCCTGCTGATCGTATCGCCGCTATGGGTGTCAGCACAACAGTCTGTTTCAGTTTCAGCATCGGTGAGCAAGGACAGCATCGTTATTGGTGAACATTTTATTCTGACCCTGAAAGTGGAGATACCCGACAATGAAGCCATCCGTTTTTTTACAGTTGACTCCCTTCCGCATTTTGAGATCCTGGAGAAAAAAAGTATTGACACTTCAAACACCAGCAATGGCACAAGATTGCTGCAGGAGATACGCCTCACCAGTTTTGACTCAGGCCGGTGGGTAATCCCTCCTTTTGTGCTATCCGGTAATTTTGCAACCGATTCCATCCGCATAGGTGTTACTTTTTCGCCTTTCGACCCGGAACAACCCTATCATGATATAAAAAATGTGGTGGATGTGGCAGAGGATAAAAAGAAAGAATGGTGGTGGTATGCAGTTTGGGCTGCTGTGCTGGCAGTTATGTTGTGGCTGATGTTTCGCCGCAAAAAGAAACCTGTTTTGCAGCAGGCGGCGCAGGTAATTGATCCTTATAAAGAAGCGATGACAGCATTGGAACAATTGGAGAAAGGCAAACCTGGGGATAAGCAGTATTTCTCAGCAATGACGGATATTTTCCGTCTTTATGTCTATCGTACCACAGGCATTCTTTCGCTGCAAAAAACAACGGATGACCTCGTGTTGCAGTTAAGGAGCATTCATCTCGACAAAGACAGTTTCGATGAACTGGCAATAGCCCTGCGGCTGAGTGATTTTGTAAAATTTGCAAAGTATCAGCCGGATGAGACAGACGCAGTAAGCTCAATGAACAGTATCAGGCAAACAATAATTCTTATTGAACAGGTGAAAACAGCTTCTGATCAGCAGAAGCGACAAGGAAAATAGGTATGCTGTATGAGTGGATCACCAATATGGATTTTGCTTACCCTGCAGTTTTTGCACTGCTGCTGCTGATTCCTGTGCTTATATTCTGGTATTACAGGAAAAACAGCAGCCAGCAGGCTGCGATGACGGTTACTACCACGCATGCTTTTGGCGTGTCATCCTGGAAAAACCGGTTCCGGCATTTTCCGTTTGTGCTCCGGTTGTTAACGCTGGCCTGTCTTGTGCTGGCCCTGGCACGGCCACAGCAACGCAATGATGAGCAACGGACCGAAGGAGAGGGGATAGATATTGTTCTATGCATGGATGTCAGCGGAAGTATGGGGTCAAGGGATATTCTTCCTTCAAGAATGGAAGTGGCCAAAGAGATGGCTGTTGAGTTTGTGCAAAACCGCCCGGTTGACCGCATTGGCCTGGTGATTTTTTCCGGGGAAAGTTTTACGCAATGCCCTGTTACCACCGATAAGAAAACCCTCATCAGCCAGATACAGGTGCTGGAAAGCCGCCGCTACCTCAAAGATGGAACCGTGATCGGGGAGGGGCTGGCCACGGCTGTGGACCGCTTGTCAAAAAGCGATGCAAAAAGCAAAGTGATCATCCTGATCACAGACGGAAAGGAAGATGCGCCGGACACAAGGCTGATTGATCCTTTGACAGCACTGGAAATAGCTAAAACAAAAGGCGTGAAAGTTTATACCATCGGCATCGGTGCTTTTCCTTCCGGCATCAGTGAAATACCGGGCAGCCGCACAGCCCGCCGCAACCCCGCCATTGATTTTATTGATGAAGCATTACTGCGCAGGATAGCAGAAGAAACAGGAGGAAAATATTTCAGGGCAAAAGATAAGCAGGGGCTGAGGACAACTTACGAAGAAATTGACCGCCTGGAAAAATCAAAAGTCGAAATTCAGTCATTTAGAAAATTCAAAGAATTATACCTGCCTTTTGTGCTGGCAGCGCTGGCCTTTCTTTTCTTTGAAATCCTGCTACGGATGACGGTGCTGCGGAAGTTTCCCTGAAATAACTTTTTATTCAATAGAAGAAAGGAAGTTTCCAACATCAGCCCTCCATTCGGATTGATATTTCAGCAGGTAGTTTTCATGACCTGCATCCGGGTAGAATTTTAATTCTTTTTTGCCATTCAGGTTCTTGAAAATCGACCTGATTTCATCTGCGGATACTTTTTCATCCTTTTCACCATGCAGTAACAAAGCCGGACATTTTACAGATGTGGCGTAAACAACAGGTTTATGAGAAAATCCCCAAAAACCATTTTGAACTCCTCCCCAGAAAACCAGGAGGCCAGCCATGGGAAACGATGGAACTCCCATTTTTTTGAACCGGGCAGCAGTAGTTTTATATAATGAGCCAAACGGGCATTCAAGGATAATAGCTGAAGGTTTGATATCGTGTTTGTGAATAGCTCTAAGTATAGAGGCAGCTCCCATTGAAGTTCCAAAAAGTATGATATTGGATTCTCCGTTATTAGTCAGAAAGTCGAATGCTGTTTTGACCTGCAGGGCTTCCTTATATCCAATGGTGGTTTGGTTACCTTCTGAACCGCCTGATCCCATAAAATCAACCAACAAGGTGTTGTAACCCATCTTTAGAAATTCTTCAGCTTTGTCAAGCATAGAATACTTATTGCCTCCGTAACCATGAAAGATGATCACCGTTCCTTTACTGCTGTCAGTTTTCAGAGACCAGCATTCTATCATTTTATTGCTATGAAGTTTTATTGTTTCAAAAGGGTAAGGAGGCACTCCTTTTGAAACAGGTCTTGGATTTTTAATCCCGGTAAACAGGATTTTTACTTTTTCGGAAAAGCTTAAATGTTTATCACTTGTTTTATTGTCTTCATCATTTGAAAAATGAGTAAAACGCCAGGCGTGCATGTATGCAGAAATATTGAGCAGCAAAAAGGCGATGAGCAAGCCCCAAAGAACCCGTTTTGTAATCCTTTTCAACTTCATTTCACAAAATACAACGATTCAGTTATTCTTATCTTGCATCCAATGAAAGCACTTGTTTATAAATCTACCGGGAGCTGGTACACGGTGAAGGATAGTTTCGGGAAATGGCACAATGCCCGCATAAAAGGTGTTTTCAAAATTGACGGCATCACCAGCACCAACCCGGTGTCCGTGGGCGATGAGGTGGAAATTGAGACAGAAAGCGAAACGGAGAATACTGCCATCATTACCGGCATTCTGCCCCGCCGCAATTACATCAACCGGCAAAGCCCGAGGCTGAAACACCAGCACCATATCGTGGCGGCGAATATTGACCAGTCTGCCCTAATCGCCACTTTGAAAGATCCCCGGACCTCCCAGGGGTTCATTGACCGTTTCCTGGTGGCTTCGGAAATGTATCATGTGTCTGCAGTGATCGTTTTTAATAAGGCCGACCTATACAGGAAAAAAGAAATGCAGAAGTTTGAAGAAATGAAAGCAATGTATGAAGCGGTAGGCTACCCGGTTTTGCTGGTGAGTGTGCAGCAAAACGAGGGGCTGGAAGAGGTGAGGGCATTGCTGCAGCAAAAAACCACGTTGATCAGCGGCCACAGTGGTGTGGGTAAATCATCGTTGCTGAATGCGATTCTTCCGGAATTGGCGCTGAAAACACAGGATGTAAGCGGCTGGAGCGGTAAAGGAATGCACACTACCACCTTTGCGGAGATGTTCGATATTCCCGGAGGTGGAAAGATCATTGACACACCGGGAATGAGGGAATTCGGGCTGGTTGATATTTCCCGGCAGGAATTATCACACTATTTTCCGGAAATGAGGCAGCGGCTGAATGATTGCCAGTTCAACAACTGTATGCACATTGATGAACCGGGCTGTGCAGTAAAAAAAGCGGTGATCAACGGAGAAATACATGAGGACAGGTATGTGAGCTATGTCAACATACTCGATTCCATTGAAGAAAAGATGTACTGAGGTTTTGTAGAAGATCAGGCGATATTCCTTCTTTCAATATTGAACAGTTTTCCTTCCAGCACACCGGCCAGTTCCACCACAGCTTTGTTGTCTTTATTCAACGCATCACGGGTCTTGGTGGGGAAAATGGAAATACCGTTGTAAATATTATAATGAAGGGTAAGATTATGACCTTTGAACCGGAAATCCCAGTCAATGGTGTCAAAGTCATCTTCTTTGTTGCTGAATTTAACCTTGAGATCCTCGCTGAGGATGTCGGCTACCTGGTAAAAACGTTTTAATCCGCCGTCATCAGCTATGACAGCTTCCGTGCAACCCAGGCTGGTTCGTAGGGTCAGGCTCATAGTTTGAAAGGTTTTATGTTTTCAATAAGGACAGATGACAGGGTAGTTTTGTTGCATGGGCAACATTAACTTTTGAATTTTTTTGCTTTTCTCGCTGCTTTCTCTGCTGCCGGGTCTCCATTAGCTAATTTTTCTGCTCCCACATTCTTGCCATTCGCCGGGCAACCATACTTTGGCCCGAACATTTTATTCCACACACCGCAGGATGACAATAGCACTGCCAGGCTAAACGCAATCGAAAAAAATCTAAGGTTTTTCATGTTGAAATACTTGTTTTCTTAACGAAATTAAACAGAATAAATTGCCCAAACTATAGTAAAGCTACGAACCTGGAATATATACAGATTGGTAATAGATAAGCCGCTGTGCCTCACTGATCCTTGTCCCTGAACCAGTCCGCATACCGCACATAATTATTGGCGATGCGGTGAATTTCCCCGCTGATCATTTCCTGCGAAATGTCTTTTACTTTTTTGGCGGGCACCCCGGCATAGATGCTTCCCGGTTCACATATCGTATTTTCTAATACCACTGCCCCGGCGGCTATGATGGTATTGCTGTGCACAACAGCATTGTCCATCACAATGGCGCCCATTCCGATCAGCACATTGTCATGCACGGCGCAGCCATGAACAATCGCATTATGGCCGATGGAAACATTATTGCCGATAGTGGTGCCGTATTGCTGAAAAGTGCAATGTATGCAGGCGCCGTCCTGCACATTCACTTTGTTGCCCATTTTAATAAAATTCACATCGCCTCTTACCACGGTGTTGAACCAGAAACTGCAATCATCACCGGTGATCACATCGCCAACGATAGTGGCATTGGGGGCAATGAAGCAGTTGCTGCCGAATTGCGGGAACTTATCTTCTACAGGGAGTAGTAAAGGCATGGGAGAGTTTATGATTTGTCGTTTATTGTTCTGTTGCAAATTTGAGGAATTCTTTGCGCCTTTGCGACACCTTTGCGTTCTTTGCGTGAAATAATTCCACTTGAACCAGCGGGAACTTTTTTTAAAGCATGTAGCGCAAACCTCACCTTCTCCACTGGCGCTGGAAATTGTAAAGGCTGAAGGCTGCAGCCTTTTTGATGAATCCGGCAAAGAATATATTGATCTTATCGGCGGCATCAGTGTGGCGAATGTGGGCCACCGCCACCCGAAAGTGATCGAAGCGATCCGAAAACAAATAGATGCTTATCTCCACATCATGGTCCATGGGGAGTTTGTAGAAACACCCCAGGTGCAATATGCAAAGCTGCTGACGGACCATTTACCAGTAACACTCAACTCGGTTTATTTCACCAACTCCGGCGCCGAAGCTGTGGAAGGGGCGATGAAACTGGCCAAACGGGTGACAGGCCGGACACAGATCGCTGCTTTCAATAACTCCTATCACGGTTCCACACAAGGGGCATTAAGCATCATGGGTGATGAATACTGGCGCAATGCTTTTCGTCCGTTATTGCCGGATGTGCTGCATCTTACTTATAATTCTTTTGAATCGCTGGAGGCGATAACAGAACAAACCGCCTGTGTCATCGCTGAAACCGTGCAGGCAGAAGCCGGTATTATAGCCCCATCAAAAGAATGGATGATTGCTTTGCGGAAAAAATGTACGGAAACCGGAACGCTGTTGATACTGGATGAGATACAGGCCGGGTTTGGCCGTACCGGAAAAGCCAGTCCCGACTCTTCGGGGCTCTGGGGCTTTGAACATTTTGATATCGTTCCCGATGTTTTACTATTGGGAAAAGCATTGGGAGGCGGCATGCCTCTCGGGGCTTTTATTGCGGATAAGAAACTGATGGATGCTTTTACTGAAAGTCCCGTATTGGGACATATCACTACTTTCGGCGGCCACCCGGTTTGCTGTGCGGCAGGTATGGCAGCGATGAACGCTTTACTGGAAGAAGGATGGATAGAACAGGTAAAGCAAAAGGAGGAGCAATTAAAGACATTGCTGATTCATCCAGCCATTAAAGCTGTCCGTTCTTTTGGTTTATGGATGGCAGTGGAGTTTGATTCCTTTGAGACCAATAAGAAAATAATTGATCAATGTATTGAAGCCGGAGTGCTGACAGATTGGTTTTTGTTTGCCGGAAATTGTTTGCGGATTTCGCCGCCCCTGTTGATTTCGAATGAGCAGATAAAGAAGACCTGCAATGTGATTATAAAATTTAGCTGAGGATATTGTCATTCGTTTGTTGGTGTTTTTGCCAGGCTGCCACGCAATCACGCAACACTCAACAAAGACCGTTTAAAGGTTTGAAACACCAGCAAGGGAAAAAAATTATTTTTAGGGTAACTTATCGTATGTTTTTTTTACAGTCTTTCAATCATATAAATACTGCTTGTAAAACTGCCACCTAAGTAAATTTCCTTTATGTGTACTATTTTATCATTATTCGTAAATGTCAATAAGTAGGTGTCACCACTCCAGGTTATGTATATCTTTCCATCAACACCTTGGGTTAGAAAATATCGGCTGCTGCCCCCCGGATTCGGATTATTCATTGGGCAAGTTGTTGCAGACTCTTGTATAATCCCTGTGGTAGTAAATGTCCATGTTGAAAAAGATGTGCAGCTAATTAGTTCATTTTCGGAATTGTCCAGCAAATCATTGTTATTACTATCCTCACCACTCCCTTTAAGAAGCCAACTATTATTCACAAGTAAATCTATTTTTTCTTGCAAGGCGTTAGTATTGGGTACATCGTCATTATCCCGTTGGCAAGAGACAATCAAAAGGCAAAAAAGGATTGTACATATAGCAAAAATTTTCTTATTCATAGATAACGGCTTATCTTTTAAAAGATAGTTGTCTTTCAAATTTATGCTGGATTTTGTAATTAACCAAATTTGACTATAATTTAATTTGACTACTCTTTGAATTTTACCTGAGTGAAATACCTCAGGGACGAAACAGGCATTAAGCGATTTGGCAGAAAACTGAAAGAGATCAGGCTTGCAAAGGGGTTTACACAGGAAAGCCTTGCTTGGGAGGCTGAAATTGAACCAATGCACATTAGTAAGATCGAACGAGGAATAATTAATACCAGCCTGAGTCACATCCTTGTATTGGCTAGAGCATTGAAAATAAATCCTTCTGAATTTTTTGAGTGATTGAGATGAATCACTCCACTTCCACAATCAGCTCAATCTCCACCGCCATATTATTCGGCAAAGAGCCCATACCTACCGCAGATCTTGCATGTTTTCCTTTTTCACCAAACACTTCCACCATCAGGTCGGAAAACCCGTTGATCACTTTCGGATGATCTTTAAAATCGCTGTTGCAGTTCAGCATGCCCAGCACTTTTACAATACGTTTCACTTTGCTGAGATCGCCTAACTCGGCTTTTAATACAGCTAATTGGTTAATGGCAGTAAGTCTTGCTGCCTCTCTGCCTTGTTCAAGGCTGAGGTCATCACCCACCTTGCCGGTGATATAACTGCCATCGGGTTTGGAGGGGCCTTTGCCGGCAAGAAACAATAAGTTGCCTGTTCGCACCACATGCACATAGTTAGCTATGGGTTTCCCAATGGCAGGTAATTCAATAGCAAGCTCTTTAAGTTTTGCTTCGGGAGATTGCGAGAAGGCAAAAAGAGGAGCAAAGACTATCAGTGTGCTACAAAATAGTTTCATGGTTTTGTATTTATGAAGTGAGGACACATAAAAATATACAAAACAGCCGGTACAGTTTCCGTTGTTTCCAACAAAACCATGCCGGCTGGAAATCTCTTCAAAATGCAGTTACTGCAACTGCCGAAACACAAATGCCGCAATCAACGCCCCGATGATAGGTCCCACAACAGGTATCCAGCTATAACCCCAGTTGCTATCCCTTTTGCCAGCCACCGGTAAAATGAAATGTGCAATTCTCGGTCCCAGGTCTCTTGCCGGGTTGATCGCATAGCCCGTTGGTCCCCCTAATGACAAACCAATACCCAACACTAATAACCCGGCAGGCAATGCATCCAAAGCACCCAATGAGGTTGCAGGTTTTGATGCAACCAATGCACCAAACAGCAACACAAATGTGCCGATGATCTCCGTAAGAAGATTATGCGGTGTACTTTTTATGGCGGGAGCAGTGCAAAACACAGCCAGTTTCAGGTCCTTGTCATCAGTGACGGCGAAATGCTGTTTATAGGCTAGCCATGACACAGTGGCGCCTGTTATGGCACCGCCAAACTGCGCCGCAATATAGATAGGCAGCATAGATGAATCGAGTTGTTGGGTGGCGGCAAGGGCAATAGAAATGGCAGGGTTCAGGTGGCCGCTGCCACCGAGTGTAACAGAACTGTACACCCCGACAAACACCGCCAGCCCCCAGCCAAATGTAATAACGATCCAGCCGCTGTTCTGGCCTTTACTTTTATTGAGTAATACATTTGCTACCACACCGCAACCCATTACAATGAGTAATGCAGTCCCGGTAAATTCGCCGATGAATGGAGACATGATCGTTAGTTTATGGTTGTTAGTTGATGGTTAATTGGTTTAAAGAATTCAATATGTTCAAAAGGTTCCAAAGGTTTGGGACCAGGAGTTTCAGTATAACTTTTTTAACCTCTTGAACCTTTTAAACTTCTGAAACCTCAATCTGCCCATGCCTGCGCCGCCTTCACCGCTTTCTTCCAGTTTTTTTGCAACTCGTTTCTTTTTTCATCCGGCATAGCAGGAGAGAAGACCTTGTCCTTTTGCCAATATTGCTGTAACTCATTGATGTCTTTCCAGAAGCCAACCGCAAGCCCTGCAAGATAAGCAGCGCCGAGTGCAGTTGTTTCTGTCACCTGTGGCCGCACCACATCTGTATTGATAATATCCGCCTGGAATTGCATCAACTGGTTGTTAACTGTTGCTCCGCCATCCACTCTCACTTCTTTGATGGGCAAACCTGCATCGGCCTGCATGGATTGCATCAGATCCATTGACTGAAAGGCGATACTCTCCACGGCCGCTCTTGCGATATGTGCATCGCTGCTCCCTCTTGTGATACCTACGATTGTTCCTCTTGCATGTTGATTCCAGTAAGGAGCGCCGAGACCTGTGAATGCAGGAACGAGATAAACACCGCCATTGTCTTCCACCTTTGAAGCCAATGTTTCCACATCTCCTGATCTTTGAATGATCTTTAAACCATCCCGCAGCCATTGCACCACAGCGCCGCCGATAAATACGCTGCCTTCAAGGGCATATTGAACTTCACCATTCACTTTCCAGGCGATAGTTGTCAACAAATTATTTTTTGAAGCCACAGGCTTTGTCCCTGTATTCATCAGCATGAAGCAGCCCGTGCCGTATGTGTTCTTCACCATGCCCGGTTGAGTGCACATTTGTCCAAACAAAGCTGATTGCTGATCGCCGGCAATCCCGCTGACAGGAACTTCTTTAGCTGATAATATTGTTTGTGTGTATCCATACACTTCACTGCTTGATCTTACTTCTGGAAGCATATTTTCCGGAATGCCCAACAAGGAAAGGAGTTCTTCATCCCATTTCAGTTCATGGATATTATACAGCAATGTTCTCGATGCGTTGGAAACATCGGTGGCATGAACCTTTCCGTTAGTTAGTTTCCAGAGCAACCAGCTGTCAATGGTACCAAAACACAATTCACCCCGCTGGGCTTTGTTTCTTGCGCCTGCCACATTGTCCAGTATCCATTTCACTTTGGTGCCGGAGAAATAAGCATCCGTCACCAAACCGGTTTTGGCCTGTATCTTTTCCGCCCAGCCATCTTTCTTTAATTTATCGCAATACTCAGCCGTCCGCCTGTCCTGCCATACGATGGCATTGCATATAGGTAAGGATGTGTCCCTGTCCCAGACCACCGTCGTTTCTCTTTGATTGGTGATACCGATAGCAGCAATATCATTGATGGTGAGTCCGGCTTTTAAAACCGCTTCGGTAGCAACCCCCAACTGAGTGCTCCATATCTCATTCGCATCATGTTCCACCCAGCCGGGTTGCGGAAAGATCTGCGAAAATTCTTTTTGTGCTGTGGCAACAATATTTCCTTTCCTGTCAAAGATGATAGCTCTCGAACTGGTGGTTCCCTGGTCAAGGGACAAAATGTAGTCGGCCATAGCTAATCGTTATTGTTTTAGGGTTAAATATAGAGTGAAACAGGAAAAGTCAATGATTCTCTCAGCAAAGACTTCTCATAATTCAGAAAAATAATTGGCATAGTCTGTAATGATCCCGTCCACTCCCAATGCTTTCAGCTTTTTCATTTCTGCTAATGAATTCACGGTCCATGGAATGATCTTCATTCCTTTTGCATGACAGGCCTCCACTAATTCTTTTGTCACTAATGTATAGACGGGACTGTACATTTCAGGAATATACCCAAGATCGGCTAACTGCTGGTCCAATGATCTTTTCTCATCGCCGCCGATCAGTATGGCTGTTGTCATATAAGGATATTTTTTGTGAATGATCTGCATGGCCCTGAAATCAAAGGATTGCAGGTAGCAACGATTTTCTAATTTTTTGTCTTTTACTACCTGCATGGTCAGATCAACCAATTTTTCAACAGGAGGTTGTTTGGCAGGTTCCCAGTCAGCATTTGCTTTCAGTTCGATATTGTAAATAACATTCCTGCCATTCTTTTTAGCATAAGCATCTGTTGAATCTATCAGTTCAGCCAATAAAGGTTTATATGCGGGGATCTTTTTTTGTTGGGGAAAACCGGGATGTGGTTTCATCCCTACATCATATTTACGGATACTGTCGTAGGTCATATTGTAAAGCAAACGACTTTCCGCTTCTTTTTTTGTCATTTCCTTTCCTTCCGGTGTGAGGCTGAAATCGGGATGAAAATAAATATCATGCGAGACAACAACCTGCTTGTCTTTTGACAAAACAATATCCACTTCTACAGTATTTACATTATGATCTATCGCCAGGTACATTGACGGAATTGTATTCTCCGGCATTAACCCGCGGATGCCCCGGTGGCCTTCTTTATTAAAGGCAGGCAGTATTAACCCTTTCTGGGTTGTTGGAAAGGACCCGCCCTGCTGCATGGACTTACATCCTGCAATCATTGCCAGTATAGCGGCTACCTGCAAAAAATTTTTTTTCATAACTATGAGGGGTTCGGTGTTATTCACAATACTTGTAGTATCTATTGCGATAACATATATAGTTTGGCCAGTTTGTAAAAAGCCATCAATTGCTGCTCTTTCCAGTTCTCGTCTTTGTTCATCGCTTTTGCCATGATGGCGGCTGCTTGCGGAGCTATGCGAACAGTTTCCCTCGCATCCAGGAATAAAGCCCTTGTTCTTCTTGCCAGCACATCTTCGAGGGTTCTGGCCATTTCATGCTCTACGGCCCATTCCACGTGGACAGAGTGTATTCTCAACGCTTCACTCAGCCATTGGTCAGTTTCGTTGTTGATACGATTTTGGATTTGAAAAATATCACTCCCATAAAAATACAAGGGATCATTCCGGTCACTGGTTTCCGTAGCGCCATGAATGGAAAGATGAGCAGTAACAGATTTCTTTCGCTGCCATTGCATTTTTTTTTCAATACGGTTCATCATGTCTTCTCCCATCTTGCGGTAAGTGGTCCATTTGCCACCGATAATTGTAAAAAGTCCGGAAGGAGAAACGATGATCTTATGACTGCGTGAAATTTCTTTCGTCTTTTGTTTTCCTTTTTTGGGTGCTGCCAATGGGCGCAAACCGGCAAACACACTAAGCACATCACTACGCTGTGGTTTTTTAATGAGATAGTTACCGGCTGTTTCAAGTATGAACAGGATCTCTTTATCCAATGCTTTGGGTTCAAGTGATGCTTCTTCCACCGGGGTGTCAGTGGTACCCACCACCACTTTATCATGCCAGGGAACTGCAAACAAAACACGACCATCGCTTGTTTCAGGTATCATCAGTGCATCAGCGGAAGGATAAAAATTTTTATCCAAAACAATATGCACACCCTGGCTGACACAGATTGTTTTTTCGCTTCCGGGTTTGTCCATTTGCAGAATATCATCCACAAACACACCTGTTGCGTTCACCACAACCTTTGCATTGAATGTATAGGAGCTGCCTGTTTCGGCATCCATCACCGACACTCCGCGGATCATTCCTTCATTGTTATTCAGCAGGCCTGTCACTTTCATATAATTGATGGCGTCACCGTCATTTTCCCAGATGCTTTGTACCAGGTTAATAGCAAGCCTTGCATCATCAAACTGTCCGTCGTGATAAAGCACTCCACCTTTCAATCCTTTCGCAAGAATACCGGGTATTTTTTTAAGTGTTGCTTTTTTTGAAATAAATTTTGAAGGTCCCAGCCCCAGTCTTCCAGCGATCCAGTCGTATAGTTTCAGACCGATGCTGTATTTGAGGCGATCCCATTGCGAGTAAACAGGAACAATGAATGTCTGATTTTTCACCAGGTGCGGGGCATTGCGATGCAACAATCCTCTTTCAATGCTGGCTTCTCTTACCAAACGTATGTCACCCTGTGCCAGGTAACGAACACCGCCATGCACTAGTTTGGTGCTTCGGCTGGAAGTTCCTTTGGCAAAATCGGCCTGTTCAAGCAACAGGCAACTGTAACCACGGGCCACAGCATCAAGGGCAATACCTAAACCCGTGGCGCCACCACCAATCACCAGGATGTCCCATTCTTTCCCGGGCACAGATAGCTCTGCTATGTATTTATTTCTATTGGCATAAGATATATTTTTCGAAGTTTTCATTCACTATTTGGGTATTGAAGTGACAATCGTTTAGAAGCTAATCCTGAAGCTTCCAAACACTCCAAATCTCCGGTTGTTCAGTTCGGGTAATTGGTTAGGAACAGGCAATAATCTCCAGATAAAATCTATCCGCAGCACTTTCAGAATATTATCAATGCCTGTGCCGAGTTCAAGGTAGGGTTTACCATCCAGTGTCAGAAAATTATGACCCTGCTTAAAATTAAGTGACCTGTTTGCATCGCTTAAACCACCCCAAAGCAATTTAGCTGTCCATAATTGCCGGAACTTCAGTTTTGGGAAGAAACGGAACAGGCCATTGCCCACAATATGTTCAATATTCAGACCGGCATACCTGTCATGTATGAACTCCCAGCGGTTCATCATATTAAAAGCATACTTGTTATAATAATACAGTTCATTGCCAGGCGCAACATCCAGCAGCATGTAAGGCAATGTGCCGAATGTTTTGCCGCCATAGGCCAGCAAAGAAATATTACCAAGCGGCGGAATTTTAATATTGTCCGACACATTGAATGACAGCTTGGTGAATTTATAATTACTCTTGAACACCCCGGAAAATCCGCGGCTGATATATATCTCACCAATAGGATAGGGACTGCCGAGACTGGTTCGGAAAAAATGGTTCTCTAAGAATTTTTCGAGATATGCAAAACGAAAACGCAATGAAACTTCAAAACTGCCCAGCGGATT
Source organism: uncultured Chitinophaga sp. (assembly GCA_964437415.1). Classification (GTDB taxonomy): domain Bacteria; phylum Bacteroidota; class Bacteroidia; order Chitinophagales; family Chitinophagaceae; genus CADEDV01. The sequence goes on along the minus strand of CAYTGN010000010.1, from coordinate 57,690 downwards.
GCGGCCATTATTGACGATAAAGGAATCTTTCGGCACCAGGTTTCTTAAAGGTTGATAGTTTTTATGGGTAGCCGTGAACAGCGTGGAAAAGCCTGATTTTGTTTCATTAAAAAACTCAAAACGTTTTTCCTTCACTTTCATGAATTTGATGGGCACATTTTGTTTGCGTATGGCAAGGGCAAAGACATTATCCTGTGTCACCTCGCCATAATAGTTTTGTCCGAAATCAAGATCATCAGTATAAGAGCCATAGAGATAAAGCCGGGGATGTTTGGTGGGCAGAAAGAACAGCTCTGCCTTCCCTTTAAATTTTTTATCGCCAAAGCCATAAGCCAAATAAGTGTGCCACCACCAGTGTCTGTCAAAGTGTTTGTTACTCGCCAGGTCAAATCTTGTGCGAAAACCTTCCCAGCCGTTTGCAGTGATCCAGTTATACCAGGGCCCCAGCTGAACGTTACCGGTATTCAGGTAACCGGTGCCGATAAAATTCATCGTTTTGGTGAATCGCCGGAAAACCGGTGCATTCATCAATGTATCTATCATCTTTATGATACCGGCTTCATTACGGGTCAGTTCCTCATGGCGTGATTCACTCCAGAATGTTTTGTTCTTTTCATCAGCGCCAGATAAGGTGATCACTTCTTCCAAGATCTTATTCTTGTCCAGTTCTTCTATTACAGATGGATCATTCACCTGCACATTGCGATAGGTGGTGGTTTTTCGCCCAATGAAACCTGGTTTGTCTTTTCCCAAAGGAGAAAGGTCAGCGACAAACTTATCTTTAGATAAAAACCAGGTGCTGTCATTGATGAGCAGGTATTCCTGCACCAGGCTGAGGTTTTCAATAAAATTTACGTTGGCTTCTTTGCCAAGCCGCAGGTTCATTTTTTGTATGGCAAAACTGCTATCGTTCACCCAGCAATCGCCTTCAAATGTATTGGTGCCGGCTCTTTTTGGAGTGAACACCAGGTGATAGAACCGGCGGCTGTTGATGAATTGTGTGTCCACCACCCGGTAATTATAGTAGTAATCGCCATTATCGCTGATGGGGCTCACAAACTGTTTATCCATCACCGCAATAAAATTGTTATAGACGTTTACCACCTGGTCCATGCCGCCGAGTTGTTTCATCATGCTTTCGTTCTTCACCCCGTTGGTATTGGCAGCCCTGATCACTTCTCTTCTTTTTTTTGGCTTTTTTTGGTAATAGTAATCGGAAAGAGCTTCGGTGAGATAGGCTGGCAGGTATTTTACACCTTCGGCCGTATCAATATTCTGGTTGATAAGATCGCTGATGGGCTTCAGTGGTTTGAAACGGCCGAATTTTTCAAAATTGATATTCTTCAGGTCCAGCTCCAGTTTATTGTAAAGCTCATACGAGAAATTGTCGAAACGGTAGCGGTCATTGAGCGGTTTGTTCTTTACGATCTTCCGCCATAATAAAAGACCCTTATTCACTTTCACTTTCACCTTCACGCCTTCATTAAAAGTGCCTCTTTCCATTTTTATTTCTGCCTGTATGGAATCTTTTGCCTGGTTGATAGGAATATAGAAAGGCTGGTAGCCTACACAGGTTATTTCCAGTGTATCAGATGGCCAGGAAGACAGGACAAAGCTGAAATTGCCGGCAGAGTCGGTCAGTTTGCCAACAGTTGAATTTTTAAAACTTACGGATGCAAACGGTATGCGTTCTTCACTATGAACGTCCCTGACGGTGCCGGAAATACGTTTTGACTGGGCCCGGCCAGGCACTGTAAGCAGCAGACCTGCACAAATAACCAGCACACGAAGCAGCATACATGAATTCATGAAGGGTAAAATTACAAATGGGCAGGGAAACGCTAATATTATAAATCTTAAATATCACTGGCGGCATATGTAAAAAAAGAACCTTCCATCGGAAGGCACTTTTTGATATATCAATTTTTTAGAAATCAAATCCCATTGCAAAATACCACATCGGTTTTCCTTTGAAGACTCCGTTCATTTCCCATGCTGCATCCGCCCTTATGAAATAACCAAGTAAGGTGCTCCGTGCACCAAAGCCATAACCACCGGCCAGGGGACCAATGCCGCCGGCTTTAATGCGAACCGTTACCGGGTTGCTTGGATTACTTTGGTCATAATATACCACACTTGGCCTTTCAATGTTCAGCGGGCTGCCGGTCCATGCAGCACCCAGGTCAAAGAACTGCACCAACTGGAAGTTTCTCAGGAAAGCGTTGTTGATGGGCTTGTTGAACAGTGTGGTGAATACAGGCATCCGTATCTCACTGTTGATAGTAACCGCATTATTCCCGTTTGATGCATTTTGCGAAAATCCACGCAGGTTCAGTGCCAGCGACTGGTAAGTGTAGTTTACAGTAGGGTCGGGAAGATTGGCATCATTGAATTTGGGAGAGAACCAGTTGTCCACACCGCCGAGGTAGTAGATTACTTTTTGTTCACCCCAGGAAAAATCACCACCGGCCCGCACAGCCCAGATCACATTGCGATAGATGGGCAAATAATGACGGGCATCAAAACCCACGTTAAAGATCATGCGGCCCACGTCAGAGCCTACACTTCTTTCACTCATCTGGGCAAAGAAATCTGTGAATATTTTAAACCGCAAGCCATTCCAGATATTGCTGGCAGGGGTAACCGTGTTGTCATGCACATATTCCAGGCTCATTTGTGCATAAGAGGCTTTTTCATCGGGTTTAATCAATGAAGGCCTACCAAGCGATTTGAAAGAAACGCGGCTGAACCTGGGTCCCACACTGGCCCTTATGCTTCTCACCCTGTCAAGCGGGTATTTCAGGTTGGCGAGATAATAGGTTTCAAACTGCTTGGCATCTGAATATTCCACAGTGCTGCGGAAATAGGTGATGCCCCAGTCCAATCGTTTACGTTGATTGGTGAAATTGAACAGCACATCATTATCCCGCAGGTTGCTGGCAATACGAACGCCGCCGCTGAATTTATAATCTTCCATCAGGTCTGATGTTCCCATACGGATCATTCCGTTGAAGGAATTACCATTGGAAAGATAAATGGGGCCGCGGCCATTGCCATAGGGTTGAAATTTGTTTAGTGTGAATACAGTGTTGTTAAACCCGGATACCACATAGTCGGTGAAATACTTGGGTGGCCTGTATTCATAAACCTTTGCTTTCTTGATGATGGATTCTTTGATCGGTCCTGTCAATTCCACCACCTGCCCACCGGAAGGCTGTGACTTTGTACTGTCCCGCTTTTCATCTTTGAATTCTGTCTGGAAAAAATCTTCCTGTTTTTTGTCAGAATCTTTTTTGGTTTCCTGCAGCAAAGTGGTCCGGCCCTGGGCCCGTTTTTCTTCTGCCTGCACCTGGCGCATATAATCAGTTGGTCTTGCTGATACATTCCGGCGGCGTAGCACATTTTCATCTACCCGAAGCCGGTAGAGCAGTTTCACATCGCCAAGTTTCACCACTTCACTCACCTGCTGATTATCACCCGCCACCCTTGTTTCCAAAAGGCTGCTCTGGTAATTGGTCAGCGGGAACACATAAGCAGAGTCATTGGTTATGGAAACAAAACCGACCGAATCAATATCTGTTTTATCCCATTCTTTCAGCAGGCTGTCCACTTCTTCGATCTGCGGGTTACGCAACACTTCATCGCCAATGAACACCAATGTATCAAGCCCGGCTCTTTCGGTGCGGAAGAAACCAGCATAGCGATTATTAATACCATTCTCATCACTTACAAATGTGAAATGCGAAGTGTTGTATTGCGAGGGGAAACGAGCATTGCCAAAACGCAGGTCAGTAAGTTTGGAAATTTGTTTGAACTCTGATTTGTTCCAGTTGTCCACCAGGAAAATATTGAAACGGTTACCTGGCAATGAATCTTCCCCGCTTGCAGCCTCTGCCGCAGGACGATTGCTGGAGTAAACAATACCTGTTTTATTGGGGAAAGCTACAAACGACGGATCTAGGTCATCATACACATCATTAGTCACCTGTTCGTAGGACTGGTTGTCTATTTTGTAAACAAAAATATCTGTCTGGCCACTGCGAACAGCGCTTAACAAAAGCGTATTGGCATCCAGCATGTATTTCATGTCCTGCACCTGGTCAAACATCGGCCATTCCTGTTTGTTTATTTTCACCCGGTTGATGACATCATACACAAAGAATTTTAGTTTGCCTTCATGGCTGTACAGCACGGCTAATCTTGTTCCCTTGCCATCCCATGCAAGGATGGGGTAATTGGGATTTTTTTCATCTTCTCTTGTGCGGGCCCCGAGTTTCAGCAGCACTTTGCGGTTTACAAAATTCTCCATCACCACCACCGAATACATGCCTTGTTTGAATTCCACAAGTGCATAGGTAAAACTGCGGGGAACGGGGTTGGCATTAAAACGGATATAATCTTTTTTACCGATCACTTCGCTTACAGATAGTTGCCCTTTCGGAACATTTTTACGGCCACGGAGGTCTTTTACATATTGCTGCGGCACATCCAGCATAAAATCCTGCAGCAGCAGTTTGAATTTCTTTTTTGCCACTTTATTAGAGGCATTGTTGAGATTGCGGTAAATACGGGCCAGGTACAAGAAATAAGTGACCTTGCTTTTTCCATATTTATCGGCAATATATTTCCAGAATGAATGACCGGCCAGCAGCGGTTTTTCAAAAGCGAATTGGTAAAAATTATTGTATTTGCCACCCAGCAGCACCGACCGGAGATCATCATCCAGCGAAGGACTCCAGTTTTCTGCAGCATAAGAAATATATCCATCTACTAACCATTGCGGCAGATCGAGCAGGGCCTGGTTGGCAGCAAATTCACCAAGATCATCTCCAAAAAGAATATTGTCCACCAGCACTTTGGCAATACCCTGCCTGATCTGGCGGCGCAGGTTGTGATGGTTTCCGTCAAAATACACCATCATTTTATTGTTTACCAGTTTGGTGACACCACCGGTATTTTGCCAGTCAATATTCATCCCGATATTGGACTGCTGCATTTCATCAAAATTGTTATACACCACGATATTGGTGCGGCGCTGCATCCCATATTCCACAAATTCTTCCAGACCTGGCAACTCATCTTCGGCTATCTGAGCCACATATTTGCCCAATCCCAAACCATCCTGGGAAAAATAAGTGTTGAAATTGTCTGTCTGGTAGTATTTCCAGTTGAATTTCTGGTACTGCACACGGTTTTTGCCAAACTCAACTGTACTCACCTGTGCAGAAGCTGCCAGGGAAAAAAGAACACTAAAGCAGGCGACAAGGCTTGATACTTTCTTCATAGAATCTTTTCTGTTTCTTAAAACGGTTATTCCGCACCGGGTGTTGCCCCTGGTATTGCAATGTAAATGATAAGTTTGCCCCGGCAAAACTATCTTTACGGGCGGCAGGTCAGGCCGGATTTAAAAGTACGAAAAAACCACCCATGTTACATGTTAAGTCATTCACATTTAATCCCGTTGAGGAGAATACCTATGTCTTGTATAACGACCGGAAGGAGTGCTGCATTATAGACCCCGGCTGCTATTTCCCGGAGGAAAGGGACAGATTAAAAACGGGTATCGAAAAGACAGGTTTCCTCCCTGTTTTGCTGCTTAATACACATTGCCATCTTGACCATGTGTTTGGCAACAAATTCGTTTTTGACACATGGGGCCTTCCCCTTCATCTTCATCCCCTCGAAAAACCCGTTCTTGACTTTGCCCCGCAATACGGGATGATGTGGCAACTGCCTTTCGACAATTATGAAGGGCCTTTGGTTTATTTGAAAGTTGGAAATATTATTAAAATCGGCGAAGATGACCTTGAAATACGGTTCACACCCGGTCATTCGCCGGGCAGTGTGTCGTTTTATTCTGAGGCCGGAGGCTTTATAATTGGAGGTGATGTTTTGTTTAACGGGAGCATCGGCCGCACCGACCTGCCGGGTGGAGATTTTGATACCCTTATCAATAGCATACAGACACAACTGTTCACCCTGCCGGATGAGACTAAGGTTTATTCCGGTCACGGGCCGGTGACCACTATTGGGTTTGAAAAAATGAATAATCCTTTTGTGAAGTTGTATTAAAAAAATCAACTATGAAGCTTAACGGCGTTTGGATAAGAATACTTTTAAGCCTTGTGACTGCGCTTCTGTTGTTTCTCAATATTTCTGATTTAATGGTTGTTTTGAATCATCCAGGTGAATACCCCTTTGGAAGCGAATTCTTTTCACCTAACTCAATTTATCGTTCACGGAATTTTTATGTATGGTTTGTATGCTCATCCGGTCTTTTTCTTGTGATCACTCTTCTGTTAATATGGAAACAACAGTGGCGTTGGCTTGTTTTTGTTCTTATTATCGACATGGCCTTTTTTCTTTACCCATTTTTCACAGCAGATAATTAATAACTGCTTTTGAAAAACTTTCCCACTACCGGCATTCTCTCAAATTCCTTTCTTTCAATTTTCAGAACGAATGCAGCAAATGCCAATAGCAAGAAGGCGCCTGCTCCATTGGTGAGCCAGATGGAAGGAGAATAACTGCGAACTAAATAATGAATACCGAATAACAACAGGCAAATGACAATATAAGCCAGCAGTTTTTTCCAGGCATAGGGGATGGGGTAATATTTTTGCCCCAGCAGGTAGCTAACCACCATCATGAACCCGTAACAAAGCAGCGTAGCAATGGCGCAGGCAGTATAACCCCAGACCGGGATAAACAGCCAGTTGAATAAAATGATGATGGCTGCACCGCCCAAAGTGATCCATGCCCCGGTCAGGTTGCGGTTGGTGAGTTTATACCAGATGGAAAGATTGTAATAAACCCCCAGGAATATTTTGGCCAGCATCAGCACCGGCACCACTTTCAGACCGGTATAGTACTCAGGATGGGCTGTACCCATAAAATATTTCCAGATGTCGAGAAACAGCACCACTCCCAAAAAGCAAAAGCAGCAGGTGAGCACAAAAAATTTCATCACCCTTGCATAGGTTCGCTGCGCATTTTGATCAGTGGATTGTTTGAAAAAGAAAGGCTCTGCGCCCAACCTGAATGCCTGGATGAACAACACGATCAGGATAGCCAGTTTATAGTTTGCCGAATAAATGCCCGATTGCGAATAAGCTTCTTCGGTAGTGCCAGGGTAGAGTTTAAGGATCATGAACCGGTCAACGGTTTCGTTCACCATGCCGCCAAGCCCTACGATAATCAACGGCCATGAATAGCTCATCATCTCTCTCCAGAAACGTGGATTGAGACGGAAGCGGAACTGGAAAAACTCTTTTGTCAGCAACAGCAGCGTCACAGCGCTGGCCACCAGGTTGGCAATGATAACATAGCCCAAGCCGATAGAAGGGTTGTATATAAAACCTAAAAAGCTGTCTGGATTTTTAGCATGCCCGTTTTTACATACCACTAATAAGAAAATGACCAGCGTCACATTCACCACGATGTTTAATATCCTGATGGCTGCATATTTTCTCGGTCTTCCCTGCTGGCGAAGCTTGGCAAAAGGCATTACACAAAGAGTGTCCAGTGCTACGATCAGAATGATCCATGTAACCCATTCCGGGTTTTGGGGAATTTCCAGGAAGCCTGCAATATCTTTTGTAAATAACAATAATACAGCCGTGAGAACAGCGGTCGTCAGCAATATGGAAGATGAGCAGGTGTTATATACCTTCTTTTCATCATTGCTGGTGCTGAAACGGAAATAGGATGTTTCCAGCCCGTAGGTATAAAGAACATTCAAAAAAGCTGCGATGGCAAAAAGGGTGGAGATTTTTCCGTAGGCAGCCGATGCAAAGATGGTGGCGAGCAGGGGGGTGAGCAGGTAATTCAGGAACCGGCCCACAATACTGCTGGTGCCGTACCAAAAGGTTTGTCCTGCCAGTTTTTTAATGCTGCTCAAAGGATTGGAGATTTCTTAGCAAATGTAATCGTTGCCCCGGCAAAAAACGAATAAAGAAGCGTTCAGGGCTTTGAATTATCTTTGTCCAAAATGTTATTGTTATGAAAAAGTCGTTTCTTCTGATGCCGGCAACTCTCTTTTTCAGTGCAGCGGTATTTGCCCAGGCATATTATTCAAAGGTTGAGTATAATAAGAAAAAGCAGGATGCATTTGCTATTGATTATACCTATTCCCCGGAAGCGGTGGAAAATGCGATAGTGACGAAAATGGAGAAATTAGGATATAGGACAAAAGAAGAAAAAGGGCTTTTCAATAAGGACAAGGGGTTTCGCATTTATAAGAATGCTTTTATTTCCGAAATCAGCGAAAACAGCATGGACTATATCCTGAAAGTGGAACGCAAAAGCCGCAGGGATAAAGATGAAGCTGTGCTGTACCTGTTGTTGCAGAAAGATGGTAATAATGCCAGGGCAACCTTTAATGCTTCAGATGAGGAAAGGGTGAAAGTCTTTTTGAATAACCTGCTGCCGGAAGTGGAAGCAGCCGACCTGGAATTGCAGATCAAAGCACAGGAAGATGTGGTGGCCAGGGCAGAAAAAAAGCTAAAAAGCCTGGAAGATGATAAGACGGATATGGAAAAAAAGATCAAAAAGCTGGAGGATGATATAAAGAAAAATATCAAAGACCAGGAGGACACTCAGAAAGACATCGAGAATCAAAAGCAAAACCTGGAGAATCTTCGCAGTAAAAGAATAATGGGCCGAACCTAATTGGCCGGCGGACCAAAACGGCTGTCTCGGAGAAAGCTGGAATCCGTAAGTGTTCTCAGGAAAACAGCAATATCAATGGCTTCAGCATTGGTCAGCGAAATACCGTTAGTCAAAGAAGGATCAAGAGTGGCGCTTTGCTGCACACCGTTGCGGTAATGGTTGATGCATTGCGCCAGGGTGTTGAACCTGCCGTCATGCATATAATTGGAGCTGATATGTACATTGCGTAAGGTGGGCACTTTAAATTTCAACGAATCACTGCTTTCACGGGTTATCCTCATTCTGCCATAATCACTTAGCAAAGGATCAACCGGCAGTCCGATATTACGAAAACTGTAATCTGTGAACAAAGGTTCGGGGTGACAGGAAGCGCAGTTGGTTTTGAACAACTGGTAACCGTTTTCTTCCTGCGCCGTAAAAGTAGTCTCACCTTTTTTATAACGGTCATATTTTGAATTGGCTGAAGTAAGATTGCCGGTAAATTGTGCCAACGCCATCATCACAAACCGGGGTGTTATTTTTTCTGTGTTTAACACACGATGAAACATTTTCCGGTAATAAGGGCTGGCTTCCAGTTTGCGGATCACCCTGTCAAAATTTTCTCCCATTTCCAGTTCACCGGTAATGGGATGCCGGGCTTCATCTATGAGTGAATGAAATTCACCATCCCAGTGAAAGCTGCTGTTCCAGGCAAGATTGAAAAGCACAGGGGCATTACGGAGGGTATGCGATTCAAACACACCATGGCTGCGGTCATGCTCATATGTGCCAAAACCGGCGATCTGCTGGTGGCAGGAAGAGCAGGGATGGAGATTGTCAATGGAAAGACTTCCGTCGTAAAAAAGTTTTCTGCCGAGTTCAAATCCATCTTTGCTCAGCGGGTTGTCGGAAAAAGTATAGAGTGGAGGGGGAAACCCATCGGGAATGCTTTGCTGCATGTAACCGGGACTGTTCTCATCGGGTTTTTTACAGGCCCCGATGATCCATGAGAGCAGGATGGCAGCGCCGCACAAAACCAATATCGCCAAAACAGTTTTTTGCACAGGGAGAAATTGAACAGCTAATTTACGGAATTATGCCGGGGCATTATGATTCATCGTTTCTGAACTTTTGCCGCCCAGATTTGATCTCACTTTTTCTTTTTTTCGATTCCAGTCTTCGTTCTTTTGATGCTTTGCTGGCCCTGGTGGCAATGCGGGGTTTTTTCTTTTCAAGGGCTTTGCGGACCAGTTCATTCATCTTTTTGGTCACTTCTTCTTTATTGGCCAACTGGGTGCGGTGAGTTTGGGCCTTCACCCACAAATAACCTTCGGTATTGATTCGATGCGAAAGTTTTTCTTTCAGCAATTGCTTTTGTTCATCTGAAAATAATGCAGACGAATCAACATGCCAGTTCCCGATAACGGCGGTTTCCACTTTGTTTACATTTTGTCCGCCTTTGCCGCCACTGCGGGTGGTTTGAAAAGATATTTCTGGTAAGAGATTGGTCATTGGGTCAATAGTCAATAGTCAATAGTCAATAGTCAATAGTCAATAGTCAATAGTCAATACATTTGTGAATTATCAAAGATACAATTTATGAAGGCAGTCATTCAGCGGGTCAGCAGGGCCAGTGTGATGATAGATGGAAAAGTTCACGGCGCAATTAATAACGGGTTGCTGGTTTTGCTCGGAATTGAAGATGCTGATTCCGGTGAGGATATTCAGTGGCTCAGTGGCAAAATTGTCAACCTGCGGGTGTTTGATGATGCTGAAGGGGTGATGAATGAGTCCGTGAAGGACAAGAAAGGGGAGATATTACTCATCAGCCAGTTCACATTACATGCTTCCACTAAAAAGGGAAACCGGCCTTCGTATATAAAAGCAAGCAAACCGGGTATCGCTATTCCGCTGTATGAGAAAATGATTCAGCAGTTATCTGCTGATCTTGGCAAAGAAATCAAAACAGGCATTTTCGGTGCTGATATGAAAGTGAACCTGCTGAACGATGGCCCCGTGACGATTGTGATAGATACAAAGAATAAGGAGTGAGCCAAGAGAATGAAGGAGAAAAGGAGAGAAAGAGTGTAATGAAAATATTCTCAGCTTGGGAGTTTTTCGGGAAAAAGAAACATCTTCGGCCTTACTCATTTCCCACTTTTGACCTCTTAGCCTATTGCACCCCGATTTTTTCCGTAAATGGTTTGCCGTCATCAAACTGGATCATCACAAAAAAAGCCTTGTCTCTTACGGCGGACACATTGAAAGTATAGGTGGCTGCGTTCACGTCTTTCTGCTCCACGATGCGGTGACCACTGGCGGTCCACACCATTATGTTGCGGATGTTCTTACTGCTCCTGACGGTTACCTGCTTGCCCGAGGTAAGTATTCTGTAAGGTTTTGCTGATCTTTTATCCGGGTTGTTGTCCGGCTGGGCCATGGCGCTGCTCATGATGGCAACGCAGAAGACAATGGCAAAAAGCCGTGAAATGGCGTACTTCATAGTATACTTAATCTTTTAAAGGAATTGGTTTGGGTCTTCAGAGGGCAGGAAGTACGGCCGCCATATAGTGACGGGTGTCTTTAACGGCAAGAATCATGCTATATTGCAATAAGCTTTAAAAAATTTTGTTATGACCATTCAGCATGCACAGGAGCAGGTGGATCAATGGATCAAAACTGTGGGTGTCCGCTATTTCAGCGAACTCACCAATATGGCTATACTGACCGAAGAAGTGGGAGAACTGGCAAGACACATGGCCCGGATATATGGGGATCAGTCGTATAAAAAGACGGAGAAGCCCCCTCCTTTGGAGGGGGTTGGGGGAGGTCCTTTAGCCGATGAAATGGCCGATGTGCTGTGGGTGCTGATCTGCCTCGCCAACCAGACCGGCGTTGACCTTACTGAGGCCCTGCAAAAGAATTTTGAAAAGAAAAACACCCGGGATGCGGAGAGGCATCAGCAGAATGAGAAATTGAAGTAACCTGGTAGAGCGTAATCATTTCAAATCTCTTAAATCTTTGTTCTATATTATCTTTGCCGACTTATGGCAAATGACTCAAACAAATTCCAGGCAATCATCTCGCATTGCAAAGAGTATGGTTTTATTTTTCCCAGCAGTGAAATTTATGACGGGCTGCAAGCCGTGTATGACTATGGCCAGATGGGTAGCGAATTGAAAAAGAATATCAAAGATTACTGGTGGAAAAGCATGACCCAGCTACAGGATAATATCGTGGGTATTGATGCGGCTATTTTTATGCACCCCACCACCTGGAAAGCCAGCGGCCACGTTGACAACTTCAACGACCCGATGATTGACAACAAAGACAGCAAGAAACGATACAGGGTGGACCATTTGATAGAAGGCCATGCGGAAAAATTAAAAGAAGAAGGCAGAGAGAAAGAGGCGGAGACTTTGCTGACTGATATGGATGCTTTGCTGGCGAAGGATGATTTTGCAGGGTTAAAGAAACTAATTGAAGACAACAACATAAAATGCGCCATCAGCGAAACCTGCAACTGGACGGACATTCGCCAGTTCAACCTGATGTTCTCTACAGAATTTGGTTCTACAGTTTCAAGCGATGATGAGGATAACAAAGTTTATCTAAGACCCGAAACAGCGCAGGGCATTTTTGTCAATTTCCTGAATGTGCAGAAAACAGGAAGGCTGAAAATTCCTTTTGGTATTGCACAGATTGGTAAAGCTTTTAGAAATGAAATTGTCGCTAGGCAATTCATTTTCCGTATGCGGGAATTTGAACAGATGGAAATGCAGTTCTTCATTCGTCCCGGCACACAGAAAGAGTGGTATGAGAAATGGAAGCAAACAAGACTGGAATGGCACAAAAGTCTTGGCATTCCGGCAGAAAAATACCGTTTTCACGATCATGTAAAACTGGCCCACTATGCCGATGCAGCCTGTGATATTGAGTTTGAATTTCCCATCGGGTTTAAGGAATTAGAAGGTATTCATAGCCGTACCGATTTTGATTTAAAACAGCACCAGGAATACAGTAAAAAGAAGCAGCAGTATTTTGATAATGATATTGACCCGGCCACCGGCAAGCCTTATGGCAATTACATTCCTTATGTAATTGAAACATCTATTGGGTTGGACAGGATGTTCCTTGCGGTTATCAGTCATGCTTATGAAGAACAGGACCTCAGCACAGCGGATAAGCAAGACAGCAGGGTCGTATTGAAATTACCGGCTAAACTGGCGCCAATCAAACTGGCAGTTTTACCATTAACCAAAAAAGATGGTTTGCCGGAAATTGCAGAGCAGATCATGAATGACTGTCGTCATCATTTCCGTTGTTTCTACGAAGAAAAAGATTCAATCGGCAAACGTTACCGCCGGATGGATGCACTCGGCACGCCATTCTGTGTAACCGTAGATCACCAGACCAAAGAAGATAATACAATCACTATCCGTCATCGGGATTCGATGGAGCAGGAGAGAGTGGCTATTGACAGGATCAGGGAGGTCGTTTTGCAAGCCATTGATTGAAATAGCTGAATTTGCCTGAGGCCCGGACATTGCCGGGTCTTTTTGATTTCCAAAATCAAGTTTAGTCCTGACAAATATCATCCGGCCGGGCCGGGTAACAGGCTACTTTGTGCTATCTATTTCCTAAAAACGAATGTATGGAAACGATTACCAAAGCAGCAACCGCGGCAACAGTTCCCGGTCAAAAAGAGGTAGTAACGGCCATCATGGATGGCAATGAAGCCGCCTCTTATATCGCCTATAAAACCAGTGAGGTCTGTGCCATTTATCCCATCACTCCTTCTTCAGCCATGGGTGAATGGGCCGATGAATGGAGCAGCAAAGACATGAAAAATATTTATGGCGAAGTGCCGAAGATCATTGAAATGCAAAGTGAGGCCGGCGCTGCAGGTGCTATCCATGGCGCTTTGCAGGGAGGAGCACTTGCTTCTACATTTACCTGTTCGCAGGGCTTGTTGCTGATGATACCGAACATGTACAAGATCGCCGGAGAACTGACGCCGGCTGTTTTTCATATTGCAGCAAGAGCTATAGCTACCCATGCCCTTTCTATTTTCGGTGATCATAGTGATGTGATGGCCACAAGGTCAACAGGTTTTGCCCAGTTATTTGGCAGCAACCCGCAACAGGCCATGGATATGGCATTGATCGCCACTGCCGCCAGCCTGAAATCAAGAGTGCCCTTCCTGAATATTTTTGATGGCTTCCGCACCTCCCACGAACTGAATAAGGTGCAGGTGATCGCTGACGAGATTATCCGTGCGATGATTGATGAGGAAGATGTAAGCAGGCATCGCAAAAGAGCATTGAACCCGGACAATCCATTTGTAAGAGGCACAGCGCAAAACCCGGATGTATTTTTTCAAAGCCGGGAAGCAGCCAATACGTTTTACCAGAAAACGCCGGAAATCGTATTGTCCATGATGAAAAAGTTTGAGGAACTGACCGGCAGATCCTACCGGCTCTTTGATTATTATGGTCACCCGGAAGCGGAAAGAGTAATTATCATTATGGGCTCAGGTGCAGGTCCTGTGCATGAAGTGGCCAATTACCTGAATGACCGGGGCGAAAAAGTGGGTTATCTCAACATACATCTGTATCGTCCTTTTTCTGTTGAGCATTTTATTGAGGCATTGCCTGTAACCGTACAAAAGATCGCCGTGCTGGATCGGTGCAAAGAACCCGGCGCCATTGGTGAGCCTTTGTATATGGATGTGATCAACGCTTTGCATGCAGGTTGGAAGCAGGGTAAAATGCCGGCCGTGACCGGCGGTCGCTATGGCCTTGCCTCAAAAGAGTTTAATGCCGGGATGACCAAAGCTGTGTTTGATGAACTGAAAAAAGAGCAGCCTAAGAATAATTTCACTATAGGTATTGAAGACGATGTAACTCATACCAGTCTGACCTGGGATAAAAAATTCTCACTGGAAAAGCAACACCTGTTCCGGGGCTTGTTCTTCGGATTGGGTGCTGATGGCACCGTGAGTGCCAATAAGAATACCATCAAGATCATCGGAGAAGTGACGGATGATTTTGTGCAGGGTTATTTTGTTTATGATTCCAAAAAATCCGGCTCACTGACGGTTTCGCATCTTCGCTTCAGCGATCATCCGATACGTTCTTCTTACCTGGTTAATTCAGCCAACTTCATTGCCTGTCATCATTTCAATTATTTAACGAAGTATGATGTGCTGAAGGATGCGGAAGAGGGAGCTACGTTCCTGCTAAATGCCCCTTACCCCACGGAGGAAGTATGGCAGCATTTGCCAAAGAAGATACAAGAAGAGATCATTCACAAGAAACTGAAGTTTTATGTGATCAATGCATCGAAGGTGGCAAAAGAGACCGGCATGGGTTCCAGGATCAACTCCATATTACAAACCTGTTTCTTTGCCGTGTCTAATGTGATGACAAGGGATCTTGCCATTCAGTATATCAAAAGTGCTATTCAAAAAGCTTATAGCCGGAAAGGCGAAGAGGTAGTGCAGAAAAACTACAGGGCTGTTGACCAGACACTGGAAAACCTGCACCGGGTTGATTATACTAAATACAATACTGGTCATAAGGAAATTGATGCTCCCGTCTCCTTAACTGCTCCTGAATTTGTGCAGCAGGTATTGGGCAAGATCATTGCCGGCTATGGCGATGAATTGCCGGTGAGTGCTTTTCCGGTAGATGGTACATACCCTTCCGGAACCACCAAATGGGAAAAACGGAATATCGCAGACCAGGTGCCGGTGTGGGACCCCGAACTGTGTTCGCAGTGTGGTAAATGTTATTTCGTTTGCCCGCATGCTGCCATCCGGGTAAAAGTGTATGATCGTGACTGGCTGCCAGATGCACCGGCGTTTTTCAAACATACAGCGCCGATAGGCAAAGAATTTTTTAAAGACAAAGAGGCATACACCCTGCAGGTGGCAGTGGAAGATTGCACCGGTTGTAAGCTTTGTACAGAAGTTTGCCCGATTGAAAGTAAAAGCCAGCCCGGACATAAAGCCATAGACATGATGGATGTGATGCCCATTAAAGAGGAAGAGAAAAAGAACTGGGATTACTTCCTTACACTTCCGGATATTGACAGAACCAGGGTGAACAAGTCAACTGTAAAAGGTTCACAATTACTGGAGCCATTGTTTGAGTTCTCCGGTGCCTGTAGCGGTTGTGGTGAAACTCCTTATTTGAAGTTGCTCACCCAGCTATTTGGCGACAGGATGATGGTGGCTAATGCCACAGGTTGTTCATCTATATTCGGTGGCAACCTTCCCACTACACCATGGACCACCGATCATGAAGGTCGGGGACCTGCCTGGGCCAATTCACTCTTTGAAGACAATGCAGAATTTGGATTAGGAATAAAACTCGCCACAGATAAGAAACGGGATATGGCCCTTCGCTTATTGAAAGAAATGAGGGAAGAGATTGGCAGTGAACTGGCCAATGCCATTTTGCAAAATGCGGAGAATACCGAAGCCGAATTGATAGAACAACGTAAGAATGTAAATGAATTGAAGAAACGGTTGCGGGAAATTCAAACAGAGGAATCATTCAGGCTTTACCTCGTTGCCGATTTTTTAGAGAAAAAATCAATGTGGATCGTTGGCGGGGATGGCTGGGCTTATGATATCGGCTTCAGTGGTCTGGACCATGTGCTGAGTACCGGGGAGAAGGTGAACATACTGGTGATGGATACCGAAGTGTACAGTAATACCGGTGGACAAAAATCCAAGGCGTCACCCATTGGCGCTAGTGCCAAGTTCTCCATAAAAGGAAAAACAACCGGTAAAAAAGACCTTGCCATGCAGGCAATCGCACATGGCAGTGCTTATGTAGCGCAGATTGCTATGGGTGCAAATGATGTGCATACACTCAAAACGATCCTGGAGGCAGAGTCCTATCCCGGGCCTTCTATTATCATAGCTTATAGTCATTGCATCGCACATGGCTATGATATGTGCCATGGATTGGATCAGCAGGATCTGGCAGTGAAAACTGGTTATTGGCCGCTGTTCCGCTATAATCCGCTAAAAGAAAAAGGGCAGCGCTTCACTTTAGACAGTAAGCCGCCGTCAGTGGCGCTAAACGAATTCCTGTATCATGAAAACCGGTTTGCCACAATCAAAAATAATTACCCGGAAAAGGCAGATGAATTTTTAGCATTGGCTAATGCAGGCATCAACCGTCGCTGGGAAACTATTGAGGCGTTGAAGTCATTATAGAGTCGAAATAAAATATTACGCTATGAAGTCTTTGGAAAATAAAGTGGCCATCGTTACCGGGGCAGGCTCCGGTATTGGCCGTGCCATTGCTGTTAAATATGCTGAGGAAGGAGCTAAGGTGATCGTCAGCGATCTCAATGAGAAGGGAGGCAATGAAACAGTAGCGATGATTCTTAAAGAGGGAGGGGAAGCCTTTTTCATCCTGTCTGATTCTTCAAGTGCAGAGGCAAATGAAACGCTGGTGAGTGATGCCGTTAAAAAATATGGAGGCTTGCATATCGCCTGTAACAATGCCGGAATTGGCGGACCGCTGGCGCCAACCGGCGAATATCCACTGGATGGCTGGAGTAAAGTGATTGGCATTAATCTTTCCGGTGTCTTTTATGGTATGCGTTATCAAATTCCTGTCATGCTTCAATCCGGTGGAGGTGCTATTGTAAATATTACTTCCATTTTGGGACAAGCTGGCACCCGCTTATCACCGGCCTATGTGGCAGCCAAACACGGTGTAGTAGGATTAACAAAGGCGGCTGCTTTGGAATATGCTGATAAAAATATTCGTATCAATTCTGTAGGTCCCGGCTATATTATTACACCACTGCTGACCAATACACTCAGTGAAGAACAAATGAAACCCCTGGCAGGATTACATCCAATCGGCCGTCTTGGCCAGCCAGAAGAAGTGGCAGAAATGGTTTCATGGCTCAGTTCGTCAAAGGCTTCCTTTGTTACCGGAACTTATTTTGCTGTGGATGGGGGCTACCTGGCGCAGTAAGGGAAAATGTTTGTCATTTAATAATAAATAAAAGTATTTAAATACTTTTATTATTGAATTTTGCATATCTTTGTTTTCTCAATAAAACAACCGATATGCAAACAGTAGCAGAAAATATCCTCAATGTAACCTTGCTGGAACCACGCCTTAAGCACCCCACTATTTTCAACCGCTTTGATGAACTGGCTGAGGGAGATAGTCTCACCATTCATAATGATCATGATCCCAAGCCGCTGTATTACCAGATGCTGGGAGAAAGGGGAAATGTTTTTACCTGGGAATACCTGGAACAAGGCCCTGAATGGTGGAAAGTAAGAATCAGTAAAAAAATCAGTGGTGAACAGGATGAGACACTGGGACAGATTGCTGCAAATGATCTCCGAAAAGCCCAGATATTTAAAAAATACGGACTCGATTTTTGTTGTGGAGGCAAGAAAACGGTAAAAGAGGCTTGTAAGGAAAAGGGGCTTGATGTAACAAAAATTGAAAAGGAACTACAACAGGCCGATAAACTGGCAGCCACTGCCCGCCCATTACCGTATAATGACTGGAACCTCGACTTCCTTTGCGATTATATTGTAAATACACATCACAGTTATGTGGTGAAGAACTTACCTGATATCAGGGCTTATGCAGACAAAGTGAATAGGGTACATGGTAGCCGTCATCCCGAACTGGGGCCCATCAGCCTCTTGGTGGAAAACACTTACAATGAAATGATGAGCCACATGGTAAAAGAAGAAAAGGTTTTGTTTCCTTATATCAAAGCGTTGGTAGCTGCCACTAGTGCAGTGCAGCCATTGCAGGCTTCTCATTTTGGCACGGTACAAAATCCAATCAATATGATGGAAATGGAGCATGAGGTGGTAGGAAATAACCTGGCAGAGATAAGAAACCTGACCAACGATTATACATTACCGGAAGATGCCTGTGCCAGCTACAGTTTATTATACAGGTTATTGGAAGAGTTTGAGGATGATCTTCACCTGCATGTGCACTTAGAAAATAATATCCTTTTTCCAAAAGCACTGAAACTGGAAAAAGACATTACAAAAAATAATTGACATGAAACTTTTTTTTGTTTTTCTTGGATTGTTGCTAATTGCCGCCTGTAATAATCAACAATCATCACCGGCAGCAGATGAGCATAAAGTGCCTGACCAGTATGAACACAATTTGCCGGCAGAATCATTAAGTCTTAATAACGGAGTTAAATGGAAGGCCGACAGCAGTACAAATAATAATGTAAAATCTATGCAGATTATAGTTGAACAATTTACCAGTACTGGAAAAACACCGGGAGACTATAAGCAACTTGGAGCAGCACTGCAGGCCGGCCTCGATAACTTAATCCGTGAATGCAGGATGAAAGGACCTGATCATGATGCCCTGCATAAATGGCTGGAACCTTTAATTGGCCAGGTGAAGAGATTAAACGAATCTGAAAAGCCTGAAGAACCAGCTCAACAGCTTACTGCCATCGCTCAACAAATGCAGCTTTATTCTCAATTTTTTGAATAATGATCATTAATGCTAATACCAAGATTGCTGCAGTGCTGAAAGCTCATCCCAGTGCACTGGAGGCTATCATTAGCATCAGTCCAAAGTTTCAAAAGCTGAGAAATCCGGTTCTGCGTAAGCTGATGGCGGGAAGAACCAGCCTCGCCATGGCGGCTAAAGTTGGGGGATGCACCGTACATGATTTTTTTGAAAAACTCAGTCCTTTGGGCTTTCAGGCAGATCAGACTGGTACAAAATCCGGGACAAAGGCTGATAAGGAAATGCCTTTTTTCTTGCAGAATATTATTCCGCAGCAATTGGTCTCAATGGACGTTCGCCCAATTCTGGCAGGGGGAACTGATCCGCTGACCCTTATTTTAGGAAAGATAAAAGAATTGCAACCTGGACAGGTATTGGAGATTGTCAATACATTTGAACCAATACCACTGATGGGATTGTTAAAAAAGCAGGGCTTTGATTCCTTTGCTGCTATTATTCATGATGATTTGATCAAGACTTATTTCTATAGGGAAACGGAGGCACCTGTAAATAATAGAAAGGAACAGGAGAATAAAGCAGCGGGATGGAATGAACTGATGGAAAAATATAAGGACAAAATGGATGTTATAGATGTGAGGAACCTGGAGATGCCTAAGCCAATGATGACTATACTGGAGTCACTTGATAAGCTTGAAACCGGTAAAGCATTATTTGTTTATCATAAACGTATTCCCGTATTTTTATTGCCGGAGCTGTCAGACCGGGAATTTGATTATCGCATCAATGAAGTGGCAGAAGGAGATGTTCAACTTTTAATTTTTAAACCCTGAAATGTTTGGAAGCGGTTTTAATAATGCAGCAGGCAGGAATACCACACATAAAATAGTGCTGCCATTCTATGTTTATGCCGCTGTTTCGCTGCTTGTTTCTACCATACTTTTATTTTTTTCTGCAGAAGCATTCACACAACATTATTTTCATCCGCATACGTTGGCTATCACCCACATGATGGCTTTGGGCTGGGGTACCATGATTATACTTGGCGCCAGTCACCAGTTGGTACCGGTGCTGATTGAGAAAAATTTGTACAGCGTCAGGTTAGGCTATGCTTCCTTTTTCCTGGCTGCTGTGGGCATACCGTTATTGGTTTATGGCTTTTATGTGTTTGATATGGGCTGGCCGGCAAAATGGGGCGGCCGGTTTGTGCTGCTCTCAGTAATTTGCTATATCATTAACCTGGCAGCAAGTATGTCGGGGGGGCGAAAAGTAAATGTGCATGCGGTGTTTATTCTCACGGCTTCTTTGTGGTTATTCCTCACTGCTTTTTTGGGACTGGTATTGGTGTATAATTTCACTTTTCCGTTTCTGCCAAAAGAAACACTGCAATACCTGCCACTGCATGCCCATGTCGGTATCATTGGCTGGTTTCTTTTATTGATAATCGGAGTGGGTTCAAGGCTGATTCCCATGTTCCTGATTTCAAAATATGCTAACAGCAAATTGCTCTGGATTATTTATTTCCTCATCAATGTGGGATTGCTCAGTTTTCTGCTCAGCTTTCTTTATTTCCCTTCAAGGGAGTACTATAATTTCTCCATTACTGCCGTAGTACTGGCTTTGTTACTCTTTGGGTATTACTGTTATTGTGCAGTTAAGGATAGGATAAGAAAACTGGTGGATGAACAAATGAAAACCTCCCTGCTTTCGGTAATGATGATGTTGCTGCCATTGCTTTTCTTAGTAGTCATAACCGGTTGGCTGGTAGCAGACCAGTTAAGTGCCAGGATGGTACTGATATATGGTTTTGCCATTTTCTTTGGCTGGATCACGGCGATTATATTTGGGATGACGTTTAAAACATTACCATTTATTGTCTGGAACAAAGTGTATCATGATAAGGCAGGATTAGGTAAGACTCCCAATCCCAAAGATCTTTTCAGTAATAAGCTATTTATACTGATGGTGCTGATCTACCTTAGCGGCTTCATTCTTTTTATCGCAGGGGCTTACCTGGCAGATACCTATGTGTTGAATTTCGCAGCAGCAATTTTGCTGTTGGCCGCAGTTTTATATAACTGGAATGTGATGAAGGTGTTATTTCATAAACCAAAAAAATTATGAACGTCATCACTAATAATAATATCAGGTGTACCATTGCACTGGCGGCATTGGAGCAGGTAGTTGATCCGGAGATCGGACTAAATGTGGTGGATTTGGGATTAATTTACCAGGTGGATTTTGATGAAGAGAATAAAAAGATTTTTGTAACAATGACCCTGACAACGCAGTTTTGCCCTATGGGTGAATCCATCACTGCTGCTGTGAAAAGGGTGATGGAGCATACCTTTCCCGGAGAGGAAGTGTGGGTGGAACTTAGTTTTGATCCGCCATGGAGCCATGAGCGAATTTCTGAGGAAGGAAAACAATTTTTAAATCAATGACATGTTAAGTCTTACCTGTAAAACGGCTATCAAAGCGGTGATCTACCTTGCTTCAAAATTTGAAACAGGTGAGAAAGCAGGCATTAAGGAGATTGCAGAAGTTATTGATGCCAGTGAGCATACCGTTGGTAAAATGCTGCAGGTTTTGGTAAAAGAGGAAGTGATTAACAGTATAAAAGGGCCTAATGGTGGCTTTTTCATTTCAGAAAGACAAAAAAATCAGCCTATCATCAACATTGTGGAAGCGATTGATGGAAAGGAAGTCTTTAAACAATGCGGACTTGGTTTCAGCAAATGCTCTTCTGCTCATCCCTGTCCTATACATGATGATTATAAAGTGGTGAGAGATCTTTTTGAAAAGATGTGCCGTGAAAAAAAAGTAACCGACCTCTGCGAGCCGGTTACCAGTGGATTAGCCTATTTATTCGGTTAGGTCATTTTAATTGCAGAAATCTTGCCTGGAAGAAACGCAGGTATTTGGGTTCGTAGATCATCTTTAATCCTCTAATCTTATTGCGGCGTTCATACACCCTTGCTGTGGATTCAGCAATCACATCCATATGTGCCTGTGTATACACCCGGCGGGGAATAGTGAAGCGGACCAGTTCCAGTTTTGGATAATAATTCTCACCGTTAGCTTTTCTGCCGGCAGACACCACACCTCTTTCCATCGTTCTTACACCTGAATCCAGGTAAACTTCTGCGGCTAATGTTTGTGCAGGAAACTCATCCTGTGGTATATGCGGCAGGAATTTTTTGGCGTCAACGAAAATACCATGACCGCCGATAGGCTTAACAATAGGCACACCGAAGTCCATCATTTTCTCCCCGAGATACACCACTTGCCCTACTCTTGCATGAATATGATCATCACTCACACTTTCTTTGATACCGATTGCCATTGCTTCCATATCACGGCCGGCCAAGCCTCCGTAAGTGTGCAAACCTTCATACACTACCACCATATTCCTTGCTTCTTCAAATACATCCCAATCGTTGATAGCAAGTAAACCACCGATATTCACCAACGCATCTTTTTTTGCACTCATGGTGGCACCATCAGTAAGAGAGCATATTTCTTTTACGATCTGGCGGATTGATTTTCTCTCAAAACCTTTTTCTCTTTTCTGAATGAAGTGAGCATTCTCCCCCATTCTCGTCATGTCATGAATGATCTTAATACCATGTTTCTTTGTTAATGCCCTTACCTCCTTCAGGTTTTGAATGCTGATAGGTTGTCCGCCGGCCATGTTCACACTGGTGGCAATACTAACGTAAGGAATCTTCTTCGCACCATGTTTTTTGATCAGGGTTTCCAGTTTATGCAGGCTCACATTACCCTTAAAAGGAAATTCATTTTCGGGGTCATGTGCTTCATCAATGATGATGTCTTCAAATTTTCCGCCGGCCAGTTCCTGGTGCAGGCGGGTAGTGGTGAAGTACATATTGCCGGGAATAATATCTCCTTTTTTGATCATGATCTTTGACAGGATATGTTCAGCGCCGCGGCCCTGGTGAGTTGGTACTAAATACTTGTAACCGTAGTATTCTTTCACTGTTTCTTCCAGGTGATAAAAGTTGCGGCTGCCTGCATAGGCTTCATCTCCCAGCATTAGTCCGGCCCATTGACGATCACTCATGGCAGAAGTGCCGCTGTCGGTCAGCAAATCAATATATACATCTTCTGATTTCAGGAGGAAAGTGTTGAAGCCGGCTTCCTGCATGGCTTTTTTCCGTTGACCGGGAGTTGTCATCTTAAGCAACTCCACCATTTTAATCTTATAAGGTTCGGCCCAGCTTTTATAAATGTTATGTTTCATAATTTATGTTTTTGTCACCCTGAGCCTGTCGAAGGGTGATTATATATTTCATTATCATGCTTCGACAGGCTCAGCATGACATAGTGTTCAGGAGGCGGGTTTTAATTTCGCTGTAAAATGTCTCAGCAGCGGAGTTTCTTCTGTTATGACAAGTCCTTTTAATTCATTTCGGTGGTTGAAAACTTCTATGATCACTTCTGCTACATAATCAATTTGACTTTGAGTGTACACTCTTCGTGGAATAGCCAAGCGTACCAGTTCCATTTGTGAAGGAACCAATTTGCCATTGTCATCATATTTACCAAACATCAATGAGCCTATTTCAACAGCACGGATACCCCCTTCTTCATAGAGGGCACATACAAGGGACTGGCCGGGATATTGCTCAACAGGGATATTCGGCAAAAATGCTTTTGCATCGAGGTATACGGCATGTCCGCCTGCCGGCTGCATTACCGGCACACCGGCAGCTATCAGTTTATTGGTCAGGTATTCAATACTGCGGATGCGGTATTGCAGATAGTTTTCATCCATTACTTCCTGTAGCCCGATGGCAATGGCTTCCAAATCTCTCCCTGCCAGGCCACCATAGGTTGTAAAGCCTTCAGTAATGATCAGCAGGTTTCTGCAACGAACAGCGAGGTCAAGGTCTTTCATAGCGAGGAAGCCGCCGATATTGGCAAAGGCATCCTTCTTGGCACTCATGGTGCAGCCATCTGCATTTGAGAATAATTCCTGTGCAATTTCTGATACAGCCTTATCAGCATAACCTTGCTCCCTCAGTTTGATGAAGTAAGAATTTTCTGCAATACGGCAGGCATCAATGAACAAAGGAATTTTATATTCATCACAAACGGTTCGTACATCTTTGATGTTTTGCATACTTACCGGCTGACCACCCCCTGAGTTATTGGTGACCGTGATAATCACCATCGGTATATTCTCAGCGCCTTTCTCTTTTATCACTTTGCGTAAAGCTTCCACATCCATGTTTCCTTTGAAGGGGGCCGGAACCGTGGGATGTTTGCCTTCTTCGCATAAGCAATCGATTCCTTCTGCGCCGGAGAACTCTATATTGGCACGGGTGGTGTCAAACAAGGTGTTGCTGATAAAATATTTTCCTTTGTCCCCAAGTATGGTAAAGATGATTTTTTCTGCTGCCCTTCCCTGGTGGGTAGGAATAATGTAAGGCATATGGGTGATGCTGCGTACCGAATCTTCAAACCGGAAAAAGCTGTTGCTGCCGGCATAGGATTCATCGCCTTGCATAATGCCGGCCCACTGGTTGCTGCTCATGGCGCTGGTGCCGCTGTCGGTCAGCAAGTCAATCAGGACATCCTTTGCATGTATGCGGAAAGAGTTATAATTGGCATTCTCTAAAACTTTCTTGCGTTCTTCTTTACTGGTAAAATAGATAGGCTCCACCGATTTTATACGGAAGGGCTCAATAATGGTATTCATTTATGACAGTTTGGTGAGCCTTAAGAAGGTTGATGGAAAAATGTGATTATTGACCAGGATCAGGAAGCCGGTTATGTTGGTCTGCGGATGATATTTTTCCAGAGATTCATGAAATAAAAAAAGCCTGACCAAAAGTAGAGGGGGCTGGCTTTTCCCCATATGACTTTTATCAGGCGCCGAACTGTTTTAAGTGATGATCAATGTGTTTCCAGATGGCTTTACTCCAGTTTTCTTTGGTCATTTTACCAAACACGGGATGTCTGTCACCCTTGACGGCAACTTCTGTAAATTGGTTGATAAGATCGATAAGCCCGGCTTTCTCTTTTTCAAAATCTTTTTCGGTCCCCGTCATGATAAAAGTATCATCAGTAGGTAGTCCTTTTTTGTAAGGTTTTTCATCCCATAACTTACTCTTAAAAAAGGGAAGGATCAGTTTGAAAAAGAAATGACCTTTTGGCTGATGGGTGCCATACGCAATTTTAATAGCCGGTTGCAGGTGCGCCAGCATCTGCGCCACATCCATTTTGCCCCATTGCCGCTGGCTTTGGGGAGTGAGATGGTTTATTCTTTGAATAAGCTCCTGCTTTACGATTGCGTCGAAAAGATTTTTGACTTCCATACAATATTTATTGAAGCGGAAAGTTCGTTCATAAATTTCAAAAAATGCCCGGATCTATGAATGACCCGGGCATAAAGTGATTTATAGGGAAACTATTTTTTCTTTCTTGGATTTTCAATTGCTGCCTGTGCCGCCGCTAACCTGGCTATCGGCACACGGAATGGAGAACAACTCACATAACTCATACCGATGCGATGACAGAACTTGACGCTGTCCGGATCACCACCATGCTCACCGCAGATACCCACTTTCAGGTTGGGTTTGGTGATGCGTCCCCTTTCCGTACCTGCTTTGATCAACTGCCCGATGCCTTCCTGGTCAATTGTCTGGAAGGGGTCAGACGGAAGAATTTTCAGATCAAGGTATTTGGGTAAGAATCCGCCGATATCATCGCGGCTGAAACCAAAACTCATTTGTGTAAGGTCATTTGTTCCAAAGCTGAAGAAGTCAGCCGCTATCGCCATATGTTCTGCCCGTAATGCAGCCCTTGGTGTTTCAATCATGGTGCCATAGAGATATGGTATTTTTTTTATTCCCATCTTGCTGCAAACTTCCTTGTACACCCTGTCAACAATTTCTTTTTGGTGACGAAGTTCAAACCAGGTAACGGTTACCGGGACCATTATTTCGGGCAATGCTTTCTTACCGGCTTTCAGTAATTCAGCCATGGCTTCAAATATGGCCCTTACCTGCATTTCGGTGATCTCTGGATAACTGATGCCCAAACGTACACCGCGGTGACCCAGCATCGGGTTGTTTTCATGCAGTGCCAGCACTCTTCTGTTCAGCATGCCCATGCTGATGCCCAATTCTTTGCTTAGCTGACGGAGTTTTTCTTTATCATGAGGCACAAACTCATGCAGCGGCGGATCAAGCAGCCGGATGGTTACGGGATAGCCGTTCATAACTTCCAGTGTATCCTTCACATCTTTCTTTACATAGTTGAACAGGTCATCCAGTGCCTGTCTTCTTTCCTTTTCCGTTTTGCTGACGATCATTTTGCGTAACTGGAACAATGGCTCTTCACTTCCTTCACCATAGAACATATGCTCTGTACGGAACAGGCCGATGCCTTCAGCGCCAAACTTCACTGCATGCTGTGCATCTTCAGGAGTTTCAGCATTGGCCCTTACGCCAATCTGTTTGACCCTGTCAACTAATTTCATCAGGTCTTTGTATGACTGGTTCTTATCAATATCAATATCCACCAGCGGCATGACGCCTTCATATACCAGCCCTTTGGTACCATTCAGGCTGATCCAGTCGCCTTCTTTGATGATTACATCTTTCTTTGCATGGAAGTATTTGGCGTCGCTGTGAATTTCTATATCCCCGCAACCAACAATACAGCATTTGCCCCATCCTCTTGCCACCAGCGCAGCATGTGATGTCATACCTCCCTTGGTTGTAAGGATTGCCTGTGCTTTGTGCATGCCATCCACATCTTCCGGTGATGTTTCTTCTCTTACCAAAATCACTTTTTCACCTTTGGCAGCCCATGCCACGGCATCATCAGAAGAGAATACCACACGGCCCTTAGCTCCACCGGGGCCTGCGGGCAGACCTTTGGCAATAACTTGTGCCGTTAATTCTGCTTTGGGATCCAGCATTGGCAGTAACAATTCTACCAATTGATTGGGGGCAACCCGCATAACAGCCGTTTTTATATCAATCAGTTTCTCTTTATACATTTCTGTAGCCATCCGAACTGCCGCCACTCCATTTCTTTTACCCACCCGGCATTGCAGCATGTAAAGTTTTCCTTTTTCAATGGTGAACTCGATATCCTGCATGTCCTTGTAATGTTTCTCAAGCCGCCGCTGATAACCGAACAGTTCCTTGTAAAGCGTTGGCATCAATTTTTCCAGTGTTACAAAATGTTCACTCTGGGCATTTTTTGAGTATTCATTCACCGGTGCCGGTGTGCGGATACCTGCCACCACGTCTTCACCTTGAGCATTGACAAGGTATTCACCATAAAATTTGTTTTCACCATTGCCGGGGTTTCTGGTAAATGCCACCCCGGTAGCGCTGTCTTCACCCATATTACCAAATACCATTGCCTGCACATTCACGGCTGTGCCCCATTCATCAGGGATTTTTTCAATGCGGCGGTATTCAATAGCTCTTTTGCCATTCCAGCTGGAAAATACGGCGCCGATACCCCCCCATATTTGTTCATAGGGGTCGTCAGGGAATGCTGCGCCCAGCACTTTCTTCACTGTTTTCTTGTAATCTTTCACCAGGTCTTTCAACTCGTCAACAGTAAGTTCAGTGTCACTGCTGTATCCATTTATCTTTTTGATATGCTCCAGCTTTTCATCCAGTATTTTGCGGATGCCTTTTCCTTTAGAGTCAATGCCAGCTCCCTTTTCCATCACCACATCTGCATACATCATGATGAGACGGCGGTAAGCGTCATACGCAAAACGTTCGTTACCGCTTTGGGCAATGATTCCTTTTATCGTTGTTTCGTTCAACCCGATGTTCAGCACTGTTTCCATCATACCGGGCATACTTCTGCGGGCACCGGAACGGACGGATAGCAACAAAGGATTATTGGGATCACCGAACTTTTTGCCCGTAAGCTTTTCCATTCTTGCAAGGGCTTCTTCCACCTGTGCTTTTAATTTTTTCGGGTAACTTTTTTTATTCGCATAG
The DNA here is from genome assembly GCA_964437415.1 of uncultured Chitinophaga sp. Classification (GTDB taxonomy): domain Bacteria; phylum Bacteroidota; class Bacteroidia; order Chitinophagales; family Chitinophagaceae; genus CADEDV01. The sequence goes on along the minus strand of CAYTGN010000010.1, from coordinate 29,531 downwards.
TAGTAACTGCAGACCTCCGTAGTGACAGTAAATCCGGGAGGAACAGGAAGTTTCAGTTTGGGGTGGCCGGCCATTTCGGCCAGGTTAGCGCCTTTGCCACCCAACAGGTTTTTCATCGATTCCTTACCATCTGCTTTGCCGCCACCGAAGAAATATACATACTTTCCGGCCTTCTTTTTTGTTGCCATAATTGACAGGCTTTTGTGTCCTGCATAATTAAGAAGGGTTGTCCTGACTAATGAAAACGCAGGTCAGCAGAAATACTGATTCTGGTCAATCAGAGGACCGAAATTTCGGAGAGAGATAACGTTAGGGAAAATGTTTATGCCTGCTCGTAATAGGGAGTCTCTTCATCGTTTACAGCTACCTGCTGTTGCCAGTAGGCCAGTGTAACGATATGCCCATCTTTCGTTTTGAGCTGCCGTCCGAATATGGCATTCACCCAGTTAAATGTGTAATCCGTTACACCTACAGTGAAAGTTTCAGGTGCCGGTGCTGGCGGAGGCGGCGCCACAGCTTCTCCTTCGGCGGGTTTCGGGGCCGGGGCAGTTTTTGGCGGAGGTGAAGGAACGGTAACAACAGTATAACCATTGAACTCAAGTAGCTCCTTTAAAAAAGCAACTCTTTCAGGGGCCACGTTCTTTTCCACGATGCCGCATTTAACGCCATCGAGTTCTTCAAATTCATGGTTTTTATTGAGTGCCATTTTGCTAAATTAAAGATTGAATATGATCATATATCCAGCTTAACAAACCCACCAGTACAATACCAGCCCCGCAAAGGAATAGCCCAAGTTTTACAGAACTATTGATATGTATCTTTTCAACCGGCTGTTCATTTTTGTCCATGAACACAGCCCTTACCACTCTCAGGTAATAGTATAGAGAAACGATCATGTTCAGGGCAGCAATGATGATGAACCAATAAGCTCCTTTGGCAGCGCCGGCGCCGATCAAAAACAATTTTCCGAAAAAGCCTGCGGTGGGAGGAATGCCTGCAAGGGAAAATAATGACAATGCCAGTATCCAGCTAAGGAAAGGATTGGTTTTGTAAAGCCCTTTGTAGTCATCAATTTTTTCTTTTCCGGTTTGTTCGGTGATAACCGCCGCCACACCAAAAGCAGCAAGGTTGGAAAAAACATAAATAAGTATAAAGTAAACAACGGATGCAATACCGGCTTTGTCCGCATTGCTGATGCCCACTAAAATAAACCCGACCTGTGCGATGGAAGAAAAAGCAAGAAAGCGTTTGATGTTTTGCTGCCGCAAAGCAAACAAATTGCCAATGATCATGGTTGCAATGGCCAGTATTACCAGCATATTATACCATAACTCCTGCATCGGCTGGAATGCTTTATACAGTGCCGTGATGAAAATAAAAGCAACAGCCCCTTTGGAAATAACGGAGAGAAATGAAGTGGTTGCCACCGGTGAGCCCTCATATACATCCGCTGTCCATAAATGAAAAGGAACAATGGATAATTTAAAAGCAAAAGCGGTGAACATAAATACAAAGGCCAGTATTTGCAGCGGCGTGCCATCTAACTGTGAAGGGAGGTCAGCAAAACTGATGGTGCCTGTTGCACCATAAATAAGTGAGATGCCAAACAAGAGGATGCCGGATGAAAATGCGGACGAGAGGATCATCTTCATGGCTCCTTCGGATGAACGTTTTTGCTGCAAATCAAAATTGGCCATGGCCGCAATGGGAATAGTGGCCAGTTCCAGTGATAAATAAAAGATCAGCAGGTTACCGGAAGAAATGAGCAGGAACATGCCCAGCAGCGCAGAGAGCATCAGCATGAAGAATTCAGGCATGTGCTGACTTTTTTTCAGCCAGTCGCTGCATAACAGTGAAATAAGATAAACACCCAGGCTTAAAATCGTTTTCTGGAAAGCAATAAGCGAATTGGTCTGGTACATGTTTGCAAACAGCGTTCCCTCTTTATTAAAAAAGAAACTCAGTAAAAGATTGGCTAAGAGCAAAACCTGGATGACGGGCAGCAGCGTTTCATTCTTCATTCCTTTGCCGATCTTAATGAACAGCAACAGGAAAATGATGGCGGTGACCGCCAGTTCATTTTTCATCAATGTCAGGAACTCATTCATGCCTGTTCTTAATTTATTTTGCCCCGATTTTTTGCATTATAATTTCAGTGCCCGGTTTTACCAGGTCGTTTAACCATGATGGCGCCAGCCCAATGGCAAGGATGCCGATCAATAAAATAATGGCTGCCAGTCTTTCATTCCACTTTGCATCAGTGAGGCTGTCGCCCCCCTCTCCATTTATGGAGAGGGGCTGGGGATGAGGCGGGCCCATCGCTACTTTTCCCACGGCTCTCAATATATATACGGCTGTCACCACAATAGACATGGCTGCTGCAATGGTGGCGATACGGTAAAACATGCCTTCCTTCTCCCATGATCCGACAAACACGGTCATTTCCGCAACAAATCCGCTTAGCCCCGGTAGCCCTAAGGAGCAAAGACCGACAATGAAAAATACAGTAGTTATAAAAGGCATCATTTTCATCATTCCGCCCATTTCGGCCACCATTCTTGTATGGGTACGGTCGTAGATCATGCCGATTACAGCAAAGAAAAGAGCTGTCATCAAACCATGTGATACCATTTGCAGCACAGCGCCATTCAATGCAGTTTGTGTCAGCATACCAATGCCCAATAAACTAAAACCAACATGGCTCACGGATGAATAGGCGTTGATATATTTCAAGTCCTTCTGCATCATCGTGGCGAAGGCGCCGTATAAGATAGCGATAGAAGCAAGAACAATAATAACGTCAGCATAGTGCTTTGCTCCTTCAGGCAATAGATAGGTGGCCACCCGCAAACAACCATAGCCGCCGAGTTTCATGGATATACCGGCCAAAAACATTGAACCGGCAGTTGGTGCCGATGAGTGACCATCAGGTACCCAGGTATGAAAAGGGAATAATGCCGTGAATACGCCAAAGCCGATAAACAACAGAGGAAAGATGATGTGCTGCGTTTTTGTAGCTATATCGGCTTGTGATAATTGCAGCAGGTCAAAACTCTGGCCCGAAGAAAAATATAATCCCAGCAAACCCACCAGCACCAGGGCAGAACCACCCATGAGCATCAGGGCCAGTTTATTGGCGCTGTATTCTTTTTTGCCGCTGCCCCAGATGCCGATCAGCAAATATTTTGGTATCACCGCAATTTCAAGGAAAAAGAAAAGAATGAACAGGTCGAGTGAAATAAAGAAACCATAAGCGCCGAGACCTAAAAGGATAAGCAGGAAGAAAAACTCTTTGGTCATCTTTTGCACATACCATGAAACAAGAACACCTGCAATGACCACAAAGGAAGTAAGCAGAATCATCGCAATGGAAATACCATCAACTCCGATATGAAAATTGATATTCCAGGCCGGGAACAACGCATGGTTCTGTTCAAAATACATCGGGCCTTTATTGCCGGCAGCTACCAGGTTCCTGTATTCCATCAGTAACACAAAAGCCAGGATGATCTGTGCAGCCGAACCGGTGAGTGCTGTTAGCCGCACCTGTCTTGTGTTGCGGGAAAGCAATACGGCCAGTGCTGTTAATAAAGGGATCAGTATGAGTAATAATAAATTCATTCTGCTTCTTTGTTATTCATTCTCACGTTACTTGAGGAGCCAATTAGGCTCTTCAAAATTTTGATATTAACTATTTATTTCGACTTGAAATCACAATTTGTGACTTCAAGATTGTCGCCATACATAAATAAACAATACAGCCAGTGCAATCACTCCCGCCAGGAAATACATTCCATACAACTGCACTTTTCCCGATTGCATTTTTTTGATGCTTCCAGAAATGGCTTCTGTCGCCTGTCCTGTAAAATTCACCAGCCCGTCCACTACATTTTTATCAAACCATGCCGCCGGTTTTCCAATAAGATTAAACAGTATCTTTTTCGTAATAAACAGGTATATCTCGTCAATATAAAATTTGTGATAGGCTGCTTTGTAAAGGCCTCCCAGCGATGCGGCCAATTTTGCAGGTTTGTCGGTTTGTTTTTTATATAACCACATTGCAGTGAAAATGCCGATGAGACCCAATGCAACAGGTGCGATGGAAAAGCCAATGTCAAAATGGGAGGCCAGCGGAGTGCCATCCGAACTCACATATTTCCCAAAAGGAATAAAGCCTGCAAACACAGCGGCAATGCCCAGGATAACTAAGGGTAATAGCATACTGAAACCGCCTTCGCCGTGATGAGAGACCTCACCCCAACCCCTTTCCGAAGGAGAGGGGCTTTGATCTCTCCAAAAGATCGAGAAATACAAACGGAACATATAAAAGGCGGTAAGCCCTGATGTCAGTAAAGCGATCCAGTAAATAGCAGGGTTGCTGTGATAAGCAGCTAATAATATTTCTTCTTTGCTGAAGAAACCGGCAAAGGGAGGCACACCTGCAATTGCGAGACAGGCAATTAAAAAAGTGATATGGGTGACGGGCATATATTTTCTTAACCCGCCCATGTCTTTCATTTCATTGCTGTGTATAAAATGTATCACAGCGCCGGCGCCCAGGAATAGTAACGCTTTGAACATGGCATGTGTAAACAAATGAAACATCGAAGCCGTATAGCCCAATCCCGCTTCACCGCCATAGGAGGAGACTCCAAGGGCAAACATCATGAACCCGATCTGCGACATAGTGGAATAGGCCAGCACCCTTTTAATATCTGTTTGTGTGCAGGCAATGACAGCAGCGATGATGGCGGAGATGGCACCAACCCATCCGATAATCTCCAGCACAGCAGGTGTGTTGAAGGCATAGATGGGGAACAATCTTGCCACGAGGAACACCCCGGCCACTACCATTGTTGCCGCATGTATCAATGCAGAAACAGGAGTGGGCCCTTCCATCGCATCGGGCAGCCAGATATGCAAAGGGAACATGGCGCTTTTGCCGGCACCACCCATAAACACTAACATCGCTCCCCATGATAATGCAGAAACACCAAGGAAAGAAGAAGTGACAGCTGATTTCATTTCACTGGATTCCGGGGAATTCAGCGTGGCGATCATTTCATTGAAATCAAGTGTGCCCGATGTATAGGAGAGGATCAATATACCAATGAGAAACCCGAGATCGGCAAACCGGGTTACAATAAATGCTTTTTTAGATGCGGCCACTGCCGAAGGTTTGTTGTAATAAAAACCGATGAGCAGGAAAGAAGAAACACCCACCAGTTCCCAGAAGAAATAGATCTGGAAAAGATTGGAGGAAAGCACCAATCCCAGCATGGAGAAAGTAAATAATTGCAGGTAGGCAAAGTAGGTAGGGTATCTTTCTTCGCCTTTCATATAGCCAAGACTGTAGATGTGCACCATCAGCGAAACAAAACTCACCACCACGGTCATCATAGCTGAGATCGGGTCGAGCAGGATGCCCATGTTGATAGAGAGGGTTTCGGAGAATTGCAGCCAGGTATAGTTCAGCGGAATTTGTTTTTCATAAACACCTGCCTGGCTGTGGCTGAAATAATCAAAGGCCGTATAAATAGAAATGATAGCTGATCCGAGCAATAATGCAGTGGCAATGATACCGGAACTTTTTTTGAAAGTTGTTCTTCCGAATAATCCCAGCAATACAAACCCTGCCAATGGCAGTAAAGGAATAAGTGCTATGTATATTGACTGACTCATTTATTTTAATCTTCCCGATTCCCCTTTAGGGGATAGGGGTTTAGTATTTCAATTCCTCAGCATTCTCCACATCAATGGACTGGTGACTTCTGTACAGGTTAATAATAATTGCTATAGCCACGGCTGCTTCTGCCGCTGCAATAGCAATAATAAATATGGTAAAGAACAGTCCGTCCATCTTGTCAGCCCACAAATATTTATTAAAAGCAATAAAATTCAGGTTCACACTGTTAAGGATCAGTTCAATGCTCATCAGCATTGTGATGAGATTTCTGCGGGTGAAGAAACCATAGACGCCGATAAAGAACAGCGCCGTACTGATGAATAACAGTTCGTATAATCCGGGTCCCGTCATTTTGTTTCCGGTTTACTTCTTAATGCAATGACAATGCAGCCGATTAAAGCTGCTAACAATAATATACTTATCACTTCAAATGGAAGTGCATATCCGCTTTCATTGATGTTCAGCATATTTTCGCCGATATTGGCAACCGTTGGTTTTACGGGTGCCCCTGCTGTTTCATAAAACACATGTTCATATATCTGCAGCATTGTAAGGGCAAATGCACAGAAAACCGCCAAGGCTGAGAATACTTTTCTTCCGATCCTTTGTTTTGGCAATTTCTCCCCGGCCTGCTGGGTGAGAAAGATGGAGAAAATGATGAGCACTACAATACCTCCTACATATACAACGATCTGTACGGCTGCGATGAATTCATATTCCAGCCAGAAATAAATACCCGCCACGCCAATCAAAGAGAATAACAAATAGATGGCAGCTCGGAATATCTGCCGGGTGGTAACAGACAACACGGCACAGGTCAGCGTCATCGCTGCCAACAAGTAAAATATAATTTCCGAGCCACTCATTTCATTAATAATATTTCTTCTTTCAGGTTCTAAAGCCCCTCCTGGGGAGGGGTTTGGGGAGGCCTTATTCCACTCCTTCCATAATTTTCGATCCTGGTTTATTTAAAATTTTAATCAACTGGCTCCGGTCAAACACACTATGTTCAAACGTCTGTGCCATTTTTATCGCATCAGAAGGACAGGCTTCGATGCAGAGATTACACATGGTGCACAATTCTAAATGATAAACCAGTTTGTCAATCGCTTTTTTCTTTTTTCCTTCGGCATTCACTTCGTTTTTAAAGATCACCTTGATGGTGCCGTTCGGGCAGGCCAGTTCACAGGCCTGGCAACCGGTGCAGCGGTGTTCATTGTTTTCATCATGCGGCATCACCACTTCGCCTTTGAATCGTTCGGGTAAATTCAGGGTTTCCCGGTTATCGGGATACTGTTGGGTGATGATCTCTTTGTGATGCGTGAAATAATACAACGTACGCCGCATACCTTTCAGCAGCGATTTCACTGCACCCCAGACATCTTTGATATATCCTCCCGCCCCACCTCCGCCGGTTGGCGGGGGGATTGAAGAAGATTCATTATGGATTATTTTTTCACTCATATATCATTTTGATATAGAAATTAACAAGCTGATTAGCGAACAGAACCCTGAAGAGTGCGACGCAACGATAGCTGATAGTAGCACAGCAGCCGGGTTCAAATACTAAAATCCCTAAAAGAACTATCCCTGCTCCCCTTTAGGGGTCGGGGGCTCAAAAATGCCAGCCCATAATTGCCATCAATGTTGCCAGCAACAGGTTTACCATACTTATCGGCAATAAATATTTCCACTCCAGATTCAGCAACTGGTCAATCCGTAAACGGGGGAATGTCCACCTGAACCACATGATGATGAAAATGAGAAAAAATGTTTTGCCAAAGAACCACACACTGGACGGGATATAATCCATTATATTATTAAAACCTGTCCAGTTACCGATATGAAAAGGCATCCAGCCACCAAGGAACAACGTGGCGCCGATGGCACAAACAATAAACACATTTACATACTCAGCAAGGAAGAACAAAGCGAACTTCATTCCGGAATATTCGGTATGAAAACCGGCAGTTAACTCTGATTCTGCTTCAGCGAGATCAAAAGGTGCCCGGTTTGTTTCGGCAGTAACTGCAATAAGGAATGTGACAAAGGCAATGATCACCGGGATATGTCCCTTGAATATCCACCAGCCTGTTTCCTGTGCTTTGATGATCTCAGACACCTGCAGGCTGCCTGTCAGCACAACGATGGTGAGGATAGAAAACCCTGCTGTTAACTCATAGCTGACGATCTGGGCACCGCTGCGCATGGCGCCAAGTAATGAATATTTATTATTGCTGGCCCAGCCCGCCATCAGCACACTGATGACCATCATCGAAGAAACAGCAGATACATACAATACGCCAATGTTCAGATCCCATAGCTGAAAATCCTTGGCAAAGGCGATCGGCGCTAATAATAACATCGCCACGATCATGGCAATGAAAGGGGCAAGATTGAACAGGAATTTATCTGCGCCGGATGGAGTGAAACCTTCTTTCACCAATAATTTCAGTGTGTCTGCAAAAGATTGCAACATTCCTTTCGGGCCGACACGGTTTGGCCCAAGCCGTATCTGCATCCATGCGGATACTTTTCTTTCCATCAGTACCAGTACCAGACCCAGCATAGAAAATAAACCGATCACCAAAAGCCCAACAATGGTCATTTCAATGATAAGAACCATTGTCGGGTTGAAATTTGCACCCAGCCAGTCATGAATGTTGTTTGCTATGTTAGAAAAGCTCCACATAAAAGCTTCCCCCAGCCCCTCCGCAGGAGGGGTTTCAGGTCGGTTATAATTTAAAAGTTTTCATTCCTTCTAATTCTGCTCACCAATGTTGAACCCCGCAGGGGTTCTTGAACATCGGATCTTTTTTATTCTACCAATATGGCGCCCCTACGGGGCTAAGCTTACTGGTCGTCTATGTTCTTCAGTAATACACAAGAACTATCAAACAATCAGAGTCCAGGAACCCCCTTACGGGGCAGGGGGGCTACCTGTCTATATCCGGTATTACCAAATCTAATGTTCCCATCATCGCAATCAGATCGCCGATCTTTCCGCCACGGGCAATATGATCCAGCACCGACAGGTTGGAAAACCCCGGTGAACGGAATTTGATCCTGTACGGCGTGGTGCCGCCTTCACTCACAATATAAACTCCCAGTTCGCCACGGGCTGTTTCCACCCGTTGATAAAATTCGCCTTTGGGCAATTTCAAAACGGCTTTTGTCTTTGCCTGGAAATCACCTTCAGGTATATTATCAATCAATTGTTCAATAATCCTGATAGATTGATTCATCTCTTTTATCCGCACCAGGTAACGGGCAAAGGAATCACCGGCCGTTTCAATGATCTCATCAAAGTCCAGCTTGTCATAGATCTCGTAAGGATACAATTTCCTGATATCACAACTCACCCCGCTGCCTCTTGCCACCGGCCCGCTGCAACCATAGGAGATCGCATCTTCCCTGGATAATACACCCACGCCTTTCATCCGGTTTTGAAAGATCACATTGCCGGTAACGAGTTCATCATACTCATGCACCTTGCTTTTATAGAGTTGCAGAAAATCTTTGACCCTTTTTTGAAAATTAGGATGAATATCATGCATCACACCACCGGGTACTATATAATTCATGGTCAGTCTTGCCCCGCAGGTTTCTTCCATGATGTCGTTGATGCTTTCTCTTTCACGAAAGGCATGAAAGAAAGGCGTAAAGGCACCTACATCCATAGCCATGGCTCCCCACCAGAGTTCATGCGAAGCAATTCTTGTCAGTTCATCCATCAGCACTCTTATCACCTGTGCTCTTGGCGGAATTTCTACCTGCAACCCTTTTTCTACACATAAAGCACAGGCATGATTGTTTATATGTGCCGACAAATAATCCATGCGGCTGGTGACATAGATGAACTGCCGGTAACTAAGACTCTCACACATTTTTTCAATGGAACGATGGATATAACCGAGATGCGGCTCTACCTTTTTGATCGTTTCTCCATTAAGTGTAATGACTAAGTGTAGTACACCATGTGTGGCGGGATGCTGGGGGCCTACATTGATAATGAAGTCACCATTCTCAGCAGCCCCCCCACCCCCCGAAGGGAGGATCAGGGAAGAGTCACTTACTATGTTTGTTTCTCTGTACAAAGTATTTCAAATTCAGTTTTGCTCATCAATAAGCTGGCCTTGTGTGTTGCAAAGCCCCTCCTGCGGTGGGCCTGCCTGCCGGTAGGCAGGGTTTGGGGAGGCCGCTATAATCTTATCATATTTACAGGGTCTTCAAAATCTTTTCGCATTGGATTTTTTCCTTCCCAGCCATCGGGTAAAATCAATAACCGCAGGTCAGGATGATTGAGAAAGTTCACGCCGAACATTTCATACACTTCCCGTTCATGAAACTCAGCCGTTCTCCATATATGTGAAACTGTTTCTATTTCGGGGTTATTCCTGTCAAGCTTTGCTTTTACCACAATGTTATGCCTGAATATGGTGGAGGAAAGATGGTAAACCATCGTTAAGTGTGTCTTCCAGTCAATACAGGTGACGCAGAAGAGATAATCAAACTGCAATGCTGCATCATGCCGGAGCTGTTGGGCAAAGGATAACCATTCTGCAGCTTCAATATTCACATTGACCCATTCGCCTCCTTCTTCATAAGTGACGGACGGGTGCAGTTCGCTGATCTTTATTTTTAATTCTTCCGTGTTCATTGATTTATGTACGGTTTTGAGGCTTTTAACTCCCCTTCAGCGGTTGGTGGCTTCTTATTTGTTCACGGGTTAACCCGCTTTTTATTTTTTGTTGCAACGTAAGTAATGAATGTAATAAAGCTTCAGGCCGTGGCGGGCAGCCCGCCACATACACATCCACTGGTATCACATGATCAGCACCTTTCACCACCGAATAGGTATTATAGAAGAAAGGTCCGCCGCTGATGGCACAGGCGCCCATGGCTATCACATATTTCGGATCCGCCATCTGGTCATATAATCTTTTCAGCACCGGCGCCATTTTATTGACGATGGTTCCGGCAATGATAATTACATCTGCCTGCCGCGGTGTGGCCCTTGCCACTTCAAAACCAAAACGGGAAAAATCATATTTGGCTGAGGCCGTAGCCATCATTTCAATGCCGCAGCAACTGGTGGCGAAAGTAAGAGGCCATAAAGAATTGGCCCTTGCCCAGTTGATAATATCATCCAGTTTGCTGAGTACAACACCGCCACCCGGAATCTCTTGTATCTGCCCGGGAAATGCAGCCCCCCCACCTCCCGAAGGGGGGATTAGAGAAGAGTCTTTTGTTGTTTTTTTTTCTGACATCGGGTGTTTCAATTCAATAATTCATTTTCGACAGTTGGGCTTTGTGTTTAGCCAAACCCCTCCTTCGGAGGGGCTTGGGGAGGCTTCTGTCACTGCCATTTCAATGCTCCCTTCTTATGTGCATACAAAAAGCCCATGAAAAGGATGAAAAGAAATATAACGATCTCTACCAGGGCCAGCCAGCCTAATTTCTTTGCCACCACTGCCCAGGGAAAGAGAAATACTAATTCCACATCAAAAATCAAAAAGATCAAAGCAAATAAATAGTAGCCTACATTCAACTGCATCCATGTTTTTCCTTGTGTGGGAATACCACATTCATAGGGTTCGCCTTTTTGTTTGTTGGTGGTTGCTTTGAGAACAAAACGGGAGATAAGGATAGCGATACCGGCGAAGGCAACAGCAGCAATCGTTAATACAATCAGCGAGGAAGCACCCATACGCAAATTGATTTTTACGAATATAACGACTATGTGTTAAAGTAGAACAGCTTAACTATCAACAGCAGATGAAAAAAATCATCCATATAACTCAAGATGGATGGCTTTTTTATCATAACCCATATCCATGATTCTTTTTTTCGCCTCATCAATCATGTATTTCCAGCCGCAGAGAAAAAAAGAAGCATCCGGCCTGTCTTTACAGAGTTCCTCATAGATGGGATGTACATAGCCCGAACGATGACCATTCCACTCTTCTCTTGACAGGGTTGGTATATAATGAAAACCCGGCATCTGTTGTTGCAGGGCGGTCAGTTCATCATAATAAAGCAGGTCTTCTTTTTTTCGGCAACCGAAAATGAGGTATATATTATTATGCGGTATATTATGAACATGCAGATGACTTGCCATACTACGGAAGGGTGCAATGCCGGTGCCGGTGCAAATAAGAAAAACGGGTTTCTCTATCGGCTGCGGCAGGGTGAATATTCCCTGCGGGCCACGGAAGGTCAGTTCGCTTCCTTCCTTTGTTTCATTAAAAAGATAATGAGTGCCCAGGCCATGTTCTGCCAAAACGATGAGTAGCTCAAAAACATTCGTGCCATCGGGACGGCTGGCAATGGAATAGCTGCGCCAGCGTTTATTGGGCTTTTCATGAATGGGCAGATCAAGTGTCACAAACTGGCCGGGAATAAAATCAAACGTTTCCATTTCCGGCACTTCGATCCAGTACCTTTTGGTATTGTGTGTATGATCTTCTATTCGTGTGATGATGCCTTTTCGCCAGGGTTGCAGTGCCATGGAAGCTGATTTAAAGTGTCACTTGTTTTGTAAAAGTACGCCGGAATAAAAACAAAAGAGGCAGTCTGTGAAAGACGGCCTCTTATTGTTGCAATGGTAGCAAGCAATCGTTCGCTAAAAATAGAGAAAAAAGGCTGGTATTACCAAATACAGTTTACTTTTTATTCTCATCGTATCACTACAATTTTCTTTGAATAGGCTTTTCTGTCATGCTGCACTTTCACATAGTAGATACCGGGGGCAAGGTTGCCGGGATTGATCTCACGGGTGAACCTGCCGATCTGCCCTGCTTCGGTCATGGTAAACACTTCCTGTCCCAATGAATTTACTAATGAAATGACCAGGTCTGCCCTTGTTCTTGTTTCCAATTGTAAGATGAAGCGGCCGTCTGAGGGATTCGGGGCTACTGACAAGGAAATTTCACTGCCACCAATATCCGTTACAGCCGTAAGTGTGAAATTAATCTCATTGGAAGATAGTGAACAGCCACTGCCATCGGCCCTCATCACTTTATAAAGACCGGAAGCAACTGCGGTATGATTCTGACCTGTGGCGCCGGGTATGGGATTATTGTTCAGGTACCACTGGTTACCATCCACAAAATTGCTGCTGAACTGGTTGCCGTTATTAGTTATGACGGGGGCAACAGAAGTGGTGGCAACGATCTCTACCCTTTCGGAGGCACAACCGGTTATCGGTTTGGCATCTATGTTATACAAATAGTAATAAAAGCTTTGCGGGTAAGTTGGGTTCCCGGCCTGGAAGGCTGTATTACCAGTCATAGATATGAGCCCCGGAATGCTGTAGGGATAATGGTTGGTGAAAATATTATTGTTCCTGAAAATAGAAGCCCCGTCAGCAAACTCAATGGCAAGAATATATTCTTTGGCTTCAGGTATTACTATGTTAAGATGATAAATAGCTCCAAGGTCTCCCGGGTTGTTGTTTTGCTCGCCAAGAGTGGGGGGTACAGGAGCTGTTGCCGACACTGTAAGCGTTTTTGAAGAAACCGGGAAATAGCTATAGGAGCCATCTGTCTCATTATAGCTGGCCAGTTCCCGCAGATGGAAAGTGATCTTCCCGGAATGGCCGATATACAGCCTGGCTGTTTTCAAAACTGTTGGTGCAAAAGCAGTAAAACGGATGCCCGGGCTGAACTGGTTATAGCCTCCATCCACAAACACCATCTTGTTGGCAGCTCCTAATCTGGATGCGATCTCTCCGGTGCTGAGATAGTATTTATCCAGTATGGTAGTAGTTGTGGCGCTGCCGCCTGATGCCAATGCAGGTGTGGCCGTGGGGGATGTGTACCAGTTGAACGTTGCTGATGAACCCGATGTGGCAGTCAGGTTTACTATTGTGCCGCAAACATTGGCCAGACCGGATGGGGCAGCAGCATTAGGTGCTGTTGTGATATTGCTTATTAATGCATTGTTGCCCGGTACCTGGTCGCCGGTTACATTAGTGGATGCTGTGATGGTATATGCAGTGTTGGGTAACAGCGCAAAGCTTGTCTGGAAAGTAAACTCCACGTCAGTACCTGCAGGAATGGTTCCGGTAAAGGTAGCGGACAGGTTGGCGATGGTGGTGCTGCCTTGTTTGACCTCAACTGCAACAGGCACACTGCTGACCGTTGAAGTTCCATAGTTTCTGATTATGACAGCAGCATATTGTTCAGTTGATTTGCAATCACCGGTTGCGGGTGAGAGCAAAGCAGCAATACCTGCATCAACAGATGGGGCAGCGATCTGGATACGGTAGTCCTGTGTTTCACCTCGGGTGAAAGCGCCGCAGGAACTAACCGAAGCAGCCGAATTCGTTTCTTGCATCACCACTCTTAGAATGGTGCTGTTGCCAACCGGTAAAGAAACGGGAATGGTAACGTTTGTGCTGAAATCAACATTCCCATTCAAAACATTGCTGGTGGCCAGCAGTTCACCGGCATCTTCAAAATCGCCATCATTATTGGCATCAATAAATATCTTGACCACTTTATCAACTGAGCTTGCATCACAACTGTTCAGTCTTGCAAAGAAAGGAAGTGACTGACCGGGCTGAACAGAGGCGGTGAGGTTGGTGAAATTGCTGTAGCCGGTGCATCCGGCTGCATTTTTATTCCGGACATTGCTGAATGATACGCTGTCTATCCTGGCGCCTGCTGTGGCCGATGGAGCAGAAGAGCAATAGGTTTTTCCGCCAATGCCGCTGGTGATGAGTGAATAGGCCTGCAATCCTCTTTCCAGTGTTCCTTTATGTGTTATCTCAATAGTATATGTTTCGCCGGGAATGACATCATTCACGACAACCTGTTCTACATTGTCTGTATTATTATTTCCCTTTGTGGCCGGTGCGGCAGGAAGGGCGGGGTTCAGCACCCAGGGCTGGTAAGTGGCGGCTCCCCTTTTAACCACAATATCCAGGTCATGCACTAATTTTTTTGCCGGGTTGTTCAGTACGGTCGGACTCGTGGATGATTCCACTGTGCCTTTGGGGTCGGTCCATGAAATGGTGGCAACCAGGTTGCCATTGCCAGTGGCAATTACATTTTGCGAGAAAGTATTTGTATTATTCAATACAGCTTCCTGGATACGATGTTTTTTGTTGGCTGTCACAGGTTCGTTGTCTCCGGTGATGACATCAGAAGCTTTTTTCACATTGATCAGCCCCCAGCCATGCTGGTAGTCGGGGCCGGCAAACAAACCGGCTTCATCTGCTGTATGAATGACCAGCCCTTTCAATGTTGCCGATCGCATAAAGCTGCTTTCATGCAATTGTGCATATTGTTCCTGTAATAATAACAACGAACCCGAAGCATTGGGGCTTGACATGGAAGTGCCGCCATAGCTGTCATAACTGTTATCGGTTGCTGCGGTGGTTGACAAAATGCCTACACCTGCCGCTACTACATCCGGTTTGATGCGTCCATCATCTGTAGGGCCCCAGCTGCTGAAGGAAGACATTACTACATCCTGAGGTTTGGTGTAGCCCAGCGGAATAGTATTCACCGCCCCTACTGTCAGTATATTCTTGGCAGTGCCATAGCTTGGGATGATATCATAACTGTCATTGTTGGAAATACCGGATGGTCTTGGCCCTGCATTGATCAAACTTCCCCCTGCATCCAGTCTCCAGTATGTCTGACCCACATCCGGCCCGTTCTCATTTCTTTTATTGCCTGCTGATTTTACGATCAGGTAATAAGGGGCATTGAAGGCAATGGAATCCCATAATTCTGCTTTAGAGTTATAATATCCGAATTTATAGTCTTCGTTCTCTTCAAAACGACCCCTGAACTCCCAGCGGGTTTGCGCATCATTAAAATGCCAGCCGGCTATTTCGCCATAAGAGTGATTGGACAACAAAAGCCCGGATGCTTCAGTCAGCATTTCTGAATTATCGTTGCTAAAATCATAGGCGATCAGTTCCTGCTGTCCAAAACTCATCCCTTTGGCCAAAGGATTAACTCCGCCGGCCACCATCGTTCCGGCCACATGGGTGGCGTGGTCACTAAAAGAAGCCGGTACATCCCGCTGCACCACACGACCTGTGAGTTCAACATGGGAGGCGCGGATGCGACCTCCATCCCAGATGGCTAATTTATTTTTTACTGCATTGGAAGAACCACTCAGGTTAAGTCCGCTGCTGCCACCGGGCCAGAGTTTATTGGTGCCGAGGGTGGCGGCTGCAGCGATGTTGTTATCGGTAATGATATATTCAGGATAACCCAGTGCATCTACGCCTACTAAGTAACCAATTTTGCCTTTAGGTCCGCGGATCACCATGTCCCAGCCCTTTTGTTTGGCAAGGGCAGGAAGCATTTCCTGTATTTTTCTTTCTTTTTCCGCCTGCACAAGGGCAGCAGCTTTCAGTTCGGCTGTCCGGGTAACGGTTTGGGCAAAAGTGATACCGGTGATCACCATTGCAAGGAGTACCGGAATTAAACGCTGTAAAAGGAATTTCATACCTGGGTTTTAAAAAATCGTTGTAAAATACATTATTTATACTTCTGGAGCTTAATTTGTAAAAGCTTTTGTCAACAATCAATTTTTATGAAATCAACAGCACTTATTGTTCTCATGCTTTCAGTGGTCTTAACGTCTTTTTCTCCTGCAGAGACAAATTATTGCAGCCGTGGTTTAAAAGGCTATGTCTATTGGATAAGCGGTAACCAGATGCCATCACCGGAAGAACCACCCTCATCGCCACGAGGCATGAAAACCACGCTGTATATCTACGAACTCACTAATATCAGCGATGTGGTTCAGAAAGACCAGTCGCCGTTTTTTAGCAGCATCTCCACACAGTTGGTGAAAACAATTCAAACAAACGACAAAGGCCGCTTCCGGGTAAAACTCAAACCCGGCAAATATTCTCTCTTTGTGAAAAAAGATGACCTGTTCTTCTCCGGTCAGCGGGATGAAAAAAATAATATCCACCCTGTTGAGGTTACAGCAGGAATGACCGAAGTGGTCTTCAATGTGAACTACAGCGCTGTTTACTGATAACAAAGAACTTTTCCCTTACATCAGCAGCATTGCTTATTTTTGCGCCGCGGAATTATGAATCATGCGTTGCTGCAGCAGTATCAAAATGACCCCCGCCTTTTTCAACTGGCGGACAGGCTTTCTTTTGCTCAACCCCAAAATATATACGTCAAAGGACTGCATGGCAGTTCATCCCAATTCGTTGCAGGAGCCATTTTACAGCATCCTTCCTGTTCACAACTCAATCACCTTATCGTATTAAATGATGCAGAGGAGGCCGCCTGGTTTCATAATTCTTTAGAAAATATCACCGGGGCCCTGGACATTTTTTATTTCCCTTCTTCTTTCAAAACCCGGAAAAATTTCCGGCTGCTCAATTCATCGCATATGATGTTGCGGACAGAAGCGCTGACGAAGATAGCCTCATCCCCGGCCCTTCTCCCGTCAGGGAGAAGGGAGATGCTGCACTCCGTGAACAGAAAAGTGTTGGTGACCTATCCTGAAGCCCTTTTTGAAAAAGTAGTTATTCCCTCCAAACTTTCTGCGAATATCATTTCTATCAAAACAGGTGATGTGCTGAATGTAGAAGAACTGCTGCTGAAACTGGATGGTTATGGTTTTGAAAGAACCGATTTTGTCTATGAGCCGGGGCAGTTTGCCATAAGAGGGGGGATACTGGATATTTATTCTTTTGGTAATGAAAAACCCTACCGGGTCGAGTTGTTTGGCAATGACGTGGATTCCATCCGTATCGTTGATCCCGAAACACAGTTGAGTGAAAGAAAGCTGTTGCAGGTAAGCATCATTCCGAACGTGGATACACAGTTCGAATCCGAAGAAAGGGTTTCGTTGTTAGATTTCCTCCCGGAGAATACGGTTGTATGGATGCAGGATCATGAACTGTGTAAGGAACGATTGACAGATTGCGAAGAAGACCTGGGTTTGTTTTTAAGAATGCAGGAAGAAACAAAAGCACAAGGCACCCTTCGGCAAACTCAGGGTGGCAAGAAACAGGAAGAAGATGATGACCGCTTGCAGAAAAAAGAAGTAGTTGCAGAAGATTTTATTTCAGCGAATGACTGGGAAGAAGGATTAGGCAAACGCCATATCGTTGCATTCGGCCAACGATCATCTACCAGCGGTCAACATTTCGAAATAGAATTTCACACGAAAGAACAACCCGCCTTCAACCGCCAGTTTGAATTACTTATCAAAGACCTGAAAAGCTGGGAGAGTAAAGGATTTCAATTGTACCTGTTTGCAGAAAATCCAAAACAACTGGAACGATTGCAAACCATCTTTGATGACCTGAAGGCGGAAATTGTTTTCAACCCTGTTTCCACATCCATACATGAAGGCTTTATAGATGAAGACCTGAAGATTGTTTGCTACACCGATCACCAGGTGTTTCAGCGATATCATAAGTATCGCATCAAACAAGCTTATAACAAGAACAAAGCATTAACACTGCGGACACTCCGTGAACTGCAACCGGGAGATTTTGTAACGCATATAGATCATGGAGTGGGTGTGTACAGCGGTTTACAGAAATTAGAAGTGAATGGCCGCCTGCAGGAAGCGGTTCGCATCATTTACAGGGACAGTGATATTTTATATGTCAACATCAACTCGCTGCACAAGATCGCCAAATATACCGGCAAAGAAGGCAGTGTGCCGAAAGTGAACAAACTGGGCAGTGATGTATGGAATAAGCTGAAAGAAAAAACAAAGTCAAAGGTCAAGGAGATCGCTTTTGACCTGATAAAACTATACGCCAAACGAAAAGCACAGCAGGGCTTTGCCCATACGCCGGACAATTATATGCAAACGGAGCTGGAGGCTTCTTTTATCTATGAGGACACACCCGACCAGAGCAAAGCAACTGCTGATGTGAAGAAGGATATGGAGTCACCATCACCCATGGACAGGCTGGTGTGCGGTGATGTGGGTTTTGGAAAAACAGAAGTGGCGATAAGGGCTGCATTCAAAACCTGCGTGGATGGAAAACAGGCGGCTGTGCTGGTGCCAACCACCATTCTTGCCTTTCAGCATTATCAAACCTTCAAAGAACGGTTGAAAGATTTCCCGGTGACGGTGGATTATATCAACCGTTTCCGTTCTGCAAAAGAGAAAAAAGAAGTGTTGCAAAAAGTGGCTGAAGGCAAAGTGGATATCCTCATCGGCACACATGGCATACTGGGCAAGGAGGTAAAATTTAAAGACCTCGGCCTGCTGGTGGTGGATGAAGAACAGAAATTCGGCGTAGCGCATAAGGAAAAAATAAAAACACTCCGCACTACGGTGGATTGCCTGACACTAACAGCTACGCCTATTCCAAGAACGCTGCATTTCTCCCTGATGGGAGCCAGGGATCTCAGCATCATCAACACCCCGCCGCCCAACCGCCAGCCGATACAGACCGAAGTGCAGCTGTATAATGAGGATGTGATAAGGGAAGCGATCTATTTTGAAACAGAAAGAGGCGGACAGGTGTTCTTTATTTACAACCGCATCAGCGGACTGGCAGAAATGGCTTCTATCATACAGGGGCTTTGTCCCGACCTCAGCATCGGTTATGCCCACGGGCAGATGGAAGGCCATGTGCTGGAAGAACGTATCCTTGATTTCATTGACAAAAAATATGATGTGCTCGTCTGCACCAATATTGTTGAAAGCGGGGTTGACATTCCCAATGTGAATACGATCATCGTCAGCAATGCCCACCAGTTTGGCCTGAGCGACCTGCACCAGTTGAGAGGAAGGGTGGGCAGAAGCAATAAGAAAGCATTCTGTTACCTGCTGGCGCCGCCGATGAGCACATTGCCCAATGATTCGAGAAAAAGATTGCAGACACTGGAACAGCACAGTGAACTGGGCAGCGGTTTCCAGATTGCAATGAGAGACCTCGATATAAGAGGGGCAGGAAATCTGTTAGGCGGCGAGCAAAGCGGATTCATGGCTGATATTGGTTTTGAAATGTACCAGAAAGTGCTGGATGAAGCCATCCGTGAACTGAAGCGAACAGATTTCAAAGAACTGTTCAAAGAAGAGATCGCCAAACAGGATGACTTTGTGCAGGATTGCACCATTGATACTGACCTTGAAATTCTGATACCCGATGATTACGTAGAAAGCATCACAGAAAGACTTTCTTTATACCAGCGGTTGGATGACAGCGAAACGGAAGAAGACCTTGAACGAATGAAGCAGGAATTCACCGATCGTTTTGGTCCTATTCCTCCGCAGGTGGAAGATCTCTTCATCACCATCCGTTGCCGCAAGCTGGCGGTGCAGTTGGGTTTTGAAAAAATGTCATTGAAGGATGATACGCTTCGTTGTTATTTCATCAACCGGCCTGACTCCCCTTATTTTGAATCTGACCTGTTCAACAATATCCTGCATTATTTACAGACAGGAACTAACAAAGCCAAACTGAAACAAACCGGCCGTCTTTTCATGCTGATCGTAAACCCGGTGAAAGACATGGAAGAGATGCACCGTTTTCTGGCCGGATTGCACCGCCATTGTTTTGCCGGCAGTCAGCTACCTGCCTGAGCAGCAATATTCTGCCTTTCAAATCGTTTTGTGAGTGGTAAAACCTATGAACCGGCCAAAACACTGCACAGGAGTCGTTTTTACCGGGCATTTACAGTACATTTATTGCCTGAACAGTCACTATGAAACCGAATCCAATTTCCCTGATAACTGCCTGCCTGTTATTGAGCTTTTTTGCTCATGCCCAGGATGACAGCCGTTACCGCCTGCAACTGCAATACGGCGGATTTATTCCCGAAAAAAATATCAGCGCTGAACGTTTGGGTCAACTCAGCCAGCGAAGCCAGAAGATCAGTGGCAAATCCTTGTTGCTGCTGCAGTTTGAAAAAAGCCCGGATGAAGCTGCCCGCAAACAATTGAAGGAAGCAGGCATCGAACTCTTAGACTATATTCCTGCGAATGCATATACTGCCACAGTAAGCCAGTCGTTGAATACTGAACTGCTGCAACGCCTGCAGGTGAGGGCCGTTATCGAACTCAGCCCCGAACAAAAACTGCAACCGGCGCTGGCCCGGCAACAGTTTCCCGCCCATGCGGTGAAGGCTCCGGGTACCGTGGATGTATGGATCAGTTTTCCAAAGACTTTTGATTTTGCAACCGTGACCACTGAATTGCTTCAACGCAATTTCAGTATCAACAATACGCATTACCAGCATTACCGCATCATCGGTTTGCAGGTGCCGCAGGAAAGGGTGAGGGAGCTGGCATCGCTGCCCATTGTAGAATATGTGCAGGCAGCGCCGGGTGAAGACCGCCTGCTGAATACCAAGATCCTTCATAATTCAAGGGCCAATGTGGTCCGTTCTTCCATTGGCCGCAACCTGACCGGGCAGGGGGTGGTGATAGGGATAGGCGATGATGCCAACCCGCTGCGACATGCTGATTTCTCTGGCCGCATCATCAACCGCAACGTGGCCAGTGCCGGAGCACATGGCATTCATGTGATGGGGATCGCTGCAGGTGCAGGTCTGGTGGATGAACGCTATACCGGGTCCGCCACCAAAGCCACCGTGCTGGCCCAGTCTTTCTCCGGTGTGCTGCTGAATGCAGCTGCTTATGTGCAGGATCATGATATGGTGATCACCAATAACTCTTACGGCAATATTGTGAATGAATGTGACAATTTTGGAGTGTATGATCTTTATTCAAGAGTGCTGGATGAGCAGGCGGCACAACTGCCCGAACTGATACAGGTGTTTGCTGCCGGCAACAGCGGCCGCATTACCTGTGGCAATTATCCCACCGGTTACAGAACGGTGCTGGGAGGTTATCAGTCTGCCAAAAACACTATTTCGGTCAGCAATACCACTGAACTGGACTCCATTCACTATGTGTCCAGTTGGGGTCCTGCCCGTGACGGACGCATCAAACCCGAGATCGCTGCACAGGGAAGACTTGTTGCTTCCACATGGCCAACGAATATCTATAGCTTCAACACCGGCACCAGCATGGCAGCGCCGGTGGTGGCCGGAGGTCTTGCATTATTATATGAGCATTTCCGCAACCTGAACAGCGGCGCCAATCCCAAAGGAGGATTGATGAAAGCCCTGCTGCTGAATGGAGCCACCGACCTGGGCAATCCCGGCCCGGATTATATTTATGGTTTTGGCTGGGTAAACCTGCTGCGGTCGGCCATCATGCTGGAAAATGCCCAGTATTTTACAGGAAGCATCAGCACCGGCGGAACCAATGAACAGGTGATCAATGTGCCGGCCAATACAGCCCAACTGAAAGTGATGCTCTACTGGCATGATACGACGGCATCTGTATTAGCTGCGCCAACTTTGGTTAATGATCTTGATCTTGAAGTGGTGGACCCTTCTTCGGGAGTTACCCTGCCTTTTGTTTTAGACACAACAGCAACAAATGTGCATAATACTGCCAGCAACGGGGTGGACCGCATCAATAATGTGGAACAGGTGGTGATCTATGATCCGCCCCCCGGCAATTATACCCTGCGGGTGAAAGGACATGCCGTGAACCAGTCGGTGCCGCAGGAATATTTCCTGGTCTATGATACAGTGCCGGTTTCCACCACACTCACCTATCCCATGGGCGCCGAAAGATTTGTGCCCGGTGATTCTGTCTATATCAGTTGGGATGCATGGGGCGGGCCTGCCAATTCATTTACACTTGAGTATTCAAAAGATAATGGCAGCAACTGGACCACTATCAGCAACAATGTGCATGATACGCTTAGAATCTATAAATGGTTTGTTCCCTCAGGTGATACAACGGATGTGGCAAGGATAAGAGTGACCCGCAACAGTACGGCACAGGTGAGCAGCAGCGAACCATTCACCATCCTGGGGCCCACCACCGTGAGCCTGGCGCCGCTGGCTTCGCAATGCGAAGGCTATATCGTTATCAACTGGACACCCGTTATCAATGCCACTGACTACGAAGTGATGCGCATCATGGGTGATGAAATGGTATCGGTTGCTACCACAACAGCCACCACTTACACTTTCAGTGGCTTGTCCAAAGACTCTGCATATTATGTCACCGTTCGGCCAAGACTGAACGGCAATCCCGGCCGAAGGGCTGTGGCTGTTTCAAGAATACCCGGTGACGGCAGTTGCAGCGGCGCCATCTCCGACAATGATCTGAAGCTCGAGGCCATCCTGGCCCCGGCATCATCGGGCAGGCTTTATACTTCCACTGAACTGGGCGCTGCGCAAACGATCAGCATCCGTATCAAAAACTTAGATGATGCCGCTTCTAACAGTGATATTGATGTGAGCTATTCCATCAATGGCGGCACAGCAGTAACAGAAACCATCACGGCCCCTGCCATCGCAGCAGGCGGCACATATGATCACAGCTTCAGTGCAACGGCAGACCTGTCGGCGACGGGCAGCTATACCATTGCCGTGTCCATTACCAAAGCCGGCGATCCTGTGACAGCCAATGACAGTTTAGAGAAAGCATTTAAGCAATTAGATAACCAGCCCATCACCGTGCTCTCACCGGCATGGACAGACGATTTTGAAACACTGGCTGAACAGGAGTTCACGGTCCAGCAAATGGGACTGAACGGCAGCGACCGTTATGACTTTAAATCCTCCACGGCTTTTGGCCGCATCCGCAGTTTTGTCAACAGCGGTATGGCTGCTTCAGGCAGCAGGGCGCTGACCATTGATGCCGACCGCTATCATGCTGCCGGCAATGCCGATTCGCTTACGGCCACGTTCAACCTCGCCTCTTTTGATGCGAACAATGATGATGTGCGGCTTGATTTTAATTTTAAATCACACGGGCAATTTACCGACAATGCCGCCAACCGGGTATGGATAAGAGGCAGTGATACTGACAACTGGATACAGGTCTATGATCTTTTTGCCAACCAGAATTATCCCGGTTATGGGTATAAAAAAGCTGCGGGTATTGAACTTGCTGATTCACTGGTTGCCCACGGCCAAAACTTCTCTACCAGCTTCCAGGTGCGCTGGGGACAATACGGGCAGTTCATTGCAGCCGATGATAATGGCCGCTCGGGTTATACGTTTGATGATCTCAAACTCTATATTGCCACCGATGATATTCAACTCATCAGTATTGACACACCGGTGCTGAGCAGTTGTGTGCTGGGCAATGCTGTGCCGGTGCAGGTAACATTGCGCAACAGCGCCAACAACACTGTGAACAATGTGCCGCTGACATTGCGGGTGAATGGTATAGTGGTGGCCACAGAAAATGTAGCTTCCATCCCGGCCAACAGCAGCGGGCAATATATGTTCACGGCTACGGCCAATCTCAGCGCCTTAGGTTTTCATACGGTAGAAGTATGGTCGTCGCTGGGCACTGATTCCTATCCGGCCAATGACACGGTGCAAACAACCCTGCACAATGCACCCGTGGTGAGTTCATTCCCGTATTTGGAAAATTTTGAAAGCAGCAACGGCGACTGGCGCAGCGATGGCGACAACAGTTCATGGGAATATGGCACACCCAATTCCATCAAGATAAATTCAGCGGCCAGCGGCAGCAAGGCATGGAAGACAAGAAGCACCGGTTACTACAACGACAAAGAATACTCTTTCCTCTATTCACCCTGCTTTGATGTTTCCGGCATGACAAGCCCCACGCTGAGCTTCAGCCTGGCACTGGATATTGAAGATTGCGGAGTTTCCGGTCTTTGCGATGCGGGCTGGGTGGAATATTCACTGGATGGCGCCAACTGGAACATACTTGGCAGTGTGGGACAGGGCACCAACTGGTATAACCGTAATTATGGCGGCTTCACCGTCTGGAGCCAGCAAAACTATACCCGCTGGCATGTGGCCTCGATTCCATTGCCTGCCAGCAACAACAGCCGCCTGCGGCTGCGCTTTGTGATGGGTTCCGATGCCGGTGTGACCCGTGAAGGCATGGCCATTGATGATATTCATATTTATGACAACATCCATGGCATCTACACCGGGACGCCCTACACCAGCAACGTGGTGAACCAGCCCGCCGTGAGCGGCAGCAACTGGGTGCATTTCACCGATGGCGGCCAACTCATCGCATCCATCAACCCCAACGGGCAAAACCTCGGCAGCACCGATGTGCAGGCATTTATACATACAGGTGCGGTAAGAAACCAGGGCGGTCAGTATTATCATAACCGCAATATCACCATCAAACCGGCCAATGATAACCTGGCAGATTCAGCTACCGTGCGGTTCTATTTCCTCGATTCAGAAACCGACTCGCTGCTATTTGCCACTGGCTGTTCATCCTGCAGCAAGCCTTCTGTTTATACCGAACTGGGTGTTTCGAAATACAGCGATCCCAATGATGCCGTGGAAGACGGTGATATCAGCAATAGTCTCGGCAGCTACTGGTCCTTTATTACTGCCGCACAGGCCCGGAAGATTCCTTTTGACAAAGGCTATTATGCCGAATTCAAGGTCAAAGATTTTTCTGAGTTCTGGCTCAACAATGGCGGACTCAGCGGAGGCAGTCCTTTGCCGGTGAAACTGGTTTCATTTACCGCTGCCAAAGCGCCGAATGGCCAGGATGTGCTGCTGCACTGGAAAACAGGTTCGGAACAGGATGTGAACCGTTATGAAATTGAACTGGCCCTGGGACAGTCTGGATTGCAGCAAAACCAGTTTGTGAAGATCGGCGAAGTGGCGGGGCAGGGCAATACGGCTTCAGGAAGAGACTATGGCTTCAATGATACGGAAGCATTCAAGTATGGGGTCCGTTATTATCGCCTTAAGATAATTGACAATGATGGCAGCTTCCGCTATTCCGATGTTCGTTCTGTCATCTTCACCGATGATATCCGCTGGCAGGTGTTCCCCAATCCTTCGGATAAGGAATTCAACCTGCTGCTGCAATACGAAGGCGGGCAGCGC
Source organism: uncultured Chitinophaga sp. (assembly GCA_964437415.1). GTDB lineage: Bacteria > Bacteroidota > Bacteroidia > Chitinophagales > Chitinophagaceae > CADEDV01. The sequence continues at coordinate 3,947 of CAYTGN010000010.1, read as the reverse complement.
ATAGAAGTGAGGGTGATGGATGCAACAGGCCGCATTGTGCAGCGGCAGTCAGTGATCGCAACGGGATTTGCGCAAAAGATAACGGTGGATATGGGAGCAGCGGTTTTTGCACCGGGACTCTATTTGTTAGAAGCAGCGGCGGGAGACAGGAGGGAAGTGTTCAGGCTGGTGAAGCAGTAGGGGTAGTCAATGGTCAATAGTTTATAGTTAGTAGTCAGCTTGTGCGCCGTGGCGCATAGTCAATGCCTGCATGCCATGGCTTTGCTTTTGAGTGGCTTTAAACAGGCTTTAAGTACGCTTTAGCCATACTGTAACTACGGAGTAATTATATCCTGCAACGGCGCAGAGAGAAATAGATCACTGTGGGCAAAGTTTTTTAATTTTAGCCTGTTACATGCAGTTGTTAAAAAACCATATGGATGATATTGAGGCGTTGTGCCGGCAGCACAAGGTGAAAAAACTATATGCTTTTGGTTCAGTGTTGACTGGCGGATTTTCTTCCGCCAGCGATATTGATCTTGTTGTGGATTTTGTTCCTATGGATGTAAGCGACTATGCCGATAATTACTTTGCCTTCAAATTTTCCTTGCAGGATATGCTGAAAAGACCCGTTGACCTGCTGGAAGAAAAAGCCATCAAAAATCCTTATTTCAAAAAAGCCCTGCAGCAGCAACGGCAGCTTCTTTATGGATAATGACACCGGGCATCCAACTTTCCCATGCCCGCAAAATCGTTGACACCCGCAACCGGATCATCCATGGGTATGACACTGTTTCTGATGAAATCATATGGAGTATTGTCACTGCACATTTACCGGTGCTGAAAAAAGAAATTCAAATATTTTTAGGGGAATAGCTTTGCTGAGGTCTGCTAACATGCCTGCCAGCCTTTGACCCACAACCAGCAGCGTCTTCGTCCCCTCCCGGGAGGGGCGGCAGACACTACCGGTCAGAAACAGGTTGAAGGGGGTGGGCTTTTTTGACCCACCCCTTTTGATGAGTCGTTAATGCGATGATGCTGCGCCCTTCCGCAAAAGGCGGGACAGGCTCTCCACGGAGGGGAAGCGGGAGTCTGATGCCCGCAGCCCGACTGCCTACCGGTTTACCTACCGAAGGCAGGCAGGCAGGCTCACGACTGACGACTCACCACTCACGACTCTCTCTCCCCCGAAGGATACTTAGTAAATCTTCCATCTTCTCCTGTTTTGTTTTCCTCAGCTGCCATTTGGTAAGATTCTTGCCTCCTGCTTTGCACCCATGACCAGCCGCATTTACCTGCTTCTTACTTTTTTATCCCTGCCCTTTTTGCCAAAGGCACAAACAGCCTGTTCCATTCCTGCTGTTCTTTTCCCGGAAGATACCATCGTGGTGTGCAGCGGCAGCAGCTACACACTCAGTGTGCCGTTCATTACCGGGGCCAGCTACAACTGGTCCACCATTGAAGCAGGCAACAGCATCAGCATTGCTGTCAGCAACCGCTACTGGGTGGAAGTGAGTGACGGCAGTTGCACACAAAGAGACACGGTCATCGTCTTATTCAATTCTTTTTTATTAGCTCCGCAAACCAGCGACCTGTTGTTGTGCAAAAACAGAATGGCAGCGCCACTCACAGCGCCGGGGCAAAACTTATTATGGTATAGCGGTCCCCTCGGTGGCACGGGCAACCCGGTGGCGCCGGTTCCTTCCACGGCGGACACAGGAAGGCTGACGCATTGGGTGTCGCAAACCATCTTCGGTTGTGAAAGTCCGCGGTCGCCGCTGCAGGTGATCGTTATTGATACGCCGTATATTGAACTCGGCAATCCCTTTATCATTCCCTGCGAAGCCAGCGGCATTGTGCTGCAGGTGGTGCCCGATGGTTACAGCACTTATGCATGGAGCAATGGCAGCAACCATCACTCCATCCTGGCTGACAGGCGGGGGCAATATTCCCTGTATGCCTACAACCAGTGCGGCAGCCGGAGAGATACGGTGCAGGCCGTGGAGTGCAATGATAAATGTGTGCAGACACCCACGGGTTTCACTCCCAATGCTGATGGAAAGAATGACCTGTTCAGGGCGGCCTGTTTTTGTCCCGTGCCTTCTTATTATTTGGTGCTCTATAACCGCAACGGGGAAAAAGTATTTGAAACCCGGCAGCCCGGCGCCGGCTGGGATGGTTATTTCCGCGGCAGGCTGCAGCCCAACGGGGTGTATGTGTTTTATACCGAGTATTTTGATTTTGTGCTGAAGCAGTCTTTTAAAGAGAAGGGGACTTTTGTGTTGATGCGGTAGGGAGTGGGTGAATGGTGAATGGTGAATGGTCAATGGTGAATGGGTTTATAGGAGCTCAATCTTTGCGTCTCCTTTACGATTATTTTTTTTACCGCAAACCTGCCTGCCGGCAGGCAGGGTCCGCTAAGAGAATCGCAAAGGGCCGCTAAGCAATGCAGCAGCTTCGCATAAGTTAAGTAGCAGGGGTGAGGCGGGTGATAATAGCATCCAAAGATTTCTGACCTTCTCCTTCCGCTGTAAAGTCGCCGGGCTGCCGGATGCCTGAAAAATATTGCTGTATGGTTTCGGCATGGTCAAGGATATACTCCAGCTTTTCTTTCACAAAGGGATTAAGCATAGATGATCTCCTTTTCCACGGTTTGCAAAAATGCCGGGGAAAGATGGCTTCCTTTGCGGATCAGATCAACCTTCCGGCCTAATTCTTTTTCTAAACTGAGCCAGAGGGTGAAATAATTATCAGCCAGCGGCGGTTTCATTTCCACCAGTATGTCAATATCGCTGCCGGTGAGGTTTCCCTCCCTTGCAAAGCTTCCAAACAGACCGATGCGGGTTACCCCCAGGTCTTTTTCAAACCAGGGTTTGTTTTTGCGCAGTGTTGCTAATATTGTTTCCTTGGTTGTCACCGGTTCAAATTTACCTCTTTTTTGGAAAGGGAGGGAGGGGTGGGTCGTGAGTGGTGAGTCGTGAACTTGTGCGCCGTGGCGTATGGTGAATGGGTTTATAGGAGCTCAACCTTTGCGTCTCCTTTACGATTATTTTTTTTACCGCAAAGTCCGCTAAGAGGATCGCAAAGGGCCGCAAAGAAATTCAGCATCCCGGGTTTAATAAAATTGCCGGTCTTAGATCTACGAACAGCAGCCTGTTCATCCTCCCGCAAAAGGCGGGACAAGCTCTCCTGGGAGGGGCGGCCGGCACTACTGCTAAGGGAAAATTCAAAAGGGGTGGGGCAAATAGCCCACCCCTTTCGGCAAGTCGTTTATCCGAAGACACTACGGCCCCCCGCAAAAGGCGGGACAGGCTCTCCACGGAGGGGAAGTGAGAGTCTGTCTGACAAGGTTGCCAACCTTTACGGCTCATAGCTCAAAGCTAAAAGCTTTTCTCTCTACCATCCCTGTTTAGCAACACCTGCTTTAATCGCAGCCATCGCTTTTTCTTCGCCCATCAGGGTGGTCAGTTTATTTCCTTTGCCATCATGACCCTGGGCCATGTAGGCGCCTTTGGCGGTTTTAGTGATTACGGCATCGAACATCTCCACTCCCTTTTCTTTTGTTTTTACGTTGTAAGCGGTGATCTTAACGTCTGACATGTTTAATGATTTTTTGGTTAGTAAAGGCTGAAATTACGGATTGCAGGGCGGACGGTAGGGGAAAGTTTTAAACAGGGGACGGGGGAGGTGGGAGAGTCGATAGTCAATACTCCATAGTCCACGGACAACTGAGCACAGACCATGGCTGGCGGGACGAGGCCGGAATTCAGGAATGAGGAATGAGAAATAAGAAATCAGTAATGAGAAAGTGGGGAAAGGTTGAAGGGCCTCAGCCTTTGCGTTCCCTGCCTGCCGGCAGGCAGGCACAGAGAACCACGGAGTTTGGCACTGAGTTGCACAGAGAAGTTCATCTAAGGTTGCCAACCCTGCCAGGTTCTTTACCGGTTGGGCAGTGCCTGTTGAAGGGT
>CAYTGN010000009.1:0-117299 GCA_964437415.1 uncultured Chitinophaga sp. | reverse complement strand
GGGTATCTCGAAAACCTGGCTACGGTGAGCAGGGACCCTAATACCAATGTGAACTATTTTAATATTGACATGAACTACACCTGGCAGTTTGCACCTGGTAGTTTCATCAATGTGAACTGGAAATCATCTTCTGAACTTTTCAACCAGTATGTGCAGGATAAATATTACCGTAACCTGCGAAATACGGTGGAATCACCCCAGATTGATAACTTTTCAGTGAAAGTGATCTATTTCTTAGATTACCTGAGTCTGAAGGGGAAGCCTAAAAAAACTGCTTCCTGAAAACCAGATTTTTAGAACGGAACAGATGAGATGATAATGTTAGAACAAAGCCCCGGCTTCCTGCTTCTTCCCTACATTTGCCCGATGACCTACCAGCAGACGATTGATTTTCTATTTAGCCAGCTTCCCATGTTCAGCCGCATTGGCAAGGCTGCCTATAAAGCTGACCTGGGCAACACGATACAACTTTGTGCGGCGTTGGACAACCCGCATACAAAATTTAAAAGCATTCATGTGGCAGGAACAAACGGGAAAGGATCGGTGAGCCACATGCTGGCTGCTGTTTTGCAAACCGCAGGTTATAAAACGGGATTATATACCTCACCGCACCTGAAAGATTTCCGGGAAAGAATAAAAGTGAACGGGCAGATGATACCCGAACAGGATGTGGTTGATTTCACCGGAAAGATCAAACCGTTGATCGAAAAGATTGAACCCAGTTTTTTTGAGATCACGGTGGCCATGGCATTTGATCATTTTGCAAAACAGCAGGTGGACATAGCCGTCATTGAAACCGGGCTTGGCGGAAGGCTCGACAGCACCAATATCATTTCACCAGAATTGTCCGTCATCACCAATATCGGGTGGGATCACATGAACATACTTGGTGACACACTGGAGAAGATCGCTTTTGAAAAAGCAGGGATCATCAAGGAAAAAATTCCTGTAGTCGTTGGAGAACTGTTGCCTGAAACAAAACCGGTTTTTGAACAGGCTGCAAAAGGAAAAAACACAACACTTGCCGTTGCTTCTGAAAAAAGACATATTGCAGACTGGAACTGGCAGCAGCATCATCTGCATGTGCAGGTGGCGGAAGAGCATCATACTGATCAGAAAACCTATGAATTGGATCTTTCGGGTATTTACCAGACCAAAAACCTGCTGACCGTATTGGAAGCCTGCCGTCTCCTGCAGGAAAAAGGATGGAAAACCGATGATAGTTCTATCCGGAAAGGTCTTAAACAAACCAGGAAACTAACGGGGTTGCATGGCCGCTGGGAGATCATTCATACTTCTCCGCTGGTGGTGCTGGATGTGGCTCATAATGCAGATGGAATTAAACAGTTGGTGCAGCAGGCTGAGGTGACAGATCATCGTCAGCTTCATATCATCATCGGCATGGTGAAAGATAAAGAAGTGGAAAAGGTTTTAAGCCTGTTACCCAAAGACGCATACTACTATTTCACCAAAGCGCAGATACCGAGAGCTATGCCTGAAGACGAACTGGCAGTGAAAGCCACTGTTGCCAAACTCAGAGGTGAAACATGGTCGGAGGTAAATGATGCCCTGAAAACTGCTTTGCAAAAAGCAGGCCCTGAAGACATGATCATTATTTGCGGCAGTGTTTTTTTAGTTGGTGAAGTCATGGCTCCTGTACACTAAAGTGTTACTGAGTCGGGCTTTACTTCAACAGTTCTGAGGTCTTTAAATTTGAACAGCACTTCATCCAGCCTGTTTTTAGGAATACCGATATGCAGGGAGCAGAACAGGTTTATTTCCTGCTTCGCCACATTGCAGTCAAATTGTTTCACCACTTTCATCACCTCATTCATCTGTGTGTAGTCAAATTGAACATTATAATTTGCCAATACAGGTTTTTGTACAACCGGAGAAACCTGTAAAGCTAATGCGGCTGCCGTTTTATAGGCATTGATCAAACCCGGAACACCAAGCAGAGTACCGCCAAAATAGCGAACCACAACTATGAGCACATTGGTCACCTGCTTACTGTCCATCTGCCCCAAAATCGGTCTTCCGGCTGAACCGGAAGGCTCACCATCATCACTCACCCGAAAATTATTTCCGTCCAATCCGATCCGGTAGGCAAAACAATGGTGGGTGGCTTTGGGGTGTTCCTTTTTCACTTCGGCCAGTCGTTCTTTGAATTCAGCGACAGTATTTATCGGGAAAGTGTAGGCTAAAAACTTGCTGCCCCTGTCCTTAAACTCAGCTATTGATGATCGCTCAATACTATTATAAAAATCGTTGTTCAAATTCTTACCGGTTTAAAATAACTGGTCGTATCATTTCCCTGCCGCTCCTGCCCTGTCAGTTGCATCATATCCAATGAAGGTGCCTTTAATCCTGTGCCGGTCTCCAGTTGCTCATTGGTTATGATCCTTGCTTCATCCCAGGCATCTTCATCAATAAATGACTGCAGCAACCTTGCTCCCCCTTCCACCAGCACACTCTGAATTTTCAACTGATACAAGGCATTCAGTACCTGGTGAACAAGACTTACCTCTTCTGTCACCTGGTAATACCAGCAATTTCCTTCTTCTTCATGTTTGACAGTATTAAATACAATCGTTCTGTGTCGCTGGTCAAACAGTTTTAAAGATGGCGGAAGTTTCAGTTCCATATCCACCACCAACCGCACTGGTGATTGGCCGGGCCATAGTCTTGTAGTGAGTCCAGGATCATCCAGTAATGCAGTATTTGTTCCCACCAAAATTGAGGATTCTTCACTCCGCCATTGATGAACTAAGCGATTGGAATATTCATTACTGATCAGCAACCTGCTTCCCTTTTCATGGGTTAAGGGGGCCATAAACCCATCTTTTGTCATAGCCCATTTCAAGATCACATAGGGCCGGTGTTGGGTATGAAAAGTAAAAAAGCGTTTATTCAATTCTTTACACTCAGCTTCCAGCACATTCGTTATAACAATTACCCCTGCTGCTTTTAATTTCTGTATTCCTTTCCCATCCACTTCGATAAACGGGTCTCGGCAGCCGATCACCACTTCCGGTATTTTATTCTGAATGATGAGATCAGTGCAGGGTGGTGTTTTGCCAAAATGTGCACAGGGCTCCAGCGAAACATATAGTGTTGACCGGGGAATCAATTCAGCAAACCCGTTTTGGATGGCCTGATCAATACAATTCACTTCTGCATGGGCTTCACCATACTTTTGGTGCCAGCCTTCCCCAATTATCTTTTCTTCATGAACCAGCACAGCCCCCACCATGGGGTTGGGAGCCACTTGACCGGCCCCTTTTGTGGCCAGTTCAAGACAGCGATGCATATATAATCCGTGGTTCATGAGCGGCAAAAGTAAATGAATTAAGTTTGTTGCTATGACACTCAGGGAAGCCACTTTTTCACTGCTGAACCAGCTAAGGACCATTTATCCCGAAGGGGAGGCTGACAGCATCACAGATTGGGTGATGGAACATCTTACCGGTTCCAAAAAGGTGGAACGGATGATGTATAAAAATTCATCCATCACAACAACAGAAGAATTGCAGTTAAAAATAATCACTGAAAGATTGCTGCAGCATGAACCCGTACAGTATGTATTGAACGAAGCCTGGTTTTGCGGCCTGAAGTTTTATGTAGATAACAATGTACTCATCCCCCGTCCCGAAACAGAAGAACTGGTGGAATGGATCATCTCAACCCCGATAGCTATCGGGGTTAAATTTCCTGTTGAAAAGCTCAGCATACTTGACATTGGCAGCGGAAGCGGTTGCATACCTGTTTCACTGAAAAGAAGCTTGAGAAAAGCAGACGTCTGGAGTTGTGACAGCAGCGAAGCAACGCTGAAAGTGGCCAGCCAAAATGCAGCTACTCTCGGGGCGGAAGTAAATTTTATACAACTTGATTTTCTCGATGAGAAATCAAGAAAACAATTGCCCTTGTTTGACATTATTGTCAGCAACCCGCCATACATACCTGAAAAAAATAAAGAACAGATGCAATCCAATGTGCTGAACTATGAACCAGCCACTGCGTTGTTTGTGCCGGACAATGATGCACTGGTCTTTTACAGGGCCATTGCTGATTTTGGCAAAACACACATGAATCCCGGCGGAGCCATTTATACCGAGATACACGAAGAACTCGGACCTGAAGCAGTAAAGGTCTATGAATCTTTTGGCTATAAAACCGAACTGAAAAAAGATATGCAGGGAAAAGACAGGATGGTAAAAGCAGTTTTCTGAAAAACTACTTCACATTCGCCACCACTTTAGCGCCGTTCTTTTTGGCAAGTCTCATCACCCTGAATACTTCACCATAAAAAGCGGTGGTATCCGCATTGATAACAACTGTCGGTGTATCCACCGTGGCCCTGTATTTATTGATCTCAAAGGCAAGTAATGAATCAATCATGCTCAGATCAACCCTCTTGGAGCCGATATAGAAATGCTGGTCTTTGTCAATCGAGACCATGATATTTTGCTTTGCTTTTGTATCCTTGGTGCCTCTCGGTATTCCTACTCTCACCACATTGGGATTGGCCAATGTGGCCACAATGAGAAAGAACATCAGCAGGATGAACAAAATATCATTCAGCGAGTCGGTGAAGACCTCTGAGGATTCTTTTCTGCTATTTTTTTTCCTGAAATTCATTCTCGTGGTTTATCGGGTAGGTTCCTGTAAAACATCAAGGAAGTCAGATGACGCTGCTTCCATTTTATTGGCGGTCTTGTCAATTTGTGTGTTCAGGTAGCTGTGGCAGAGATAAGCGCCAAGACCGATCACCAGCCCCGTGATAGAACAAATAAGTTTTGTATAAATACCACCGGCAATGGTGCTAACTTCAAATTCATTGGAAGTGGTGATATTGGAGAACAACTGCATCAAACCTACCAGCGTACCTACGAAACCAAAGATGGGCGCCGCTTTCGAGATCACCGACAGCACACCCATGTTCTTCTCCAGCTTATACATTTCCAGTTGCCCCACGTTATCCATACTTTTTTCAATGCTGTCAATCGGTTTGCCGATGCGCTGAATGCCCTTGTCAATGATGCGGGCAACAGGGTTATTGGTGTTTTTTGCAAAACTCCTCGCCGCAGTGACATTGCCGCTGACGATATGGTCTCGGATGATGTGCATGAAATTGCTATCAATACGGGCTGCATTGCGAATAGCGATCATCCTTTCGGCAAATACATACACAGCAAACAGCAGCATGGCTCCCAGCGGAATCATGATCCATCCGCCCATGTATAATAATTCAAAAAAACTAAGATGTCCGTCGTTGTTGTTGTCCCCGGCAAGTGCCTGTGTAGCTTTTGTGAGGGAATCAAGGGTCTGTAAAAGATCAATCATACAATATTTCCTCTTTTGGTGGGTAAATGTAAGGCAAGACGCTTATTTTACTTTTTGTTTGTTTTCAACACCTGTCAACAATGGGTGAAGAACGGGAAAAACGATGCCACGTTGTGAGAGCAGTTGAAGTTTTAGAGTACTTTAACAGGAGACTGCAGGTTTCAGTGTTTCAGCATGAATAAAAGGGTTAAAAGGCAAAGCCTTTTAACCCTCATGGATATACCGGACTTGTTACCTTATTTTAAATTGCTGGTGCCTGCCTGCTTGATCATCAATGCCTGAATCTGCTTCATTGTGCCTTCCATGCCATCCGGGCTGCCATCAAGAAAGATTACATTGCCCTTACCGTATTCCGCAAAGTTTTTGATCGCTTCTGTCCACATACTAAAGAGTATGACGTTTGTATCAAGATTCGCCTGTTTCATTTGCTCGGCGGCTTCTGTCATACCTGAAGCCACTTCTTTACGGAATAAAGCCACACCCTGGCCACGCAGGCGGGCGGCTTCTTTTTCTGCTTCCGCAGCAATTTTAATGGCATTACCATCTGCTTCAGCTCCTTTGGTTTTGGTTATAAGTAAAGCCTGCCCTTCGTTCTCTGCTGCTGCTTTCAGGTTGTTGGATGCCACCACCTTGCTCATGGAGTCGAGGATCATTTTATCAAAGGTGATATCATTGATCTGCAGATCCTGCAGATGATAGCCCCATTCTTCGAGTGAATGATCCACCTCTACTTTTACATACTGAACGATCTCCCTGCGAAGACCGAGTACTTCCGCCTGCTTCTTGGTGGCCACGAATGAACGAATATTTCCCTCAATCGTTCTGACCAATGCCTGCATCAGGTCGCGATCGCTGATAAACTTGAACGCCACTTTCTTTATCGTATCCTCTGCTTCATTCTGCACGGAATAAAGTAGCATGGATTTGAAATATACATTGGCCTGATCTTGCGTCACTGCCTGGAATTCCAGTTCCACCGAACGGTTCTGGATGGATATTTTTTTGAACACCTGCTCCAGGATGGGGATTTTCATCCGCAAACCGGGACGAACAATGCGGCGATATTTACCAAACATGGTGATGACACCGATATAACCCTGGTTGATGGTAAAGAAAAAACCAAAGAAAATGATCACTGCCACGATGATCCACCAATATTCAGCCAGCCATTTTGTGAATTCCATAATTAAAATTTTAGGATCGCAATGTACGACTAATTAGCCCTTCTCTTCCCAAATCTGCACAAGGAGTACCATTGTTTCCACCGCCCTGTTCATATCCTGCACACTGATATGCTCCAGTTTTGAATGAATTCCCTGCTCGCCTGCAAACAAATTCGGACAGGGCAGTCCCATAAAAGACAAGCGGCTTCCATCGGTGCCGCCACGGATGCTCTCCATTTTCAATTCAAGTCCTGTCCGCTGAATGGCCTCTTTGGCATATTCCACCACCTGCGGGTGCTGGTCCAGTACTTCTTTCATGTTGCGGTATTGCTCTGTCACATGAAATTCAAATGAAGCTTTGGGATAGGTTCGCATTCTTTCCTCGATCTGCGTCCGCAGATAATCCTCTTTCTTTTTCAGACCTGCTGTCTCAAAGTCACGGATGATGAAATCAATGGTACATTTTTCAGCAATACCTTCTATCCTCACGGGATGAATAAACCCTCTTTTGCCATCCGTTGATTCCGGAGAAAGACGATCCTTTGGCAAGGCTGCCAGTATTTCACCGGCAATCTTCATCGCATTGATCATTTTATCTTTTGCATAACCCGGATGAGCAATCACTCCATGAATGATCACCTGCACCCCATCAGCGCTGAAGGTCTCATCTTCCAGTGAACCTGCATCGCCACCGTCAAGGGTGTAGGCAAATTCAGCTCCCAATTTTTTGAGGTCAACTTTTGCAGTTCCCTTGCCTACTTCTTCATCAGGTGTGAACAATATCTTTATTTCGCCATGTTTTACACTCTTGTTTGTCATTAAAAAATTCGCCAGGTCCATGATCTCCGCCACACCGGCTTTATCATCCGAACCAAGTAGTGTAGTTCCTGATGCTGTGATAATATCATGCCCGATGAGTTTTTGCAAATAGGGATACTCACTCATCCGAAGCACCTGCGAGGTATCATCGGGTAACACAATATCCTGTCCCTGGTAATTTTTATGAACAATGGGTTTCACTCCCGTGCCGCTGCAATCCGGTGCTGTATCAACATGGGCACAAAAACAAATAACAGGAACTTTCTTATCCGTAGTGGAAGAAATAGTTGCATATACATATCCCCACTCGTCCATGTGAGCATCAGCAATGCCCATTTGCTTTAACTCCTCTGCCAAGATCCGGCTAAGGTCCTTTTGCTTTTCTGTGGTGGGATAGGTAGAAGATTGAGGGTCGCTTTGGGTATCCACCTGCACATATCTCAAAAATCTTTCTGCCGCTGTAAACCTGTAATGCTCAAACATACAATCACTTTAGGGGCATCGAATATACGATTTTAAGAGCCGTCAATAAATACCGCTTGACAAAAATTCCGAATATGTCTACCTTTTATGACTAAACCAAAACTTACCAACATGAAAAAATGGTTAATCGGCTCCTTAGTTGGGGCAATCCTGCTATTTGGGTGGCAGTTTTTGTCATGGACAGTTTTAAAAATTCATGATGCAGAAGCGAAGTACACTCCGGCACAAGACAGTGTGCTTAGCTACCTTAGCAGCACATTTAATGAAGATGGAATGTACATGATACCGACGGTGCAACCCGGCACCCCGGAAAAAGAAGCGATGGAACTGGGCAAACAGATGGACGGAAAACCCTGGGCTTTGGTGATGTATAAAACTGCATACAGTTACAACATGACAAGACCGATGATCCGTGGTTTCCTGGTAGATCTGTTTCTTGTTTTCTCCTTAATATACATTCTTACCCGTGGCGGAACACCCACCCAAATGCGAATATTTGCAGGCTCTGTGGCGTTGGGGCTTGTAACATTTCTCTGGGGTCCCTACACCATGCATAACTGGTTTCAAACACCCACAGAAACATTGCACGGGCAATTAATTGACAGCCTTGTTGCATGGGGACTTGTGGGCATCTGGCTGGGTTGGTGGCTGAACAGGAAATAGCGTTCATGGCTTATGGTTCATAGTTCATAGCAGACTCTTTCTACCATGAACTATGAACCATGAACTTCTTATTACGGTACAATAATCAGCGGAGTTCCTCCAACGATCTCTACCAGTTCTATATCAAACACCAGGTCTTGCCCGGCAAGGGGATGATTAGCGTCCAATACTACCACTTCTTCCTTGATCTGGGTGACCACTACAGGAAACTGCTGATCTGCGCCATTGTTCATCATCAGTTGCATACCCAGTTCCAGTTCCATATCCTGGGGAAATTTCTCTTTGGGAAATTCCACGATCATTTCCGGCTGACGGGGACCATATGCTTCATCAAAAGGAATATTGATCGTTTTCTTATCTCCTACCACCATGCCTGTCACCCCGTCATCAAATCCTTTAATCACCATCCCGCTGCCCACTTCAAATTCCAACGGCGCACGGCCTTCTGATGAATCAAAGGTTTCGCCATTGGTGAGTTTGCCATGATAATGCACTTTTACTTTATCCCCGCTTTTTACCTGCGCCATTGTTGACTTTTTTAAGTTTAAGTAACCTGCAAGGTAGGTGAATTTGCCCGATGCAACCGTTTAAATATCCCTGTCTGTCTGTATCAATATTTTACCTACTTTGAATGCTGAAAAAAAACCACATGAAATCCATCTTTACGATTGCTCTCCTGTCTTTTTTCCTCAGCGCTGCTGCGCAAACCGGAGAAAAAAAGATAATGGCCGCCGCCGATCGAATTCCGGTTTACCTGCCTTTGATAAAAGGAAAGAATATCGGTGTGTTTGCCAACCACACTTCAATGGTGGGCAACACACACCTGGTAGATACCCTGAGAAAGCTGGGTGTAAACATTAAAGTGATATTCGGACCTGAGCATGGTTTTCGTGGCACTGCGCCTGCAGGAGAAAAGATCAGCAACTATATTGATGAAGCAACAGGCATCCCCGTAGTTTCCCTGTATGGCAACAAACGAAGACCTTCCGCCGAAGATGTGAAAGGGCTTGATATTCTTCTTTTCGACATACAGGATGTGGGAGTTCGTTTTTACACTTATATCTCATCACTCGAAGAAATGATGGAAGCCGCTTTTGAATTTAAAATTCCCCTGTTGTTACTTGACCGGCCCAACCCTAATGGTCATTATGTGGACGGGCCTGTTTTAGACAAAAGATATAAATCATTTGTTGGTATGCAGCCCGTTCCTGTTGTGTATGGCATGACCATCGCTGAATATGCCATGATGCTGACCGGTGAAAAATGGCTTTCTGAAAAAGCCAATGCCTATGCCGGTTATTTTCAGAAAGTGACACAGCATCATCCCGACACTCCTTTTCATTTCATGGTGATCAAAAATGCGAACTACAATCACAAAAGCAAATATGTGCTGCCGGTGAAACCATCACCCAACCTGCCCAACATACAATCCATTTATCTCTATCCTTCCACCTGCTATTTTGAAGGAACAGTATTGAGTGAAGGACGGGGCACGGATAAACAATTCCAGGTGTTTGGACATCCTGACCTGCCAAAGAATCTTTATGCATTCACTCCAAATCCCAATGCCGGCGCCAAAAGTTCCAAGCATTTCGGCAAAGTCTGTCATGGTTGGGACCTGAGCGGAACACCCGAAGAAGTACTCGCCAAAGTGGATAACAGGATACAGTTGAAATGGCTGATGGATGCTTATAAAATTTTCCCTCAAAAGGACAGTTTCTTCATTTTGCCAAAGTCTGGCCGAATGGAAGAATCTTTCTTTAATAAACTGGCTGGCAATAACGATCTCTGGCAACAGATCAAGGCCGGAAAATCAGAAGAAGAAATCAGAAAAAGCTGGGAACCGAAATTGAGTGAGTTCAAAGCGATACGGAAAAAATATTTGCTGTATGAGGATTTTGAATGAGCCTGCTATTTCCTGAATGCATTCCCGGTCTTATTGTACTTTCGCAGCGATGTCAACATTTCAATCCCTGCGAATCGTTTTTATGGGCACACCCGAATTTGCCGTTGCATCATTAGCTGCATTGGTAAAAGCAGGCTGTAATATTGCCGGTGTGATCACTGCCCCGGATAAACCCGCCGGAAGAGGCATGAAGCTTACTGAAAGTGCAGTGAAAAAGTATGCGGTTGAACAAGGCTTAAAGGTTTTGCAACCTGAGAAACTCAAGAATCCTGAATTTTTAGCTCAACTAAAATCACTTAATGCCGATCTGCAGATCGTGGTTGCGTTCCGGATGTTGCCTGAGGTGGTGTGGAATATGCCGCCCATGGGAACAGTGAACCTCCATGGTTCTTTATTGCCGCAATATCGCGGCGCTGCTCCTATTAATTGGGCCATTATTAATGGTGAAAAAGAAACCGGCGTCACCACTTTCAAACTAAAACATGAAATAGACACCGGTGATATTTTATTACAGGAAAGTTTTCCTATTGGTGAAAATGAAACAGCAGGAGAAGTGCATGACCGGATGAAAGAAATAGGTGCAAGGGTGTTGGTGGAAACGGTGAAGGGGTTGGCGGAGGGGACGCTGAAAGAAAAACCTCAATCGGCAATCGTGAGTCGTGAATCGTTAGTGCCCGACTCACGACTCACGGCTCACGACCAAAAACTCAACCATGCTCCTAAAATTTTCTCCGACACCTGCAAAATTGATTTCAGCAAAACAACAGAAGAAGTGCATAACCTTATCCGTGGCCTCTCCCCTTTCCCGGGAGCTTTTATCACACTGGATGGAAAAATGCTGAAGATTTACAGAACAGAAAAAGAAATCACATCACCACTTCAGCAGCCGGGTGAACGCCTGACTGACGGTAAAACATACCTGAAATTTACCTGTGCAGATGGTTATGTTGTTGTGCAGGAACTGCAACTGGAAGGAAAAAAAAGAATGAATGCAGAAGAGTTTCTGCGTGGCTACCGTTTTGACAGCAATAAATGAAAGGCTTCTACCAGTTGGCTTTCACAATAAACTTATCCTCTTCCGTCACTTTCAGCGCTGAAGCTGCGGCACTGCTGATGCGGATGTCAAAACCTTCATTCTGGCGGATTCCGGCCATTTCGCCCAGCACTTTGGCATAGATAGCAGTATTATTTGTAGGATTCACCACTTTCACAATGGTTCCCGGCTGCACCCCATCCATGAGTAAGTAATATTTAGCATCTAACCAGCCGCTGGTGGTTTTAAATATACCGGAAGTGAGCATGGCCTCTTTGGTAACCGGTGTGTTTTTTATCTGCTGATCGAAATGATATTTGAAATACCCATTTTCTGAAACGGCTGTTTTTTCTTCGTTTTTTGCAAATGCCGGTTCCACTTTCTGAGGTTCTTCCTTTACTTCCTGTTTTGGCTCTTCCTTTACTTCAGGTTTTGCTTCCTCTTTCACTACAGGCTTTATTTCAGCAACCACTTCTTCATTTTTTTCTTCCACCGGTTTTATTTCCGCTATTTCCGTTTCTTTCAAAGGGGCAGGCAATGTTACTTTTGCCAATGCGGTACTCTTTACAAATCCAACTACTAATTTGGAGCCAGCCCTCACCTGATCACTGGTAAGTTTATTCCATCCTTTCAGATGGGTAAGAGGCACATCATTATTGAGCCTGCTGATCCTGATCAGACCTTCATTTGGGGCCACTTTATGATAAACCGGCGTGCCGCTGTTGCCTGTTTGTGTAAAATTATTTTCATTAAGCGGAATTCTGAGCACCTGCCCTATGAGGAGTCCTTTGTTCAGATCAAGTTTGTTATAGGCAGCAAGCTCTGCAGGGGTCAGGTTGTAAAGACGGCCAATTGCAAAAAAACTCTCCCGTGGCGCCACTTTATGATCCAGGTACATTCCCTGGTCACCGCTTTTCACCATCAGGTCACCCACCTGTGCTGAGGCAAGACCAGCCACAAGGAAAATAAACGCTGAAAGAAAAAAACTTTTCATAACACAAGATTTGGGGCTACAAAGATGCATTTTTTTACCAAGCAGCAATGTCTTTAATTTTCTTTTAATATCCTCAGTTCCTTGGGATAATAATTATTCACCCGGTTGGGAAGTACATTCACCCAGCCCAGCGAATACTGCTGATAAGTAACCAATTGCCAGCCTTTGTTGGCATTTTCCATGATGATGTCTTTTCGCTGCAGGTAACGAATGGCCTGCTCCTTATTCAGCTCTGTTCTGCCAGCATTATTTGCCACTATCCGGCTCATTGCCAGTGCATGATCGGGCACCAGTTTATCCCTTATCAATTCCCCTGTCAACACCCCGGAATAAATGACCTTTAGCTTGTCCATCAGCAGGCTGAAATCATGCACAAGGTTCGAAGGCCATGCATAAACCGTATCCCCGTTCCGGATAAAGATGCGGCCATCCATTTCAGCCCAGCGGCTGATAACAGCTATATCTTTTTTATCGGCCAGCACAGGTCTATATTTTGGTCTGAATGCAATCTCACTCTCTCCTCCTGTTTTCCGAAAGCAGGCCAAAAAGAAACCTTCGCCTTTCACTTTATCGGGCCAGAAGCGATAGCCGGGGTCAGATTCGATGATACCCCAATCGTTGTGTATTGACAATTGAATATTGAATATTGGAAACTCCTGCTGAAGCCAGTTAACTATTTCCTCGTCTTCTTCTTTTGAATAAGAACAGGTGGAATAGATGAGCATACCGTCCTTTCTAAGTGCCGGAAAAACATCAGCCAGGATCCGTTGCTGCCGCTGCGAACACAATTGAACATTATTCTCACTCCATTCTTCAATAGCTTCCGGGTCTCTCCTGAATAAACCGCTGCCGCTGCAGGGTGCGTCCACTACGATGACATCAAAATAATTCTCCAGCCGGGCAAAATCTTTCGGGTCGTTATTTGTGACCGCCACATTCTCACAGCCCCATTTGATGATATTATCTTTCAGCACATTGGCCCGTGAGCGGATCACTTCATTACTCACTAATAAGCTTTCGGCAGAAATCAAAGATTGAATATGTGTTGACTTTCCCCCCGGCGCAGCACAGAGGTCGAGCACTTTTAGTGGTTTGGAAAGATCAACTGTTTGTTTCAATGCCTGTTCTAAAAACATGGAAGAAGCTTCCTGCACATAATAGCAACCGGCGTGGAAAAGCGGGTCGAAGGTGAAAGAAGGGCGGAATTGGAGGTAGTAGCCTTGCTTACACCAACCGACCTCACCCAAACCCTCTCCAAAGGAGAGGGCTTTCGGAGAGTCTGAAAATTTGAAAGGATTTATTCTTATTGAAGTGACCTGTTCACCCGAAGCATGGATATTTTCAAAAGCTTCTTTATCGAAGCCTTTGGTATTTGCAAGTGACTCTAATAATTGAACAGGTAACACAAAGCAAACTTAATTAACCACTTTTAGAAAAGATTATTTCAGCTTTAGAGATTCGAAAACCCCTCCTTCGGAGGGGCTTGGGGAGGCTTACAAACTCTTAATCTCCGTCACCAAATCCTGCAACACTTTTTTCGCATCACCAAAAAGCATGGAAGTTTTGGGCTGGAAGAAGAGATCGTTTTCGATGCCGGCATAACCGGGTTTCATACTTCTTTTCACCACGATCACATTTTTGGCCTGTCCCACATCGAGTATCGGCATACCATAAATAGGTGATGAAGGATCAGATTTTGCTGCGGGATTGACCACATCATTGGCGCCGAGAATGAGCACCACATCTGTATTAGGAAATTCATCATTGGCCTGTTCCATTTCTATCAGCTTGTCATAACTCACATCGGCTTCCGCCAGCAACACATTCATGTGGCCTGGCATACGGCCTGCCACCGGATGGATGGCATACTTTACTTCCACTCCTTTTGCTTCCAGCATTTTTTGTAACTCATGACAGGTGTGCTGCGCCTGCGCCACAGCCAGTCCATATCCCGGAACAACCATTACCTTACCTGCATAGCTCATCACCACCGCTGAATCATTGAGAGAAATCTCTTTATATGAACCTTGTTCTTTCTTATCAGCGCCTGTTTTGCTGCCACCGAAAGAACCGATCAGCACATTGGTCAGTGAACGGTTCATCGCTTTACACATCAGTATAGTGAGAATGGTTCCGGCAGCACCAACCAAAATACCACCCGTAAGGATCACTTTATTGTTATAGAGGAAACCACCGCAGGCGGCAGAAATACCGCTCAGCGAATTGAGCAGTGAAATAACCACCGGCATATCCGCACCGCCAATCGGGAAAACAAAAAATACTCCATAGATCAAAGACGCCAGTAAAACACCATAAAATAAAAGTACTGTGGCATCCGCTTGTAAATTATTACTGATATAGGCGGCAACACCAACACTGATCAGAAGCAACACAATATTTACAATATGCTGTCCGCTGAAAGCAAAGTCTTTAACCCGTCCGCTCAGTTTGCCCCATGCGATCATGCTACCCGAAAAAGTAACGGCGCCTAAAATAAGTCCCGCAAACAGGATGATCATGGTGCCGCCAGATGCAATGGTTTCGGGGAAACCGAGCTCTGCCAGGTGATTGAATTCTATAATAGAGATCAGTGCAGCGCTGGCGCCACCCATACCATTGAAGAAACTTACCATTTCCGGCATGGCGGTCATCTTCACTTTCTTTGCCATCAACACACCGGCCACGGTGCCTGCCAGCAATGCGGCAAATATCCAGGTCTTATTTCCGAGCAGGCTGCCATCTTCATTTCGGTATAAAAAAATGGTTCCGAATATGGCAACAGTCATTCCTACACCGGCAATAAAGTTTCCCTTTCTTGCCGTCGCAGGATTCGACATCATTTTCAAACCCATGATGAAGGTGATCGCTGCCAGAATATAAATGAGACTTAATAATGAAACTCCCATCTTTTATTTTTTTGACTAATCAATTGCTGACTTAACCTTATTTTTTCTTTTTAAACATTTCCAGCATCCTGTCCGTGACCACAAACCCACCCACTACGTTGAGCGTACCGAGAAACACAGCAAGGAAACCAAGAGCCAACGCTACATAGTTGTCAGCATCAGCACGGCCGACCACAATGATAGCTCCCATGATCACCACGCCGCTAATCGCATTGGCATGGCTCATTAATGGTGTATGCAACACCGCAGGCACACGGCTTATCACAATAAAGCCGAGAAAGATCACCAGCACCAGGATGTAGATCATTTGCTCGTTGGCAGAAATCCAATGTAAGATTGATTCCATAAAATAGGTATTACGTTTTAATTCCCTTTGACTCTCTCATGCACCACATCCCCATTATGTGTGATGCAGCAACCTTTTACCAGGTCGTCTTCCCAGTTCAGGTTTATATTATTTTCTTTATCGGTGATCAGTTGCAGAAAATTCAGCACATTTTTGCCATACACTTTGCTGGCATCGGAAGGCATCGTAGAAGGCAGGTAAGAATTGCCCACAATCGTTACCCCGCCCACATTCACCGTTTCATTATTTTTGGTGAAGGGTGTATTGCCACCGGTGGCAGCAGCAATATCAATGATGACTGATCCATTACGCATTGCCTTCATCATTTCCTCGGTGATCAGTATCGGCGCTTTTTTGCCGGGTATCTGTGCCGTGGTGATCACAATATCTGCTTTGGCAATGCTCTCTGCTATTTTCTGTTGTTGTTTTTGTTTATACTCTTCCGTTTGCTCCACCGCATAGCCACCGGCTTTGCTGGCATCGGCAGCGCCTTCCACTTCTACGAATTTAGCGCCAAGGCTCATCACTTCTTCTTTCACTGCCGGTCTTGTGTCAAAGACTTCGATCACGGCGCCCAATCTTTTTGCAGTTGCAATGGCCTGCAATCCTGCCACTCCTGCACCAAGTATCAGCACTTTTGCCGGCTTGATGCTTCCCGCTGCGGTCATGAACATGGGAAAATATCTTCCGTAAACATTGGCGGCAGTGAGCACTGCTTTATACCCGGCAATATTCCCTTGTGAACTCAGCACATCCATTGCCTGTGCCCTCGTGGTGCGGGGCAGCATGTCTAATGAGAAAGTGGTGAGGCCGCTTGCTGCCCATTCCTTCATTTGACCGGGGTTAAAGAGAGGTTGGTAAACACCAATGAGGATTTTTCCTGCCTGCCCGACAGACAGGGATTTTAGATTCTGGATTTCAGATTGGGCGGGCTGATGAATGGAGACAATTATATCTGCTGCCTGCAACACTTCGCTCCTGCTTTTGATAAGTGCGCCGGCTGCTTCATACTCTGCATTATCGCAAAAGGCTTCATCGCCGGCGCCGAACTCCACCAACACGGTGATACCTTTTTTGGTTAGCGCAGCCGCTGATTCAGCTAATAAGGATACTCTTGTTTCAGGAACGGGTTCTTTCAATACTCCGATTGTCATAGCCAAAAAATTCAATTATAGAATCCGCTTTGAAGATAGTGATTTTTAAAACCGGATGCTGAAATGCTGCTTTTCTTTGAACTCTTTTCTTACGAAAACGATTCCGATAAAAAAAAGATCAACCGTGCAGCGGACGGATGGATGCTTTTTAATGGTTTCCCAAGCCTCTTCCATTTCCCGGCTCCAGTGGATGTCGTCGAAAATAAGTATGGAATCATTATTTAGCTTAGGCAATAACTGCTGAAAATATCTTTCGGTCGGTTCCCTGCGGTGGTTGCCGTCAATAAAGCAACAGTCCACAGACGATAGTCCACAAACCACAGACTCTAACTTCATATCAAAATTTCCCTCAATCAATGAAATGTTATTGAGATGAAGTGTTTGAAAGTTTTGCCTGGCCTTATCAGCGACAGCCGTTGAACCTTCCAGTGTAATGACCCTTGCAACCGGGTTTGCCAATGATAAATAAGCCGTGCTGATGCCGAGTGATGTACCTAATTCAAGAATGGTTTTCGGCTGGTAGGTTTTGGCCATCCTGAACAATAACTGCCCGAATTTTTTTGGCTTAGCGGCATTCTTAGCAATGGAAGCCACCGTCCGCCGGTTAGATTTGCTGACAGTTGAACCGGCGCCGAAATCATCAATGGTCAGCATGATTTGATCAGTGAGCAACTGCTTTCGCAAGGCTTCTACCCTTGCGTATTCAGCATAAATCGTTTTATCATTCAATACTTCGGTGATAAAATGAAAAATGAACGGTGAATGGGTGCCGTGACCTTTGCTGTTGAGGGCGGTAAAATAATAATGGAGATATTTTAAAGCTAACTGCGGTCGGGAATACATGGAGCAAAATAAAGAATAAGGAATGAGGAATGCGAAATAAGAAATGAGAAAATATCTTCAACGCCTCACCGTCTCTGCGGTTATTGTATTTGCCACTGAGACACAGAAACCTGCCTACCGGCAGGCAGGCACTGAATTAAAACCTTATCACACTTTCACATTCCTTATTACTTATTACTTATTTCTAATTTCTCATTTTCCTCAAACCCTCTCCCACACCTGGAACGAATAATTATACGCATTCTTCTCATCTGCTTCATGATCTTTCTGGCTCACTAATCGCCATTGCGAAGGATGGATAGCAGGAAAATAAGTATCAGCTTCCGGCTCGGCCTCCACCCTTGTCAGGTAGATACGTTTGGCTTTCTCAAAAAGTGTTTTGTATATCTCTCCCCCGCCGATCACCATAGCTTCTTTCGCATCCGTTTCCTTCACGAGGAAAAGTGCATCATCAATGGTTGAAACTACCACAGCCCCATCGGGCTTAAAATCAGCCTGCCGGCTGATCACAATATTTTTTCGTCCGGGCAGGGGTTTTCCCAATGATTCAAAAGTCTTCCGTCCCATTAGCACCGGCATGCCCCAGGTGGTATTTTTGAAATGCTTCATATCATTGGGTAAATGCCAGGGCATTTTACCGTCTTTGCCAATGGCGTTGTTGGTGGCAGCGGCGACAATAAGAGAGATAGTCATTGAAATAAGAAATTAGAAATATAAAATAAGAAATGAGGAAGTTGCCTTTACTTTTTGGGCTTCCCGATATTATTTTTTGCCGTTTCGATGCTTTTCAGAAAAATGGCCATCAACTGGCTGGCCTCGTTAAAGGCAAGGTCAACTTTTTCATGCAGTAGCAGCGGCTTCCGTTTTATTATTTTCAAATTCACCCTAGACTCCCTAATCTCTTTCAGTACCATTTTCATCTTATGAATAAAATCCGCCTTCGATTCTGCCGCCTGCGCCTCGCCATAAATAAGGGCTGAGGCAGTGCCGCTTTTTGAAAGTTGGAATTGCAAGTTCTGACCTGCTTTCGTATTTGGCAAAAGGTCGCATATTTCAAGACAGATACAGGCAAAATCAACCAACCTGTCTTCCAGGTCATATTTCGGGTTTGAATTTTCCATACAATAAAGTTTCTCCGAATTTAACGAAACCGCACTACTTTCTCATTCCTTATTTCTTATTCCACATTTCTTATTCTTCCCAATAACTATACCGCAACAGGAGCTTTAATAGCCGGATGACTTTGATAATTATCTAATGAAAAATCTTCAAACTTAAAATCAAAAATGTTTTTCACCGCGGGGTTCAGCTTCATGGAAGGCAAAGGAAAAGGTTCACGGCCCAGTTGCAGGTTCACCTGCTCCATGTGGTTATTGTAAATATGCACATCACCGAATGTATGAATGAATTCTCCCGGCTCCAGGTCACATACCTGTGCGATCATCATCGTAAGCAATGCATACGAGGCAATATTAAAAGGTACACCGAGAAAAACATCTGCGCTTCTTTGATACAATTGGCAACTCAGTTTTCCATTGGCCACATAGAATTGAAACATCGTGTGGCAGGGCATCAGCGCCATGTCCGGCAGGTCGGCCACGTTCCATGCATTGATGATAAGCCTCCGGCTGTCGGGATTTTTCTTGATCTGTGCAATCAGTTCACTCACCTGGTCCACCACTTTGCCATCCTTGCCTTCCCAGCTTCTCCATTGTTTGCCATACACAGGGCCCAGTTCGCCGTTGTCATCCGCCCATTCATTCCAGATGCTTACACCATGTTCTTTCAGGTAGGCAATATTGGTTTCGCCCCGAAGAAACCAGAGTAGTTCGTAAATAATACTTTTCAGGTGCACCTTTTTGGTAGTCACCAGCGGGAAACCTTTTTGCAGGTCAAACCGCATTTGATAGCCAAACACACTCCGGGTGCCGGTGCCGGTACGATCGGTTTTATCAGCGCCATTCTCTAAAATATGCTTCAGCAGATCGAGGTATTGTTGCATGGCCGCAAGTTAGCAAGAAGCTTCGAGCCATGAGCCGGGAGCTATGAGTTGTGGGGAAACTGTGGATTGAGGATAAACAAGCCCGGAACTGACTTTTCTCAGTAAGTTTTAATTTAGTAACACATAAACTTGTGCCATGAAAGATCCAAGACGTTTTTACAAAGAACTGGGCAACCTGTTTTATGCGATTGCCGCCGCCGACAAAAATATCCGCAAGGAAGAAAGGGAAAAATTGCATGATGAGATACAGTTTGCCTGGAAACATTATGACAATGAGACCGACCGCTTTGGCACCGACAGAGCCTGGCTGATCGAATTTGAATTTGAGGCGCTGGAAGACAGCATGACTGATGCTGATGAAGCCTGGGAAATGTTCCGGGCATGGTTTAAAGACAATGAAAAAAGCATAGACCATCACACCCGTGTCCGCATCTTCAACAGTGCCCGGCATATTGCCGAAAGTGTGAGAAAGATCAACGAAGAAGAATTAGAATACCTGGTGAAACTGAAGAAACTAATGGAAGTGTAACGATTATTCATCATAAGCTACCGGTATTGCATTTGCCATCTACCCATGAAAAAAGTTTATTGTCAAAAAGCAATAACCCTGTAATTTAAATTACGTGAAAGCAATTCCGGTCAGACATATCACGGCTGCGTCCCCAATAAGCCAAAGCGATACAGGTCGGTTCAGCATACGCAAACTGGAAGAATTGCTGAAGGGAAAGAACTTAACGCATGATTTGCACAAACACAATTTCTTCTTTGTACTTGCCATACAAAAAGGAAAAGGTGTTCATGAAATAGATTTCACCCGGTATAATGTCCATGACAATTCTGTTTTCATCCTTCGTCCGGGACAGGTGCACCGGCTGGAACTTAAGGCAGGCATCACCGGCTTTTTAATGGAATTTGACCATTCTTTTTACCAACCCAAAAACAGTATCACCGAACAGCGATGGAAAAAAGCAGCAAGCAAAAATTATTGTGAACTGGAATCGGTTAAGTTTCAGAAGCTGCAAAGCACCCTTGCAAATATTTATACAGAGTATTCTGCTAAGCTGGAAGGGTACACCGAAGCAATAAAAGCTGGTCTTGACCTGTTCTTTATTGAGTATATCCGGCAGAGCCACAATCCGAAAGCAGTAGCAAAAACAAAAAACAGCTACGCCCAGGAACGCTTTGACGAGTTGATGCAGTTGCTGGAAACGAATATCAGCCACATGAAGAATGTTGCGCAATATGCCAGCCTGTTAAACCTCTCCCCCTACCAGTTGAATGCCATTGCCAAAGCATCTGTTGGAAAAACAGTTTCAGAACTCATCAATGACCAGATCATTCTCGAAGGGAAAAGATATTTACTCGCCACTTCCAGCCAGGTAAAAGACATTGCTGATCAGCTAGGCTATGAGGATGTCTCCTACTTTATCAGGTTCTTCAAAAGGCATACAGGGCTTTCACCGGATGCATTCCGGAAGAATTTTAAATAAGTCCTGCTCAACTGCATAATCGTCCTATCACAGCCTCTTTTATTCAATCTACTTTTGTGCTGATAAAATAATTGATCAAATAAAAACTATTCAGCATGAAAACAAAAGCAAGATTATTTATGTCACTTAAGATATGGATGGTGATCTATCCTTCCATCACTTTGTTTCTTTTCCTATTCGGGCATCAGTTATCGGGTTTGCCTTTATACCAGCGGACTTTCATCCTTACAATTTCATTAGTGCCCTGGATGATGTTCATCGGCGTACCCTTTATTGATTTTATGATCCGCCGGCTTTCCCGGCAAACTGTGTCGAAATAAAACGGTTTATCAGCAATTCCCTTGGTTCCTGACGGAATTTTATAAAACAAACAGGTATATTGTCAAGTGGACTGAGCCTCCTTTTACCATTAGAGTTTAATTTACTACATGATAAAATGAAACAGGAAAAAAAATATGATATTATAATAGTCGGCGGCAGCTATTCCGGACTGGCAGCCGCCATGGCATTGGGAAGGGCCTTAAGAAAAGTGCTGGTTATTGACAGCGGCAATCCTTGTAACAAACAAACCCCTCAGTCTCACAATTTCCTGACCAACGACGGCAAGCCCCCAAGAGAGATTGCCAACCTTGCCCGGCAGCAGGTGCAGCAATACCAAACAGTTGATTTTCTTCAAGGCTTTGTTACCACTGGCAGCAAATCAGATACAGGGTTCACCATACAATTACAAACAGGTGAAATTTTCACAGCCAAAAAAATAGTGGTTGCAACCGGCATCAAAGACATCATGCCCGATATACCCGGCTTTGCCGAATGCTGGGGCATCAGTGTTTTGCATTGCCCTTATTGTCATGGCTATGAAGTGCGTCAGCAAAAAACAGGGATCATGGCAAACGGGGAGGCTGCATTTGAACTGGCAACTTTAATCTCCAACTGGACAAATGAGCTGACAGTTTACAGCGACGGAAAATCAACGAATACACAAGAACAAACAAAAAAACTCAGTGAGCATAAGATCGCCGTCGTTGAAAAAGAGATTGACCGGGTTGAGCACAAAAACGGCTATATTGAAACTATCGTCTTTAAAGATGGAACAAAAACTTCGGTGACAGCAATATATGCACGGCTTCCCTTTGAGCAACATGCCGGCCTGCCGCAAGCATTGGGCTGTGAGTTAACGCCGGAAGGTTATATAAAAATTGATGTGGCACAAAGAACCAGTGTTCATGGAGTGTACGCCTGTGGTGATAACACAACAAAAATGCGGACCGTTGCCAATGCTGTAGCTATGGGCACTACAACAGGAATGATGCTGAACAAGGAACTAATTGAAGAAAATTTCTGACCGGATGGTCGGATTTCATAATTTCAAAAATGGAGAAACTGATAATTAATACCGACCGGCTTTTGATCAGGAACCTTTGTTTATCGGATCTAAACAATTTTCATGTTTACCGTTCCGATCCCGAAGTAACCAAATACCAGGGCTTTGATGTTTTTTCAATGAAACAGGCAGAAGATTTCATCAATGAGCAAGCCGATAAAGAATTTGGGAAACCCGGTGAATGGGTACAGTATGGGATTGAAAATAAAACAACGGGTAAACTGGTCGGTGATTGTGCCATTAAACTTGATCAATACGATACCCGGCTGGCTGAAATTGGAATCACTATCTCGCCAAAAGAACAGAAAAAGGGATATGGAAAAGAAACCCTGCTCGCCATCCTGGAATTTTTATTCAATAGAGACGGATTCCACCGGGTCTCAGAAACAGTTGATACGGAAAACATAGCCTCCATTCAATTGCTGAAAAGCGTTGGCTTCAGGCAGGAAGGTCATTTTGTCGAAAATATATTCTTTAAAGGCAAATGGGGAAGTGAATACCAATATGCAATGCTGAAAAGCGAATGGCTGCAATTAACCCATTCTTAGCCTGCATCCACTTATAAAACATTATGAAAGCATTTACAAAAACAAAATATGGCGGACCGGAAGTACTGAAACTCGAAGAAGTGGATAAACCGGAAGTTAAAGATGATCATTTACTGGTTAAAGTGATGGCCAACTCAGCCAATCCGGCCGACTGGCATATCATCAGGGGCAAACCTTTTTTTGCCCGGTTCACATTTGGATTGTTCAAACCCAAAGATAAAATTCCCGGGGCCGACTTTGCAGGTGTTGTTGAAGCCGTTGGAAAGGACGTAACCCATTTTAAACCCGGGGACCGGGTATTTGGTGAAACTTTAAAAGGAGGCGCTTTTGCAGAATATCTTTCTGTCCCCGCCACTGTTTGTGCTCATATGCCAGGTGGGGTAAATTTTCCTGAAATGGCAGCAGTACCCGTTGCCGGGCTAACTGCTTTGCAAGCACTTGTCACCCATGGCAAGATCAGCGAAGGTGAAACGGTACTGATCAATGGTTCTTCAGGCGGTGTCGGTCATTTTGCGGTTCAGGTTGCCAAAGCATATGGCGCTAAAGTAACAGCAGTTTGTTCCTCTAAAAACATGGAGTTTGTAAAATCGCTAGGCGCTGACGAGGTGCTTGCCTACGATAAAGAAAACATTCACCGGCACAACTGGAAGTATGATCTTGTGGTGGACACAAACGGCAATCTTTCTCATAAAGACTACAAACGAATGGGACGGCGGGGTGTTTCCGTAGGTTTCACCACGATGGGACATATGATTGCCTTGTCCCTAAGGAAAGCTGTCAGTAAGTTTCCTTTAGCCCAGTTTACCGCAGTAGCGAATGCAAAGGACCTGGAAACATTGGCGGCCCTTGTACAAAGCGGAAAGATCAAAGCTCATATTGAAAAAACATTTTCTTATAAGCAAATTCCGGATGCAATCAGCTATATTGAAGCGATGCGGACAAAAGGAAAAGTGGTAATGATTTGGGAGGTTACTGAAGACTGATTAATCACAGTCCCATGACTTAAAAATGTTTCCAAGTTCTCATAGAGATAAACAATTCCTGAAAATTACTATCGTAGTTCTTTACTAAATTCACTCAATGAAATTAATCTTCCAACTAATAATCCAGGCAATTGTCTTTTGCCCTTCAACCAGTCGTTTACAAACAACAAAAACTGCCGTTCCGGACACTGTGTACCAGTCAGACAATCTTATCATCATCCGCCTGTCGGCCCATGTATATCTGCATGTTTCGTTTTTTAAATCAGAAGCCTTTGGCAAAGTGCCCTGCAACGGAATGCTGGTAACGGATAAGAAAGAAGCCCTTGTTTTTGATACTCCTGCCGATGATGGAAGTTCAGCCGAACTTGTAAACTGGATAAACAACGAACTTGATAGTAAGATCAAAGCAGTTGTTCCCACACATTTTCACGAGGATTGTCTTGGTGGATTGAAGACCTTTCATACCAACGGTATCACCTCCTATGCAACATATAATACCATTGCACTGGCAAAGTCCCGCGGTTTCAGCATTCCGGCAAACGGTTTTAAGGATTCAAAAACTTTCAGCGTTGGCGATAAACAAGTGCTGGCTGCTTTTCCCGGCGAAGGACATACCAAAGACAATATTGTGGCGTATGTTCCCCATGACAAAATCCTTTTTGGCGGTTGCCTCATCAAAGAAATGAATGCCGGCAAAGGTAACCTGGCAGATGCGAATGTGAAAGCATGGCCGCCTACGGTGCAGCAAGTACAAAAGAAATTCCCGGATGTGAAAACAGTCATTCCTGGTCATGGACTTGTTGGTGATAAAAGCCTGTTGGATTATACGATAAAGCTGTTCAAAGATTGAGATTATTTTCTAATGCCAGCATGGTTTGTTGCATTCCCCGAATATTTATAACTTGAACCGGGAGTGATTTACTGAGACTTTAGTAGTCATGGATGAGGGAACTATTTTTCCTTTCTTTCTGAATTCTATAACCTGCCCGCAACCAACAGCACTAATGAGAAAAAACTATTTCTTCATTGCAAGTATTTTGCTACTGCTACTGTCGGTTATTGCATTTTCGGATAACCTGTTTTTTGATACCGGGCAGCAAAGCAACAGTGATCCCAAGTTTATCATTCACGGCCTGTTCATGTTTGCCTGGTTTATCATCCTGGTGATACAGACCGGGTATATTCGCAACGGGAATCACAAAGCTCATATGCGGTTAGGATTGGCGGGCATGATCACTGCCATCGGCGTTTTCCTCAGTACTGTTTATGTTTTTGTCATGGTGTTCAAAGGCTGGGATGCGATGGCTTATTTTGTAAAGGCCAACCGGTTTTTTATGCTCAGCTTTGCGGTGTTGCTGATACTGGCCTACCGGAACCGGAAAACCGCCGCAAAACACAAACGCTTTGTTTACCTCGCCAGCCTGCTGATATTGGAACCTATACTGAGCCGTGTTTCAGGAAACCTGGGATTGAGCAACCCGGAGGCTTTTATAGCCATCACCTGGAACAGCTTTTTTATCTCCTGGTTTGTATATGATTGGTTAACCCTGAAAAAAATACACCCCATCACCTGGATGGGGTTTGTGTGGTTCTATATTGTTTGGGGTATTTCGATAATGCTCTAAAACTCGTCAACACCCTCCGTTTCCAGGTCGCCCAGCAGCAACTGTTCATTGATGAGCAGAAATGCGAAATGTATTTTTTTGCTGCCGCAGGTAACGGGCTGCACGATCCACTGCCCCTCTGATTCCCTCTCGGAAATAATTTTTTCAAACTGCATATCATTGCAGCCTTCAAGAGCCCTTATAATTCTTTTCATTTCATTTTCCGCCATTTTCAGATCACCGGGTTGTTTGGCATCAAGAGCTGTTTTCCATTTTCTCGCCTCATCCTCTCCCTTGAACACCAGCGCCGGCGCCAGTTGCGCTGCATCATTTCCTTTTGCCAGTTGCATCAGTTGCTGCACCCTGTCCTTTACTTTTTGTGCAAAGCCGGGATCTTGCAGCAACAGCGTGGCTTTTGCATTTTGCAGGTTACGCAGCGATTTATTGCTCATGCTGAAGAAACCGGTGGGATTGGGAAATTCCAGCAGCCATGTCTTTCCTTCCTGTTCTTTGGTGATGAAGGAAAGATCATCCCAGTCTTTTCCATCATAGCTGTAAACGATGAGTGTGGCTTCCATCGTTGGGCTGGGAAAAGGATCGTACACAATAGTTTCTTTGATAGAAAATTTTTTCCAGTCAATACTTTTCTCCTGCACCTGCTGCCTCACTTTCTCCCAGCCTTCTTTCAGCCGCAGTTTCCCTTCGGCCAGGAATTTGGCAATTTCCTCATCACTGCGGGCAGGCAGATCCTCACCCAACGACTTGTAAAAATCAACAGTGGGAATAAAATCTTTCAGCGCTTCAAAATCATTTTGCTGCAGGGAGGTCATAAAAGCTTCCGGAAAAGACTGCTTTGCTGTTTCATTGCTGCAGGAAGAAAAAAGGATGCAGATGAACAGCAGGCGAAGAATATAACGCATAGGTATTTTTTTACGAAATTACTCCGCCAGCACCGCTTGCCTATACCGGCCAGATGGTATTTATGATGCCTTCCCCTTTCTTCGCTGTATCTCTTTCCTGATAAGCCCCAGTTCCCGTCCGGTTTGTCCTTTCACCGAAGTGTTTTCCTGTGCCCTCCGCATCAGGTAGGGGATCACATCATTGATGGGGCCAAAAGGCAGGTATTTGCTTACACTGCAACCGGCATGTGCCAGGTTGAAAGTGATATTATCACTCATGCCATAGAGCTGGCTCCAGTGCACATGCGGGTGATTAAGCGGCAATCCTTTTTGCTGCAGCAACTCCACAGCATACAGGTTGCTGTATTCATTATGTGAAGCCACGATCAGAGCAATGCGGTCAATATGATCAATGCAGAATTTCACTCCTTCGTTATAATCCCTGTCACTGCTTTCCTTATCGGGCTGAATGGGTGAGGGATAACCCATTGCAGCAGCTCTCTTTCTTTCCTTTTCCATATAAGCGCCGCGGACCAGCTTGGCGCCGAGAATAAAATTTCTTTCGTTTGCAACTTCATAAGAATCTTTCAGGAATTTCAACCTGTCGTGACGGTAATGCTGAATGGTATTATACACCACGCATTTTTCTTTGTTGAAGGTATCCATCATCAGGATGGTCAATGCATCCACCGGGTCCTGTATCCAGGTTTCTTCTGCATCCACCAGCACCCCCACCCCGTTTTTAGCTGCTGTTTCGCAAATTCGCATCATGCGGTGACGGACACGGTGCCATTCTTCTTTCTCTTCAGGGTTCAGGTCATCAATCGCTTTCAGAAACCTTTTCATCAATGTGCCTTCTGCTTTGTGCATTTTGTCGTCCATGTTCTCCAGCAAACCAAAACGGGCAAAGCCTGTCACTTTCACACTCATAAAGGGTGTGTTGGGATGTGAACCGGCATATTCTATCACCCTGATGAATTCATCACAGGCATGATTAAAATTATCTTCACCATCCTTTCCTTCCACGCCATAATCAAGAATGGCCTGCACGTTGTATTGTTGCAGTTTTTTAGCAACAATCGTGGTTTGCTCCAGCGTTTCGCCACCTACGAATTGCGCAAAAATGGTTTTGCGGATCAATCCCTTCACTGGCAGACCCACCCGGATGGCCCAGGGAGTTAATTTAATACCCGGCTTCACCAGCCAGGGTTTGGCCATGGAGGAAAAAAGAAAAAGGGCTTTTTTCAGTTCTTTGTCTGTCTTGTATTCAAAAGCGAATTCGGTATTGTCAAATGAAATAGCCGGGTGAGTAGTATCCATACAGCATTAATAAAGTGCGGCAAAAATAGGTCAAAGACCACAATCCGATAATATGAGTTTACTCACCGGTGATGGCAACAGATCAGCCCGCGGCGGCCTATCTTTGCTCAAATTTTTTGTATGAATGCAAAGAAAAGCGCTGAAAGCATCACCATCATGACGGAACTGGTTTTACCTAATGATACCAATGTGTTTGGCAACCTGATGGGCGGACGGCTGATGTACTGGATGGATATTGCAGCCGCCATATCAGCCCACAAACACTGTAATGCCCCTGTGGTGACGGCATCAGTAGATAATATTTCATTTGAAAGCCCTGTCAAACTGGGAAACGTTGTACATATTGAAGCAAAGATCACCCGTGCTTTTAATAGTTCGATGGAAGTGCACCTGAAAGTTTGGGGGGAAGATCTTACCCATCAGTACAAATATAAAAGCAATGAGGCCTACTATACTTTTGTAGCTCTTGACCCCAACCGGAAACCAAGACCTGTGCCGCAACTGATACCCGAATCCGAAGAAGAAAAAAAATTGTTTGACGGAGCTTTACGAAGAAGACAGTTGCGTCTTATCCTGGGAGGAAAGATGAAACCCGATGATGCTGCCGAACTGAAAGCATTATTTGTTAAAGACTGAATAATTCAGCATTCCTGAATACTTATTACTGCCCCCCGGCTTCCTGAGCCTTCTCCGCTGTTTGCCGGTGATGCCTGCCCATCATCATGAATTTTTTGCTTTGCTCAATACTGTCCATTAGCTGGGCAAGAATTTCTTCGGTAGAAGCATCATAATCTATTTGCAGCGGCGCTTTGAATATAACAGACAAGGCTGTGCCCTTCTTTTTAAACTTCAATCCCTTTTTATTAAAAGCCCTCCAGAACCCGTTGATGACGACAGGGATTACAATGGGTCTTGCCTGTTTGATGATCAGCGCTGTTCCTTTGCGACCTGGCGCAAAGGGCTTGGTGGTTCCCTGCGGGAAAGTGATCACCCAGTTTTTTTCCAGTGCTCTTGCGATCTTTCTTGTATCAGAAGGGTCAAGCCCTTTTCTCACTTCTTTTGTTCCGCTGTTCCAGGTTCTTTTCACCGTTAACCCGCCGGCCAATAAAAACAAGCGGCTGATAAAACTTCCCTTCATGGTGGCTTCGGCGGCAACATAGTTCACTCTTGTAAAAGGATTCAGTAGGTAATACGGAACTCCAAGCTTGTTCTTCTTCCCCCATTTCACCGCACAAAAAATATGGAGAAAGGTGATGACATCGGCAAAATAAGTCTGGTGATTACTGACAAATAATACTTTTTGCTTAGGCAGGTTTTGGAGATGTTCAGTGCCGGATATTTTCAGTTTGTTGACGATGGCAAGTCCGGGATAGGAAAACAGGCCCACAAAAAAATAAACGATTTTGCGGATGGGATGAAAATGCCTGAGCCTGTCAATGATTGAACGCATGTGACTGTTTGCAAATATGTTTCCTCAATTTAAGAAATTGGCAACCAAAAGAACAAAGCTTATTGTGTAATTTGTTTAAGGCAAACATCCACATAAAAAAATTGTTTATGAAAAAAATTAGTATCCCGCTGCTGGCAGCATTGTTTATTAGCAGCGCTGCCTGGTGCCAGTCAACATCAGCCAATCCTTTTCCCAGAACAATCACTGTTTCCGGCAGCGCCGAAATAGAGATCGTTCCCGATGAAATCTATGTAAACATCACATTGCGGGAATACCAGAAACGGGGGGAAAACAAAAAGGATATAGAGACCATCAAAACCCAGTTTTTAGAACATTGCAGCAGCACAGGCATCCCTGATTCTGTCATCAGCATAGCTTCTTACACCGGTTACAACAACTATTACCAGTTCCGGAAAAGAAAAAAAGACCCTAACCTGATGGCCGGTATCACTTACCAGGTCAAATTCAAAGACAGTAAAACCATG
Source organism: uncultured Chitinophaga sp. (assembly GCA_964437415.1). GTDB lineage: Bacteria > Bacteroidota > Bacteroidia > Chitinophagales > Chitinophagaceae > CADEDV01. The sequence continues at coordinate 87,481 of CAYTGN010000009.1, read as the reverse complement.
GATGCACTGGTGGAAAAACTGGATGACGAAGCGACCCAGAGCTTTATCATCGTAAATACCAGCCACAGCAATATAGCTGAGTTCAGAAAACAATTAAAGATCAAAGCCGTAAAAGCTGCTAAAGACAAAGCTATCTATCTGTCGGAGGCCATCAATGAAAAGATCGGCCCGGCGGTTACTATTACTGAGCCTGCTGAAGATGGTCAATATCCCGGTTATTCAACCCTTGCCAATGAGACAATCAGGGTGAGGGGGATTTCATCAAATGTCAGTTACGGCAATTTTGCAAAAGGAGAAATGAGCCAGGAAGTAGATTTCAAAAAGCTCAGGCTGCGCTACGAAGTCTCTGTTGTATTCTCGCTGCAGTAATAGCTACAATAAAAAAAGGCCTCCCAAAAGGGAGGCCCTGGTCAGCTGTTAACCTTGAGCATGAACCAGCTGAAAGCGGTATGCTACTTTGTAACAGAAAATTTCACAACTGAAATATCGTCGCCATTGATCAGCCTGAGCACATACATGCCTGGCTGAAGACGGTCAAGATTATTTACGGCAATACTATTATTGCCTTCGTATGTTTTGTTTTGTTGTTGCAGCACTGTTCTGCCTGTCATATCCATTACTCTGATATCAACCGTAGCAGATGTTTTGGCGTTGAAGCGAATTGTAGCTGCACCGTTATATACCGGGTTGGGGCTGATCAGCAAACCACTGATGGCTTTCTGCTCCCTGCGGATCATGATCACATTGCTATATTTGAACTGACCGTCAGCATCCACCATCCTTAGGCGATAGTAGAAAACAGATCCGCTTACATTGCTGAGATCATCAAAATAGTTGTATTGCTTTTTAAACTGAAAGCCGCCCGGCAAAGGTTGTTTGGTTCCAACGGCTGAGAAAGTAGAACCATTGCTGCTGCGTTCAATTTCAAAGCGGTCAAAATTTTCTTCATTCACGGTTTCCCAGTTCAGGGTAGTCGCATTGTTGAAATAGCTGCCGCTGAACCCGAGCAATTTTACAGGCAGGGGTACTTGTGTCACCAGGTTGAAACAACCGAACTCTGTACCATACTCCCTTGAAGGAGTGCCCAGGTTGGCATTGCCCTGCTGATCGAAAAGGTAACCAAGTCTGAAACGGACAGTTGAAGTCGGCCCATAAACCGCAGTAAAATATATATCCGGATCGTTAGAAAGACCATCATGCTCTTCCAGTTCACCCAAAATCTTTCTCCATGTGGTAGGATTAGGCGGACCGGCATCAATGACCTCACCCGCATCCACGAGGTCAGAAGGGTTGTTTACAAGAATAGATCCATGACCGGTGATCCAGCCAGTTTCACGGAAGGTGTAAGCACCGGCGCCTGCGGCTGTACTGCCGTCAATATCATAGTGGCGGTAACGGAGACCTGTAAGACTTGCTTCAGTGTTATCACTTGCTTTTTTGAAAGTAATAGCAAACTGAACATAGCCTTCACGATCAACATTCAGTGTGCCATTTGGTTGAATGCGGGGCTGGAAACGGTTGGCCACACCAACTGCATTATTATCAAGCACATCAATAACTGCATTCTGGATACCCTCTATCCTCACTTCTGCATAGTATTCTTCAGGGAAAGTAACAACACTGTTGTAACGATAAACATCACCCACTGCAAAGCCTGCTCCGGCATTGGTAGTTTCTGTAAATGCCCCGGAAAAATCAGGAACAGTAGGATCAGTGATCACAATATCATCTACCAGCACGGTTGCGTCTGCATCACCTGTGCGGCTGTAAGCAAACCGAACCCTGAAATTATTTACCCAATAATTCGCAGGTGCGTCAGGAATCGGTATAGCAACAGTGTACCATTGATTCTGGTTTGTTAGCACTGAAAGTACATTGGGAGGCCCAAGGTTGCTATAGGAAGTTCCGCCATTATTTGAAAACTCAACCTGCATACTGTGGCTGGTAACCGCTGTAGAACGGCGCAACTGGAATTTCAACACAAGCCCGTTATTGGCACAAAGCCCTGAAGAAACTCCGGAAAGATTAATATTAGCTGATGAAACAGTTGCGGACTGGTTACCGGAATTGCTTGTCTGAAAAACCAATGCATTGGGTGAAGATGTGAAAGTAGTACCCGTTGCGTAGCATCTGACCTGCGCAGTTGTAACTACTGCCCAGTTTCCAAGATTACCGGAAACATTATGATCGTCTCCAAGATCGTCATTGGCGCCACTGGTGGCTGTGGGAAATGTCTCTCTTAGGAAAAATGTTTGCGAAAACGCTGTCGCTGACAGCATCACTGAAACGAGAGAAGTTAAAGTGATAGATAAAATTTTGTTCATGCTCTGAGCTTTTAGGTTTTATATCAAGAAAAAAATACGCTGTGCCGTGGGCATCACAGTGATAATGGAAGAAATTCAGCAAAAAAAACAAGCTGAAAACCTGAAAGCTTTTCAAAGTTGTGGATACGGTCTCAATAAAGATTTGGAGAGGTAATTTGCGAAGGATAGAGGGTAATCGGACGATCGGTTTGCAAACCGATCAGGCAGTAAAGAACAGCATTTTTAACCAGATATGCAAGAGATTACAAAAAAAATCCCACCAGTTACTGATGGGATTTTTACGATTATGCAAATCATTAAAATATTACTTACTCTGCTTTCGGCTCTTCGCTGCTGCCGGTTGCTTCACCACCTTCCATTTTCTTCTTCAGGTCGGCCAGCACGCCAAGATCACCCAATGTAGCTTTCTCCACTTTGCTTTGGATATTCTTCACTGCCTTCTTTGTCTTGTCTGCTTCAACCCTTGCTTCTTTCTTAGCCGCTTCTGCCACTTCTACCTGGCCCTGCTCCCATATACGGGTATGCGAAACAACGATCCTCTTTTCATTGCGGTCAAACTCGATCACCATGAATTGAGCCGTTTCATCAGCGCCGATAGATTTACCATCCTCCTTGGAAAGATGGCGGTTAGGAGCAAACCCTTCCAGGCCATAAGACAACTGAACAGTAGCGCCTTTATCATCCCTGCGGCTTACAGTGCCTTCATGAATACTGCCGATGGCAAAAGTATCTTGCAGTGTATTCCAGGGATCTTCTTCTAATTGCTTGTGGCCTAACTGTAGCTTGCGGTTTTCTTTATCAATACCGAGGATCACTACATCAATGTTGCTGCCAACTTTGGTGTATTCGCCTGGGTGATTGAAACGTTTCAGCCAGCTCAGGTCGCTGATGTGGATCATGCCGCCGATACCGGGAGCCAGTTCCACAAACACACCGTAGTTGGTGATATTCTTCACCAATCCGGCATGACGGCTGCCTTCTGCAAACCTGGCTTCAATATCATTCCAGGGATCAGGAGAAAGCTGCTTGATGGACAAGCTCATCTTCCTGCTCTCTTTATCCAGCGTTACGATCTTCGCTTCATGTTCATCACCCAATTTGAAAAACTCCTTGGCGTTTATCGGTGTGTTGGCCCATGTGATCTCACTGACGTGAACCAGACCTTCCACACCCGGCTGAATTTCAAGAAAAGCGCCGTAATCTTCAATGTTTACCACTTTTCCTTTCACCACATTGCCTTCCACGATGTTTTCACCGAGCACATCCCACGGATGCGGAGTCAGTTGTTTAAGGCCAAGGCTAATGCGTTTTTTCTCATCATCAAAGTCAAGCACCACCACGTTGATCTTCTGATCCATCTTCAGCACTTCAGACGGATGAGAGATGCGGCCCCATGAAATATCCGTGATATACAGCAGTCCATCCAGACCACCCAAATCCATAAATGCGCCGAAGTCAGTAATGTTTTTCACAGTACCTTCCAGCACCTGGCCTTTTTCAAGTTTGCTGATGATCTCGGCACGTTGTGCTTCAATATCGCTTTCAATAAGTGCTTTGTGCGATACAACGGCGTTCTTAATGGCTTCGTTGATCTTCACCACTTTGAACTCCATTGTTTTTCCAACAAACTGATCGTAATCTGTAACCGGCTTCACATCAATTTGCGAACCGGGCAAGAATGTTTCCATACCGAAAACATCCACAATCAGGCCACCTTTTGTTTTTGAAGTAACCGTTCCGGTAATGACTTCACCTGTTTTGTGCACTTCAACAATTTTTTCCCATGCACGGGTGATGCGGGCCTGGCGACGGCTCAGGTTCAGGTGACCCTGGCGATCTTCTTTGTCAACGATCATCACTTCCACTTCATCACCTACCTGCAGGTTGGGCAGATCACGGAATTCATTCAAAGAGATGAGGCCATCACTTTTGAAACCAATGTTCAGCACAACATCTGTTTTGGTCAAACCAACCACAGTGCCCTGGATCAGTTCGCCATCGTTCAGTTGAATGAAAGTTTTGTCATAAACGTCGTGGTACTTCTCTTTCTCCTCAGTGGTGTAAGAGATCACATTACGTTTGTCAACGCTCCAATCAAAATCGTCGTGAGCGGTTTGCACGGGTACATTTGTTGTCGCTGTAGCCACTTCTGTGCTGAGCTCCGTCGAAGCATCAACCGAAGCGGACTCCTGTGCATCAGCGTTTGTGTTAACAATATTGTTTTCAGACATAAAATGATCCCGAAGGGTTTTAGTTCCGATAGCTATCGGAATTCGGGGCAGCAAAGATAAGGCTATTCAGCGGGAATTTGCCCTTTTAAAAGGCAGAATTTTGATGAACAGGCCGGCCATAACGCCTTGATTTGGCATCCGTTGCGTCGCACAATTCAGGGTTCTGTTAGCTGCTCATCTGTATTTCTTCCTATATTCACCAAAAACAGGCATTGTTCTACCGCTGCTTAAAACCTTTTATCAGGCTGGCCATGCTGATCTTCTGCCGGAAGATCATTATCAACAAGCCTGAGCTATTGAAAGCAAAAGGGCCGCTGCTGCTGGCCTGCAATCATCCCAATTCATTTTTAGATTCAGTTATCATCAATGCTTTGTTCCGGCAACCCATCTGGTCGCTTGCAAGAGGTGATGTTTTCAAAAAGAAGTTTTATGCCCGGTTACTTGCAGCCATCAAAATATTGCCGGTCTATCGCACCAGCGAAGGAACAGAAAACCTGAATGAAAACTACAAGACCTTTGAAGCCTGTATTGACATTTTCCGGAAAAATGGAATTGTGCTGATCTACAGTGAAGGCAAATGCATCAATGAGTGGCATCTGCGGCCGCTGAAAAAAGGAACTGCCCGGCTGTCCATCCGTGCATGGGAAGAAAATATACCGCTGCAGGTGTTGCCCGTGGGCATCAACTACAGTTCTTTTCACCGTTTTGGTAAAAATATGTTCATCAACTTTGGCGGGATCATAACGATTGAGAATATAAAAATGAATGAGGCAGATGGTGTGAAGCACCAACTGTTCAACAATCATTTGCAGCAGCAGTTAGAACAATTAGTTTTTGAAATTTCAAAAAACGACAGGCCGCAGCAAAAACAAAGATTAGAGCTAAAGCCTTCCGCCTGGCAAAAGCTGATACTGGCGATACCGGCATTTTTGGGATGGCTGCTGCATTTGCCCCTGTTTATTCCGGTTAAAAAATTTACCTGGAAAAGAACCTGGCACAATGATCATTACGATTCGGTGATGATGGGACTCCTTTTTTTGCTTTATCCTTTTTATTTGCTTCTGCTGGCTGTTATCGCCTGGTTTATCTTGAAAGCTCCATGGGCATTATTGACCTTTCTTATCCTCCCCTTCACCGCATGGGCTTATGTGCAGTTAAAAACACAAATAGACAAATAGGCTATTGCGCAGCTATTGTTTTCGCAGCTATAAACCCACTCGTCCATGCATGTTGAAAATTGAAACCGCCGGTGATGCCATCTACATCTAATATTTCACCTGCGAAAAACAGGTTCGGGAACTTTCTACTCATCATCGTATTGGCATCCACTTCGCTGAGCTTTATTCCACCAGCCGTCACAAACTCTTCTTTAAAGGTTGTTTTTCCTTTTACTGAGAAATCACAGGCGACCAGGTTTCTGATAAACTTATTTTGTATAGCGGCTGGCAAATCAGCCCAGCGCATTGTTGGCGTTACAGCGGATTGCATTGCCAGGAACTCCCAGAGACGATTGGGCAAACCCAGCTCATTTTTACCCATCACTTTTTGTGAAGCATTTTCCTGGCGGAAGGAAACAAGCATTTCCCGCAATCGCTGTTCATGCAAAGAAGGTAACCAGTTCACACTGATATCAAACTCCCAATTCTTGCCTTTTAATTCCCTGGCGCCCCATGCACTCAGCCGCAACACAGCAGGGCCGCTCAATCCCCAATGGGTGATCAGCAAAGGGCCTGTTTGCTCCAGTTTTGTTCCAATGATCTTTACTCTTGCATTTTCCACACTCAGCCCCATCAGTTTTGTAATTGAATGGTTTGGCATGTTGAATGTAAACAATGAAGGTACCGGCTCTTCTATTGAATGATCCAATTCTCTCAACCATTCAAACATGGATGATTTAGGATAGCCGCCACAGGCAATGCAAACATAATCAGCAGCAACCATTTCACCAGATGAGTATTGAATATTGAAAATGGAGGATTGAAGATTTACCGATTGCACGTCCCTGTTCATTAGTACCTGCACGCCGTATTTATTCACTTCCTTCAGCAAACAGTCAATAATAGTTTGAGAAGAATTGGTCACCGGGAACATTCTGCCATCTGCTTCGGCTTTCAGTTTCACTCCTCTTTCTTCAAACCACTTTATCGTATCGGTAGTAAAGAACTGATGAAAAGCTTTTTTTACAAAGTGGCCACCACGGGGATATTGCCTGCTCATTTCCGCAATATCAAAACAGGCATGAGTGACATTGCAGCGACCTCCACCGCTTACTTTTACTTTTGACAATAGTTTGCCCGTCTTTTCAATAACGATAACTTCCAAAGCAGGGTTCATCCTTGCGGCATTCACAGCACAGAAAAAACCGGCTGCACCTCCACCGATCACAATTAATTTTTTGCCGGAAGACATACAAAAAAACAAACAACCCCTCAGAAAGTGAGGGGCTGAACCATTTTAGATTGAGTAAATAAATTAGGATTGGCTTCTTCTGCCTTTTCAATCGGGCGGTAATCCGAAAGAATATCAGCTTTACCTTTTTTCACACAAACATCGTGTTCGAAGTGAACAGAAGGTTTTCCGTCTTTGGTGCGAACGGTCCAGCCATCATCCTCTGTAAAGACATCTTTCTTTCCAAGGTTGATCATCGGCTCAATTGCAAGCACTATGTTCTCTTTCAATTTCGGACCGCTGCCCCTTTTACCATAGTTGGGCACCTGCGGATCCTCATGCAAATTTTTTCCCAGGCCATGCCCCACTAATTCTCTCACCACACCATACCCATGCTTTCTTTCAGTATGCTCCTGTATGGCAAATGCTATATCTCCCACCCTGTTGCCTGTTACGGCTTTCTCAATTCCTTTATACAAAGATTCCTTAGTCACTTTGATCAGTTGCATCACTGCATCACCGGGATCGCCGATAGCAAAAGTGTAGGCATGGTCGCCATGCCAGCCATTCAGGATCACACCAATATCAATAGTTACTACATCTCCTTCCTGCAGTTCATTACCGTTGGGGAATCCATGCACCACAACATCATTTACCGATATGCAGGAATTGAAAGGATAACCTTTATAGTTCAGAAAAGAAGGAACAGCGTTATTATCCCTGACAATAGTGCCGATCATTTGATCAATAGACAAAGTCGTGATGCCCGGCTTCAGCGTTGCTGCGACCTGGGCCAGTGTATTACTCACCAGCAAGGCGCTTTGGCGCATCAGTTCCACCTGTTCATTTGTTTTTTGTATCATCATAACGAAGCCACAAATTTAATTCATTTAGTCTTTAAAAAAAAGAACCCGGTAAGATCACCTACCGGGTTCTTAATACAAACAATTATTTAATTACATCTGCACGGCAGAAGTGGTTTGTCTTCCCTGTATCCGGCCGCTCTTCATGAGGCCATCATATTGGCGCATCAGTAACTGTGTTTCGATCTGTTGCAATGTATCCAGCACTACTCCTACCATAATGAGCAGTGATGTGCCCCCGAAGAAAGTAGAGAATCCCTGGGTCACACCAAAACGTTCAGCAATACCCGGCAAGATGCCCACGAAAGCAAGCAGCACAGCGCCAGGCAGCGTAATGCGGTCCATGATCACACCAATATAATCCGCCGTAGGTTGTCCTGGTTTTACACCGGGAATGAAACCATTGCTTTGTTTCAGGTTATCGGCTATCTGTTTGGGGTTAAATATCAAAGCCGTGTAAAGAAAAGTGAATCCGATCACCACCACTGAATAGATCAGCATGTGGATTATATCTTTCTGATCAGTAAATATCCTGGACAAAGTTTGCCCGCTTTCGCTGTTGGCATTGCCCAATGTTACCAGCGTAGGCAGGAACATGATAGCTTGCGCAAAGATGATCGGCATTACACCGGCGCTGTTCACTTTCAGCGGCAAGAACTGGCGGGCGCCACCGAACTGGCGGTTGCCGACAATTTGTTTGGCATAATTCACCGGTACTTTTCTCACACCCTGCACCAGCAGGATACATCCTAAAATGATAGCGATAAGGATAGCGATCTCAATGATAAAGATCAGGATCGTTCCTGTTCTTGTTGATTTGGCTACCAGTTCCTGTGTGAATGACTGCGGTAAACGGGCCAGGATACCGATCATGATGATGAGCGATGTACCATTACCCAATCCTTTATCAGTGATCTTTTCACCCAGCCACATTACAAACAAAGTGCCTGCGGTAAGGATGATAAGAGTGGAAATAAAGAACATTCCTGCATAAGAAGAATACATCATACCCGGGTTGCCCTGTGCCATATTCTCCAGGTAGCGGACATAGGCAGAGGCCTGCAGCAAGGTTACGATCACTGTCAGGTAGCGGGTATATTGGTTGATCTTTTTGCGGCCGCTGTCGCCTTCTTTCTGCATCTTCTGAAATCTCGGTACCAGCACTGTCATCAGCTGCATAAAGATAGAAGCAGAGATGTAGGGCATGATACCCAGGGCAAGAATGGAAGCCTGGTTAAAGGCACCACCTGCAAATGTATTGATCAGGTCAAGGATACCATTGCTGGTTTGCCCTGCCTGCTTTTCCATTTCAATAGGGTTGATACCCGGCAGCACGATGAAAGAACCGATGCGGTAAATAACAATAAGCAGCAGGGTGAACAGGATTTTACCTCTCAGTTCCTCGATGCTCCAGATATTTTTTAGCGTCTGAATGAATTTTTTCACGGGAGATAAAAAGATTTAAGAGCCCTTTAAAACATAAACGACGCATCTGAAATGCGTCGGTGCAATTTAGTGAAATTACTTTACTATTTCAACCGTTCCACCGGCAGCTTCAATGGCCGCTTTGGCTTTTTCGCTGACAGCATTCACCTTGAATGTGATCTTGCTTTTCAACTCACCATTTCCCAGGATCTTCACTTTATCAGTTTGGCTTACCAGGTTGTTGATATAAAGGTTTTCCAGTGAAAACTCGGTGATACCGTGTTTTTCTGCCAGTTGCTCAGCCTGCCCGATATTGAACACTTTGTATTCAACACGATGCGGGTTTTTGAATCCACGTTTCGGTATACGACGCTGGATGGGCATCTGGCCACCTTCGTGTGCCCTTTTATTCTTGAAACCGGTGCGGCTTTGTGCACCTTTTGTACCTTTTGTGGATGTGCCGCCATGGCCTGAACCATCACCACGTCCAATTCTTTTTTCCTTGTGAGTTGCACCTTTTGCAGGTCTTAATTCGTGTAGTTTCATTGTATTTAATTTTTACTCATCGGGGTTGTTTCCCCTCGCTTTTTTATTAAATATGTGAATGTGAAACCGGCAAAGACCGGTCTTACATTTATTAGGCTTCTTCCACTTTCACCAGGTGTTCCACTTTACGTACCATACCCAGCACCTGTGGAGTAGCTTCTACCTCTTTAGTAGCATTGGTCTTGTTTAGACCCAGTGCTTTCAGCGTCAGCTTTTGCCTTTCGGGTCTGTCAATCGGGCTTTTTACCAATGTTATTTTGATCTTTTTCATACTTGTTTCTTGTTTCTGGTTTCTGGTTTTTTGTCACTGGTCAGTGTCATTCAATAGTTACAGGTTCCCTTTACCAGGAACCGGCAACCAGCAACCAGTATCATCCATTAAATACTTTCTTCAAACCAAGTGTACGGGTCTTAGCCACCTGGATCGGCTCACGCAACAAAGCCAAAGCTTTGAAAGTTGCTTTCACCACGTTGTGCGGATTGGCAGAACCCAATGATTTTGCCAGTACGTCGGTAATACCGGCGCTTTCCAATACGGCACGCATAGAACCTCCGGCGATCACACCTGTACCATGGGCAGCGGGTTTGATCAATACTTTGGCAGCGCCTTCTTTGGCCCACTGGTCATGAGGAATGGTTCCCTTCATCACCGGCACTTTAATGAGGTTTTTCTTTGCATCCTCAATGCCTTTGGTGATGGCCTCCTGCACTTCTTTGGCTTTGCCAAGTCCATGACCGACAACACCATTCTCATTACCTACCACCACAAGGGCAGAAAAACTGAAGGCACGGCCACCTTTTGTAGTTTTTACCACACGGTTGATGGCAACCACTTTGTCTTTCAGTTCCAGGTCACCGGCTTTTACCCTGTTTACGTTAAGCTTTGACATTTATACCTTGATTAAAAGTTTGAAAGTTTAGAATTGAAGACCGCCTTCTCTTGCTCCGTCAGCCACTGATTTCACACGGCCATGATACAGGTAACCGCCCCGGTCAAAAGTAACATTGGTGATGCCGAGTTCTGTTGCCTTGCGGGCAATCGCAGCACCAACCAGTTTGCTTTTCTCAACTTTAGTGGTTTTTTGCGCAGCAATGTCTTTGTCTCTTGAAGAAGCCGCAGCCAGTGTCTGGCCTTTGCTGTCATCAATCAACTGAACATAGATATCTGCATTGCTCCTGAACACAGAAAGACGTGGCTTCTGCGCTGTGCCTTCACCGATCTTTTTACGGATGCGGTAGCGGATATTTTGCCTTCTTAATGATTTAACTTTTGGATTCATCTTGATTTATTTTTCCCCTGATACTGCCAGGGATTCTTTTCAATTATTATTTACCGGCTGCTTTACCAGCTTTCTTACGCACCACTTCACCCACATAGCGTACCCCCTTTCCTTTGTAAGGCTCAGGCTTGCGCAGGCTGCGCAACTTGGCCGCCACCTGGCCGATCAGTTGCTTGTCAATTCCCTCGAGGGTGATGACGGGGTTCTGACCTTTCAACGTTTCGGTAGCCACTTTCAGTTCTTTCGGCACTTCAAATATGATATTGTGTGAATAGCCCAAAGCAAGATCCAGCAGGTTACCCTGGTTGGCAGCTTTGAAACCCACACCGATCAGTTCCAGTTTTCTTTCGTAGCCATCTGTCACACCTTTTACGAGGTTGGCGATCAGTGCACGGTACAAACCATGCAGTGCACGATGACGGATCTGGTCAGTAGGCCGGCCAAAAGTCACCTGGCCATCCTTAACTTCCACAACGATGTCACGATCAACAGCCTGCTTCAGTTCACCTTTCTTTCCTTTCACAGTCACCACATTATCCTTTCCTACAGTGATGGTAACTCCTTCCGGGATCGTTATCGCTTTTTTACCTATACGGGACATAAAATCTATTTATAGTTTATTATTTATTGTTTGTTGTTGACCGGTCAGCTTAGTATAGATTCAGCTTAATGTATCCAACAACTTTTTCTCTCTTAATACACGTAGCACAAAACTTCACCACCTACATTTTGCACCTTGGCTTCTTTATCCGTCATCACTCCTTTTGAAGTGGACAGGATGGCCACACCTAAACCATTTTTTACACGACGGAAGTCAGCCGGTTTTGAATACTGACGCAAACCCGGGCGGCTCACTCTTTCGAGACTTTGAATAGCCGGTTGTTTTGTAGCAGGATCATACTTCAAGGCTATCTTGATGATGCCTTGCTTGCTGTCATCTTCAAATTTGTATTTCAGGATATAACCCTGGCTGTACAGGATCTCTGTCATACGCTTTTTCAGATTCGAAGCGGGAATGTCAACCACACGATGACCTGCCATCTGCGCATTGCGGATTCTGGTCAGGAAGTCTGCTATAGGATCTGTTACCATATTTTTTGCCCTCCTACGTCCCGACGCTGCGGTCGGAATAATTGGAAAAGTTTAGTTTAATAATTTGTTACATGACAGCTCTGCTACCCTGAGCTTGCCGAAGGGTTACCAGCTTGCTTTTTTCAGTCCTGGTATTTTTCCGTTCAGGGCCATGTCTCTCAGGGCTATCCTGGATATGCCGAAATAACGGACATACCCCTTTGGACGACCTGTCAACTGGCAACGGTTTTTAAGACGAACCTTAGAAGAATTCTTCGGCAGTTCATCCAGTGCTTTATAGTCGCCGGCCTTCTTCAACTCCTCTCTTTTGGCCGCAAATTGAGCAACCATTTTTTCCCTTTTTCTTTGCCTGGCCTTTATTGATGTTTTAGCCATAATTGTTTATCCTTTTTAGTTTGAACTATTTTTTGTTGCGTTCTTGAATGGCATACCCAGCTCTTTCAGCAGCTCATATGCTTCTTCATCAGTGTTGGCAGTAGTTACAAATGTGATATCAAGCCCGGTTATCCTGTTTACTTTGTCAATATCAATCTCCGGGAAGATGATTTGTTCAGTCACACCCATCGTGTAATTACCCCGGCCATCAAACGATTTTTCATTTACACCTTTGAAGTCACGAACACGGGGTAATGCCACAGCGATCAGGCGATCGAGGAATTCATACATCTTCACCCCGCGCAGCGTAACCCTTGCACCGATCGGCATGTGCTTACGCAACTTGAAGTTGGAGATGTCTTTTTTTGACTGTGTAGCCACTGCTTTCTGGCCTGTGATGGTAGAAAGCTCTTCAATGGCGATGTCCACCAGTTTCTTGTCAGACACAGCGCCGTTCACACCACGGTTCAGGCAGATCTTCTCCAGCTTGGGGGCCTGCATCACTGTTTCGTAACCGAATTTTTTTACCAGGGCAGGTACAACATCTTTTTTGTACTTATCTGCCAGTCTCGGAGTATATGTTTTTGTGCTCATATAATTATCTTATTTGACAGGCAGGTTATATTTTCTCGCCTGATTTTTTGGATACCCTTAAAGTTTTACCTTCTTCTCTTACCCTTTTCACTTTGGCAGCGGCTTTTGCTTTAGCATCCCAAAGCATCACATTGCTGATATGGATCGGGGCTTCTTTTTTTACAATACCACCTTTGGTGTTTTGTGCAGAAGGCTTGGTGTGTTTGGTGATGATGTTGACTCCTTCCACGATCACTTTGGCCTCATCCACCAGCACCTGTTTTACGATGCGGGGTTTATCCAGCGCTTTATCATCACCGGCTATCACCACCACATTGTCTCCTTTGCGGATATTGTACTTTGGTTTAAATCTTGCTTTCATTTTCTTTATTCTTTACTCCGTTTTGCGGAATGATTTGTTTGTTTGTTCAATACCTGGCTCTTACAATACTTCCGGGGCCAGTGAAACGATCTTCATATATCCTTTGTCACGCAGTTCCCTGGCAACAGGTCCGAAAATCCGGGTTCCACGGGGCTCATCGGACTGGTTCAGCAACACCACTGCATTGTCATCAAAACGAATGTATGAACCATCCTTGCGACGCAGTTTGTTGGTGGTGCGGACGATCACCGCTTTGGCAACGGTACCTTTTTTGATACCGCCTGCAGGCAATGCATCTTTTACCGTAACCACTATTTTGTCACCTATCCTGGCATAACGTTGTCCGCTGTTGCCGAGCACACGGATACAAAGCACCTCTTTGGCGCCGCTGTTGTCCGCTACATTTAACCGGCTTTCTTGCTGAATCATTTTGGCCTCCCCAATCCCCTCCAAAGGAGGGGTTTAAGTTTCTAAAATTTGTTATTCTTTCAATTATTTTACAGTTTCCCAAGTCCCCCTTCGGGGGATTTAGGGGGCTTTATTTCACTTTCTCTACCACTTCCACCAGTCTCCAGCGTTTTGTTTTGCTGAGTGGACGGGTCTCCATGATCTTTACCACATCACCGATGCTGCACTCATTCTTGTCATCATGGGCATGCAGTTTGGTAGTCTTTTTAAGGAACTTACCATAGATAGGGTGTTTTACTTTTCTTTCGATGGCAACTGTGATGGTCTTGGCCATCTTGTTGCTGGTCACCACACCTATCCTCGTTTTTCTTAAATTTCTTTCGGTCATTTTATTAAGCTTTTAGCTTTAATTAGGCACTAAGTTGTCTGTTCTTGAGTTCAGTTTTCAAACGGGCAATATCCTTGCGCAGTCCGCGGATGGTCATTGGGTTTTCCAGCGGAGAGATCGCATGGGCAAAATGCAGTTTTTTCAGGCGTTGCTTATCTTCTTCAAGGCGGGCCTTCAGGTCCAGTTCACTCATGCCGTGAATACTTTTTACAAAATCAGCTTTCTTTGACATCGCTTTACGATTTATTAGTTATTACGCAGTAACCAGGTCACGGCGTACAATAAATTTAGTTTTGATCGGCAGTTTGCCTGCAGCCAATGCCAGTGATGCACGGGCCACCTGCTCACTCACTCCGTCAATCTCGAATAAGATACGTCCGGGTTTTACTACTGCAGCCCAGAACTCAAGGTTACCTTTTCCTTTACCCATCCTCACTTCAAGTGGTTTGCGGGTAATTGGTTTGTCAGGGAAAATGCGGATCCACACATTACCTTCTCTCTTCATTTCACGGGTCAGCGCCTGGCGGGCAGCTTCGATCTGGCGATCCGTTATCCAATGGCTGTCCAATGCTTTGAGTGCATAGGAGCCAAAAGAAATGGTTGTTCCTCTTTTCGCATCACCTTTCATGCGACCCTTCTGCATCTTCCTGTGCTTCGTTCTTTTCGGTTGTAACATTGTATAAAATTTCTAGTTACTGATTTCTTGTTTCTTGCTTGATTAGTTTCTGCGGTCCCTTCCACCACCTCTTCTGTCACCGCCTCTTCTGTCATCACGGCGATCATGACGATCATCCCTTCTTTCTCTTCTTTCACCACCGGCGCCTTCAGCTTTACCGCCAGCAATAAAGTTGGGATTCAGGTCTCTCTTGGCTAACACTTCACCTTTACATATCCATACCTTGATACCGATCTTACCATATACTGTCTGTGCAAACACGTTGGCATAATCAATATCCATACGGAATGTATGCAACGGCACACGACCTTGTTTGAATTCTTCACTGCGGGCAATTTCTGCACCGGCCAAACGACCACTTAATTTGATCTTGATACCTTCCGCACCCATGCGCAGCGCAGAAGCGATCGCCATTTTTGTGGCTCTTTTAAAGTTGATACGGTTCTCGATCTGGCGGGCAATCGTATCTCCTACGATCATCGCATCCAGCTCGGGACGGCGTATTTCCAGGATATTGATCTGAACGTCATCTTTTCCGGTCAGTTTTTTCAGTTCTTCTTTGATACGATCCACCTCACCGCCACCTTTACCGATAATAATACCAGGCTTGGAGGTGTGAATCGTAATGATCAGTTTACCCAGCGTTCTCTCAATAACGATCTTGGAGATGCCACCTTTGTTGATACGGGCATTCAGGTAAGTTCTGATCTTATGATCCTCGATCAGTTTGCCGGCATAATCTTTTTTGCTGCCGTACCAGTTAGATTCCCATCCACGGATGATGCCTAAGCGGTTACCAATCGGATTTGCTTTTTGACCCATGTTATTGGTTTATTAATTCGTTTAGTTATTAGTTTCTTTAGTACCTACGATCACAGTTACATGATTACTGCGTTTGCGAACCCTGTAACCACGGCCCTGCGGTGCGGGGCGCATTCTTTTCAACGTCCTTGCACCATCCACAAAAATTGTTTTTACGACCAACTGGCTTTCGTCGCCGCCTTCATTCTTCTGTTTCCAGTTGTTGATAGCACTCAACACCAGCTTACGCATGGGTTCAGATGAATGCTTGGCGCTGAACTCCAAAGTTGCCAGGGCCTTTTCTACTTCCATCCCGCGGATAAGATCAGCAAGAAGCCTCATTTTTCGTGGTGATGTAGGATAGTTATTCAGTGTGGCGCCGTAGTACGACTTCCTTTCTTCTTTACGGGCATCTGCCGCAATTTTTTTTCTGGATCCCATTTTTTATTTATTTGGGGTTGAGTAATGGTCAGCAATAAACTGAACCTGTCTCACACCTTAATTAACCTTCTTTTTTAGAGTGTCCTTTGAACTGGCGGGTAGGTGCAAATTCACCCAGCTTATGTCCTACCATGAATTCCGTTATATACACGGGGATGAACTTGTTGCCATTGTGCACAGCAAAAGTGTGTCCCACAAAATCAGGTGAGATGGTAGAGCGGCGGCTCCACGTCTTGATAACACCCTTTTTGTTTTTTCCTTCGTTCATAGCCAGCACCTTTTTTTCGAGGTGAGTTGCTATATAAGGACCTTTTTTAATCGAACGAGCCATGATTTATGTCGTTGTATTATTAATGAGTTTATTACTTCGCTATTTTGCTTCCATTCTTGCGCTGAATGATCAGTTTGTCGCTTCCTTTACCTCTTGTTCTTGTCTTCAAACCTCTTGAATACTGACCGCTCCTGCTGCGGGGCTGACCACCGGAAGCTTTACCTTCGCCACCACCCATCGGGTGATCTACCGGGTTCATCGCCACACCGCGGTTTCTTGGTTTGATACCTTTCCACCTGTTGCGGCCGGCTTTACCCATGCTTTGCAGGAAATGGTCGCTGTTACTTACCACACCTACTGTTGCCTGGCAGTTGATCAATATCTTTCTCAATTCGCCGGAAGGCATTTTGAGGATCGCATACTTTTCTTCTTTGTTGGTCAGCTGGGCTGATGAACCGGCGCTTCTTGCCAGCTTGCCGCCCTGACCGGGCTGCATTTCAATATTGTGAACGTTTGTACCCAGCGGCATGTTCTTCATCGGAAGAGCATTTCCTACTTCTGGAGCTACATCAACACCACTTTCCACTGTGGCGCCAACCTGCAAACCCTGCGGGGCAAGGATGTAACGCTTTTCACCATCTGCATAATTCAGCAGGGCGATGAAAGCAGTACGGTTCGGATCGTATTCAATAGATGCCACAGTTGCAACACCTGTTTTGTTACGTTTGAAATCAATGATGCGGTACTTCTTCTTATGACCACCACCCCGGTAACGCATGGACAAGTGACCGGAAGAGTTACGACCACCGGTTCTTTTCTTTGGTTCAACCAGCGATGCTTCGGGAACATTGGTTGTTACCTCCGCATACGCATTGCCGATCCTCCAGCGGGTGCCGGCTGTTACGGGTTTAAATTTTCTTAATGCCATTTTCGTTCTTCAATTAATTTTTTCAAATTCCAACACTTCGCGGCGGTTGATTGCCATTCTGTTTCTCCCGCAGGAGAAAGGAACCCTTAGATGTTTGAATACAGGTCTATGGCCTCCCCTTCGGCCACTGTTACAAAGGCCTTTTTATAAGCCTGCTTGCGACCAGAGATAACACCGGCTTTGGTGTAGCGGCTCTTGCTTTTAGCAGGTGTCACCGATGTGTTCACACCAGTAACTGTTACCCCGTAAAAACTTTCGATCGCTTTTTTGATCTCCAGTTTGTTAGCCTTTCTTGCCACTTTGAAAGCATAGCGGCGGAGTTTCTCCTGCTGCGCATTTGCTTTTTCTGTCAAAATGGGTTTTATCAATACTTCAGAAAGTTTCATTTCCTTCTTTTTAATTTATCATTCAAATATGTTCCCTTGCCGCCCTGATCCCGATAATATTCAGAACGAAGGATAATTATGCTTCCGCATCGTCTTCTGCAAAAATTTTTGCTGCACTCTCTGTCAGCACCAGCACTTCTGAGTTTACAATATCATATGTGTTGATATCACTAAGCAGCGTACCCAGCACATACGGCACATTACGCAAAGACAACTCTACGTTATCGTTGTATTCCGGCTGAATGAACATCACTTTTTTATCAGCCACTTTCAGGTTGCCCAGGATGTCAACGAATGTTTTTGTTTTGGGTGCATCCAGCGTAATATCCTCTACCACCACAATCGCATTGTCTTTTGCCTTGTAAGAGAGAGCAGAGATTTTTGCCAGGTCCTTCACTTTCCTGTTCAGTTTGATATCATAGCTATGGGGCTTGGGGCCGAAGATCGTACCACCACCCTTGTAAAGCGGGTTACGGATGTTACCCTTACGGCTTCCACCTGTACCTTTCTGGCGGTGCAGTTTGCGGCTGGCGCCTTTCACTTCTGCACGGGTCTTCACTTTGTGTGTGCCCTGACGCTGTGCGGCGAGGTATTGTTTTACAGCCAGGTAAATAACATGGTTGTTAGGTTCAGCACCGAAAATATCTTCGGGCAGTTCAACCGTTCTGCCTGTCTTCTTTCCCTTACTATTTAAAACTTCGAGTTGCATTTTTATTCGTTTTGCTGTCACCCTGATCCCGATATCCATCGGGACGAAGGATTACTTTTGAATTAAAACAATTGAACCGTTATGACCCGGTACAGATCCGCTGATCAGGATATAATTTTTGTCAGGAAATACTTTCATCACTTTCAATCCTTTCAGTTTCACACGATCGGTCCCTGTGCGGCCGGCCATTTTCATACCTTTCATTACACGGCTCGCATCAGATGAGTTACCGAGTGAACCCGGAGCTCTCTGGCGGTCGTGCTGACCGTGAGATTGCTGACCTACGCCGTGGAAACCATGGCGTTTCACAACACCCTGGAAACCTTTTCCTTTCGTGGTACCTACTACTTCAACATTATCGCCTTCAGCGAAAATGTCAACAGTAATGGTTTCACCAATATTTTTTTCGATTGAGAAATTGCGGAATTCTTTGGAGAATTTTTTGGGAGATGCAGAAGCTTTGGCGAAGTGGTTCTTTTCTGCCAGGGTAGCATGTTTTTCTTTCTTGTCGCCGAAAGAGAGCTGGAGAGCACTGTACCCGTCGGTTTCTTTTGTTTTAACCTGGGTAACTACACAGGGACCCGCCTCAATGATCGTACAGGCGGTTTGTTTGCCCGAGGGATCGAAGACGCTGGTCATCCCAATTTTTTTCCCAATAATACCTTTCATGTTTTACAATTTGTGCCTGCAGGATTATTGGGACATTCTTGACCGCTCCAGTTGACATTAATTGTCACCGTGAGCAAGGCGAAGGGTCAATCCCCGTTTAGTCACCGACCTTTTCCTTTCTGGGGAAGTACCGGCGATAAACAAACCCTGAATGGCTTGTTTTATGTTTAAGATCAGAGCTCTTTTCTCCTCCGCCGCCTGGCGGAGAATTGAGAGATGAAAATTTTTTGATTTATAAGAACTAATAAGGCTATGCCTCTCTGCTGATGCGTATTATGTTACGCTTTTATCTCAACTTCTACACCACTTGGCAGATCCAGTTTGCTCAGCGCATCCACGGTCCTTGAACTCGAAGTGTAAATATCCAGCAACCGCTTATGTGTAGCCAACTGAAATTGTTCACGACTTTTCTTGTTTACGTGTGGCGAACGCAGTACAGTAAAGATCTTTCTGCGTGTAGGCAGGGGAATAGGTCCTGTAACTACAGCGCCGGTGCTGCGAACTGTTTTTACGATCTTTTCAGCAGATTTATCCACCAGGTTGTGATCGTAAGACTGTAATTTGATTCTGATTCGCTGAGACATGTGTAAAATCCCAATTTTCTTTTGGGAGTGCAAAGGTAGGGTTGTGGGTTATTCCTTCCAAATAGTTGGTAAAGAATTTTATAGGCTGTGGAGAAACTCATCAAAACCCCTTTGCCCACTTTGATGGCGTAGGGATATTGCAGCTAAATATATGATTGTCAGTAAACTTAGACTCTATTTTGCTTTCTTTGCATTCCATTACCAATAAATGACTACTGAACAACCAGAAAAACCCAGGAACAAATTGCCGGGTTGGCTGAAGCTGTTGCTCAAAATAGCTTTAACCATCGCCTGTCTTTGGTATGTTTCCGGGAAAATTGATTTTGCCAAAGCCGGTGCCGCTCTCTCAAAGGCCAACTGGTCATTGCTTTTGATGGCGCTGTTTGCATTCATCATTTCCAAGTTCCTTTCCGCCTTCAGGCTGAATATCTATTTCAAAAACATCAACATTCACCTGCCCCGGTTGCAGAACATGAAATTGTACTGGCTGGGAATGTTTTATAACCTGTTTTTGCCGGGCTCCATCAGTGGTGATGCCTACAAAGTGGTGCTGCTGACCAAAAAATACAATGTGCCGTATAAAAAAACCACAGCAGCAGTGTTGCTTGACCGTTTCAGCGGGCTGGCGGGGCTGGGATTGATCCTTGCTGCTTATGGTCTTATTGTGCTCAAAGAAAAGCTGTATGCTGTGATTCTTGTGGCCGGATCGCTGCTGGCGGTGGCCGTCTTATATTTTGTTATCCGTTCTTTTTTCAAAGATTTTACACGCAGTTTCGCCCCCACCCTGCTGCTGGGCATTGCTGTTCAGGCGGCCCAGGTTATCTGTGTTTATTTTATCATGATTGGATTGGGCATACCTGCACATACCACTGAATACATATTTATTTTCCTGTTATCGTCTGTTGTTTCAGTGTTACCCTTGACAATTGGCGGGTTGGGCATCAGGGAAGTGGTTTTCCTGGAAGGCTCCGTTTATTTTGGATTGCTGCAGGAAAGTTCTGTGATCATTAGTTTGCTCTTCTATCTCATCACCCTTGTCACTTCTGCATTTGGAATGCGATATGTTTTCAAAGACCCCTTAAAAAGTAAGGACTCATTGCTGAGTCCTTAACCTGCATAGAACATTGTGTTTTTCATACGTTAGCTCAGGGCCTTAATAATATTGGCATCTTAAAGACGGAGTGAATTCCGCTGTTAAATTTAACAAATACAATGCCAGTCAGGTATAAACAGTGCCCCTTGCTAAAACAAGCCACTTAAAACAGAAAATTGTTGAGCCGTATCAATCGGCCGGAAACAAAAATGCCGCCCTGAAATATCGGGCGGCATTCTATCTATATGTAAGTCTGATAAGGCCAGATTATGCACTCACCTTTCCTTTCACTTTCGCAATCACTTCTTCAGCGATATTGTTCGGTGCAGGAGAATAGTGAGAGAACTCCATTGTAGAAGATGCACGGCCGGATGACAGTGAACGAAGCTGGGTAACATAACCAAACATTTCACTCAGCGGAACTTTGGCCTTGATCACTTCAGCACCGGCACGGTTGTCCATACCTTCGAGGATGGCACGGCGACGGTTCAGGTCACCAGTCACATCTCCCATGTATTGGGCAGGTGTGATTACTTCCACTTTCATGATCGGTTCCAGCAAAACCGGTTTTGCTTTTCTTGCTGCTTCCCGGAAACCTTGCTTGGCACAAAGCTCAAACGACATGGAATCAGAGTCAACAGCGTGGAAGCTTCCGTCAAACACACGGATCTTCATATTGGCAACAGGATAATTGGCCAATACACCTGTGGTCATTGATTGCTCAAAACCTTTCTGAATAGCCGGAACAAACTCACGGGGGATAGATCCGCCAAAAAGATCATTCTCGAACTGGTAATGCTTGTCAGGGTTTTCTGTCTGCCATTCTGCATCAACAGGACCAATGCTGAACTGGATGTCGGCAAACTTACCACGACCACCGGTTTGTTTTTTCAGTGTCTCACGGTGTTCAATAGTAGCTGTGAATGCTTCTTTATAGGCCACCTGCGGCGCACCCTGGTTCACTTCCACTTTAAATTCACGACGCATACGGTCAATGATGATCTCAAGGTGGAGTTCACCCATTCCACGAAGGATGGTCTGACCGGTATCTTCATCTGTATTTACACGCAGTGTTGGATCTTCTTCCACAAGTTTGGCAATGGCCATACCCATCTTATCCACGTCAGCCTGTGTTTTCGGCTCCACCGCAATAGCGATAACCGGCTCAGGTATGAACATATTCTCCAAAGTGATCGGGTGATCTTCATGACAAAGCGTATCACCGGTTTTGATCTCTTTGAAACCAACGGCAGCGCCGATATCACCAGCTTCGATAAAATCAATCGGGTTTTGTTTGTTGGCAAACATTTTCATGATCCGGCTGATCCTTTCTTTTTTACCGCTTCTTACATTCAATACATAAGAACCCGCATCGAGGTGACCGGAATATACACGGAAGAACGCCAACCGACCAACGAAGGGATCGGTCATGATCTTAAAGGCCAATGCAGCGAACGGCTCTTTCGGATCAGCTTTACGGGTGATCTTTTCACCGGTATCAGGATTGGTACCTTCTGTATCGGGAATATCCACCGGCGAAGGCAGGTAACGGCAAACCCCATCCAGCGCTGTCTGCACCCCTTTATTCTTGAATGAAGAACCGCACATCATCGGCACGATGGAAAGATCGATCGTAGCCTTGCGGATGGCTTCATGCATTTCATCTTCTGTGATGCTGTTGGGATCATCAAAGAATTTCTCCATCAGTTTATCATCATATTCTGCCACGGCTTCCACCAGGCTGGCTCTCCACTCCTGGGCTTCTTCCAGCATATCGGCAGGAACATCAATTTCATCAAATGTCATTCCTTCTGTTTCCATGTGCCAGATGATACCTTTCATCTTGATGAGGTCCACCACGCCTTTGAAATCATCTTCGGCACCGATCGGCAACTGCAGCGGAACAGCTTTGGAACCGAGCATTTCTTTTACCTGCTTTACCACATTTAAGAAGTCAGCACCGGCACGGTCCATTTTATTTACGAAACCGATACGGGGAACACCATAACGGTTGGCCTGGCGCCAAACTGTTTCAGATTGCGGCTCTACGCCATCAACGGCTGAAAACAAAGCGATCAGGCCATCGAGCACCCGCATGGAACGTTCTACTTCCACGGTGAAGTCAACGTGGCCGGGAGTATCAATGATATTGAAAGAATATTTTTTTGTATCGGCAGTTGCTTTACCTAATACTGTCGGGAAATTCCACTGGCAGCTAACGGCAGCAGAGGTGATGGTGATACCTCTTTCTTTTTCCTGCTCCATCCAGTCGGTGGTGGCGGCGCCATCATGCACCTCACCAATGCGGTGGATCATACCGGTGTAGCGGAGGATACGTTCCGTTGTGGTGGTCTTACCGGCGTCAATGTGAGCCGCGATACCAAAGTTTCTCTGAAATTTCAAGTCAGCCATGACTATTGTTTAATTTTTGATTTTTGAATTTAGATTTTTGATTTTGCCGTCTTTTGTTCCCTGGTCATCGTCCCTTGCGACGCTCCGTTCAACTACAGTAATTCTAATGACCAATCGCCTAAAGGCATCCCCGTAGCATTCTCCGCCAGCTGGCGGATTGGGGTTTGTATGTGTGCAGATCAGACTCTCATAAACTGCCACTTGAAGCAAGATCCTGTGACCGCATTAACTCTACCCTCCTGTGACCTTACCTAATGGCGGCGCAAAGGTAGGGGAAAATCGGAGAAAAAAAAGGGAGTGAAGGGGTTAATTTTCAGCTTTCGGAAAAATACCAACACCGTAGTTGTTCATCAGCCTATTCTCATAGCCGAATAGTACAATCCATCGGGCCCCTTACCTACTTTAATACTTTTTACCACCGTCCATGTTTTTGTATCAACTACTGCCACCAGTCCATAATTGGCGTTGGCGACATACACAAACTTGCTATTGGCATGTATGGCAATGCCGACAGGTACCGGAGGGTTTTCTGCATTGTTTACCGTGCCGATCTTGTCAACACCAAGATCAAGATCGAAGAAATTAATATCCTTTATCCATTTTTTTCCCTTCGCATTATAAACACTCAAATTGCCCGACATGCCGTTTGAAACCACCACATGGCTTCCATCTGGTAAAAACTTTACCCGGAATGCAACCTGGTGGGCGGGCAAGACGGCCAGTTTTTCCAGTGTGGCTGTGTTTACTACTGTTACCGAACTATCATCCCGGTTAGCCACCCACAACTCTTTACCATCGGGTGAAACATCAAGCCCCTCCACTCCTTTCTTCAGTTGTATTGTATTAAGCAGTTTCTTTTCTTTCACATCCACCTGGCTCACTGTACCTGCAGGTATGTTTGCCACATAAGCTTTTCCATCCTTACGGCAATAAGCCACCATATGGCTGCCTGGCTGGCCTGTTTTTACCACTTCTTCCACTGCGCCGGTTTCAATATTTACTTTAATGAGAGTTTGTGTTGCTTCACTTGTCACTAATGCTTCGCTGTTATTGATAAATTCAATGCCATGCGGCCGCAGGTAAGTTCCCAGGTCAATAACTTTTGTTACCGCTTTTGTTATCATGTCAATAACAGAAAGACTGTTGTTAGGTGTTTTATCCCCATAGTTGCAAACCACTGCGGTCTTCCCGTCAAATGAAGAAGCCACTTCATGCGGGCCAATGCCTGTCTTTAATGCTACAACTTCTTTACCGGAGGAAAGATCAATCAATGAAACACTGTTATCTGCCTTGTTGACCGCCAGTAATGATCCCGGAGCTTGTGCCGAAACGACAGACGCAATGAATACCAGCAACCCGATTGTTGTAATTAATTTCCTTTTTGGCATGACAGGATGATTTTCAGTTAATGATGAAAACTGAAGTTAGATTGCCAGGAAGAATGCATCAACCCTTTTGGGATAAGCGGTTGCCTTTGTCTGGGAAACCGGCAGCATGAATTTAGGAATAGCCCCTTTCTCCTACACCAGGGCTGCGTATATGTGCATAAGTTCAGTCCGACGCTGCAACAACAAAAAAGAAACCTAAAACCGGCAATTAAATTTGGTTGATAGCCATTAATGATTGTAATTTCAGTTCCCTGTAAAAAAAACAACTTCTACCATTTAAAAACCTTCAAACCTTTATTGTATGGCTTCCCGCAAAAAAGCAAAAGCAGCCCGGAAAAAACCCGCAAAGAAAGCAGTGAAAAAAGCTGTAAAAAGAAAAGCGGCTCCAAGGAAAAAGGCATCGAAAAAAGCTACTAAATCGAAAGTGAAGAAAGTAGTTGCCAAAAGAAAAGCAGTAAAGAAAAAGGCGGCTAAAAAAGTTGCTAAACGTAAAGCGACGAAGAAAGTGGCAAAGAAGAGAGTTGCAAAGCGTAAAGCACCGAGGAAAGTGGTGAAAAAAGCCGTGCCTGCCGGCAGGCAGGCTGCGAAGAAAAAACCAGCGGCTAAAAAAGTTGTTGCAAGGAAACCAGCGCCTAAAAAAGCTCCTGCGCCAAAACCGGCTCCTGTCCCGGTGAGCAAGCCCGAACCCGCCCCGGTATATTACCAGCCCGAACCGGCTGAAACAGTCGTATTGGGTGAACCGGTCAGTTCAGAACCGGTGGCTCAGAGCAATACAAATGAAGAAGTGCCGGAGAACGGTTCTCCGCAGGTGTAATAACTTTTTTGTACCGTAAATAATCAACCCGCCTGTGAACTTATGTTGCAGGCGGTTTTTGTTTCAATCATCCCAATCAGCCGATCTTTTTACGGGGTGCTGCACGGGGCTGTTCACCCTGATGTGAATGCCCGGCTCGTCCTTTGCTTTTTGTAAGTATATCCGCGGCAGGTTTGTTTTCCCATGCCCGGGAAAATAATGAATAATATCCCCATAAGAATCATAAGAAGAAATTGTGTAAACATATTCGCCGCCCACAGCGGCTTCGACTGCCTGTCGTGACCACTGCCATTCTTTTGATGAAGTGACAGGACCGGATGGCGCTGGCAAAACAATACGTGCAGTTCTGCTGCCGCCCCTGTATTGCATGATCACTGTATAACCGTTTTGCTGCAAGGTATCAGTCCGCTTCAGTTTTCCGGTTGCAGCACCTTTGCTCTTTGCAGCTAATGAATCAAAATCGCCGGCAGCATCCCGCAACAGTTGCTGCAGCAGTTGCTGCAGTTGTGCATCCGGCGTAGACACTCCCCGGATATAATGAATATAGTTTGGAACACCGCTATAGAACTTCAGCAGAATAAAATGATTTTTGGGTTTTTTGTCAGCGTTTTCCTTTTCCGGCCCGAGAAGGTAAACAGGTGATGAAGATGTGCCTGCAAACATCTCCATTTTTGAAGAGAAGTAGCCGTTATCATCTTTGATGGACATACTAAAAAATGAAGCAGGCTTATACTCCTGCTGCAATAATTGCTCACCCAAAGCTTTCCTGATCTTTTGAAACAGTTCAGCCTTTCCCTTTTCCATAGCTTCTGCTGATTCAAACCCCCTGAACTCGATATAGGCGTACTTATCATTGTTTCTTTTCCTGATAATGGATGCAACGCTGCCGGGAAATGAAAAGCTGAGCCGGTGATCATCGCCCAGCAACCATGTGCTGCGGATATATTCTCCTGTGCAATCCTCAAACCGGTTTACGGCGCTATTGATCAGTTTTACCAAAGCTGTGGAGAATGGATCGTCAGACACCGCTTTCACTTTGTATTCCTGCGCAATAACTGCAGTGCCGGAAAACAATGAAAGAAGTAAAATAATTCCGTATCGCTTCATGCTGATTCTTTTTTTGAAATTCCTAAAAAAAGGATAACCATGCCATACCTTGATGCCGGTATTTGATGGACTGCATAAAGCGGCGAGGTATTTTAATTTTTTTAATGCTATTTAAAGGGTGTAACCAGGCTATACTTTCAAAAGAATGTTGGAGAAACCGGCGGAGCAAACATCAGGTTAATTGCCGGCATTTTCGTTCGCATCTTTCACTTATCAATTTCGATCCGGTAAATCAGTTGATTGAAGCGGGGATCGGAACGAAGTTCCTTTAGCATCGGGTAACGAATGCAGAAGATCATGCCGAGGCAGGCAATCCCTATCCGCTGGTCATAGGTTTTATTGAGATAGTAAAAGGCTTTATCAAGATCTCCAAGACCTGAATACAGGAAAGCATAGTCCATGTGCAGGAGAATGCCCTGCTCAGTCTCCTCCCTTTGCCTGATCTTATCAAGACATTCCATTGCTTTTTCGGTTTGCCCTGCAGCAGCATAGGCATGTCCTAATGAACTGACACCTTTCAGCGGGTGGCCTGTAAGTTTTTGATATTTCTCCAGGTTCCCGATTGCTTTTTCAGGTTCTCCACTTGCGATATAAACGATCCCTTTTCCTTCATAACCGCGGCGGAAGGAAGGATCCATCTCCAGCACTTTGTCATATTGAGCCAATGCCTCTTCAAATCTTCCATCAAAAGCATAAGCATCAGCGAGGTTTGCCAACAGTGGTAACGATAATGGATCGAGCACAACAGCCTGTTCCATTTTTTCAATGGCCTTTTTAAAATCGCCTTTGGCAATAAGATACCAGCCATGCACCTGGTTAATAAGGGATGAATTGAGGCTTAAACTAACTGCTTTGTTCAGCGATTGTTCCGCCCCCTTAAAATCCCAGTTATGATAAAACTTGATCGTGGCCAGTGAAAGATGTGATTCTGCATGGTTAGGGTCAAGTTCGATAGCCTTTAATGTATAATCTTTAGCACGGGGATAGGCCTCTTCTGGCGGCATTAACCCGGCAGAACCCATGAAAGAATAACAATAAGAAAGGGCACAATACGGCAGAGCAAAATCCTGGTCAACAGCAATGGCTTCTTCAAAATACTCAATGGCTTTACGAATGCTTTCAGGATTGGATTTATTCCAGTAATAACGCCCCTTCAGGTAAAGATTGTAGGCGTCAATGTTTTCTGTGGAGGCTTTAATAACCGGCTGCTTTTTCTCAGCCAGTGAAAAGTTTTCACGAAGCCTGTTCAGAATCTTCTGTGATATTTCATCCTGCAACTGGAAAATATCACCGAGGTTGCCGTTATAGGTTTCTGACCAGATATGATAGCCATCTGCTGTATTGATAAGTTGGGCTGTGATCCTTATTTTATTACCGGCTTTGCGAACACTGCCTTCAAGAATAGAAGACACTCCGAGTTTAATACCAATCTGCCTGATGTCCTCATTCTTGCCTTTGAACAAAAAAGAAGAGGTTCTCGCTGTCACCTGCAATCCTTCCACATGAGTCAGTGCATTCAGGATTTCTTCTGAAATACCATCACTGAGGTATTCATTTTCCGGATCAGCACTCATATTAATAAAAGGAAGAACAGCTATGGTTTTTTCTTTGCCGGGTTTTATCGCCAGTTCCGAACCGGCGGGAATAACCAGGTCATCATTAGTGACTGCATACACATCCACCTGTCGCTTTACATTTTTCAAACTGAATTTTCCCAGCAGGCTTGTCCTGATATCGGGTTGATTTTTCACTTCATCAAAAACTTTATCTGAAATCAGCACTGAACCAGGCAATGATAATGCTTCAATACGGGAGGCAAGGTTCACACAATCGCCATACACCCCCTGGTGATCATATGCGATATCACCGGAATGAATACCTATGCGAAGTAAAACTTTGGGATCTTTAAGTAATTCCTGCTGAATGTGAATGGCAGACCGCACGGCATCAATGGCACTGTTGAAAATACTTAATGTGCCATCACCAAAATATTGAAGTATCCTTCCGTTGTGACCGGGAATAAATTTTTCCAAAGCCAGCCGTTGCCGGTCCCTGAGCCGTTTTGCTTTTTGTTCATCTTCCTGCATCATGGTGGTATAACCGGTCATGTCGGCAAACATGATGGCTGCCAATTGCCTTGTCATTGGCCTAGTTTCAGAACCTGTTGCAGGTTTTTCCATTTCCCAGAGTAACCAGTATGATCAACTTACCCGGCTAGCCAAATTTAAACAATTACCCTGAATGCAGTAAACAGCTATTTACCTCTCTTGCCCACCATGAATTTTTCCCTGATCACATCCTGCACATTCACTCCGCTGATCTTGCTTTCGAGCCAGGAGATTACATCGAGATAAACAAAAGCACGGCTTTCAACAGGGTTGCCCTCATATTTCCTGAGTTTTGCCAGTAGCTTTTCAAACTCTGGCCGCAGGGCATGTGCGCCGAGACGGAAAGAACGGCGCAGAAAAATGAACATCTCCTCCTCCACCCGGCTGAGGTTTTCCATTTTGGCCATGTAGCGATAAACTGATTTGATGAGGTATTCGAGCAGTTCAAAATTACCGAGTTCAAAATGTGCTATAAGGTTCAGCAACCGGGCATAGCATTGGAGATCGGTACGCAGATCACCTTTCTGATTGATGATGCGGTTGAGATAATCAATGGCCTTTCCATTTTCGCCGCTGCCAAAATAAAGACAGGCGATCTTGTAGTAGAACACCAGAACCCGGTGGGTGTCAAGATAAGGACCGTATTGCTGCAGCATATCTTCAAGGAACGGAACCAGGCGAAGCCCCTTAGTGAAAGTGCCCTGCAGGAAATAAAGATTGATCCGGGCGGTATATAAATACTGGTAGGCGAGAATCCGGTTGTTCTCATTCTGCAGCACGGCCTTGCTTTGCACAAACCGTTCGAATCTTTTGATAGTGTCTGCCAGTTTCCGGTATTGCATCATGTCGAAATAAGAGCTCATCAGGTTGTGCATGCCCTTGATATAGATGACCGTTTCTGTTTGCAGCATCCCGGGAAATTCGTCAAAGAGATTCACCCATTTCTGAGAGTAGCGGTAATACTGCAGGTAGTCGCGGCGGATGAATGCATACCAGCAAAAGATTTGGCAGTAATAAAGCTTTTCGTAAAAACCGGTTAGCCGCAGCGGCGAGGGCAGTCTTTTTTCAAAAAACTGTTTCACTTCCCGGATGTCTTTTTCGTTGCGGGCATGGCCGTTCTGTATATACCAGCTATATAATTGCAGCGAAAGATTGGAAAGATCGTTGACCACCGCCAGTTGCCGGTTCACCTCATCCGATTCTGCAGACAACCGCCCTGCCCTGTTCTGCATGCTGCGGGTGATGTAAAGGGCTTCAATCTTTTTCTCAAAAAAAAGGGCCTGCTGCAGGTAGGTGAGCTGGTGATAAGCCCTGGCTGATTCTTTTAATTTATCCAGTTGCCGCAAAGCCTGCAGGTAAAGACCTTTATTGAACAGTATCCGGGCATGATCCATTTGTTCATGAAGCTGGATGTCAATATTCTCTTCGTCACGGATAATTCGCAAACTTGCCAACAACTGTTTGTACAGGTGAGCTTTAATGTTAGAAAGCTGTTGCTTGCTGATTCCCTTTGCCTTGCGCAGCAATTGCTTTTCATCATATTCCTCCATCTTGTCCAGTGCATCAAATAACAGGATGACTTTGAGATCGGCCGTGTCGGTATTCCGCTTGACATAGAGTTTAAAGTTTCTTTTCTCACTCTTTTCCAGCGATTTCACCAGCAAAAACAAAGCATCTGCAGATCGGTTGGCCATCGTAATTTAAAAATTTAAAATCGTTTACCAGCAAGGGTTTCAGCCGAATCAGGCCTGTTTACACGGTGTAATTGATATCCTATTTTGATTTCACCCGCCCTGTTGATACCGGTAATTTAGTGTTGCAGGTTGTTTATTGATGTTTTACCAGCAAGCATTAACAAAAATAAGCCGCCTGCATTTTTATCTTCTACTCAATTTATGTCTTGTTTATGAAAGAAGGAAAAATCCACATTTTCGACACCACGCTGCGTGACGGCGAACAGGTGCCTGGTTGCAAACTGAACACCCGGGAAAAATTAGACCTGGCCCTGCGGCTGGAATTTCTCGGCGTTGATATTATCGAAGCAGGTTTTCCCATTTCATCGCCCGGCGATTTTGAATCCGTGAGCCAGATCGCTGTGGAAATAAAAAATGCCACCGTTTGCGGACTGAGCCGTGCTGTACAAAAAGATATTGAAGTTGCCGCCGAAGCATTGAAGAAAGCTGCCCGCCCGAGAATACATACCGGCATCGGCACATCGGATTATCATATCAAATCAAAATTCAACTCAACAAGGGAAGATATTTTGCAAAGGGCTATCCAGTGTGTGAAATGGGCCCGCAATTTTACCGATGATGTGGAGTTTTATGCCGAAGATGCAGGACGCACAGATAATGATTACCTCGCTGCTGTAGTGGAAGCTGTGATCAAAGCCGGCGCCACGGTAGTAAATATCCCCGACACAACCGGTTATTGTTTACCTCATCAATATGGAGAAAAGATGGCCTGGCTGATCAATCATGTTCCGAATATTGATAAAGCCATTCTCTCCTGCCATTGCCACAATGATCTTGGCCTGGCAACGGCCAATTCTATTTCCGGTGTTATTGCCGGGGCCCGCCAGATTGAATGCACTATCAATGGCCTTGGTGAAAGGGCTGGCAACACTTCTTTGGAAGAAGTGGTGATGATCATCAAGCAACACAAGCATCTCGGTTTCCACACAAATATCAAGGCAGAACAACTGAACCCGTTGAGCCGCCAGGTGTCAGACACGATGCGGATGCCGGTGCAACCGAATAAAGCCATTGTGGGCAGCAATGCTTTTTCTCATTCATCCGGCATTCACCAGGATGGATTTTTGAAAGATGCGCTGACCTATGAGATCATCAACCCCGAAGAAGTGGGTGCCGACAGTTCAAAAATTGTACTGACAGCAAGAAGCGGAAGAAGTGCACTGGCTTATCGTTTTCAAAAACTCGGTTTCCAGTTCGACAGGAATGATGTGGATGTATTGTATAATGAGTTTCTGAAAGTGGCCGACAGTAAGAAAGAAGTGGAAGATGCAGACCTTGCGGCCATGGCCAATCATTACCAGAAAAATACTGTGGTAGCTTAAAACTTTTAGTCAGCAATAGAAAAACCAGCAACGAACAGACTTACAAATAAAAAGCAGCTTGAAGACAAATGAGCAGTGAAATACAAAATGCAGCATCTCAAATCCCCCTTGCGGGGGGCGGGGGGGCCACATTATTTGAAAAGATCTGGGAACAGCATGTTGTAAAAACAATAGACGGTGGCCCTTCTGTCTTTTATATTGACAGGCACTTTATTCATGAGGTCACCAGTCCGCAGGCATTCAATGGTCTGAACAAGAGAGGAATTAAAGTTTTTCGTCCTCAACAAACCATCGCCACCGCCGACCATAATGTTCCTACGGTTGATCAACACCTGCCTATCAAAGAGGAATTAAGCCGCAAACAGGTGGAAGCTTTAGTAAAAAACTGCGCAGAGCATAATATCGAACTCTTTGGCCTTGGACATCCCTTCCAGGGCATTGTGCATGTGATAGGGCCTGAACTCGGTATCACCCAACCGGGTATGACCATTGTATGCGGCGACAGCCACACTTCCACCCACGGGGCATTTGGTTCCATCGCCTTTGGCATTGGCACCAGTGAAGTGGAAATGGTGCTGGCCACACAGTGTTTGCTGCAAAGCAAACCCAAACTGATGCGCATTAGCGTGGATGGACAGTTGAATAAAGGAGTGGTATCAAAAGATATTGTGTTGTATATTCTCTCCAAAATATCAGCCAGCGGCGCCACGGGTCATGCTGTCGAATTTGCCGGTTCAGCCATCCGTTCGCTGAGCATGGAAGCAAGGATGACCATTTGTAATATGAGTATTGAAATGGGTGCCCGCTGCGGTATCATAGCTCCGGACGATACCACTTTCAACTATATAAAAGGTAGAAATTTTGCTCCGCAAGGTGAAGAATGGGAAAAAAAGCTGG
Organism: uncultured Chitinophaga sp.; assembly: GCA_964437415.1. Taxonomy (GTDB): domain Bacteria; phylum Bacteroidota; class Bacteroidia; order Chitinophagales; family Chitinophagaceae; genus CADEDV01. The sequence continues at coordinate 54,846 of CAYTGN010000009.1, read as the reverse complement.
CATCATGGAAAGAACTTTATTCTGATCCCGGTTCAAAATTTGACAAAGAATTTCACTTTGATGCTGCCGATATACAGCCAATGATCACCTACGGCACCAATCCCGGAATGGGCATTGGTGTGAATGAAAAGATACCGACTGCCGAAACCATCAATGAAACAGACAAGTCAGGGCTTGCAAAATCTCTTACCTATATGGGTTTGCATCAAGGCGCTGCTATCAAAGGCCAAAAGATAGATTATGTATTCATCGGCAGTTGTACCAATTCAAGAATAGAAGACCTCCGCATGGTAGCTGGTTTGGTAAAAGGAAAAAAGAAAGCTGAGGCGGTGCAGGTGTGGGTGGTGCCTGGCAGCAAACAGGTGGAAGCACAGGCGATACAGGAAGGCATTGACAAGATATTTGAAGAAGCAGGTTTTCAACTGAGGCAACCCGGTTGTTCGGCCTGTTTGGGTATGAATGAAGACAAGATACCCGCAGGCAAATACTGCATCAGCACCAGCAACCGGAATTTTGAAGGAAGACAGGGACCTAATGCCAGAACATTTCTTGCCAGTCCGCTGACGGCTGCACTGGCAGCGCTGACTGGTGAAATAGGTGATGTCAGAGAATTTCTTACTGAGGCTAAAAAAAATGAAACTGTACTGAACTAAAAGGAAAATGAGCAAAAGAATAAATATCATACAATCAACTGTGGTTCCGCTGAATATTGAAAATGTGGATACAGACCAGATCATCCCGGCCCGCTTTTTAAAAGCAACCAGCCGTGAAGGGTTTGGCAAAAATCTTTTCCGCGACTGGCGCTATGAAAATGATGATGAAACAAGTCCAAAAAAGGATTTTCCGCTGAATAACAATACATACAAAGGTAAAATCTTAGTAGCGGGAAAAAATTTTGGCTGCGGTTCTTCCCGTGAGCATGCGGCATGGGCAATAAAAGATGCCGGGTATGATGTTGTAGTGAGTAGTTTTTTTGCTGATATTTTTAAAAACAATGCGCTGAATAATTTCCTTTTACCCGTTACAGTTAGTGAAAATTTTTTAGCCCGCATCTTTAGTGCTGCCGAAAAAGATCCCGGTACAGAACTGGAAGTGAACCTCGAAGAACAAACTATTCAGATCATTGCAAACGGGCAAAAAGAGAATTTTGATATCAATCCTTATAAAAAAACCTGTCTGCTGAACGGTTATGATGATATTGATTTTTTATTAAGTATTAAACCAGAGATAGAACAATTTGAGGAAACAAGAGCTTAAATAACCACAAGATGAAAAAGAATATTGTAGTAATACAAGGTGACGGCATCGGCCCGGAAGTGACAAGGCAATCTGTAAAAGTGATGAATGCCATTGCCGGACATTTCGGGCATGAATTCACCTATAATTACCAACTGATGGGGGCGATTGCTATTGACAAGACCGGTAATCCCCTGCCCGATGCGACCATTGAGGCCTGCCTGCAAAGTGATGCGGTTTTGTTTGGCGCCATCGGCGATCCGAAATATGATAATGACCCGACTGCCAAAGTCCGTCCTGAGCAGGGATTGCTGAAACTGCGTAAAACTTTGCAGTTGTTTGCCAATATCCGTCCGGTAAGCACTTATACCTCATTGCATCATTTGTCGCCATTAAAAAGCAAGAATCTCGAAGGAGTGGATATTGTCATTGTTCGTGAACTGACCGGTGGCATTTACTTTGGCGAAAAAAAACTGAACGAGGAACAGACAAAGGCATCCGACAACTGTGTATATACCCGTGAAGAAATTGAAAGGGTTTCCCGTCTCGCCTTTAAATATGCCCAAAAAAGAAGAAAGAAGCTGACCCTTGTTGATAAAGCCAATGTTTTGGAAACATCAAGACTATGGAGAAAAGTGGTGAGAGAAATGACTTCATCTTATCCTGATGTTACCGTTGATTACATGTTTGTAGATAATGCCGCTATGCAGATCATCCTCAACCCCGTGCAGTTTGATGTGATACTTACCGAAAATATGTTTGGCGATATCATCAGCGATGAGGCCAGTGTGCTGAGCGGCTCGCTGGGATTGCTGCCCTCTGCATCTGTCGGTAAAGGCGCTGCCCTGTTTGAACCCATTCATGGTTCCTATCCGCAGGCAGCCGGAAAAGACATTGCTAACCCGCTGGGTTCAATATTGTCGGTGGCTATGTTGCTTCAGCATTTAGAAATGAATGACGAAGCAGCTTTGGTGAAAGAAGCGGTGGAATGGACACTACAAAACGGTTTTGTGACCAAAGACATTGACCCGGTCAATTTCTATTTCACTTCCACGCTGGGCGAACTGATCTGTGATTATGTAAGCGGCAAAATTCCCGGCTCGGTGAAAAAAGAAAACATTGAACTGAGAAAGTCAACGATCATATAAAAGTGCAGGGCATTCGTACACCGAAACATAACGTTCGTTCATTTTCGAAAATAAAATTGCTTTTACAGTTCTTTTTTTAGAAAGGCGGGTGTATTTTCGTTATTCATACATCCTTCATGTTGAATCGCAGTTTACATACCATGATCTCCTTCGTAGCCGTAATTATTATTGTGGTGGTGGTCATTATTATTCCTGCGTCGCATGGAGGTGGACATTGTATATAAAGTAAACAAAACAACGAATACAAAAACCCCGCCTCCGAAAAAGGCGGGGTTTTTATTTGCCGGCAAAAAAAGAACGCTGAAAAAATAAACAACATGTATTACAATAACGATACGGTCATTTTTCACAACGGAAATTTTGTAAAAGCCTCCGAAGCGAAAATGGATTTTTACAGCCAGTCACTGCACTATGGCTATGCTGTTTTTGAAGGTATCCGTGCCTACAAAACAGTGAATGGTGAAACAAGGATATTCAAGGCGAAAGAGCATTATGACCGTCTTCAGCAATCAGCTGATGCACTGAATATGCCTTATCACTGGAACACAAATGAACTTATCGAAGCAACTTATGAGGTATTAAAAAGAAACAAGCAACAGGATGCTTATATCCGCCCCGTAGTGTATGCACCTGCCAATATGAGTTTTGTAAAAAACAAAGAATCATATATCGTTATCGAAACCTGGGAGATGCAGCCCTTTCTTGGTGAAAAACTGCTGCGGGTGATGACTTCCTCTTTTCAGAGGCCCAATCCCAAAGGATTTAAGATAGATGCCAAAGCCGCCGGACATTATGTGAACTCCATTCTTGCCAGCCAGGAAGCAAAAGCTAACGGCTATGATGAAGCGCTGCTGCTGGATATGAATAACAATGTGGCAGAAGCACCCGGCGCCAATTTGTTTTTTGAAAAAGACGGCAGGCTCATCACCCCTGCATTGGGAAATATTTTACCCGGCATCACCCGTGCCACCGTGCTGGAAATATGCAGCGAATTAGATATACCGGCAGAAGATAAACTATTTACGACAGATGAATTGAAAAAAGCAGACGCTGCTTTCTTCTGCGGCACTGCTGCTGAAGTAATAGGCATAGAGAGCCTGGATGACTACAAATTCCCATTGGCATGGAACGAAACCGTGAGCAGGCAGGTGCAATCAGCGTATAAGCATAAAGTAACAGAACTCAATCCGTCATTGACAGAAGCATGAACACACTGAACAAATATTCAAAAACCTTAACGCAGGATCCGTCGCAACCTGCTGCACAGGCCATGTATTATGCCATCGGTTTTAAAGAAGATGATTTTAACAAAGCACAGGTAGGCATTGTGAGTATGGGCTGGGATGGCAACCCCTGCAATATGCACCTGAATGACCTGGCAGTAAGTGTCCGTGACAGTGTGAATGGAGTAAAGGAATTATTAGGTCTTCGGTTTTATACAATAGGTGTAAGTGATGGCATCAGCATGGGAACAGACGGGATGCGGTATAGCCTGGTAAGCCGTGATGTAATCGCAGACAGCATTGAGACCAATGCCGGCGCCCAATACTATGATGCCATCATCGCCATTCCCGGTTGTGATAAAAATATGCCGGGTGCAGTGATGGCGATGGGAAGGCTGAACCGGCCTGCCATCATGTTATACGGCGGCACCATCGCTCCCGGTCATTATAAAGGTGAAGATCTGAACATCGTCAGTGCATTTGAAGCATTGGGGCAAAAGATCGCAGGCAATTTAAGTGATGCCGATTTTAAAAGCATTGTACAACACTCCTGTCCTGGTGCCGGAGCCTGTGGCGGCATGTACACCGCCAATACCATGGCCTCAGCGATTGAAGCATTGGGAATGAGTTTACCTAACTCATCTTCTAACCCCGCATTGAGTGTGGAGAAGCAAAAAGAATGTGCCGCCATCGGAGAGGCGATAAAAATTTTGCTGGAAAAAAACATAAAACCCAAAGACATCATGACCCGGAGGGCATTTGAAAATGCGATAACCGTGATCATGGTGCTGGGAGGAAGTACAAATGCCGTGCTTCATCTAATAGCAATGGCAAAAAGTGTTGGCGTTCCTTTATCACAGGACGATTTCCAAAAAATAAGTGACCGTATTCCTGTGCTCGCAGATTTCAAACCATCGGGCAAATACCTGATGGAGGATTTACATAAACATGGCGGTGTTCCTGCCGTGATGAAATATCTATTGAAAAACGATTTGTTACATGGCGATTGTTTGACAGTGACCGGTAAAACGGTGGCAGAGAATTTAGCAGGTGTTCCGGATCTTGATTTTAAGGCTCAGAACATCATTCACCCGTTAGAACAACCACTAAAGAAGACGGGGCACCTGCAAATCCTGTACGGCAACCTTGCTGAAAAAGGAAGTGTTGCCAAGATCAGCGGCAAAGAAGGAGAACGTTTTGAAGGAACAGCAAGAGTGTTTGACGGCGAAAAAGATTTTATAGAAGGTATTTCTTCCGGCAAGGTGAAGGCAGGTGATGTAGTAGTAATAAGATATATCGGGCCAAAAGGAGCGCCGGGTATGCCCGAAATGCTGAAACCAACCGGCGCTATCATTGGTGCAGGACTGGGAAAAACTGTTGCCCTTGTCACAGACGGAAGATTCAGCGGCGGCACACATGGTTTTGTAGTAGGTCATATCACTCCCGAAGCATTTGATGGAGGATTGATCGGACTTGTAGAAGATAATGACATCATCGAAATTGATGCAACGAAAAACACACTGACATTAAAAGTGAGTGATGATGTGATCGCTGAAAGAAGAAAGGCCTGGAAGCAACCACCGCTTAAAGCAACCCATGGAGTATTGTATAAATATGCAAAAGTGGTGAAGGATGCCAGTGAGGGCTGTGTGACTGATGAAGACCTATGATTTACACAAAGAGAATTAAGTGATACCGGAATAAAAGAAATTGAACAACATGAACGAAACAATTAATCTAAGCACAGAGACGAAAACGGAAAAAGACTCTTCAAAATCCACCCCCCGGGGAACTATCAACGGCAGTGTGGCGGTGCTTGAAGCTCTTGTTGCTGAAGGAGTGAAAACCATTTTTGGTTATCCCGGCGGCGCCATCATGCCCATCTATGATGCGTTGTATGATTACAGTAACAGGCTGAATCATATTCTTGTCCGACATGAACAGGGCGCCATTCATGCAGCTCAGGGTTTTGCAAGGGTAAGTGGCAAAACCGGTGTGGTGTTTGCCACCAGTGGGCCCGGCGCCACAAATCTTGTCACCGGCCTAGCCGATGCCATGATTGACTCCACTCCTGTTGTGTGCATCACAGGACAGGTGTTTGCTCATTTGCTCGGCACAGATGCTTTCCAGGAAACAGATGTGATGAATATCACAACACCCGTCACCAAATGGAATTACCAGGTGACAGATGCCACAGAAATTCCGCATGTATTGGCCAAAGCTTTTTATATCGCCAACAGCGGCCGCCCGGGGCCCGTGCTGATTGATATTACTAAAAATGCACAACTGCAGCAGTTTGAATACAGCGGATATGAAAAATGTGAGCATATCAGGAGCTATCGCCCCAAACCGATTGTCCGTAAACAATATATTGAGGAAGCAGCAAAACTTATCAATGAAGCAGAAAGGCCTTTTGTTATTTTCGGCCAGGGTGTGCTGTTAGGCAGAGCAGAAAAAGAATTCAAAGCCTTTATTGAAAAAGCCGGTATCCCGGCAGCATGGACCATCATGGGCATGAGTGCTATCCCCACCGATCATCCGCTGGCAGTGGGAATGCTGGGCATGCATGGCAATTATGGCCCAAACGTATTAACCAACGAGTGTGATGTGCTGATCGCTGTGGGAATGCGGTTTGATGATCGTGTCACCGGTCGGCTGGATAAATACGCCAAGCAGGCAAAGGTGATCCATCTTGATATTGATCCGGCAGAAATAGATAAGAATGTGAAAGCAACCGTGCCTGTATGGGGCGACTGCAAAGAAACCTTACCGGTACTGACTTCTTTGTTACAACAAAAAGTCTATCCGCAATGGTTGCAACGTTTTCGTGATCACCAGTTATTGGAAGAAGAAAAAGTCATAAAAGAAGAACTGGACCCCACGACTGATGTTCTCACGATGGGTGAAGTGATAAAGCTATTGAACGAACTGACCAATGGAGATGCGATCATTGTAACAGATGTGGGTCAGCACCAGATGGTGGCCTGCCGCTATGCAAAATTCAGCCAAAGCAAAAGCAATATCACCAGTGGCGGATTGGGAACGATGGGGTTTGCCCTGCCTGCTGCAATTGGGACTGCCTACGGCGACCCCTCCCGCACTACTATTGCCATCATCGGCGACGGAGGTTTTCAAATGACATTGCAGGAACTGGGAACCATCATGCAATTCAAACCCAATGTGAAGATCATTATCCTCAATAACAATTTCCTGGGAATGGTGCGTCAATGGCAGCAACTGTTTCATGAAAACCGGTATTCGTTTGTTGACATCACCAGTCCTGATTTTGTACAGGTGGCAAAAGGCTTTGGTATTCCGGGCAAATCGGTTTGCAACAGAGAAGAGCTGAAACAATCATTGAAAGAGATGTTAGACCATGACGGCAGCTACCTGCTGGAAATAATGGTGGGAAAAGAAAACAATGTATTTCCAATGGTGCCCCAGGGACGGGGTGTGGCAGAAATTGTTTTATGTAAAGAAGAAGTATAAATAAAAAAACTATGCAGAAACAGGAATATACTATAACAGTCTATACAGAGAACCAGATCGGTTTGCTGAACCGTATTGCGATCATCTTTTCGAGAAGAAAGATCAATATCGAAAGTCTTAACACTTCGCCCAGTGAGGTAGATAGTGTACACCGCTTCAACATTGTAATCAACGAAACAGAAGAAGTGGTTCGCAAACTCTGCCGCCAGATCGAAAAACAGGTGGAAGTGCTGAAAGCGTATTACAGCACTGCTGATGAGATCGTCTGGCAGGAACTTGCCTTGTATAAAGTGCCGACCAATGTGATTGCAGCACAGGTGAAAGTGGAAAGATTGCTACGTCAATACGGCGCCAAAGCTGTAGTGATACGGAATGATTACACAGTATTTGAAGTAACAGGACACCGTGAAGAAACAGATGCCCTCATCAAAGTGCTGGAACCTTATGGCCTGATCGAATTTGTCCGCAGCGCCAGGGTGGCCATCATCAACAAAAGTGAAGGTTTTCACCAGAAGCTTAAAGAGTTTGAATACCGTGAACCGGGTGAAGAAGCAATAGAAAATGAATTCCTGAGTGAGAATGAAAAAGTGTTTAGTATGTAAAGAGAATAAAAGATAACATCACAAACAATAAACATAAAACCAAAAAAAATAAGATGGCAAAACTAAACTTCGGCGGCGTTGAAGAAAACGTTGTAACCCGTGAAGAATTTCCCCTGAGCAAAGCACAGGAAGTATTAAAATATGAAACCGTGGCGGTGATCGGCTATGGAGTGCAGGGTCCCGGCCAGGCATTAAACCAACGGGACAATGGCATTAATGTGATCGTGGGCCAACGGAAAAATTCTAAAACATGGGATAAAGCTATCAAAGATGGTTTTGTCCCCGGTGAAACGCTGTTTGAAATAGAGGAAGCCCTGCAAAGAGGCACCATCATCTGCTACCTGCTGAGCGATGCTGCACAAATTGCACTATGGCCAACTGTGCAAAAATATCTGACACCGGGTAAGGCCTTATATTTTTCTCATGGTTTTGGCATCACGTTCAATGAGCAAACAGGTATTGTGCCGCCAAAAGATGTGGATGTATTTCTCGTGGCGCCAAAAGGGTCAGGCACCTCTCTCAGGAGAATGTTTTTACAGGGCCGCGGATTGAACAGTTCATATGCCATCTTCCAGGATGCCACCGGCAAAGCATTTGAAAGAGTGATCGCACTGGGTATTGCTGTGGGCAGTGGTTATTTGTTTGAAACAGATTTCAAAAAAGAAGTGTATTCCGATCTCACCGGCGAAAGGGGCACACTGATGGGAGCTATCCAGGGAATTTTTGCTGCGCAATACCAGGTGTTGCGTGAAAGAGGCCACTCTCCTTCTGAAGCCTTTAATGAAACCGTGGAAGAACTGACTCAGTCATTGATGCCGCTGGTGGCTGAGAACGGAATGGACTGGATGTATGCCAACTGCTCCACTACTGCACAGCGAGGCGCCCTTGACTGGTGGAAAAAATTCAAAGATGCCACACTGCCTGTGTTCAATGAACTGTATGATAGTGTAGCGGCAGGCAAAGAATCACAACGTTCCATTGATTCCAATTCACAACCGGATTATCGTGAAAAATTAGAAGAAGAATTAAAAGAATTGCGTGAAAGTGAATTGTGGCAGTCAGGAAAAACGGTGAGAAGCCTGCGGCCCGAGAACCAGCCCAAAGCAGAAGCCAAAACAACCCCATCCACCAAAGAAGTATTCAGCAAACTGGTGAAACCCGAATCAGAAGAAAAGCAATTCTTAGTATGAAACCAGCCGTAAACAATACTGTGCAACTCGATTTTACTGCTGCGAGTTTTCGCCTAAAGAAAGTGGTGACAAAGACACCTCTTTCTTACAATCATCATCTTTCAAAAAGATATGATTGCAATGTTTACCTGAAAAGAGAGGATTTGCAGGTGGTCCGTTCCTATAAGCTGCGTGGCGCTTACAACATGATGAGCAGTTTTCCTGCTGAGCAATTGCAAAAAGGAGTTGTTTGTGCCAGCGCCGGAAATCATGCGCAGGGATTTGCTTACAGTTGCAAAAAGCTGGGTGTAAAAGGCGTTGTCTTCATGCCGGTGATCACTCCCCGGCAAAAGATCAACCAGACAAAAATGTTTGGAGAAGACAATATCAGCATCATTTTGTCGGGTGACACCTTTGATGACTGCGCCGTTGCTGCAAAGAAATATACAGAAGAAAACCAAATGACCTTTATTCCCCCCTTCGATGATTGGCGAATCATCGAAGGGCAGGGAACGGTCGGCATTGAAATACTGGAAGATCTTTCCGGTATTGATTATTTGTTTGTACCGGTCGGCGGCGGCGGGCTCAGCGCCGGGGTTGGCAGTTATTTTAAAATGTTTTCTCCGCAAACCAAGATCATCGGCCTTGAACCCGAAGGCGCCCCTTCTATGTTTGAAGCATTAAAGAACGGTTTCCCGGTTACACTGGATAATATTGACCGCTTTGTGGATGGCGCAGCGGTGAAACGAGTCGGCGAACTGACTTTTCCCATCTGCAAAGATGTGCTCGATGATATGCACCTGGTGGCAGAAGGAAAAATATGCTCCACCATTCTCAAACTTTATAATGAAGATGCCATCGTGGTGGAACCCGCCGGTGCATTGAGTGTAGCAGCTCTTGATGATTATGCTGATGAGATAAAAGGAAAAAACATAGTGTGCATCGTCAGCGGCAGCAATAATGATATTGACCGTATGCCGGAGATCAAGGAAAGAAGTTTGCAGTATGAGGGACTGAAACATTATTTCCTGATCAATTTTGCACAACGACCCGGCGCCTTGAAAGAATTTGTAAACCATGTGCTCGGCCCCACAGATGATATCACCCGGTTTGAATACATGCAAAAGACCAACAAAGAAAGCGGCCCCGCACTTATTGGTATCGAACTGAAGAACCGGGAGGATTATGACCTTCTCCTAAGCAATATGAAGCAATATCATATCAATTATACAGAACTGAACAAGGACGATACTTTATTTGGGTATATGGTGTAAATGATCGCATTTATTGTTTGGGTTGTTTTATTGAAAGGGAACTGTGAGCATTATTCTCATTGGCAAAATTGAAAAAACACAGTTCTCCACATTTAATTCTTACAACTAACATTCATTAGCTGTTTTTTTGAATGAAACGCAACAATTCTTCACAAATAATGCGTATTTTTAAAATGTTTGCTTGCAACCGATTTCCATCTCCGTTCTGAAAACCATATTTCATTGAATTTTTTCTAAAACCATGTGAATAATGGCAGGCAAAACCGGCTTATATCATCCTTCGTTTGAACATGATGCCTGCGGCATCGGGTTCGTGGCCAACATCAGGGGACACAAATCGCATCAGCATATTGCAGATGCTTTGACCGTACTTGAAAATATGGAACACCGCGGCGCCTGTGGTTGTGAAGCCAACACCGGCGATGGCGCCGGCATCATGCTGCAAATACCACACGAATTCTTTTTTGATGAATGCCTGAAATCGGGTGTGCACCTTCCCTCCTATGGCAAGTATGGTGTGGGTATGATTTTTTTCCCGAAAGAAATAAGACTGCGGGAAGAATGCCGTGATATATTCAACCGGGCTGCTGAAAAACTGGGACTTGAGATACTTACTTACCGCAAAGTGCCCACTAATCCCTCCGGCATTGGCCCCACTGCATTGAGTGTGGAGCCTGAAATGGAACAGGTCTTTGTTGCCTGTGCCGATCATATTTTCAGTAAAACTGATTTTGAAAGAAAACTTTTTGTGCTGCGCAACTATGCATCGCATACCATTAACAACACTGTGAAAAAAGACAGCATCGGTTTTTATGTGGCTTCGCTTTCACACAAAGTAATCGTCTATAAAGGACAATTGACCAGCCTGCAGGTCCGCGGCTATTTTCCCGACCTCAATGACAAAAGAGTGGTCAGCGCTTTTGGTTTGGTGCATTCACGGTTTGCCACCAACACATTTCCTTCCTGGAAACTGGCACAGCCTTTCCGCTACATTGCACATAACGGTGAGATCAATACACTGCAGGGAAACCTGAACTGGCTCAAAGCAGGTGAAAAAGGATTCACCACACCCTACTTCAGCAAAGACGAAATGGAAATGCTGCTGCCGGTGATAAGTGAAGATCAAAGCGATTCCGCCTGTCTCGACAATGTGATAGAACTGCTCACCCTCACCGGTCGTTCGCTGCCGCATGTGATGATGATGCTGATTCCAGAAGCATGGGATGGCAATGAAAAGATGGACCCGCTGAAAAAAGCATTTTACGAATTTCATTCTTCTTTCATGGAGCCATGGGACGGACCCGCATCCATATCTTTCACCGACGGAAAGATCATCGGGGCCACGCTGGACAGAAATGGCCTGCGTCCTTCGCGGTATTGTGTTACCAATGATGACCGTGTGATCATGGCATCTGAAACAGGTGTGCTGCCGGTGGACCCATCCCTCATCATTGAGAATGGCCGCCTGCAACCGGGCAAGATGTTCGTGGTGGACATGGAAAAAGGTAAGATCATCAGTGATGAAGAGCTGAAAAAAGATATCTGTTCACAAAAACCTTATGGCGAGTGGTTGAACAGATACAAGATAAGATTAGAAGAACTCCCCGAGCCAAGAATTATGTTTACCCACCTGGAACATGACCAGGTGTTCAAATATCAAAAAGCATTTGGCTATTCCACCGAAGACCTCGACAGCATCATTGCACCCATGGCTTTGGATGGAAAAGAACCTGTAGGCTCCATGGGAACAGACACACCACTGGCAGTGCTCAGCGATCAGCCACAACATCTCAGCCAGTATTTCAAACAACTTTTTGCACAGGTCACCAATCCGCCTATTGATCCGATACGGGAAAGGTTAGTGATGTCGCTGGCAACTTTTGCCGGCAACAACGGCAACCTCCTGATGGAAGACCCGCTTACCTGTCACAACGTGGCATTGAAACACCCGGTACTAACCAATCATGAATTAGAAAAGATCAGGAGCATTGACACAGGTTTGTTCCAGGCAAAAACCGTTCAATGCTATTTCCGGGCCAATGGCAAACCCGGTTCTTTGAAAAAAGGGCTTGACCGTATTTGCGAATATGCCGTTCATGCTGTGGAAGACGGATTTAAAGTTTTGATATTGCAGGACAGGGCTATTGATTCCAACCATGCTGCAATCCCTTCATTGCTTTCTGCTGCAGCCATTCATCACCATCTCATCCGCAAAGGGATGAGAGGACAGGTGGGCATCATTGTGGAGGGCGGTGATGTATGGGAAGTGCATCATTTTGCCTGCCTTATTGGTTTTGGCGCCACAGCTATCAATCCTTACCTGGCTTTGTCTTCCATAAGAGATCTGAAAGAAACAGGAAGATTACAAACGGCATTGCATGAAGATGAACTGAAAAAAAATTATATCAAAGCCGTGAATGAGGGATTGCTGAAAGTGTTTTCCAAAATGGGCATCTCTACCCTGCAATCCTACCAGGGTGCGCAGATATTTGAAATACTCGGACTCAACAAAGATGTGGTGGACAAATATTTCAGCGGCGCCACTTCACGGATAGAAGGCATGGGGCTCGATGAAATTGCAAAAGAAGTATTAGCCAAACACTTCCTGGCTTTCAGTAAAAAAGACATACCGGTTGAACGTCTCCCTGTTGGCGGCAATTACCAATGGAGAAGAAAAGGTGAATTTCATTTGTTCAACCCGCAAACCATTCACCTCTTGCAACATGCCACCCGCAGCAACGACTACAATACATTTAAAAAATATTCAAAACTCGTCAATGACCAAAGCGAGAAAGCCTGCACACTGCGTAGTCTTTTCCGCTTCAAAAAGAACAACCCATCCATTTCCATTGATGAAGTGGAACCTGCAGAAAATATTTATAAACGCTTTGCCACCGGCGCTATGAGTTTTGGTTCTATATCTTGGGAGGCGCATACCACCCTGGCTATTGCGATGAATCGTCTTGGCGGCAAGAGCAATACCGGCGAAGGCGGCGAAGATGAAAAAAGATATGAGCCGCTTGGGAATGGCGACAGCATGAGAAGTGCAGTGAAACAAGTGGCATCAGCAAGGTTTGGTGTAACAAGTTTGTACCTGACAGAAGCAGATGAACTGCAGATAAAAATGGCACAGGGTGCCAAGCCGGGTGAAGGAGGACAGTTGCCCGGTCACAAAGTGGATGAATGGATAGGCCGTGTCCGTCATGCCACACCGGGTGTGGGACTGATCTCTCCTCCCCCGCACCATGATATTTATTCCATAGAAGACCTGGCACAATTAATATATGATCTCAAGAATGCGAACAGGAAAGCAAGAATCAGTGTGAAGTTGGTGAGCAAAGCAGGCGTAGGCACAATTGCAGCGGGTGTAACAAAAGCAAAAGCGGATGTGGTGCTGATATCAGGACATGATGGCGGCACTGGTGCATCACCTGTCAGTTCCATCAAACATGCGGGGCTGCCCTGGGAACTGGGTTTAGCAGAAACACAACAGACACTTGTAAAAAATAAACTGAGAAGCCGTGTGGTAGTGCAGGCCGATGGCCAGATGAAAACCGGTCGTGACATTGCCATAGCAGCGCTGCTTGGCGCCGAAGAATGGGGAGTGGCTACTGCTGCATTAATAGTGGAGGGTTGCATCATGATGCGTAAATGCCATATGAACACTTGTCCCGTAGGTGTGGCTACACAAGATCCCGAACTGAGAAAAAGATTTACCGGCGACCCTGAGCATGTGGTGAACTTTTTCAAATTCATGGTGCAGGAGCTGAGAGAGATCATGGCTGATCTCGGCTTCAGAACTGTTAATGAAATGATCGGCCAGGTGGATTGCCTGGAAACAAGAGATGATATCAGCCATTGGAAATATGGCAAGCTTGATCTGTCGCCTGTGCTGTACAAAGAACCTGCTTCTGTTCACACTCCGCTTTATTGCTGTGAAGAACAGGATCATGGGCTGGCTGATTGTCTTGACTGGAAATTGCTGGCTGCTGCACAACCGGCCATTGAAAGAAAAGAAAAGATCACTGCATCATATACTATTAAGAACACTGACCGCACAACGGGCACTTTACTTTCTAATGAAATAACCAGGCTGTATCGTTCAGCTGGATTGCCGGATGATACGATTCATTTTAAATTCACCGGCACTGCGGGGCAAAGCTTTGGCGCCTTTGCCACCAAAGGGCTGACACTTGAAATTGAAGGCGGCGCCAATGATTATTTCGGAAAAGGTTTGAGCGGTGCCAGGTTAGTGATCTACCCGCCTGCATTGTCTACATTCACCCCGGAAGACAATAGCATCATCGGCAATGTTGCTTTCTATGGCGCCACATCCGGTGAAGCGTTTATCCGCGGCAAAGCCGGTGAACGCTTTGCTGTTCGCAACTCCGGTGCAAATGTGGTGGTGGAATCAGTAGGCGATCATGGTTGTGAATACATGACTGGTGGTCGTGTGATAATTCTCGGCGACACAGGCAGAAATTTTGCCGCAGGCATGAGTGGTGGTATTGCTTATGTATATGATGTGAAAGGGAAATTTTCCGGCAACTGTAATGCAGAGATGGTGGATATTGACCCCTGTGATGTAAATGACAAGAATGAACTGTTTACCATGCTGCAAAAACATGTGGAATACACCGGCAGCACAGTGGCAAAATTTATTCTTGAAGACCTGGAGAACCAGTTGCAGCATTTTGTAAAAGTGTTTCCCAGAGATTACAAAAAAGTATTGCAGGTAAAAGGAATTGCAGTGAAGCAAAATGCCTGATACAATCTGAAGCAACTATAAACAAAAAATTATAAGCTAAGGCATGGGCAAACCAACAGGATTTTTGGAGTTTACGAGAGAGCTGCCGGGCAAGCAGGCCGTGAAGGACAGGTTGCATCATTACCGTGAATTTGTTGAAAAATTCAGCGATGAACAACTGAACCAACAGGCGGCCCGCTGCATGAATTGTGGTGTTCCTTTTTGCCATAGCGGTTGCCCGCTGGGCAATGTGATACCAGAATTTAATGATGCAGTATATAAGAAAGACTGGAAAGAAGCATATGAAATTCTTTCTTCCACCAATAATTTTCCCGAATTCACGGGTCGCATCTGCCCCGCACCCTGCGAATCATCCTGTGTGCTTGGCATCAATCAGCCGCCGGTAGCCATTGAAGAAATAGAAAAACATATCATCGAAATTGCATTTGAAAAAGGATTTGTGAAACCGAAGAAACCCAATCTTCGTTCCGGGAAAAAAGTAGCGGTGATCGGTTCAGGACCGGCAGGATTGGCTGCTGCAGCGCAACTAAACCACGCAGGTCATACTGTAACAGTATTTGAAAGAGATGATGCGCCGGGTGGTTTGCTGCGCTATGGTATTCCCGATTTCAAATTGGAAAAATGGGTGGTGGACAGAAGAGTGAAACTGATGGAAGAAGAAGGTGTGCAGTTTCGCTGCCATGCCAATGTGGGAGTAAATATCAGCATCAATGATCTGCTGCGGGAATACAATGCTATTGTGCTGGCTGGTGGCAGCACAGTGCCAAGAGACCTTCCTGTTCCGGGCAGGAGATTGAATGGAGTTCACTTTGCCATGGATTTTCTGAAGCAAAACAATAAACGGGTGGCGGGAAAAGATTTTCTCAGCCACGCAAACATTGAAAGCAATATCCTTTCAGAGGAATTATCAGCAACGGATAAAAATGTTGTGGTGATTGGCGGTGGAGACACAGGTAGCGATTGTGTTGGCACATCAAACCGTCACAAAGCAAAATCAGTTACACAGTTTGAATTATTGCCACAGCCTCCTGCTGCAAGAAATGAATACATGCCCTGGCCTTCTTATCCCATGCTGCTGAAAACAACCACATCGCATGAAGAAGGCGCAGACAGGAAATGGGCTGTTGCCACAAAAGAGTTCATAGGCGATGATAATGGAAAATTGAAAGCCATCCGGATCGTTGACCTGGAATGGAAAATTGTGGACGGCCGCCCGGCCAGTTTTGTGGAAGTAGCGGGTAGCGAAAGGGATATCCCCTGCGAACTGGCATTGCTGGCCATGGGCTTTCTTCATCCGCAGCACAACGGGCTTATTCATGATCTCGGAGTGGAATTAGACCAGCGTGGCAATGTCAAAGCATCAGAAAAAGATTATCTCACAACCATCTCCAAAATATTCACTGCAGGTGATATGCGCCGCGGGCAAAGCCTGGTAGTTTGGGCCATCAGCGAAGGGCGGGAATGTGCCCGAAAAGTGGATGAATTCCTGAATAATGGAGTTTCCGTACTCGAAAGCAGGGACAGTCAATTCCAGTTGATTGCTGTATGACGTAAATAGTCCATCAAATATTTAAAACGTCAATAATTTAAATTATTGACGTTTTTTTATTCACTTTTTTATCATTTTATTCACTAATATATGTAAACTAACACATGTTAATGCAATAAATATATATTTTCATTGAAAATAATTCAAATTGTATTTTTTATTAATGTAAACAAAATTAGTAGCTATGAGTAAAAGAACAGCCAAACAAATCGCCCCTTTCCTGTTTTTACTGGGAGTGGCTCTGATTGCCTTGTTTATGAAGCCAGATACGGCATTTGACCCTGCCAGCAGCCTGGCCGATGATGGAACCCCAAAATATGTGTACGACAGTGGGGATATTGCCTGGATGCTGGTATCATGTGCTTTTGTTTTCCTGATGACACCTGCCCTCGCCTTTTTCTATGGAGGTATGGTGGGCCGCAAGAATGTGATCTCAACAATGATCAAAAGCACTGTTGCAGCCGGTATTATTTCTGTGCTGTGGATTGTCGTACAGTTCAGTCTTTGTTTTGGCGAATCTATTGGCGGAGTCATTGGCGATCCCACCAGTTTCCTATTCTTTAAAAATGTAATGAACGGCGAGCCCTGGAGTGCAGCAAGCACCATCCCACTTCCGCTCTTTGCATTTTTTCAACTCATGTTTGCCATCATCACACCCGGTCTTGTTGTGGGTGCAGTGGCAGAAAGGATCCGCTTTAGCTCTTACACCTTATTTATAGTACTGTTTGGTATGCTGGTGTATTCCCCGCTTTGCCATATGGCATGGCACCCGGACGGGTTGATGTTTAAATGGGGTGTGCAGGATTTTGCCGGTGGTACTGTCGTGCATATTTCTGCGGGTATGGCTGCACTGGCAGGCGCCCTTGTGCTGAAACCCCGTAAAGTGGGTGCAGCACCTGCCAATATTCCTTATGTGCTGATCGGAACCGGTCTGCTCTGGTTTGGTTGGTTTGGCTTTAATGCGGGCAGCGCTGTTGGGGCCGGCTCATTGGGAGTGTATGCTTTTGCCACTACCAACACGGCGGCAGCTGCTGCAGGTTTGTCATGGATGTTCTTAGATGTGATCCGCGGCAAGAAACCTTCTGTACTTGGCTTCTGCATCGGTGCTGTGGTAGGCCTGGTGGCAATCACACCGGCTGCCGGATTTGTAGGAGTGCCTCATGCTTTATTCATCGGTTTTGCCGCAGCCATCATTTCCAATTTAATTGCTGAATTTCTTAAACGTAAAACAAAACTTGATGATCCGCTGGATGTATTTGCCTGTCATGGTATCGGTGGCATGACCGGTATGCTGCTCACAGGTGTGTTCAGCATGGTGGAACCAAATGGCGGGTTGTTCAAAACACAATTCCCCATTCAATTGGTAGGTATGGTGGTAGCAGTGTCGTATAGTTTCATCGTTTCCTATATCATTTTCAAGGTCATCAATGTCATACTCCCTATCCGAGTCAGTGAGCAGGAAGAAGAGGAAGGCCTGGATGCTTCACAACACGATGAAAAATATATGCAGGGCACTTTGCTGGTGACCAATGGCAATGGCAAACTTGAGGAAAGAGAAAGACCTGCCGAAGCTGTCTGATAAATTCAGACTTTTTGAAATAGAAAAAGAGCACAGTATTGAATGGTATAAACTTCTCGCAAAAGCTTATACCTACCGTACCCTTTTCCTTAACATATAAAATGCATTACAATGTTACAAAAAATCTTTATTGTGGCAGCCCTGAGCCTGCTGTCCTGCACTTTCGCAATGGCTCAAACAGTTTCTGTTCGTTTGGATACACTGGCATCAGCCGCACCTCCCGAAGAAGAAAAGGAGGAGCCGAAACTCACCATCAGTGGCTCTGTTGACGCTTATTACAGAAATGACCTGGCGGATGTGTCAACCAACAGCTACACCAGTTTCACTCCCATGCACAATTCATTTGCATTGGGCATGGCCAGCATCAAATTTGAACATACCGGCAAAAAAATAACCGCCGTAGCGGATCTGGGGTTTGGTCCCAGGGCAAGAGATTTCTCCTACGCTGATGATGGTATCACACAAGCTATCAAACAAGCCTATGTTTCCTATTCACCGGCAGACTGGGTCACGTTCACCATGGGAACATGGGGCACCCATGTGGGCTATGAATTGCTGGATCCGCAATTGAACCGCAATTACAGCATGAGCTATATGTTCACCAACGGGCCGTTCTCACACACCGGGTTCAGTGCAAATATCAGCGCAGGCAAATCCGGCTTTATGCTGGGTGTTGCCAATGCGACAGACTATCGCATTCCGCCGGAAGACATGATCAACAGAAAATTCTTACTGGCACAGTATAGCCTCCAGGCAAGCGATAACGTAAGTGTGTTCGTGAATTATGCAGGCGGCCAATTCCCTGATTCAAGCAAGTCCAGCCAGTTAGATGCAGTGGTGACCGCCAAATTCAGCGACAAATTCAGTATTGGGTATAATGGCACGGTCAACTCGACCAAACTTTGGGATGGCAGCAAACATATTGAAGGAAAAACATGGTGGGGTTCTGCCCTTTACCTGAACTTTGATCCTCAACCCTGGTTTGGATTGACGCTTCGCAATGAATTATTCAGCGATAAGAACCAGTTCAAGGCTTTTGCGGGTGCATCAGAAGGCGGCAATGTTTTTGCCAGCACCCTTTCAGCCAATTTCAAATCGGGTGGTTTCACTTTCATTCCTGAATTCAGGATTGACAATGCCAGCAAGAACGTTTTGTTTACAAACAAGAACGGCAGCTTTACCAAATCTGCTGCCAGCCTGATATTTGCAGCTATCTATACATTTTGATAATACCTCAGTGGGTTAGAAAAGAATTCACATGGCAAGCAATCGTTAGACGACCTCCCGTATCTACGGGAGGTCTCATTTTATGGTTCAGCAGGAAAAAATGCAGAAGATACTATAACGGCAAACATCATTTTCGGTGAGAAAAAGGATTTATCGTCACTGTCATCATCATGCCGGCGCTGTTGAGTTTTACTTTTCCATAACCAACACCTGTAAGAGGGAGTTTCAGATAGGGTTCGGCTATTAAAGAAATTTTGTTACCTAACTTCCTTTGATATCCTGCAGACAATGTAAGAACAGAAAAGAAATGGTCATTTTCCTCTTTTATTGTCCGCCGGTAAGTTCTGACAGGAGCTGTAGGATTCGGTTTATAATAGTAATCATATACTTCTTCTTTCATCAGGTAGGAAGAAACCCCGGCAGTTGCCAGCCAGCTGCTTTTTGATTTTCTTCCAAAATGATAACTCAGCAGCAGCGGTATCTCATACACTTTGCAATCAGCTTCGATTTTTTCCATATATGGATAATAGCTCCAGAAAGGCGGCGGCGGATTATATTGCTCAGGAGAAGCCGTGTACACTTTTCTTGCTGTGTAGAATCCTGTACGCAATGTCAGGCGGTCCTTATAGGAATAGCCAAAACCGGCGCCGGAAAGCAGTTGCATTTTACCCAGCCTGTCTGTTCCGGCTGCACTGATATCAGGTCCGGCTGACGCAGAAATAAAGAAGGAACTTTTCTTTTTGCTTTTGCTGATGTTGTTACTGGCCAGCGGAGCCTCTGCATCTTTTGAAACTATTTTTTCCGTTTCCTCTTTCTTAACTGTTTGTTCCGGAAGATTGTTCGCATCTGACCGGGCAGTTTCTGTTTTAGTTTCAACCGGTTTAACCAGTTCTTCTTTTTCAACCATTCGTTCTGCTGCAACAGCATCTGCTTTTTCGTTCACTTTCTTCTCTCCGTCATTTCCAACCGTATCAGGATTGATCATTGCTACATTATCCGGTGTTGCTGTTTTTCCTGTAACAGGAGACTGTACATCCGTTTTATTATCAGTTCTCTTATCCTGCACCTTACGATTTGTTTTTATTGCCAATACGGATGTGGCTTTTTGATTTGCGGTCCGGCTTTCCGGTTCATCTTCCGGCATCACTGATTGTGGCAGTACTGATTTTTGCTGCTGTCGCTCATTAGCAACTTTGTCAACCGGAATTTTTTGCTCATTTGTTTCAACAGAAACAATGTCTGTTTTTGGCTCAGTACCCGCTACATCATTTGTTTCCGGCTTTATACTTTCAGTGCTGTTCTGCACCGTGTTCAGTTCATCAGTGTTTTTTGCAGGAGTTGTTTTTACAGCAACAGGCTGTTGCCCGCTATTCCACGGCTGCCTGATTACTGCCCATGTGATGCCAGCTCCAATACCAATAAGCAACAGAATAAAAAAGAGGAACCGGCGGCGGTCGTCTTTTTCCTCCGGCATATGCTCATCCAGCTTTTTTTCCATCTTCTCCCATGCATTTTCATTGTAGGGCGGATGATGGTGCTCTGCCGAATCCCGAATTCTCTTATCAAAATCGTCAAACTGCATTTTTCGCTGCTTCTATTTGATAGTGTTTAAATAATATTTTCTGCAACTGTCTTCTTGCTTTGGAAAGGTTTGATTTGGAAGTGCCTGTCGAAATACCCAACTGTGCTGCAATTTCATCATGGCTCAGCCCTTCTATGATAAACAGGTTGAGCACTGTCCGATAACCCGGAGATAATTCCTGGATGCCCCGGATAATCTCTTCGTAAGAAAGTTTGTCCAGCGCATCTTCACCTGCCGACGGCACCTGCATGATGACCGGGTCAATATCAGTGACCATTTTATGCTTATGATATTTCCGGAAATGGTCAATGGCCGTATATACCATGATCTTTCTCAGCCAACCCTTGAATGAACTCACCACATCTGAATATGCCGGGCTGTAATGGTGTATTTCCCTGAAAATTTTTAAAAACCCGTCATTCAGTATCTCTAAAGCGTCTTCGTCATTGTTGGTGTAACGGTCACAAATGGCCATAGCATAGCCATAGAAAGAGTTATATAGCACCTTCTGGCTCTCCCTTTTGTTCAGGGCACAAGCCCCGATATGGTAGGTCAATTCTTCTGCAGACAACAAATACGGTTCTTGTTTGGTTTACATATCGGCAAACTGGAATCAAAGGTTGCCAAATATTGTAATTTACGGCTTTATTCCCGCCTGATTTTCACGAAACTGTTATTTCATTCTGTACAACAAGCCGTTGGCAAACAATTATCTACGAATATCCCAAAGCTGTTTGGTATTGTGTGAAAGCAGGAGCATTGCCAGGATCAACCCTGCCATGACCCAGAGACCCGCATTAGAGAACAATGGAGGACCCAGTGGTGTATAGAATATAATAGCTCCAAAAATGATGGCGGCGCCAAATGAAAGGCCGATGCCTCTTTCGGTTTTCCCTTTCATGGAATGAATGAGTAAAGAAGTAGTGGCCGGTATGCCAGACTGTAATAACCCGACACCGATACAAAAAAGCCATATTTCTTTCCGAAAAAAGGTCAGCAGCGGTGTGGCCAGCATGATTGAACTGATAGCATATAATCTCCAGCCGATCTTGTCAGCAATCCAGCCCCCGGCTATCTTGCCCATAAAGGCAGCGGCAGCAATAGTAATAAGCCAGTAATAGTCTTTTTCATGAATGAATTGAAAAACATTCCAGATAACCGATCGAAGTGAGATGGCCGCCAATAACAATATCATGATGATATCATGACGGTCTATCGTGAATTGTTGCCCTGCAACGGGTTCTTTTTTTGTCACAACCATTTTTTTATCAATACTGACCCTTGACAAGAGTAATAAAAACAATAAAGCAGCGGCAAACAACGATTCCGTCAGGTCAAACTTTTCGTAAGCAAAATAACCCCCTGCAATAAGACCTGCTACTCCCGGCGCAGCAAACCAGCCGATATGAGTGGCTTTGTTTTCTTTGGCACAAACCGAACCACCGGCCACATGATAAATGGCTGAAGCAACGCCTGCCAGAACAATTGACAAATGCGGGGCTAAAACAAACAGACCAGCCGCAGCACTGTTGATGATGTAAGAAGCCTGCAACCATCTTTTGGTTTCGCCTGTTTTTTCCAACAGCAAGGCAAAAGGGTACTGGCCGCCAAATGCAAGACAATTGTATAATAGTAAACCAGTCGCTACCTGGAAAAGGTTGGTATTGATCTGAACAAGGCTTCCCAGGAAGTAGCCTGCAAGAAAGTCATTAAGCCCATGACCTGCTGCCAGCAATAGTATCAGGCCGGTTTTACTGAGACGCATAAACAAAAAGAAACAGGATGCCGTATGAAACAAGGTTAATGACAACCGAAACAATCAACGTTTTTGTTATTGGCTTCGTTTTGTTAAGCAGCCAAAGTACCAAAAACTCCAAAGCCAGGGTGATGGCATAAAGTATGAGGAAATCCGTTATCGTTTTTAACTCGAACCAACTGCTACCACTTCCCATCAGTACAAAACCAAAAGCTACCGAAACCAGGTTAATGATCAGCGAATCCAGCATCGCCTTCTTTCCCTTGTTATACTTCATCAATGTCATGATCAGCCCTTCGGCCAACGACACGATGACCAGGAACAGAACCACTATTCCATAAGCAAAATAAACAAGCCCGGCGCCGCCGGCATCGAGAAGATGGAGATTCATGGTGGAATGTTTTACTAAAGATAAATGAATAAAAACTGCCGGCCTATACCCGCTGCCTGGTAGTCTGTGCCTTCTTATTCGCTGTTCTTTTTGAGGCATTCAATCACTTTACCCCGGATATCCCTTATAGGTTTCGGAATATTACACAGCAGCACATAAAACAATTGCTTTTCCGGCCACCAGCAATAATCGCTGATAAACCCTCCCTGTGATCCTGTATGACCGATCATATCCATACCATTGTCCTTTGTAATAAACCAACTCAGGCCGAGCCGTTGCGGGAGGCTGTCAGCCCATTGTGAAAACGGGTAAACCGTTCTTGACTTTGTGATCCATTCCGGCGACAGGAAAATAGTTTGCTGTATCGCCTGTTCATATTTCCATAATTCTGACACACTGCTCCACACACCGCCATTACCTGCTGCCGCAAAAGTGGGTTCTTCACCATAGTCGAGTTCTTCAAACATCTTTTTATCATTAATAATATAGGCATGGGACACCCCGCTCTCAGGATGCGGGCCATCGGTGATGGTAGATGTTTTCATACCTGATGGCCTGAAAATCGCTTCTACAATAAAATCCTGCCATTTTTGCCCGCTGACCTTTTCAATGATCAGCGCCAGCCCGTTGAAGGCAGGATTTGAATATGTATACCGGGTGCCTGGTTCAAACAGCAATGTTTCCGTTTTTTTCAATGGAGTAAAATTCTCCTCATCTTTAGCCGTGAGATAAAATTCTCTTTGTTCACTCACCTTGCGGCTGTCAGGAAGACCTGATGTGTGGGTAAGCAGGTGATACAGCTTCACTTTCCTGGCAATTTCCCTGTTTTCAAAATCAGGGAAATATTTTCCCAACTCATCATCCAAAGAAAGCTTGCCCTGCTCAGCCAGTTTCAAAATACCATAGGCCACGAAAATTTTGCTGATAGAACCTGTATTGAAAAGCGTATTAATGGTAATAGGTTCTTTTGTATTGATATCCGCAATGCCAAAACCTTTCTGGTAAATGATCTTTCCGCCCTGCACCAACAGCACGGCCCCGCCGGGTTCATCGTTTTTAAAATACTCCGCAAAAACAGCATCCAGCAATGCCTCCCGGACAGGTTGTGATTGGGCATATAATGAACTCATAAGCAAAAACAGTATGAATGGCTTCATGAACCAAAATTTAATGATCACATCTTCACTGCTGCTATTTTAAGGTGTGGAGCTGCCGTATTTCTTTTGCTGAAAGTGGTACCTGTTGCCTTTTTTCCTGACAATAAAAAGTTTGTCATATACAGTTTCGGGCAGGTCGCCGTTCACTTTCGTTTCACCGCAAAGCAAATTCACCACATCATCTACGGTGTTGGAATGGCCCACCACAAGGGTATTTTTTGATTTTGTTTTCAAAAGACTGATAAATGCTGAATCGGGCCGGGGGCCGTATATCTCAGCACTTAAACCAAAATGATCTGCCGTTGGCTTTACTGTGGATTTGGTGCGGATTGTGTTCGTGGAATAGATATAGGCGATCTTTTTACTTTTCAATATATCTTTCAGGGCCTGTGCCCTTTGCTCGCCTTCGGGGCTCAGCGGCACATCGCTGGTCATGTTGGGACCCGGAGCGGCTTTTTCTGCATGACGGACGATGTAATAAGTATGTCCGCAGGAGGCAAAAAACACAAAGATCACCGGCAACAGGTATTTCATATACAAAGTTTTAACAGCTAAAGTTAAACCCTGCTTTCATTCCTTCCGTCTTTTTTGTAAATTAGTTTTCGAACTTAACCCGCACAGTTATGAAAAAACTATCCGAAACCTGGTTTGCCGAAGGCCGTATTGATTTTGAAATGAAGAAATATACGCTGCTGGCCTACCTGCAGGAAGTGAATCACTATTTTAACGAAAACAAACTCTATCCCCAGTTAGCCGATGTAGTGTTTCACTACAACAACATCGTTGCCTTCCGGGAAAATAAAAAATACCTGCAGGAGCATTTTCCTAAAAAACTCACCGGAATCCAGCTGGAAAAGTTACAACTGCTGTATGAACAGATGATCGAAGATGATGAATTGATGCAGGAACTGGAAGACATTATTCACTATTCTGCCGGGAAGATAAAAAGCACTATTCACAGCGGCACCGAGATCTACGAATTTGTGGAAGAGAACCTGAATATCGCTCCTGTCGGGCTGATCCCTTTGGATACACAGGAAGGCTATTTCTTTTTAACCACCAAAATGATGCACCACACCCATGTGTATCATTACCGGCTTTCCATCTTTGAAAAGCATGATGAAAAATACCGGAGCATCAAAACATCTTTTATTGACCACCGTTACCGCAGCATCAGCAACACGTATGAACATATCAAGTCGGAACTGATCCGTTACCGGAAAGATTTACCTAACCCGGCTGTGTATGCAATCGAAACAGAACTAAGCTATCCGCTTGATGAAACTTTGCTGCCGATAGCCAAGAGGAGCCTGGTGAAATTTATTTCGGTGCAGGCTGCTTAGCTATCCATGCCACGGTTTTGGAATCGTGGCATGGATCTGCATTGGCTCTTAATCAACTATCTCCAGCCCCCACTCCTTTCCTTTTTTAACAGCCGGCACACCTTCGGTTATCCATTTGGCAGGTTTGGCGCCTTTCAGCATATGATCAAAAAACTGCTGCATCCTTATTTGATAATCTCTCATGTCCTGTCTTTGTGTTAGCCCATGCCCCTGCCCGTTATAATTGAACATCCACACTTTCTTCCCCAATCTTCTTAAGCCCGTAAACAATTCAATACCCTGGTACCAGGGCACAGCGCCATCCGCATCATTGTGCATAATGACCATGGGGGCAGTTACTTTATTCAAATGAAAGAGCGGAGAATTTTCTATATATAAGTTTGGCTTCTCCCACAAAGTGGCGCCGATACGGCTCTGTGTTTTTTCATACTGGAACTGGCGGTTGGCCCCGCTTTCCCAGCGGATGCCACCATAGGCGCTGGTCATATTGGCCACAGGTGCACCGGCCCATACAGCTTTAAATAGTTTTGTCATTGTTGCGACCTGCGCCGCCTGGTAACCACCCCAGCTATGACCCTGCAATGCCATATTGGTGCTGTCCACCCAGCCTTTTCTAACCAAAGCCCTTGCTCCGCTGACAATATAATCATAAGCATTCTTGCCGGGGCGACCAGTTGTATAATGTATATCAGGCATGAAGATGATATAGCCATTGCTAACGAAATATGGCACATTCACGGCGCTACGGATAGGCGCCGGGGCTTTGTAATCATGTAAACCCTGGCTAAGTTTTTCATAGAAGTAAATAATCATCGGGTATTTTTTCTTTGGATCAAAATTCTCCGGCTTATACACGATGCCTGTAGCTTCTTTGCCACTGTAAGCTTTCCATTTGAAGAGTTCGGCTGTGCCCCAGAGATAATCTTTTTGTTGTGGGTTGATAGAGGAAAGTTTTTGGAGTTGAGCTAAGCCATCTTCGCCCGCCACCGCATCAGCTAATGGATCATAAATGTATAAATCCCCTGGCTCTGTAAAAGACTCCTTAGTATAAATAAATGTGTCATTCAGTTTTGCCTTTGTAAAACTTGAAATAGCTGCATTCCTATTGCTGATGATTACTATCACATCATTTTCCTTTCGGGTAATCAGACCGCTACTTTTTTCCCTCTCGTTGAATGTCCGTAAAAAGATCTGTTTACCCGGAACAATAGTTCTTTCTTCCGGATCAAGATTAACATAGCGATATACCATTTTCCCGGCTCTGCCTTTAGTAATCTGCAAAGGTCTTTGACCTCCTTCCGGATCAAGTTGCCATAGATCATATCTGTCATAAACAAACACAGCCCTGTCATCCTCCATCCATTTTATTACCCCATAAGGCCCCGGCTCATCCGGCACCTGGCTGTCTTCGTTCCACAGCGGCACTTTTATTTTTTCAGAAATATTTTTGGTTGTTTTTCCATCCCAGGCAAAATAGTGTTTGGCAATACGGTCATACCACATAATGTATTTTCCGCCGGGAGATGGATAGACCTGTCCATGCAGGTTTTGCTTCACTAATTTTTTATCGCCGGTTCGCACCTCAATGGCATAAATATCTTTGCGGGTAGTGCCCAGCCACTGGCTTTCTATTCTTTTGCCTACATCGGTTACACCAACAAACACATCACCATCGCCTTCATTAGTTGGCAGCACCTGCGGAATCTCTTTGCTGCCCAATTGCCTGATCGTTCCGGTGCCAAGATCATAAACCGTCATAAAATTTTCCTGCTGCGCTGCCCGCAATCTCGCCGGGTAGGTTTGCACAGTTTGCAGGTAATCATCATTATAGTGCCAGATATCTACTTTAGGTTTATCTATTTCTATGATCGTAGTGTCTTTGGGAGGTTGTATGGCCCCCGACCCAAAAAATAATCTTGCCCCGCTTTTGCTGAAACTGATATTGCCAAATTCACTTACCGTCATCCCCAACTTCATACCAACCGTGTGTTTGTCCACCAGCAAAACAGCGCTGTCCATCCCTTCTTTATAATACCAAAGGCGATAAAATCTCTGCAGGTCTTTGGGTTTTGCATCCCTTTTAGCCAGGTAAGCCACCTGTGACCCATCTTCGGAAAAGCTGAAGTTTTTGAAATCGTTCCCGTTTTTGCTGAGTGTTTTTGCAACGCCTGTGTTCAGATCATATAAAACAACGGCAGGCCTGCTTAAAGAATCCTTAGGATTTTTGGCCTGCTCTATCAGCAGCTTGCCACCTGTTTTGCTGAAATAATATTCGAGAACGTTATTGAAGATTTTTTCCTGCCCGCTACTGAGGTTGCGAAGTACCAGGTCGGTTCCGGCATCAACCGGCCCGGAGGGTGTGTCGTCGCCATCGGCAAAATCGTTGTCGTGAATGGTGAATCGTGAGTGGTGAATGTCTTCCCCTTCTTCAGTTTCACCAGTTTCGTAGTCTTTACCTTTTCTCTTTTTTTGCGGGATGCTTTGTATCACCTGTTGCAGCGAATCTATGATGCGGCTAAGGCTGTCTGCTATTTTTTTATCGGGTGCAACTTCTGTTTTCTTTGGCGAAGCCGCCTCTTTCTTTTCAGGGGTTTTCTCCAGGTGATAAGCTACCCAGCCGGCTTCTTTTTCCGGTGTTTTATAATTTTTCACGGCTGCCACTTTCCACAATTCTTCTTTTCCTAATTCCACAATGGCAAAAGAATCTTTGGGCATATCATCCGGCCGCCTTTTTTTGATCCTCGCTTCTCTTGTGTCTTTATATAATGGCCTGATCTTAAAAACAGCAAAACGGCTGTCCTCTGTAATCAGGGCATTGTAGCCCCGCGGTATCGTTATTTTATTCTTCGCATCGGAGGACTGAATCACCAGTTCATTATCACCCTGCTGCACGTTGATGGTATAAACCACCCATTTGCCATCGTTACTGATCATCCGTTCGCCGATACTTTGCCAGCCATCATACACCGAATGATCGAGGGGTTTTTTCTGGGCCTGCATCAACAAAGGGAAAAAGCCAGAGAGAAATAGAAAAAGAAAACATTTTTTCATGATAAAGAAATTTAAAAAAAATATCCTGCAAAGGCTAAACAATAACAGGGTTTCATTGTTTGTGAGTACGAATATAGGATTATGCGCAGAATCATTTTTCCCTTGTTGCTATCAATCGTTTGCAAAAATGCCCTGTCTCAACGTACAGGCACTATTTTCGGAACGGTGACCGATAAAAACCTGCAAATCCCTCTGACCGGGGTTTCAGTGAAATTACAAGGAACTGTAATTGGCACCCTGACTGATTCGCTGGGCAATTTCCGCATCAACAATATACCCCCCAAAACCTATAATCTCATACTTAGCTCTGTTGGTTACGAAGAGCAAACCTTATACAATATTGTTATTACTTCGGGCAACGGGACCGTTCTTACCATACAACTGGAACAGCTTGCCAAACAGCTTTCTGGTGTTGTTATCAGTTCTTCCAAAAAAGTGGCTGCTGTTGCCAGCCTGGAAACACCTCTCAGCATTCAACGGCTGACGACTGAAGAAATCCGCAGCAACCCCGGCGGAAATTTCGATATTTCGAGGGTCATTCAAGTGCTGCCTGGTGTAGGCGGCTCAGCCGGCAGTGTTGGTAATTTTAGAAATGATATTATCATCCGGGGCGGAGCCCCTAACGAAAATGTATACTACCTTGATGGGATCGAAATACCTGTAATCAATCACTTTGCCACTCAGGGCAGCGCCGGCGGGCCAACAGGAATTCTTAATGTAAGCTTTATTGAAGATGTGAAACTTAGTTCTTCTGCCTTTGATGCCCGCTATGATAATGCCCTATCTTCTGTTATGCAATTCCGTCAGAAAAACGGTAACCCCAACCGGCTGCAGGGCAATATCCGGCTGAGTGCAACTGAACTGTCCGGCACATTCGAAGGACCCATTAATGCCAAAACAACTTTTCTTGCTTCAGCCAGGCGATCCTACCTGCAGCTGCTTTTTGAAGCGATTGATCTTCCTATTCGTCCGAATTACTGGGATTTTCAATATAAAGTACAACACCGTATTGATCCAAAAACCACTCTCACACTCATTGGTGTGGGTTCAATTGATAATTTCTCCTACGCAATACCCCGAAAAGCATCGCCGGAAAAATTATTTGTCATTGATGCCTCAGCACCGATACAGCAATGGAGTTATACTATAGGGGCCTCGTTAAGAAAACAAATTAAAAACGGCTACTGGAACCTTGCCATCAGCCGCAACATGTTTGATAACAGCATTGAGAAATTTGATGAAAATGACGACAGTAATGAAAGCAAACGAAGACTTGGGATATTCTCTCAGGAGATTGAAAACAAACTACGCTTTGATGTAAACCAATATCATAATGAATGGAAAATAACCTATGGGGTATCGGCTCAATATGTAAAATCAAACAATGACAATTTCAAACGGCTGCGCCAGGAAATAAGAGACCAGGATGGCAATCTAGTACAGCCGGCACTGATCTATGACTACGAATCAGCTATAGATTTCTGGCGAACCGGAGCATTTGTTCAAGTCAGTCGCCGTTACTTTAATAACCGGTTAGGCATCAGCACAGGCATCCGCAGTGATATTAACAGTTTCACCAGTGATGGAATGAATCCATTACCAGCACTTTCTCCCCGGGTTTCTGCTTCTTATATATTGAATGATCACTGGACACTGAATGCAAGCATTGGCCGCTATGCTAAAATTCCTGTTTATCCTATCCTTAGTTTCAGGGATAATATTGGTAAACTGGTGAACAAGGATGCTGACTATACCCGCAGCACTCATTATGTACTGGGAACTGAATTTCTGCCCCGGCAAACGACCCGCTTTACTATAGAAGCGTTTTACAAACGTTACACACATGTACCCGTTTCAACGAGAGATGGGATTTCCCTTGCAAACATGGGTGGCGATTTTGGTGTGGTTGGCGATGAAGAAGTAACTACTAATGGCAAAGGCTATAGTTACGGCCTTGAGTTTTTTGCCCAGCAGAAGCTCACAAAACGATTCTTTGGCACTTTGTCTTATACCTGGTTTGTAAGCCGCTTCAGCGGTGCAGATGGAAAATTAATTCCCAGCGTTTGGGACAATCGTCATCTTTTATCATTCTTGTGGGGATATAAATTTGAAAATAACTGGGAACTAGGTATCAAATTTCGCCTCCAGGGCGGCGCTCCTTATACAGCTTTTGACGAAACTTTGTCCAGGGCAAATTACCTGAGTATGGGCATGGGTATACCCGATTACAGCCGGTTAAACACAAAAAGATTAAGGCCCTTTCATTCCAGTGATGTAAGAATTGACAAAAAATGGAATTTCAAAAGAGCCACTTTAAATTTATTTCTGGACATAACAAACTGGTATGCTGCTGTAAACCCAGTGGTTCCCCAGTATATCTTTAAAAGAAATGATAGTAATACAGCATTTCTGACCACCGACGGGCAACCCATCCGTACAGACGGCTCTAACGGCATACCCTACCTGCTGGTACTGGATGATAACACTGCCGTTCCCAGCATTGGATTTATTGTTGAATTCTGACAGAAAAACCGGGCATTGTTGATTATATCCATTCAGCTATTCAGAAGCAGATGCCGCTGAATTGGCGGTTAATCGCTTTTCTTCTCTAATCAGTAAAATTATATGTATAATCAGCGCTGCGGCAATGATCACAAATCCCCAGTAAAACCATTTGCTTAGGTATTTATTTTCCTGGTAAACCGCAAAAGCCAGCAATATGCCATATACCGGTTCCAGGTTGAAGGTAAGGTTTACAGTAAATGCAGATAACCGTTTCAGCGCATAGCCTGATAACTGGAAAGCCAGCACCGAACAAAACCAGGCCAGTACCAGCAGCCAGCCAAAATTTTCCCAGCCTGGCCAAAAACTTTCTGAGGGATAATACTGCCAGTAAACCGGAAGCAGAACAGACAAAAACAGGAAGCCGCCGGTCTGTTGCCAGGTGAGCAGTGTTTCCACATTCATCCGCTTCAAAAGCTCCCTGTTATAGATGGGAAACAGTGCGGCCAGCACTGCGGAAATAATTCCAATGATGATACCGGTTTTATACTGTGTATCAAAATGAAAAATGATATATATGCCAGCGATAGTAATCATGCCCAGCAACAACTCTACACAGTTAATCTTTTTTTTGAGTATCAGCGGTTCAAACAAAGCAGTGAAAAAGCTGATGGAAGAAAAACATACCAGCGCAACAGACACATTGGAATATTTGATGGCCCCATA
Organism: uncultured Chitinophaga sp.; assembly: GCA_964437415.1. GTDB lineage: Bacteria > Bacteroidota > Bacteroidia > Chitinophagales > Chitinophagaceae > CADEDV01. Next base: position 23,074 of record CAYTGN010000009.1, on the reverse strand, counting down.
AAAAGTGACCCAATGCATAGCAGCGATGAAACCAACGACTGCTATTTTCCATATATCAATAAAAGGCAGCCGATGGAGTTTTTTCATCCATGAAAACAAGAGCCACATGGTGGCAGCAGTGATGAGCAGCCTGTACCAGACGATCATACCTTCATTCAGGGTGATGAGCCTGCCAAGGATGCCCGTAAAACCGGCAAGAAAAACAGCGATATGCAGTTGGAGAAAAGCCTTTTTCATGCTTGATACCGGTGTTGCCCGGCATGGCAAAGTAAGACAGAAGAAGCTATAAAAAAAGCGGCACAGAATGCCGCCTTCATGATGTATCATTAAACCTGCCTACTTCTTCCTGACTTCATAAAACTCCACTTCACCTGTGCTCACATCATACATGCCGCCAACGATAGTGATCTGGCCGCTGCTGACCATTTCTGCAATGACCTGACTCTGCTTCATAATTTCATCCACAGTTCTTTTGACATTGATGGTAGCCACTTTTTCAACAAAGTCACCATTTTTTGAATTGCGGTCGGCGGTCACTGTGTTCTCTGCTTCCACAGCAGGCTGTATCTTATTCAACAGATGAGTGAGATTACCCATTTCCACATGATCGCAGGCCCCTTTTATGGCCCCGCATTTGGTATGACCCAACACTACAATTATTTTAGCCCCGGCCACTTTGCAACCAAATTCCATACTTCCCAGGATATCTTCATTGATGATATTTCCGGCTATCCTTACACTGAATATATCACCAAGCCCCTGGTCAAAGATCAGTTCGGCTGATGTCCTGGAATCAATACAACTCAGGATTACGGCAAACGGGTGCTGGCCATCAGATGTTTCATTTACCTGCTGGAGCAGGTTTCGGTTGAATTTAAGATTGCTTACAAACCTTCTATTTCCATCCTTCAATAATTGCAGAGCCTGGGAAGGGGTGATTGCAGATTGTAATTCTTTTGTAAGTGTTCGCATTTTCCTGGTTTTTGTTTGATTAATAAATATCGTTAAACAAGACTTTTTGCATCGTCAATACCAATTATCTCCAGCCTGATATTTTTCCGGGCAGCATTTTCCCGGTAATTCCTGATTACTTCTATTACATCGTAGTTAATTGTCTTTGACCGGGAGCCGTCCACGATCACCTTTGCGTTTTTAGGTATCCTGTCCAGCACCTTCAGAATATTAGCTTTGTTGAGGAAAGAAACTTCTTCGGCCAATACCAGGTGATGAACCGGCTGTCCGTCTTCCGTAGTAACAGTATCCTTCAGGTAATGTGAGTTGCGATAGCTGTGGCGCAGTGTGTAGAACACGGCAAACAGCGAGCCTACAATGATGCCCCTGAGCAGGTCGGTTGCAATGATGGCCACCACTGTTGCCACAAATGGGATGAATTGCTCCCACCCGAGTTTAAACATCTGCCTGAACAAGGAGGGTTTGGCAAGTTTATAACCAACTACTATCAAAATTGCAGCAAGACTGGATAATGGAACCATGTTCAGCAGACCGGCAATTGTGATGGCGCTGATCAGAAGGAATATCCCATGCAGGATAGCCGATAATTTTGTTCTACCTCCAAAAGAAATATTGGCTGAGCTTCTTACGATCACCTGTGTAATGGGCAAACCGCCTATGAAACCGGACACCATATTACCCAACCCCTGGGCTTTTAATTCACGGTTGGTAGGGGTAACTCTCTTATATGGATCCAGTTTATCGGTGGCTTCCACACAAAGCAGCGTTTCAAGACTGGCGACAATGGCCAGTACAATAGCCACCTTATACACTTCAAAATTTGTTAACTGTGAAAAATCCGGGAAAGTGAACTGCCCAAAAAATTCGGTAAGATTATGTGCCACCGGCAGCCGTACCAACTGGTCTTCCCTCAACGAGTAATTGAGTGTTCCGTTTTGGTACATGTAGTTGAATACTATTCCCACTATCACTACAACAATGGGACCCTGCAACAGTTGAAAGAAACGGTGCTTTTTTGTCAATACAAGATCCCAAAGCAGCAGGATGGCGATAGAAACAATACCAATGATGACAGCCCCGGGAGTGATGGCCTGGAAAGAATCGAGGATGGAAGAAATCGTATTCGACCCTCCTGGCTCTGCATAGGACAGGTCGCCTTCATAATCTTTATCATAGCCCACTGCATGAGGTATTTGCTTCAGGATGATGAGCAGACCAATACCAGTGAGCATGCCTTTTATCACTGAAGAAGGGAAGAAATAAGCGATGAAACCGGCTCTTGCATAACCCATCAGTAATTGAATGGCGCCTGCTATGACCACCGCAGTTAAAAAAGCCGTCCATGAACCAAGTGTGCTTATGGATGTAAGAACGATCACGGCCAGACCAGCAGCAGGACCACTGACACCCAATGGAGAGCCGCTGGCCAAACCCACCACTATGCCACCTATTACTCCGGCAATAATGCCTGAAAACAATGGAGCACCGGAAGCTAAGGCAATGCCCAGACATAATGGAACTGCCACGAAAAAGACAACAATGCTTGCCGGTAAATCATTTTTAATTTCTCTAAACAGATGCTTTTTGGGCATGCTTCAATCGCTTTAGAGGCGCTAAGATAGGGGTTATTTTTAAAAAGATAGTATTACTATTAAAAAAAAGTGTAAAACTTTTATTTATCTTTGCTAACATCTGGTTTGAATACGTTGATCTAAAACAGGAAAAAGATGGAATTACAGTTGCAGTTCCGTATGAATGAAAATCTCTTTCTGAAGAATCCTGAGCAATCCGCCCTGGGCAGAAATATCATCAGGAACAGCATCCTGCTTATCCATAAAAATGGTTTTGAATCATTTACTTTCAAGAAGCTGGCCGATGCGATCGGGTCCACCGAGGCAGGCATCTACCGCTATTTTGAAAACAAACACCGGTTGCTCATCTACCTGACCGCCTGGTACTGGAGTTGGGTTGAATTCAGGGTTGCTTTTTACACACTAAACATCAGTGATCCTGCGGAAAAGTTGAAAAAAGTAATCCGCTTGCTGGCTATTTCTATTGAGGATGATGAAAAGACAAGCTATGTGAATGAAAGTGTTTTGCACCAGATTATTATTGCAGAAGGAACCAAGGCCTATCTCACTAAACATGTGTCTGAAGATAATAAGCAGAAATTGTTCAAACCCTATAAGGATCTTTGTGCCCGCATCAGTGATATCATCCTCGAGTGTAACCCACACTACCCGTTTCCGAATTCACTGTCAAGCACCATTATTGAAATGGCGCATTTCCAGAATTTCTTCATGCACCACCTGCCTGCACTAACTGATTTTGGAAAAGAAAAAGACGAAGAAATGATCGTGGGTTTTATAGAGAACCTGGTATTTGCAACTATCAATGAGAAAAAATAATAGACAGTATTATTTGCTTTCAGCAAATAACTCTTTCCTGTCAGCAACCACTAATGGAGATTGTGCTGCTTCTTTATTTTTAACCCGTCTGCGATAATTTTTGAAGAGGCTTTGCCAGCGCAGTTTAAGCACACCCAATATACCTTCCTTCACTATACCCTTATTCATTTTGGAAGCACCAAAAGCCCGGTCTTTGAAAATGATAGGCACTTCTTTTAGTTTAAATCCCAGCTTCCAGGCAGCAAATTTCATTTCGATCTGGAATGCGTAGCCCACAAAACGGATCTGGTCAAAGTTGATCGTTTCCAGCACTTCTTTGCGATAACACATAAAGCCGGCAGTAGGATCCTTCACCGGCATCCAGGTGATCATTCTGGTATAAAGTGAAGCTCCTTTTGATAAAGCAATACGATTGGCCGGCCAGTTAACCACCCCTCCGCCCTTCACATAGCGGGAACCAATGGCAACACCAGCTCCATCATACTTGCAGGCATGATAAAGACGGGGAAGGTCGGCAGGGTTATGAGAAAAATCGGCATCCATTTCAAAAACGAACTGATAGTTCCTGGCAATTGCCCACCTGAAACCATGAATATAGGCTGTGCCCAAACCCAGTTTCCCTTTGCGTTCTTCCAAAAATAATTGCCCCGGAAATTTTGACTGCAGGTCTCTTACAATTTCTGCCGTGCCATCGGGAGAGCCGTCATCAATCACCAATATATGAAACCCTACATGGAGGTTGAAGATGGCGTGAAGAATATTGCTGATATTCTCCTTCTCATTAAAGGTCGGTATGATAACGAGTTTATCCACGCAGAGCCCTCTGAAATAGGCAAATACGAATTTACAATAATCCGAAGAGAACGGCTGTTAAAATTCTGCACAGACTTCCGTGCAAATCACACTTTCTTCAACATCGTACGGGTATAGATTTCGGTAAGCTTTTGCTTGGTATGTTGGGGAAAATCGCCTTTCATCATCCAGTCATAATACTGGGGTTCGGATTTCAGCACATCGGCAACCGGCCGTCCCTTGAATTTACCAAAATTGAATACTTCCACACCGTTCTCCATAATGAAGCGGCGGGCAAAATCCACCACCTGGTCTTCACCAATACATTTCAGAATGCTATCAACAGAGTTGCCTAATTCTGTGTAACGGTCTAACTGGGCCTCCAAAATTTCATGAGTGGCGGTAGCATCCACCTCAGCGCTATGGGCGCCATTAAGTGTTTTATTGCAATAGAATTTGTAAGCGGCGCCCAATGTCCTTGGCTCCATCTTATGAAAGATGTTTTGTACATCCAGCATTTTCCTGTTCTTCATGTCAAAATCAACCTGTGCCCGGAGAAATTCTTCCATCAGCAGGGGAATATCAAACCTGTTTGAATTATACCCCGCAAAATCACATCCATCCAGCATTTGTTTCAGTTCCTGTGCGATCTGTTTGAATGTAGGGGCATCCTTCACCATTTCATCTGAAATGCCATGAATATCACTTGCCTGTTTGGGAATGGTCATTTCGGGGTTGACCAATTTTCGCTTTACACTCTTTGAACCATCCGGTAGAATTTTTACAATAGCTATTTCCACAACACGGTCGGTACCCAGGTTTGTTCCTGTGGTCTCCAGATCAATAAAAGCAAGGGGTTTTTTCAACTGCAACATCAGGTCTGTAAATTATTCTATGATAAAATCGGCGGTAAAGGTAACGGTTTGCTGTCTTTATCAAAATGAAATTTTATCAATTTCCTCCTGCTGAATGCAAGAAAACCAGCGATTTAGCATCTTTCCCCCTACTCCAGTGCATAAATCACTTTTGAATCCGGTTCCCGGCATTTACCTTTGCAAAATAAACAAACGGTTTCACCGTTATTACAACACTAATACCCTTCATAATGAAAAACAAAGTTTTTGCCTCCATTTTACTTTTGACCATGATTATTCTTGTCAGCTCCTGCGCCACATCCCGTAAATATGGTTGCCCGTCTGTGAGTGTAAAGTCTGAAAAGACAAACATCAGCTGATCAGAACATAAATAAATTCATTGAGTTGTCACCGGCGCACCCGGTGACTTTTTTATTCCGTATCCCCGACGATAATTTTTCTCCTGAACAATCCTCTTTGTTTCCGTTTTTTTTCTTCCTGCTGTTTTTGCGAAATCCAGACTGAAAACAACTCTATTTCCTGTTGTTTTCCTTTTAGCTGAAACGAACCAAGCGTTTCTATCTTCAGAAATTTTGGCATCGTAACATTGTCTATGATCCAGTCCGAAACAATGAGGTCGGCATTCATGTCGTGGCATTTGCTTTGCATCCTTGCTGTGGTGTTCAGCACATCACCATGATAAGCGATCTCCGATTTATATTTTCCCACTTCTGAAATAACAACTGTGCCGCCGTGCAAAGCCGCTTTGAACTCCGGCATACGGCCGTACCGGTCCATGTATTGTTTTTCAAACCTGCGAATCTGCTTTTGCACTGCAAAAAAACAACGTACACATACTGCATACCTCAATCCTTTTTTCATCGGCCATGTCACCACGATCTGGTCACCCACATATTGATACACCCTGCCAAAATAGCGGGCAATCGGCTCACTGATGTCATAAAAATAGTCCTGCAGAAAATGACTGTATTCAAGTTCACCCATTGACTCGGCAATATCAGTGGAATGGTTAAGATCAATAAAAAGAAAAACCCGGTCCTCCTGTTTCACCTGGTGATATTTTCCAAACACAAGGTTATAAATAGCATCCCTGCCCAGTTTACGGTGCAATTCATCCATAAAGTTTGACACAAGGGAAATAATGAGTGACAAGCCAAGAAATTCAAACAACTTGCGGGTAGCAAAAAAATCATGCAGGCTGTTGGGAAAAATGGTTTCGTATGTATTTACATCCAGCCACAGCACAATGTTCATGATAAAAAAGAAAAGGATCATGAACCAAAAGGTGACCCGCATGGTGCGATAGAGCAGGTAGAACCAAAAACCCGTCCGCCGGTGTTTGCGGCGAAACTCCATCGCCTGCGTTTCAAAAAAAGCAATAGCAAACCCTACCGGCACACTGGCAATAAGTGAAGTGGATAAAGCGATCCAGTTCAATCCATAGCGGGTGAAAGCATAAAAAGCGAACAGTAGTACGGATAAGTAAATGATGAAAACATTGTTTTGCGAAATGACCTTCCAGGGCCGTAGCGGATCGAAAGAACGGGCTTCGGCGGCAAAGGGATTGAAAATCCCAAGCCGTCGCCAGGGAGTTTTGGTTTTGGTTGTTGATATTCTTCCCATAAGGGCTTGTTGATAAAAACAGTACTAATTTAAAAATTAAGACTGAAACAAACCAGCAATTCAAATAATCCCTTATTTTTGAGGCCTGATATGAAAACATACACCCATAATCATCATCATTTCTTGCTCAGCCAGGGTAGGCCGTGAGGATATTATGTAAATCATAGTGAAGGGCTTACTCAACAGTAAGCCCTTTTTATTTGTAATAACAGTCAACTTATGACACAAGAAACATTAAAGATCGCTGTTCAGAAATCGGGTCGGCTCTATGAAGGCTCCATGCAACTGCTGAAAGAATGTGGCATCGAGGTCAGCAATGGCAACAACCAGTTAAGGGTGTTATCAGGCAATTTCCCGGTTGAAATTTTCTTCCTGCGGGATGATGATATCCCGGAATATGTGCAAGATGCTGTGGCGGATATTGGTTTTGTCGGCCAGAATGTTGTGAAAGAAAAAAACAAGGAAGTGCAGGTGATTGAAAAATTAGGTTTTGGCAAATGCCGGTTATCGCTGGCTGTTCCTAAAAACGGCCCGCTGCAATCCGTCAATGACCTTAACGGGAAAAAGATCGCCACCAGTTACCCGGTTATCCTCACTGCCTTTCTGAAAGAAAAAAATATTACTGCCTTTATTCATGAAATCAGCGGTTCGGTGGAAATTGCGCCTAGAATCGGTTTGGCCGATTCCATCTGCGACCTGGTGAGTTCGGGCAGCACTCTTTTCACCAATGAGCTAAAAGAGATCGAGACCATTTTATCATCGGAAGCGGTGCTTATCAGTAATAAAGAATTATTGCCTGCCAAAAAGATCATCCTTGAAAGTTTACTGTTCCGCATCCGTGCTGTGAGAAAGGCTAAAAACAACAAGTATGTGCTGCTGAATGCCCCCAACAATAAGCTTGACTCAATTTGTAAATTATTACCCGGGATGAAGAGTCCCACCATTTTGCCTTTGGCAGAACCCGGATGGAGCTCTGTTCATTCGGTGATCAGCGAAAGTGATTTCTGGAATGTGATTGAACAACTGAAAGCAGCAGGGGCACAGGGCATCCTGATCATCCCGATTGAAAAAATGGTAATGTAAAACTGATTCTCAAAAAGGAAGTGTAACATTTATTATGAAACTCTATAAATATCCCGGAAAAAAAGAATGGCAGGAGATCGTTCAGCGACCTGTTGCTGATAGTAGCTCCCTTGAAAAAAGTGTAAAAAAGATTTTGGGGAAAGTGAAAGCCAAAGGAGATAAAGCTGTCCGCAAATTCAGCAAGGAATTTGACGGAGTGGCTGTAAAAAGATTACAGGTAACTGAAAAAGACATCAAAACTGCAGCAGCATTGCTTAGCGAAGAATTGAAGGAGGCCATTCAGCAGGCAAAGCAGAACATTGAAGTCTTTCACCGTTCACAAAAAGAGTCCATACAGAAAATTGAAACCATGCCCGGCGTAGTTTGCTGGCGGGAATCAAAATCCATTGAAAAAGTAGGCTTGTATATTCCGGGAGGTTCTGCCCCGCTTTTTTCAACTGTATTGATGCTGGCAGTTCCTGCAGCCATAGCAGGATGTAAAGAAATTGTTCTGACCTCACCCCCAACCCCCTCTCCAAAAGGAGAGGGGGCTACCATACACCCTGCGATACTATATGCAGCACAACTATGCGGAGTTACAAAAATTTTCAAAGCAGGTGGTGTGCAGGCTATCGGCGCTATGGCCTATGGCACGGAAACCATTCCCAAAGTGTTCAAGATATTCGGGCCGGGCAACCAATATGTGACAATGGCTAAACAGTTAGTTCAACAGGAAGGAGTAACCATAGATATGCCTGCAGGCCCATCTGAAGTACTGGTGATTGCCGATGAATCAGCAGTTCCTGAATTTGTAGCAGCCGATCTTTTGTCGCAGACGGAACATGGCCCGGATTCACAGATGATCTTACTTTCAACAAGTGAGCTGGTTGCAAAAAAAATTACTGCCGCCATTGCTGACCAACTAAAAGAATTGCCGAGGAAGGAAACAGCAGCAAAGGCTTTGCAAAACAGTAAGACGATCCTGCTGCAATCACTTGATAAAGCAGCAGAACTCTCAAACTTGTACGCCCCGGAGCACCTGATTCTTTCTTGTTCTGAAAAGATTCTTGCAAAAATCACAACTGCAGGCTCCGTTTTCATAGGAAACTATTCGCCGGAAAGTGTTGGCGATTATGCCAGCGGCACAAACCATACACTACCTACCAATGGCTATGCGGCCATGTACAGCGGTGTTTCCTTAGATAGTTTTGTGAAAAAGATCACTTATCAGCAATTGACCAAAGAAGGATTACAGCATATTGGCAAAACAGTAATGACCATGGCAGCGGCTGAAGGTCTTGATGCACACAAAAACGCTGTGGCGATTCGTCTAAAAAATTAAGTATGGATTTCAACCTGGATAATTTAGTAAGAAAGAATATCAAAGAAATGACTGCCTATTCATCCGCAAGGCATGAGTTCAGCGGTATGGCCAGTATTTTCCTTGATGCCAATGAAAATTCATTTGGCTCTCCTTTGGATGAAAACTATAACCGTTATCCCGATCCACTTCAACTGAAACTGAAGGAAAAGATCAGCTCGATCAAAGGTGTTCCGTCAAAAAATATCTTTCTCGGCAATGGCAGCGATGAAGCCATTGATCTTTTGTTCCGCATTTGCTGTGAGCCGGGCAAAGACAATGCACTAGTCTTCCCTCCCACCTATGGCATGTACGAAGTGTGTGCCGGAATGAATGATGTGAAACTGAAAAAAGTTCCGCTGACAAGCACCTTTCAATTGGATCTCGATGCCATTGAAGAAGCGATTGATCCTTTTACCAAACTCATTTTTATCTGTTCTCCCAACAATCCCACTGGTAACAGTATCAGCAAAACCGATGTGGAAGTGCTGCTCAATAATTTTGAGGGGCTCGTGGTGATTGACGAAGCTTATATCAACTATTCCCGGCAAAAAACATTTATACCGGAACTTACTGAATACCCCAACCTGGTTATCCTGCAAACATTGTCAAAAGCATGGGGGCTGGCTGGTCTCCGGCTGGGAATGGCCTTTGCCGGTGAACCGATCATTCAGTACATGAACAAGGTGAAATATCCTTATAATATCAGCACCGCCACACAACAACTGGCATTGGAAGCACTGGAGAATATTGAAACGGTTAATGACTGGATACAGATCACCGTTGAACAAAGAGAATGGCTGAAAGAAGAATTGCTGAAGCTGGAAATCACACAAACCGTTTATCCTTCCGACGCTAATTTCCTGCTGGTGAAAATGACAGAAGCCAGAAAAGTATATGAACAGCTTTCAGGCGAAGGAATTATCGTAAGAGACCGTTCCAAAGTTATACTCTGTGATGACTGCCTCCGGATAACCATCGGAACGCCTGAGGAAAATAGCAAATTAATACAAGCACTCACAAAAATTAATATATCTAATGAGTAACCAGATTCTCACAGATCCCCCCCGCGGGGGGCAGGGAGGCCGGAAGATATTGTTCATTGACCGTGATGGCACACTGATCAAAGAAGCTCCGCCTACTTATCAGATTGACTCTTTTGAGAAACTGGAATTTTATCCTGGCATGTTTTACTGGATGAAAAAAATTGCCGGTGAACTGGATTATGAACTGGTGATGGTCACTAACCAGGATGGATTGGGAACAGATTCTTACCCCGAAAACACTTTCCGGCCCGTTCATGATTTTGTGATGAAAAGTTTGGAAAACGAAAACATCCGTTTCAGCGATGTGCTTATTGATAAAAGTTTTTCGCATGAAAATAAACCCACCCGCAAACCGGGAACGGGTATGCTGGTAAAATACATCAACAACCCTGAATACGATCTGCCCGGATCATTTGTGATCGGTGACCGCATCACCGATGTGCAACTCGCAAAGAACCTTGGCTGCAAAGCTATCTGGCTGAATCTTGAACCCGGCCTGGGCGGAGCAGAAATAAAAGATGGATGGGAAACATTGCAACAGACGGTGGTACTGGAGACAACCGACTGGAAAAAAATTTATGAATTCCTGAAGTTGGGGCAAAGGATCATACAGCACCAGCGCAATACCAATGAAACAAAGATCAGCATTGAACTGAACCTTGACGGAACCGGTAAAACGGAAATAAAAACAGGGCTGAACTTTTTTGATCACATGCTGGACCAACTGGGCCGGCACAGCGGAATTGACCTGGCCATAACAGTTGACGGCGACCTGCATATTGACGAACATCATACTATAGAAGACACTGCCATTGCCCTTGGTGAAGCATTTGCAACCGCATTAGGAAATAAGAAAGGAATTGAACGCTATGGTTTCACCCTGCCGATGGATGATTCAATAGCACAGGTAGCACTGGATTTTGGCGGCAGAAGCTGGCTCGTTTGGGAAGCAGCCTTTAAAAGAGAAAAGATCGGTGATATGCCCACGGAAATGTTTTATCACTTTTTCAAGTCATTTAGTGATGCGGCCAGGTGCAACCTGAATATAAAAGTGGAAGGCGACAACGAACATCATAAAATTGAATCCATATTCAAAGCATTAGCCAAAGCAATCAAAATGGCAGTGAAAAGAGATGCCGATAATCTTAAACTGCCCAGCACAAAAGGGATCCTATAGTACCTGACGGACTCCGTCTGACACATAAACATAGAGAACAAGAAATGAAAGTTGCGATCATAAAATATAACGCCGGCAATATCCAGTCCGTACTTTTTGCACTGGAAAGGATTGGTGTTACGGCAACAGTGACGGATGACCCGGAAGAGATACATTCAGCCAACAAAGTAATTTTCCCCGGTGTTGGCGAAGCCAGCACAGCCATGAACTATCTCAAAGAAAGAGACCTGGACAAACTGATTGTTTCTTTGCAGCAACCGGTGCTGGGCATTTGCCTCGGCATGCAACTACTTTGTTCTTACTCCGAAGAGAATAGCACTGCTTGCCTTGGTGTTTTTGATAACGTTATTGTGAAACGATTTAACCCTGTCAACCTTGAAAAAGTGCCGCAGATCGGCTGGAATAATATTTATGACCTGAAAACAGAATTATTCCGGGGTGTAGCTGAAAACAGTTATTGTTATTTTGTACATGGTTATTATGCCGGGGCCAATCCCTGCAGTATTGCAACAACTGAATATATACTAGACTATTCTTCTGCTATGCAAAAAGACAATTTTTATGGCGTGCAGTTTCACCCTGAAAAAAGTGCAAAAACCGGGGAACAAATTTTAAAAAACTTCTTATCACTCTAAGATGACCATCATACCTGCCATTGATATTATTGACGGAAAATGTGTGCGGCTTGTAAAAGGCGATTACAGCCAAAAGACCATTTACAATGAAGACCCGCTGGAAGTGGCCCTGCAATTTGAAGATGCAGGTTTAAAACGTCTTCACCTCGTTGACCTTGACGGCGCCAAAGCCGGTGATGTGAAAAACTGGAAAGTGCTGGAAAGAATTGCCGGGAAAACAAAACTGCTGATTGATTTCAGCGGAGGCATCAGCACACAAAAAAATGTGGAGATAGCGTTTAATTCAGGTGCGGCGTATGCAGCCATCGGGAGCATTGCTGCCAAAGATGAGTTCAGCTTTTCCGGCTGGCTGCTGGCATATGGTGCCGAAAAATTCATCATCGGCGCCGATGTGAAAGATGAAAAAATTGTAGTGAAAGGATGGACAGAATCCACCTCGCTGAGTGTCTTTGACCTTATCGCAAAATACAAGACCAAAGGCGTGAAGCAGTTCTTTTGCACCGATGTGAGCAAAGACGGATTGTTGCAGGGTTCTTCCATTGATCTTTATAAAAAAATAATGAACGGGCATCCTTCCATTGACCTGATCGCCAGTGGCGGCATTTCAACCGTGGATGAGATAGAAGAGTTGAGAGAAGCAGGATTGGACGGCGCTATCATTGGCAAAGCGATTTATGAAAATAAGATCCGGTTGACTGATCTGAAAAAATTTCTTATTTGACCTATGCTCACAAAACGCATCATACCCTGTCTTGATATTAAAGACGGAAGAACGGTAAAGGGCACCAACTTTATCCAGTTGCGTGATGCAGGCGACCCGGTGGAACTGGCGGTCCGCTATTGCGAAGAAGGGGCTGATGAATTGGTTTTCCTCGACATTACTGCCACCACGGAAAAAAGAAAAACACTGGCAAAATTGGTGAGAGATATTGCCACCCATATTAATATCCCGTTCACCGTAGGTGGCGGTATCAATACGGTTGAAGATGTGAGAATACTGCTGGAAAACGGAGCAGATAAAATTTCTATCAACACATCTGCTGTAAAAAACCCTTCATTGGTAGATGAACTGGCCAGGAATTTCGGCAGCCAGTGTGTGGTAGTGGCCATTGATGCCAAACTTATCAATGATATATGGACAGTGGTAACGCATGGTGGCAGAACACCTACGGATAAAAAAGCATCAGACTGGGCAAAAGAAATTACAGCAAGAGGCGCCGGTGAAATATTGTTGACTTCCATGGAAAATGACGGCACTAAAAACGGTTTTGCATTAGCTATCACAAAAGAAATTGCCACCGCTGTGAATATCCCTGTCATTGCATCAGGAGGTGCAGGCACGATGCAGCATTTTGCTGAGGTTTTCGGCATAGCAAAAGCAGATGCAGGTCTGGCTGCCAGCATTTTTCATTTCAAAGAAATAGCCATCCCGGATCTAAAAAACTATTTAGCCAACCAACAAATACCTGTAAGATTATGAAACCTGATTTCTCCAAATACAGTAATGGTCTTGTTCCTGCCATTGTGCAGGATGATGCCAGCAACATAGTGCTGATGCTGGGCTTTATGAATGAAGAAGCTTATGCACAAACAAAAGAAACAGGCAAAGTCACTTTTTTCAGCCGCAGCAAACAACGTCTGTGGACCAAGGGAGAAACTTCGGGCAATTTTCTTTTGCTGAAGGAAATGCTGGTTGACTGCGACAACGATACATTACTGGTAAAAGCCCAGCCGGCCGAGCCTGTTTGTCATACCGGCGCTGACACCTGTTTTAATGAAACAAATCCTTTATTCTCCCTGCAAAAGCTGGAGGAGATAATTAGTGAAAGAAAAAACAACCCTTCTGATAATTCCTACACCTCTTCACTTTTTGCCAAAGGCATTAATAAGATTGCGCAGAAAGTGGGTGAAGAAGCAGTGGAGCTGGTGATAGAAAGTAAAGATGATAACGAGGAAAAATTCTTAAACGAAGCTGCTGACCTCTTATTCCATTATCTCATTTTGCTGCAGGCAAAGGATTACCGCCTGAATGATGTAGTAAACAAGCTAGCTGAAAGACACAAATAAAAAAGACCACCTGGGGCAGTCTTTTGTTATAAAAAGTATCAGACAGTTCGGGATTCTTCGCTGCACAATTATTTTTTTCCGCTGCCAAATTTATAGCCAAAGGAAACACCCCCATAATATGGGATAAAACCAAAACTTCCGAAAATAGGAGTAATAAATGCACGGAAAGTGAAACCGCCGTTTGAGGGCTGAAGACGGTAGCCAAAATTCAGGTGGCCAAAAGTTGATGTGAAATTTTCATCAGTTGTAGAACTGGAGCCGATCACCGGCGTAACACCAGCTCCTAACTCAAAATAGTTTTTTCCGTCCTTACCTAACAGATAGTTGAGGCCAATAGGAATAAACACAAGACCGGCCTTATCGCCATCACTTGAAATGCTAAACCCACCAAATCCAATTCGTCCGCCCAGTCCATCTTCTCTCGGTCCAAAACGGGTATCAAAATTGAAAGACGCAAGACCCGGACCTCCTAATTCAAAATAAACAGATTTAGCAGCCGTCTCCTGCGCAACGGCAAAAACAGAAACCAGGAATAGCGAAAAAAACAAGTAATATTTTTTTCATATAAATGGTTTAATGATTGGCAATAATAGAGAAAAAAGGATATACTTACCTTGTTAAATTATATTAACTTCTGTTTCAAGCATCACAGCAAATTTTTCATTTACACTTTCCATTATCTGCTTACCAAGAGCAAAAATCTCAGCACCGGATGCGTTGCCATGATTCACCAACACCAATGCCTGCTTTTCATGACAACCGGCATCATCCTTCCGATAACCTTTCCAGCTTCTATATTCATCAGGGCCACAATGTTCGATCAGCCACCCGGCAGCCAGCTTATAAGTTCCATCGTTGTTTGCAAATCCAATTATACCAGGGAATTTCTCTTTTAAAGCATGGAAAACAGGCCCGCTTACAACCGGGTTTTTAAAAAAACTTCCTGCATTACCTGTCACCGAAGGGTCGGGCAATTTGGATGAACGAATACGGATCACTGCATCAGACACAGCTTTTATGCTAGGTTCTTTTACACCCATTCTTTCCAGTTCCTGCTCTATTGCTCCATAACTGGTATTGAAAACAGGTTGCTTGCGGAGTTTATAAGTCACATTCAGGATCACAAACTGGTCTTTATAACTGTTCTTAAAAACACTTTCCCTGTATCCAAATGCACAATCACTGCTGCTGAACGAAACAATTTGTTTATCATTCAGGTGAAACGCCTCCAGTTGATGAAACACATCTTTGATCTCCACTCCGTAAGCGCCGATATTCTGCATCGGTGAAGCGCCGACATTTCCTGGTATCAGGGAAAGGTTCTCCACTCCTGCCCGGTTGTTGCTGATGCAATCCAGTACAAACCGGTGCCAGTTTTCCCCTGCACCTGACTGCACATACACATACTCTTCATCCTCGTCAACTTTTTCTATCCCCCTGATCTCATTTTTCAAAACAAGGCCATCATAGTCATTGGTAAAAAGAATATTGCTGCCGCCGCCCAGCACCAGCCGATGCAAGGAAGCATCCTGCTCAAGAATTTCCCTCAACTCTTCTACAGAAGCAAATGATGCGAAACGCCGGGTACTAACATCAATACCAAATGTATTGTATCGCTTTAATGAGATATTTTCCTGAATTTGCATACGAATAAACCGGGTGAGCAAAATAACATTAAAATCATGAGCGGAAAAATTGCCGCCATTTTGGGCGCCACCGGCATGACCGGGCAACACCTGTTGCAACGACTGCTGCAAGAGGATTTTTTTGAAACCGTCAGGGTGATTGTTCGCCGGCCAATGGAGAAAACACATCCCAAAATGGAAGTGAAACTGGTTGATTTCAACGATGCTGAATCTTTCAGGCTGGCACTCGAAGGCGTGGACACCACTTTTTGCTGCATCGGCACCACGCAAAAAAAAGTGAAAGGTGACAAGACCCTGTACCGGAGTATTGACTATGATATTGCTGTGAACGCAGCCCGGTTTGGCAAAGAAACCGGTTGTGAACAATACATATTGATGTCTGCTGTCGGTGCCTCCGCCAAAAGCAGCAATTTTTACCTGAAATTAAAAGGGGAGATTGAAGAAGCGGTAGCCGGTTATGGTTTCAGCGCCACACATATCATGCAGCCATCGGTGCTCACAGGAAAAAGAAACGAAAAAAGACTGGGGGAAGAAATTGGCCGTGTGCTGGGGAGTGCCGTTTCTTTCTTAATGATCGGGGGATTGCAGAAATACAAACCCATCAGGGCTGAAACAGTAGCAAAGGCGATGCTGGCAGCAGCTAAACAAAACAGTAAAGGAGTGATCCGCTACCAGTATAAAGGAATAAAACAACTCGCTGCTACAGAAAATTAGCTTTGATCACCCGCAAAACATTGCTGCCTAAAATTTTCCGGATTGATCGTTTGGAATAACCCCGCTTGAGTAATTCTTCTGTAATAGCAGGATAAGTGGTTACATCTTCCAGTCCCACTGGCAATGAACTTACCCCATCATAATCAGAACCGATACCAACATAATCATCCCCTGCAAGCTTCACGATGTAATCAATATGATCAACCACTTGCTGCAAGGTGGGCCGGATAGCATTCATTTCCTTTCGCAGGTATTCCCGCCATGCTGTTCTTAGCTGTGCGGAGTCATATCCCGATGCCAGCAATGAATCCTGGAATTTCCTCCGCAATGTGCCGGAGAGATATTCAGATCGTTCTTCATATTCTTTACTGATGAACCCTGAATAAAAATTAATGCAGATCACACCACCGTTTTGTGCCACAGCCTTTATCTGGTCATCTTTTACATTGCGAAACACAGGACAAATATTCCACACTGAACTATGTGAAAGGATCACCGGCTTGTTTGTAGCAGCTATTGCATCATAAAACGTTTGTTCACCAACATGAGAAAGATCTACTATCACACCCAATTCATTCATCCTTCTCACTACCTGCTTTCCAAAATCATTCAATCCTTTATGCGCAAGACTATCTGGCCGGCGGGTTTCATCCATAGCGCTGCTGGCCCAGTTTGTACTGTTGTTCCAGGTTAACGTGAGGTATCGCATTCCCATTTTTTCAAGCTCTTCTAATTTTTTCATATCATCCTCTATCATATGACCGCCTTCCACCCCTATCAATGCCACCAATTGTTTTCTGCGAATTCCTTTTTTAACATCACGATAATTCCTGGCAAGTGTGATGCGACCGGGGTTTCTTGCCACAATGGCTATCAGCGAATCAATTTCCTCTGTGGCATCTTTGTAAAAACCTTCCGGGTTACGGGCCCGTTCACCTGTCCAAACAGAAAAAAACTGCAGATCCAAACCGCCTTCTTGCCAGCGAACGAGGTCACTGTGGCCTTTATCTGACCGCACAGAGATGTCTTCTCCGCTCAGCACTCTTGATGAGAGAACATCATTGTGCCCGTCGGCCACCACCGCTTTAGAATGAAATTTTTTACTTTTCTGTCCGATCGCAGGATTAAAGATGAAGCTTGCAAGCAGGAAAATGAAAATACGCATCCGGTTAAGTTTGCCTAAAAATAAAGAAATCCTGCTTCGCTTATACCGAAACAGGATTTCTGCATTTATGCTGCTATGTAATTAGTGTACTTCTCTTTTCAGCTTCTCAGAGCTTTGGGGACTTTGTTTGATCTTGTAGCCAACAGCGTAAGGGCAATAATACTCGACCGCATACTGTGCCTGGGTATAGGAAAGATCCACTTCCACCACCTGCCCGGTCACTACCACACCATTTGAATAGTTGTAAAAACTTCTTGTACCGTACTGACCAAAGTTTCCATACATGATGCTTCCCTCGTATGGACGGAATCCGCTGACTGAACGTATGATGGTATATCCATAATTGGTCTCCACCACATAATAGCCGCAGTTGGAATCGCTGAACACAACCACTCCTTGCTCCTGTGTGAGCCAGTAGCTGTCATCATCAACATAAACACTCTTTACACAACTGGTAAAAAGCAAGGCCGTCATCACGGCAATAATTGAGTAAGTAAAGATCTTTTTCATAGTGTTAATTCATTTAACTTTTTTCAAATCATTCCTCACTGTTTGTTTGTCACATTCCTGAGAATGCAAACAGCGGGCAATAGTTTGATTAAGCTTTGTTAAAAGAAATCACTATGCCGGCCAGCATGGCAAATATGATGATCAAAAAACTTTGAAACGTTCATAGCAGGCTTTCTCCAGCAATTCCCTATCACCTGGGTGGGCAATATTGATAAGGGCACGGGCCCGCTGACGGAGGTTTTTCCCAAAGAGATAAGCAACGCCATACTCCGTCACTACATAATGCATGTGTGCACGGGTGGTGACCACACCGGCACCTGGTTTTAGCATGGCAACAATCCTTGATACTCCTTTTGCAGTGCGGGAAGGGAGAGCAATGACCGGCCTACCGCCTTCGCTGACAGCAGCGCCACGCATAAAATCCATTTGTCCTCCCACACCGGAATATTGATAAGTGCCAATAGAATCAGCACAAACCTGCCCGGTGATATCAACTTCCACAGCGCTGTTGATAGCTACCATTTTTTTGTTGCGCCTGATGACATTGGGATCATTCACATAGTCTATATCAAGGAAATTGAAAGAAGGATTATCGTTTACGTAATCATAAAGCCTTTTGGTGCCAAGAGCAAAAGATGTTACCGTTTTGTTGGGATGTATCTGCTTGTACTTGTTATTGATCACATCCTTCTCCACCAGATCAATAATACCATCGGAACACATTTCTGTGTGAACTCCAAGGTCTTTGTGGTTATGCAATGATCTCAGCACTGCATCCGGAATGGAGCCTATACCCATTTGCAGTGTACTGCGGTCATCTATCAACCCGGCTACATACTCTCCGATCTTCAGTTCAACAGCGGTCACTTTATCGCTAAACCTTGCTTCATACAACGGCTCTTCGCCATACACCAGGCTATGAAACCGGCTGCTGTGAATCATCCCGTCGCCATGTGTTCTTGGTACATTCGGATTCACCAGCGCAATGATATGCTTTGCCGTGTTTACTGCAGACCGGGCAATATCCACAGACACTCCCAGCGAACAATACCCATGACCATCGGGCGGGGATACCTGTACAATTGCCACATCCAGCGGCATAATATTTTGCTTAAACAGTTCAGGTATTTCGCTGAGAAAAACAGGGACATAATCGGCCCTTCCTTCGTTCACGGCTGTCCGCACACTGGAAGAAACAAAGAGGGAATTGATATGGAAAATGCCTGCATACTCCGGTTTATCCACCTGCACATCTCCATAAACGCTGATGGAAACCAGCTCAACATCATTCAGCCGGTGGGCTTCATTGGCAAGACTGCGAAGCAATAAGGTTGGCGTTTGCGCACTGCCGTGGATATAAATACGCTGGCCCGGCTGTATGATGGCCAGGGCTTCTTTGGGAGATTGGTATGTTACAGGAAGTTTCATGGACTGCAAAGGTAACAGAGGTCAATTGCCACCTGTTGATAAGACTTATTGATTCAACTGATTTCAATCAGTTCCCGTAATCTTTGGACAACAGTTTAACCATTTTTCGACAAGAAATAATCAACAGCCAGTTCATACCCTTTCAGCCCCAAACCAAATATGCTGCCGGCTGCTTTGCCTGAAACATGAGAAAGTTTGCGAAAATCTTCCCGTGCATGCACATTGGAGATGTGCACTTCCACTACCGGTGTTTTAATAGCCGCAATAGCATCGCCGATGGCCACTGATGTATGTGTGTATCCTCCGGGATTGAAAATAATGCCATCATGATCAAATCCGATCCGCTGCAATTCATTGATCAGTTCGCCTTCCACATTGCTCTGGAAATAACTCCACTCGACAGCAGGATATTTTTGCTGTAACTGTGCAAAGAATTGTTCAAACGGCATATTGCCATAAATATCCGTTTCTCGTTTGCCGAGTAGATTTAGGTTGGGACCGTTGATGATGGCAATTTTCATAGCCCGAATATAAACCAAAAAAAACCGCTGAAAAATCAGCGGTCAATAATCAGTTCGTGTGCTCTCTTATCATCCCGATAAATTCATCAAACAAATAGCGGCTGTCATGCGGCCCCGGAGTGGCTTCGGGGTGATACTGCACCGAAAATGCAGGTTTCCCTTTCACCCGTATTCCTTCAATGCTCTGATCATTCAGGTTCAGATGGGTGATCTCAATATGCGAAGCTTTTTTCACGGCTTCAGCGTCAACACCAAATCCGTGATTCTGCGTAGTGATCTCTGAACGGCCTGTCACTAAGTTTTTCACGGGGTGATTCAGCCCCCTGTGCCCGTGGTGCATTTTGAAAGTAGGAATATCATTTGCCAACGCCAGCAACTGGTGACCAAGACAAATGCCAAACACGGGTTTGTTTTCTTTTAGTATTTCTTTCAGCGTATTCACTGCATAATCCATCGGGGCCGGGTCGCCGGGACCGTTGGAAATAAAATAGCCATGCGGCTGAAATTTATTCACTTCCTCCAGCGCAGTTTTGGCAGGAAACACTTTCACATGGGCGCCCCGCTCCACCATGCAGTTCAGGATATTTTTTTTCACCCCGTAATCCATCACGGCTATGCGGATGCCTGCGCCGGCATCACCTAATTCATAAGCCGAAGTGGTGCTCACTTTGCTGGCCAGTTCCAGCCCGTTCATGTCAGGGGTTTCGGCCAGTTTCTTTTTCAGCGCTTCAATATCGGTGGTTGCTGAAGATATGATACAGTTCATGGCACCCTTGGTTCGGATATTCGCCACCAAAGCCCTGGTGTCCACTCCTTCGATAGAAACAATATTATTGGACTTCAGGTAATCATTAAGTGACCCATTGGCCATTTTGCGGCTATAGCCTTCTTCAAGATTGCGGCCGATCAGCCCGCTGATCTTCACCGAATCGGATTCAACATCTACTTCTTTCACACCATAGTTACCAATATGGGCATTGTTCATGATGAGCACCTGGCCAAAATAGCTGGGATCGGTAAACACTTCCTGGTAGCCGGTCATGCCCGTGTTGAAACAAATTTCGCCGGTGGTAGTGCCGATGGCGCCAAAAGACTGACCATGATGCACCGTTCCGTCGGCAAGCAATAAAACAGCGGGGATAGAGGAGTTTAGCATTCTTTAGAGCACTTGTTGTTTTAAAAACAAATTGTGCAAAGGTAAGGGTGTGGAATGAATTGTGAGATATGTTTCTGCCTGCCTTGTGCTGTTGGGGATATCATGTTGATGAAACAAAAGGCTGCAAAGAGAAGAGGCTGCCACCAGGGCAACCTCTTCATGGTACTGCTTACTTGCTATATGAACGCAGAAATTAAAACGCAGGATCAGCAGGTGTGTTAGGGTTATTATCCCTTTCACGGAACGGGAAGGGGAAGAAGTTTCTTCTTTTTTCCACATTCGGTGTGTTGGGTCTTCCAAAACGCCTCATGTCTTCCATTTTAAAGCCAAGCATGTATAGCTCAATACAACGCTGTCTGTATATCTCGGTGAGAATGTCAGCAGGTGTCAGGAGACCGGTATAAATTCCAATATCAGCACCGACACCAAAAGGATCGGAAGCCGGTGTTTTTGTACGAACCTTGTTGAGTTCAATCACGGCATTCACCAGGTCGGGTACGGCCAAACGGGCATAGCATTCTGCCTTGATGAGTGTAACCTCACCCGGCAGGTAAAGAGGCCAGGGTGTGCTGAGTGTAGCGCCAAAACCAAGTATGCGCCAACGTGGAGCCACAGTAGCATTGATTGACATGTAAAAAGGAATCCGCTTGTCGGTAAGATCCGGCGCCAGTGCCACCGGCAATCCCATGGTGGAATCCAGCACCTGGAACACATTATTAGTAGCAGTAGCCACATTAAATATCGGGTTGGGGCTCACTGCATCAAAATTCATAGTGCTTTTACTCGAAAGGTTGACATTATTGGCGGCCGCTAAAGCTGCTGCATAATTTCCACTGAACAACAGGTATCTGGCCCGTAAAGCCTGCAATGTGTTGGGTATTTCCATACCGGCTGGAAGATTGGTAAGAAACTGTGCACTGATAGGATTGGCTGCAACGGCAGCAATCGCTTTGTCCAATGCTGCGATAGCCCTGGCAAGCCCCTGGGCCCTTGGAATGAAAGACACATTAAGACCAATTGTGTCAGGCACCTGCTCCCAGTACATGGAAAGATTGCCCAGCGCCATGGCTTTAAAAATAGAAGCATAAGCGATCAGGCCGGATGCATAATTCTTATCTCCCAGTTTTTCTGCATTGCTGATCACATTGTTGGCATCAAAGATCACTTTCAGGCTTTGCGCCCAGAGATTTCCGAGCACATTATTATTGCCATCCACATTGATGCCTCCAACGGAAAGATTGAACTCGTCCAGGTTACCTGCATTTTGCAAACGCAACTCAAAAGTGGAGAACCCGTTAGCCGTAACTAAATTATATAATGGAGACTGCCGGCCTACACTGTATTGCTTTTGCACACCAATGGCAACGCCGGTTAAACCAACGGAGCTATTGAGTGCATCATTGACCAGGGTGGCCCCGGGATTGGTAAAGTTCTTCTTACAGGAGGTAATGCCCAGCATCACTGTACCCAGAAGAACCAATGAATATATTATTCGTTTCATGATTTCAGGTTTGAATTGATAGAATTAGAATTTGGCATTGAGGGTAAGTGAAAAAGTTCTTGGAATAGGTACGTTCCCGAAATCAATACCCCGGGCCAGTGTGCTGCCTCCGCCGGCGTTGGTTTCAGGATCAAAACCGTTGTAGTTATCCCAGCTTATCAGGTTGCGTCCGGCAAAACCCACTGTGAGATCGCTGATGGATTTGCCCAGGCTGCCCAGGTTATAGCTGAGTGACAATTCCCTGAGCTTAACAAAACTGCCATCAGATATACGCCATTCTTCAATGGCATAGACACCACTGATATATCCTCTCGGAATTTCACCCCGATGCTCTTTCTCTGCAAACTCATTACCATTGCCAACACCCTGGCGGGTACGGAAATCAGCATTGAAAACATCCACTCCCTGCACAGCAT
>CAYTGN010000008.1:48774-130632 GCA_964437415.1 uncultured Chitinophaga sp. | reverse complement strand
AAGGCGCTGTCGGCAATATGGATGATGAAGACATCAATATTAAAGTAGATAAAGGTGTTGTTTATATTGATATTTCAGACAAACTGCTTTTCAAAAGCGGAAAGTATGAAGTGACCGCACAGGCTAAAACCGTATTGGGCAAAGTGGCTGCCGTACTGAAAAATCAGCCCGATATTGAATTCATGGTGGAAGGGCACACTGATAATGTTCCCTACAACGGAGGTGTGTTGCAGGACAACTGGGATTTGAGTGTGAAAAGAGCTACATCGGTAGTAAGATTGTTACAAAAACAATATGGTCTTGATCCCGCAAAGATGGCTGCTGCCGGTCGAGGTGAATACAAACCATTACAGGATAATGGAACTAAAGACGGCAAAGCTGCCAACCGCAGAACAAGGATTGTGATACTGCCGCAACTGGATCAGTTCTTCCAGTTGCTGGAGCCAAAAACCGGCGCCTGATCGGTTAGCCGAAATTATGGAAACAATAAAGCCCTCGGAAGAGGGCTTTATTGTTTTGTGACCGTTCCTGCTGATCCCTGAAAACGTTCTGATCTGCCAGGAACAATAACTCATTTAAACGTTCTGATATAGTTTACGATGGCCCAAATGTCGTTGGCCTGTGGTATCTTCTTTTTATAAGAAGGCATATCTTTTCTTCCTTCATAGGTTTTGTAGAAAATAGCCCCATCAGTTTGTGACAGGAAAGACGCTTTGGTGAAATCGCCGCAATCGGTATCCAGTTGTGATGCCTTGGGTCCATCACCCTTACCTTTTTTGCCGTGGCATGACTGGCAGTGCTGCACATACAAATCCTTACCGGTTTGCAATGCTTCTGCATCTGTCTTAGAAACAGGGTTTACTTTATTCTTGTAACTGTCGGGTACAGGCCAGGGTTCCTGGAATGAGTTTTTTGTGATGAAGCCCAACAGGCCCACACTGATTACAATCGCCAGCATAAGATAAATACTCTTTTTCATGATCGTTGTTTTACGTTATTAAGAAAGTCTATTTTACAAATTGGTTGCTTCCGGTTCTTTTTCTTTTCGCAACCGGAAAAGTTCATAGATAATCACAAAGTAATGCCCCCACACTACGGTCATCAGGATAATAAAGGTTATCAGCATCCACAATGGCGGATCGGAACTCCACAATGCCCGGGGCATCGACTGTGGCTGATCTGAAACCGGTACCCCCCATGGCTGCAGCACCGATGCTTCCAGGTTGCCATATTCTTCATTGTCATCAAGCCGGCCGATAAGCGTAATATTTCCTTTTGCGTCACCCGGCAGGTTGTTTGGCACTTCCACACTGATCTCCCCATTCTCATCTGTAGTTCCTTCCCCTATTTTCAAAGGATTGAAACTTCTTTTTACAAAAACACTCAGGTCGTTTTCAGCCAATGCCTTTTCTACCCCTGTAGTAAGATCAACCAGTTTCAATTGCACGGAAAGCAGGGAGTCTTCTTTCACAGGTGTGATGGAGAGTCTTGCTCTTTTAACACCCAGTTCTTCTTCTGCAGGGTCAATTGACTTGTTTCCGGCAAATACCGCTTTGAAATGAACCTTCCCATCCTTATCGGGTGTCAGCGCATCTGCCTTGCAGTTAAACAGGGCCACCCCATTCCTGTCAGTGATTACAAAGCCCAGTTCTTTTTCTTCATCCCCGTTTAGCTGAACAAACGTCACTTTCAGGGTATGCAATTTGTAAAAGGTGCCGTTGATCTTTGCCCGCAAAGCGGCTTTCAGGTCAATGCTGTTATCTGCTTTCTGAATGCATGTGAAATCTATGGCGGGTGAGATCATTTCCACTTCTTCGGCAGTTGTAAGAGCTGCACTGTCTTCCTGTGCATATAACCCAAAAGAAAGCATCAGCAATCCAGCCAGCACAACAATCCGGTTTCTGCTTTTATTGAACCCTTGTATAAAAAATGTTTTCATAAATTATAGTTTAAGCAGTGGCGATTTCTTTTTTTTCAGCTACCGGCGCCGGGGCTTTTTCCTTTTCTCCAAACTCAGAAATCGGGATAATAGTGACAAATTTTGACATCAGCGTAAAGAAGAGGAAGAATGTGGCAATGCCTGCAAAGGTCAGTGCCCATTCCACCCAGGTGGCGGAGTACTTCACATATTCTAATCTTGTATCCTGCATAGGCAGCAGCGGTGTTTCGAGTGTGGGCACAATGATGAGATAACGTTTCACCCACAGGGCAATCACCATAAAGAAAGAAGCAGTAGCGATGAGTCCGGGTTTCCTTGTAAATGGTATCGCTACTATTAATATAGGAATAAGGATACCGGCCAAATTGGAGAACAGGAACCACCAGCCATATTCGGCAGGATTGAAAAGTTTGCCCACCACTTCACTATCCCATTTTTCAGAACCATACCAGCTGGTCAGGTATTCTGAAAAGGTGAAATAACCATAGGCAGCGCCCAGCGCCATCATGATATACCCGAGATAAATGAAATGTTTGTCCTGTATATAATTGTTCAGCTTATACATTTTTCGATAGACCCACATCGCCATAATGAGCACACCCGTTCCGGAATAGATTGCAGCCAATACAAAGTAAGGACCGAAGATGGTGCTGTGCCAGCCGGGCCGAAGGGTCATACCAAAGATCCAGGAGAGCACCGAGTGAACTATGATGGCCAGCGGCACGATCATGATTGCCATCAGGTTCATCGAAACAGAGATATGTTTTTTCTGGCTGGGTGTACCCTTGTAACCCAGCGAAAACACTTTATATAGTTTCTGCTTCCATTTCGGAATATTCAGTTTGGCATCACGGTAAATCGCAAAATCCTTTATCAAAGCGAGATAAAGAAAGATCACACTGCCGGTGAAATAAGTGCCGATGGCCAGCACATCCCAAGTGATGGGTGATTGCAGCCTGGGGTAAAGCAACAGGTGGTGTAAACGATCCAGTCTTCCGACACACAGCAAAATGAAAACAGGACCAATGATGGTGGAGATTACGGTTATCATCTCTGCAATGCGGATGATGGGTTTTCTCCACTCCACTTTCAGGATATGCAATATGCCGGAGATAACGGCGCCGGCATAGCTGATGCCGATAAAGAAAATAAAGTTGGCGATAAACAAACCCCACACCACATTATCCCGCATGCCGGTGACAACGTGGCCATCCGCAACTTGTTTATACAAGGCAAAGCCGCCGAGTCCTATCCATAACAGGAAAAAGATGGTCCAACCCCATGCCCTGCGGCCATATTTTTCTATCACGGGCCGCTGGTGGTCGAATAACTCCTGCTGGTATTTATTAAGTTCCATGATAAATTCTTTTCAGTTGAGTAGTGGTCTTATTCGTGGTGAGCTTTTCCTTCAATCACATCTTTAAAACGATCTTTAATGTTTGCCGGAAGATCATCATAACCTCTTTCCACCGGGAACTGCCTGTCTTTCGGCGGCAGGTAATACACACGGGGCTTGGTGCCGAGATCTTCCATATAGCGATAAGCTGCCCTGTCTTTGATTAATTGTGAAAAGCTGACGGTTTCATCACCATTGGTGACGGTGTCTTCATTTTCATCACCGAAGTAAAACACACCATTGGGGCAGGCTTCCACGCAGGGTGGCAGCAAGCCTTCTCTTGCCCGGTCGGGACAGAAATCACATTTTTCAACCGTACCTACTTTGGCCGGGATTCCGGTTTCCGGTGAATAAGGAAGGTTCTTTATATCCATCGGCATTTCTGGTTCATCCCAGTTGAACACACGGGTGGAATAAGGACAGGCCGCCATGCAAAATTTACAACCAATACAACGGTCATTATCTATCAACACCAAACCATCTTGTCTTTTGAAGGTGGCATTCACCGGGCATACTTTCACACAGGGAGGATTGTCGCAATGGAAACATTGCTTGGGAAACCAATATGGCGCTGCCTTATCACTGTCCTTCATCAGCTTCACGGTGAGCCACTCCACGTCTTCAGGACGATAGTGCCATTTTTGGCAGGCTGTGATACACTTACGGGCATTTTTGCAACGGGCCAGGTCAACCACCATCACAAATTTCTTCCCTGCAATGCCTTCTCTTGCTTCCAGCTTGGATACAATTGACATATGCTCCTGGTGATTGAGATAGGCCGAATCAATTTCTACAATTTCGCCATCAGGAGAAAGCAGTTTTACTTTTTGACCTGCAGCAGCATGCTGCTGTTTGGATGAACAGGAAGAGCAGGCCAAACTGCCACAGGCAACAGTGGCAGCGGCTGCCACTGCCGTTGTTTTCAAAAAATCACGCCGGCTTTTATCTATAATTTCTTCTTGTTTCATGTGGTTGGTTTGAAGCTTAATTAATGAATCAGCTGTTCTTATCTTTTGAAGGATTATCCATCCAGTTGTAGATGTCTTTATTGCTGGCTTTTTTATTGGTCCGCATCGCTTCCAGCACGGATCGTTTCACTTCCACCAGCCTTCCTTCGGCGGTGAGCATTTTCACCGTTTCTTCAGAACCCTTTTCTGTGACTCCGGTTTCTTCTTTGTTTACACCCAGGAAAAAGGAAAAGAACCACCGGCGGTCTTTGTCATTCTGTTTATTATTTCCCATAACGCTGATTATTTAATAACTGTAACTGATTTTGTCTTCATATTGTAACAGGTCAACTCAAGGGGTTTAAAATCCGGAGCCGAAACTATAGCCCATCACATGACAATTGCATGACTTATGTCAAGCAAAGCGCTGAGAGATGTCAGCGGGAAGCTCTGCCATAAATAGAAAACCGGCTTAAAGCGATTTCATATTAACGGTTTCGCTAAACCTATGGCTCGGAAACAGTTCCTCACAACAGCTCAATATTTTCCGGCAGGATTTTCCATATGACTACTGTCAGTTTTTTCAATGAGCAATCTCATCCGACCGTAATTCATGTGTCATAAGATTGTCAGTGGCCGGCTAATATTTTTATCCACGCAAATGAAAAAACCGGGTAATACCGTGATGACAAGGGTAACGGATAAATAAATGATTTGCTATGAAAAAATTGTCAATCAAAACCGCCGCAACTGGGATAGTTGTTTTTTTTATTGCTGTTCTGCTGGTGCAATGCAGTAAAAAGGGAGACTTGGCCAGGCAACTGGACCGTGGACTCAAGAGTATTCCTGACTCAACTGTATTTGCGCCATTTTATGATACAACCTATATAGATGTCAGGGATGTTGTGCCGGATGTAAATGATTTGATCCAAAAAAGAGGGGTGATGAGTATTATTAGAGAATACTGTGCCACCTCCAACTGCCACGGAACCGGCAGCAGCATAAACCCCAAACTACTTACTTACACTGACATCATGCGGTATGTTACTCCGGGTGTGCCCTCAACCAGTAAATTATGGGAGTATGTAACAACCAATGACTTTGACAAAGCAATGCCGCCGCTTAATTCCAATAAAGAATTATCACTCACTGATAAGACGATTATTTATAACTGGATCATGAACGGAGCCAAAGAGAGACCGGCGCTGACAGATTTCAGACAAGCCGCTATCCGCATTCTTGTGGACGGTTGCGGTTCTGCCAACTGCCACAACCAGGGCACAGCCACTGGTCAATGGGCCAGGGCTGGTTTGCTTTCCGGCATCACACCCGCAGACACCACAACATTTGTTGCCTTTACAGGAAGATCATACAGCATCCTGAGCAATCTTACCAAGCGAAATGCTGTGTGGACAGCCTATAAAGACAGTGTAAAGAAATTTTATGGCGGCGCCACACTGGCTGATACTGCAGCTGCCGACCGGGCTTCATTCAGGCCCTATAAAACTTTCAGCAATCCTGTGACCGGCCCAAGCGGAACTTCGATTAGAGGACCGCTAAACAGTTATGACGATATAATTATGGACATTATGTATCCTAAAAGCATAAGAAGTAATACCAGTATTGTGTATACTTCCAATGGTCAGAATTATTATGTGAGAGGCAACTACCTGAACCTTGCCAACGGAAATTTCCTGCACAGGATTGATTCTACGCTTCATACAGCCAATCCTTTTACCGGGGTTTATTCAGCCAGCAAAGGTGGCAGCATGGCCTACCAGGATGGCGGTCTGAGTCCTTCCGAGATAGCACTGATAAAAGCCTGGTATTTCGCTGACCCGAACATTCCGGATGTATGGAAATACGGACAAAGCAATGCGGGTATGTTCCGATATAAAAACTCTGGTACCGTGATCAAAAAGTAAAAAGAACTGGCATTTATTCAACAATCTTTAAAACGCTGGTATATGTTCAAGAAAATAGCAACAATCATCCTGGCAACCGGGCTGCTGGCCTACGTGACCTCCTGCTACAATAACCGGGAAGATATCCTGGAATTGCCCAAGATTTCTTTTCGTGGTGAAGTGGTGCCGATTGTTACAGCCGGCCCTTGCGGATGTCACAATATGGGAGACAGCACCTTTGTCCAGTTCTCACAATATCTTCCCGCACAGGGAAAGGACACCATATATTATGATGCCATACTTGCCCGGGTTGGAAAATTTGAAACATGGGTCAA
This sequence comes from uncultured Chitinophaga sp., assembly GCA_964437415.1. Lineage (GTDB taxonomy): Bacteria > Bacteroidota > Bacteroidia > Chitinophagales > Chitinophagaceae > CADEDV01. The sequence goes on along the minus strand of CAYTGN010000008.1, from coordinate 124,111 downwards.
TGGCGGCACACACCCCGGCGGCGGTGTAATAGATCTTACAGCAAATGAAAAAGCGATCATCCGTGCCTGGATACAGCAGGGAGCAAAAGATGATGCGGCTGGATGTGTTGTTACCGGAACTGTCACCTATACTACCAATATTCAACCGATATATGTTTCAAGTTGCAAAGGCGCCAACTGTCATGGTGGGTTAGCGGTTGCGCTTGATTATGCAAAAATGTCAGCAAATGAATCGAGGTTGACCACAATCATGAATAGCGGCGGTGTCAGCGGCCACCCCGGGGGCAGGCTAAGCCTTAGTTCCTGCACTATAGACCTTTTCAAAAAATGGATTCAGCAGGGGAAACCCCAATAGACCACTATAAGAAAATTCTGCAACCACTAAAAAAGATATTATGAAAAAGATATTGATGCTTCTTGTTTTTGGTACCAGCCTTTTTGTACAGGCCCGGGCACAGGATGATCCGGAAAAAGCAGAAGCAGAAGAAAAGCCGGTTGTCAGTCAAAAATTAACAAGGGCCACCTTCAACTCGACCCGTATCATCAATATGCAAAGTGTGGAAATTGTAAGCCCGGGAAATTTGCAGTTCATGATCTCACACCACTTCAGTCCTATCTGGAGAAAAGATGCCAGCGGCCAGGACAACCTGGCGAATATGTTTGGCCTGAACTCAGGTTTGGCTTACACTTATCTTTCCTTTGATTATTCGCCCACCCGCTGGATGAACCTTGGCCTGGCAGCTGCAGGAAGATCAAGGTATGAAGGCTGGGCAAAATTTAAAATTCTGCGCCAGCAAACCGGTCAGAAAAATATACCCGTTACAGTGGGCTGGTATTCGGCCTTTAATGTGAATGCGGCCAAAGACCCTACGGTTACTCTTTCCTGGAATAAGTATTCTTACATCCATCAACTGTTGATTGCCCGTAAATTCAGTGATAAATTGTCCTTACAGCTGATGCCGACATTAATACATTTTAATATTGTCCCTTATGGAATCAACAACAGCAATAATGTTTATTCCATAGGACTGGGTGGAAAATATAAAGTGACCAGTAATAAGAATATTACTTTCGAATATGCCCGGCAGCTTAATATGTATGAAAACCTGCTGGATAAAAATGGCAATCTATACAATTACTCACCCAACCTTCTTTCAGTCGGCATTGAGTTCAACACGGGAGGCCACCTGTTCCAGTTCTATATTGGCAATACCAGCAATTCTTCCAATATTGATCAGCTGGCCAGGAACAGCGGCGCCCTTGATTTTAATAACCTCGCTTTTGGTTTTACCATCAACAGGAGTATGAGCCTGAAGAAATAAGAAATACCTGTCTATTGTTTTTGTACACAAAGGGCTGACAAATTGATCAGCCCTTTGTGTTTATTATATCTGTGTAAAAATCCGACACAGTCGGTCGCTTCAGCACCCTCTCCTCATTTGAAATTCCCGGTTACTACTTATTAACTACGACAGCGTTCGCTTTTCTGCAACATTTGGCAAAACGAACGGAATATATATGAGAAGACTATTACTGCTGATGCTGTTAATGACTGCAGGAACAATTTTGTTTGCACAAAGCCCTCATAGAGGAAAAGTGATGCTGACAGTTGCCAATGACCAACAGGCGCTGGAAAACGCCACCGTAGAAATATTGCGAAAAAAAGATTCTGTGCTGGTCAAAGCCGGTATTACCGACAAGGCCGGCATGGCCGAACTGGAAAATATCAGGCCGGGAGAATACCTGCTGCGGGTTTCAATGGTCAATCACAATGCTTATTATGCTGTTTTTTCATTGACGGAAGACCAGGCTATTCTTAACCTGCCAAAGATTGTTTTACACCCAACATCTGCCCAACTGGGAGCTGTCACGGTTACCAGCCGCAAACCTTTTATTCAAAAACTTTCCGACCGCATCGTGGTTAATGTGGAGAACAGTATCGTCAGCGCCGGCAGTTCAGCCATGGATGTGCTGGAACGTTCGCCGGGTGTGAATATTGATCAGAACGATGTCATCAGCCTGCGGGGACGGACCGGTGTCATCATCATGATTGATGGAAAACCCACTGCCATGACAGGACAAGACCTTGCAAATTATTTAAGAGGCCTTCCTTCTGCAGCTATTGACCGAATTGACATCATTACCAATCCTTCCGCCAAATATGATGCAGCAGGCAACTCAGGCATCATTGATATCAGAATGAAAAAAGACCAGCGGCTGGGTATGAACGGAACTTTTACTGCAGGCTATGGGCAGGGTGTATATCCAAAAGCCAATGCAGGCAGCACCTTCAACTACCGCAATAAAAAGATCAACGTTTTTGGCAACTACAATTATGCCTACCGTGTTTTGCTGAACCACCTGATCCTTGACCGGAATTTTTATACCAACGGAACCTACACCGGCGGAGACCTGAAAGATAACTACGCCAAAATGCCTTTAGAAAATAACACGGCAAGACTGGGAATGGATTTCTTTCCTTCCAAAAAAACAATACTGGGATTTGTGGTGAACAGCAACTTCCTGCATTTTAAAAGAAACAACAATAACAAATCCACTATCCTTGATCCGCAACGGCAGCCTACCAATACTTTTGAAGCTATTGCAACCAATAACGACAGGAACAGGAATACGGTGGCAAATATTAATTTCAAACACACATTTGACAGCACAGGGAAAGAAATTACGGCAGACCTCGACTACGGTATGTACAAATCAAATGCTTTGTCCCGTAACGCAACCCGCTACTATAAACTCGATGGCAGCAGCCTGCAGCCCGATTACATTCTCGATGGCGACCAACAGGGAAAACTCAATTTTAAAATTGCGAAAGTGGATTATGCGAACCCGCTGAAGAAAAATGCAAAATGGGAAGCCGGTTTTAAAACCAGTTTTGTTTCTTCGGACAATGATGCAAAATTTTTTGATGTCAGCAACGGCACTCCGCAAAATGATGATACAAAAACCAATCACTTTCTCTATGATGAGAACAATAATGCCGGCTATATCAATTTCAGTAAGCAGTTCAAAAAGTGGGAACTGCAGGTCGGTCTCCGGGCAGAACACACAGATGTAAAGACCTGGCAGGTGAAGGGCGACATACACTGGGATTCAAGTTATTTCAACCTTTTCCCCAGCGCTTTCTTCAATTATAAACTGAAAGAAGATAAAACACTGGGTGTGTCGGTGAGCCGCCGCATTGACCGCCCCGGTTACTCACAACTCAACCCATTCTTATTTCTCATTGATGTGACAACCTATGCAACAGGCAACCCTGGTTTAACGCCGCAGCTCACCTGGTCCTATGAATTAAGTTATACATTGAAGAACCTGAACTTTACATTAGGCTATAGCCGCACCACCCGCAACCAGAATGTAGCTATTGCAAAATTCAAAGATGTTTTTCCCAATATTCCATCGGATGAGAATGTGACGGTGCAGATACCCATCAACCTCGAATCGCAGGATTATTACGGACTGAGCATCTCGGCGCCGGTCCGTATTGCCAAATGGTGGAACATGATCAACAGCGGCAATGTTTTCTACAATCATTTCAACGGAAATCTTGGCGGCACCAATCTCAACAATGGCAAACCCGTTGCCGACCTGCGAACCAATAATACATTCACATTCAAAAACGGATGGACTGCTGAGTTCAACGCTAATTTTAATTCGGGTGGCCGTAGTGGTTTTATGGAATTCAAACCGCAATGGGGCATCGCAATCGGAGGACAAAAGATGATCATGCAGGGAAAGGGAACCGTTCGCTTCAATATCACCGATATTTTCTGGACCAACCTGCCAAGGGCAGTAGTGTCGTTTGACAATTATGTGGAGAAGTGGAACGCCTACCGGGAAACACGGGTAGCCAACCTTACTTTTACTTATCGTTTTGGCAATAACAAAGTGCAGGCAGCCCGCCGCCGCACTACTGCATCGGAAGAAGAAAGACAAAGAGCCCAATGATAATATAACTGATTGTTATGCTGAGACCCGCCATTGCAAAACTGATGATCTCTTTTCTGCTGCTGCCGGGCAATCATGCTGCTGCACAGGAAAAAAAAATGAGCGATGAGTATAAATCATCCGCTATTGAACGGATAAATAAACTGATCGTTGCCAGCTATGTATTTCCTGAAGTAGCTAAAGAAACCGGCAAACACCTTTTGAAGAAACACCAAGACGGACATTTTGAAAAGGACAGCACACTCATCTTATTTGCACAGTCACTCACGGAAGAACTGCAATCGGTGAAAAAGGATAAACATATGCGGGTGCGGCCCAACAGCGCTGCTCCAAATTCCGGTATGCCGGGAAACACCGGCGACGGAGGTTTTAAAGAAGTAAAAATGCTGGAAGGCAACATAGGGTATATAGATATGCGTCTGTTTTTTCCGGTGTCTGTTGCCGGCCCGATTGCCGATGAACACATGAGGAAACTTTCCGCTGCTGATGCAATAATCATTGATCTTAGAAAAAATGGTGGCGGCAATCCCGGCATGGTGCAATACCTCTGCAGTTATTTTTTTGATGAGAAGATTCATTTGAACAGTCTTTATTTCAGAGAGACCAATACAACAACAGAGTTTTGGACAGTTGATGTAAAAGGTAAAACAAGACCAGATATTCCTTTATTCATCCTTACAAGCAAATGGACCTTTTCCGGCGCAGAAGAGTTTTCCTATAATATGCAAACACAAAAAAGAGCCACGCTGATAGGTGAAACAACAGGTGGCGGTGCAAATCCCGGTGGGTCTTTTCGTATCAATGATGAACTGAATATATTCATCCCGACCGGCAAGGCCATCAACCCGGTAACCGGTACCAACTGGGAGGGAGTGGGTGTAATACCGGAGATAGCTGTAACGGCTGAACAGGCATTAGAAAAAGCGATTAAAGTGGCGATGGAAACTATAAAAAAGAAAAAACCTGCATGATCATTTATCAGTAATTAATCTTCGACGGGGACTGCTGCAGGTTGTCCGCCAATTTGAGATGCGGCTGCAGCGTTTTTAACATGCCCGTTCCCAAAAATTGTTTCAGGTGTTTATAAAAATGGCTGTGGTCATAATAGCCGTATCTGGAGTAATGAAAGTCACCGGGAGAGTTAATGAGATGTGTTGTGGCCTTCCTGATCCGCATCACCTGCAGCGCCTGTTTGCTGCTGATGCCTGTGCAGGTTTCAAAATATCGCTGAAGGGTGCGGACAGATATCTTATGCGCTACAGCTACTTTTTCCAGTGAAACACTAAAGTCATTGTGCTGAAAACAATGATCCAGGATCTTGCTGACGATCATCACTGGCTGCAATGAACCTGAATGTTTTGCCAGCACAGAAAAAAAGTATTCGGACAGGATGCCTGTTCTTTCTTCAAAATTTTTTGCTTTTTTCACTTTCTCGATCACTGCTTCATCCATCAGGTAGCTCAGCGGAAATATAAAGCCTTTGTATTCAGAGAAATTTACTTTTTTCTCAAAAATGACCGGGGAGATGCGGAATTTAATGCCAAAAAGATGATTGCCCGGTTTATGAAAACATTCAATGGCATTATAACGGGGCAGGAACCCGTCTGTTTTCATACTAAACTTTTTATCATCCACCTGCATCACAAAGGGAGTGCCCAGGTTAATGATATAAGTGTAACCGATGTTCGGAAATTGTGCATCTGAAAATCCCTTAGGATGCTGCTTCCACAAATGATCAAAACGGGTTTCCCAGAAAAAATCAATGAAATGACTCAGTGCAGCAGGCGCCGGCACCCGGTGATAATGATGTTCAAAATGATCGGTATGAAAAAATTCGATATGCTGCATAAATGCTGGTGCAGCTAAAATTAAAGATGGAACCTGCAGGCCAGGTCAAAAAAAGGATGCCCGGTTAAAAAACATTACCGGATCTCTTCAAAAACTCCGGTTTGTTTGTTTTTGCGAACATTGTCCCAGGTGAAATAACGGCCATTCATCGCTACATACACACCGGCAGGCAGCGTTTGGGCAAACGCAAGGGCACTGCCGAGGTTAAACAAACCATCGCTGCTGCCAAACTTGATAGGTATCATGGCGCCTGTGAGTATAATGGTTTTGTTTTTTATTTTTTCCGCCAGCACTTTTGCGGTTTCTGCCATGGTATCGGTGCCGTGGGTGATAACAATTTTATCTTCTTCGCACTGGATGCACTGATGTGCGATGAGGCTGCGATCTCCACTGGTCATTTCAAGACTGTCAATCATCATCAGTGTCCTGATCTCCACCGGCACCCGGCTGCGGCCCATTTGCAGCAGGTCATGCATGTGTGTGTCTTTAAAATAAAGCTGCCCGTTCAGCTCGTTGTATTCTTTATCAAAAGTGCCGCCGGTGATGAAGATGCGAATGGCCATAGCAATGCATTTGGCGTGAAGATACTGATTGAGTACGTATGCCATACCCGGAGGTGTGGCATACGTAAAACAAAAAAAGGTCCTTCCGTAGAAACGGACTGACCTCTAACGATTGCTTGCCATATGAAAATTTTTCGTAGTAGTGCGAGTGGCTGATCCGAAAGCTTTCGGGATTTCAGCTTTTTTGCAGACATTTGTGGCTCCGATTACGACCTCTGACCTTGCTTAGCCTTTTCTGACGATTGCCTGCTGTATGAATTACCTCTGATGCAAAAGTAGCGGCACCAACAATGGCTTTCAAAACAAAATAGGTGAAAATTGCTTATGCCAACGGGGTTGATCATTTGACAAAACCCTTGCTGGTCATGTGTTTCAGGAAAAAATCGATATGATGCCCAACCGTTCAACCGACATATTATTACAACTCATTCACACCCTTGAAAAAGCCGAAAAAAGGCATTTCAAGCTGTATATAAAACGAAGTTCCGGCAACGAAGACCTCAAGATCATCCGTCTTTTTGATGCGCTGGATAAAATGGAAGAATATGATGAAAAGTTGCTGCTGAAAAAACTGCCGGGCATCACCAAACCGCAACTGGCCAACCTGAAAACACACCTTTATAAACAACTGTTAGCGGCGCTTCGCTTACTAAAAACCACGGTGAGCATTGACCTGCAGCTCAGCGAGCAGCTAGACTATGCAAGGGTGCTGTATCAAAAAGGATTGAAACAACAGGCGTTGAAATTGCTGGAAAAAGCCAAAGAAATGGCTAAGGCCAATCACAAATTCAATTATCTGGCACAGGTGATCTCGCTGGAGAAAAAAATAGAAACCCTTCATATCACCCGGAGCAGCACCGAAAGAACAGAGCTGATCGCCAAAGAAGCGGCTGACATCAGCGAACATATTGATCGGGTGGTGAAATTATCGAACCTGGCGCTGATGTTGTATAACTGGTATGTCCGCAACGGTCATGCCCGCAACCAGGAAGATGAAAAAGGGATCAGGGATTATTTTAAGAAACACCTGCCCCCGGATGAAGAAAACATCACTGATTTTTACGAGCTGTTATACCTCTACCAGAGTTACTGCTGGTATGCTTTCATCCGCCAGGATTTCCTGATGTATTACCGCTACAGCCAGAAATGGATTGATCTCTATAGTAAAGAACCTCTGATGGTGATGACAGAAACGGGTCACTACATCAAAGGCATGCACAACCTGCTGAATGCACATTTTGATCTCCGCAATTTTGAGAAATTCAGGACCACGTTGAAGCAATTTGAAGAATTTGCCGAAACAACGGCTTCCACGGTGCATGACAACTTCCGCATCCACACCTCTATTTATATCAACAGCGCCAAACTGAACTGGCACCTGATGACAGGCACATTTGAAGAAGGCCTGCAACTGGCGCCATCCATACAGGAAAAACTAGATGAGTATGCGCTGTATGTTGACAGCCACCGCATCCTTGTTTTTAATTACAAGATCGCTTCTCTTTATTTTGGCGCCGGGCATTATGATACGGCCATTGATTATTTGCAAAAGATCATCAATGGTCCTGCCGGACTGCGAAACGACCTGCAATGTTATGCCCGCCTGATGCACCTGATGGCTCATTATGAACTGGGTAATGACAGCATTATTGAGTCGCTGACCAAATCGGTTTATCGCTTCATGGCGAAAATGAAAAACCTGACAGTGATAGAAGAAGAGATGTTCCGTTTTTTAAAAAATGCCCTCACTTTCTCGCCACGACAATTAAAACCGGAGCTGGAAAAATTCCTCAGCAACGTAAAACACCTCGAAAAAAACCGGTTTGAAACAAGGGCCTTTGCGTATCTCGATATCATCTCCTGGTTAGAAAGCAAAGTGCATCAAAAGCCGATGGGAAAAGTTATCTATGAAAAATACAGGCAAAGCAAAAGAAAACTTCCCACCAGGCTATTGACCAAATAAAGCGGCCCGAAGCTTGCTGTAAAACTCTGCTTTGTGTATTTTACAAAGCAATTTCCAACAATGCCGACCATACATCTCACTACATTTATTGCTGCCCCCGCCGATGTGGTTTTTGATCTCAGCCGTCATGTTGGCCTGCACAAAGAGTCCATGTCAAAATATAAGGAAGAAGCAGTGGCAGGAACCCGTTTTGGTCTGATTGAAAAAGAGGATACTGTTACCTGGAAAGCCAGGCATCTTTTTAAAGAAAGGTTGTTGCGGGTGAAGATCACGGAAATGAGAATACCCGAAATGTTCACCGATGTGCAACTGCAGGGAGATTTTAAAGAAATGAAGCATGAGCACTACTTCAAACCCTGCGACAATGGGACCATCCTGATAGATCTTTTTCATTTTGAATCACCTTATGGAATGATGGGGCGTTGGTTCAATGCACTATATCTCACTAATTACATGAAAAAGCTGCTGGAACAGCGAAATAAGACCATCAGGGAATTTGCCGAGAGTGACAAGTGGAAAAAACTGCTGATAAAATGAAGCTCTCCCGGTTACAGTTTGTTCCATTATTTTTGCGGCAGAATTTATGACAGACAAGCCCACTTTAAATACATCCCTTTCCCCCGCACTTTTACACTTGTATGATCTCAGCAACAGTGTTGTTGTGATCATTGATGTGTTCCGGGCAACATCCACTATCGCTTCTGCACTGTATAACGGCGCCAAAGCTGTGATTCCTGTTGATTCAGTAGCCAGGGCCATTGAGATCAGCAAGAGTATTGGCGGCATCGCTGCCGGAGAAAGAGACGGAAAACTAGCCGAGGGACTTGAACATGGCAATTCTCCCTTAGAATATCACCGGGAGTTTATCGAAGGCCAGACGCTGGTTTTGACAACAACCAACGGCACCCGCCTTTTACAAATGGCATTGGATAAGGGGGCTGACACCATCATCTCGGGTTCCTTTCCTAATTTATCGGCCGTTTGTGATTACCTCGTTGCAGAAAAAAAGAATGTGGTGCTGGGTTGTGCCGGCTGGAAAGACCGCTTCAACCTGGAAGACACTTTATTTGCAGGTGCTGTCATTCACCGTTTGAAAAATGAATTTACCATTCATTGCGACAGCTCATTGATGGCAGAGACCATGTATGCAAAAAACAAAAACAACCTGCTGAAGTTTGCTCCCCAACTTACCCACTATCACCGGCTGGTAGAAAGATTCGGACTTATAGAGGATATAAAATTCTGCCTTACAGATGATGTGGCCAATGTGCTGCCGCTATATAAGGAAGGAAAGCTTTTAGTCAAATAAAAAACCATCTAAGATAACACATTTCTTCCCTGGTAATATTGATTTGGGTTTATTTATTATTTCTCCCTCTTTTGCAAGGAAATCCGCTGCACTTTCTTTTATTTTTGCCGATTGTCCTTTTCAATAAGAAATATGCAACAGGCAACTGGCAAAGGGCAATAGCTAAACGATTATTCTGCCGGTTGTCCATTGCCCATTGATACTATGGCCCTGCCGCACCTTATCAAATATGTATATACCCATGGAACGGACGAAGTGATCCGCAGGGGAAAGAAGATACATGCAATTGGATTTTGTGAGTTGGTGGAATACGATGACCTTTTTGGCTCTGCCATATTCCGTGTGAAAGATGATATCTACTCCACTTTTTACAAAGTATATATCCAAAAATTTAAAGACCCCAAAGGTCTTTCACTTCGCTGCACCTGCCCTTATAATCTTGGTGATATTTGCCGGCACGAAGCTGCTTCATTGTTCCAGTTGCAGGAAATGATTGACCGCGGCCACCTGCAAAGTGATGATGTGAAGTATGACCAACGGCACACTGTGGCCAAAATGAAAACTATTGACCTGAAGACACTGCGGCTGCTCTCTTCCCCTGAAACGATTATAGAAGCCGAAACTTTTTTACGAACCCATAAGGCGAGAATTGATTTTGCTGAAAACGAAACCGTGAAAGCCTCCGTTACCCTGAACGGTGAAACCTATAAGGTGATCATCCGCAAGAACGAGGAAAGAAACTTTGATACCAGTTGTGATTATGACGATAGTGATCATCCGCTTTGTTTGCCCAAGGTGATCGTATTTGTGCAGTTGCTGAACGCCTACGGCCCCAATTATTTTGACAGCATCCGCAACTGGGACAAGGAAAAAAACAAATTGCTCGAAGCATACGGCTACTCCCTTGATGACGACCTGAAAGGAAAATTTGAATTTGTATATAAAGAGGGTAAACCATTTTTGCGGGTGCTCGACAGCAGCATCAAAAGAGTGGCCCCTGCTGCATTACCATCAAAACCCGTCCTGTTGCCTGTTAAGGAAAAAGAAGATGAGCCGGAGACAGAAGAAACTGAAGTTGTCATTACAAAATCGTCGCAAAGGCTGGGCGTGGTGTTTAACTTTCACAAAAAAACTTACCCGCAGTTCACCGTGGATGTGATCATCGGCGAACCAAATGAAAGCAATGACGGGTTTGCAGGCAAGACCGAAAAATTGGACATCAGCAGGTATGTGGATGCAGATAAGCTTTCTGAAAGCGACAGGGATCTGCTGACCTCACTGCGCAAACTGCAGGACGGGGAGATCAATAAATACATCAGCCGCAACTCCCCATTTTCAGGCATCTGGGAAAATATCATTCACCAGGAAGATGATGACCTGCCGGAAGAAACCAAAGAGCTGATGGCGGAATATCTTTTGCCTAAACTGAAAAAGCTTTTTGCCGATCTGAAGGAGAATCCTTTTGTGTTTTTGTTGCCGGCCAATAAAACATTCAGGACAAGCAGCCTTGAAACCGTGGAACTGGCAAGAGAAGAGGCAAGACCACATTTCATAGTCAGAAAAAACTCTCATTACACGATTCACTGCCGGGTGAATATGGGCAGCATGGAATATGACCTGGGTGAAAACGATAGCAACAGTCCTTTATTCTTTTTATATAACCAGCAACTGCATCTCTGGAAAAGCAATGAGGCCATTCATCTCACAGAAAAATTTTTGCCTTCCGGTAAGATGAGTGTGCCCGCGGATGAGTGGAACAAAACACTGCACCAGTTCCTCCTGCCATTGGCCAAAGAGTATAAAGTGGATTTTGACAAATCACTGGTGCAGGAAATAAAAGACGGAGACCCGGAAGTGAAATTGTTTTTGGTGGAAAAAGGAGAATACCTTGTTTTTCAACCGACATACTCTTATAAAGGGTATGAAACAAGGGCAAAAGACCGTGATGAAATGGTGGTGCCACAGGGAGATAAAGTGCTGATCGTTCACCGCAACAGGCAAAAAGAAAACGACTTTGTAGAAAAACTCAAAAACCTTCACTCTAATTTTATTTATAATGAAGAATCGGCTTCCCTGGCGTTAAAAGGCGCTGATGTGCTCAGGAATAACTGGTTCTTTTTGTTTGTGGATGCGATGAAGGATATGAAAACGCCGGTGTTTGGATTTGAGGCGCTGAAGAATTTCCGGTTCAACACGGCGAAGCCACAGACAAAAATCTTCATCAGCAGCAACACCGACTGGTTTGATGCCAAAGTGGATATTGTTTTTGGCGACCAGAAAGTAACAGTGGCAGAAGTGAAAAGAGCTTTGGCCAACAAGCAACAATTTGTTCAGCTTGGCGATGGCACATTAGGTATTCTACCCGATGAATGGATAAAAAAATACTCCCTGTTGTTCCGGGTGGGAGAAGGAAAGGCGAATTCACTCAAGCTGTCCCGGTTTCACCTGAGTGTGGTGGATGAATTATTTGAACAAAGAGATGAGGAAGAATTGTCTGTGCAGCTTGAAGAAAAATATGAACGACTGCGGCAATTCAACCAGATAAAGGAAATAGAACCGCCCTATCATTTGAAAATGGTGCTGCGTCCCTACCAGGTGGCGGGCTACCAATGGCTGAATTACCTGAGTGAAATCAACTGGGGTGGCATCCTTGCTGATGATATGGGTTTGGGCAAAACTGTGCAGGCCTTATCCTTTCTTGATCATTACCGGAACGACAAAGGCAAACTAAAAGCATTGGTGGTTTGTCCCACTACACTTATTTACAACTGGGAAAATGAAATAAAAAAGTTCACGCCGAAGCTCACCTACCGCATTCATCACGGCGCCACCCGCACAAGACTGAAAGAAGAACTGATGGATCATGAAGTGACGATCACCACATATGGCACTCTGCGCAGTGACATTAAGTTGTTGCTGAGTGTGGAGTTTGATTATGTGATACTGGATGAAAGCCAGGCCATCAAAAATCCGGCGAGTAAAGTGACCAAGGCGGCTTCTTTGCTGAATGCAAAACACCGTCTCTGCATGAGCGGTACGCCGTTGCAGAATAATACATTTGACATTTTTGCGCAGATGAATTTCCTGAACCCCGGCATGCTGGGCACCATGGAATTTTTCCGCCAGGAATTTGCCATACCTATTGATAAGTTTGGCGAACAGGACCGCAAAGAACATTTAAAAAAGATATTGTATCCTTTCATCCTGCGGAGAACAAAAGAGCAGGTGGCCAAAGACCTTCCTGAAAAACAGGAAATGATTTTGTGGTGCGAAATGGAAGATGAACAGCGAAAGATCTATGACGCCTACCGCAATGATTTCAGGGATAAGATACTTGGCACCATACAGGAGCAGGGCATTCAAAAATCACAGCTCACTATCCTGCAGGGATTGATGAAACTGCGGCAGATCTGCGATTCACCTGCCATATTGAATGAACAGGAAAAATTTGAAAACCATTCCATCAAGCTGGATGAGCTGGCGAGGGAGATCGTGGAAAATATCGGCGATCATAAGGCGCTGGTGTTTTCGCAGTTCCTTGGCATGTTAGCATTGATAAAAGCCAAATTAGAAGAGCTGGGAGTGAAATACGAATATTTCGACGGCAGCACTTCAGCGCCTGACCGGGAGAAAGCCATTCAGAGTTTCCAGAACAAAGATGAAGTGAGAGTATTTCTTATTTCTTTAAAAGCCGGAGGTGTGGGTCTCAACCTCACCGCAGCCGACTATGTATATATTGTTGACCCCTGGTGGAATCCCGCCGTGGAGCAACAGGCTATTGACCGTACCCACCGTATCGGTCAGACGAAAAATATTTTTGCCTACCGCATGATATGCAAAGACACCATCGAAGACAAGATCATCCAGTTGCAGGAAAAGAAAAGGGCTTTGGCCAAAGAGATCATTTCTGATGATGCGACTTTTGTAAAGAGCCTGACGAGGGAAGATGTGGAATATCTTTTCAGTTAAGTGTTTCCCTTTATTTTTTAAAAATACCACAAAAGTGGTATTGGTAAATTACCCCCCCCTCATTACGTTTGCATATCAACGTTGTACGGGATTACCGAAAACCGGTTAACAGAGTAGGAATAACCATCAATCTTATTCATATGCACAACAAAGCAGTTTACTTAGCCATAAGTTGCATGCTTGGCTGTTTAATTATTATCTCCTGCAAAAAAGAAACAAGTATTTCAGATGCTGATCCCTTTTCAGAACTCAAAGCCCAGACCATCGTTAACGGCTGGATTGACAGTTGTGAAACAATGGCAACGACCAGCGGGAAGCAAAAACTGGAAAAACTCAGACAATCCCTTGACTTTAGCCGTCTTTGGATCGAAACCGGGAGTGATAAAAGCCGACTGATCGTTATTCCGTTGAATATGGAAATTGAAGCCCTTGCTGCCATTAAGGACAAAAACAGTTTATATTTGACTGTAAACGTAAATATAGAAGACCGGGTGATGCAGGATAACATCTTTATGTACATACCCCACGCAGGAAATGCTGAAACAGTTACTAAAAACACTTTTTCTTCCATCTTGGGCAACAAAACAGTAGCAAACGATGGACAGTTTATTGTTCTTTCCAATACTTGCCGCTACAAATATGATTTGTTATATAAAAATGGCAGGCTGATAAAAAAGGGGACTCCATTAAAAAAGGATGAGGCGGAGGAAAATGAAAAGGTAGAATCATCCGGAACAATTTGTATTGACTGGTGGCGCATAACAACACACTACGATTATGAGGGGAATGTCATTAGTGAAGAAAGAGAATATCTTGGACAAACCTGTTATGGCTGCGGCGAACTTACACCATGGGGACAAACAACTAATTGCGATTATTTGGATGATGAGCCGGGTGGAGGAGGTTATGCACAAAGCTGTAATTCGTTAAATAATGTCATATCCACAGCGTCTGCAATAGCAGAAAAAGAATCAAGCAATGAATGTGGAAATACAGGCACAACAAGATATAAATGTTACTCATGGAAAATATACACCGTTAGCGGTGGATTGATTCCAATGTTTTTAAAAAGTAAAGATAAAGCTGTACAGGTAAAAGGCCAGGATGACAGATGGAGGTTCGAATCATTGACCCATGAATCCATAATTAAATCAGGAGTAGAAATTTTATACAGTGTCGCAATAGAAAATGTCACCCCTACTTCCACAATTTCCTCACACTTGGGCATAACAGCTCAAGTTGGAGCTATGCATTTAAGCTACACTGTAAAAATATCTGCAGTTTGTGATGGACTTCCGGTAGTTTTTAATAAGCCTGCAAGTAGTCAAACGCAATGGCATGTTAACGAATAAGCTTATTCTAATGATTTCACAGGGCATCTTTTTAATTTGCACAAATATTATTATACTTCTTGGTAGTTGCGACAATATGGCGAAAAGACAGCCGGAAAAAATAAACTCAATAGTCGTTTCTTTTGACATTCCTATACTTGATCAGAATGAAAATCTGGTTACATTTTCTGATCGAATTAGTATTTTTTTTTGCAAAAATCTTGTACTGTACCAGGTTCCTGGCGCTACTTTTTTTTCGACAATAATTACTAATAAAGAAGGAAGTATAACTAATGACAGCCTTGAAAAAATTGAAAAGTCTTATAAATATTTTGTAACAGAGAAAGGAACCTCAATTGGCAAAATGTATGATTCCCTGAATGATAAAACAGCCAAATCTTTCAATGTCGATTCATTTCTTTTATCCAATACGGTTACTAGTTTTAGCAGTTTTTATGAACAAAAAAAGAATAATGATAGCTTGATAGTAGAACTGCATGGACCAGACAACTGTTCTGTGGAAAAATATATTCCTAAAATCAGGCCTAATGACTCTTATAGCGATTCTACAATTTTATTCTTTGATGATAGGTTCAAGCATATAGATTTTTCATTTGAAAAAGAATTGGAGAAGAAAAGGAAAAAAAAGTTGACCAAGGTCCTGATCGTGTTTAATCCCAAACCAGAAAGCAACAACAAATTGCTTAGATTCAGGAGAGAAATAAAATTTGAAATGAAGGAGAACGTCATTATAAATGAAAAGGGCATTCTAAATTTATTTTTAAGATACAAGTAGTTATGTTTTATATCTTATAGGAGCCTTAATATGATTTCAAAACTTTTTATTCTGCTTGCCTTTATTCCACAATTTTTGGATCATTGTAATAGTATTACACCAAAGGATAAATTGAAAGTAATTGCTTATGGTATGATTACAGTCCTAAGTAACTGTAATCATACCTCAAAAAGGCAGGATTCTTCTTCAACAATCAAGTGTTTAAAACTTAAGTTTTCATACCCGATATTAACCCCGGACTTACAACTTGTGAATTTTCCGGACAGCCAGTATATTGCTTACTTCCAAGGGTATACTGTTCATAAATTTCCATACTCTCATATTTACACGGAGGATATGATTAATGACCGGGGAGAAGTAACAGAAGACAGTGTTGTCTTGACCCGAATAAAAAACAGATACCTTGTCTATAAGGACGGTGAATCTTTCGACCATGCATACGATTCTGTCGCTTCCCGGGAAAAAACAATTGTGAAAGTAGATTCCTTTTTAGCTTCGGTTTTCCGCATTCATAAGGAGTTGCTGTTAGTCAAAACGGATTTGTTCGTCCAGAAAAATACACTGGATGACAATGATTTCAGTGAAAAGTATATCCGGCCGATAAAAACCAATGAGCATGACCCCGATACCATCTGCCTGTTTTTTTCTCCCCGTTACAATCATTACAAATATTCTCTTCCTCCTAAACTGGACAGTATAAAACAGGCAAAACTTACGGGGATCACTTTTTTTTACAACGCCAAAAATGGTAATAAAAACGATATTGAGAGCTATTCCCGTGAGGTCATTGTTCAACTAAAGGAGACTTCTATTGAAGAAGTAGAAGAAGTCAGGGAAATAATAGAGAAAGTAAAAAATCTAAATACCCCCTGATACCGATCGCTTATACTTTTTCGGTTACACAAGTATTATTAACGGCATTTAGAAAAAGTCTGGAATCTTTTTTTTAAAGCCGTTCATCGCCTATTCCTGCCAGTTCATCCCTTTTCCCGGAAGAAATAACCTCTGCCCGAAGGTTATTTTTATCTCTTACGTCTAAATTCGTACTTTACTTAAACCGTTTATGAAGAAAACTATCTTTCTGCTTATTACAGCCTTGTCCTTATTCACTGTGGCACAAGCCCAAAGACCCGATGGAAGCATTAAAGGAAAACTGACCGATACCGCTTCCAAACAACCCGTTACAGATGCCACGGTTTCCGTGCTGAATGCCAAAGATTCCTCTCTTGTCACATTTACCCTTACCAATAAACAGGGGGCTTTTGAAGTAAAAGGCCTTGCTATTGGTGATTACCGGCTGGTGATCTCACACCAGGCCTACCAGCCTTTTGTGAAACAGGTAGCCATAACTGCAGAAAACAAACTTGCCGATCTCGGCGACCTGATGGCTGATAAAGACATTAAGGCGCTGGGCGAAGTGGTGATCAATGCGAATATACCCATCCAGGTGAAAGGCGATACGGTGCAGTTCAATGCCGGAGCTTTTCAGACAAAACCCAATGCCACGGTAGAAGACCTGCTGAAAAAACTGCCGGGTGTGGAAGTGGATAAAGACGGAAACATCAAAGCACAGGGAGAAGATATACAAAAAGTGTATGTGGATGGTAAGGAATTTTTTGGCAATGACCCCAAACTGGCCACCAAAAACCTGACGGCAGAAATGGTGGAAAGCATACAGGTGTATGACGACATGAGCGACCAGGCCAAGTTCACCAAAATTGATGATGGCAGCCGCAGTAAAACATTAAACATTAAACTGAAGAAAGACCGCAACAAAGGATATTTTGCCCGTGCCCTTGCCGGCTATGGTGATAATGGCCGTTTTGAAGGCAATCTTAGTTTCAACCGTTTTGTTGGCACACAGCGTTTATCTGTGCTGTTCAATGCCAACAATATCAACAAACAGGGCTTTTCTTTTTCGGATATTATCAGCAGCATGGGAGGCTTTAGTGGTTTTGGCGGAGGAGGAGGCGGTGGTGGTGGCCGCACAATGAATGATGGCGGAAGAGGTGGAATGGGCGGTATGCAGATGATCGCAGTTCGCGGTGGCGGCGGTGGCTTCGGTGGCTTTGGCGGAAGTGGCAGCACCGGTATCATCAAGTCGCTATCCACCGGTTTGAACTTTACGGATGAATGGAGCAAGATCAAACTCACCGGCAGCTATTTCTTATCCAGCAGCAATACCAACCAGGAGCAGGACATCCTGCGCCGCAGCACTTTTGATGATTCCATTGCCATGCTGAGCCGCAATTCTTTTTCCAATAATAAAAACCAGAACCACCGCTTCAATGTGCGGTTTGAATACCAGATTGACTCTGCCAATTCTTTACTCTATACACCTTCTCTCACTTTGCAACATTCGGAAAGCTATAGCCTTGACAGTTCGTTTACTTTATCCAAAACCCCTGCCGTGCAGGAATACCTGTCTGTGCTGAGCAAGACCAATAACAGCAACGAAAGAAACGGGTTTAACTGGAATAATAACCTGCTGTTCCGCCACCGGTTCAAAAAAACCGGCCGCACTTTCACTCTCGGCTGGAACAATACGTTTGGCAACAGCGACAGCAGGGGCTTCACTTTTTCTGATAATGAATTTTATGACAGCGACGGCACCCTGTTCCGCAACTTTGACCAGGACCAGCGCAACCTGCAAAAAACAAATACCAACAACAATGTGCTGAGCACTTCTTATACTGAGCCGCTGGGGCTGAACAAATTGCTGGAGGTCAATTATGCCTATACCAATAACCAGAACACATCAGACAGGCAGGTGTATAATTATAATTCCGTTACCGATAAATATGATAATCCCAACCTGCCGCAAACAAATAATTTTGAGAATAGCTTTATTGCCCATCGCATCGGCGCCAACTTCAGGGTGCAAAAGCCAAAATACAATTACCAGTTAGGTTTTGGTGTGCAGCAGGCACTGCTGGAAAGTGAGAGCTTCCAGGCAATGACCAATAAAGACTCGCTGACCAGCCAGCGTTTCACCAATTTCTTTCCCACTGCCAATTTCAACTATACACCGGCAAGAGGAAAGAACCTGAGAGTATCTTATAACGGCAGAACCAACCAGCCCAGCATTTCACAGTTGCAGGATGTTCCCGATCTGTCAGACCCGACCAATGTGAGAACCGGCAATCCTGACCTGAAACAGGAGTTCAACCATAATATCAATGCCAATTATAACACGTTCAATATCCTGACCTTTAAGTTCATTGCTGCAAGCATCAACTTCAGTGCCACGGGCAACAGAATTGTGAACAGCATAGACACCGTAAGCAGGGGGGTGCAACTGACCAAACCTGTGAATGTGGATGGGTATTACCGGGCCTTTTCTTTCTTTACGCTTGGTATCCCTTTCAAAAATCCGAAGCTGAAAGGTTCCAGCATCAATTTCACCAACAATATTTCACTCGTCAGGGATGTAAGCCTGTTGTATAAGCAAAAGAATGTTGGAAAGACCATTTCGATGACACAGGGTGCAGGGGTGAATATCAACAAAGAAAAATTCAATTTCGGGGCAAGAGCAAATATCACTTACACGGATGTAAGATATTCGGTGAACACCCAACTGAATGAGGATTTCCTGACCCAGACCTATTCGCTTGATTTTTCATGGACCTTCAAAGGAAATATCATCCTGTCCAGCGACTTTGATTATTATGTCAACACCGGCCGTGCCGAAGGATTTAACCAGAATGTGCCGCTATGGAATGCCAGCATCAGCAAACAGGTGTTTAAGAAAAAGAACGGCGAAGTGAAGTTTTCGGTGAATGATATCCTGAATCAGAACCAGAGCATCAGCCGCACCAACGGCGACAACTATATCCAGGATACCCGGAGCATGGTGCTGCGTCGCTTCTTCATGGTTAGCTTCCTGTTTAACCTGAACAAAATGGGGGGCAAAAATCCACAACAACCGATGATGCCGCCGGGCATGAACCGGATGATGGAAAGAAATATCCGCATCAACTGATAAAAAAATCCCGGTATCATGCCGGGATTTGATTGTATGGTTAGTGGGTTAGTAAGTCAGCTCATTATTTCCTTCTTGCATAAGAACCGGTTGCAGGCGATGAACCGGAGATAAAAACGCCGAGAACAGATCGCAGCAATCGGAATACATTCAGGGAAGGTCTGTAATAACGCTGGTAAATTTTTGCCTCTTCACGGGCATAGACGATGTTCCTGTTTTTCATAGTCCTTCATTTAATATAGGGTTAACGAAAATTGGTTGTAAAAAGTATGAAATAAAACTACAATTTAATAATATTGCCCTTTGTTACTAACCCGTTAAATCCAAACTCATGAAAAATGCCGTAAAAACACTTACGCTTATTACGATTTCCCTGTTCACAGTTTCAATCAGCTTTGCCCAGTTAAAACTTCCTGTTGCCAACGGGATTGGTCCTGATATCAAAAAAGTGATTGCGGATTATCCGAATCAATTCAACAACCTAAGGGGAGAAAAACTGGTGCAGAACCCGCAGTCGGTTGATTATGCCTGCAACTTCAAAGTGGATGGCGCCGAAGAAGCCAGCATCACGCATTACAGTTCGGCCAACAAACATGCTATTGTGAGCTGGCAGGCGTTGCTGCTGACCACCCAAGATTTTGAAGAAGCCAAAAAGAAATTCAAATCGCTATATAACCAGCTGAACAATCTGTCCGTCAAAATGGAAGAAGGTGTTTACCTGCGTTTAAAAGCACCGTTTGAAAGCCCTGCAGAAGAAAAAAAATTCACCAGCATCATTTTTTCTGTTGACAACGGCAGCACCGCCCTGAAAAAACTAAAAGTTGAACTGGGCATGGAGTATGAACTGCTGGAGTGGAAAGTGAAGCTGATGGTGTATGAAAGAGAAAGGGAAGATAATGAAAGGGGTGATATAAAAGAGCAATAAATTATCACGGCAGTGTGGAGTGATGAGAACAATTAATCATTGCTCCACACTTTGGTTCCTTCGGAACAATTGGCGCAGATGTCAATATTCTTTCTTCCTTTTAAAATTTGTGTTCTGAACTTTGTGTACTCCCCATTTTTCCAGATCTCTTTAAAAGATTTTTGTTTCAGGTCGCCGAGGCGGTGCTGTGCATCTTTGTCAAAACAACAAGGCGCCACCAGGCCATCCCAGGTGATGACGGGGTCATGCCATAGCCGCCAGCAATGATTGGCTAATTTGCCTTTGAATTCATAGCCGTTTTCTTTTTTCCGGTAACGGCTGAATTTGTCAATAGTGGGGATCAGGTTGTTCGGATCGTTTTCAAAATCATACACCTGTGCTGTTTTGAACCACACATCGTCCACACCAATCTCTTTACCTAATGTCTTTACTTCTTCCACCTGGTGCTCATTGGGTTTCACCACCAGGAACTGGAATACCACAAAAGGTTTTTTGCTTTTCAGTTCTTTTTTCCACTTCACAATGTTCTTTGCTCCTTCAAGCACTTTGTCCAATCGTCCGCCCACACGATACTGCTGATATACATCCTGCGTGGTTCCGTCAATAGAGATGATGAGCCGGTCAAGACCGCTTTCCACCGTTCTTTTTGCATTGGCATCATTCAGGTAATGCGCATTGGTGGATGTGGCGGTATAAATTTTTTTCTGCGAAGCATACTTCACCATATCCAGGAAATCAGGATTGAGATAAGGTTCTCCCTGGAAATAAAAAACAAGATAGAGCAGTTCTTTGTGCAACTGGTCTATCGTCTCTCCAAAAAAATCTTTTTGCAGCATTCCCGTAGGTCTTGTAAATGCTCTCAGCCCGCTGGGACATTCCGGGCAACGCAGGTTGCAGGAAGTGGTCGGCTCAAAAGAAACGGAAACAGGATAGCCCCATTGAACAGGTTTTTTTATCCATTTGCTGATATAATAACTGCTCAGCACTTTTATGCCGTTCCAGGTGCGGCGAAGTGTTAACTTAGAGAGCAAATTCAGCGTATCGTTTCTGTTCAACTTCGGCATCGGAAGTAAAGTTAAGTTGGTATCTTCAAACCATCAGCAGTTGATTCAGCAGCACACATATCGTATTTATTCCCTGGGTGATACCGCATTGACCATTGAACTGGGCAACCGGGTGGATGAGCAATTGAACGACCGGGTGATGGATTGCTGGCAATACCTGCAAAAAAACTCCTTTGAAGGAATAAAGGAGATCGTTCCAGCTTATAGCTCACTTACGGTTTACTATGATGTATGGGTCATCAAAAAAAAGTTCAACCCCGCCGGCACAGTAGCTGATTGGATGAAAACAAAACTGGAACAATTGCTGCAGGAAACAATCCCCGGCATTGCAGGCAAAGGCCGTTTGATCGAAATTCCTGTTTGTTATGAAAAGGCGTTTGCAGCAAATATTGAAACGGTTGCGGCATACAGGAATATCAGTACAGAAGAAGTGATAAAAATTCACTCATCCAAAACATACCGGGTGTTCATGATGGGGTTTCTCCCGGGCTTTGCCTATATGGGGCAGGTGGATGATGTGATTGCAGCGCCAAGAAAAGATCAGCCTGCGCCGGTGAAAGCAGGCAGTGTAGGCATTGCCGGTAATCAAACCGGGGTTTATCCTTTGGATTCACCCGGCGGCTGGCAGGTGATAGGGCAAACACCAATGAAATTATTTGATGCCGGCAAAGAAGACCCCTGTTTATTACACACAGGCGATACGGTTCGCTTCTATGCAATCAGTCAACATGAATTTGAGAATTATTAAGGCGGGCATACAGGACAGCATACAAGACACGGGGCGATACCATTATCAGCACCTTGGTATCAATCCCGGCGGGGCCATGGATAAGCTGGCAGCGCAAACAGCAAACCTGCTGGTGGGGAATGAACTAAACGATGCTGTGATAGAAATTCATTTTCCCGCTTCTTCTTTCTTTTTTGAACAACCTGCACTGATTGCTATCAGCGGCGCCGATTTCACAGCGGCGGTAAACGGGGAAGAGATACCGATGTATCATCCCGTTTTGCTAAGCAAATTCAGCATTCTTCAATTCCTGAAAATAAAAAAAGGAAGCAGGGCTTATCTCTCCGTGATGGGAGGATTCAATATTCAGCCCTGGCTGGGCAGTTTCAGCAGCAACCTGAAAGCTGGTTGCGGCGGTTTTAAAGGAAGGGCCCTGCAGCAGGATGATGAGATCAGTATAGATTTATTGCCCGATGTACGATCAGTGCTGGCCGGAAGAGAGTTTGTTGTGCTACCCTGGAATGCTGTGCCATTGAATAAAGATGCTGATGATGAAATTTTAATATTACCCGGCAGTGAATGGGATGTGCCGGACAAAAAAGCACAGGCGGATTTTTTGCAAGAGCCATTCTATGTTTCGCCCCGGTCAGACCGGATGGGTTACCTGCTCGATGGAACAAGACTTTCTTCCGGTGTTGGCAACCTCGTTTCCTCTGCTGTTGATTTTGGAACGATACAATTATTGCCCAATGGCCAGCTCATCATCCTGATGGCCGACCACCAGACAGCAGGAGGTTATCCGAAAATTGCCCATGTGATAACGGCGCATCATACAAAACTGGCTCAGCTGAAACCCGGCGACCCGCTTCATTTCCGCTTTACTTCCGTAGAAAATGCTGAACAGTTACTGATAAAACAACAACAACATTTGCTGCAACAGCAAAATGCCTGTAAATTCAAACTGGAAAATCTCTTTGCTTCGCTTTGACAGACATTAACTGCGATATGGGTGAAGGCATAGGCCATGACAGTGACATCATGCCCTGGATCAGCTCGGCCAATATTGCCTGTGGTTATCATGCCGGTGATGAAAAAACCATGTGGCAAACCATTGAGCTGGCGATGAAACATCATGTCCGCATCGGGGCCCATGTTTCATTTTTTGACAAAAGCAATTTTGGAAGAACAGAAATGCAGCTTGACGCAGAAGATGTTTACGAACTGGTGCAGCAGCAGCTGATATTGATGGATGAGATCCTGAACCCTTTCGATGCAAAGATGCATCATGTGAAACCGCACGGCGCTTTGTATAATATGTCGGCAAGAGACGCCGTCATTGCCAAAACCATTGCTGCGGCAGTAAAAGATTATGACAGCAACCTTGTTCTTTTCGGGTTAAGCGGAAGCCAGTCCATAGAAGAAGCAAAAAAAGCAGGGCTGAAAACAGCCAGCGAGGTTTTTGCCGACCGCACTTACCAGGAGAATGGTTCTTTAACACCAAGATCTGAAAACAATGCCCTTATTGATGAAACCGGCAAAGCAGTAGAACAGGTGCTGCAAATGATCAGCGAAGGGACGGTAACAGCAGTGAGTGGCAAAAAAATTCCCATCATAGCTGAAACGGTCTGCATTCATAGTGACGGAAAAAATGCACCGACATTTGCCAAAGCGATTCACCAGGCAATACAAGATTTATGAAAAGGAGTAGTGCTATTCTTGGCGCTGCATTCCTGATGGCCACATCTGCCATTGGCCCGGGTTTTCTCACACAAACAAGTCTCTTCACACAGGAATTGCTCACCAGTTTTGGTTTTGTTATTCTCATTTCTATCCTGCTCGACATCGGCGCACAACTGAATATCTGGCGCATCATCACCGTAAGTGAACACAGGGCACAGGATATTGCCAACAAACTGCTGCCGGGTCTTGGATTTTTTCTCGCCGGTCTCATTGCTTTCGGGGGATTGATCTTTAACATCGGCAATATCGCCGGGGCAGGTTTGGGATTAAATGTATTGCTGGGGATAGAAACAGCATATGGCGCCATCATCAGTTGTCTTATAGCATTGGGTATCTTCTGGTACAAAGAAGCCGGTAAGCTGATTGATGTGCTGGTAAAAATTCTTGGGTTGCTGATGATCGGTCTCACGGTGTATATCGCTTTTTCTTCGCAGCCACCTGTGGGTGAAGCATTATACCGAACCATCTGGCCGGAAAAAATTGATGTGATGAAGATTGTGACGCTGGTGGGCGGCACCGTCGGCGGTTATATCTCTTTTGCCGGGGCACATCGTTTGCTGGATGCGGGCATGAAGGGAAAAGAAAACCTGCAACAGGTAACAAGGAGTTCGGTCAGCGGTATTCTTATCACTTCTTTTATGCGGTTCGTTTTATTTCTTGCAGCCCTGGGTGTGGTATCGCAGGGCATCACTCTGGCAGCAGGCAACCCTGCCGCATCGGTATTTCAATCTGCCGCAGGTGAGATCGGTTATAAATTCTTTGGCATCGTGTTGTGGTGTGCCGCCATCACTTCGGTCATCGGCGCTTCTTACACTTCCGTTTCTTTTTGGAAAACACTGGTGCCGGCTATAAACAAACATGAAAAGCTTGTTACCAGTATATTTATTATTACCTCCACCATCATCTTTGTTTTTCTTGGCCACCCGGTGAAGTTACTGGTGCTGGCAGGTGCAGTGAATGGTCTGATACTTCCTGTTGCACTGGCCGTTATTCTTGTTGCTGCCACCAAATCTTCTATTGTTAATACTTATAAGCATTCACTGTTACTCCAGTTCGTTGGCTGGGCGGTGGTGGCCTCAATGTCGTGGATGGGATACCTGGTGATTTTGCAGAGTTGGGGGAGGTTGTTTTGATGCCGGCCGCTAAACATCTGATACTGATTTCAATTGCTGATCAGGGAGATTATTACCTGATATGTATTAAATTTCAGTGCTAAGCGTAAGTTGCCAGAAATTTATGTCTTCCCGATTTTGTGGGCTAAATAGTTATGCCATCTATTATGTGTACCTACTATACAGAACCTCATATTTATTAAGAATAATAAAGTAACTCAAAAAACAGTATTCTGACCACAATTTTTTCAGAGCACAAATTGCTTTATAAAAAACCCCTGCCACTAACGGCAAGGGTCTTCAACACATCACAGATAGTTAGTATCAGTTCATAATAATCCTTCGGTTGCCGCCGCCCATATTATCCTGCATTTCTTTCATCATCTTGTCTCTTTCCTTGCGGAACTCTTCCTGTGTATAACGCTTCTTGCCCGAAGGAGCTTTAATGTCAGACAGGTCTGCTTTTTCTTTTATTTCCAAAGCAGTATAAACCTGCCGCCCATTGCCAATATTCATTTCAAGAATAAGACCGGGCAGTTGTCCCTGGTATTCACCGGGCCCGGCGGAAACAGGTATATCGCTGGCAAACCAGGCAACGATCTCTGATGTATCGGATACTTCCTTTCTTTCCATTTTTCCATTGTCCATCGTCATTTGTGTACGCTGGCTGATGCTGGTGCTGGTTGCCTTCATGCAGGGATGGTTTAATATCATTTTGGATTCACCGGTCATTTTCCATTTCAGTGGACGGATGCTGTCGTCAATGATAAATGTGCGGTCAAACATTTCTCTTTTCTCAATTCTTTTGGCGGCTTCAAAATCAGAAAACACGACATCATTGGTGCCTGCCACCACCTGCCTGAATACAAAGCCACCTCCACCATCGCCGGATGTCATCGTTTCTGTATCATTTTCCGGGTCGGCCTGTTTCCACAATGATTTGTTATTGCCAAAGTCCAGCTCAAATTTGTCTTTGCGGACAGAGGCGGGTATCTCCTGTGTCATGCCATTGATGCTGAAGCTGCGGGCAGGTGTCTGGGAAGCTCTTTCATAGATCACTTTACCTTCTTTTTGTTGTGCAGCGCCGAGCATAAAGACAGCCAGGGCACTAGTCACCAGAGATAGTCTTTTCATAAACGATTGATTTAAGTTCAAAACTATATAAGCCCGAAGGCAAAATAAGTTAAGCCACCTTTCATTTAGGTTAATAAAGGTTAATAACGACCGGCAAACCGCAAAAGCTTTTCTACTTTTGAATAATCCAGATGACGACAACCCGCCAACATAGGAGTAACAAAGCGGTAAAAAGCACCAGCCGGTTACGGCTTTCAGCCCTGCTGATGGGGGTGGCCATCATTAGTGTCACCGGTTTCCAGGTATACTGGCTCAAAAATAATTATGACCGGGAGAAACAGAATCTCGACATCAAAACCAATGCAGCTTTCCGGCAAACGATTCTGAAATTGCAGGCATCCAAACTGAAACTTGAACGCTTTACTCTTTGGTTGGATTCGATCAAACCTGATGAATTTGTTACTGACAAAAAAAGGATTGCAGTCAATGCCCTGCCGGCAAAACCCATGATCCGTAGCATCGAACCACCAATCTCTGTAATCAACCTGATACAGGAAAAGATGAAGAATTCGGTTAAAAAAGACAGCGGTCTTTCGTCATCAGTCATGATCACATTGAAAAGCGACAGTATGCGCCGGCTGTTATTCGATTCATTGAAACAAAAAACGGGATCGGTGAAAACGATTTCCGTCACAAGCTCCGACTCATTCAAGGTTACTCCTGAAATGATCAGTGAAGTACATGTGTATAAAGAGGGAGATGATTCGGAAGAAGGCAAGGTTGCCCTGCGGCATACTGTAAAACCGGTCCGGGGAAAAGATAGTTTTTCATTCAAAGACAATAAAGGAAATGTAATTGTGGAAAGAAGCGGGGTAGCTAAACTCCCCGAAGAAATAATGTTGCGGGGTCCGATGCAACCACCTTCCCGCGGCAACACTGTTTTTCAATTCCTGTATAATGTGGATTCACTTTCTCAAAAAGATTCGGTGACCCTGCAGGAGATAGACAGCGCTTATGCTATGCGCCTGAACGAAGACAAGATCAATGTCAGCTTCAGGGTGGAAAGAGCCGACAGTACTGAAGCGGTGGAAGCAAACACGGTTACCATTGGTTTTTCCAACCCGGCAAGTTTCACCCTCTCCCTGCAAAGCACAGCTGCCTATATGCTGGACAAACTGAAACTGCCGCTTTTATTCTCGCTGCTGCTGGTGGGCATCACCATCGCTTCTTTTGTGATGTTGTATCGCAATATGCTGAAGCAGCAACGGCTGGCCGAACTGAAAAACGAATTTATCAGCAATATCACCCATGAACTGAAAACACCGATTGCAACCGTGGGAGTAGCAATTGAAGCGCTGAAAAATTTTAATGCCATCCACGACCCGAAGCGTACACAGGAATATCTTGATATTTCACAAAACGAATTGCAGCGGCTGAACCTGCTGGTGGACAAAGTGCTGAAGCTTTCGATGTTTGAGAAAAAAGAGATCGAACTGAAATATGAAATGCTGAACCTGCAGGATGTGGTGGATGAAGTGGTTTCATCCATGAGGTTGCAGATAGAGAAATACCATGCCACAGTTTCTGTGAATGTGGAAGGGGATTGCAACCTGCAGGCCGACCGGTTACACCTGCTGAGTGTGGTATTCAACCTGCTGGATAATGCCCTGAAATATGGCGGTGAAAAACCGGTGATAAAGATTAATCTCGAGGAAAAAGAAAATACGGTAGCAATGACCATGACCGATAATGGCATCGGCATTCACCCGGCCTACCAGGGTAAAGTGTTTGATAAATTCTTCCGGGTGCCGCAGGGCGACATCCATAATGCAAAAGGCTATGGCCTCGGGCTGAGCTACACGGCCCATGTGGTGAAAAAACACGGGGGAACGATTGCCGTGGACAGCGAACCGGGCAAAGGAACTACGTTTATGATCACAATTCCCAAACAGAAGATATGAGTTCCATTAAAGTGCTATATGTGGAAGATGAATTGTTCCTCGGCAAGATCGTAAGAGAAAGCCTGGAAAGCCGCGGCTTTGAAGTGCTGATGGAAAGCGATGGCGCCAAAGTGATGGACCTGTTCGGCAAATCAAAACCCGACATCTGTGTGCTGGATGTGATGCTGCCCAATAAAGACGGGTTTGCTATTGCCGATGAGATCAGGGAAACAGATGAGGCGATACCTATTATTTTCCTGACTGCAAAAACACAGACTGAAGATGTGGTGAAGGGTTTCTCACTCGGCGGCAATGACTATATCCGCAAGCCTTTCAGTATGGAAGAGCTGATCGTTCGCATTCAAAGCCTGCTGCGAAATAAGACAGAAAATAATAACAAGGTCACGGGTGACTTCGTGACTTTGGGCAAATACAGCTTCCAGCTCAACCGCCAGTTGCTCAGCGATGGCAAAGAAGATAAAAAACTTTCTTACCGGGAAAGTGAGTTATTAAAACTTCTCTATGAAAACCGCGGCAAGATCATTGACCGCAAAGACATCCTGAACCTGCTTTGGGGCAATGACTCTTTCTTCAACAGCCGCAATCTTGATGTATATATCACCAAACTGCGCAGTTACCTGCGGGAAGATCCTTCGCTGGAGATCATCACCATTAAGGGCATCGGTTATCGTTTTGTAGCTGGATAAAATATCCATTTCTACGGATGGTAATTATTTCTAATTTGTCGTAGCTTACAGAAAACTTTTATTATGCAAAAATGGTCAGGTCTCATCCTGCTTCTGCTGCTGATCGTAGCATTGATAACGACCCCATCAAAAACAAAATTTGAAAGGTTTGCAGAAAAAAATGTGAGTTCATTAGCCTGTAAACCGCTGACGACCGTAGATCACTACAAACTTTTTTCCATTTGCAGCGTCAGTGAATGTAAAGAGGTGAAACAGGTGTATAACCCGCAAACGGGTCAGTATTCCAATCTTAATATTGGAATACCTTCCTTTGGAAAGAAACAGAAATATCTCGGCCTGTTTGGAAAGTTCTGGAAGTTGTAGTGCTGCATCGTATTTTTAAGGCAATACATGAGCAACCCCAAAGCCTATATTGCCGAACGCATTTTCACCGGAACAGAATGGCTGAGCCATCATGCCGTGCTGGTGGAGCATGGCCGCATCCGGCAGATACTTCCTGTTTCCTCGCTACCTTCTTCATTGCCTGCTCATCATTTTGATGATGGCATTCTTGTTCCTTCTTTTATTGATCTGCAGATATACGGAGCTTATGGAAAACTGCTGGCAGTTTATCCGCAGGCTGATACATTGACGGGATTAGTTGATTATTGCAGGAGGGGTGGCGCTGCTTTTTGTTTGCCGGCAGTAGCTACTAACAGCAAAGAAGTTTTTTTTCGCTGCATTGATGCCGTGCGGAACTACTGGCAGCAGGATGGCGAAGGGGTGCTGGGTTTGCACCTCGAAGGGCCATGGATCAACCCGGTAAAAAGAGGCGCCCATGTGGAATCTTTGATTCATTCCCCTTCACTGGCAGAGGTGAAAGAAATACTTGACTATGGAAAAGGTATCATCAAAATGATCACCCTGGCGCCGGAGGTTTGCAGCCGGGAAGTAATTGAATATATACTCTCACAGGGAATCATCATTTCGGCCGGGCACAGCAACGCAACCTATAAAGAAGCGATGCAGGGTTTTGAAAGTGGCATCAGCGCCGTCACTCATTTATTCAACGCTATGAGCCCCTTGCAGCACCGCGAACCGGGACTGGCCGGAGCCACCATGGATCATTCATCTGTGATGGCCAGCATCATCCCGGATGGTTATCATGTTGATTTTGCAGCTATCCGCATCGCCAAAAAAGCCATGCGGGAAAGATTATTTGTAATAACTGATGCGGTCACTGAAACAACTGAGGGTTCCTACCAGCATTACCTTGTCGGTGATAAGTATGAAGCAGCAAATATTCTCAGCGGTTCTGCGCTGACGATGGATAAGGCCTTGCAAAACCTGGTCATCAGTTGCGGCATAGATACCGGTGAAGCCATCCGGATGTGCAGCCTTTACCCGGCGCAGGTGATGAAAATGGATGATGAACTGGGCCGTATTGCCAAAGACCAAAGGGCAGCCATAACGGTGCTGGACCAATATTTTAATAGCGTGGCGGTTCTTTCCTGAGGGTACAATTCGTGCAATTCTTTTTGCAAGAGAAAAAAATTTTCTTAACCTTTAATGGTCTATTCACTCTTTTCAATCAAAACGAACCAACATGAAAAAGTTCTTTGTTATTTCGGCAATAGCCTGCCTGGCCATTGCTGTCGTTTATGTTTCTTCCTGTAAAGGGAAAGATGCCGAAGCACCTGCCGCCAATGAAGACTCAGTGAAGCGGGTAGAGCGGGGTTATTACCTGGCACATTATGTTGCCCAGTGTTTGGACTGCCACAGCATCAGGGACACCGGTAAATACTCCTTGCCTGTGGTGCCCGGCACAGAGGGTGGTGGCTCTGGCTTTCCTTTTGGCAAAGAGGAAGGTATCCCGGGCGAGATCACTCCGCCCAATATCACACCCTATGCTTTGAAAGACTGGACCGATGATGAAATCATCAGGGCCATCACTGGCGGCATCAACAATAAAGGAGACACTCTTTTCCCGATCATGCCGTTTCAACATTACAGCAAAATGGCAAAAGAAGATATTCTTTCCATCGTAGCATATATCCGTACTTTAAAACCGATTGAAAGAACCACGCCGCCCCGGAAACTGGAAATTCCCATCAGCATGGCCGGCCCGTTGCCTGTAGTGAACCTGGATAACAACAAGATCCCTGATCTTTCCGACAAAGTGAAATACGGAGAGTACATCACCAATGCTGCAGTGTGTTCGGAGTGCCACACCCCCATGGGACCACAGGGCCCCGATTTTACAAAACTGTTTGCAGGAGGATTTACTTTTAACCTGCCAATGTTTAAAGTAACGGTAGCGAACATTACTCCCGACTCTGCAACCGGTATCGGTACCTGGACAGAAGAAATGTTCCTGGCCAAGTTTAAAACCAATTCATCCGATGCCAATGTAAACAGGCATCCGGGCCGGGAAAATACCATCATGCCCTGGGCGCAGTATGGAAAAATGAAAGAAGATGATCTGAAAGCGATCTATGCTTACCTGCGGACCGTGAAGCCCATCAGCAACAAAGTGGAGAAATATCCGCAATAAAGGAAGTACACTATACTTCAGTCAAAAAAATCCGGCATCATGCCGGATTTTTTTATCATTAACCCCATTGAAAAAGATGGCCAAAAATGGCGGGCAGTTATTTTTCTTCGTAAACAAACGTGTTGTCAACAACCGTAAACGGAATCCTGTTTTGCTCACACCAGCGCCGGCATTGCTCATGATACAGTTCCCATTTATCTTTTGCCCATGCCGGCACAGAAGCCTGCCATTTTTTTTGATCAGGGAAATAGACATGATATTTTCCCATCGTCAGCTCAAAGATCAGTGTTCCTTCATCGCTGGCGGCGACCAGTTCTTCTTTCCAGCGGGGTGAAAAACGGATGATGGTCATAAATAAAGTTATTTATAATCGCTGGTAAGCATGGTGACCAGGAGAACAACCAGCATCAGTGCCCAGGGCCCGATACTGATCCAGAGTGCCAGTGTAGTGTTGGGGCGGAAAAAAAGAAAATAAATACCGGCGATGGCCAGCCCCAGGAAAATAAAAGCATAAAGCGCCGTGGCGCCGGGTGAATATTTGCTGGTCTTCAGCACCCCGATAACGTTCAGGAAAAAACGAAACCCGATCACCATATTAGCAGCTAAGAGAATTGTTGATATGATTTTTAGGAAGAGCATGTGAGAGGGCTATAAAGGTCAGAGCTTGGCGAAGTACGGGCATTCTGTGTTCCGTCTGCCTCCGCCGATGCTGATTATACAAAAGCTCATTGTTTATTCTGCTACCCGGCGTTATTCGTCTGCTGAAACCGAAGCAGAGTAGCAAACAAAAAAGCTGAAAATATATTTGTCCAGCCATATGGCTAATGCAATGTTATGCGCCGTCATTTCTTTCGACCAGCATAAGTTACAGCAACGAAGAATTCCTTTCTTCTCTTTCCACAACTTAGATTATAATTTTCAGAACGTAAGTTGGAAATAGCCTCATTAAATACTTCTAAAAGAAAAACATTTAGCCTTTCAATTTTTGAAGGTCTTAAGATTTCACACGAAACAATCTTTCCCGAGTTATCTAAAATGAATTTAAACTTCACTTTTTCTTCAGCCAGGTTTCTATTGTTGAGGATACTGTCTACACTTTTATCAGCAATTCTCTTATTACCACTTTGAACAAATTCGAGTTTGTTTTTCGTGCAAGTCTTTCTGTAAAAGGTCAATTCGCCATATTGGGTTTTGGCAATTACTTCGGGTTTGTCCGAGTTAACGTTTTGAGCCTTTAAAGAGGCAAAATATAAAGTTAGGCAGAAAAATAGAATCACTTTTTTCAACTCGCAAAGGTTTTTTAGAGATGGTGCATAACACATAAATATACGAAACTCCTGGTACAGAAACCCGTTGACTCCCAATGAAAAACTGTACCAGCTACGATGCAGTTTCCAGTTCCGCTTCCTCTTTCTTCCACTCCTTATCCATATAAAAAGTGCCAAAAGGAATGATGGAAGCAATAAACACTTTCAGCCCCCAGCCAAAGGGTTTGTTGTATTTGTCTTTTACGAGGTAAGCGGCAATTGCCAGCGCCACAAACAAGGCGCCATGCAGCCCGCCAACAATGGTGACCGCCATGGGCATCGCTGCAAAATATTTCAGCGGCATGGCAATGAATAATAAAACAAGAAACGAAACCCCCTCTGCAAAAGCGATCTTCCGAAAACTGCTGTACGGTTTACTCATAAATACCTGTATAATGTATAAGATGAACTACTTCTTTATTAATGCCACCCATTCACCATTCACCTAATAATTAATCGCCTGCTCTTCTATCAGCTCCGGAATCTCTCTCCACTCATACTGCTGGTTGCGCAGTTGCGGTTCAAACCCTGCTTCACGGATTGCATCCTGTATGGTTTTGTAAGTGAAACGATGCGGCGCACCGGCTGCACTCACCACATTTTCTTCAATCATGATAGAGCCAAAATCATTGGCGCCGCTGTGCAGGCAAAGCTGTGCCGTTTGTTTGCCCACTGTGAGCCAGCTTGCCTGTATGTTCTTAACGTTGGGCAGCATGATGCGGCTCAAAGCGATCATGCGGATATATTCCTCCGGTGTAGTGAGATTATGCACCCCGCGGATCTTTGCCAGCAAGGTATCCACATCCTGGAAGGTCCAGGGAATAAAAGCTAAAAACCCTTTTGCATCCTGCGGCTTGCGGCTTTGCACTTCTCTCAGCTTTGCCAGGTGTTCAAAACGTTCTTCAATCGTTTCCACATGGCCAAACATCATGGTGGCTGAAGTGGTGATATCCAGTTTATGCGCCTCATGCATGATGTCGAGCCATTCCTGTGCGCCGCATTTGCCTTTGCTGATCAGTCTTCTCACCCGGTCAATCAATATCTCTGCACCTGCGCCGGGCAATGAATCAAGCCCCGCTTCTTTTAAGGCGGTCAGCACTTCACGATGGGTGCTTTTTTCCAGTTTGGTGATATGCGCCACTTCCGGCGGCCCCAGTGCATGGAGTTTGATATCGGGAAATTCTGCTTTAATGGCTTTGAATGTATCCACATAAAACTGCAGTCCCAGTTCCGGGTGATGACCGCCCTGTAACAACAACTGGTCGCCGCCATATTTGATGGTTTCCCTGATCTTTTGACGATAGGTGTCCATATCCGTGATATAGGCTTCGGCATGACCGGGGATGCGGTAGAAATTGCAAAACTTACAATTGGCGATGCACACATTGGTGGTGTTTACATTGCGGTCAATCTGCCAGGTTACTTTTCCGTGGGGCACTTGCTTTTTCCGCAGTTCATCTGCCAGGAACATCAGGTCGGCCAGTGGGGCATGATGATACAACTCCACAGCTTCTTCTACGGACAAAAACCCAAAATCAGCGGCTTTATCGTACAGGTCATTCAATTGCATAAACGGGGGTTGGATAGACCCGCAAAGTTATGACCCGCATTTTAAACGGGCTGAACGGTTTTGCAACCTGATATATTACGGGTAATTTAGATAAGCGGCGGGCTTTCCTGCATCATTTAGGCCGGGCTACCTGTCTTTACTACCATACGATTGCTGACCAAACACCGTTACATGAAAAGAAAACAGGCGGGATTTATCTTCGGGCTCTTGTTTTTTTACATTCCCACCCTTTGGGCACAGGAAGAATTCATTGAACCCCCTTCGCAACGACTGACCCGTATACCTTTCATGCAACTGACCGGGGGTATTGTGATCCTGCAGGCTACACTGAATGATTCACCGGATACACTCAATTTTATCTTAGATACCGGCAGCAGCGGCATCTCACTCGACTCTTCCACTGCGGTTTACCTGCGGCTGAAACCCGAACCAACCGACCGCACCATCAGGGGCATTGCCGGCATACGAAAAGTTCCTTTCTTGTATAAGCAAAAACTAAGATTCCCCGGGCTGACAGTGGACAGCCTCGATTTTCATGTGAATGACTATTCTATCCTCACAGCGGTATATGGCGAACAGATTGATGGCATCATCGGCTACTCCCTGTTGAGCCGCTACATTGTGAAAATTGACTACGATAGCCTGCATATTGATATTTGCAGCCGCGGCTCCATCCGTTATCCCAAGGGCGGCTACATGCTGAAACCTGTGATCAGCAACCTGCCGGTCCAGGGTCTGCGCATCCGGGATAATGTGACGGTGAATTCAAGGTTCCTGTATGATATCGGGGCGGGGCTCTGTATGCTTTTATCCAGCGATTTTGTGGATGACAGCTCTTTTATTCA
The DNA here is from genome assembly GCA_964437415.1 of uncultured Chitinophaga sp. Classification (GTDB taxonomy): domain Bacteria; phylum Bacteroidota; class Bacteroidia; order Chitinophagales; family Chitinophagaceae; genus CADEDV01. Next base: position 88,840 of record CAYTGN010000008.1, on the reverse strand, counting down.
CCGCAAAAGAAAACTCTGGTCAAAGGAAGGAGAAGGTGTAGGCGGCAAAATTGATATGAAACTTACGGTTATCAGGGAAGTGAGGATTGGCCCTTTTAAATTCCGGGCTGTGCCGACCTATATTTTTGATGATGATTACAACGTTACCTCCTATCCTTATATGAGCGGCATCATCGGTAATGATATCTTGCGGCGGTTCAATACGATCATCAACTATGAAAAACGGGATATTTATATTATTCCCAACAGCCACTTTTCAGAACCGTTCGATTATTCGTATTCGGGGGTTGAGCTCTATTTTATTGAAGGAGAAATTGTGGTGGGTGATGTGGCCAAAGGTTCGCCTGCGGAAGAAGGCGGTTTGCTGGAAGGCGATGTGGTGATGGCCATCAACAACAACTTCAACCAGAATATGAACCACTACAAAGTGGCCCTGCAGGCGGCCAACCAGAAAATGCGGTTCATTGTTCGCCGGGGCACCGAACTGTTGGAGATCAATTTCAAAACCAAAAGTATCCGCTGAGCCGGTTCTGTCCGGGACAACAGTATTTTCAATATTTTTACCGTTCTGCAGGGACTACAACCTTATCATTCAGCAGATGTTATAAGTATATGATCCAGTTTGAAAAATTTACTCTCGGCAACGGGCTGCGTGTTATTGTGCACCAGGACAGCTCCACCCCTATGGCGGTGGTGAATGTTATGTATGATGTTGGCGCAAGGGATGAAGACCCTTCAAAAACAGGCTTTGCCCACCTGTTTGAACACCTGATGTTTGGCGGTTCGGTCAATGTTCCTAACTATGACGAACCCCTGCAAATGGCCGGTGGAGAGAATAATGCATACACCACCAATGATCTCACCAATTATTATATCCAGTTGCCCGCTGAGAATTTGGAAACAGCTTTCTGGCTTGAAAGCGACCGTATGTTGTCGCTGGCATTTGGTGAAAAAAGCCTGGATGTGCAACGCAAAGTGGTTTGTGAAGAATTCAAGGAACACTATCTCACCAAGCCTTATGGCGATGTGTGGCATAAGATGCGGGAACTTGCCTATAAAAATCATCCTTATCGCTGGATGACGATAGGAAAAGAATTGTCGCATATAGAAAATGCACAACTATCCGATGTAAAAAATTTCTTTTTTAAACATTACCGCCCGGTGAATGCTGTGCTGGTGGTGGCAGGAAATGTCAGCATGGAAAAAGTGAGGGAACTGGCAGAGAAATGGTTTGGCGATATACCTTCCGGAGAAAGGTATAAGCGAAACCTGCCACAGGAAACTCCGCAAACAGAAGAAAGAAAATTAGAAGTGAAAGCCAGGGTGCCGCTGGATGCTTTTTATAAAACATGGCACATCTATCCCCGCATGGACAGGCGGTATTATATTGTTGACCTGCTCTCCGATATTCTTGGAGGAGGTGCTTCTTCCAGGTTGTTCCAGTCGCTGGTGAAAGAACAAAAACTCTTCAGCAATATTGAATGTTATCATTTTGGCAGCACCGACAGCGGCTTGCTGGCCATTGATGGCAAATTGGTGAAGGGAGTGAAAATGGAAGATGCAGAAAAAGCGGTGGAAGCCGAACTGGAAAAAATGAAACAGACACTGGTGGCCGAAACCGAATTGCAAAAAGTGAAAAATAAAACAGAAAGCCTCATCGCATTTGAAGATATGAGTGTGATGAACCGTGCCAACAGCCTGGCTTATTATGAACTGCTCGGTGATGCATCGTGGATGAATTTTGAACTTGATAAGTATGCAACCGTGACTACCGAAGATATTTTGCAGGAAAGCCGTTCCGTATTTCGCCGGGAAAACAGCAATACTATTTATTATTTATCCAGTAATTGATCGTGGAGAAGACAGATGTTATATTAGACAGGAAACAGGCTCCGCCCATCGTGGATGCTGTCGATTTCAAACTGCAACTGAAAAAGGCAGACCATTTTACATTAGATAACGGCATCGAAGTGTATGCAGTAAATGCAGGCGCCGAGGATGTGTTATCATTGGAATGGGTTTTTTTTGCAGGCAATTCGTTTGAAGAAAAGAATATGGTGGCAGCCAGCGCTAATTTTCTATTACGCAATGGCACATCCGCAAAATCGGCTTTCCAGATCAATGAGCATTTTGAATATTACGGCTCTTATCTCAACAGGGCTTGTTATAATGAAACGGCTACCATAACCCTGCACACCCTCACCAAACATATTCATGAGTTGTTGCCCGTGGTGAAGGAGCTGATCGTTGATTCCGTGATGCCGCAGGAGGAGCTTGATATTTACCGGCAAAATATGAAACAGCGGCTGAAGGTGAACCTGAAGAAAAGTGATTTTGTAGCGGGCCGTCTTATTGACGTTTATTTATACGGCGAAGAACATCCTTATGGCAAGTTCAGCAGTTTTGAACATATTGATGCGCTGCAGCGGGAGCAGTTGCTGACATTTTATGAAAACTATTACCGCAACGGAAAGCTGGTAGTTTTTGCTGCCGGAAAGTTGCCGGCCAATCTTGCATTGCTGTTGAACCAGTATTTCGGAGACCTGCCTAACGGTCAGGTGAACCTGCCGGATATTTCAGCAAAATCTGCCCCTGAAAAAAAATTCAGGATCACCAATGATGCAGAAGGAGTGCAAGGCTCCATCCGTATTGCAAGACCTTTTCCCAATCGCCATCACCCCGATTTTTTGAAAGTGCAGGTGCTGAATACATTGTTTGGCGGTTTCTTTGGTTCCCGGCTGATGAGCAATATCCGGGAAGAAAAGGGCTATACCTATGGCATACACAGCTACCTGCAGAACCATATTCAGCAATCGGCATGGATGATCAGCACCGAAGCCGGCAAAGATGTGGCGGAAGCAACAGTAACAGAAGTGTACAAGGAAATGAAACGCCTTCGTGAAGGTTTTGTGCTGGAAGACGAACTACAATTGGTGAAAAATTATATGATGGGGTCCATTTTGGGCGACCTTGACGGACCTTTCCAGATCATAGCCCGCTGGAAGAATATCGTTCTCAACAACCTGACCGAACAATATTTCTACGATTCCATCAACACTATTAAAACGATTTCCGCAGAAGAATTGCAGGCATTGGCGCAGAAATACCTGCGGCAGGAGGAGTTTTATGAGTTGATTGTGGTGTAGTTTAGATGTTTACCGGAATGAATCTTGTCTTACGTTTATTGGTTTCTGCGGCCGTGGCATTCATCCTGGCGCAATTGCTGCCCGGCGTTCATGTGGATGGCTTCGGCACAGCACTGTGGTTTGCTGTTGTGCTGGGCCTGCTTAATGCTTTTTTAAAACCCTTGCTGATATTGTTAACGCTGCCGCTCACACTTTTCACATTCGGTCTCTTTCTTTTTGTGATCAACACGGCCACCGTTTTATTGGCAAGCGACTGGGTGAAAGGGTTTGATATAGACAGTTTTGGCTGGGGGCTCTTGTTCAGCCTGCTGCTTACCCTAATTACCTCGTTGCTTTTCCGGGCAGAAGACCGTCAGCGCAGGGAGGAACATTAATGATACAGCCATCTTCTTCTTTGTTTGTTAGCCTCGAATGGCTGAAATTCGCAACATGACCTTTGACCGGAAAGATTTGTCCAATGATCAGCTTGCTGAGTTTTACAAAAAACTGTTGTGGCCCCGCATGATAGAAGAAAAAATGCTGGTGCTGCTGCGGCAGGGAAGAATTTCCAAATGGTTCAGCGGCATCGGGCAGGAAGCGATTGCTGTAGGATCAACATTGGCCTTGGAGGAAGATGAGTGGATCATGCCCCTGCATCGTAACCTTGGTGTTTTCACCACCCGCAACATGCCGTTGAGCAAACTCTTCATGCAGTGGCAGGGTGCACAGGAGGGTTACAGCAAGGGAAGAGAAAGAAGTTTTCATTTTGGCAATAAGGAGCACCATATCTGCGGGATGATCTCACATCTCGGTCCGCAGTTAGCGATTGCAGATGGTGTGGCACTGGCGTATAAACTTCGTCATGGTTCGACAGGCTCACCATTAAAAGTTTCATTGGCATTTACCGGCGATGGAGGAACCAGCGAAGGTGATTTTCACGAAGCATTAAATGTGGCAGCCGTGTGGGACCTGCCGGTCATTTTTATTATTGAGAATAACGGGTATGGATTAAGCACACCGGTAAATGAACAGTATCGCTGCATCAGTTTGGTGGATAAAGCCAAAGGCTATGGTATGGATGGAGTGCAGATAGATGGAAATAATATTCTCACGGTTTATGATACGATAAAAGGAGTGAGAGACTATTGCATCAAAAATCAAAAACCGTATCTGATCGAATGTCTCACCTTCCGGATGAGAGGACACGAAGAAGCCAGTGGCACCAAATATGTGCCGCAGGATTTGTTTAAGCTGTGGGAGATGAAAGACCCCATCAAAAACTTTGAAGAATACCTGCTGGCTCAGAAAGTTTTGGATGCGGGAAAGATTGAAACAATAAGAAATGGATTCAAAGAGAAAATCGAAAATGAACTGGCGTTAGGATTTTCGACAAAACCAGTGGTGGCGGATACGGAAGAAGAACTGGAGGATGTGTATAGCCCCCCCACCCCCCGCAGGGGGGATTTCAGCGTCTCACAACCCCGGGTTATTGATAACGCTGCAATAAGTGATGCTGTTGCTATTATGAACGGCCCCGGAACCCCCTTGCGGGGGGCAGGGGGGCTTCGTCTCATCGACGCCATCAGCGAAGGACTGAAACAATCTATGCAACAGCACCCCAACCTCATTCTTATGGGACAGGACATTGCTGAATATGGCGGTGCTTTCAAGATTACCGAAGGTTTTGTCAATGAATTTGGAAAAGAAAGAGTGAGAAATACACCACTTTGTGAAAGTGCTATCGTTGGCGCTGCGCTGGGTTTGTCACTGGAAGGTTACAAGAGCATGATGGAAATGCAGTTTGCCGATTTTGTAACGGTTGGTTTTAACCAGATAATAAATAACCTCGCCAAAATTCATTACCGCTGGGGACAAAATGCAGATGTGGTCATCCGTATGCCCACAGGCGGAGGTGTTGGCGCCGGTCCTTTTCATAGCCAAAGTAATGAAGCATGGTTTGTAAAAACACCGGGCCTGAAAGTGGTTTATCCAAGTACACCCATAGATGCAAAAGGATTACTGATTGCTGCTATTAATGATCCTAACCCGGTGATGTATTTTGAGCATAAAGCACTATATCGCTCCGTCAGCGGCCCGGTGCCGGAAGATTATTATGAAATTGAGATCGGCAAAGCAAGACATGTTCGTGAGGGGGATGAAATTTCCATCATCACTTACGGTGCCGGCGTACATTGGGCGGAGGATTATGCAGCCGAACATCCCGAAATTTCCATTGACATACTTGACCTGCGAACTTTATTGCCATTAGATTACTTGGCCATTCGTGAAGCCGTGCAAAGAACCGGAAGGGTTTTGTTGTTACATGAAGACACACTGACCGGCGGCATTGGCGGAGAGATAGCAGCATGGATAGCGGAAAACTGTTTTCATTTATTGGACGCACCGGTTGTTCGTTGTGCTTCGCTGGATACACCTGTTCCGTTCAATATTGAATTAGAAAATAATTTCCTGGCGAGGGCAAGATTGGGTGAAACGATTCAAAAGCTGCTGAATTATTAGCAGAGATTCTTTCTGTCATCAGCTTGTTTTCGTATTGCTAATTTCTTCTATAAAATTGCGATCAAAAACTTATCTTGAAGCCTCTTCCTTTGCAAACTGTTTTACTCCGTCCTTTAGATTCCACCACCATAACCAACTTTAAATGCAAACGATCCATCAGGCCGGTGCAGCCGCACCAGTTGCCCAGTCCGAACGTATCATCATTCTCGATTCATTACGGGGCATTGCTATTCTCGGCATATTATTAATGAATATTCCCGGTTTCGGATTTCCTTCTCCTGCTTGTTATGGCGATCTGACCGTGATGAATGAACTGGGCACCATCAATCAAAAAACATGGTTTTTGATTGACTGGGTATTGGAAGGAAGCCAGCGGGCCCTGTTCTCGATGCTGTTTGGTGCCGGTATGATCTTGTTTATTACCCGGCAGGAAAAAAGAACTGAAGGCTTGTGGCCTGCCGATTATTTTTTCCGCCGTCAGATTTGGCTGCTTGTTTTCGGGCTATTCAATGCATTTGTGCTGCTATGGTTTTGGGATATTTTGTTTGTCTATGCCTGCTGTGGAATGATCTTGTTTACGTTTCGTCGTTTATCAGCTAAAGCGCTGCTGATTGCAGCTTTCATTTGTTTATTGCTGATGACATTGCGGGAGAACGCTGATTTCTACCGGGACAAAGCCATGATCCATAAAGGTGAACTGGTGGCAAGGATAGATACAACAAACGTTAAACTCACAGCCGGGCAACAGGAACAGTTAGGAGCCATGAATGAATTCAAAGAGAAAAATTCGCTGGAAGGCCGGAAAAAAGAAATGGAAAGCAGTTTGGCGAAAGTGCGGGGCGATTACAGTAGTTTTTATAAATACCAGAGTGAAAGAAGCCTGTTTATGGAAACCGTTTTCTTTTATAATACAATATGGGACATCCTGCTTTTCATGTTCATCGGGATGGCGTTTTACAAGACCGGTGTGCTGACGGGCAATGCTTCCACGAAAGTTTACTGGCTGTTATTTGTTGTTGGTTTGGGAGCAGGACTTTTGCTGTCGTGGTACCGCCTGCAGCCATTGCTTACTTACCAGTTCAATAAGTTTGATTATACCAAGAATGTAGGTTTTGAGTATTATGAAATCTCAAGGACGCTGCGGTCACTTGGCATTTTTGGGCTGATCATGCTGTTGTATAAATCGAGCTGGTTCAAATGGCTCTTCGCATTGATGCGGCCTGTGGGGCAAATGGCGTTTACAAATTATCTTACGCAATCGTTGCTGGTCGGTCTTTTCTTCTACGGAATTGGCTTAGGTTATTTTGGCAAACTGCAGCGCTATGAAATCTATTATGTCGTTGGCGCTACATGGGTTCTTCAAATAGTATGGAGCCATATCTGGCTACGCTATTTCCGCTTTGGTCCGCTGGAATGGGCATGGAGAAGCCTCACTTATTGGAAGAAACAGCCGTTCCTGAAAAACAATACGCAATCAGCACAGGAATAACTTACATTTAGATTGGCTTTTTGCCATAAACTTTAAAAGCACCTTTATGCGACTGTTGATCACCCTTTTTATACTCGTTGCTGCCAAAACAACTATTGCTCAAACCAATTGGAGCCCCGAACAATGTCTGAGGATGAAAAATATTACAGCCGTTGTTCCTTCACCAGACGGGACGAAGGTTTTATACACGGTACGGGAAGCCGTGATGTCGGATGACCGCAGTGAGTATGTGAACCAGGTGTGGCTGTGCCATGCAGATGGCAGCAATGCCTTGCAACTGACAAAGGGAGATAAGAACTCAGCCAATCCTCAATGGAGCCCGGATGGCAAATGGATTGCCTTCACTTCTTCAAGAGACAGCAAGAACAATTTATACATTTTACCGGTTGGAGGTGGCGAAGCGGAAAAACTGACGGATGTAAAATCAAGTGTCGGTAATTATAAATGGAGTGATGATGGCAGGATGATGGCCTTTGTCTCGCTGGATGCAGCCGAAACAAAAGAAGAAAAAGATAAGAAAGCAAAAAATGACTGGTATTTCATGGATGAAGAAGTGAAACAAAACCGGCTCTATGTTTTATGGCTCGATAAAAAGGATTCTGCCGGTAAATGCCTGCAAAAAAAACTGACAAAGGAGAATTACAATGTGAATGCATTTGACTGGAGCCCTGACGGAAAATCCATTGTTTACAGCCATGGCAAAACACCGGAGGTGAATGATAATATGTACAGTGATATTTCATTGCTTGATATTGAAACAGGCACAGTCAAATCAATCGCCAATACCGGGGCCAGTGAAACCAACCCATTATTCAGTCCTGATGGTAAGCATATTGCTTACTACTGCAGCGCCGACCCGGTGGACTGGTCCGGTGCCAGGCATGCCCGGATCTATTCATTGACCGATGGTAAAAGCTGGCGGTTGAAAGCTACACCTGATGAAAATGGTGGCATCGGGGCCAACGGCATTTTTGGCTGGACACCTGATGGAAAAAACCTCTTGTGGGCAGAAGCAAACAGAACACTCAGCGGTATTTACTTATTAAGTGTGGATGGTAAATCAATCAGTGAGTGGAATAAAGGTGCTACGGATCATATAAGCGGTGTCACACTTAATAGAACAGGAACTCATTTGGGGTTTATTATGCAAAACCCTTCCCGTTTGCCTGAAGCTTATATCAGCAAACTGTCAGCTTTTTCAGCAGTGAAAGTAACAAGTGTCAATGCAGAACATATAAACAAGCCACTTCCGAAAACAGAAGTGATAAAATGGAAGAGCAAAGACGGCCGTGAGATCGAAGGCCTGCTGACCTACCCGCTTAATTATAAACCCGGCCAGAAAGTGCCGCTTATTCTGAATATCCATGGTGGTCCTGCCGGTGTTTTCCAGCAAACATGCGTTGCCGCTAACCAGGGTGCTTACCCGATTGCAGCTATGGCAGAAGCCGGTTATGCTATATTACGTCCTAATCCAAGGGGTTCATCCGGCTATGGAACGGAATTCAGAACAGCCAACCGTGCCGACTGGGGCGGCAAGGATTATGAAGATGTGATGACAGGTGTGGATCATGTCATTAAAATGGGAGTGGCTGATGAAACCAAGATGGGAGTGATGGGCTGGAGCTACGGCGGATTTATGAGCAGTTGGATCGTAGGACACAGCGATCGTTTCAAAGCAGCTTCAATCGGTGCGCCGGTGGTTGACCTGTCACACCAGAATCTTACCGATGATATTGAAGGGTTTCTTCCTTCCTATTTCCAGGCCAACCCATGGGACGACTGGAGCAAGTATGATAAGCATTCACCGTTGCGTTATGTACAGAATGTAAAAACACCGGTGATGCTACAGCATGGCGAAGCAGATGCGAGGGTTCCTTTCAGTAATGCAGTTATGTTCTATAATGCATTACGAAGAAGAAATGTGCCGGTGCGATTACTGGCATTGCCCCGACAACCCCACGGACCGGTGGAGCCGAGAATGGTATTAAAGACCATGCAAACCAATGTGGAGTGGTTTGAGAAATATATTGGTGACAAAAAAGGATTTTAATTATTTTTTCATCAGTTATGAAACGGATCTTTCTTTATATCCTCGCAGCAGGAGCTTTGTTTTCCTGCAGGCAAAATAACTCAACTACCCCGATTGCCGGAGTTCAGTATAACAGCACCTATATGCCGGCTGTTTTCACAGATCCGGGGCGAATAGAAAAAATTAAACTGGCCTATCCTGTTATTGAAAGAATACTTCAGCAATATGCCGATTCACAACACCTGCCGGGTGTGGCTTATGGTTTAGTGGTGGATGGTCAGCTTGTTTTCAAAGGAGGAATCGGGTACACCGATATTGAAAAGAAAATACCCGCCGATCCATCATCGTTGTTTCGCATTGCCAGCATGAGTAAGAGCTTTGCCTGCATGGCCGTGCTGAAATTAAGAGATGATGGTAAGCTGAACCTGGATGATCCTGCTTATTTCTATATTCCTGAATTAAAGAATTTGAAATACCCGACCGCTGATGCACCACATATCACCGTGCGGCATTTGATGACACATGGCGCTGGCTTCCCTGAAGATAATCCCTGGGGTGATCGTCAACTGGCCGATAGCGACAAAGAATTCATGGAATTTATTGGCAAACAAATTTCATTTAGCAATCCGCCGGGTATTGCTTACGAATACAGCAATCTTGGTTTTGCATTATTGGGAAAGATCATCACCAATGTTTCAGGAATGCAATACCAGGAATACGTCAAAAAAAATATTTGCGAACCGCTTGGAATGAAAACAACCACCTATGAGTATGGAGATGTGGCGCCGGACAAATTAGCACATGGTTACCGCTGGCTGAATAATAAATGGAATGAAGAAGAATTGCTGCATGACACAAAAGACGGAAGCTGGGGCGCCATGGGTTCTATGCTCTGTTCGATTGATGAGTTTGCGGGTTACATGGCTTTTCATTTGTCAGCATGGCCGCCGAATAATGCAAAAGAGGATGGCCCGGTGAAAAGAAGTTCGGTGAGAGAAATGCATCATCCCTGGCGATGGAACGGGTTCAATCCAAATTATAAATATCCCGATGGCCGCAGCTGCGCCACCACAACAGCCTACGCCTATGGTTTGGGCTGGATGAAAGATTGCGAAGGCAAAACCTATCTGAATCACAGCGGTGGCCTGCCGGGTTTTGGCAGCAACTGGTATATTATGCCTGAGTATGGAATTGGTATTGTGTCATATGCCAACCGGACCTATGCACCGATGAGGGCTGTAAACATCCGTTTATTGGATACCATCATTAAGATTGCTCAACTGAAGCCAAGGGAATTGCCCGCTTCCAAAATCCTTGAACAGCGAAAGAATGAATTGATGAAAATTTTGCCAGACTGGAACAATGCAGAGAAAAGCGGTTTGTTTGCTGAAAACTTTTTCCCTGACTTCCCGATAGATTCATTAAGAAAAGAAGCAAGGGAATTATTTGCCAAAGCAGGAAAGATTGTTGCGGTGAAAGAGTTTAAACCGGAAAACCAGTTGAGAGGTTCTTTCCTTATAGAAGGAGAAAAGACCAACATCGAAGTGTATTTTACCCTGTCACCGGAGAACCCGCCGTTGATACAGGAATACCGCATCAGGGAAAAGCCAAAAGAAAAAAACTAATGACTTGCCCTGGAATAAACGTAAATTTATAAGTAGAAACTCCGGCTATGTCTAAAAAAGACATACTGATCATTGAGAACCTGGCCGACTTTGAAAAAAAGATCAACCGGGATGATCGTCCTTACGACATCAACATGATGGTGATGCCGGGCACCCTGGAGGACAAACACAAGAACGTTGACCCGGAAAAGGGCATTCAGACGCTGCGGAGAAAATTCAATCTTATTTACATTTTGCTGGGCGGTGTGCATGATCTCAATCTTGGCGCCGATTACCGCTGGCTAAAGCCCAACGACCTGGTGATCATCCCTGAGAATATGGTATGCGGTTCAAAAAATGTTAGGCAATGCTCAGGCTATTGCATGCACTTCAAAACAGAATTCGTTCAACCGTTGCTGAACAAACCGCTTGCAAAAGAGTTTCCCTACCTTGGAATGGATGCCGAACATATCATCAACGTCACTGACGAAGAAAGTGAGCTCATTCAGCAATCATTCCGTGACATTATCCGGGAATATGAACGGTTCTCACCGGAGAAAGATTACCTGCTGCGGAATTTTATTCATATCCTGCTGCTTCGGGTTAGAGAAATTTACCGTCCACATGCTAAACGGATCAACGAATCCGCCACCCGGTCCATGAAACTGGCCGGCGAATTCAAACGGCTGGTAGAGAAAAATTTTATTGAAATAAGGGAAGTGGGTCAGTATGCGGCCCTGCTGCATATCACCCCCAAACATTTATCGGATGTGGTGAAGGAACATACCGGTAAATCGCCCAAAGAACTGATCAATGATATGTTATTGCTCGAAGCAAAAGTGCTGCTCGGCTCCACTGACCTGAACATTACAGAGATTGCCCACCGTCTGCAGTTTGGCGACCAGGCGCATTTCAGCCACTTTATCAAACAACATACAGGACATTCTCCCCTGGAACTGCGCAAAAACCTCTGATTTATACAAAAGCTGCCGAACTTCTTACAAGGAAACAGTGTTTCCGCAGCCCCATCTTTGTTCTAACAATTACCCGGCCGGTTGATTAGGAGAAACAAACTATTAATTTAAAAATCATTGTAATGAAATCGATCATCACATTGGCAGCCATTGCTGTCAGCACACTCTTACTGTCTCACCGGCCGGCTTTGAAAGTGACTGGTGAAAAAGTTGAAATCAAAAATTTTGAAAAACCTGATGAGGTAAGAGAATTTCCAAAAGGAAAAGTGGAGCTGGTCACCGTGGGTGGCGCCAGCATCGGCAAGGCCACTTTTCAACCCGGATGGAAATGGTCTGAATCGGTGCAACCATTAGTAAAAACCAAAAGTTGTGAAGCACCGCATTACCAGTACCATGTTTCCGGCACACTGGCGGTGAAGATGGATGACGGCTCTGTGTATGAATGTAAACCCGGTGATGTTTCTTTGTTTGCTTCAGGACACGATGCCTGGGTGGTGGGTAACGAACCTGTAGTGGTGGTGGATTTTCAGGGCATGGTGGACTATGCGAAAGGAAAAAAGAATTAAAACCAATCTATTTACCGGAAAAATTAGCCGTATGTATATCGTTCGTGATATTTTTCATCTTCGCTTTGGAGCTTATAAAGAAGCCAAAGCCCTGCTGGATGATGCTTACAGTAAGGGTCTGCTGCCTGATGCCAAATCAGCAAGAGTGTTGTCTGATTTCACAGGTGATGCTTATCGCCTCATTTTTGAAGAAGGATATGATTCGCTGTCTGAGTATGAAAAGTCATTGCAGCAAAGCATGAAAAAGGCCGACTGGAAAAAATGGTATGAGAAATTCAGGCCATTGGTTGAATCATCGCACAGGGAAATACTGAAACAGGTGATGTGATTATTCTTCTGTTGCTTCTTTTTCCGGCAGCACTGTTTTTCTTTCACCGATCTGTTGTCGCCACATGGCGTAGTAGAGTCCTTTTTTCTGAAGCAGTTCATGATGGGAACCCTGCTCTGTGATCCGTCCTTTTTCCAGTACATAAATCGTGTCGGCATGCATGATGGTAGAAAGCCGGTGGGCTATCAGGATAGTGATCTGTTGTTTTAACGCTGATATTTCCCGGATAGTTTCAGAAACAAATTCTTCTGTCAGTGAGTCCAGCGCCGAAGTGGCCTCATCAAAAATCAGGAGTCTCGGTTTTCGCAGTAATGCCCTTGCAATGGACAACCGCTGTTTTTCACCACCGGAAAGTTTTTTACCACCTTCGCCAAGCACCGTGTCGAGCCCTTTTGCAGAACTGTTTACAATATTCATCGCAGAGGCTTTTGTCAATGCTGTTATGATTTCTTCATCGGTTGCATCAGGTTTCACAAATTTCATGTTCTCCCTGATAGTGCCGGAGAATAGTTGTGTGTCCTGTGTTACAAATCCCAATTGTCGTCTCATCCTGTTATAGCGGATATCACGGGAAGAGATATTGTCATATAATATCTCGCCGCTGACGGGTGAATACAAACCCACCAGCAGTTTTACCAATGTTGATTTGCCAGAGCCTGAAGGACCGGCAAATGCGATCGTATCGCCAATATTGGCTTTGAAGGAAATATTTTCTAAGGCATTCGCTGTTGCATTCCGGTGACGGAACATCACATCCCTGAATTCCAGTTGTTCTATTTCATCAACGTCCACCGGCTCATCAGGACGATACTCCGGTTCTTTCTTCATCAGTTCATTAAAAAGAAACAAAGATGCTTCTGCTTCCCGGTAGGAAAGTATAATGCTGCCAAGATCCTGCAACGGTCCGATGATACCTACAGAAATAAATTGCATGGAGATCAGTTCTCCCGGTGATAACACTTTGCGAAAGATGAGCCATAACAACATGAAAAGGATAGACTGCTTTAGTACTGTGAGGATGGCTCCCTGGAAAAAAGTAAGTGTTCTTACTTTTTTTACTTTTTTCATTTCCAGGTCATAGATATCCTGTGTGTGCTGTCTTAACCTTCTTATTTCAGAATAGGTCAATCCCAAACTTTTAACCAATTCAATATTGCGGAGCGATTCGGTGATGGTACCGCTCATCTGCCTGTTTTGCCGGATCAGTGAACGTTGTAATGATTTAATGGAACGGCTAAGAATACTGGTGAGTCCGCCGAGTAACACAAGACCGATCAAAAAAACAGGGATCAATGCCCAGTGTTTTGTTACCGCATACCAGATTAAAAATCCTATACCAACAAAGGTTGAAAAAAGAATATTAATGAAGCTGCTGATAAATCTTTCAGTATCATTTCTCACTTTCTGCAGGATGGAAAGTATTTCGCCGCTGCTTTGGTCTTCAAATTCCTGGTAAGGCAGGCGAAGTGTTTGCCGCAATCCGTCATTGAATATCTGCATACCAAATTTCTGAACGACAAGACGTATCACATAATCTTTAAAGGCCATCACTGCACGGGCAACCAGTGCAATGCCAATGGCAATACCCATCCAGAAGGAAACACCCCTTAACAGTTCTTCTTCTGTCTTGGCGCCGGGATTTAGGGCATAGTCATCAATGATCCTGCCGAAGATGATAGGATCATAAAGCGATAAGACCTGTGCAACAGCCGCAAGCAATAATGCCAGCATGATCCACCAGCGGTAGGGCTGCAGGTATGACCATAATATTTTCATCAGTCAATGATGGCCTGGTAAGTCAGTGCCCTGAATTTTTCTACCATTTCTCCTTTAGTTGTGTTTTGCAACTGGCGATAGAAGAGCATCACTATTTTTTCTTTCGGATCCACCCAATAAGAAGTGGCAAAGGCGCCGCCCCAGCTAAAAGTGCCGGCCTGCGCCGGTGTGCGGCCGCTGCTTTTTTCTGTAATAAGCTGGAAACCCAGACCAAATTTATCATCACCCCTGATGGACAGATCGCCGATCTGGTTAGTGATCATCATGCGGACGGTGTTACGGCTTAAAATTCTTTTACCATTATACACACCACCATTCAGCAACATTTGAAGAAAAACTCCATAATCATATATGGAGGAAGAAAGCCCGGCGCCCCCGGAATAGTAAGTGCTGCCTTCCAGCGGGTAGGCAGGTGTAACAAATTCCCCGTTCAGCATATTGCCTGATGCCTTCACTAATTTCCCGGTCGAGTCTTCCCGGTACAAGTTCACTAATCTTGCAGCTTTTGCTTTCGGCACCGTGAAATAAGTATCATTCATACCTAATGGCTCAAAAATTCTTTTCTTAAAAAATTCATCCAATGTCATTCCGGAGATCACTTCCACCAAACAACCTAATAAGTCAGTATTTAAACCATAGGTCCATTTTTCTCCGGGCTGGTGTATCAAAGGCAGTTTACCTAACCGATTCATTGCATCCAATAATTTATCTTCCTTTACACCCACCCCGGCCGTGATACCGGCTTTTGCATAAATAGCATTGGCCTCACGGCTGCCAATGTCTGCATAGCCGATTCCCGATGTGTGTGTAAGCAGCTCTCTTATCGTCACTTCTTTTTTGGCGGGCACAGTTGTATAAGTTGTATCAGCTGCATTGAATTTATCCAGCACCTGCTGTTTGCGGAAAGCGGGCAGGTATTTGGAAACAGCATCATCCAATAAAAGTTTTCCTTCTTCAAAAAGTATCATAATGGCCACACTGGTGATGGCCTTGGTTTGTGAAGCAATTCGAAAGATGCCATCTTTGTTCATCGGCGCTTTTGTATCAAGATCATTATAACCTGTGGCTTTGTGGTAAACGATCTTTCCGTTGCGGATGATAATGGCAGCACCACCATTCAACCAGCCTTTCTGCACCCAATCATTCATTTCCCGGTCAATGCGTTTTAGTCTTTCGGAAGAAAAACCTGCTGATTCAGGTGTGACGGCAGGAACAATTTTTTGCGCAGTAATGGTTGATAACTGAAGAACAAACAGTACAAAAAGTAAAATGTATTTTCTCATATCGTTGGTTTAAGTGAAGTGAATGTATAGTGTGATGCTGAAAGAAATGGCTTAAAAGGCTTTACCGGGTGATGAGGAATGCCCCTGGCCGTACAATGCCTTTCCTGCCCTCACTCCCAAATGTTTTTCATTTTCCACCGTCAGCACTCCATTCACCAGCACATAATGAAACCCTTTGGAATAGGCATGGGGTTTTTCAAACGTGGAAATATCTTTCACTTCTTTTTCATCAAAGATGAGAATATCGGCGGCATAACCTTCCCGCAACAGGCCACGATCTTTTAATTGAAATTTTTGCGCAGGTAATGATGTCATTCTGCGGATTGCTTCTTCCAAAGAAATAACTTTTTCTTCTCTTACATATTTCCCCAGCACTCTTGCATTAGTACCATACCCTCTCGGGTGAGGCATGCCGGCGCCCAGCACCCGGATGCTGGCATCACTGGCAAACATGTTGAAAGGATATTGCATGATACGTTTTACATCTTCTTCGCCCATGCCATGAAAGACGGCGCTGGCACCACCGGCAATCATGATGTCCATCACGGTTTCAGCTTCTGCTTTTACTTTGTGCTTTCTTCCTTTCATCAGGTTGATCTGTTCAATGCTTTTGCCATTGTAAGACGTATCGGCTGCATGATAGGCCACCACAGCATAGCTCAGGTGTTTGAGTTTTCTTTTTTTCAGGTTGTTGAGAATATGATCGGTCACCTGTTTCCTTATCTCAGGTCTTTGCAGCCTTGCTTTGATAGAATCTTGTCCGTCGGCCAGCACTTCACTGGGCAGCAATGTGCTGATGGAAGTGCTGCTGGCCGTGTAAGGATACTGGTCAATCGTTACTTCAATGCCCTCTCTCCTTGCGGCTTCGATCATGGGCACGGTCACTTTACTTCTCCCCCAGTTTTGCTGCCCGCTGAGTTTGAAGTGGGATATCTGTACAGGAAGCTTCGCTTCTCTTCCGATAGTCAGCGCTTCTTCAATAGCCTGGGTCACACTGTCACCTTCATTGCGCATATGTGATACATACAACCCGTTGTATTTTGCCGCCACTTTAGCCAGCGAAATGATCTCCGGCGTTTTGCTGTATGTCCCGGGGATATAAATAAGTCCGGTTGATAAACCCACAGCCCCGTTCTGCATTGCTTTGTCAACAATCGCTTCCATCTTTTGCAGTTCCTCTGCCGTAGCATCCCGATTGGCCCGGCCCATGACAGCTTTCCGCACATCATTATGTCCTATCAATGAAGCTATGTTGATGGAAAGTTTTAGCGAATCCACCCATTGCAGGTATTTTTTTATGTCAACGTTGGAAGAACCGCAATTGCCGGTGACGCAGGTGGTAACACCGTCGTAAATAAAACTTTTGGCTTCAGGATCTTTTTTCTCATCATCTTCGAGGTGTGTGTGCACATCAATAAAACCCGGCGCCACAATCATTCCCCGGGCATCAATGGTTTTGGCAGCAGTGAAATGGATGCTGCGGCCGATGCCCACGATCTTTCCGTCTTTTACCGCAATGTTGCCATAATACCAGCTATTACCGGTGCCGTCAATGATCTTTCCGTTGGTGATCAGGATGTCACAGGTTTGTGACTGTGCCAGGCAGGCAAAGGGAAATAGTAATGCAAGGATCAGTTTTTTCATGCGGTTAAGTTACTGAAACCTGCAACACAGGCAATGGAAGATAAACCCGGAAAAGAATTAATTATTCTTAAAATACCGGTACAGGAAAGCAGCCGCAAAAGCGACAATGAAATAAATAACAAACCGGATAATGAATGCTTTCCGTCTTTCCATGACAGTTGGATTATAAAGTCGCCGTGGCGTTATTCTTCAATTTTTTTTGGGCCTCTTCTTTGCCTTTTAAGGATAACAACCTGTTCGGACCATATTGTAATGAAACCTCAAACTGTTCCAATGCTTCTTTTGCCCTGCCATTTTCCAGCAACCATTCAGCATACATTTCAAAAGTTGGTTTTACAATTTTGGGAGGTCCATAAGAATATCCGGCGGCGATATGCAGTTTTACAGCTGCCTGCAAATATTTTTCAGTCGTCGCAACGTCTTTATCTACCCATGCCCGCATGGCCCTTAGTTGCAGTTCCATCGCTTCGGTTTCCTGCAGGTCTTGCTGGGTGGCCATGGAACGGCCGATATTACCACACAGGCGGATGCCTTTATCAGCAGCCTTGGCGGCTTCCACCAATCGTTCGCCAGCCAGTTGAAGTATCACCTGGTCAATCCCGGCCTTGTTGCCTTTGTAATATTCGTTCATGCCGTTTACAAAGAAATCTTTTGCCCTTGTCACAATGTTCAGGTCTTTTTGTTCAATTGGAATAGCCATAATAGCCTCATCATAGTCATTGGTCTCACCGAGGTAAGTGGATTTGACCAGTATCATATGTGCCCTTGCTTTGGGGCTTGGTTTTTCGCTGCAGTATTTATTCATGCTGTCAATCATCGGTCTTGCTTTTTCTTTTTGTCCCAGTTGCAAATAGCCATATTGGAGCCAGTGATAGGAATGATAGCCCAGCGCATCGTTATCAATATTCTTTCTTTTTTTCCGGGCCCATTCCGCTGCCCAGGAAACTTCATTACTGCTGACAACCTTATCCCATATCCCTAATGCTAAATAAGTGTGAGTAGGCATATGCAGGGCATGACCGGCATCGGGTGCTGTTTTTGCATATTTGTCTGCAACGGCCAATGCCTGTGCTGCATGTTGCGGATTATCGAGTGCATGTATCACATAATGCAAAGCACCGGGGTGTTTGGGATTTCTTTGCAAAATCTCGTTGCCGATCGCGGCGGCTTTTTCCAGGATGCTGATGTCTGTTTCTGTGGTGCCCCAGCCATTAAGTGCAAGACTGTAAAAGGCGGCCACTTCATCGTTGCCGGGATATTTTTTATACAACGATTCCATATAGATGGCATAGCTGCTGTCCCTTTCAGCTTTATTGCCATTGCCATACAGTGTGTTAATGCCGCTGATAAAATCTTTTTCCAGTTCGGTATTTACTTTGGCAACTCTTTCTTCCGGTGATGGCGCCAGTTCGTTCAGCACTGCATTGCCTTTATCATAATCCTGCTCCTGCCACAGCGGGTGGTTATAGGTCATCACTTCTCCCCAATAAGCCATCGTCATTTGCGGGTCGGTTGCCCTTGCTTTTTGAAATTCTTCCGCAGCATCTGCATATTCAAAACTGTGGAGCAGCAACATCCCTTTTTTAAAAGAAGCCTGCGCTTCATCTTTTCCTGAAACGGTGAAATCAATATCACCTAAACGGTCTTTGGGTTTGTCTTTTTTGGTAGAGCAACCGGCAATTAAAATGGCTGACAGCAGGATGGCAACGGGGATAGAGTATTTAGCAGGCATACCGTTGATTTTAGTACTGCTCAATTTACGTTATTTCCGCGGCAATATTCACCGGGTTTTTATTCCTTTTTTCCTTGATTACAGGTTGCTGAAAAGAGAAGAAGGAGCAAAGTTTCTCAAACAGGAAGGCAGGTAATAACTATTTCAGGTAGTCGCTGACTTTCTTATTAATGAATGCCTTCACCTTTTCCCATGTTTGTCCTTTCAGGCTGACGGGGTCTTCACTTTCTTCTGCATCCAAAAAATAAGTAATAGCATGCGGAACCGTTATCAGGAGGTTTTGGGTGCTGTATTTTTCTTTATGACACTGAATAAAGTCGTTTATCGTGTAATGGTTCAGCAGTTCAGCAATATCCCAAAAATCTTTTTTCTTTCCACGGCCCAATATGGCCTGCACTTTCATGGCAATAATATCTTCTGTTGAAAACATCCTTATTCCTTCCACATTTTCAACGGGCCTTATCAGCGGATGCGGATGACGAATAATATCGGTTTTAATTTCGTCAATGAAGCCAAAAATCCCGAAGCGGGGATTTGTTGTCCGGTAGCTAAAAGATTTTTTGAAATTTTTTTCAAGTGCTTTTATAACCTCTTCATTTTCGAAAGAAGCATGTGAAAATAAATCAATGTCTTCTGATTTCCGATGACCGTATTTTAAAGATAGTGCCGTTCCCCCTACCAAAGCGAAATTTTTCAGTGCCGGTATTTCCATTAATTTATTTAGTATGGAAATAGCCCGGGGTTCGACTGTCTGAGTATGTAACATCTGAAATCGTTTAGTGGCCGGTTGATGACGGCGCTGGCAAGATACATGGTTGTTTCGGGTAAAAACTTTGCATTTAACAATGCTTCGGTCACTTTTTCATCGCCATAATACCGGCGGCAGTTACGAATGTCTTCCACATCTCCCCGTTCAAATACCCTTTCGATGACAAAATTGGCTTTTGCGTCGTAGTCAATGTTCTCAAACACCACATCCCAGAAGATGCGCTTATTGAAAACGGGTTTTTTCTTTCCAGGCATAGGGTAAAGATACAATAGCTTTTTTAATAGCCGGGGTGATAGCTTCTTTCCGCATTTTTCAGTACATCTTCTTTGTAGAACAGCACATCCTTAAACTGTCCTTTGCTATACATTTCCCCCTGGTCAAAGAAATGGTTTGAATTTTCATTGCCACTGTTGCCACCGGCCAGTAGTGATTTTGCTTTTATTCTTTTACCAAACTCCACGGCACAGATAAAGCTGTTGCCGTTCACCCCATATCTTTTTTTCGTTCCGGGATAGGAACGGCTGTTATAAGAGGGAAGCATGCCCCAGGTGGAGGAAACAAAACCAACAGGGATGCTGGGTTTGTTATCATCGAACTTGTTGTCAATGTCAGAAGAGATCCGCTGAAAACGGTTGATGCTTCCCCAGGGCATTTGCCAACGACCAAATTTGTTTTGCAATTCGTTGATGGTTGCAAGCAATGGGAGCAACAACTCATGGGGTTTCGCATTGGCGGCAAAATAATTCGCTTTGTCCACCTGGTCGGCCTCTTCATCATCTATCACTTTGGTGCGAAGCATGGCAGGCAGGATCTTTTGCCCCCATTCCACCGCCAGGGTAGTGGCAATGGAATTCTCGCCGGAGCGGTAGTCCCAGTTCTTCAAGACACTGATGGGCCCCACCAGCAGGGCATATAGTGAATCATTATAGCTAACGTTTTTTTCAAATGCTTTTACCAGGGCCGGCAGCAGCACTTCAAATGCGGCCACCCTTGTATCATAACCCGCACGGATCACTTTATCAATATCATACTTCGGTGTTTCACTTAATGTTCTTACAGCATTGATGCCGCGGAAATTTTCGCCATCAGGAGCCATATAAGGCGGGTAGTTTTCTTTTTTGGGGCTGTTGCTGCTCGCAACGGTGTAAGGGGTGGAGTTACAATTCTGCAACCAGCCATTTGGTGGATTGATACTTAAAATCGTTTCATGAATAGGGTGATACCCTTTCCATTCCGTTGCGGCAGTGCTGCCATCCACCGGTTTGCTCCAGTCAAATTTTGTATCTCTTGCCGGCACCCGGTTGCCATGCCAGTAAGCAATATTGCCCTGTGCATCAGCATACACCGTATTGTTGGAAATATTTCCTTTCAGGTCCAATGTCTTTTTAAAATCATCCAGTCCCTTGGCTTTGGTGCGCTGCCAGCATTGGATCAGGCCATCCATGATGCGGTTGTCGGCTTTCACACTCAGCCATTCACCATTGCGTTTGGCCATGATGGGACCATGATGGGTGAACAGGGCATTGATGGTTTTGGTTTCAACTTCATTTCCTTTTCTAATGCGGATACTGATCTTTTTTTCCTTCACCGTTCTTTCTTTCCCTTCATATTGGTATACCCAGCCGTTTCCTTTTTTTGCAATTTTCTCAATGTAGCTGTCAGAAGCATCTACATAACTGCTGGTATGCATCCAGCCACACTGTTCATTAAAGCCCTGGTAAATGAAGAACTGTCCCCAGGTGACAGCGCCATAGGCATTCAGCCCTTCCTCACTCACCATATGCACTTCGGGACGAAAATAAAAAGTGACATGCGGATTGATATACAAAATGGCATTGCCTGATTCTGTGCTCCGTGGTGCAAAGGCAAAACCGTTGGAACCGGTCGGTGACTCTTCTTTTGGTTCTTTGATATAAGAAAAGGAAGGATCACCTGAATAAAAGCTCTTTAGTTCATTTGTTGACACATCTGCCGTGCTGATGGCCCCGATGCTGCCATCCGTCCACAACAACGGGTACCAGGGTTGAAAGCGATGGAGCAGGGCTGGTTTTACAGACGGATTTTTATGCAAATAATAATTGATGCCATCGGCAAAAGCATTGCAGAGTTTTTTCAGCCAGGCCGGGGCCTTTTGATAATCCTTTATGGCTTCTGCTGAATCAATCACCAGCCGGATGAGCAGGTCTTCATACAATTCAGCTTCGCCTTTCACTTCGGCCATGCGGCCCAGCTTCTCAATATAGTTCATCTCCACCCGCTTGAAATCATCTTCGCATTGAGCATACAATAAACCAAACACAGCATCGGCATCTGTTTTACCATAAATATGCGGAATGCCCCAGCTGTCCCGGATAATTGTTACCTGCTTGGATTGCTTTTCCCAGCGGGCAATTTCCTGGTTGGTAAAAAATTGGCCAAATAATTGAATAGGCAGAAGAACAAAAAACAAGATTTTTTTCATGCGGAAAAGTTATGAAATAATTTTTTCTAACTCTTCTATAGTTTTTTATCAGTCAGTTAATTCGTTTTCTTCTTTGGCTGTTGCTGCGTGCTGCAATGAATACCGCCACCACTCCAGTTTTGCATCATCGCATCTATGAATACAAGCTTTCTTCCGGGAAACTGTTCTTCAAATATTTTGCGTACCTGTTCTTCCTTTTCTTTGGATGAGCCATAGGCGATGTAAGTAGGAAGTAATACGGTATTATTCGTCACCAAATAATTCATATAACTGCCTGCAGGCACACGATAAATACTGTCACCGGCTTTTGGTGCTTCAGCGGGAATAAAACTTTTCATATCAACATCAAATGTTACTTCGAGTGAATCAATTTTTTCTCTTGCCTGTATTTTCTTAGTAATTAAATCAGGCAAAGGAACTTTGATGATAGTAAAAGGTTTACCATCCTGGTCTTTTGCATTTTTAAGAATGTTGTAATTCTCATTCATTCGTTCATAGTTCATTTGATTGATGGGGTTGAGGTCTTTTTCTTTTTCATCAACCCAGGCCAGCAAGATGGTTTTAGGATTGGCAAAGCGAACAAACTCATCCGTATGCCCGCCGGTGCCGCCGCCGTAATAGTTGGCAGCGATGCGGCGAAAGAAATTTTGCGGATCATCGGCCAATCCTTTTTTTACCCAGATGATGTTGCTAACACCCAGCACTCTTTTGAATTCTGTTTCGATATATTCTTTTTTCATCTCAGGGTTTCGTTGAAACAGGGTTGCTTCGCAAAGTATCAATGTACCTGCCCCGTTTACTTCAATAGCCCCACCTTCATGATTTACATCTGTTTTTAATATTGTTGCTCCTTCCGCCACAGCCATAAGGCTGTCAACTGCTGCGGTCTTCATCCTGAATTCTTTTCGCAGGTTCAGGTAATGATCAACACTGTCTTTATTGCCATTGTATTTTATTTCTAAAAAGCCGGGATAGCCATAGCTGTTCCAGGCAAAATCGGCCACACCCAATTCTCCTTTTCCATTTACTAAAAACGCAGCTCCATGATCCCGTATCCAATAACGATCACCCGGCATGATATAACTTTTGTACATCGTGGAGTCAATACCCTGTAATGCGAGATACATTTTTGCTTGCCGCAGAAGCGTATCGTTATTAAAAGCAATTTTCACGGTAACGTTTGAGGCTAATGCTTTAATGATATCTACAACAGCCGGATAATAGCCACGAAGGCTATCTTTCTCCCAACCCAGCCAAACAGCATCATGAGGTTCCGATTCGGCGGGCATATAAAATGTTTCGGCAGAGCATTCATACTTTTTTGTATTGCAGGCAATCATGAGAAGTGTTGCAAGCAAAAAGAAGAATGTTTTTTTCATCATGCTGGTTGTTTTTTATCTTTTATCATCCAATATATGTTGAACAACAGCAACGGAACCAGCCACACAAAGATGTCTGAAGCCAGAAATGCTGTTGACTCCTTCGAAAATATAGAATTAAATACACCCATTGCAAAAGCATCAATTACACGTATCGTTACAAAATAGGCCGCACAAATAAAACTGCAGATCATCATGCGTTGATGCGGTACAATTTTCCGTTGCTTAATAAAATAGAAAGCAAGGATGATGAATAACAGCCATAAACTGGTTACAGTATATTGTGATGGCATACAGGCAGTACATCCGGTTCTGGGTAACATCACATACAATGAAGTAATACAGAGTAAAGATGCAAGTATATAGAGCTTACCTGTTTTGCGATGAAACGAAATGTATTTATTTCGAATCGTAGGTGTGAATTGCAGGATGGCTGTGCAATAAACAATAATACCGGCAAAGATATGCAGAGCAAAAACGCTGTTGTCAAATGCAGATTTGCTTCCCCAATGTTGTAACGTATCATTGATGAGATACTTGTATTTGGGTATCAGCATAAGAAAAAAGAAGCCGAAGAAGGCGAGCCAAAAGACAGCTATGAAAAATTTCTTTAGCATTTATTATTCTTTACTTTTTAAACGTTCCATACACAGGTTGACCCGGCAATACGCTGGCTACAGTTTTTCCATTCTTCAACACAAATGTTCCGTTCACCATTACATATTCAATGCCAGCAGAAAACTCCAGGCCTTTTTCAAATGTTGCTTTATCAATAATGGTATTGGGATTAAAAATGGTAATGTCTGCATCGGCACCCACCTGTAGCCTTCCTTTAAACCGCATCATCGGTGCAACATTTTCTAAACGCTTTGCAGGTAGCAACGTCATTTTTTCAAGAGCAGTCATTAAGTTAATCACTTTATCTTCTCTCACATATTTGCCCAATACTCTTGAAAATGTTCCGGCTGTTCTTGGATGAGCCAGTTTTGCATACGTCATTCCATCGGAACCAATCATAACACCGGAAGCTGCAATGCCTGTTTTAATCCATTCCGGTTTCATTAAGTGCATAATAACTACGCCACCAGTTTTTCGGTAAGCTTCAAACCTTTCTTTGGTTAATCTTTCGCCGGTAGCCACCCATTGTAAGTCGCCATAGCTAATACCTAACCGTTCCTGCCAGCCATCCGAAAACATAGCACTTTGCAGCCCTGTGGATGCTGCGGTATAAGGATACAGTTCGGTTGTTATATCAAACCCTTTGTTCTTTGCCGAAGTTACCATATCTAAGGACAGCTGAATATTGCCCAGCGACATACTATTAATATGAACAATATGCAGCGGAGCATGGTTAAGTATAGCATTGGTTATCGCTTCCTGTATAGAAATAATATCGGGGTTTCTTACATGCGAAAACACAAGAGCCTGCAATTCACCCGCCAGTTTATAAACCTGGAACATTTCATTGGGATTTGTTTTGGGCAAATAGCCGATGGGTGCACCAATGCCAATACCACCTTCACTCAAAGAGACTTTAATGTTTGCTAATGTTTGATTCATTGCATCAGGAGTAACCGTTTCTTTGGCAGCTCTTAAGATAGTGTTGGTCATTGCTCCAATATTTGCCTCTCCCTTTACGGTAAGCTGCAATAAACTATCTACAGCGGGTTGATACTTACCTATTGTTTTAAATCGTTCAAAAGGCCAGTTTACACTGGCGCCGTAATTAATTAATGCCTTACCTTTCCTGGATGCATACCATTCGCCCAAATGCTCAATGCCCCATTCCAGTTCTAAAGCCGTTGTTACCCCATCATGTAATTGGTATTCCTGTTCCACATTGCTGCGGCCGTGTATATGCAGATCAATAAAGCCGTGAGCTACAACTAATCCGCTTACATTAATGATTTGTTTTCCTTTTAATGGTTCATTGCTGATCTGTGCAATGCGATTGTTGAGAATGCCTACATTTTTGATGGCATCGAGTTTTGTTTCCGGGTCTATCACCCGGCCACCGGAGAGAACAATGTCGTACTCAATAGATGATTGGGCTTTTGCATTTAAGCAAATGCAAAGCGAAAAAAAGAGCCAGAAACAGAGTGTCCCTGCGTGACTGGCTGGCAGGCTTTTTTTTCTTTCTGTAGCTGTGTTTGTATCTGCTTCCATAAAATCTATTTTATACGATATTCTTTTTTAAGTGTACTAATTAACGCTATCGCCTGCTTTTCCATTTCTTTCAAACGGACTATATATTGCATCATAACCCCCTGGAACATCATTGACATATTGCCCATTTCCAGTAATTTTTCAGCTGTTGGGTTAACCAGCCTGGCGGTATTCTCATTGTATATTACTGAGGGTTGTTTATAGTTTAACAGCACTGAAAAGTCTAATAACCGGTTTGAAGCTTCTGTAAGTGCGGTGAGATAATGCTCGTAATAGGCTTGCTGGTTCATAACATTTTTTCCGCTTTTATCATAAGTAATAATGCTTTCAGCGGATTTTCTGTTTCGGATAAGACGCATGCCGCCTGAATTTTTTAGCTGAAACAAAGTACGATCGGTAGGATAAACCAACTCAGGATAATAAACTGTTTTTCTGGCTGCCGAATAAATACCGGCGTTTTCAGCTTTTGTTCCTTTGTAATTTAGTGTTGCTATAGCCAGGCTTTCAGCATTTTTTATCCTCTCTGCATTCTGTGCGATGACGACATGAATATTAGCTGTATCAGTTGCGGCATCCTCTATCATTGATAAAATAAACTTCTTTTCCCGTTGATGTTCTATTGTGTGTTCTAACTTATACTCAGCCAGGAAGCCGCAGAACACTGCGAGGAACAACATAAGAAACTCCCAGAAATAGTGGGTCCATTTACGGCGGAGTGAATGTGAGTGGTGATGTACTTCCATACCAAATTATTGAAAATGATATTCTTTTTGAAGCAGATTAATCAGGTTTCGGGATTGAACAAGCAGCCGGAGAGATTCTCTTCTGTTAACCCTATTCTGAGCCTGTACCAGAAACAATTTGTAATTAAATTCATTTAAGTCTGGACGGGTAAATGGAGTTAACGGCGGATGGCCGGGGATCGGTGATGGTATATTTTCAGCATTCATCATCTTGTTAAATATGCGACCGTCAAAAAAGCGGTGAGCAATCCCCCTGTAATCGGCCATCACAGATTCCTCCAGGTCCTGTTGGCGTTGCAAAGTTCTTATGGCAGCATCATAACGTACGATACTGTCTGCGACATATAGTTTCCTGATAAGCCGCAATCCTCCGGCATTTTTCAATTGAAGTAAAGTACCTTCTGTTGGAACAAACCGGTATTGAAATGTCCGGTTAATAAAAACAGCATAATTATAAATTATACCTGTCGAATCATAAGGTGGGCCGGCATTCAGTATGGAGGATAAAGAATCCATCATCCACATTTTTTCAAGACGGCCGGAAATAATATTACCTAAACGGAGAGTATCAGCAGCCAAATCCCTCATGAAAGACTTCATCAGCTTATATTCTCGCTGGTTTTCAATCTTATGTTCCAGTTGATACTCGGCCAGAAATCCGCAGAACACTGCAAGGAACAACATGAGAAATTCCCAGAAATAATGTGTCCATTTTTTTCGGTGTCCTGAGCTTGTCGAAGGATGAGAGTGGTGATGTACTTCCATAGCCAAAAAAATTTAGTTATAACGATCGCAGAAAAGCGAAAAGAGCTTTTTTATCTTCTTCATTCAGGTATAACCCAAAGCTGTGTCCCTTAACAGCAAAAGGCTTGTCCACATTAGGGTTGAACCCTGAAGGCATAAAATCGTCTTTTAGTCTTGCCGGGTTAAACATTTCTTCGAGGCTGGTCACATAGCCACTGTGCATTAAGGCAGACCGGTTCCACACGCCAATCAAAGAAGGCACTTTATAATAGCCGGTGCCACGGCGGCTATAGAGGGCTAAACCCGGATCGGTTTTCACACTGAAATCAAGAATGTCATATTTCGCAAAATCTTCTTTTGGCGG
The DNA here is from genome assembly GCA_964437415.1 of uncultured Chitinophaga sp. GTDB lineage: Bacteria > Bacteroidota > Bacteroidia > Chitinophagales > Chitinophagaceae > CADEDV01. The sequence goes on along the minus strand of CAYTGN010000008.1, from coordinate 61,144 downwards.
CGTGAAATCTGCAGCCGGTGTTAATTTATTGCTTGAATAGAATGGCGGGGTGTGACAATCAATACAGGTTTCCTGTTCAAATATTTTGCGGCCTTTGGCAATTAGTTCCGGGGATGCTTTATCTGGATTGGGTAAGGATTTTAATGAATACAGATATTTTGCCAGGGCAAAGGCCTGTGCATCGGAGAACCGGGTATAACGCCTTAGAATAATACTGTCAGGTGATGGGTCCGGTTTGAAGCCGCCGTAAGAATTGGTAAAATCCATTTCCTGGTTCAATACAGCATAGCGCATTACATCACCAATATCTCTTTGCTGTATTAGACCCGTTCGGTCGAGGTATTTTCTTTCCTGCAAATTGAACAGGTCGGGAATAGTGGTGGGTGAGCCAAAAGCGCTGCTGTGACGGTGCATCACCCCGGGAATAGTTTTTAATAAAACATCCGTTGCTTTTTTCCAGTCGGGCTTATTAATAAACTCCTGGCTGTTATGTTTTATCCAGGGAGCGCCAAACAGCCCGGTAAAGGCCCCGGTGATCATGGCATTGCCAGCACTGTCGGGCATCTTTGTTTCTTCAATCCGACCTTTCAGGCCGCTGCCAAAAATATCATCAAAGGGATAATTGCCCTGCCCGCCTTTTAGCACAGAGCCATCTGGCATCACTTTATTGTGGCAATTGCCGCATGAAAATGTACCGGCTTCAATGGTTCCTTTTTTGCGTACAACTAATTTGAAGAAAGGTATGCTGCCATCCTTTGCTACTGGCACATGCATCGAATTCAAAAATGCTGCCATCCCCTGCAGTTCCTCCAAATTGACTGCACTGTCAATAAAGCGATCAAAATTTTGCGGCATTTCATATATGATCTCGCCAGCCCTGACCCAATCCTCTTCTGTGTGAAGTTTTGAGGCATCAAACACGATCTCCGGCTCCTGTTTCAGCAACCATTCATAATATCCTTTGGGCTCCTGGCCCGGCATATACATCGTGTAGGTTTTGTAGGCGATGCGTTCAGGTATTTTATAATAAAGGTCTTCGCTGATGGGTTCTACATCAATTGTCCTGTCAACAAGAGGCAGGTGTGCAGACTTTAGCTTTTTAATATCCCATAGTTTGGGAATGCTGTAAGTAGCCTGTTTTTTAACTGAAAAGCTTAAAATGGTCACAATGGTTCCAAGCAGGGCAGCAGTCAAAAAGGTTTTGGAATATTTCATACCTGTGAGTTTATTAATTCAATAACTGAAGGATTCACAGCATACGGATCAGCAGGAAAAAAATATCAGCAAGGTTCATCAGTTTACTTTCTCATCGGCTGCCATTTTTTATAGGTGGCGCTTCGCCAGAGCCATTCCACAGGGCCGTAATGGAAATACTTCAGCCAGATTGTACTGATGTTAACCTGAACGATAAAAACAAGAAGGCCAAAAAGGGTATAATAAACCGGGCCCACCTGTCCCATATAACCGAGACCGGCGCCGAGAAAAACAAAATTTCCGATCAGCGACTGCATGATATAATTGGTAAAGGCCATCTTTCCGGCAGGGGCCAAAACTGACAATATTTTTTTGCCGCCGGAGCTTTGAAAAGCCAGCATGAACATGCCCACATAGGCCAACGCCAACGGGACAACACCCAATGCATACGCTATAGTCTGGTAAAGCCCGTTTGTTTTTAGCTGCCAATAGTCGCTCATATGATTTTGCATGAATCGGGCTAAAAAATAATTGGCCGGCAACCCGATCAAAAGACCGGCGATGATAATGATGATGACAGTTTTTTTATATTGGGCGATTTTTTTATAAAAATCAGAACGACCAATGACATAGCCAACCAGGAACATCCCCAGCACTTTGGGAATGCGGCTGCTGAAGAATAAATACTGGTAGCGGAAAAAGAAACCGCTGATGTTCATTTTTAACTGGTCGAACCAACTGCCCTCTTTCATCAGCTTTATAAATTCTTCTTCACTTTCGATATTCATGATGGCTTCATCCACCCGGATGCCGGTGTCAAGCAGTAATTTTGAAGGATAGCTTAATGCTGGCCAGGTCATCTTCAGCCAGTATAATAAAACGGGAGAAAGAATAAGAATGCCGCCGGTAATGAGGAGTGTCCTGTTTGATAGTTTTCGTAATGGCAGCAGTATAAAACCCAGTAAAGCATAGAAGAATACAATATCCCCCGGCCATATCAGCAAATGCACAGCGCCAAGCAGCAGCATAAAAAATAATCTTCTTTTGACGGTCGGCAATGCATTGATATCATTTGCTGCCGCTCTTTTAAACTGAAGGGCGATGCCCCAGCCAAACAATAGGCTGAAAATGGAATAAAACTTTCCTTCGATCAGCATGTGGTGAAGGAAATACATGGTATGGTCGGCCTCAGGGAGAAGAAACGGACCTGTAGCCTTTGCCTGTTCATTGTACCAACTGAAACCGGTTCCGAGGTTAGCGATAAAAATGCCGAGGATGGCAAAGCCCCTGAGCACATCCATAAAAATTTCTCTTTCCTGTTGCTTTACAGGAGCGAACAGCTGCATAACTAGTTATGTTTTGGTTTGATTAAAGGGAAGTCTGGACAGGAGACGGAAAATGAATAGCTGCTAAATATAACAAGAGCGGGTCGGTTTACAAGCAACCGCACGGAAAAATCAGGTGGTTTGGTGATTAAATAACGGGGCGGGATAAAAAATCCCGCCCCGTTCAGTTATTAATCTTCTTTTCCGGATTTTTCTCCCACAAACCAATGCTCTTTGTTTTTGAACAATACATTGAAAGTGGTCAGCGAGCCATAGCAGCGGGTGATGTATTGCTGCAGGTTCACCTTATCTTCATCTTCTAATTTCTTGCTGCTGTTTATATTTTGCTCCAGCACCCGCAGCCGGTCACGCAGCATGACAATTTTGTGAAAGAAATCATCAATGGGAATTTCTTTTGGTTTGAGGCTTTTGTCAAACGGCTGCAATAGCATAGTTCCTTTGATCCAGCGGTCACCGAGAGGAACGGTTTCGGTAACACCACCCCATAGCCGCAATATTTTCAACAGCGATCTTTCCACATCACTATGTGTTTCTATTTCTTCCGTCACATTCTCCGGGATAATCTCTTCGAGATGTATATCCGTCTTGTCAATCTCTTTGATACCATGATTGATAAAGGAGATGAGATAGCTGGCATAGCGCAGCCCAACGATAACGCCGGGGCCAAACTGTGTATGCTGTAGTCTTGTGCCGATGCCAAGGTTGGTTTGTTCCATTGTTTTGAAAATTTATTTGCAGGGAAAGTATAAATGCGGCAGAAAATTACTTCTCTTTTTTTATTCAGAGAAAGAATACTGCCGTCAATTCATCAGTCTTCTTCTCTCAGCCAGGCCTCTGGCGGCAATCCTCTTTTGAAACGGGTGTGAGCAATTTTAATAAAGAGCTGGAAATCGTAGTCAGTTACCGCCTGTATGAATTCATACGAAGGACGATAGACCCGCATGAAACTGTCTAATTCATCACCGGTCATCATGGTGAGGCGGCGTACCAGGGCCTTATTAAAGCGGAAATCAATGTATTTATCTCTTTCTTCCTGCAACAGCCTTTCCTGGAAGGCCAGTGTGCTGCGGTTGCGCCTGAACCGGAAAATACTGATGATCTCATTGAGGTCAAATCCGGCGCCGGCTCCATATTGAGGTGTCACTGTTTTCAGCCCCGGTTTTTTATAATCAAATATTTTGGCATAGTCTTGCCGGTTCTGCATTGAATCGAGCCGGTAACTGCGGGGTCTTACTGTCACTTCTCTTAGCACAGGGATATTTACCTGCAGCGAAATATCAAATTCAAAAGGGTTGAATATCTTCTGCACGGGAAACTTCAGCGTGGGTTTGCCAAGATAGCTGAACCAGATAGAATCCTTGTCATTTACTTCAATTTCATAATATCCCTCGGCATTAGTGCTGGTACCCATCCCGGATGTGCTCAGCACACTCACCGATTGCAGCGGGTAGCTTCTTGAACTGTCATACACGGTGCCTTTTATCTTGTATTGCTGGCCATGTGCCGAAGCAGCCGTGAGCAAAAAAATACCTGAAAGGATGATATAATAATTAAAGCAGCGCAAAGGGTTGATAATTGACGGCAAGTAACAAAAGAAAATGCAAAAGGGAATGTAAAGTAGGAAAGACATTGGGTCATAGAAGTCAAATGAGTCAGTATGTTTCTCCCATATGACTTATTTGACCTGTTTGACCAGTAACTCCTCTATCACTTTCGGAAAATATTCATGTTCCAGGGCCTGCACTCTTTTGGCAAGCGATTCGGCCGTATCATTTTCCATCACCGGGCATCGGGCCTGGAAAATGATGTCGCCATTATCATAATGACCATCCACATAGTGAATACTGATGCCGCTTTCTTTTTCTTTGTTGTCAATTACTGCCTGGTGCACATAATGGCCATACATGCCTTTGCCTCCATATTTAGGCAAAAGGGCCGGGTGAATATTGATGATGTGGTTGGGAAAAGCTTCGATCAGGGCGTTGGGAATTTTCCATAAAAACCCCGCCAGCACAATGAGATCAATCCCGTTTTCCTGAAAAAAAGGGACATAACCGTCACCATGGTAAAACCTTTCTTTTTCGATGATTACTGAAGTGATGTCATTGGCAGCAGCAATGCGGAGTACACCGGCCTCTGCTTTGCTGGAAGCAACAAGCGATACATGGATATCCGGGTGTTCCTTAAAAGCGGCAATGATCTTTGCAGCGTTGCTGCCCGTGCCCGAAGAAAAAATGGCGATCTTTTTCATGTTTATTACAGGGCGCAAAGTTGTAACTTTTCGGCATGAGAAAAATTATTGTTTTGCTGCTGGCTGTTGTTGTAATGAAATCAGCGACCGGGCAGGCGATATGTTATGATGATAAAACATTCCCGTCGCCTGTGCTCAGTGATGCGGCAAGAGAATTGTATCAGAAAAAACTGTCTGAAGTAAAAGCCCATTATGAAAAAGACAGTGTCAATGCTGATAATATCATCTGGCTGGGAAGAAGAACGGCCTACATGGGCCGATACCACGAGGCGATTGCGATTTTCAGTAAAGGCATTCAACTGCATCCGGCTGATGCCCGTTTTTACCGGCACCGCGGCCACCGCTATCTCACACTCCGCTGTTTTGACAAAGCGATCGCTGATTTTAAACAGGCGGCGCAATTGGTAAAAGGTAAACCGGATGAAACCGAACCCGACGGGTTGCCTAATGCGAAAAATATTCCCACCAGCACCCTGCAATCCAATATCTGGTATCACCTGGGGCTTTGTTATTATATAAATGCTGAATACAAAAATGCATTGACGGCCTACAAACAATGCCTGCGGGTTTCAAAAAACAATGATATGTATGTGGCCGCAGCCAACTGGTTGTATATCACCCTGCGTAAACTGGAAAAGAAAAAAGAAGCGGCAAAATTGCTGAAAACTATAGCAGATGATATGGAACTGATTGAAAACAAAGATTATCACCAGGTGCTGATGCTCTATAAACAGGAAACGGATTTTGCCGACCCTGTTGCTTATTTAAGCCAGTCAAAAGAAAATCTCGGCCTCGCTTCTTTTGGATTTGGGCTGGGCAATTATTTACTGCTGAATGGGAAAAGGGAACAGGCCCGTAAAGTATTTGAACTGATTACCTCTTCCACCCAGTGGGCCGCTTTTGGATATATAGCCGCCGAAGCAGAGTTGGCAAAAATGAAATAAAACATTTTGACCAATGACTTACTGATCTGTATGACTTTCCGGCTCCCGGCTTCTTCCAATACCCATTTTTGCGCCTAATTTTTTAATATAACCGGTAAAGAACCGGAACTGGCCAAAAGGAATGCTCACTAACAACACCATCATCGGCCAGATGATGGTAACCAATACAATATATATTATAGCCCAGAGCCAGTCCTGCCCGATGGCAAGAAAATTCATGATCTTTTTTCCCACAAACCCTGTGAGGCTACCTCCGATGGCGAAGGTGAGGAGGATAAGGGCAAGCTGCAGCCCGCCTACTTTCCATTTTTTTTGAAGTCTTTCAAACATGTTTTTTTGCTACGCTAATGACCCGTGTCAAGGTGACAAACCGTGACTCGGGTACCTGCAGCCCCGCAAAAGTCAGCAAAAAAACATCATAAGCAGCCTGTGTTTTCACATCACACCTGTTTTATGGAAGCATTTACGTTTTTATGACAAACAAATTTATACCATGCAAAAAAACCATTATAAATCCGCTGAAACGCAGGCTGGTAGCGGATCAAAAAAAAGTTAAACCACTTGTCTTTTTGTTATGTTCCTGACTTATTTTTGCGGCTGATTAGAGCTATTTATCCACATTTTTCAGATTAATTGCGTCTATGATTCCTTGCAAACCAACCGGCCAAAGACTGACAATATTCTTTCTCTTCTTTTTTGTTTTTTCCATTATAAATAATGCTGTGGCGCAGGATATAGCGGCAGGTAAAACACTTTACATGAGTAAGTGTGCCAGTTGCCACAACGTATTTAAAAAATCAACAGGACCGGCATTAGGTGGTTTCCAGGAAAAGGAGAATGGAAAATGGGCTGATATTAATGAGTTGACAGCATGGATCAAGAACCCGGCGGCTTACATGGCCAACGATGCCTACACTACAGCGTTAAAGAATGAGTATGGCTCTATGATGCTTGGGTTTACGGATATAAAAGAAGAAGAGGTTCTTTCAATTACTGCATACATAAATGACACATATGCAAAAGGACAGGGTGGAGGTGACAAACCAGACGATCCCAACAGTGAAGCCAAATCCTCCAGCGAAAACGCTGTCATCTTCGGTGTTATTTCCCTGATCCTTGCCATCATCGCCCTGATACTGATGCAAGTGAACAGCAACCTGAAGAAAATGTCCGATGATGCGGAAGGTATCCAAAGGCCTGAACCTGTTGCTTTCTACCGTAACAAAGTATATATCGCATTAGCAGCTATTTTGTTCTTTATCGTAGGCGGCTATTATGTCACCAAAGGCGCTATCGGGCTGGGAAGGCAAACCAACTATCAGCCGGAACAACCGATCTACTACTCACATAAAGTGCATGCCGGCATCAACCAGATCAACTGCTTATATTGTCATGGTTCCGCTATGGAGGGCAAGCATGCAGCTATTCCGTCTGTGAATGTGTGTATGAACTGCCACAAGGCTATCAACACTTACGAAAAGGGCCCAACACTGTATGATGAAGAAGGCAATGAGATTAATGGCACGGCAGAAATAGCCAAATTATATAAATATGCAGGTTTTGATCCCAATAATCCCAATGCATGGGATCCCTCAATGGCCAAACCTATCGAATGGGTGAAAATTCATAACCTGCCTGATCATGTTTATTTCAATCACTCACAACACGTAAAAGCAGGTAATGTGCAGTGCCAAACCTGTCATGGTGAGATCAATGAAATGCACGAAGTGAAACAGGTGTCAGAGCTGAGCATGGGCTGGTGCGTCAACTGTCACAGGGAAACAAAAGTGAATTTCAACTATGACAGCACCAAAGGCAACAAATTCTACAGCATTTACGAAAAATTCCACAACGATATCAAATCCGGGAAAATGGATAGTGTGACGGTGGAACATATCGGTGGCCTGGAATGTCAGAAATGTCACTACTAAGAAGTGCTATAAGCGTTGGTTGAATTACATCATTATCGAATTATCAAATTGGAAATAAATGAGCCAAAAAAAGTACTGGCAAAGCTTCGGAGAGGTGAATGACAGCGAAAACTTTCACAAACAGCAGCAGGACGAATTCAAAGAAGATCTGCCGTTTGAAGGTTTTGATGATAAAGGACTGATGGATGCCAAAGCTCCCCGCAGGGATTTTTTAAAATACCTCGGTTTCAGCACTGCTGCGGCCACCCTTGCGGCAAGCTGTAAGATCCCGGTGAAAAAGGCTATTCCTTTTGCCAACAAACCTGAAAATGTGGTACCCGGTGTGGCGAAATATTATGCCACCACATATGTGCAGGATGGTGATGCTATTCCCGTGCTGGCAAAAGTGAGAGATGGCCGCCCTATCAAAATAGAAGGAAATGATTTGTCCTTTACCAAAGGCGGAACTACAGCCCGTGCACAGGCTTCGGTTCTTGACCTTTACGATACTCACAGGCTTCGTCATCCCCTGCAAAAATCTGGTGACAAGCATGAAGAAACAACTTACGAAGCCATTGATGCTGCGATAGCAGAAGAACTGAAAGTAGCGGGTTCTGTGGTGTTGCTCACCAGCACCATCACATCTCCTTCAACCAAAGAAATTATTTCAAAATTCCCCAACCTGCGCCATGTGCAGGTGGATGCAGATTCATACAGCGGTATGTTGCTGGCCAATGAAGCCTCATTTGGCAAACGCAGCATTCCTTCTTACAATTTTGCCGGAGCCAAAGTGATTGTCAGCCTCGGCGCTGATTTCCTGGGCACCTGGCTCAGCCCTGTTGAATTTGCAAAAGGATATTCAACCGGCCGTAAGATTGATGAGAAGAACCCTTCAATGAGCAAACACTACCAGTTTGAAGGATTCCTGAGCAACACCGGCGCCAGTGCAGATGAACGGTTTACGCATCGTCCCTCTGAAACAGGGCAAGTGGTGCAGGCTTTGGCTGCAGCACTGGGTGTGGCAGGCGTGGATGCACCGGCCATTGCAGACGAAAAACTGAAAAATGGAATTGACAAAGCGGCTGCCGACCTCAAAGCTCAGAATGGTGAGGCGTTGGTGGTTTGCGGCAGCAATGATAAAAATATCCAGGTCATCGTTAATGCCATCAATAATGCCATCGGCGCTTATAGCAAAACGATAGATTGGGGCACCACCCTGAACTACCGCCAGGGTATTGACAAAGACCTTGCGGATCTTATTTCACAGATGGAAGGCGGGCAGGTAGGAGCTTTGCTGATTTACGGAGCCAATCCTGCTTATAACTATCACGACGCACAAAAATTCAGCAATGCATTAGGCAAAGTGAAACTCACCGTTTCTTTCAATGAAAGGATGGATGAAACCTCTGCTTTGTGCAAGTACATCATCCCGACACATCATTATCTTGAAAGCTGGGGAGACGCTGAGCCAAAAACAGGCTACACAAGTTTTATTCAGCCTACTATTTACCCGCTGTTCAAAACCCGCCCTTACCAAACCTCTTTACTGAAATGGTCCGGTAACAATACGGACTACGACACTTATTTTAAAACATACTGGAGCGGCAAACTGGGTGGTGAGACAAAATTCAACGAAGCGCTGCAAAAAGGTTTTGTTGAACCTTCAACTGCCAGTGTTTCAGACGGCTCCTATAATGGTGGGGCTGTAGCTGCAGCGAATACTGCTATCAGCAATGCTCCGAAAGTGACCGGCGATGAGATTGTGTTGTATCAGAATGTTGCTCTTGGCACCGGCACAGGTGCTACCAATCCCTGGTTGCAGGAACTGCCCGACACCATCACCAAAGCCACCTGGGACAACTATGCGATGATCAGCATGGTCAAAGCAAAAGAACTGCTGGGACTGAATCTTATTGACGGCTCAGAAAAAGAAAGCAACAACTACGAATATTTCCCGCAAAAACCGGTTATCAAAATTGAAGTGGCAGGCAAAGGCGAAGTGGAACTGCCTGTGCTGGTGATCCCCGGCATGAACAGTAACACCATCGCTGTAGCTGTCGGTTATGGCAGAAATGAAAGCCTCGGCAAAACGGCTGCAGGTGTGGGTCAGAATGTATATGGTTTTGCCTCTTTCAATGGAGAAACGGTTAACTGGAGCAATGGAGCAACACTTACAGATGCCAAACGCAAACACAAAATTGCACAGACACAGATACATAATTCTTACGAGGACAGGGTTGAAGTGGTGAGGGAAACAACATTGTCATCCTTTAAGAACAGCCCGAATGTTATAGCCGACTATCGCAAAAAACTTGCTGACACTTACGCTAAAAATACCGGCGACTACCGTGCAGAAGGAACTTTGTATCCCCAGCATAGCCAGCCCGGCATCAAATGGGGCATGAGCATTGACATGAACGCCTGCTACGGCTGTAATGCCTGCGTGGTGGCCTGTCATGCAGAGAACAATGTGCCTGTTGTTGGTAAAAGCGAAGTGCTGCGCTACCATGATATGCACTGGCTGCGCATTGACCGCTACTTTGTGAGTGATGAAAATAATCCTGATGAACTGAAAGGGGTGGTGTTTCAGCCGATGATGTGCCAGCATTGCGACAATGCTCCCTGTGAGAATGTTTGCCCCGTTGCGGCCACCAATCATAGTGCTGAGGGCATCAACCAGATGACCTATAACCGTTGCATCGGTACAAGATATTGCGCCAATAACTGTCCGTTTAAAGTCCGCCGTTTCAACTGGGCTGATTATACAGGAGCTGACAGTTTCCCCAATAACCAGGATCAGAAATTAGTGGGTAAGCTGGATGATGTGGTGTTCCAGATGAACGATGACCTGACAAGAATGGTGCTGAACCCGGATGTAACGGTTCGTTCAAGAGGGGTGATCGAGAAATGCTCATTCTGTATTCAGAAACTGCAGGCGGCAAAACTCGATGCGAAAAAAGAAGATCGTCCGCTGAAAGACGGCGATGCAAAAACAGCCTGCCAGATGGCTTGTTCTGCTGATGCGATCGTTTTTGGTAACACCCATGACAAAGACAGCCAGATCAGCAAGGTGAGAGCGGAAAACACACAACGCAGTTTCTATTCATTAGAGCAACTGCATGTGCTGCCGAATGTGAGCTACCTGGCCAAAGTGAGAAACTCAGATGATGCGGCGGCCAACTGGGGCAAACATCATGCGGCAAAAGATCATGAAGAGCACAAAGCAGAAGAAAAACACACGGAAACTGCGCCGCATTGAGAAAATTGGGTTATACTATATTATGTTTGTTGCTTTCTTTGATTGCAATCAGTCAAAATAAGTTGAGTCGCGAAGATCAGAAGTTGATCGAAAAAAACCTAATGAATAAGTACCCTGACTCTGAGATAGCGAAAGGCATTAGTACAATAGTTCTTTTAAAAACGGAAATCAGAACAGGCAAACCCGATACATTGATTATCATAAATAATGTATCAAAGGAGTTATTTTTTCCATTTTCAGAAGGTATTCGGGAATTGTCAAAAAAAATTGATATTCGAAAGTATGATAGTGGCTCAATCATTCCGTTGCTTTTTATGACTGTAAAAGAAAATAACAGCATAGTAGGAGAGGAAAGTAGCCTTTTTAGGACTTGGAATATTAGTGAAGCAATGCGTCTTATGGTTCAAAACCATTGCAATATAATTTGTGAACCGATTTTATTTATGGCTTTTGACAAAATAAAAAAGAGAGTTGAATAGCAGCAATGTTCAAATTGATAATATATGTATTTGTAATCAGCTTTTTTACGGCATGTTCAAAAGCGGAGAGTGTAGAAATTGCGGAGCTAAATGATATATCGTTGAAAAATGATCAAGTGAAATCAAAATTGGAGATGATTTGGAAAATAAAAGAGGTTTGTGGTGACCCACTTAAAGCAAGTATAGGTTGCGGCAGTTGGGATGCCAATGTAGGTTTGGGAGCAAAGGATTTATTTGATATAAAGTTTGAAAATTTCAACTTAAGAGATGTTTTGAAGAAGAGTAAGTGGAGTGCCGAATAGTGAGATAGGTGAAAAGATGACACATCGCAAATGCTGAATAGAATTACAGGAGGACGAAGAGTGCGACGCAAGGGACGATGATAGTATTACTAAAGCTGACTAATAAAAATAAAAGCTAGAAGCTCATAGCTAAAAGCGAAAAGCGAAATTAATATGGGATTACTCAGATACGAATCACAGGTAAGGGCGCCGCTGGTGGATGGCAGCAAAGATTATCACCAGGTAACAGAAGATATTTGCCGCCCGGTGGAGGCCAAACCTTCCCGCTTATGGTGGATCGGGTTTTTGGTCTCTGTCGCTTTGCTCATTTTCGGTATTATTTCCGTTACTATGGAGGTGATTTACGGAACCGGCCAGTGGAACCTGAACAAAACGATCGGCTGGGGCTGGGACATCACCAACTTCGTATGGTGGGTAGGTATCGGTCACGCAGGAACGCTGATCTCGGCGATCCTATTGCTATTCCGCCAGGGATGGAGAACGGGTGTGAACCGTGCGGCTGAGGCGATGACCATCTTTGCGGTAATGTGCGCCGGCCAGTTCCCCATCTGGCACATGGGCCGTGTGTGGAATGCATTCTTCGTTCTTCCTTATCCAAATACAAGGGGTCCGTTGTGGGTGAACTTCAACTCGCCGCTGTTGTGGGACGTCTTTGCGATCTCAACTTACTTCACCGTTTCATTAT
>CAYTGN010000008.1:0-48764 GCA_964437415.1 uncultured Chitinophaga sp. | reverse complement strand
GTATTCCGGTTTGCTGCCTGACCTGGCCACACTTCGTGACCGAGCTAAACTGAAATGGAGAAAATTGTTTTATGGTGTGGCTGCTTTCGGATGGACAGGCAGCACCAAACACTGGCAAAGGCATGAAGCATTATCACTCGTACTGGCTGGTTTAAGTACGCCGCTTGTATTGTCAGTGCACACGATAGTATCTTTCGACTTCGCCACCTCTATCGTTCCTGGCTGGCACACTACCATCTTCCCTCCTTACTTCGTGGCCGGCGCCATCTTCTCCGGTTTTGCCATGGTGCAAACCCTGCTGGTGGTGACAAGAAAAGTGCTGGCGCTGGAAGATTATATTACCATTGAGCACATTGATGTGATGAATAAGGTTATTGTACTGACGGGTTCTATCGTTGGTATAGCCTATCTCACTGAGTTGTTCATGGCCTGGTATTCTCATGTGGATTACGAGTGGTATGCGTTTGCAGAGAACCGTCTGAACCTGAGCAGCCCTTATGGCTGGAGTTACTGGATCATGATGGGTTGTAACGTATTATCCCCGCAGATATTCTGGTTCCGCAAAATGAGAAGAAACCTGATCGTCACTTTCTTCATGAGTATCCTGGTGAATATCGGAATGTGGTTCGAACGTTTTGTTATCATCGTTACATCGGTTTATCGTGACTACCTGCCGTCGGCATGGAGCACTTACTATACGCCTACCATCTGGGAAGTTGGATTTTATATGGGAACATTCGGGTTGTTCTTTACCTGCTATTTCCTGTTCTCCAAGTTCTTCCCGGTGATTGCGATAGCTGAGATCAAACATATATTGAAGAGAAGCGGCGAGAACTATAAAGAGAAAATGGATGAAGTGGAAAATGAATCCGCCGGCGAGTTTGGTGAGAAGCACGGACATGATCATGGTGCTTAAGGGGTGTGATTTGGAATTTTAAAATTTGGAATTTTTATCATTATGGCAGTTAAAAAATTCATAGTTGGTAATTTCGATGATGAGGCGGTGCTTTTTCCCGCAGTGAAAAAAGTGCGCCGGGCAGGTTACAAGATCCATGATGTATTTACACCTTTCCCTATCCATGGGTTAGATAAGGCAATGGGTCTGCGTGACACCAGCCTGCACACCGCCGGATTTATTTATGGTATCACCGGTACCGCCACAGCCGTTGCATTTATCACATGGGCTTTGACTATTGACTGGCAACTGAACTTTGGCGGTAAACCATTCTTCTCATTGCCGGCATGGATCCCCATTACGTTTGAGCTGACTGTATTATTTGCAGCCGTGGGCATGGTACTTACATTCTGCTATCTCTGCCAGTTGGCGCCTTTTGTAAAGAAGGATCATTTCAATCCCCGTTCCACGGACGACCTGTTTGTGATGGCATTGGAGTGCACGGACAAAACAAATGAAACGGAAGCGATAAACTTTTTGCAAAGTATCGGGGCCAAGGATGTAAAAGTGGATTACAAAGAAACAGGATGGTGGCTGGGCCGCTATGATAATGACAGGATGCGTTTTCAGAAAAAAGCAGAACCCGTTGCTTAATAAACTTATTAATCAATAGAGATGATGAAAAAAATATTGTTCATAGCTGGAATTGCAGCAGTTGGTGTGGCGATGGTGAGCTGCGGCGGCACCCGCAGAAAAGAAGGACGTACTTATATGCCGGATATGGCATACAGCAGGGCATATGAAACCTATGCTTCAACAGAAGGGCTGGAAAATGCAGGGATCAATTATAATGCAAAACCCGTGGAAGGAACGGTGGCAATTGGCGACGCACTACCCTATCCTTATAAGAATGATTCGTTGGGATATGTGCAGTCCGCATCTGTTACCAGCCCTTTGAATGCGGCAGAGGTGGATATGAAAGAGGCTGAGAGACTCTATTTAGTGAACTGTGGCATTTGCCATGGCGCCAAGCTTGACGGCAATGGCCCGTTGTGGAATGATGGCAACGGTCCTTATCCTGCAGCTCCCAAAAACCTGCTGGGCGATGACATGAAAGCGATGAAAGAAGGAACGATGTTCCATTCTCTGTCATATGGGAAAGGGCAAATGGGAAGTTATGCCTCACAAATGAGCACTAAGCAGCGTTGGGAGGTGATCGCCTATATTAAAATGAAACAAGCAGGTGGTGATGCTGCAAAACCGGCTGTTGCCGACAGCGTAGCTGCTAAATAAAAATACTGTTTGAAGAAACCATAAATGTAAACTGATGACAATCCGGGAGAATTTTACAGTACCGAAAAGATACAATATGATAGCCTACACGTTGATGCTATTGGGTGTGCTGGCTATTGTGGGTCTGTATATCACAAAAGGTTCAAAAGATGATGCCGCCTCGCAGGCCCGTTTCTGGGCGGCATTGCTGCAAAACAGTGTTTACTTCCTGCTGGTGGTGAATGCAGCCATGTTCTTTATTTGCGCTACTACGCTGGCTTGGGGTGGCTGGCAAATGGCTTTTCGCCGTGTGCCTGAAGCCATTTCGGCTGTGGTGCCGGTTCTCGGTGTGATATGCGGCGCTATTCTGCTTGCTATAACTTTTGGTGACAATCATACGATCTATCACTGGACAGACAGCCACCATGTGGCCGAAGATCCTATACTGGATCACAAAAAGGGATTTTTGAATAAAGGATTCTTTGCCGTAGCTACTATATTGACGATCGGGCTTTGGTCTGTGCTGGGCTGGAAGATGAGACAATTATCCCGTAGCCTTGATAACAATCCTATCCCGACTGTTGAAGGAAGAAGAAAATATATCTGGAACAATACTGTTTGGGCAGCGATATACATTGTGGTGTTTGCACTGACAGTGATGTCATCCATTCCCTGGCTCTGGCTGATGAGTATTGATGCACACTGGTACAGCACCATGTATAGCTGGTACACTTTTGCAAGTTCTTTTGTGGCTGGTATGGCGCTGATCGCATTGTTTGTGGTATTCCTGAAAAATAACGGCTACCTCGAGTTTACCAATAATGAACACCTGCATGACATCGGCAAGTTCATGTTTGCGTTCTCCATCTTCTGGACCTATTTATGGTTTTCCCAGTTCATGCTGATCTGGTATGCCAACATTCCGGAAGAGACTGTTTATTTCAAGCCCCGTTCAGAAGGCATCTACAGCGGCATTTTCTGGCTCATGTTCCTCATCAATTTCCTTGCGCCGTTGTTAATACTGATGACAAGGGGTGCAAAAAGAAATTATGGTACCATCACTTTCATGGCCCTGCTGATCATCTTTGGCCACTGGCTGGATTTTTACCAGATGGTATTTCCCGGTCCCTCGCCCAATGAAGTGCCTATGATACTGTATGACTTTGGTATTGCGCTGGGTTTTGTTGGTATGATAATGTTTGTAACCGGCCGTTCGCTCAGCAAGTATCCATTGCTGGCAAAGAACCATCCGTTTGTGAAAGAGAGTGTGATTCATCACACCTGATCCGTGTCTGACACCTTCAGGGTGTCTGACACATAAAAGAATGAATGATTAAGAAATTTCTGACCATTGATGGTCAGATACAAAAAGAATAAAGAGTATGCAGACTTTTTTCATCGTTGCGATCCTTGCATTGGGCTTTCTCATCACCTTCCAGATAGCGAAGGCCAGTGAGTATGTAGCTGTGTTGCGTGGCCTGGAAAAAACCCGCAAGCAAACCAATAAGATCAACGGTTTCCTGTTGCTGGTCTTTCTTATTGTAGGGCTGATCGGTGTTTACTATTGCAATGAAAAGCTAAAAGGAAAAATTCTCGGCGACCCGGCTTCGGATCATGGTGTGCTGATAGATCGTATGCTTTATATCACCATCGCCATCACTTTTGTTGTATTTGTGATAACACAGGTGGCCTTGTTCTGGTTTGCTTATAAATACCAGGAATCAGATAAAAGGAAAGCTTATTATTATCCTCATAACAACAAGCTGGAGGTTATCTGGACTGTTATTCCCGCCATTGCACTGACGGTGCTTGTTGGGTTTGGAATTTTTTACTGGTTTAAAATAACCGGGGAGGCGCCGAAAGATGCGATGCAGGTGGAGATCGTAGGAAGCCAGTTCAAATGGGAATACCGCTATCCCGGAAACGATAAAATTCTCGGGAAGAAATATTATAAGGAGATCAGTGATGCCAAAATGAACCCGCTGGGGCAGTTGTGGGATGATCCGGCCAATCATGATGATATATATGTAGCCGGTGAGCCTATGCACCTGGTGGTTAATAAACCCGTGAAATTAGTGATTGGAGCAAAAGATGTTATTCATGATGTGGGCTTGCCGCATTTCCGTATGAAGATGGATGCGGTGCCGGGCACACCTACTACCATGTGGTTCACTCCCACTAAGACCACCAAGCAAATGAAAGAAGAAACAGGCAATCCCAATTTTGTATTTGAGATTTCCTGCGACCAGATGTGCGGGGCTGGTCACACAGGTATGAGAGGTGAGATCATTGTTGAGTCGCAGGAAGAATTTGATGTTTGGCTGGCTGGTAAAACGCCACAATATATCACTGCCAATCCGCCTAAGACACACGGCTCAACTGCTGATAGTACCAGCACCACAGGCCAGGTAAAGGATTCGAAAATTGCTCAATTGAAATAAGTAAAAATGCGGACAGCGGAGGCTGTCTTAAAATAAAAGATTATGAGTGAAGTATCGCATGTTCAACACGGGGCTGATGTTTCTCACGGGCATCATGATGAGCACCATGGAGGCCATCACCATGAAACATTTATCAGCAAGTATATCTTCAGCATGGACCACAAGACCATCGGCAAGCAGTTCCTCATCACAGGGATGGTTTGGGCGGTGATTGGTGGTTTGTTCTCCGTACTGTTCCGCTTGCAATTAGGTTATCCCGACCAGTCATTCCCTATCCTGGAGACATTCTTTGGTCATTGGGCAGAAGGCGGGCAGATAAAACCGGAGTTTTATTATGCTCTTATCACCATGCATGGAACGGTACTTGTGTTCTTTGTATTAACAGCGGGTCTGAGTGGTACATTCGCCAACATTCTTATTCCGCTGCAGATCGGCGCCAGGGATATGGCTTCGCCTTTCCTCAACATGCTTTCTTACTGGTTTTTCTTTTTGGCCAGTGTCGTGATGATATCTTCTCTTTTCATTTCAACGGGGCCTGCTGCCAGCGGATGGACGATGTATCCGCCGTTGAGTGCATTGGGGCAGGCGTCCATTGGTTCCAAACTTGGAGCTGATATGTGGCTCATTAGTATGGCTTTGTTTATAGTTTCCTCACTTCTTGGAGGACTGAACTATATCTCTACTATCCTGAATATGCGTACCAAGGGCATGAGCATGACAAGAATGCCATTGACCATCTGGGCCATGTTCTTCACAGCGGTGCTGGGTGTATTGTCTTTCCCGGTATTGTTGTCAGGTGCCATCCTGTTATTATTTGACCGCAACCTCGGCACCAGCTTCTTCCTGAGTGATATTGTAGTGAACGGAGAAGTGCTGCCAAATGAAGGTGGCAGCGCCATTTTATTCCAGCACCTGTTCTGGTTCCTTGGTCACCCGGAAGTGTATATCATCCTGTTGCCTGCGATGGGAATGGTGTCAGAAATATTATCTGTCAACAGCCGCAAACCGATCTTTGGTTATATGGCGATGCTGGGTTCATTATTCGCCATCACTATCCTTGCGTTCCTCGTTTGGGCACACCATATGTTTGTAACAGGATTGAACCCATTCCTCGGGTCCATATTCGTGTTGCTTACACTGCTGATTGCGGTGCCGTCAGCTATTAAAGTGTTTAACTGGTTAACGACATTGTGGAGAGGTAATATCCGTTTCACACCGGCTACGCTTTTTGCCATCGGGTTTGTGAGTTTATTCATCTCCGGTGGTTTGACAGGTATCTTCCTCGGCAACTCAACCATTGACATTCACCTGCATGATACCATGTTCGTGGTGGCACACTTCCACATTGTGATGGGTGTGGCTTCCATGTTTGGCATGTTTGCCGGTGTGTATCACTGGTACCCGAAGATGTTTGGCCGCTACATGAACAATACGCTGGGCTATATCCACTTTTGGGTAACAATCATCGGATCATACCTGATCTTCTGGCCGATGCACTACCAGGGACTGGCGGGTATGCCAAGACGTTACCTTGATAAAAGCTCATGGGCATCATTCACTCAATTCGGTGAACTGGATAAAATGATCACCATTGTTTCCATTATCGTATTTGCAATGCAACTCATGTTCCTGTTCAATTTCTTCTATTCTATATTCAAAGGAAGAAAAGTGACCACAGAAAACCCATGGGGCGCCAACACATTGGAGTGGACCACACCGGTCAATCCGGGTCATGGCAACTGGCCTGGTGAGATTCCTGAAGTGCACCGGTGGGCATATGATTATGGTAAAGACGGAAGAGAGTTTATTCCGCAGACTGAACCGATCGGAGAAAACGAGAGTAAACATTAGGCGGATTCGGAGAATGTGAGATCAAGTGAACCAGATAGAGATTGAGTATGGTAATCGAGGCTGAGGGATTAGTTTGATTTAAATAGCGAAAGCGGTGATGAATCGTATAAAAGATTATTTACAGTTAATCAAGCTTTCGTTGAGTATAATGGTGGTGTTCAGCAGTGTGATCAGTTACCTGCTGGCGCCCAAAGTGGTGGAGTTTGATTGGGTGATGATTGGTTGGCTCTTTGCAGGTGGGATGCTGGTAACAGGTAGCGCCAATGCCATCAACCAGGTAGTTGAAAGAGACACTGATGCCCTGATGAAACGGACGGCAAAACGTCCCGTAGCAGCAGGGAGAATGACAGCACAGCATGGATGGGCTTTTGCTGTAGTGTCGGGTGCTCTGGGAGTTTTTATTCTTGGCACTTATTTCAACTGGCTGGCGGCAGGATTGGCAGCCTTCAGTTTGTTCCTGTATGCGTTCATCTATACGCCGTTGAAAAAAATTAATTCAATTGCTGTATTGGTTGGCGCAGTGCCGGGTGCTCTGCCTTGTCTCATTGGCTGGGCGGCAGGCGACGATAAACTGTTGTTGGGCGGATGGGTGTTGTTTACTTTGCAGTTCTTTTGGCAATTTCCCCATTTTTGGGCCATTGCCTGGATAGCACACAAGGATTATGCAACTGCAGGTTTCAGGTTGTTGCCATCACAACAAGGGCCTACAAAATTCACAGCAATGCAAACCGTTGTGTATTCGTTGCTGATGTTGCCGGTGAGTGTGGCTCCTTATTACCTGGAAATGTGCAGCTATGAAACCCTGAGTGGAAAAATTGGGTTGGGTATTGTGATCCTGGCGAACTTGTTTATGATCTTGCGATGTGTGATGCTCTACAGGAAAATGGATGTTGCCTCGGCCCGCAAAGTGATGTTTGGAAGTTATTTGTATCTGCCGCTGGTCTTGCTGGCATTATTGATGAGTAAAGTTTAGCCGCATCCCTTAAAGGATGTTTGGGCGATATTGAATAAAAAGAGATTAATAAAAAGTGGATTTTGATAAATGGTGACAGATTTGAAATTGGAACAATCTCATAGCAACCCTTCGGGGGATGGGGGCAAAAAAAAGATGCACCCCCACAAATTCACCTTGTGGGTGGCCATTGCCAGTATGCTGATGATGTTTGCCGGGCTGACCAGCGCCTTCATCGTAAAAAGTAACCAGGCCGGGTGGCAGGATGTAGCTATACCGACTGTTTTCTGGTATTCGACAGCAGTGATCCTGATCAGCAGTTTGACAATGCAGAGTGCATTAAGATCTTTCAGGCAGCGGAACATGCAGCAATACCGGACCCTGGTAGGAATGACATTGGCGCTTGGAATTTTATTTATTACGCTTCAATGGCTCGGGTTTCAGGAACTGTGGGAACAAAACATCAGGTTCAAAGGCGGCAATGCAGGCCAGTTCCTGTATGTGATCTTTGGCCTTCATGCCCTGCACGTCATTGGTGGTGTTATAGCACTGCTGGTAATGTTTGGCAAAGCGTTCTTTGGAAAAGTAAAACTGTACAGTGCTGTGCCGGTAGAAGTAGCGGCCACATATTGGCATTTTGTGGATTTGCTCTGGCTGTACCTGTTGGTATTTTTCTTAGTGATCGGATAAAAAATTAGAATATTAAACGAGTTCAATAAAACCTGACAACTAACATGGCGACAACAGCAACAGCGCATCAGACAAAATGGTGGAGTGGCGGAAAAAGCCCCTTCAACATGGAGTATGGCAAACTGATGATGTGGTATTTTTTGATGAGTGATGCTTTCACGTTTGGTGCTTTTCTGATTTCCTACGGTTCCATCCGGTTCAGCCAGAACTTCTGGCCGGATCCCAACGTAGTGTTCAATGCATTTCCTGGTGCCGGTCATGCCAATTTGCCGCTGGCCTTTGTGAGTGTGATGACCTTCATCCTTATCATCAGTTCTGTAACAATGGTGTTGGCTGTTCATGCCGGTCACAATGGCGATAAAAAAGGTGTGATCAAATGGTTGTTCTGGACCATCATAGGCGGTCTGGCATTTTTAGGTTGCCAGGCCTGGGAATGGCATCACCTGATCACCGGTGAGCATGCAGTGCTGGCAAACGGGCAAATTGAAATGATCGGACAAACAATGGGTGGTAATCCCTGGGGTGAGCTGGTGCCTGCAAGCACAGTGGCCGAAGCATTAAAAAACACTCCGGCGAATACACTGGCAGAGCTGGTACATTATAATGATCATTCAAAATCTTTAGCAGACTTATCTGCACTATCAAAAGATGAATTGATGGGCATGGTAAATATTGATGCGCTGCATGTGAGGGAAAAAGGGCCCGTTGCATTTGGCGGCTATTTTTATGGTATCACCGGTTTCCACGGTTTCCACGTTTTTTCCGGGGTCATCATCAACATAGTAATGCTGATAATGGCGCAGAAAGACGTGTTTGCCCGGAGAGGACATTACCTGATGATTGAAAAGGCAGGATTATACTGGCACTTTGTTGACCTCGTATGGGTGTTTGTATTCCTGTGTTTTTACCTGATTTAACGCCAACGATATTGGCAGAGCCTGTTATTTGATATTTGTTATTTGTAATTTTTTATAGTTATGCAACATCCGGCATTTGAAGAAGTAACTGTTCATCACGATCACGGTGACAGTGCAAGTTTTAAGAAAAGGGTTATTAAAACAACGATCATCCTTTCCGTTGTGACAGTGATTGAGCTTGGTTTAGGTCTGTTGCTCTATGCTACAGAATTCAGTTCAGCAATGACACTAGCCATAAAAGGCGTCATTGTGATCCTTTCGCTGGCCAAGGCCTTTTATATCGTTTCCATATTCATGCACCTTGGTGATGAAATACGTAACATGATCATGACCATTGTGGTGCCGCTGCTTCTGTTTGTCTGGTTTATTGCAGCCTTCATCGCAGACGGAAATTCTTATAAGAATCTCCGCAACCGTTATGACAAACACTTTAAAGAGACAACGATGCCGGTGAAGGACAGAAAGGCGGAAGAGATACCGGCAGAAACACCCGGCGAAAAGCAGTAAGAGATTATTTTATTTTTATCAACCATCGCCTGACTGTTCCGCCCCCGGCAGCCGGACGATGGTTTTTCTTTTAATACACAAACCTTGAACAAGAAAGCTTTATATGCGGTGATGCTGGCAGCGCTGCTACCTTTAGTGAGTTATTTTATTGTAAAGCGTTATAGTGAGACGGCGGTGAATATGCCCCGTCATTACTATGAGGACACTGTGGTGGAAACTATTAAAAAGGGGAAAAAGTATGCTGATACCATCTGGCATACCGTAGCAGATTTTTCATTGGTGAACCAGTTGGGTGATTCCATTTCCTGGGAAAACCTGAAAGGGAAAATTGTAGTAGCCGATTTCTTTTTTACCCATTGCCCCACCATCTGCCCGTTGATGACACGAAATATGAAGCGGTTGCAGGAATCCATTCACAATGGTCAGCGGGTGGGAGACCGGACCAACAAAAAAATTCATTTTCTTTCTTTCAGCGTTGACCCCGAAAGAGATTCAGTGGAGCGGCTGAAATACTGGGCCGACCGTTACCAGATCAATCCCGACCAATGGTGGTTGCTCACAGGGGATAAAAAAACCATTTATGATTTTGCCATTGAAGAACTAAAGCTTGGCACTGTTGACGGAAAGGGGATAGACACCAGTTTTATTCATAGTGACAAATTTGTGTTGATAGACAGCAACCGTCATGTGCGGGGTTATTATAGCGGGCTGGATTCTGTTTCACTGGCCGGTCTTTCCAATGATATTGTGCTGCTGACGATGGAAAAAGACCCAAAGAAAAAAAGTTTCCTTGCCGGCAAACTGCAACTGCTTGCAGTTGTTGTATTGATCGCCATCATTGCAGTGGGATTGTTTTTATTCATTTTTCAAAAAAAGCGGAAAGATGCTTCAACCGGTATGGCAAAAAAATGACAGGAAAGCAAAGTGGCTGATCGGTGTTTTTTCTGTGGTGGTTTTCATTGCGATAACAGCCCTGAGCCGTGTGAAACTGGAAGCGGATCTTGGTTTTGACTCCCGTCTTTTTGCAAAAGCCAACGCCATTATCAATTCAGCGGTGGCGCTGCTGCTGGTAGCGGCGCTTATTGCCGTAAAAAATAAAAAATACGAAGCACACAAAAAAATGATGTTGACGGCGATGATCCTGTCCGTTCTTTTTCTTGTTAGTTATATCTGCCATCATCTTTTTACCCATGAAACAAAATTTGGCGGTGAAGGGCCGGTAAGAACGATCTATTACATCATCCTGTTCACCCACATCCCGCTGGCCGGCCTGATACTTCCTTTTATTTTGTTTACAGCATACAGGGCTTTGACAGGTGACTGGAGCAGGCATAAAAAACTGGCAAAGATCACCTGGCCGGTATGGTTCTATGTGGCAGTGACAGGTGTGCTGGTTTACCTGATGATCAGCCCCTATTATGACTGATCAAAATGTTTAAGCAAGGCAGCCTGCCTGCATTATTGCTTTTTTTTCATTTTTCGCGGATATGTTTTATACGCTTTCTATCTTAGCGTTTAAAACCTGTTTATGCGTCGCTTATTTTTTCTCCTTATTCCTGTCTTAATGTTTGTTTCCTGCCAGCGGGAAATTGATACATTATTAGATGATGACGGAAGCGGGGGCGGCAGTTCTTCCACCTATTTTATCAAAGCGAGGATAGATGGGGCTGAAAAGACATTTAATGCCAATGCCAAAGCAGTGAGGATGGATATGGGTGGGTTTCTTACTGTGGCTATTGTTGGCAATGCTTCAGCGGGCAGTCTTGAGGGAATTAATATCACGATCAATAATATTCCGTCAGGAAATGCGATCGGACCAGGCACTTACCTGGAAACTGATATCAACGAGTTTTTAATGGTGCCTGTTTATGTTATCACTTCATCTGTGGTGTATGGCGCCGGACTACAGGCAAGTCCGCCCAATCCTTTTACTATTTCGTTTTCGGAACTGACCACTACTACTGCAAAGGGAACATTTAGCGGCGACGTTTATGAAAACAGTGGTTTTGGCCCTGCAAAGAAAACATTCACTAACGGCGAGTTCAACCTGAAATTCTAAACGAACAGCTCATTTATATCTTGCCCCGCCATTGCTCCGCTTCTTCCCGAAGGGCCAGTTGCTTTTGTCGTAGTGCAGCAGGCACCTGTTCGATATAAATGAATATGACTGCAAGAACGCAGTACAAAAACAAGAGCAATACTACCAACGAAAAGGACCTTGCCCGTATCCAGATTAATTCTGCCAGCAACAGCAGCACAGCGCTGATGATAAGTAATAATGGGGCGACAGGCTTTTGCAGGACCAGCAATAAAAAAGCTATTGCGGTGAAAATATATATTCCCATCAGCACGGGAACAAGCCAATAAGAAGTGCCATAGATCATCAGTTGCACTAAGCAGGTAAGGGAAAGCAACAGGCCGATGACTCCGCCAAAAGAACAAATATCCTGCTGGCGGTTGGTCGGCGGATTAAAGTAGCTGGAAGAATACATGTGCAAGTATAAGCAGCGGGAAACTTATTTAAAAGTCAAAAACCCAATTCTTTCACCGGGTCCCAGAAAAATTTTTGAAAATCCTGTACCTGGTCATTTTTTACTTTAATACCTTCTTTTTTCAGGAGCTGTTCCATCATACCCGGAGGTGAGAAGTGATGTTTGCCGGTGAGCATCCCGATCCTGTTCACTACTCTATGTGCCGGCACTTTGGGCCGCACCCTGCCAGCGCCGTTCATAGCCCATCCCACCATGCGGGCAGACAATTTTGTGCCAAGACAGGCGGCAATAGCGCCGTAACTGGTCACTCTTCCTTTGGGAATTTGCCGGGCCACTTCATAAACCAGCTCAAAAAAACTTTCTTCCCTTTTACCTGAAGGCGTTACCGTACTGATTTTTTCTTTTGTTTTTTTCCGGGAGGGCATGGAATGAAGATAGAATTATTCCTTTGATTTCTTTTGTTGCTTTAGCTCACTCTTTTTGGGTTCGGGCACATTTTCATATTTATAAGGGCAATGTTTGCAGCCATTGCCGCAGCAATATCCTTTGTCTAAATGATACTTTTCGGTCAGCACCACATAGCCATCATCATTGATGTAGTAATCAATGCCCTCAGTCAGTTCTTTCATGTTCTTTCAGCAATTGTTTCAATTCTTCATCTTTTTCTTTTCCCGGAAGAGTGTCCGGCAGGGAAAAACACAGGTAATGTACCCGGCTGCTCCCTGCTATATCCAAAGACTCGTAATGCGTTTTTATCTGAAGTTCTTCAGCAATTTCTTTTTCATTGTACAGGTTATCTATATCCTTGTAAAACTTGCAGCCATAAAGCTCAATCACCCATTTGGTGAACCGGTACAATTCAGGACTATCTGTTTTTAAATGAATAAAACCACCGGGAGTAAGAAATTGTTGATAGAGCCGTAAAAATTTTGGATGGGTCAGCCTTTTTTTTGCTTTTGACATCCGCTGTTGCGGGTCGGGAAAAGTGATCCAAATCTCATTTACTTCATCAGTGTCAAAGTAAGTGGCGATAAGATCAATCTGTGTACGGAGAAACGCCACATTGGTCAGCTGTTCCTGCATCGCTTTTTTGGCTCCCACCCAAATGCGGTTGCCTTTAAGGTCAACGCCGATAAAATTTCGGTTCGGGTGCAAACGACCAAGACCAACGGCATATTCCCCCTTGCCGCAGGCAAGTTCTAATGTAATTGGATTACTATCCTTAAAAAAAGTATTCCACTTACCCGGCATATCCCTCGGAAATTGAAGCACATGCTGAAAGGTTTCCAGTTCAGCAAAACGCACCAGTTTTTTTTGACCCATGGCGGCAAAGATAGCTGCAATGAAGGTTTCTGGCTGCACGGCCCAACTGAGAAGGAGGTATGCCATACCTGGTTATTTGCAAGCTGTAAAACGAAGAAAGATCAGATCTTCACCTGCAGCCCGATGCCAAACAGGGACTTTAACTGCAGCGCAGGTGCATCTTTTTCGTCACCAAACAGCCTGACATCATCATCATAGATCATATCAACACTCCAGGTAAAGGCCAGTATCCGGGCCACTTTGGTAGTGAACATATTGGTCATATACAGGTCCACATTCTGGGGGTCCCGTTTATAGTTGGAGAAAAGATCAAGCCTGCCTTTGTAAGAAATATACTTGTTGAATGGTTTTTGAAAATTAATGGTGGCAAAAGCACCCAGTTCATTCATGCTTCGGCTGCCTGGATCAACACCATATTCTCCTTTTGCTGAAAGGGTATCATCTCTAACGATCACCCACCGCGAAGTGACGGGAGAGGCAAAAATGGACAATTCTTTAACTGGTTTATAATCCATTCCCAAACTAACCAGCACATAGCCCGGCGACATAAAATCAGAAGAGAATCTTCTCACTGTGTCTTTGTAAGTATATCCTTTCAGGAGCTGTGAACGTACATTGAAGGCGCCACCCATACTAAACTTATTGCTGATGGCATGACCATATTTTGAAAGCAGGTCAAAGCGGTCATCATTTTTGCGGCTGCCCAGGCTGCTGGTATTTACATAACCAAAGTTTATATCCAGCGTATTGTCCCAACTGTGTTTATCTTTTTTGTAAAAGCCATATAGGTTCAGCGCTGTGGCAATGCTGAGAGAAAAGTCATCACCTCCCGCCGCCCAGTTACTCAGACTCCCCTGGCCTACATTGATACTATAAACAGCTCCTTTTGTCCAGGCTCTTTTCACAGTGTCCGGGATATTTTTTTTTACAGACCGCAATGATTCAGCCTGCAATTTCCTGATGCTGGCATCCTGTGCGGCAATGTTAATGGATAATAACAACAATGAGAAGATTGTTACAAAACAGATCCAGCCTTTCATGTCGAACGGTTCGTTTTTTCAATTAAAAACCTTGCTGCTTCTCCGGAGTTTTCCGGCACTTCCTGCACCATCCCTGCAATGATGAATGCTTGCAAAGATAAAGTTGCAAACAGCAAAAGAGAATTATTATTATTCAGGGGATGTTAAAAATGCCCTAACACTATCTAATACTAAAGACTGTTAGTAGAGTAAAACATATTCTCCTGTTTTTGCAGCTATTCGCAAACGTTTGATTTAATTATCGGTCAGAATTTTACAAGCAAACCTATACCGACCAATGATTTCACCTGCAAACCCGGTGAGGTTTGGTTAGGTCCAAAAAGTTTCACATCATCATCATAAATAAGATCAAGCCCCCATGTGGCCGATAAAACCTTTGAGAGTTTTACATTCAGCACATTCGACATGAAGAGGTCAATGTTTTGCGGGTTTCTCCTGTAATTGGAAAAAAGGTCAAGTCTCCCTTTGTAGGTAATGTTTTTGCTGATTTCTTTCATGTAATTCACCGTTGCAAATGCGCCAAATTCAAAATTGCTTTTTTCACCAGGGCTAACACCATAGAGTCCTTTATTTGAAAGCGCCGTATCCCTGACGATCACCCATCGGGCTGTGACGGGAGAAAAGAAAACGGACAACTCTTTATTGGGTTTATAGTCCAAACCGGCGCTGAGTAAGAGATACGCCGGGGCGAGGAAAGTGGATGAAAATGTCTTAGTGTTGTCAGGAAAAGTGAAACCATCAAAAAATTGCGAACGAAAATTGAAAAGCCCGGAAAGGTTGAGTTTTTCATTCAATGCATAACCGTATTTTGACAAGAGATCAAAGCGGTCATCATTTTTCCTGCTGCCGAGGCTGGTTGTATTCACATAGCCAAGGTTAAAATCAAACGTATTATCCCAGCTATGTTTTTCTTTTTTGTAAAAGGCATACAGATTCAGCAGTGAGTTTACAGCCAGGGAAAAATTATCGCCACCTGCGGCCCAGTTGCTCAGAGAGGCCTGCGATATGTTGAGGCTGTAAAGACCACCGGCTCTCCAGGTTTTATTGATCGTATCCGCCGGATCTTTTTTGATGTTTCGCTCAGATTCGGTGCGAAGATTTTTTACTGTTCCATCCTGTGCATCCGCAAAGAGAACAGTCAGCAGGCAGGCCAGCAGCAACCCTTGTTTCATAAGTAAATGTTTTGGTTATAAGAAATAATGACTTTATCAGTTATCAAAATTTACGCCGGAACGTATTCTTGACAGCAACTGGCTGTAACAATTATTGATCAGTCCCTGTGCCAGTTCATTGCGGGCGGGAGGGTTCACCGTACTATTGTTATTGATCAGTTCCCAGTCAGAAGGCTCCAATGCACGGCTGTCACCGGTGTAGCGGGCTGTTTGTTGCGACCAGGTATAGTTATCCGGGAAACGGTCAAACAATATATTGCTGTTGGTGGCCCAGTCGGAAATGCGGCATTCCAGCGAAGCACGACTTTGCAGTATTTTTCTGCTTACATAAACAGTGGCCTTTACTGTTGTATATACCGGTTGCGGAGGAATGCTTTTGGTCTCACCTGTCTGAATTTGTTTGCTGCGATTGATGCTGTAGTTGTCATCAAATATCTGCCCGACATACAGCTCTGTAAAATTCAGCTCCACCACTTTGTCCGGGCGGATATTCAGCCGGCTCAGATCGGCTTCCGAATAAAACCTTGTGTTGCGATAGGAAGCATTGTTAAGGTCTCTCACCATCTGGTATTGAAGATGATCATTATTTAAACCCCAATGGCTCCAGCCATAGTTGTAATAATTCACGGGCCTCACCAGCACTTTGATGGTAGCCAGCAATTTCGCATCCTCTATTTTTTCTCTTACGTCTTTAAAATTCGGGTAAGCATTATTGGCTTTTGTAAACATATCCAGCGCCTTTGCCGCATATGGTCTGTTGTTATAATTCAGATACTCCAGTCCCTTGTTATAATATTCTTCAGCGGCTTTTTGTTTGGCTTCCTGCATACGGACAGCCGGGTTCCAGGGTTCAGGCACCAGTTTACTCAGCGTGGCATTGGATTTTATTTCAGTATATAATTGTTGCGCTACCAGCAATTGTTTGCTTATCTCAACCCAGCGGTCGCCTTCGTTCATATTTTCAAAAGTGTTGCGGTTGATGTCGCGGCGAACATCTGCAGCCACCTTGTAAGCTTCCGGCAATTGCTTAGCTGCTTCAGCATCATTAGGATTTTTCTTCAATCGTTCAATAAGATCAAAGACTAATTTATCATCCGGTGTATAACGCTTCTGGATTTGTTTGGAAGGAGAGCAGGCCAACAGAAGCAACAGGCTGAACAACCATGCGGATAAGGAGCGGCGTGTCATAGTTTGGAATTTTACGGCAGCAAGGTATAAATATTTTCTGCAGTATGCAATTCCTGGCGAATCCAGTTTTTAATACATACCCGGCTGCATCAATTTCCATTCTGTTTTTTTCTTTTCCTCATCCACCATCTGCTTCACATCTGCCAGTAATTTTTTAGCATCATACACAATGCCATCTTTGATGGTATATTTCACACCACCTTTCCGGGTTATTTCATTTTTATTAGTGAGATATACAGCGCCGGTGCCATAGAGATATTGCAGGTTTTCCAGCGGGTTGGCATCAATGATCACAAGGTCGGCAAGTTTGCCCGCCTCAACGGTGCCGATCTCTTTATCCATGCCTAAAGCCTGAGCCCCGTTTAGTGTGGCAGCCCTGATCACTTCAAGCGGATGAAAACCTGCTTCTCTCAAAAGTTCCAGTTCACGGATATATCCAAAGCCATAGGTCTGGTAAATAAAACCATTATCGGAACCGGTGGTCACCCTTCCTCCCCGGTTTTTGTATTCATTTATAAAGGTCATCCATAGCCGATAGTTTTCTTTCCATGCTATTTCCTGCTCAGTACCCCAGTTGAACCAATATGAACCATGTGATTCACGGCTGGGCTCATAAAATTCCCAGAGCGAAGGCAGGGTATAATCTTCATGCCACTCAGCACGGCGGGCTTTGTGCAGGTCGCGGTTGGCATCATAAATATTAAATGTTGGATCCAGTGTAAAATCAAGAGCAAGCAGTTCATTCATCACCTTGTTCCAGTGATCGCTGTGCGGAGGTGCTGCCTGTTTCCATAATTTTCCGGCTTCTTCAAAGCGGTGTTGTTCGTTGTTATAGTTGTAATCCGCAGGATAATGCTGAACAGTACGGTCTGTAAAAAGAGCTTCCGGCAATCCATACCAGTGTTCCATAGAAGTGAGACCTGC
Source organism: uncultured Chitinophaga sp. (assembly GCA_964437415.1). Taxonomy (GTDB): domain Bacteria; phylum Bacteroidota; class Bacteroidia; order Chitinophagales; family Chitinophagaceae; genus CADEDV01. The sequence goes on along the minus strand of CAYTGN010000008.1, from coordinate 31,100 downwards.
TCTTGCACTGTTCAGTACATTCCATCTTGCAACCGATAATTGTGCATGATGGCAGCAGGAACGAAGCCCTAATTTTTTATTTTCTCTTATTGCTGCATCCATGATCTCCGGTGCAGCGCCAAAAAACTTAATGCCATCGGCCCCTTTCCTGGCATTCTCTCTCACCCATTCTTCTGCCAGTGCTGCTGTTGTGATGGGTTGTTTGGCACCCATGCCAAAAGATGTGTAAGCCAGTATCCTTGGAGCTGTGATCTTATTTTCTGCACTGCGTTTTTTTTCTTCTAATGTCCAGTCCAGCCCATTACCTGCTGAGGGGTCACGAATGGTGGTGATGCCATGTGCCAGCCAGAGTTTGTAAACATATTCGGCAGGAGTGCCCTGCGCCCTGCCGCCAATATGCCCGTGCATATCCACAAAACCCGGCAATGCATACATGCCTTCGCAATTTATCTCTTTACCTCCTTCTTTGAGTTGTACCCTGTTTGGACTGGCTGGCATCCCGGGACTTCCAGCACTGGCCACTCTTGCGATCCTGTTTTTTTCAATTACAATATCCACCGGACCGATGGGCGGGGCTCCATTGCCATTGATGAGTGTGACACCACGGATGATCAGTTGTGTGAACTGTCCCTCACCTTCTTTTCTGTCTGGTGCTTTGGGGATCTGTGCCAGCAGGGTGAATGATAATAAACATGCAAGTAATAATAAGAAGATCCGGGTTGTCATATGCAGTGAATTGATTGCAGCAGACAATTTACAGAACTTGAACCGGATTGAAATAAAACAGGCCAACTTATTGATGAACGATCAGGCCTCGGCCCAGAGTTTGAAACCTGCCACCCTGTCCCTGCTAATGACCATTTCCTCTGTTTGCGGGGCGCCCTTCACAGATATTTTCAGACGGCTGTTGTAGTATGGCTTCACCTGCTGTATCGCATCAATATTTACAATAAAGCGGCGGCTGAGACGAAAGAATTGTTGCGGGTTTAATTGTTCCTCCAACTTTTCCAATGTGTGTTCCACCAGGTAGCGGTTTCCTTCCTTGTCAACCAGGTGAACAATTTTATTATCTGCCTGGAAAAAGGCCACCTCCTGAGCATCAATAAAAAATAATCGCTGGCCTACTTTTCCAAGGAATCTTTTTTTGTATCGTTGGGTCTGCCATTCAGGAGCCAGTTGTTTATAGTCAATGGATGAAAAAGAAAATGATCTTAATTTATTCAGGGCAGCAGCAAGAGCTTCTAATGATACGGGTTTTAAAATGTAATCAATACTCAGCATCCTGAATGCATCTAAAGCATACTGGTCATAAGCAGTGGTGAAAATGACCGGCCTGTTATAAGCTACTTGTTTGAATATTTCAAAACTGTGCCCGTCTGAAAGATGGATATCCAGCAATAATAGATCAGGATGCGGACGCTGCCGCAGGTATTGCACCGATTCTTCAATACTTTCCAAACAGGCAACCACCTGTATCGAAGCATCATATTCTGCCAGCAATGTCTGCAACCTTTCGGCTGCAAGCTTTTCATCTTCAACGATCACTACTTTCATGGTTGGCTCAGTTCAGGTTCAATAAAGGCAAGCTCACTTCAAACTCTTTCTCCGTTTGCTTTACAATAACATCCCTGCCGCTGATGAGTTCATATCTTTTACGGATATTTTGAAGACCGATGCGGGTGGAGGGTTCTGTCACCATGCGGGGTTGCAGATTATTTTTGACTACAAGGGTCTCATTTCCATTGGTATGTATGGAAATATGCAAAGGTCGGTTGCGGGAAACCACATTGTGTTTAATTGCATTTTCAATCAGCATTTGCAGGGCTGCCGGCACCACATACCATGTTTTGTAATGATCGGGAATATTCACTTCCACCTGAAAACCTTCATCAAACCTTTTGCGCAATAGAAAAATATAGGGCTGGATAAACTCCAGCTCTGATCTTAATTCAACCAGTTCCTTTTCCTGGTTATTCAGGATATAGCGATATACTTTTGAAAATTCCTCGATAAACTGGTTAGCCTCGGGATTGTCTTTGATCACCATTCCCGACAATACATTCAGGTTGTTGAAAAGAAAATGGGGATTGACCTGGCTTTTGACCAACTGCACTTCTGCCTGTGCACTTATTCTTCTCAGCTCCTCTGCTTCTGCCCATTTGTTTTTATACTCCCGGAAAAAGAAAAGGATTGCATAAATAAGATGAAAGAAAAGGTTGATTAGGCTGGCATAGATCAGGTTCAGCTTAAAGGGATTGACCATTTGCTGCCAACCGTATTGATGAATGAGGTTACCCACTAAAAAAACCGCTGCAGTAGTTGCAATGAATGATGCACCCAGTCCGGCCATAAAGAAACCGGCAAGAAAGCGAATTTTATTTTTCTCCGGTGTAAATCGCTTTTTTACCAATGGTTCCAGCAGACGGTTGCTTTCCCAACTGGCAAAAGTGATGACAAAGATGGTAAGCATTGCATAATACCATTCGATGTCTATGCGGAAATAGTAATAGACCTCGCACAGCACTGTGTTCAAAAAAGCATACAGCGACAACAGCAGAATGAAGAGGTACCTGTAACTATGATTGAACATGATCATTTTCATTAAAGAAGCCCCGCCTCACCATTTGTGAGACGGGACTGGTACAAGATTTTTCAAAGGGGGTACGTCAGCAAACCAGGATATTGTTATCAGGGTAAAAGCACCCTGTCTATCAGGTGTACAACACCATTACGGCACATAATGTTCGTAGCGGTGATATTGGAACGGTTAGCCCCATTACCGTTTCCGGTGATGGTGGGGCCTCCGCCTGTGCCATTGGTCAGGTTGATAGCGGTATTTCCACCGGCCAGCATAGCAAGATTTCCATTGGCCAGGTCAGATGAGAAGGCACGGCCACCCACCACATGATAGCGTAATACAGCCAGCAGGGTGCCAACAGGAATATCATTAATGTTATTCAGCGAAAGAGCGGCCAGCAACTGTGTGAATGCAGCATTTGTTGGTGCAAAAACAGTAAGCGTTGCTGTGCTCAGGGTATTGGCAAGATTGGGATCGCCGCCGGGTGCGGTGGTAGCTCTTGTAACAGCTTTTACCAATGAGTCAAGACCGCTGGCAATAGCTGTTTCTACGATGTTACCTGACGGAGGCAATAATACCCTGCCGATGCGATGAATTACCCCGTTGTCAGCAGCAATATCTGCCTGTGTCACCTGGATACCGTTCATAAACACACCAGCCGCATTTTTAGTTACAAACACGGAGTCGCCGCTGGCCGTGGTTACTTTGGCGTTGGGACCTGCGGGCACATCAGCAGCATTTACCCGGGCGCCTAATGTGTGGTATAGCAGAATATTTTCTGCCTGGGCCGGGGTCAGTGCATTCAAAACGTCATTGGTGATGCCGGAGGCGGTGAATGCAGCATTATCGGGTGCAAACACGGTGAACGGACCGGAACTGCTTAGAGTGGTCTGCAGGTTGGCTTTGATCACAGCAGCTTCCAGTGTGCTGAAATCAGCACCGGCAACAACGATGTCTGTTATGGTATTGCTGTCTTGTTTATCTTTCTCGCAGGCGATAAAGACAACAGGCAGCGTCAGCGCAAAAGCTGAAAGGCGGATGAAATTTCTGAGCTTCATAGTTAAACTATTTTGTTTAACTATACTAACAACAGAAAAGAAAAGGATAAATCCTTCGGGAGTGAATCGTTGTTTACAGGGAGTGAATCGTCGCTAAAGAGGTGCAGGTTTGTTTAACGGGAAATGGTCTATTCCACACTCCAGCTCATTTCCCCGCCCTTCTCATCTTTCAGCGTAATTCCGAGTCGTGCAAGCTGGTTTCTTATCTTATCGGAAGTGACAAAGTCCTTTTTGGTCTTTGCTTCCCTACGTATGTCAATCAGCAATTGCATCACACCCTGCAGTTTTTCATTGTCTGCTTCACTCACAGTTTTAAGGCCAAGAATATCTTCCAGCCATATTTTCATTTCCGACTGCAGTAATTCAAAAGTATCTTTTGATAATGCCGAAACAGGAATGATTTTATCTTTCATGGAATTGATCACCGGCGCCAGTTCAAACATATTGGCCAGCACTTTGGCTGTGCTGAAATCGTCATTCATGAACTCATCGAATTCAGTTATGAGCTTTGAGCATCGGGTTTCAAGTTCAGTATCCAAAGTTTCTTTTCCTGGCACATAATTCATGACCCGCAACTTTTCATACGCTTCCCACAACCGTTTCAATCCTTTTTCTGATGCAAGCAGGGCTTCATTGCTGAAATCAAGGGTGCTGCGGTAATGTGTCTGTAAAATGAAAAACCGGATTACCATCGGGTGAAACGCTTTTTCCAGCAAAGGATGGTCGCCGCTGAAAAGCTCTGTCAGTTTGATAACATTATTGTAACTCTTCCCCATCTTGCGGCCGTTGATGGTGATCATGTTATTGTGTATCCAGTAACGGACCGGCGCTGAATGGTTGCAGATAGTGCTTTGTGCTATTTCACTTTCATGATGCGGGAACAACAGATCCATGCCGCCGCCATGAATATCGAATTGTGCACCAAGATATTTGGTGGCCATCGCGGAGCATTCAATATGCCAGCCGGGAAAACCCACACCCCAGGGACTTTGCCAGCGCATGATATGTTCCGGTGCTGCGTTTTTCCATAATGCAAAATCAGCTTTATCCTTTTTTTCTTCCTGTCCTTCCAGTTCTCTTGTTGTTTCAAGCAGGTCATCAATCACCCGGCCACTGAGTTTGCCATATTCATGGGATGCAGCATATTTTTTTACATCAAAATATACTGAGCCGTTCACCTCATAAGCATACCCCGCATCAATGATCTTTTTGATCATCCCGATCTGCTCCACGATATGGCCGGTTGCCGTAGGTTCGATCGTAGGTTTTAATGTGTTGAACTGGTCCATCGCCCAATGAAACAGGTTGGTATATTTCTGCACCAGTTCCATCGGTTCTAATTTTTCCAGCACCGCTTTTTTGGAAATTTTATCTTCCGCTTCCCTTCCTTCTTCTTCAAAATGCCCGGCATCGGTGATGTTTCGGACATAGCGAACTTTATATCCTAAATGCTGCAGGTAACGATAGATCACATCAAAAGTGATATAAGGTCTTGCATGACCAAGGTGGCTTTCACCGCTAACGGTGGGCCCGCAAACATACATGCCCACATGTCCTGCTGTGAGGGGAGTAAACACTTCTTTCTGGCGGCTGTAGGAATTATACACTTTCAGTTCACTCATAGATGCTAAATCTTTTTCGCTGATTGCCGGCAAAAATAGGATTTATCCCGGCGGCAATGCTCAATTAAGCTATTTGGAAACAGGCTTTTTAAGTTCCAGGTCGGCAACCAACATATAGTGGTCAGAACTTTTGCTGACTATGCGGTTAAACTGCTGCACTTTGAATGCCCTGTCTGCAAGAATATAATCAATGCGAAGTGTTGGCGATAGTGCCGAATAAGTCCGGCCCATACCCAAACCCTTTTTCAAAAAAGCATCCTGCATCTGGCCTTTCACGGTTCGGTAAGCATAGGAATTGGGCACATCATTGAGATCGGCGCAAAAGATGAGCGGATGGGGGCTGTCTTGCAGCACCTTTTCTATCAGGTCTGCCTGGATGCTGCGGTGAGTGATGCCCCTTTTGATCTTTGAAAAAATTGTTTTTGAATTGGACACAATGCCATATTCAGCATCTTTGATCTTGCGGATGCGGTCATAATCATCCGGATCAAATTGCAGTGATTGCAGGTGCGTCGTGTACACCCGGATAGTGTCTTCTCCCACTTTGAGATCGGCATGCATCAGCGCATCGGGCAGGGTGGGCCGGGGGTAGCGTATCATGCCGCTGTCAATGATAGGAAAGCGGGAAAAAATGATGCTGCCGGTAAAATGTTTGTCACCATCTTCATCATGCGAATAAAACCAGTAGGGATAATTCATTTGCCGGCTGATGCGGTCAATATTCTGGTAATATGTGGAGTCAAAAGAATGAAAAAACTCCTGGAAACAAAGGATGTCGGCATTCTGTGCTTTGATCTGATCCATCATTTTTTGCCGGGTTTGGCTGCCGGGATTGTTATTTCGTTTCATTTCGATGAAGCGGGCCACATTCCATGTCAGCACCCGGATGCTGCCCGGTTCTTTGCTTTGCTGAAACGATCTTTTGCTGTTAAAGGCAATAAATGAAGTGATGCCTTTGATGCCAAATAGCAAGGCAACTGCAGAGATTAATGCATAGCGGCGTTTTAAAAATAGCCAGGCAATCAGATAGGCAATAACAACCAGCAGCAGGAAGGGGAAGGCAAGACCCAGGAAAGAAATGAACCACCAGGTTTGCGGATGCAGGTAAGGCGAAAGACAGGCCAGCAGGAAAAAAAACACAGCAACGATGTTGGTATAGATCAGCACCCGCTTGGTGAAGAGTCGGAATCTTTTCGCCATTGCTGCAAATTACAAATTTGTAATGGCTTGCCAGTTTATTTGCAGGGCAGTCGCATTATAAATATTCTTCGATCCTGGATAAAGGTTGCCAACCTTACCAGGGTCATTACTCTACAGGCAGGGCATCACCTAAGGTTGGCAACCTTGTAAGAGTTTGTACCCTGGTTTTAAATATCTTCTTTGCTGGCTCTTTTCAGCAACTCTTTTTCCTCTTCGGTAAGATGGCTGTATCCTTTTTGGCTGATCTTGTCGAGAATTTCATCAACCCGCTGCTGGGTCACATTGGGTGTTTTTTTATAAGGAGCAGAACCCGATTTATAAAACAATTCGTCTTTGATGCTTTTTCCTTTTTTCGGTTTGTCGGGATTGAACAGGTTGTTCATCCAGTCGTAAAAATTATTCATCCATTCACTCCAGTCATAACCACGGCGTAGCAGCACGATGAACAGGAAGCCCATCAGGGCGCCTGCCAGGTGGGCAATGTGACCACCGGCGTTGTTGTAGGGAATAGTGGCGAGGTCAATGATGAGATAAACAACGGTCAGTATCCAGAGTGGTATGCCGCCATTGAGCATAGGCAGCAAACGATAGCCAGGAGAGATGACTGTGGTGGCAACTGCAACAGCCATCACACCGCCGGAGGCACCCAGCAATACGGAGGATGGCATCTGCGCCTGCAAACCGGGCAGCAGGTTATATGCCAGCACAAAGGCAATGCCTCCGGCCAGACCGCCATAAATGAATATAGGAATGACTTTCCGGTTGCCGGTAATATCCTGCAATATGTACCCAAACACCCAAAGCCAGAGCATATTGCCGAGAATATGAAACACCCTGTCGTGGGTGAAGAAATGAGTTACAATGGTCCATGGTTTTGACAGCAGATCACCGGGATCGGCGGGAAGGGTGAACCATTGCAGCACTTTTTCATTAAACAGGGCCAGGGCCTGCCCGTCTTCGCGGTACATGAAATAGAAAATAACCTTGATGAAGGCAAGTATCACAAACAGCACCAGGTTCACAATAATGAGCCTGGTCAGGGCATTATTGCTTTGCCCCAGGGAGATGCGTTGCTTGTATTGTTTTTCGGAGTAGGCCATGACACACGGTATCTGTATTGCAAATTTAGGCTAAGAGTTAAAAAGAGAGAAGGAGAAAAAGAGTTATTTACAAGGATCCTAACCTCCGCCAGTCTGTTCAAGTCAGACGGTTATTTCGATTTTTCTCATTTTCTCCTTTATTCTCTTAGCTCAATATAACGTCCGCCGGTTGGTTTTGTTCCATATCAGCACAATGATAAAACCCGTTACAGCGCCGCCGAGGTGGGCAAAATGGGCAATTCCTGTTGCCGATCTTCCCAATCCGCCAATAAGGTCGAATACAAAATAGCCAATGACCAGCCATTTTGCTTTGATGGGAAAGGGAAATGGAATGATCATCAGTGGTGTGTTGGGAAAGAGGTAGGCAAATGCAGCAAGAATACCCATCACGGCGCCTGATGCTCCAACTGCATAATGAGGTACTTCAAGCAATTGAGCAGCAAGATTCTCATTGCCTATTGCCTTAAGGCTCTCCACCGCTTCCAGCACTTCTTTAAATTGGAAATAATCCACTGTCATGTGGGCTGCTGCTGCACCGATGCCACACAGCAGGTAAAAGGTCAGAAATCTTTTGGGTCCCCACACATTTTCCAGCACCCTGCCAAACATCCACAGCGCAAACATATTAAAGAGGATATGAAAGATCATGGAGGGAGAGTGGGCAAACATATGTGTGAAGACCTGGAAAGGCCTGAAATGCGGAGATTCCACCGGCCACAAACCGATCTTCGATGTAAGGTCCTGGTCTTTAAAAATCAACTGAGCAGCAAACACCAGTGCATTAATAATGATCAGGTTTTTTACAATGGGAGGGAATCCGCTTGGACGATAGTACTTGAAATCACTCATTCGGTAAAATTAGGGCTTATCAGGAAATACGGTTATTGTCCTCTGAATCTTATTTCAGCTTCAACTGCACCACATTTTCAATATGCAGTGTATGCGGAAACATATCTACGGGTTGAATTTTGATGACTGCATATTTTTCGTCCAGCAGGTTCAGGTCCCTTGCCTGTGTGGCCGGGTTGCAACTTACATACACCACTGTTGGCGCAGCCATATCCAATATCTTTCTCACTAATTTTTCATGCATCCCTGCCCGTGGCGGATCGGTGATGATGACATCAGGACGGTCATGAGCAGCAAAAAATTCATCATTGCAGATGTCAATCACATCACCGGAATAAAACTCAGCGGATGATAAATTGTTCACCGCTGCATTTTCTCTTGCATCTTCAATAGCGGCTTCTATCATCTCCACCCCGATTATCTTCCTTGCTTTCGGGCTTACAAAAATGCCGATGCTGCCCGTGCCACAATAGAGATCATAAACTGTTTCGGTTCCTGTTAACTCTGCAAAATCCCTTGTAACCTGGTATAATTTTTCCGCTTGGCGGGTATTGGTCTGGAAAAAAGATTTCGGGCCGATCTTGAATTGAAAGGTTTCTCCACCGGGGCCTGCAGATAATTTTTCAATCACATATCCCTTGCCGTGATAAGCCACAGGTTCCAGGTCGTGCAGGCTGTCATTCCACTTTGTGTTCACAGTGTAAAGCAAAGTCGTGATCTGCGGGAACTGGCTGAGGGCATGATCCAGCAACTTTTTTATTTTCTTTTCATCATTCTCTCCCACTACGATATTTACCATCAGTTCACCGGTGCTGCACAATCTTACCTGCATTGTTCTTAAAAAACCCACATGATTGCGGATGTCATAAAAAGTGTAGTGATTTTTTTTGGCAAATTCTTTTATGGCCAGCCTTATTTCATTGGTAGGTTCAGCCTGGAGATAGCAGGTTTCAATATCCACCAGTTTGTCAAACAAGCCCCGCACATGAAAACCGGCCACATCCTGTTCCGGGCTGATGTCGGGGTTGTTGAGCTCTTCTTTTTTCAAAAATCGTTTGTTGCCAAAAGTGTATTCAATTTTGTTGCGATAATATTTTGTATCGGCAGCCCCGCAAATAGGCAACATTTCAGGCAATGCGATTTTGCCGATGCGCTGCAAACTGTCCCTCACCTGCCGTTGTTTAAATTCCAGTTGCTTTTCATAGGGCAGCATCTGCCATTGACAGCCGCCGCAAATCCCAAAATGAGAGCAAAAAGGCTCCACCCTGTCGGCAGAATAGCTGTGAAACCGGACCGGTCTTCCTTCGGCCCAGTCTTTTTTGTTTTTGCCCAACTGCACATCCACCACATCGCCTGGCACCACGTTTTCGATAAAGATCACTTTGCCATCAAGTTTTGCAAGGCTTTTACCTTCGGCGGCATAATCCTGCACCAGCAATTTTTCGAGGATGATATTCTTCTTTTTTCTCACCGGGCAAAACTAACCCCCAACCCCTAAAGGGCAGCAATCCGGTGCTTAATTTTTGAAAATACAATGCAACAGGCAACCGTTACAGCAGGTTTTTGCTCTTATATTCTCCTTTAGCAGTTTGGGGTTTTTAATATCTTTACAGGCTTATTCTGACTTATGAAAAAATGGTTCGTCATTGCGGGAATACTAACAGCCTTTGCGGGTTTTGCGCAGCCGGAAGGCTACGAGATCAGTGTTACGTTCAAGCCGTTCAAAAATCAGTATATCTATCTCGGCCATTATTTTGGCAAGCAATACCCCATCATTGATTCTGCCCTGCTCAACGAAAACGGGCAAACTGTTTTCAAAGGAAATAAAAACCTGCCGGGTGGCATTTATCTTATCGGTTATCCCAACAAAGCCGGTTTTTTTGAAATACTGATTGACAAGGAACAAAAATTTTCGGTCATTGCCGATACGGCCACTATTCGCAGTGGTGTGCAATTTGTCAATTCTCCCGGTAACGAACTTTTCATCAAATACCAGCAACAAATGGCTGCTTATGGCGGTGAATTAAACAGCACCCGCCGGCAGTTGGGCGAAGCGGCTAACGACGCTGATTCAGCGAAACTGCAAAAAAGAATAGGAGAACTTGACAGCCTGGTATTGCAATACCGGGAAGATCTTATTAAAAACAATCCCGGCAATATGCTGAGCACCTTTCTCATTACTATGCGGGAACCGGAGTTGCCGGAGTCATTAAAGAAACCTGTCAACCGGGCAGATTCCATGAATGCATATTATTATTTCCGTAATCATTTTTGGGACGGCGTTGATTTTTGGGACGGCAGATTGGCCTACACTCCTTTCTTTGATGACAAGTTGGATAAATACATCAACGAATTGCTGCCGCTGAACCCGGATTCGGTGAAAAAGGAAATTGATTATATGATGGGATTCGCATCCGTGAGTCCGGAAATGAGCCGGTTTCTGCTGTTGAAATTTGTGAACCGCTACCTGAACCAGAAGTATATGTGGGAAGATGCGGTATTTGTGCACCTGTTTGAAAAATATTTTGCGCAAAAAGAGTATAGCTGGCTCACTGCACAGGGAAGAAAGACGATCACCGACAGGGCCTATAGTCTAATGGCTAATATCATGGGCAAACCGGCGCCGGAGATAGAGCTTCCCGATTCAACAGGGAGGATGAGAAGTTTGTACAGGGATACGGCAGCATACACAGTGGTTTTTCTCTGGGACCCCACCTGTGGTCATTGCAAGGAAGTGGCGCCAAAATTAGATTCATTGTACCGCAATAAATGGAAGCCATTTGGGGTTAAGATCTTTGCTTTGGGAAAAGAGACCGATGGAAACCGTGACACCTGGCTGAAAGTGATCCGTGATTTGAAACTGGAAGGCTGGACACATGTGTATTATACCAAAGAAGCCGATAAGACGAGAATAGATGCCAGCATACCCGGCTATTCGCAGTTGTATGATGTGCAGAGTTTTCCTACATTATATTTGCTGGATAAAGACAAACGTATCGTTGCCAAAAAACTGACCTGGGAGCAGACCGATGAGGTGCTGCAGATGAAGATCAACGGCCAGTAAAACTTATTGAAAATTCAAATCTATGAACAAAAGATCCCTCTCGCTGGCAGCAGCCCTGCTGATAGCTGTGGTGAGTTCTTCACAAACACTTTTCACTTATGGGAAACACAGTGTGAGTGCAGCAGAGTTCCTCAGGGCCTTTAATAAAAATAATACGGATGACAAGGCCAATAAAGACAAAGCCATCCGCAATTACCTGGAGCTTTATATCAACTCGAGGCTAAAAGTGCAGGAAGCTTATGAACGACGCTATGATACGCTGCCGCATATCAAAGCAGAAGTGGAGAACCTGCGCAGCCAGATCATCGAAAATTATATGAGTGATCCCGAAACGATGAACAGGCTGCTGAATGAAGCTTTCCAGCGAAGCCAGAAAGATATTTTCACAGCACATATTTTTATTGGTATTACGGGTAATGACACAACTGCTGCCAGGAAAACGGCAGAGGATGCTTACAGCCGCCTGCAAAAAGGAGAGGATTTTGGCGCTGTGGCGCAGCAATTCTCACAAGATCCGTCTGCAAAAAACAACAAAGGCGTTATCGGTTGGGTTACCGTTTTTACACTTCCCTATTCATTTGAAACAATCATTTATTCGTTACCGGCGGGTAAACATTCCGCTGTCATTCGTTCTAAATCCGGGTATCATATTTTTAAGAATTTAAAAGAGAGAAAAGCAATTGGCAAAATGAAAGCCCGCCAGATATTACTCGCTTTTCCGCCCAATGCTGATGAAGCTGCCAAAAAGCAGATCGCCAAAACAGCGGATTCCATTTACCAGCGCATCATGGCCGGTGATGATTTTGGTAAATTAGCTTCAGCTTTGAGCAATGATTTTGTTACTGCTGCTACGGGTGGTATGATGCCTGATTTCGGTGTGGGACGATATGATGCAGAATTTGAAAATAAAGTCTGGGCTTTGGCAAAAGATGAAGCTGTTACAAAACCTTTTGCCACATCGCATGGTTATCATATTGTGAAAAGAGTGTCGGTGACGCTGGTGCCTGCAAATCTCAATGACAAAAATTATATAGCAGAATTAAAGCAGAAGATCAACCAGGATCAGCGCTGGCAAACGGCCCGTGATGTGATCTATAAGAGGGTGGCGAAAGAAGCGCCGCTGAAACATACGGAATATCATCAGAAAATGCTTTGGGCATTATCTGATAGTTTGCTTGATAATAAATTTTCTGGAACGGGCAACAGTTTGAGCCGGGAATCTGTTCTTTTCTCCGTTGGGGAAAAAGATATCAAAGCGGATAACTGGATCATCTATGCACAAGGACACCGCTATGCCCCCGGAAAGAACAGCCCCCGACCCTATGAAGAGATCATGGATGAATTTGTGAATGTGACATTGCTGCAATATTACCGCGACAACCTCGAGCAGTTCAATGATGAGTTTCGCTACCAGATGAATGAGTTCAGGGATGGGAATCTTTTTTTTGAGATCATGCAAAATGAGATATGGAACAAGGCACATGTGGACAGCGCAGCGTTATTGTCGCTGTATGAGAAAAATAAAAAAACGTATAACTGGCAGCAAAGCGCCGATGCAGTGATATTCTTTTGCGCTGATGCAGGCATTGCCTCCACCCTGCACGACCAGTTGAAAAAGAACCCTGCCAACTGGAGGATGATGACAGAAGCCCTGTCGGAAAAAGTGATCGCAGATTCAGCCCGGTTTGAATGGTCGCAATTGCCCAATCTCAACAAGATGCTGCCAAAAGACGGTATGTTCACCACACCGTTGCTGAATGAAACCGACAACACGGCTTCATTTGCCTATATCATTAAAGTTCACACACAGCCTGAACCCAGAACATTTGAAGAAGCCAAAGGACTTGTGATAAACGATTACCAGGCTTTGCTCGAAGAGCAGTGGATGAAAGACCTGCGTAAAAAATATCCTGTGGTGGTGGATGAGAAGGTGCTGAACGGTTTGAAGAAATAAAAGACAGATGATTGTTGCAATAAAAAAGCTTCTTATGTGAATAAGAAGCTTTTTGGTTCCAATGAGTTTGAAGAGCCGGCGGGTTAGTGTTTTTCAGGTTAACAGCCTCTTCTGCTCAAGGTTGTGTTTTCAGTTGGATATTTGGACTCGCAAAACGGGACGGTAAAAAGAAAGTTGATTGATACGGATCGTTTTCTGGTTTTTCATGGATTGGATACTGACTGAGGGTTCCTTATCAACCAACTTCACTCCAAAGCTAATTTTCACAAATATTTTGCCATAGAGCATTATTGCTCTTTAATGTGGGTGCTGTATTTACTCTTAATTCCGTAGTATTACGATGAAAATCTCCGCAACATGCGGCTTGTTTCATTGCTTATCACTTAAAAATCAATTATGAGCTTTCAAAACAAAACTGTTTTCATCACTGGCTCCAGCCGCGGCATCGGAAAAGCATTTGCATTGCGATTAGCCAAAGATGGCGCCAACATAGTGGTGGCGGCAAAATCAGTGGAAGAGAATGCAAAACTTGGCGGAACTATTTTCTCCGCTGCAGAAGAAATTGAAAAAGCCGGTGGCAAAGCACTGCCCGTGCAATGTGATATTCGTTTTGAGGAACAGATTCAAAATGCTGTGGACAAAGCTGTAGCCACATTCGGCGGCATTGATATTCTCATCAATAATGCATCAGCTATTTCATTAACGGGTACTGAACAAACAGAACCTAAGCGGTTTGACCTGATGCATGATATTAATGTGCGGGGAACTTTTTTCGTAACCAAAGCCTGCATCCCGCACCTGAAAAAATCTACTAATGCTCATATACTGACTTTATCACCACCGGTCAGCATGAACCCGAAATGGTTTGCCAATCACCTGGCTTATACACTCACCAAGTTCAACATGAGCATGATGGCCATTGGCTGGGCTGCTGAACTGAAGAAATATAATATCGCATCCAATGCCTTGTGGCCAAGAACAACGATTGATACGGCTGCTGTAAGAAACCTGTTAGGTGGCGAAGCCCTGGCCAACATGAGCCGCACCACAGATATACTGGCGGATGCAGCTTATTACATTTTCAGCAAAGCTTCCACGCAATGTACCGGCAACTGTTTTATTGATGAGGAAGTGCTGGCAGCAGAAGGCATCACAGACCTAAGTAAGTATTCTGTTGTGCCGGGGGCGCAGTTGTATAGAGATTTGTTTGTGGATTAAGCACCCCTTTTAGAGGCCGGGGCTTAGTCTGTTTTTTCCGGCCGCATCTGCGGGAAAAACAAGACATCCTGTATGGAAGATTGATTGGTCAGCAACATGCAAAGCCTGTCAACGCCAAAACCAATACCGGCAGTAGGCGGCATACCATATTCCAGTGCCCGCAGGAAATCATGGTCAATGAACATGGCCTCATCATCACCTCTTTCCATTAGTTTCACCTGCTCTTCAAAACGTTCCCTTTGATCAACCGGGTCGTTTAATTCGCTATAGGCATTGGCGATCTCCTTGCCATTGATCATCAGTTCAAATCTTTCCACCAATCCCTGTTTGCTGCGGTGACGCTTGGTTAGCGGACTCATCTCAACCGGATAATCAATGATGAACGTGGGCTGCACAAAATTCTTTTCACACTTTTCACCAAAGATGGCGTCAATAATCTTGGCCTTGCCCCAGCTTTTATCCGTTTCCACTTTTAATTGCTTGCAGGCGCTGCGCAAATGTTCTTCATTCATATTGCTCACATCAAAACCTGTGTATTCTTTGATCGCATCAAAGATGCTGATGCGTTTGAACGGCGCTTTGAAAGAGATAGTTTTGTCACCCACCTGCACATCGGTGCTGCCGCACACATCAATGGCTGCTCTCTCCAGCAATTGTTCGGTGGTTTCCATCATCCACAGGTAATCTTTATACGCCGTATAGAATTCCAGGATAGTGAATTCAGGATTATGGGTTCTGTCCATTCCTTCATTGCGGAAGTTGCGGCTGAATTCATACACCCAGTCAAATCCGCCCACAATAAGACGCTTCAGATACAGTTCATTGGCAATACGGAGGTATAATGGAATATCCAATGCATTGTGATGCGTGATAAAAGGTCTTGCGGCAGCGCCGCCGGGAATGCTTTGCAGCACCGGTGTGTCCACTTCCAGTGCTCCCCTTTCATTTAAGAACTGCCGGATGGAATTAACCAGTTTGGTTCTTTTCACAAATACTTCCTTTACAGCAGGGTTGATGATGAGATCAGCATAGCGCTGACGATAGCGGAATTCCGGATCGGTCACCGCATCAAAAGTTTCACCATCTGCTTCTTTCACAATGGGCAACGGACGCAGTGATTTGCTGAGAATCGTCAACTCTTTTACATGCACCGATGTTTCACCCGTCTTGGTTACAAAGGCGTATCCTTTTATGCCAATGATGTCGCCAATATCAACTAGCTTTTTCCAGACAATATCATAAAGGGATTTGTCTTCACCGGGGCATATCTCATCTCTTTTCAAATACAACTGAATCCTGCCATGGGCATCCTGTATCACGGCAAAGTTGGCCTTGCCCATATCCCTCACACTCATGATGCGTCCGGCGAGGCAAACATCGGCAAACTGTTCTTTGGTTTCTTCTTTATAATTCTCTTTGATGAAAACAGAATTACTGTTCACCGGGTATAATGGTGCCGGGTAGGGATCAATACCCATCATGATCATTTCGGCCAGTTTTTCCCTTCGTAATTGTTCTTGTTCTGATAAATGCTGTGTGCTCATTATTCTTACATGTTAGCGGCGGCAAAGGTACTGGATAAGGGGCAAATAGCAGGGGCCGGTATCTGCTTGCATGGTACATGCCAATCTTTAGTGCCATGACAGTAAATGCAGCCATATTTATTCCGGTGTTGCCTTTTTCTTTTTGTTCTTTCCGTGAATGGCCCGGACAACAGCAATCAGCAGAAAAATTATAAGCCCGGTTCCGGCAGCACCCACAAGTACTGCGGCGGCTCCACTTCCATTACAAGACAAGTCGCAAGCCAGAGCAGCCACAAGAAGTAATAAGCCTAAAGCAGCCAGGACAGCAAGAATGGTGAGCATTGTTTTACCGGCTTTTGACATTCCGGGAGAACTTTTGATTGCTTTGACCTGTTGTTTAAGCATATTCTTCTGCTCTTTCCATTTCAGTAATTTTCCATCTGCATCATACATCTTTTTAGAAAATTCTTTAATGGGCAAGATGGTTTTTGCACTGCTGTCTTTGGGCAGCGAAACCGGGGAGGTGGTTGCCGCATAAAGACTGCCATATCGTTGAAATAAAATACCCGGCTGGTTACCCGCAAACAGCACCATTCCAAAGGAAGAGAAGGCCAGTAAAAAATCACAGCTTTTTTGCCAGCGATAATGCAAATTGGCTTTTATTGTTTTTCTCTGTTGACGAAAAGGATAAAATAGAACCGCCAGCAGGAAAACAACCACCATGGTTGAAAAAACAGCCGGAGACAAAAGAATATTTTGTTTCATAAGATTGGCTCCGGAAATTATTGCCAGGAAAAAAAGGATTATCCATGCGAATATCATCAGGAAGCGGGCAGGCCAGTGATGGCGATGGGCCCAGATTGATAAGTGTTTCATAAGTGTTTTAGTTTATTTGAAATTATATTAAAACAGCTGAGCGGCCACTATGAACCAGCTCTTTGCGCATTTCATTTTGTAGTTGTTCTTTTTTTCGTTTCAGGGATAATAACATCAGCCATTCTTTAAATGATTCCGGGAGCAGTTTATTCAAAGCCAGGAAAATGTGGTTCCAGTATCCCGGAATGATGACTTTCTTTTTTTGTAGCATCTGTTTGATGGTGATCAGCGCAGCATCCTCCGGGTTCATAACAGACCAGCGGCCAATGCCGGAGAGATTCATGTTTTGGAGGGTTAGTGTCAGTGTTGTGTTCATTCCCCCGGGACAAACAGTGCTGACAAAAACATTTGCATCTTTTAATTCCAGGCGTAAGCTTTTGGAAAATGAAAGTAGGTAAGATTTGGTGCCGCCATATACTTGTTTTTGCGGCAGAAAAAAGAAACCAGCAAGACTGCTCACATTCAGAATATGCGAAGGGCTGTTTTGTTTGAGCCTGTCCAGTAATAAATGGGTAATCAATGTTGGGGCGGTCACATTCAACCCGATCTGTCGCTGATAAAATGCCGTATCACGTTCTTTGAAAAGATGTGTGCCCCCGATACCTGCATTGTTGATGAGCATATTAACAGCAAGTCCTTTCTTATCAATTTCATTGCACAGTTGCAGGCATTCTTGTTGTTGGGTCAGGTCATGTGCAAGGCAAATGGCCTTGACGTCAAATTCGGTTTCTATATAATTGCCTAATTGCGTTAACTCTTCTCCCGGCAAAGCTACCAGCACCAGGTTCATTCCCCGCCGGGCACATTCCAGGGCCAATGCTTTTCCAAAGCCTTCACTGGCGCCGGTGATCAGCGTATAATATTTCTTATTCATGATTTTTGTTTTGAAGGTGAAGAATGGTTTTTTGTATGCCTTCTGCAAATGGAGTAACGGTGTACCCCAGTTGCCGTATGGCTTTTTCACAGCTCAGCGCCCTGTTTTGCAGGATGCGGCTTATGACCTTTGGCGAAATATTAGTTTGTTTACCCCTGAGCCAGGCAAACAGCATATAAAGAAAGCTCCAGCTTTTCATAAAGAATACCGGTAAGCGAATAAGCCTGATTTTCCGGTCACTGTATCTTTTGACCATTTCAAAAAAGCTGCTGTAAGAAAGATTCTCACCACCCAGGATATATTTTTCTCCCGCAATACCCTTTTCCAATGCCAGGAAATGACCGGCTACCACATCTTCAACAAAGGCATAGTTGGCGATTGCTTTTCCGTTGGCAGGTATAAATGCTGTTCGGGTTTTGATAATGGTCTTGAGCAGCCGGCCAAATACATTACCATTCACCTGCAAACCGGGACCATACACCCTCGGCGCTGCTACAATCACAGCAAATAAGCCTTTGCGTACATATTCTTTCAGCAGTTGCTCAGCCCAGTGTTTGGATATTTCATAATCGTTTTCAAATGCAATGATGCGGGGATCGTTTTCTTTCAGCGGATGTTTTCCGGACGGGCCCAGCACAGCGCCGGTACTGGTAAATACACATCGCTTTACAGCATGTTTAAGAGATGCTTCCAGCACATTCCGGGTTCCCTCCACATTTACGGCATAAAACATGTCTCTGTTTTTAATGCTGAATGAAGCGATAGCAGCGCTATGTATCACCTTTTCACATCCTGCGATGGCCGACTCAACAACTGTTTTGTCTGTAATATCCCCTTTGAAAGCAATGATATTTGGATGCTGCGGCACAAATGGTGACCCCGGATCCCTGACAAGGGCATGAACAATATAACCCTTTCGGGCTGCTTCAATTGCCAGTTGGTGGCCGATATAACCGGTGGTGCCTGTTATTAGTATTTTCATGACTGTTGGGGTTTAATGGATGATTGATAATAGAAGACCAGCCTTATTTCATGACTCAATGCCAACGCAAGGTGAATGATGACGGCCGGCCACACCGATTGATGTGCCAGTGTGATAATGCAAAGCAATATTCCAAAAGGAATTGTGCCAAAGATCTCATTGCGGCTGCTGCGGCAGTGTACCAATGCATATAAGATGACATTTATAGAAATAGCAATGAAAGGGCCTGTAACAGGAAGTAGTGTGAACAACAATACGCCACGAAAAAAACATTCATACAGTATGAGAAACAGCACCCGAAGCAGTATGCAGATCAGTAAACCTGAATTGAATGGAATATTTTCTGCCCGGATTGCCTGTGACCTGCAAATATTACCGGCAGAGAAATATCCTGTGGTTATTGTTATGAGCACAATTACAACAGTTATAAATATCCATTCAGGATTCAAGGCAGGCGAAAATATGGCTGCATGGCCGGGAGAACCTGCATAGGACCAGCAGCAGATGAGAAAAACAAAAATGCCTGAAAGATGCCTCGTGTTTAGAATTAAAACATTCCCTTTCCGCAAAACAATATCCTGCACACTCCGGCTATTGTTTGCTTCAGCCCAAAACTCTGCCAGCAACAGGGAAGCTATGCTGAGCGATATTACCAGCCATGTGAAAAATAATGTTGTCATAACTTCAGGGTTTAAGTTCAATACTGGCACTGTAGAGCGAATGATTCAGTTTTACTTTCACGCAAATGCCGTTGCGGTAGAAATATTCACTGGAATTTCCATCGGGGAACCTGATCTTGTAGTGGTGTGCAGCAACGGTTTCAATATTGAGGAATTCCTGGAAATTATCTGAATACACTTTCCAGTTATTCACTGGTTCCTGCACATAAAGACTCAACATGTTATACCGGATCGGATAATTGCTGAGGGTTTCGGTCTTTTCTCCTTTTCGAATAACATAACCGGTGCCGGCAAGCGTTGTCCGTTTGTTAGCTTTTTCATTGCCATTCATTTTTCGGTAAATGCTGGACCATGTCAGCACACCATTTTCATAGATGCTTTCTTCTTTTGCTTTGGCCGTAAAGAGAAGAATGAAACGGGTCCTGACTACTGATTCCATTTTCAGCCTTGTCTTGTTGCCCGCTGCATATTGTGTGAAAGACAAAGTGCCTACTTCGTTTCCTTTCCGTTTGATTACATAATCCAGCTTTCTTTCCTGCGCAACAACCAGGTGTGCAGCAGCAATGAAAACGATCAGCAGGACGATGATGCGTCCAATGCGTCCGATTGTTTTTTGAAGCTTTATGGCGGCATCGGGATGTGTTTTCCTGTACTTCCGGAGAAGCAGGTAGATTAATGTGGGTATCATACTATAAAGGTTTAATGGTGAAAGGTTTTATTGTAAACATCATGGTTTTTCAACAGGCAAAAACCGCTGCAATTCGTTTTTGACTACGGCCCATTTTTCCCTGCTCTTGTCAATTATGAAAAAAGGTTTACGTCGGGTACCTGCAATAATGCCTCCTGGAATAGCTCCTGCGGCAGCGCCAAAAGCCAAACCGATTCCAAAGCCTTCAACGGCTGAATAACCAAATATCCACGCATCGGGATCAGCTGAGATAGCACCAAAGATGGCGGCCGCACCTCCGACAATCAGCGAACTCATAAGAACAGTGTGGCCGCCGGATCTTTTCAGTTTTAGCATTCCGATTTCCTCTACGGGAATCTCAACGGTTTCGCCATATTGTTTAAGACTAACCGAACTGTCTGTCATCTGTTGCAGGAAACCTTTGTGTGTTCTTTTCTTGTTCTCATCGAAAACTCTGACAAACATTTTTTTCTGTGCAGAGACCGCGAACATTAGCGACAACAGCAGGCAGAGAGAAAGTAGCTTTTTCATGTTTTTTTGTTTTAGTGCCTTTTCCGGCGGCCCGGCAATCGCCGGGTCCGGAAAGGCTGGTTTAATGATTAACAGGTTTGCGTATTCATGTCAGTGTTTAAAAAATATTGTAAGCAAAACCGACATAGTAAAGACCCCCGACTTCAGGATGTGCATAGGCATTCTTGTAATACTTATTGAGAATATTGGTGCCGCCTAATCGTAGTTGAGTTTTCAGCTTCGGGAATTTGTAACTCACCTGGGCATCAATTGTGGCAAAAGCATCCACAGGGCCATTGGCCAGTTCACCTTCATAGTCAAATGCATCCTGCCAGCGCATCATTACATTGAAACTGAATCGGTCATCTTTTCCAAATCCACTGTTGGCAAAGCCTGCATTCAGTTTATACTTCGGTGTATTGAAATAGGATTTGAAACCAGTGGGTACGTCTGTAATCACATCAGAATAGGCATTAAAGAATAAGGAATAGTTTCTGGGCAGTTGATAATCTAGACCCAGCCCAAAGCCATGTGTCTTCACCTTGTTGGCGCTGTTCACAACGGTAGAAAAAGCTTTGCCCGTTGAAGGCTGGTACAATCCTATCCGGCCAATGAAATCCTTATAGCTACCTGCATACGCATATGCATCTATCATGAGCTTATTATCAAACTTGCCCCGGTAACCGATTTCAAAAGACCGCATCGTTTCTGGTTTGAATTCTTTGTACACCAGTGGTGCGTTGGTGCTGAGATCAATCACCGGGTGTTCTTTAACATGCATATAGTCGAGCACCCAGGGCAAACCACCCAGCAGCATCACATTACCGACATTGAGGCGGATCCATTGGGTTAAATTACCCGGAAAGCGATAAGCTGTCTGGTAGGCGATACGCAGATTCTGATCTTTTGCCAGTTTTACCAAAGCAGCTACTCTGGGAGTGAACTGTCCCTTGAAATTCTCATTCTTATCAAAGCGACCGGAAGCTACCAATGTGAGTTTTTCGTCAAACAACTTCTTCGTCACCTGTGCATAAGCGCCGATCTCATTTACATTGATCGCTTTGACTGAATCAATGAATAAAGTACCGTCAGAGTCGAGGATATATTTTTTATAATTACCGCCAACGATTACTTCTGCATTTTTTTTGGCATCACCAAACATATATTGTCCCTCATGCATCCACAATTGTGATTTTTCTTTGAACAGGGCACCATTGGGAATGGGTACTTTTCTTACTGCATCAAAGATTTGTTTGAATGCTGCAGAGCCAGGTGCAGGGCGACCCTGATCGGCAAAGGCTCTGGCCATATTTAATGCGGTCAATTTATCAGCGCCACCTATTCTTGCCTGTAAATAAGCACCGGTAAACTGCGGGTACCAACTGCCAGCGATATTTGCCGGATCAAAACTTCTTTTCCAGGCTTCATTCAGGTATTGCATGGCAATTGTTGCGCTGTAGGCTTCACCTGCATCCTCCTGTGTTGTATAAGATCGCAAAAACCATTTTTTATGCCTGAGTTCGGCTTTGTATTGTGCTATCCTGATTCCTTTCAGCGCATAGCGGTTGTCGTCTGTATAAATAGTATTTCCTGTTGACCAGTTTCCCATCAGTATGGCTTCGATCTTATCATTGAGTTTATAATGCAGGGCACCGTTTAGTTTAATGTTCTTTGTTTCCGGGTCAATTACATCCTTTTCGTGGTAACCTGTTCTGGATACTAGAATGCTCTCGATCAATGGATGAGGATTCGGCAATGCACCTGCGAGAAATGGATAAATATCAACCGATGTTTCATCTCCATATACATTTACTCCATCATAATTCGGATCAGTTTGGCGACTGCCGGAGATAAGCCTTCCCGATGTTCCTTCTCGTAAGTAATTAGTACTATCACCGGCGAGCCAGTCATTGGCGCTTAGATATTGTACTCCGATCTTGGCAGCAAATTTTTTACTGAAAGCTTTTGCCCAGCGCAATGAGTAATCATTATAGGCAGAAACATTGCGTTGGCTTTTGTCCACATTCATCACCCCTTGTTTCAGCAACACACTCAGCCCCTGGTGAGTGAACGGACTTTTGCTGTTAATGAGAATCGTTCCATTCATTCCACCCGGTCCGTAAAGTGCAGAAGATGCACCTGGCAGCAGTTCAATACTTTCAATGTCGAGTTCAGTAGGGCCGGTGAAATTGCCGACAAAGAAATTCAATCCCGGCGCCTGGTTATCCATCCCGTCCACCAATTGGTTGACACGGGTGCTGCCGCTCCCATTAAACCCACGGGTACTCGGCGTTTTCATGGTGAGGCTTGATGTGTTCAGGTCCACTCCTTTCAGGTAAACTACTCCGTCATAAATGGAGGTCGTGGGCAACTGGCGGATACGCTTTGAGCTAAGCAATTCTGCCGAAGATGTATAGTCCATCACACGGGCAGAAATGCCTTTTGATACCATCACAACACCATCATGGATAATAGACCTGGGAGTAAGCACAATGCTGAGGTCAGTGTTTTTATGAACGGTGATTTCCCGGTCTTCATAGCTGGTATGGGTGATGAGAAGGGTGACAGGCAGGGAAGCAACAGTCAGCCGGAAAGCTCCTGATGAGTCAGCAGAAGTGCCGTTGTTGGTCCCTTTCACTTTTAATGAGGCGCCGCCCGGAGCATCTGCTGCATTTTCCGCAGCTACTTTTCCGATGATGACAATGCCATTCCCCTGTGACTGGGCCATTGCGAAAGCTGAGTATAAGCAGCAGGAGCAGGCAATGATCGCTGATAGAATTTTCTGTTTCATAATAAAGGCTTTTGGTTAAAAAATGGTTTTTATAATTAATTCCGGGGAAGACTCGTGTAAAAGAAATAGGGATCAAGTGATGTTTCTTTTTCCTCTTTCCATGGATATTCACCGATGCTGACCCGGATGAAATGGTCGGCCGCTACCACTTCCCAGACAAATTGTTTGTGTCTTGCGGCAGGGCAAAGAATGACCCCGGGAAGTAAAGCTGGCAACAAACCATTCCAGCAGGCCTGTTCAAGTTTTTCGGATGCAGTATTCAGGTTAGCTTCCTGTTCTTTATGACAAAAAGAAAGGTTTTTTAAACTGCTTTCTGTTACCAGGAGTATTTCCTGCCGGGTGGTTTGAGGTTTCATGGTGGTTGTTTTTCGTAATGCCAAACTACCACCGCATAAGACCCATATATAATTGAATTTTGCTTTAACGATTCCTTGATTTGCAGATTCTGCAACTGGTTTGGCAGTTAATATGAAAAAGTCTTTTTTGCCGTTTTCCAACCCCGGTTCTATCCGGGAGTTGCAAAAAATGCAACTTCATATACATATCGGATATTCTAAATAATTAGCTTAACTTCAAGTGATTAATGGCCGATTTGCAATTTTTACTAACGAACCAACCAACAGTAGCGCTTCTATGCCGACGGACCAGGCACAGGAATTTTTATTCCAACGAATAAAGGAGCTCATTCCTCCGGAATCCACAATGGTGGACGTTGTGTCTGATATTTTACATATCAGTGCAGACAGTTCTTATCGACGCATAAGAGGAGAAACACCACTTGTGCTGGATGAAGTAAGAGAGCTTTGCAGATATTTTAAAATTTCACTTGATCAGTTGCTGGAAGTACAGAGGGGGGCAACCCTTTTTACCAATGTCCGTATCAATGCTGAAACATATAATTATGAAACCTACCTGAGGGATCTGCTAAAACAGGTGCAACAGGTGGGCCAATTTATAGAAAAGGAGATCATCTATCTTTCCAAAGATGTGCCCATCTTTCATAATTTCTATTATCATCCTTTGATCGCCTTTCGCTATTTCTTCTGGATGAAAACCATCCTGCGAAAACCGGAATTTGCCGACAGGGAGTTTGAAATGAATGCAGTGAGCCCCGAGATCGCCGCCCTGAGCCAGGAGCTTTCGAGGGCATATAACAGCATTCCTTCAACAGAGATATGGAACACGGAGTGTATCAATGCCGCCATATTGCAGATAGAATTTTACAAAGACTCCGGCTATTTTGCAACAGCAGCAGATGTAAAAACAGTGTATGAATCACTGGAGGATACAATTCTTCACCTGAAACACCAGGTAGAATACGGCTGCAAATTCATGCCGGGTGAAAACCCACAAACAAAAAAAAGAAATTTCAAATTTTTTTACAACCGGGTGATATTGGGTGATAATACAATTTTGGTAGTTACTGACAAGATGAAAACAGCATTTCTGAATTATGATGTACTGAACTACATGTTTACCAGGGATGAATCATTTTGCGGCCCCTGTTACCAGGACCTGCAAAACCTGATGAAAAGAGCGACCCTTATCAGTGAGACCAGCGAAAAACAACGGAATATTTTCTTTGGTATTCTGTTGTCAAAGATCACTGACCGAAAAAAGAACCTCTGATGTAAAAATTACCGGCATGGATACGCAGCAAATTCAGGAACAATTGTTTCAAACCGTGAAGCGGAAACTGGCTACCGAGGCTTCACTTGCTGAAGAACTGGCTTCATTGTTAAAGATCAGTACTGACAGCGCCTACCGGCGTATACGGGGAGAAAAGACGGTAACACTGGATGAATTATATACGATCGCCAGCCATTATAAGATATCACTGGATCAGTTAATGAATATTGATACCGGAGGCTTTCAGTTCAGCGGCAACCTGCTCAACAGTAAAACATTTCGCTATGATGCCTACCTCACAGGAATGATGCACAATCTTGCATATTTCAATAGTTTTAAAGAAAAACATATTTTCTATCTCTGCAAGGACACACCTATTTTTCATTATTTCAATTCTGATGACCTGGCTGCGTTTAAATACTTTTTCTGGATGGGGACCCTTGTATATTTTCCTGAGTTTCGCGGCAGGAAAGTGAGTTTTGATGAATACCCGGAGGAGTTGAGAATCCTTGGAAAAAAAATAATCGGCATTTATGGACAAATAGATTCAAGTGAAGTCTGGAATATGGAAAGCTGGAACACTACGCTCCACCAGCTTGATTATTATCTTGACAGTCAGATGTTCCATTCCGACAGCGATGCCTTACGGGTCTATGTAGCAATGGAAAAAGTGTTGGATCACCTCGAGGAACAGGCCAAGCGGGGGTACAAGTTCAACATAGATGACCCTGACAAAAAGCCACTCGGAAAACACAATATGTATTTTAATGAAACGGTAATCCAGGATAACAGTATGATGATGTTGCTGGATAACACCAAAATGGCCATGGTGCCACACACTTCTATCAATTATATGGTAACCCGTGACATGGCCTATTGTGAAAATTATTACCAGTATGTACAAAATCTCATCCGCAGGTCTACCCTCATCAGTGAAGTAAGTGAAAAAGAACGATCAAGGTATTTCCGCCGGATGCGGGAACGTATCGAAAGGAAAAAAGAAAGCTTGCAGGGGTAATGTTATAATTTCACAAAGAATTGCGTCCAAAGCTTTCTCTGGCAATATTCTTGAACGATATTTGTAAACAAATTCGTTTGATGAAAAACTACGCAGCAATCTTACTTTTTTTCTTTTTGGCAGCCGGTTCACCGGCAATTTCGCAGATCAAGCTACCTGGCATACTTTCCGGGAATAAATCCGGCGTTTCTGAACAGGAAGCAGGGCAAGGCATTAAAGAAGCCCTGACACAAGGAGTGACCAATGCGGTGCTCAATCTTAATAAAACAGATGGTTTTTTTGGCAGCCAGCTATATAAAGTGCTGTTGCCGCCAGATGCAGTGAGGATTGAAAACACTTTGCGCAAAGCCGGTATGGGGGCACAGGTTGATAAAGCTATTCTTGCCATCAACCGTGGCGCCGAAGATGCAGTGGCGTTTGCCAAACCAATTTTTGTGGATGCCATCAAAGAGATGACCATTACCGACGCACTGAATATTGTGAAGGGGTCAAAAGATGGCGCCACACAATATTTCAAAAAGAAAACCACTGAAAAACTGGTAGCTGCTTTCACTCCTTCTGTGCAAACCTCATTGGAAAAAACAGATGCTACAAAATATTATGGCGATATTGTAAACACCTATAATAACTTTCCCACCACTTTTAAAAAAATTAATCCTGACCTTACTTCTTTCGTAGTGGGTAAAGCGGTGGATGCCTTATTTGACCAGGTGGCAAAAGAAGAGGCGAACATCAGGGCCAACCCACTGGCCAGAACCTCAGATATATTGAAAAAGGTTTTTGGAGGAAAATAATTCAATCAGGGAAAATACTCCAGAATAATAACACCACCCTGCGGCGGGCATCATCCGTTTTATAATCTTTTACATTCGGATCAGGAAAAGCATCTCCTTTTCCTTCATGCAGGTAAAGCACATTGCGGATGTAGATGCCATTGTCAGAACGTTCGGCAGCAAATTTTTTGAAAAGGTCTTTCACCGCTTCGGCACGGGCCCTCGAGAGTTCTTTATTCAACTCTTTTGCGTCGGGTTCTCTGCCGGATAAACTTAATCTTGCTTTCAGGTCACGATACAGGCCACTGCCCTCTGCAATGCCGGTTCCATCTGCATAACCTTTGGCGGTGATGACCAATGACAAAGGGAAGTCAGGATACTTTTTGGTGAAGAGATCTATTTCACGGGCTGCCGGTTCAAACAACTTCCCAATGCTGGTCACCACGGAAGGAGAAACCGTGTATTTGCCAGGTTCAAACAACACATCTTGGTCCAGTTTCACCACCATGTTCCGGTTGATGAGATCATTGAGGAATGCTACTTTTTCACTGATCGTCTTTGAACTTTTTTTAGAAAAAACAAGACTGTTGCTCAGCCGTTCCCAATCACTTTTATTCACCAGGGCCCCGGCGATCAGAACATTGTTCTGATCAATCAGTGTGTCTATTTCTTTTTCTGTGTTATCAATATACTTTTTGATCCGGGCATTGGTGCTATCATCAATCTCGTTCTGCGATTCCTTGGACTTACGTTTGGCATCCAGTTCTTTAAGGTTGCTGCTATGCTGTTGTAGTTCTGCATTGACTTTTTCCAGTTCAGTTTTGCCGGAGCTGATCTTTTTTTGCGGGGTACAGGCAAATAGCAGGCTGGCGACAATCGTGGTGAAAAGAACAACCACTGGGGAGAATGACTGGTGGCGCATAAGCGGGGTTTTTTGGTTGTCCCTTAAAGTTAAAGAAACTATTGACAGTCCTAAAATCTTATTCGACCGCAAGCAACACCTGCCAGGCCTCTTTCACCTTACCAGAATCAAGCAATTGTTGGGCATAAAGGTGCAGCTCTTTCTCCATTTCATCCGGGTTCACATTGTAGTACTGGATGATCTGTTTGAGATGATTGTCATCGTAGGCAGGATCCACCACCGGTATATCCTGCACATTGGCCAACTGACCAAGATGATTGCCGGTAAGGATCGTACTGTTGCGGATGGCGGCGGGTAGTGCATCTACCCCGATACCCAATTGTGTATTCGGCTTTTCAACCTGGAAAAGATTTTTTTCATTCACCACGCAATACCAGTCGCCACCGAGTCTTGCCACATGATTGATCTTTCGCTGGTCTAATTTATTATTGGCATCAAGCAGTGAATCATCAATATGCATCCGCAGCACTTCGCAGATAACAAGATTGCCGGCTCCGCCTTCTGTGCCGAGTGGTTTCACTTCGATCACCTTACATTCCATCTTCACTTTACTTTCTTTAACCATTGGTGGTTTCACCAATGTGGCTGGTTCTTCGGTGAAACCAGCTTTGATGAATTCATTTGTTCCCTTTGGGTATTCGCAACTGGCCAGCGAAGTTTGCTGCAACATATCATAGGTTACGATATTGATCACCACTTCCGGCACTTCTTTTACATTCTCTAATGTGTGTTTGGTGGTATTGTCTCTCACTCTTCTGGAAGGAGAGAAAATAACAACCGGCGGGTTAGAGGAAAACAAATTGAAAAAACTGAAAGGACTCAGGTTCACATTGCCGGTTTTATCAATCGTAGAGGCAAAACAAATGGGCCGGGGCGCCACCACATGCTGCAGGTAGTATTGTCTTTCAGCGGGTTTCAGTTTTTCCAGGTCGAGAATCATAATGATGATGTGTTGGTGGGGCAAATATCTGCAAAAAATGACGGCTGCTCATTGCTGCCGTTTAAAACAACTATCTTCCATTCATCAACATTTGACAAACCGGGGTAACTATTTCGGCTCATTTTCGTTCTACGAAGAAATTCGTCAACAAGTATAGTTAAAAACAAAATCAAAAGCCATGAGAAAGATACTTATGCTGGCCGTTTGCGCCGCAGCATTTGCCCCCTCCTTTGCACAAAAAGACAGTGACCGCAAAAAGATAGAGGGCAGCGGCAATGTAATTACCAGGAATTTTATGGTTCAATCGTTTGACCAGCTTGATGTAAGCGGAGTGTTTAGTGTGCAATTGGCGCAAGCTGGTAAAGAGGAAGTGAAGATCGAAGCCGATGACAACCTGATGGACCTGTTTGAAGTAAAGAATGAAGGTTCCAGGCTGCTGGTGAGTATGAAAAAGGATGTGAATATACAAGGCAGCAAGAAGATGAAACTGTATGTGACCTTTAAAAACCTCAAGAGCATGGATCTGAAGACCGTAGGTAATGTTGAATCAGCGGGCAGCCTCAGCTTCACCAATCTCGATATAGATAACAAGAGCGTAGGGGATGTGGACCTGAAATTCACGGCGCAATCCGTGACTATTGACAACAAAAGTGTAGGCAATGTGAAGCTGGAAGGAAAAGCGGACAATGCCGTGATCAAAAATAAAAGTGTGGGCAGCATTGAAGCTGCGGGGTTTGCTGTGCAGACGATGGATATTGATAACAATGGGGTGGGTTCAGCCGAAGTGAATGCAGCGAAAGAACTGAAAGTAAAGGATTCTTTTCTGGGCAAAGTGACCAATAAAGGCGCAGCCACACCTAAAAGAGTAAATAAAACGACCATTTAAATAACCTTACCATCACCGCTTAGCCGTCTTCGCCGCAGTCAATTTGGTTTTTCTCATGTGCATGTAGTAAATCAGGTTGCCGGCAGGACGGCTTTTTTTTTCGCAGCTTCGCCCCATAACATTGATTTACTAATCTTCCACCTCAAAATACTCCAGTAGTATCTTTTGTGATAATTTTTTTTTGATAGAACACCCCAATTATTAACCTCTATTTCTTTTTTAGCAGAGTTTCAGAAATGCTTTGAATGAAAAAAGCTAAGGAGATGTGAGAAATTCTTATCTTGACTACAGATGATCTTGAGCTAACATACTTCTGGTATATGCACCGCCCAGAGAATTATGATATAATGCCTAAAGGCCTAAATGGAACCGCTAAACGAAAGTTCCCTTTTGCACTATTTAGTATTTTAATTCTTGTAGGATATTTATCTTGGGAATTTACTCCTTTGGGAATTGTATTTTTAATCACCTTTCCATTATTTTCCTTAGCAACATACTATGGGTATATACCGATTAAAAGCAGCTACAATTTGCATTTGTGGATTTTAATCTTAGTACTAATCACTTCTATTGTGGTTGGTATTAGGTGGGAAAAACAACTGTTATTCATTAGTAAACCTTTTGTTGAAGGAAGTTATCAAGATATACAAATTATCAAAGAAGAAAACGGAAGCATTTACTGGGAGAACGTACACAAATTTGTTACAAATAATAAAAAAGAGAAAACTGTAATGAAAATGCTTGAATTAACGCTGCTTGCTATTGTAGTTGTAGCAAACTCTATAAGCTATTTCGTGAATAAATTGTACGAAAAAAGGAATCCAAAAGCGACTAACTAATCTTCCTTTGCAGTTGATTCATAACTCTGCAAAGAATATCACAATAGTTTCATATTTTATTTAAAAACCTTTTTAATCTTCTGACATTTGACCAACAACAAGATTATATAACAGCCTCGGTTGTTGATACTGAGAATTTAAAGAGGTAAAGACTTAACTTTCTCACACCGACACGGAATGAATTGCTGGATACGGAAGGATTATTAGTAAGATAAATTAACAATAGATACAATGTTGTCTGCCGGCCTATTTTTTAGTCAAATCACCGCTATCTGGATTAAACACGAACTTCTTTTTTTTAGGTAGAAAGTTATCAGATGTGATTTTAATTTCTATGTTGTAGCTTTTGTTTGGTCTCAAAAGCGTTCTTGCTTTATTTTGTTCTCCAGAAAAGCCTTGTTCTGAAGCAATCTCTATTCCCTTGTGAGTTGAATTTATGTGATGACGAATAAGATTTAGATCTGGAGATTCTCCTTTGTAAGCTCCCCCTTTTTTAGTGCCGGGGTCAGTTAGAGTTTTCAAATGT
>CAYTGN010000007.1:0-172850 GCA_964437415.1 uncultured Chitinophaga sp. | reverse complement strand
GGATGCGGTTGGCAATAAAGCCGGGATAATCATTCACCACGCAGGGCACTTTACCAAGTTTTTTGCTCAGCTCAACGATGGTATCCGTTACTTCTTTTTTTGTTGCATACCCGTTGATGATTTCCACCAGTTTCATCACCGGCACCGGGTTCATGAAGTGCATCCCGATCACATGGGCGGCACGGCCGGTGGCGGCTGCAATTTTGGTGATGGAGATGGAAGAAGTGTTGCTGGCGAGGATGCAGTTTTTGGGTGCATACTTGTCCAGTTCTTCAAATATCTCCAGCTTCAGCGCTGTGTTTTCGGTGGCGGCTTCCACCACCAGTTCTGCATCTTTCACCCCTTCAATCAGGTTGGACTGTATATGAATATTGGCCAGTGTATTTTTTTTCTGCTCTTCTGTGATGCTGCCTTTGGCCAGCTGCCGGTCAAGATTTTTGCTGATGGTGGCCAATGCCCTGTCGAGCTGGGCCAGCGAAATATCAACGATGGTCACTTTGAAGCCGGCCTGGGCAAATACATGGGCAATACCATTTCCCATGGTGCCGGCACCGATAACAGAAACTTGCTGGATCATATGGCAAAGTTTTTAAGTAAAAGATATGATCTGCAAGATAAAGCAATGATGGAAATAGCGTAGCAGGAAAAGTTAACCGCAAACCTGCCTGTCGGCAGACAGGGAAAACCTTGAGGAAACCGCAAAGAACGCAAAGATGAAACCGCAAAGTAGCTAAGACTAATTTCTCAATCTTCGTTCCCTTTGCGAACACTTTGCGATTTCTTTGCGGTTAATCATTTTTCGATAAACCCGCAGGGTAACAAAATATTTTCACAAGGAATAAAGATTGGATAAGGTTGTAATAATCCTGGTTTTTCAGAATCCTTTTTTGCCATCCGGTTTGGAGAGCAGGTATCTTGTCATAAAGATGCCGCCGGCGCCGCTGTCGTTCTGGCTCAGGGTCAGCGATGTCACCTGGTCTAATTTCCAGCCGTTATCGGTATATTCTTTTAATGTCTTCACCAGTTTGTCTTCGTTTTCCTTGATGTTCTTGAAGTTGATACCCATCATGCTGAACAGGTTGTTCAGGTCTGTTTCTTTTTGTGAACCATCCGGGTTGGTAATAATCATTTTGGAACGGCCCAGGCCGCCGGCCACTACGGATTCAACCGTGGTCACCTGCATGAATTGTTTTGAAATTTCTTTTTCTTCCTGTGCGAAAAGCTGGCTGCAGCTAACCGCCATCACGAGGATAAGTACTATTTTTTTCATACAATAAAATTTTTGCCAAAGCTATGGCTGCGCCACTCCTGCGAAAAGGGATATGGGTCTCAGTTGGCAAAAAAACCGTTTGAACTGTGCAGGGGCGGTTCATACACTGTTTTTGGAGCTACAAACAATACAGCGTTGTTATTAAAAAGCTTTGCCGCAGTTTTGCAGTCCCGCATCCCACCCGGCGCCCCGGAATTTTTTTTACCGGGAATAGGGGTATCGGCTTTCACAGTTGTTATACCTATAAATTAGTTTTGGGCGCAGCTTTACTGACAGAACAGGGATGCAGGTTGTTTAGCATGGAATTGCAGGATCACTCCATTACTGCTTTGCTGGCCTCCAGGAATGAAGAGGCCTTTGAACAGGTTTTTAAAACTTATTTTAAGAACCTGCATGCCTATGCCCTGTCCATCGTGAATGATGATGCGGATGCGGAAGAAATGGTGCAGCAGGTTTTTTTCAAACTTTGGGACAGGGCGGACAGGCTTTCTTTTTCCGGCAGCATTGCGGCCTATCTCTACCGTGCTGTGCATAATGAATGCCTGAATTTTTTGAAGCATGAAAAAGTGAAAACAGGTCACAGGCTACAGGTGGCTTACCTTATGAAAAATGATGCAACACATGAAAAGGCAATGAACAAGGAACTGGAACAACAGTTCAGGGAGGCGATGAATGAATTGCCCGAACAATGCCGCACGGTGTTCCAGTTGAGCCGCTTCGAAGATCTGAAATACCGGGAGATCGCTGACAAACTGGATATTTCTGTGAAAACTGTGGAGAACCATATGGGCAAGGCGCTGCGCTTGCTGCGGTTAAAACTGGTTGACTTTTTGCCTTTGTTATTATTATTCTTTAATCACTAATACAACGACCCTGGAAGAAAATTTTTACCATATTGATGATGATCTGCTGGTGAAGCACCTGCTGGGTGAAACATCGGCCCCCGAAGCGCAGCAGGTGGAGCAATGGCTGCAACAGGATGCTGGCAATGCTGATTACTTTAACCAGCTTAAAGAGGCGTGGGAAAAAAGCCTGCAACTGGCTGCTGTTTCCACTGCAGATGAAAACAAAGCATGGGAACGGTTCAGGACAAGGCTGCAGGAGGAAAAGCAAAGCCCCGCACCGGTACTTCGTGGTTTCTCCTGGAAAAGAATTGCTGCGGCTGCCGCCATTGTTATTGGTATAGCGGCCGGGCTCTGGTGGTTCACCGGTCAACAATCGCATGAAATGTCACTGGCGTCAGGGATGGTTGTGCTCACGGATACATTACCGGATGGTTCTGTCATCACCCTGAACAAAGAATCATCAATGGTCTATGCTTCGAGTATCCGCTCGGGTCAGCGCAAATTGCAACTGAAAGGAGAAGCTTTTTTTGATGTGGCGCCGGATGCAAAGCGGCCCTTTGTTATTACTGTTGCTGATGTGGAGGTGACCGTGCTGGGCACTTCCTTTAATATCAAAGAAGACAGCGCCGCTATAGAAGTGCTGGTGGAAACCGGGCTTGTGAAAGTGAGCAGGGGAGAAACGGAACTGCTGCTGCAGGCCGGTGAAAAGATAAAACTGAATGCAACTGACGGTG
The DNA here is from genome assembly GCA_964437415.1 of uncultured Chitinophaga sp. Classification (GTDB taxonomy): domain Bacteria; phylum Bacteroidota; class Bacteroidia; order Chitinophagales; family Chitinophagaceae; genus CADEDV01. Next base: position 170,001 of record CAYTGN010000007.1, on the reverse strand, counting down.
TGCAGCAAAAAGAGCAGGTGACTGACAAATTGCATAATTATTACCGCAGCAAAGAATTTGTCTGCGATGATACACCGCTGTGGAAACTGGTGCAGGTGCTGAATGATGCGTATAAAGCAAATATTGTTTTTGGCAGGGATGAATTGAAAGAACTCAGGCTGAACACTACTTTCTATAATGAATCACTGGAAAAAGTGCTGGAAGTCATCAGTCTCACTTTTAATATAACTGTCCGCAGGGAGGATAACAGGATCATTTTACAATAAACAGGAGTTAGTATGTTGAAATTGGCCAGGGGAATATTGGTTTTGATTGTTGTTATCACGGTGGGCATGACGGTTTCCTACGGGCAGTCTATGCTGACCCGCACTGTTTCGCTGGATGTGAACCGGCAGCGGCTGGATCATGTGCTGGAAATTCTCAGCAACAAAGGGGATTTTTATTTTTCCTACAACTCTTCGATCATTAAGAAAGACAGTCTCGTCAGTCTTAATGTACGCAACAGGCCGGTGAAGGAGGTGCTGACACAGCTTTTCAACACCGCTTATGAATTCAGGGAAAGCGGAAACTATGTCATCATCCGCAAAGCGCCGATCCGGATGACGATGGTCACCAAAAAGGCGGTGGAAGAGGATAAGATCTTTACGATAAGCGGCTATGTTTATGATGAACTGTCAGGAACGGCCGTAAGCGAAGCCAGTGTGTATGAGAAAAAACTTTTGGCTGCCGCCCTCACAGATGCCGGTGGATTTTTTAAACTCAAACTGAAAAGCAGTAAGGCCTCTACTGCAACCCTGACGATAAGCAAGGAATTTTATGAAGACACTTCTGTGGTCATAGAACCGGGCCGCAGCCAGGAGCTGAGTATTACGCTGATGCCAGTGGAGATGGAATATGACAGGATCATCATCAGCCCCGAAGATTATTTGCTGCCGGATTCAGCAAAAACGGAAAGGGAGCCGGACATCACTCACAAAGAACCCTTGCCCTCTGCTGCTGATTCTGCCAAAGTGGAAAGAACAGGGATGGGCCGTTTCCTGCTTTCAGCAAAACAAAAAATACAAAGCGTTAACCTGCGTAAATTTTTTACCACAAGACCTTTCCAGTTGTCGTTTGTGCCGGGTCTCAGCACACAGGGCTTCATGAGCGGGCAGGTGATCAATAATTTTTCATTGAACCTGCTCGGTGGCTACACAGGCGGCACCAATGGAGTTGAGATCGGCGGCATTTTTAATATTGATAAAAAGGATGTTCAGTTTTTCCAGGCAGCAGGTGTTTTCAACGTGGTGGGAGGAGAAGTGAAAGGAGTGCAGGTAGCCGGTGTCAATAACACCGTGCTGGATAATGTGCAGGCATTCCAGGCGGCCGGGGTGAATAATTTAGTGAAAGGAAATTTTTCCGGTTTCCAGGTGGCAGGTGTTTACAATCATGTAACGGATAGTGTGAAAGGATGGCAGGCGGCAGGGGTGGCCAATTTTTCAAGAAGAAAAGTGAGTGGTGTTCAGCTTGCCGGGGTACTCAACTTTAGCAATAAGGAAACAAAGGGTGTGCAGATATCAGGTGTGTTCAACTACTCGAAGAAGCTGAAAGGTGTTCAGTTTGGTTTGATCAATATTGCCGATACCTCTGAAGGATACAGTATCGGGCTGATCAATATTATTTTGAAAGGCTATCACAAACTCAGTTTTTCCCGCAATGAACTTACTGATCTTAACGTGGCCTTTAAGACCGGTAATTCAAAATTCTACAGCATCCTGCTGGCAGGTGCCAGCCCCCGCAACAATGACAAGGTCTATTCTTTTGGATATGGATTAGGCAGTGAACTGCCGTTGAACAAAGCGAAGAGCTTTACCATAAATCCTGAGCTGACTTCAGAATACCTGTATCTCGGCACCTGGGACTACCTGAACCTGCTCAACAAATTGCACCTCAACCTGAATTTTAAGATCAATAAGTATATTTCTCTTTTTGCCGGGCCTTCTTATGCGGTATATATTTCTGATCAGCCTGCGGCAGTGGCAGGTTACCGTTATTCGCTTCCCTCATCAGGCTACAAGCTTCACAGTTACAGCAACCGGGTGTCCGGCTGGCTGGGCTGGAATGCGGGCATCAGCTTTTTCTGATTTTTTTATTTTTTGCTGATAGGGGTAAATGCTTCGGTGGTTGTTATACTTCTGACAGTGAACAACAACAACATGAAGCAGGAAATTCATTTGATAAAGCTGATTGCTCAATTCATACAGTATAGCTGCTTTATTGTTCTTCTCTATTCACATTTTTGCAAACCTAACCTAAATGACCTTTTTGTATGAAGATTCGGACAGTGACCGGCAGGTCCATATTTGCTTTCTTTCTTTTTATAGTCATTTGTTTTTCCGCATCTGCGCAATATACCGGGCAACTCAGGGGCACTACAGTTGAACATATCCTGCAGCATCCGCTCAGCGGGGCCACAATTACTTTGCTTCCGCTGCAACGTTCTGTTATCACCGGCACAGACGGTGAGTTTCGCTTCCGGGATATTCCTGTAGGTTCTTATAGTCTTACGATCAGCTATGCCGGTTTCCGGGAAGTGGTGCTGGATAATATCATGGTCAATTCCGGCAAGGAAACCGTACTCACTATCCCGATGGAAGCCCTGGTGAAGATCGAATCGGAAGTGGTGCTGAAAGCCAACAGCAAGAAAAATAAACCAATCAATGATATGAGTGCGGTGAGCACCCGTGCCTTTACAGTTGAGGAAACACAGAAATATGCAGCCGCAGTGAATGATCCTTTGCGGATGGCCGTTGCATTTCCCGGTGTGCTGGCAGTAGATGATGGTAATAACAGTATCATCATCCGCGGAAATTCACCAACAGGATTGCTGTGGCGGATGGAAGGAATGGATATTCCCAACCCCAATCACTTTGCTTTGCCCGGCAACAGCGGTGGCGGCATCTCCATCCTCAGTGCTCAATTGCTTTCCAATTCTGATTTTGTAACAGCAGCTTTTCCGGCAGAATATGGAAATGCCGTCAGCGGTGTGTTTGATCTTCACCTGCGGAAAGGAAACAATGAAAAAAGGGAATACAGCTTGCAGGCCGGTGTGTTGGGTTTGAATGCTTCACTGGAGGGACCGTTTTCAAAAAAATACAAAGGTTCTTATCTTATAAATTATCGTTACTCCACACTAACCCTGCTGAACAAGATCGGAGTGATCGGTGATAATGGTGTGACCAATTTCCAGGACCTGTCTTATAATATTCACCTGCCTGCAGGTCGCCTGGGAAATTTCAGCCTGTTTGGTTTCAATGGCCGCAGCGACCAGGTCTATGATGCGGAAGATTCGTCAAAATGGGAGAGCCGGTCAGACCGCTATTCTTTTGATTTTATTTCCAATGCCAGTATGAACGGTATCACACATAACATCCGTGCCGGTAATAAACTGTCTGTTAAAACTGGCATCGGCATTTCAAAGACAATTATTGGTTTCAATGAAGATTTTACCGGGGATGATCTTTCCCGTACACCCTCTCACACGGATAAATTCAATACCCGTAAATGGGTGGCCAATTCAACGATCAATTATAAATTCAGCAAGCGGCTGAACCTGCGTGCCGGAGTTATTTACAGTGATATAAAATTTGGCGTTTACCAGCTTTCTGCCGAGCATGAAGGCGACCCTTTGGAAGAAAAAGTGAATGTATCCGGCAACACTTCCACGCAGCAGGCATTTGCACAATGGCAATACAAACCATCGGACAAGATCACACTCAACGGGGGATTGCATTACCTGCGGCTTGCATTGAACAATACATCTGCAGCCGAACCCCGTGCCTCTGTGAAATGGAATATTAATAAACGCAGCGGCCTGGCATTCGGATATGGGCTTCACAGCCAGGTGCAAACATGGGGTTTGTATTTTGCACAGCAAGAGCTGGCCGATGGATCGGTGATCATGCCCAACAAAAATCTCGATCTCACCCGTTCGCATCATTATGTGCTTTCCTATAATTACCGGTTGTCAGCCAACCTGCACATCAAGACAGAACTGTATTACCAGCATTTGTTCAATGTGCCGGTGGCATCACATGACAGCAGCACCTTATCGGCATTGAATATTGAATTCAGCTATCTCACCGACCCCCTGGTGAACAAAGGCAAAGGCCGGAATTATGGTCTTGAAATTTCTTTGGAAAGATACCTGCACAATGATTTTTACCTGACGCTTACCAATTCATTATACCAGTCAAGATATACAGCGCTGGATGGTATTGAAAGAAACACCAGGTTCAACGGGAATCATATCAGCACATTGATCGCAGGGAAGGATTTTGTAGTGGCAAGGAAATCCAAAACCGTCAGCCTGAACATTAAAACCATCTATGCAGGTGGTCTCCGGGATACACCGATTGACGTTGAAGCTTCTCAACTGGCGGGCTATGCAGTTTTCATAGAAAAAGAAGCATTCAGCTTAAAGAACCCGGCTTATTTCCGTACCGATCTTCGGGCCAGCATCAAATGGAACCGTCGCCGGCTCACCAGCACCCTGTCGCTGGATATTCAGAATGTGACCAACCGGGAAAATGTATTTAACCAAAGCTGGGATAAAGAGAAAAATAAAGTAGTGACCAATTACCAGATGGGGCTGATACCGGTACTGAATTATAAAATTGAGTTTTAACCTTATCAATAATTTCAAATTAACAATCATGAAAAAAGTAAATGTTGCCTTATTATTCATTCTGATAGCATCCATCTTCAGTTCCTGTGAAAAAGTGGTGGGAGAAGGGCCTGTGCTGCAGCAAACAAGAACGGTCAGCAATTTTTCAAAAGTTGATGTCAGCATCAGCGGCAAAGTGAATTATATCATTGATCCTGTCTATAAAGTAGAGGTGATCGCCCAGCAAAACATCCTGGAAGTGTTGCGGACGGAGAAGATCGGAGATGAGCTCCTCATTAAATTCAAAAACGGCGTGAGGGTGAAAAGTCATGAACCGATCATTGTGAATGTCAGTTCTCCATCCCTGGGATCGGTAAATCTGAGCGGTTCTGCTGAATTCAATCTTTCGGGCCCGCTGGCAGAGGATAATCTCAGTCTTCGCATCAGCGGTTCGGGCAACATCAATGTGCAGCAGGTGGCTATTGCTGATAAGTTGACGGCCAACATCAGCGGTTCAGGAAATATCAGTGTGCTGGCCGGCACCGCCAAAAATGAACAACTGAAGATCAGCGGCAGCGGAAGCATTAATCTCAGCGCTGTACAGGCAGAGAAAGCCACTGCAGAGATCAGCGGTTCGGGAGATATTAAGGTAAAAACACAGCAAACATTGTCGGCCACTATTTCCGGCAGCGGCTCTGTTTACTACCTCGGCAATCCTGTTATCAGCAGCCAGGTTTCCGGATCGGGTCGGGTCTTGCCACTATAACACAGGGGCTGAAAGGGTTAGTATAGTCCCCGGCGGAAAAGCCGGGGATTTTTTTGTAAATCCGCCTGGAAACAATTTTAGCTGTTTTTCTTCGTTAGTATCTGGTCCAGATCCTTTAAAAACCAATATCCGTTCGTATGAACAAGCCATACCACGACGACCGGGCTTATATTGCCGGGCAGTTCCGCTTCGCCGATGAACACACCGCCCAAACGGCGAGATTAGCTTTCTTCAAGATCAATTCCTGGAAACTTTCATTGGTCAACTCCGCTTTTTGCATGAGCCGTAAAGAACTTACCGGTATCATAAAAAGCAGTTTGCTCAATTATACCAACCCGGGTATTATCCTTGCCGATACCGGTTTTTTTATGAGTGAAACAGAAAACTGATCGCAGGGGATACCATTTATCCATTTTTAAAATTTTCCGCTTCGTTGTGATTGTAACTTACGGTTACTTCATGACCGTTCCGCATCTTTTCATCTTTAAAAAATATAGCTATGCGGACTATCTTCTTTCTTTTCCTGCTTGCCCCGTTTCTTGCAGCAGCGCAAAACAACCGTTCGGCCAATGAACTGGCAAGGGAATCAATCATAGACTACCTGTTCAAAAAAATGTTTGCCGAAAAAGATTATACCGCAGTTTCATTCGGGAATCTTGAACATTTTGCTGATAAGAAACATGAAGTGGAGTGGACACTGGAGCACCGCTTTGAAATAAAGGGCCAGCAAAGCAGTTTTGACGGCAAGTCAGTGCCGGTAAAAACAAGCTGGTATATTATTTTCTATCTCGACCACCAGATGAAAGTGGTAAGGGCGAGGAGCTATTCCAGCACTTCTTCGTGAGGTGAAACCCTGGATGAAATACCAATATTTAAAAGTTCTTGTTAGCAAGAAACAGATAGTGATCAATCATGTTTTTCCAAAAACCCGGGCAGACTTTTTTGAATAAGCCATGTCCATCCTTCTGTAAAACTGCTTTTGGCAAAATCAGGGTTGCTTGCGGGAAAGCTTTCAAGTCCTTCGTGGGTGAGCTTTACTCTTGTTTTGCCATCTTCTTCAAACAATTCAAAACTGACGAATGAGTTTCCATCGTAGTTGTCATATTTCCAGCTATAGGATAGTTTTTTGCCGGGGATTAGTTCTGTTATTCTGCAAAGGTGCAGGTATTGCTCACCTTTATGGCCCTGGCCATAAAATTGAAATTCAAATCCTTCTTCGGCTTTAAATTCGGCAATATCAAAATACCATTGCTTCATGTGTTCTTTGCTGGTGATGGCTTCCCACACCAGGTGAGCAGGGGCATTGATTATTTTTTCTACAATAAGAGGTTGTGCTGTGCTCATACAAGTTGATTTATTTTTTGCTCGTTGATTTCTTTTTGCTGTTTCTTTGCTGCATATCTTCTGCATACCGCCCCAGCGCATCCAGTTTCAGTGTCCAGAAATGCCGGCATTCATCAATCCATGCTGAAACTTCATTAAGTTTCTCCGGCCTGGTGCGGCAATATCTTTCACGGCCTTTTTGCTGAATGACCAGCAGGCCACATTCTGTCAATATGCGGATGTGTTTGGAAATGGCAGGCCTGCTGACATCAAAGTGACCTGCGATAGTGTTTAGTGGTAAGGGTTGCTGGCCGGCCAGTTGAATGATCTCCCGGCGGGTGGGGTCGGCAATGGCCTGGAATACGTCTCTTCTCATAGCTGTAACCGGTTTTGAGTAACCGTTCGGTTACAAATATAGGAAACCTTTCGGTTACGCAAAATTTCCCGCAACGTTTTTTTAAAGTGACGGTTCTATTTATAAGGCGCCAGCAGTTGAGAGGCCACAGTCAGCACACCCGTTCATTTTATTCTTTTTAAAGCTGAATTTATCCATGTCCATATGGCCGCATTTACATATGCTGATACGGTCAAGCGGTGAAATACAGTATTTCCCATTCATTTTTCTAAGCCGGAAAACAACTGTTTTAGCCTCTTGTTTATCCAGGGCCATCATAAAATATTTTTTTCCGTTTGATTCAACTTTCAGTTTATCAAACGAAGCCCTGACGATAAACCATTGATGCAGAAAATCCGTTACATCATTAGCTGAGGCTAGTATAGTCTCTGGGAATTCCGGTTTAAAGATCACCACTTTTGATTTCCTGGGTTGTGAAAATGCGGCTAAACCCACCAATAGGAAAATTGTAAAGAAGGATAGTTTTCTCATACTTGAAGGTTTTATACATGACGAATGTAGAACTTCAAATGTTACAGAGATTAGAAAGTGTTTGTGAATGATATGGGATGTTCATAAATGGTCTGCCCCCGCTTTCCTATCTTTGCCCCTCATTATTAATTCACTATGTCAGAAGAACGCAGCCTGAATTTTTTGGAAGAGATCATCGAAGAAGACCTGAAAAACGGGAAGTATAAATCCATTGTCACCCGTTTTCCGCCGGAGCCCAATGGCTACCTGCACATAGGTCATGCCAGCAGCATTTGTCTCAATTTCGGCCTCACCAAAAAATATCCCGGCTATACCAACCTCCGTTTTGATGATACCAACCCGGTGACGGAGGAAACCGAGTATGTGGATAGCATTAAAGAAGATGTGAAGTGGCTGGGTTTTGAGTGGAAACATGAACGGTATGCTTCTGATTATTTTGATACGTTGTATGAATATGCGGTGAAATTGATTCAGCAGGGACTGGCCTACGTGGATGATTCCACTTCGGAAGAAATGGCAGCGATGAAAGGAACACCAACCGAACCCGGCAAAAACAGTCCTTACCGCGACAGGAGCATAAATGAAAATCTTGATCTCTTCACCCGGATGAAGAACGGTGAATTTCCCGATGGCAGCCGCACCCTGCGGGCAAAGATTGATATGGCGCATATCAATATGCTGATGAGGGACCCGGTATTATACCGCATCAAACATGCCCATCACCATCGCACCGGTGATAAATGGTGCATTTACCCGATGTATGATATGGCGCATGGGCAAAGCGACTCCATTGAAGAAGTGACCCATTCCATCTGCACACTTGAGTTTGTGCCGCATCGTGAGTTATACGACTGGCTGATACAAAACCTCGGCATCTATCCATCACATCAATACGAATTTGCCCGCCGAAATATCAATTATACTGTAACAAGCAAAAGAAAGCTGCTGCAATTAGTGAATGAAAAACATGTCAGCGGCTGGGATGATCCGCGGATGCCGACCATCAGCGGTTTACGCAGAAGAGGTTATTCTCCCGAAAGTATCCGTGAGTTTTGCGACAGGATAGGGGTGGCCAAAAGAGAGAACATGGTGGATGTAGGGTTGCTGGAATTTTGTGTAAGAGAACATCTGAATAAAATTTCGCAGCGCCGCATGGTGGTTTTCGATCCGTTGAAAGTGGTGATCAGCAATTACACTGCTGCTGAGGAAATTTTACATAGCGAAAACAATCCCGAAGACCCCAATGGCGGGGAAAGAGAACTGCCGTTTAGCGGCGAACTGTATATTGAACGGGAGGATTTTATGGAATATCCTCCAAAGAAGTATTTCAGGCTTGCGCCGGGGCAGATGGTTCGTTTAAAAAGTGCCTATATCATCAAATGCGATGATGTGATAAAAGATGCTGACGGAAACATCAGTGAAATCCGCTGCACTTATATTCCTGAAAGTAAAAGCGGTAATGATACATCCGGAATTAATGTGAAAGGCACTTTGCATTGGGTGAGTGTGAAACATGCTGTCAGCGCCGAAGTCCGGCTGTATGATCGGTTGTTCCGGGTGGAAGACCCGACAGATGAAGAAGGCGATTTCAAAGAATATCTTAACCCGGACAGCCTGCAGGTTGTTTCTTCTGCTTTTGCTGAACCGGCCTTAAAGAATGCGAAGTTTGATGAACGCTACCAGTTCATCCGCAAAGGATATTTTGTGCTGGATAAAGACAGCAGCGCAAGCGGTATGGTGTTCAACCGGACGGTTACACTGAAAGATGCCTGGGCAAAGGAAGTGAAGAAGGGCTGATGCCCTGGATTTAGCAAAAATCCCTCTCCATTTTTAGCAAATTTATACGTAGTACTATTTTTTTGTTTACGTATTAATAGTAGTTTTGTGTCAAATGAGTGTGTTATGGATGCAAAGATCACATTAAGCTTTGATGAAGGGGTTGCCAACAGGGCCAAGCGGTTTGCCGAAAAAAACAATATCAGCTTATCCCGCCTGGTTGAGTTCCTGTTACAAAAAACCATTTCCGGGCATTATTCATCCCTTGAAGAACTCCCGATTTCAGAATGGGTAAGCATTGTGTCTGAAGGTGAGGCGGTATATCAAACCAAAAGGAAAAGCAGGAAAACCGCCAAAGCTGAATATTATTCTTCTAAAAAATGAGAATATTCCTGGATGCTAATGTGCTTGTGTCGGTACTGAACAATGAGTATCCTTTGTTCAGCTATTCTTCCCGCATTCTTAGCCTGACGGACAGAAAAGGCTATGAAGTATACACATCCCCTCTATGTCTGGCAATAGCCTTCTATTTTGCGCAAAAGAAAAACAAGAAAACAGCACTTCAGAAGATTGTAATCTTATCAAAACACATTTCAATAACCCCGGTCACTGAAGTCACCAACAGGAAAGTTTCTGCAAACAAGGCAATACAGGATTTTGAAGACGGACTGGAATACTATGCTGCTGCTGAAAGCAGGTGTAAATGTATCATCACGGAAGATGAGAAGGATTTCTATTTTTCAGATATAGAGGTGTTGAACTGTAAAAGCTATTTTGAAAAATACCTGGTGGATATCAAATAATGATCAGCTCCAGTCCCAGCCAACAACGGCCCATTCATCAAGATGATCCCTGTAAATATGTATTGTTTGAAACCCGGCCGTCTGATGTGCTTTCAGTGAACGATGGTTGCGGGTGGCGATCTCAGTGAGAAAGAGATCAAATTTCGGGCTGTAGATATCTTTATGGTACCGGTACAATTCATTCACCAGTCCTTTTCCCCTGTATTGTTTTGCCACACATATTTGCCCCATCACATAATAGCGGTAGCTGTTCAATGGTTTATTTTTCCAGCTTAGTATGTCAAAAAGGTCAAACATGGATTGAAGGGCAGGCACCAGGTCACGACATTCTTTGAGCATGGTTAATGCGTAGGCAACCAGCCTCTCATTGTCTTTAATGATAACAGAAGGAGCCATCTCATGCATACGAAGCAATATTTCCGGGCTGTGATGCATGGTGACGAATCCCTGCGACCTGCTTTCATCTTCAGCAAGGTGCTGAATGAGATTTTCTTTTTGCAACTGAAGGATTTGCTGCAGTTCTTCCGTGTTGTTGACAAGTGATGTCCGCAACATACTTTATCATTTATATTCTCCAAACACTTCTCTCAGCGTATCGGCAATTTCACCCAGGGTACATTTATTCTCCACGGCTTCCACCACAACAGGCATTATGTTTTCTCCGCTGCTGGCCCTGTCATTCAGTTCCTGTAACAGTTGATCCACTTTAGCATGATCCCGGTTGCTCCGGAGTTTTGATAGTTTCTCTGCCTGCACTGCCCGGATGCTGTCATCTACTTTCAGTATCGGTATAGGATTTTCATCCTGTACCTGGAATTTATTAATGCCTACAATGATCTTTTCACCGCTTTCAATACCCCGCTGGTATTCATAAGCGCTGCGGGCAATCTCGTTCTGAATGAAACCCTGCTCAATGGCGGATACACTGCCGCCCATTGCATCAATCTTTGCCATCAGTTTCCAGGCAGCTTCTTCCACTTCATGGGTCAGTGATTCGACATAGTATGAGCCGCCAAGCGGATCAACCGTGTCGGGTGCACCGCTTTCAAAGGCGACGATCTGTTGTGTTCGCAACGCAATTCTCGCCGCTTCTTCAGTAGGGAGGCTCAGCGCCTCGTCATACCCGTTGGTGTGGAGTGACTGGGTTCCGCCTAGCACGGCAGCCAGTGTTTGAATGGTTACTCTCGAAATATTATTCAGCGGTTGCTGTGCGGTGAGTGTGCTGCCGCCGGTCTGTGTGTGAAAGCGGAGCATCATGGCTTTGGGATCGGTGGCGCCGAGTTCTTTCATGATCTGTGCCCACATTTTTCTTGCCGCCCTGAACTTGGCCACTTCTTCAAACAAATTATTATGAGCATTGAAAAAGAAAGAAAGCCTTTTGCCAAACACATTTATGTCCAGTCCTTTTTCCAATGCTGCTTTCACATAAGCCTTGCCGTTGCTGAGTGTAAAAGCCACTTCCTGCACGGCTGTTGATCCTGCTTCACGGATGTGATAGCCGCTGATGGAAATAGTGTTCCATTTCGGCACTTCCTGGCTGCACCATTCGAAAATATCGGTGATGATACGCATGGAAGGTTTGGGCGGATAGATATAAGTGCCTCTTGCGGCGTATTCTTTTAAAATATCATTTTGAATGGTGCCGGATATTTTTTTGAGGTCTGCACCTTGTTGTTTGGCCAGCGCCACATATAGCGACAGCAAAATAAAACCCGTGGCATTGATGGTCATCGAAGTGCTGACATCTTCCAGTTTGATTCCTTTGAATAATGTCTGCATGTCCTCAATGCTATCAATGGCAACACCTACTTTTCCCACTTCACCTTCGGCCAGCGGATGATCGCTGTCATAACCAATTTGTGTGGGAAGATCAAAAGCCACACTAAGACCGCTCACGCCTTGCGATAATAAATAATGGTAACGCTTATTACTTTCTTCAGCCGTGGAGAAACCGGCATACTGTCGCATGGTCCATAACTTTCCCCTGTACATATCAGGTTGTATGCCGCGGGTGAAAGGGAAGGTCCCACCGCCCCCCGAAGGGGGGATTTGGGAAATGTCATCTTGAGTGTAAGTCTCCTTAATCTCAATGCCACTATCTGTATATTTTTTTGACGAATCACTCATCTTTAAAAATTTAGCCCTCCCTTCGGGGAAGGTTGGGCGGGCTTCTATTTCATCAATTTTTTTGCTTCGTAATTCAATGCTTCCAGCACAATTTCATGCAGGGTGCCTTTCTTGCTGTGCATGGTAAACTCCAGCAATTGCCGGTTCAGATCAAGTCCCGAAGAATCCTGAGGCATGGCAGATGCCACCTGGTTGATGATAAGCATGTTTTGGTCCTTCAGGTTTTTAACGGCTTCCCACGCCACCGGGCTAACATAGATCTGCTGGGTGGCATTGTATTCACATTCCTGCTTGATGCTTTCAAGTAATAGCATCTGCATTTGTCTTGCTGTCATACCTTGTTGTTGCTGGTTGGCCCGGCTGACAATACTGGGAATTGCAATACGTTCGGCCAGCATCACTAACCGTTCGTAGGCCTGGAGTTGCAACGGGCGGCTGCTGAAAGAATCCGTTTCCGGTTTCTTTTTCCTTTTTTCGTTGACAAGGTAAAAAGTATAGAAAGAAACAAGCAGGGCTATCAGCGAAATAACCAGGTTGATCATGTTTTGATCCATAGGAAATGTATTTGATTAACAAAAATAGGGAATGAGAACCGTAGGCGCTTTTGTTAATTTCCGCTTGTCGGAAAGACCCGGCTGGCAGGAGAAAAAAAGAATTTTTACTTTTGCAGTATGGAAACAATCATGACAAACCCGGTGACCCTGACAGCAGGCGCCATTGCAGAGATCAGGAAACTGATGGCGCAGGAAGGATTTGACAACAGCCAGGTGCTGCGGGTAGGGGTGAAGGGGGGCGGCTGCTCCGGCATGACCTATGTGCTGGGGTTTGACCAAAAGCATGAAAATGACCAGGAATTTCAAATTGAAGGTATCAACTGCGTGATGAACAAATCGCATGAGATCTACCTCTTCGGTATGCAGGTGGATTGGCAGGACGGGCTGAACAACCGGGGCTTCACATTTACAAACCCGAATGCCAGCGCTACCTGTGGCTGCGGCACTTCGTTCGCCGTGTGATTTTCTGTCACACACCAAGACTTTTATACACTTCGCTTAGTATTTCTTTGTTGTTGGCGAGCAGGAGGAGTTTGTCGCCTTCTTCCAGCACCGTGGAACCGTTGGGCTGGATATATTTACCATCTCTCACTAATAAAACGATCAGCGTTGGTTTTGGAAGTTTTAGTTTTACAATGGGTTTGCCAACGGCATGACTGTTCCCGGGCAATATCATTTCCACAAACTCAGACTGGATGCTGTCATATAATTCCATATCAAGCGAAGTGAGTTTCCGGGATGTTTTTTTGGGAACGATCACTTTGAGCCATTTGGCCACAACCGGCAGCGTATAGCCCTGCAGCAATACAGACGAGGCTGAAATAAAAAACACCAAATGAAATATTATATCGGCTTTGCCGATGCCGGCTATCATCGGGTAAGTGGCAAGAACGATTGGAACAGCCCCCCTGAGTCCTACCCAGGAAATAAAAAGTTTATCTCTCAGTTTCATTTTGAAAAAACTGAGACAAATAAAAACCCCAACTGGTCTTGCAACAAAAATAAGGATAAGCGAAATCAGCATGCCTGTGCCTGCAATAGGAGTGATCTGCGAAGGAAATACAAGCAGGCCCAGGGTAAGGAACATGATGATCTGCATCAGCCATGCCTGCCCATCATAAAATTTTACAGAACTTTTCTTGTGTATAAAATTGCTGTTGCCCAACACCAATGCCGAAAGGTAAACGGCAAGGAAACCATTGCCTCCCACCAGTTCGGTAAATGAATAACTGAAAAAGATCATGGCCATAATGAGAACCGGGTACAAGCCCTCCGTTTCAAGTTTGGCCCTGTTGATGACAAGGGTCATGCCCCTGCCCAGCACATAACCTAACACACCGCCGATCACCATTTGCTGAACAAAGCGTAAAAGGAGATTGGTGATGTTGGCATCGCCATTGGTGATAAGATAAGTGAAACTGATGGTCAATATATAGGCCATAGGATCGTTGCTTCCGCTTTCTAACTCAAGCAGCGGACGCAGGTTTCCTTTCAGGCCGACGCTTTTTGTTCTTAAGATAGAAAATACAGCCGCTGCATCGGTAGAAGATACGATGGAACCAAGCAGGAATCCTTCCAGTAAAGTAAAATCTGTTATAAGATAAACCATTACACCAATGGCGCCGGCTGTGAGCAACACTCCCAATGTTGAGAGCACTATACCTTGTCTTAAAACAGGTTTCACACTTTCCCAGCGGGTGTCCATACCGCCTGAAAACAAAATGATATTCAATGCAACTATTCCAAGTACCTGGGCAGTTTTTGGGTCGTCAAAATTGATACGGCCAAGACCTTCTGAGCCGGCAATCATACCAATACATAAAAAAAGAATGAGGGTGGGAATTCCTAGTTTAAATGAAGTCTTGCTTGCCACAATACTGGCAATGAGCAACACTGATCCTGCCAAAATAATATTTTCAGTGGAAAAATTCATTCGTAATATATCTTCTTATAAATATAGCAAATTGAAACGGTAATGCCGGTACTGCTGGCAACATTATTACAAAGAAAAGACCTGTCGGCTTGATCAACAGGTCTTTTCTTTTTTACGGTTACTGGTACTATTAACTGCTGGTTACAACAGCTTTTTTTGTATCAGTTGTTTTTTTCTTTTTTTTATCGCCGCCAAGGTCAACAAGGATCGGTGCAGCCACAAACACGGATGAATAGACACCGGTGATGACACCCACCAGCATCGCAAATGCGAACCCTCTTGTCACTTCACCACCAACCAGGAAAAGAATCAGGAGTGTGAGGAACACTGTTGCCGATGTCATGATGGTACGGCTCAGGGTTTCGTTGATGGCCCGGTTGATGATCTCGGTTTTTGGCGCATTCGGCGTCAGCCTTGTATCTTCCCGGATACGGTCAAATATGATCACCGTATCATTCATTGAGAAACCGATCACCGTTAATACGGCAGCAATAAAATGCTGGTCTATCTCCAGCGGGAAGGGAACAATATTTTTGGCAAAAGAGAATACGATCAGCGTTACCAGCACGTCGTGCAACAAAGCCACGATGGTTCCTAATGAATATCTCCAGTCGCGGAAACGTATGAAGATGTAAAGGAATACAACAAACAAGGCAAAGAAGGTGGCCTGCAAAGCCCCTCTTTTCAGATCGTCTGAAATGGTTGGCAACACTTTCTTTGAACCCAGTTTGTGATCGGCAGCAAACTTTTCATAAGTGATGCCTGCAGGAAGATGATTCTTCAGACCATCCATAAGTTTCCTTTCCACCAGCGAATCAATTCCTTCATTCGTTTCATTGATCAGGTAGGCGGTGGTGATGTCCAGTGTTTTGTTATCGCCGATGGTTTTAATGATGGGGTTATCATCTTCGAGTGCAATCTTTACATCATTCCGCACCTGCTCCACATTGGCGGCGTTGTCAAAGCGGATAGTGTAGCTGCGGCCTCCATTAAATTCCACACCATAGTCAAAACCATTAATGAATGAGCCTATCCCTAATGCCAGCACCACGAAAGAGAACATGTAGGCATACTTCCTGTATTCAATGAATTTGAACTTAGCTTTTTTGAAAATGGTTCTTGAAACGCCGGTGAAATATTTCAGATGCCGTTTCCTTTTGGTGAACATATCAGTTACCCAACGGCTCACGAGGATGCCGCAGAACAGCGACAACAGCAGACCAATAATCTGTGTGGTGGCAAACCCTTTCACCGGCCCGAGACCGAAATAGAAAAGAATGATCGCTGTCAGCATCGTGGTGATGTGGCCATCTAATACTGGCGGCAATGACCTCCTGTAGGCATCATTGATAGCTGGTATATATCCTTTGCCCCGGTCCAATTCTTCTTTGATCCGTTCAAAGATGATCACATTCGTATCGACGGCCATACCGATGGTAAGCACCAAACCGGCAATACCGGGAGCTGTTAACGTAGCACCAAGACCCGTCAAAACACCTACGGTAAACAGCAAGTTGAGAATAAGGGCCACATTGGCCACCCAGCCCGCCGTGTTATAATAGATAAGCATCAGCAGGAAGATGATGACAAACGAAATACTGAAAGCCATAATACCGCCGCGGATGGCTTCTTTGCCTAAAGTGGGTCCCACCTGTTGTTCCTGAACGATCTTGGCAGGGGCGGAGAGCTTACCGATCTTCAGCAGGTTGGCAAGATCCTGGGCTTCCTGCACGGTAAAATCACCGGCGATCTGCGAACGACCGCCTGTGATCTTTTCACTTGCTATCGGTGCAGAGTAAATAATTCCATCCATAACGATGGCAATCGGCACTTTCTCCTGTGCACTTTTTTCTGTGATAGTAGCCCACATATTGGCACCGGCCGGGTTCATGTTCATAGTCACAATCGGTCGACTGGTAGTGGGATCAAAATCCTGTCTTGCCTCCGTGATCACTTCACCTTCTATTGGGGCCTGCTCACGGCCATAGGTTCTCAGCACATACAGCGGCAATTGCTTTTTATTGTTTTTATCAGGAATGCCATAAGCAAAACGGGCATCTGGCGGGAAGTGGCGGCGCAGCAGATCATTTTCAAGATAGCCTCTTACCAGCGCAGAGTCCTTGGATTCGACAACACCGATAAAGCTTCCTGAGTTAGCTAATTTCAAAAACTCAAAGAGTGATTCTCTTTGTGTAGCAGGATCATTTGTTCCGGTCTCTCCTTTCACGGTGTCTGTTTCTTTGCCGGAACCTATTTCTTCTGACAGCAGGGGTTTACCGCCGGAACCGGTTGTGTCACCGCTTTTTGTTACCGGTGTTTCACTGGCTGTGGTGTCGGCCGATGTTGTTTCGGTGCTTTCGCCTTTCATTAATGCTGCAAAGTCATTATCTGCCTGTTGCAATGAATTGACCAGTTGATCGGGGCGATAGGTTTCCCAAAACTGCAGGTTGGCAGAAGATTGGAGATAATTTCTTACTCTTTCTTTATCCTTGATACCGGGAAGTTCCACGGTGATGATGCCACGGTCGGGATTGGGATTGATGCTGGGTTGCGCCACACCGAATTGATCAATTCGGCGGCTCAGGGCATTGAATGTGTTGGTGAAAGCCACTTTTGCTTCATCCCTGATCACAGATTTTACTTTATCATCACTGTCGCCGATCTTCAGTTTATCAGAGTTAGCAGCATAAAACAAGCTGGACATTTTTCCTTTACCCGCCAGTTTCTCATATTCATCTGCAAACAAGCTGATGAAGTCAGCATCACTGTTTGCTTTTCTTTTTTCAGCATTATCAAGTGCCTTCAGAAAATTTGTGTCTTTGGAATTGTTGGAAAGTGCATTCATCAGCCCTGTCATCTCCACTTCCATGGTAACGTTCATTCCTCCCTGCAGGTCGAGGCCAAGATTCAATTCTTCCTCTTTGGCTTTCTGGTAGCTTACCGGGCCGGTGATGCCATAGGTGAGAGTTTCATCACGGGTGCTGTCGAGCAGCCTTTTCAGTCTTTCCTCGTAGATCTTATCAAGTTGATCCTGGTAAACAGTTTGTGAATCCTTGCTGTCCGGAAATTTTTCTGCAGCAGCGGGATAGTTGGCTGCTACATAATTCCTGGCGATATTTTCCATCTTTTTTTCATGGCCTTTGACAAACCATGTAAAAGACAATTGGTAAACGGAATAAATGATAAGCAGGATCGTAAAAAATTTGACCAAACCTTTGAATTGCATACTTGTTGGTGTTTACATTTTTAAGCCTTGCTCCGCAGCAGGGCCGCCGGAGAAAGGCTTTACACAAATTTTAAGGACGGCAAAGATAGGGTTTTCAGCCGTAAGTGGAAATTGTTTTGGATGCCCAAAAACAGTGTTTTTCAGGTGGCATTCAGGGGTTTAATCAGCAAAAGGGCCGGTTTAGATGAGGCTTTATGACCTGCAAGGGCCGGCATCTGTTTTAAGCCGGGTTTCTATTGCCTGGGCAGAATTGGTTTGACGGGAAATAAATGGCTGGTGAATTAATATCGGTGCCCGGCTTATATCAGGATTGCATACGCAAATTCTAACCGTCATTTTATGGTCTTCCGGTTATTTTATTATGCCTCTTTTAGCCCTGATGTGAATTTTAATGAGATCAACTTTCCACATGTTACTGATCTTGCAAAAGCTGCTAAAACAGGCGTTAGTTGATTTAATAAGTACATTTGTTACTCATCAAATTCATATGTTTTTCCGATGCAAGCAACAGCAGAACAAGTACAGTTATCTTCTTTATTGAACAGGTTTGCCGAACCTGAAACTTTAAAAATGGCCAAACTCGGCCGTGAACTGAGAGCAAAGGGTATTGATGTGATTGACCTGAGCCTGGGAGAACCTGATTTTGATACACCGCAGCATATTAAAGAAGCAGCGATCAAAGCCATCAACGATAACTGGAGCCATTACACTCCCGTGCCCGGGTTTTTGGATCTGCGTGAAGCGATCTGTCATAAACTCAAAAGAGATAATGACCTTGATTACAAACCGGAGAATATTGTAGCATCTACGGGGGCCAAACAAAGTTTAGCGAATGTAATTTTTGCACTGGTGGATGAAGGAGATGAGGTGATTATTCCCACTCCGTATTGGGTCACCTACAGTGAACTAGTGAAAATGGCGAGAGGAAAAGTGGTTGAAATCCATTCACCTGTTGACAGCGGGTTTAAGATCACACCGCAACAACTGCGTGATGCCATAACAGCAAAGACAAAAGTTTTTCTTTTCTCTTCTCCCTGCAATCCCAGCGGCGCTGTGTACAGTAAAGAAGAACTGGAAGCATTAGCAGAGGTCTTCAGGGAATACCCCGGCATATACATCATCTCTGATGAGATATACGAGTACATAAACTTTGTTGGCAAGCATGAAAGCATTGCTCAGTTTGAGGGAATGAAAGAAAGGACCATTATTGTGAATGGTCTGAGCAAAGGATTTGCCATGACGGGCTGGCGGCTGGGTTACATTGCAGCAAGTGCAGAAATAGCGAAAGCCTGTGAAAAATTACAGGGACAGTTTACCAGCGGCACCAACTCCATTACGCAAAAAGCGGCTGTCACTGCATTAACGACTGATCTTCGTCCTTCCCTTGAGATGGTGGATGAATTTGCAAGAAGAAGAAAAAGGGTGCTGGAATTGGTGAAAGAAATTCCCGGTATTCATTGCACTGAACCGGAAGGAGCTTTCTATATTTTTCCTGATGTCAGTTATTATTTTGGTAAAAGCGATGGTGAAACAACCATCCGCAATGCCAACGATCTTTGCATGTATCTGCTGAATACCGCCCATGTTTCATCGGTAATGGGGGATGCTTTTGGCGAACCCAAATGCGTACGCTTTTCATTTGCCAACAGCATGGAAAAAATTGAAGAAGGCTGGAAAAGGATCAAAGCAGCGCTGGCGAAGTTGAAGTAATTTTTTCCCGGGGTTTAAAAGAGCCTGATCGAAGCCTGCTAGTTGGCCAAAAAAATATTTTTGAGCAAGAGAAGCAGCATGTTGCATAGTTTCGATGTTAATATTTGGAGGTTCGGCAGCATGTGACTAACTTGCTGTTTCTCCAACACACAACTGTAATAAGTTTGTAATCAGTATGTCAAAAGTTATTCGCGGAGGAGTACAAGGAAGCTGGTCGGATAGCAATTCCAGGAAAAAGGTGACTGTAAATGTTCCTGTTCTTTTTTTTGAAGAGGATAAAATCTCTTATGCTTTTATTCCATCCCTTGATCTGATTGGATATGGTTATTCCATTGAGGAAGCCGAAGTATCACTGAAAACAGTACTGAGCGAATTTCTAACATATACGGTTCACAAAAAGACCTTATTTTCAGAACTGAAAAGATTAGGTTGGAAAGTTCGTAAAGCCAAAAAGAACTTTATAGCGCCAACTATTAGCGACCAGATTAGTATAAACGACCAGTTGCGGGATATAATTGATAACAAGGAGTACAGGGCATCGCAGTTGTCGTTTAATATTCCAGCTCATGCCTGATGGCAAATTTTAAAAATATTTCTTTACGGTTATTTCGAAAATGGCTGGACAGTCAAGGGTGTAAACCTATACGTATTAAAGGCGGCCATGAGATGTGGTGCAGAAATGATTTGAACCGCTCCATTCCGCTTCAAACCCACATTGATCCTGTTCCTCCTCGTATTATCAACCAGTTCCTGTCTTATCTCAAAGTTGACAGAAAAACATTTCTGAAGGAAGTTGATCAGTTGTAAATACCAGTGTAATGGCTATAGATGCCAAAAGGGGAGGATTATCACTTCATACGATGCAGCAAATGTTGTTAGGGTATGCAATCCTGTAAGAAGAGAGGAAACAAGGCGCAGATACAATATTTATGAAGTTTAATTCCCCGAAGCAGTGGAAGTCGCACCAAATAACAAAAAAATGTATAAATGATTACTGAGGGGGCAGAAAAAGCAACTCTTCATGCAGTTTCATCACCTGCGGCAGCAGCAATTGCTGTTCATCATTCCTGATCACAAAATCGCATCGCTGCATTTTTTCATCTTCATTCATTTGACGGCTAATCCGCTTCAGCACTTCTTCACGGCTGACCCCATCTCTTTTCATTACTCTTTCGATGCGGAGCTCTTCGGGTGCATATACACCGATCACTTTATCCAACTGTTTATCTGAACCACTTTCAAAGATGAGGGCAGCCTCTTTGATGGCATAAGCTGAAGTTTGTTTTTTCATCCACTCCTCCGCATGGTGGATGGTGGCAGGGTGGGTGAGGGAGTTGAGCAGTTCCAGTTTTCCCTTATCATTAAAAACAATAGAAGATATATAGACCCGGTTCAGTTCTCCGTTCACATAGCTTTCTTTTCCGAAATGCTCTATGATCTTTTCTTTCAGCCCTGCATCTTCATTCATCAGGCGTTTGGTTTCGTCATCGGCGTAATACACAGGAATACCCAACGCTTCAAACACTTTTGCTACGGTGCTTTTGCCGCTGCCAATACCGCCTGTGAGACCCACTTTTAGCATGATTCTAAAATACAAATTCCAGGTTCCCGGAAAAAATGCTGACCTGGAACCTGGAATTTAATTGATTTGATTTTTTATTTCTTTGCTGCTGCAGCCGGTTTGTTCAGCGCCGCTGTCCAGTCCATGCTGATGGCAGATTTTTCAATTTTGATATAGCTACCGGGACTGATCTCGATATTCAGGGTGCCGTCCTCGTTCACTTTGCTGATGGTGCCATGAATACCGGCAATGGTAACGATTTTGTCACCTTTTTGCAGGTCTTCAATAAATTTCTTTTGATTTTTTGCCCTCTTGGCCTGTGGACGGATGAAAAATAGCCAGAACACAAGGATCATCAGGCCGAGAAAGATGAACTGGAAATTTCCCATTCCGGATTGCCCGCCTTTACCCTGTTCTCCACCGGGAGGCATACAACCGGAAAACAAAAATGCTACTATGATGACGGAGAGATAAGAATAGATTGATTTCATGATTGATTGTTTAAATAAGAATTGTATTGCTATTTGAGCCTTTAATTGGTTACTTCCACCCTGAACTTTAACTCATGGTCAGCAGGGTTGGTGTTTGCTTTCACATACACCGATTTGTTGTTTTCACCCGGGCGGCCTTTGCTTTCAAATGCAGCCCTGATCACATCTTCTTCACCCGGCATAATGGGCTTTTCAGGCTTTTCAGGAACGGTACATCCGCATCCGGCGGAGACATTTTGAATCACCAAAGGTTTGTCACCGGTGTTTTTAAAGCGAAATCTCACTTCCACCACTTTTCCTTCCTTAGCTTTTCCAAGGTCAACATAGGTGGAATCTATCCACTGGATGCTGGTGACATCGGCTACTTCTGCAGCAGGGGTTGGCTGTTCCTGCTCCGGGGCCATTACAGGTGTTTCCTTTTCCTTTTTTTCTTCAGTTTTGCAGGCAACAATGCTTGTTGCTGCGATCAATACAAAAAGAAATTTCTTCATGAGTTTTATTATTAGAGAGTTGCAAATGTAAGCCAAGAGGTTAAAAGAGAAAAGTGGAAAAACAGGTTAACAGCAGCTTTCTGAATATTGTGGGGTGCCGGTTCTCTGATGCAATTTGTTCCGGCTCTTTTACACTATTGTCTCCTTTTCTCTTAGCTCTTCTTATAATCCACTTTCTGCATCTTGCCCTGCAGCACCAGTTCCTTATGTATATTGTCCAGAATGCCATTTACAAACTGACCGCTTTGCTGAGTGCTGTATTCCTTGGCCAGGTCAATGTATTCGTTAATGGTCACTTTTGGCGGAATGGTTTCAAAATAGAGAAACTCAGCCAGTCCCATTTTCATCAGCACCATATCCAGCAAGGCGATTCTGTCCGGGTCCCAGTTCTTCAGTTTGGGAATAATAAGACTTTGGAGGTGTTCATCTTTTTCCAATACCGCATCTAACAGTCCCTTGGCAAACTGGTCTTTGTCCGGGCTCATCATCTGGCGAAAATTATAGGAACCGGGTTTTGCCAGATAACCGGCCAATAACTGCACCACCATTTCCCCGTCATCATCCCAGTTGGAAAAATTTTCTTCAATATGTGATACAAAGGCTTCGTTGGCCAGCAGCATATCATTCAGGATGAACTCAATGATCTTTTTCTCTTCCGCTTTTTCCCGCAATGGCTTTGAAATGTAGGCTTTGTACTCTGGTGTTTCCGCCAGTTCGAGGTAAATTTTCCGGATGAGTTCTTTATCAGCGATACGTTCAGGTTTTTCGGCTGCAAACTGTTCTTTTAGCACTGTATCTTCCAACATTTTCCACAGCAGTTCATTGCCGGATATTTTGGTGTTCACATTCAGGTCCAGGGCCGTTGGCAGGTGTTTGCTGGCTTTATTGTGAGCATCTGTTTCGGCATACCGGGTGACCTCAGTCAAAAACCAGGTCAGGTAAATGAGGAGAGAACGGGTTTGGTCAAAATGGGCCTGCAGCACTTTACGGGGCTCTCCGGGTTTCACATCTTTTTCCAGGGTGGCCATCGTGTAGAGGGTCTGCATCACTTTCACCCGGATATTTCTTCTGCTGATCATTCTTTAAGAACTGTTTGAGGCTGCGAAGATAGGAGTTTATTACCTACCTGTCTGTCATAGAAGGGTTAGTTCATTGTTATCAAAGCAACCCGTTCTGACATGGGGAACCCGTATTGTGAAAATTTGGCATAATGTCAGAAAAAAATGTCTTTACTGACACTGAATTTCGCCATTTAAAGTGTTCAAACTGAAATTTTTTCCGTTTGTCAACAGGCGGCATGGTATTTCCTGTACCTTCGCCGTCCCAAATTCCAAGGGGCAGAATATTTCAAAAAATCAAAAATCAATAAAACTATGGCTAAGAAAGTCAACGTTACCCCGCTTCATGACAGGGTAATTGTAAAATCGGCAGCAGCAGAAGAAAAGACTGCCGGCGGCATCATCATCCCTGATACTGCAAAAGAAAAACCCCAGCGTGGCACTGTCATTGCAGCAGGCCCCGGAAAAAAAGACGAACCGGTAACGGTTAAAACAGGCGACACTGTTCTGTATGGCAAATATGCCGGAACCGAGATCCAGATTGATGGTGAAGACTACCTCATCATGAGAGAGTCAGACATCCTGGCAATAGTATAAAGGCCGGATAAAATTTTGAAAAGTTCTGAATGAAGGCAAATCAAAAATCTTAAATCAAAAATCTAAATTAGTCTGATATGGCAAAACAAATCTTCTTCGACATTGAAGCAAGAAATAGAATGAAGAAAGGCGTTGATACACTTGCCAACGCTGTGAAAGTGACCCTCGGTCCAAAAGGCCGCAATGTGGTCATCGAGAAAAAATTCGGTGCACCTTCAGTAACCAAAGATGGTGTGACCGTTGCAAAAGAAATTGAACTGGAAGATCCCATTGAGAACATGGGAGCCCAAATGGTGAAAGAAGTAGCTTCAAAAACTGCTGACCTTGCCGGGGATGGTACCACTACTGCTACTGTACTTGCCCAAAGCATTATTGCTGAAGGTCTGAAAATGGTAGCTGCCGGTGCCAATCCTATGGATCTGAAAAGAGGTATTGACAAGGCCGTTAGCCTCGTAGTAGAAAGCCTGAAAGCTCAAAGCCAGACTGTAGGCAGCGACAGTAAAAAAATACAGCAGGTAGCTACTATCTCTGCCAACAATGATGAAACAATCGGCAAGCTGATTGCTGAAGCTTTCACCAAAGTGGGTAAAGAAGGTGTGATCACCGTGGAAGAAGCAAAAGGAACTGACACTACTGTTGATGTGGTAGAAGGTATGCAGTTTGACCGTGGTTATATCTCTCCTTATTTCGTTACCAACAGCGAAAAGATGGAAGCTGAACTGCAGAACCCTTACATTCTGATCTACGACAAAAAGATCAGCAACATGAAAGATATTCTCCATATCCTGGAGAAAGTGGCACAAGGTGGCCGTCCGCTGCTGATCATTGCTGAAGACCTTGAAGGTGAAGCACTGGCTACATTGGTGGTAAATAAACTTCGTGGCACTTTGAAAGTAGCTGCAGTAAAAGCTCCCGGCTTTGGCGACCGCAGAAAAGAAATGCTGCAGGACATTGCAATCCTCACTAAAGGTATTGTGATCAGCGAAGAGCAGGGCTACAAACTGGAGAATGCTGACCTGAGCTATCTCGGACAAGCCACTTCAGTAACCATTGATAAAGACAATACTACCATTGTTGGTGGCAAAGGCAAGAAAGAAGATATCACTGCCCGTGTGAACCAGATCAAAGCACAGATTGAAACAACAACTTCTGATTACGACAGGGAAAAGTTACAGGAGCGTTTGGCTAAGTTAAGCGGTGGTGTAGCTGTTCTTTATGTTGGTGCTGCTACCGAAGTGGAAATGAAGGAAAAGAAAGACCGTGTGGATGATGCGCTGCATGCAACAAGGGCTGCTGTGGAAGAAGGTATCGTTCCGGGTGGTGGTGTGGCGTATATCCGTGCCATCGAAAGCCTCGAAGCAAAAGTTCGTGGCCAGATCGCCGATGAGCAAACAGGTATGGCCATCGTTCGCCGTGCCCTGGAAGAGCCGGTTCGCATCCTGACTGCCAATGCAGGTATTGATGGTTCCATCGTGGTGCAGAAGATCAGAGAAGGAAAAGGCGATTATGGTTTCAATGCCAGAACGGAAGAATATGAGAACCTGTTCAAAGCCGGTGTGATTGACCCGACCAAGGTTAGTCGTGTAGCGTTGGAAAATGCCGCTTCTATCGCAGGAATGTTGCTGACCACTGAAGCAGTAGTGGCCGACAAACCAAAGAAAGAAGAGCCGCATACGCATGGCGCTCCTGACATGGGCGGAATGGGATATTAATACAACATCTGAAATTTCAGAGAATAAAGGCCCCGCCACCATTTACCTGGGGCGGGGTTTTTCATTTCAACCTTTTCTGTTCACTAAAAAGTTTGTTATGAAAAGCTTTATAGAAATACTGGAACTGGAAAAATTATGGGATAAGGTAAAATCCTGGTTCAAGAAGAATAGGGGAAGTGATGATGACATGTTTGATCATCCTTTCGCAATTCTTTGAATCAAAGCGGATGTTCGGGACAAAGCGGTATAGTACCCAGATTATTAGGACGTTTCAGGTTTCTTCACCTCGTATTGAAGTCTTACCTTTGCGCCTCGAAAAACGGCCTGCGGTTTTAGGCAGTTCGTACTTCATACTTTGTAAATCGTATTTAACATGATCAGTGTAAGAGACCTGAAACTGGCCTATGGCAAAAGAGTGTTGTTTGAAGAAGTGAACCTCAATTTCACCAAAGGCAATTGCTATGGTGTGATTGGGGCCAACGGCGCCGGTAAGAGTACTTTTTTGAAAATACTCAGCGGCGAAATTGAGCCCAACAAAGGAACGGTGGACATCACTCCCGGTGAAAGGATGGCGGTGCTGAAACAAAACCAGTTCCAGTTTGATGAAGAAACGGTTTTGAACACGGTGATGATGGGTCATACCAAACTATGGGCTGTTGCCAAAGAAAGAGAGGCGATCTATGCACTGGCTGATTTTACAGAAGAGGATGGAATGAAAGCGGCTGAACTGGAAGGCGAATTTGGTGAAATGGGCGGCTATACTGCGGACAGTGATGCAGCCGTTTTGCTTGGTGAATTAGGTGTGGGTGAAGAATATCATCAGTCCTTGATGAAAGATATTCCTTCTAATCTGAAAGTTCGTGTGTTGCTGGCGCAGGCTTTGTTTGGCAATCCTGACATTCTTTTACTGGATGAGCCTACCAACGGTCTCGATATTGAAACCATCAGTTGGTTAGAAAATTTCTTAGCTGATTATGAAAACATCGTCCTGGTGGTGAGCCACGACCGTCACTTTTTGGATGCCGTGTGTACACACGTTGCTGATGTGGATCGTCAGAAAATAAAGATATTTACGGGCAACTATACTTTCTGGTACGAATCATCCCAACTGATGGCCCGCCAGGTGAATGATAAGAATAAGAAAACAGAAGAGAAGCGGCAGGCTTTGCTGGATTTCATTGCCCGTTTCAGTGCCAACGCCTCAAAAAGCAAGCAGGCCACATCAAGAAAGAAAGCATTGGAGAAACTGACCATTGAAGAGATTGAACCCAGCTATAGAAAATATCCCGGCATCATCTTCCAGCCATTAAGAGAAGTGGGCAACCAGATACTGAACGTTGAAAAACTGAAGAAGTCAGTTGATGGTCGTGTCTTGTTCAGTGATGTGACCTTCACCGTGAATAAGGGAGATAAGATCGCATTGCTGAGTCGTGACCCGCTGGCGGTGACGAATTTCTTCAATATCATCACGGCAGAAACCATAGCCGACAGTGGTTCTTATGAATGGGGCAGTACTGTTACTCATGCTTATTTGCCACAGGAAAACAGCCAATACTTCACCGGCACTGACAACCTGATGGACTGGTTGCGGCAATATGTCCCCGATCATGTGAAAGATGTGGATGAACCATTCCTGAGAGGATTTTTAGGAAAAATGTTGTTCAGCGGCGATGATGTGCTGAAGAAGACAAATGTATTGAGCGGGGGAGAAAAGGTTCGTTGTATGCTCAGCCGGATGATGCTGCAAAACCCCAATGTTATTTTACTGGATCAGCCCACCAACCACCTTGATCTTGAAAGTATCCAAAGTTTCAACGAACAATGTACCGACTACAAAGGTATTGTGTTGCTCACCAGCCATGACCATACTTTCATGCAAACTGTTGCCAACCGCATCATCGAACTCACACCCAAAGGCATCATTGACCGCCTGATGACCTTTGATGAATACCTTGAAGATGAGAGGGTGAAGAATTTGAAGGAGGAAATGTACAGTTAAGGGCCGGATGCGAATGAGATAACGTAGAATTACGAACTGGTAATTTGATTTTTTTTGTACACTTTATTTGCAAAGCTGAATTTGGATTTTATCTTCGTTGCCGCTACCAAAGTTCTTACCACATTTCTGGGATCCAAAATCCTTCCGTACCTGTTAATCTTCCGGGAAAGACTTGTATCCGGGCCGGGGGTATACGCCGATTGGCGTATTCGGGTTGAAACCAGAAAACAAAAACGATTTTAAAGCCTTCTGTAAAACAGGAGGCTTTTTTTATATCTTCCCTTTTTATGTCCACCAATTCTCTTGCGAAAAAGATCGGTTTCTGGTCGGCTACCTCTATTGTAGCCGGGAGCATCATTGGTTCCGGCGTTTTTATGAAACCGGCTGATATGGCTGCACAGTTAGGCTCGCCGCTGTGGATGACAAGCATCTGGGTCATTGCCGGGATATTTACCTTGTTCGGTGCTTTGATCTATGCAGAACTTGGCGCCATGATGCCCGAAACCGGCGGCATTTATGTTTATTTCAAAAAGATGTTCGGTGAATTCTTCGCTTATCTCTATGGATGGGCATCTTTCGCTGTGATCAATACGGCTGCAGTTGCTGCCATCGCCTTTGTTTGTGCAGAGTATGCCGATTATTTTTTGCATCTGCCAAGGTTTGATGCGGCTATTGAAAAATCGCATAGCTGGCATATTCCTTTTGTCGGCGACCTGTACCCGCTGGAAAATGCAGGAGTAAAATCATTGGCTATTGTGATTGTAGTGGCACTCACTTTCCTGAATTACCGCAGTGTGAAAGCCGGCAGCTATTTCCAGGTTGTTTCCACCTTCATCAAAATAGCTTTGATTGTAGCATTGATCCTCGGCATATTTTTTTCCGGCAATGGTTCTTTCCAAAATTTTGTGGCAGCAGAAAATCCAAAACAGGGCATGGGGTTGCTGAGCGGTATAGTGGTGGCTATGACCGGGGCTTTTTTTGCTTACGACGGCTGGATCAATATCACTTCTATGGCGGGTGAAGTGAAGAACCCGCAGCAAAATATTCCCAAAAGTCTTTTTGTAGGAGTGTTTGCCTGCATTGCTACTTATGTATTGGTCAACCAGGCCTATCTCTATGCACTGCCGGTTGAAAAGATAGCAACATCTTCGTTGGTAGCTTCTGATGCAGTGGCCGTAGCGTTGGGTAATACAGGCGGCGCCATTGTAGCGGCGATGGTAGTCATTTGTACGTTTGGCGCTGTGAATGGCAATATCATGGCCACTACCCGCATCACCTATGCCATGGGCAAAGACAAAACTTTTCTTCCCTGGTCGGGCAGGGAGCATAAAAAATTTCAAACCCCCGGAAATGCTCTATGGCTGCATGGCATCTGGACGGTGCTGTTCATCATCACCGGCTCTTTCAATATGCTGGCCGATATGTTTGTCTTCATGACATGGGTTGCTTATGGGGCAGGTGCCGTTGGGATTTTCCTGTTGAGGAAAAAAATGCCGCATCGGCCACGGACTTACCGCATTTGGGGCCACCCGGTTGTCACTATACTGTTCATTCTTTTTTCAGTCTTTTACCTGGTAATGACCTTATACAATGACATCAGCAATTACATCAATCACCGCCAGCCGGTGATCAATTCTGTACTCGGTATTTTGATTACTGCGCTTGGAATACCATTTTATTTTTATTTCAGAAAAGAGAGTAACTAAAGACGATCTGTTAATACCCGGTGCAGGGTATGGCATACCGGGAAGGAAGCGATAATTTTAATGGAAATCCAGGTACATGAAGGCTGTTTTTCTTTCTTGTTTTTTGCTGCTGCGATTATATTCCTCAGCCCAATCCCCTTATTTGTCTGTTTTGCTTGAGATGGACCCGGCAAGGACTGATGGCAAACGCTACAAAATCGAAATGAAGATTTGCGAGCCTTTAAAGATGACAGCCGCAGGTGATTGGTTTTCTAAAGATACCTCTGCTATTGAATTTGCATCCTTAAAGTCCGCTGATATTAACTGTGCGGCTTGGTTTGATAAAGGAATACCGGAACTGCTTTCAGGTCAAAAGGAAGATACTTCGTTCAACGGGTTCAGATTTGGCAACCAGGTTTTTGCTTTTGAAAAGATATTGATGTTTAAAATTACCGGCTGGTCACCAGGAAACCGGCTGCCGGATATGTATGTCGTTCTTCCTGTTAGGTACAAGTCATTCCGCACAAAAATTGACATTTTGGGTATTGGGTTTTTACCCGGAAAAGTAGTTTTTATTTCAGAACCGGATATATCTTACGATGACCACAAGTTGAATATCTCAGCTTTCCTGGATGATGTCAAAGGAACTGACCTGAGAGATTTTTCTTTTCGTGAAGCGCTGGAAGCCCACTAATCAGTCACGGATCATCTTTTTAATGATCTTTCCCAGCATCATCAACCCATAGTCCGAATCATCATCCCATGGTTTGCCAAAACTGACGCGGATACAATTGTTATAACCGCCGCTTGGCGAAAATATTTTTCCCGGCACCACAGAAATATGATGTTTCATCGCTTCTGTCCGCAGTTTGAAAGCATTTACTTTTTTGTTCAGTTGCACCCACAGCACAAACCCGCCCTGCGGTCTTGACACTTTGCTGTCTGCAGGAAAATGATCAATGATGGCCTGCACATAGCGGAGTGATTGGGTGTGCAAGGCCTTTCGTATATTCTTCAGGTGGTATTCATAGCGGCCATTTTTCAGAAAATGCGCCATGGCGACCTGTGTGAGGGTGGGGCAACTGATATTTTGCATTCTTTTCAGTTGTTTCACCTGCTCAATGAATTTGCCGGGGATTACCCAGCCGATCCGGTAACCCGGCGCCAGCGATTTGCTCAGGGAAGAACAATGCATCACCAGTCCCTTTGTGTCATAGTATTTGCAGGTGAGCGGACGCTGTTTGCCAAAATACAACTCACCATAAATATCATCTTCGATGAGGGGGATATTGTATTTCGTAATCAGCTCCACTAATTTTTTCTTCTTCTCATCCGGCATACAACCGCCCAACGGGTTATTGAAATTCGGCACTACCACACAGGCTTTGACAGCATGTTTTTTAATGACGGCTTCCAGGTCAGCCGGGTCAATACCTGAAATGAAACAGGAAGGCACTTCGACCACTTTTAATCCCATGCTTTCAATGGCCTGGTAAATGCCAAAGTAATTGGGTGATTCAACCGCCACCGTATCACCAGGTTTTGTCACAGCTTTTAAACATATCGTTATTGCTTCCAGGCAACCTGATGTGACCACCACCTCATCGGCTTTTATTTTTCCGCCCCAGTTAAATGAAAGTTTGGCAATTTGTTTTCTCAACTCAGGATTCCCCTGCGGATGCTCATAGGTGAAACAAGCGTCTTTTTCGTGACGGATTGCATGGATCACTGATTTATTCATCTTCGCCAGCGGCAGGAGAGAGGGATCAGGAACAGCCAGCGCAAAGTTGATGACCTTGTGGTCATGTGAAGCAATATCACCATAGATTGAAGCGATCATTTCTTTCACACTCACATCATGCGATAACGGATCGGCCGGTGCAATTTTGGGGAAATCAGGAAAGCGGCGATGGTTGAAACGGACATAGTAACCTGATTTCGGTCTTGATTCGATCAACCCCTTTCCTTCGAGATGATAATAGGCCTGGAAGGCAGTGCCCATGCTGATGCCGTATTCTTCGCTCAGCATACGGACAGAAGGAAGTTTGTCGCCGATCTTCAGCACATCTTCAGCGATCATTTTTTCAAGGCCGCCGGCCACCTGCAAATACAGGTGATCATCAGTGGCGAGATCATTTTTGCGCATACGTTAAAAAATCTGATATAGTCAAAAATACAAAAACTGAATCTGTTTTTTTATAAAACAATATTAGAAATTTGTTCTGTCATTTCGATCGTACCTGTTCACAGTTAACAGATGGATAAAAGAAGCATTTCCGGAAGGGAAACGGGATCGTATTGCTCTTCCGGAGCATAAAAAAAAGCCATGAATGATATAAGGATCATTGATTACCGCCCGGAGCACCAGCCTTATTTTGAAAAGTTCAACAGGGAGTGGATTGAAGAATTGTTTGTTATGGAGCCGGTGGATGAATGGGTGCTGAATAACCCGGATAAAGCCATATTAGAAACAGGCGGTGCTATTATCATGGCGGAGTATGATGGAATGGTTGCCGGTGCAGCCGGTCTTCGCAAAGTGGATGAAGAAACTTTTGAGTTTACCAAGATGGCTGTTGACAAAAATTTCAGGAGGCGAGGCATTGCCCAGGCGATCTGTTATGCCTGTTTTCGTAAGGCAAAAGAGTTGGGTGCAAAAACAGTTATTCTTTATTCCAACACAAAAAATGCCGGCGCTATAAAGATGTATGAGAAAATAGGGTTTCAGCATACAGCGGTAGAAAAGGGGGTGTATGAAAGGGCCAATGTAAAAATGGTGATTGCTATAGAGAAGGCTGTTGCAGTGGCAGATAAACAGGAACACTTACAAAATACCTTTTAACTGTTAAAATAACCAATATGGAATTACTCACAACAATCAGTGTCAGGAAAACCAATCATTCCCGTATTCATGAAGTGGATTTTGACAACCTGGAGTTTGGAAAGTATATAGCCGACCACATGTTGGTTTGCGATTATGAAAACGGAGAATGGAACACTGCGCATATTGTTCCTTTCAGCAATCTTTCCATGAGCCCTGCCACACTGGCCCTGCATTACGGTCAAACAGTGTTTGAAGGAATGAAAGCATTTCGCATGGAAGATGGCCGGGTAAATATTTTCCGGCTGGAAAGACATTATGAACGTTTTGCCCGGTCGCTGGAAAGAATGAGTATGGCCGTTATTCCCCGTGATGTTTTTGTTGAAGGACTTTTGAAACTGGTGGAAACGGATGCGCAATGGGTGCCTGCGCATGCAGGTTGTGCTCTATACCTGCGGCCTTTTGTATATGCCAGCGAGGCAAGGTTCGGAATTAAAGCAGCAGATCAATACCGTTTTGTTGTATTCAGCGGACCTGTACCGGAAGTTTATGCAAAATCGATAAAAGTGAAAGTAGAAACGAATTTTTCCCGTGCGGCAAAAGGTGGAACCGGTTTTGTCAAATGCGGTGGCAACTATGGCGGTGCATTATACCCGACACAATTGGCGAGGGCAGAAGGCTATGATCAGTTGCTGTGGACCGATGCGGCGGAAAATAAATTTATTGAAGAATCAGGTATGATGAATGTGATCTTCGTAATTGATAATACTCTTGTAACACCCCCTTTATCTGATTCTATCCTTGATGGCATTACCAGGGAATCATTATTGATTCTTGCCAATGACATGGGCTATAAAACGCAAGAAAGACCGGTTTCAGTAGAAGAACTGGAGAATGCTTTTCGCAATAACAGTATCACGGAAGCCTTTGGTGCTGGCACAGCGGCAGTCGTTGCGCCCATTCAAACCATAAACATTAACGGTACGGATTATCATTTACAAAAGTATAGCCATGCAAGCATACACAATAAAGTAAAAGACAAATTAGAAAAGATAAGGAAAGGACTGGAGACAGATGTGTATGGCTGGAACACTATTATCTGATCGTTCTCTCTCACTCTTTGTTGTGTTAGTTGAAGGACCGGTTCACAACCGGTTTTTCTTTTTTTACCTGATAAGCATAGTGGTTCCTTTCATAAATACCCGCTGGCCGGTTTCGCTGTGAGTGAAATAAAGTGTCCATGCATACAGCCCGGCACTTTGCAGCACCCCTTTCACCTGGCCATCCCATTTGTCGAGAGGCTTTCGGGTGGCAAAAACCAGTTGCCCCTGCCTGTTATACACCTTGAAATCAAGATCAAGCACCTTGTAGGGGTTAAGGGGATATAGATAATCATTCAAGCCATCATTGTTGGGGGTGAATGCAGTGGGCACCGCGATAAAACAATTGCCCGGCACACGGATTGTTTTGCGGGCCGTGTCGCTGCAGTTGGCTGCATAGCTGCCGGCCACAAGTTGAACAGTATAAAAACGTTCTGAATTGCCGGGAGGAAAAGTGAAAGCAAGCGGTTCTTTTTCAGTGCTGATAAACCCGTTACCAAAACTCCATTGCCAGTAATCAATCGTTCCTGCTGTCTGGTTGATAAAATTCACCGGGTCGCCGGGGCAGGCAATATCCGGTGCCTGGAATGCAGCACTGATCTGTTTGTTCAACACAATATTTTCTGAACGGGTATCGGTGCAAAAGCCATTGGATACTGTGAGGCTCACCGTTTGCATACCACTCCCGGTAAAAACAATGGATGGACTGGCAACTGAACTGGTCTGTACATTACCAAAATTCCATTGCCAGGTATTGATTTCATTGCCTCCCGGGTGTGCAAAGGCGATAGTATCCAGTTTGCATGGTGAAGAACTGCTGTAAGTGAAGCGGGCCGAAACCGTGTCTTTTACATTGAAGGATACGGTGGAATTGGCCGGAGTTGAAAAGTTACATTCATCAATGATGGTGTTCCCATCAGAACCGGCCACGAGGCGAACCTGGTAGGTGCCGCCTGTCACAATGGGTTCAGCGAGTTGCAGACGAATGATACGGATGGTTGCTGTATTGGGATCGCATCCCAGTCCTGCCGCCGTAATATTAACGTTTTGCGGTCCGGTGATCTGGAAATCGCTGCCATCAGGTGCGATAGAATTGCATTGTATCGGGTTTCTAAAAACCAGTTCAATTTGCGAAGGTGCACAACCGGGTCTGAAAACACTATCGAGCGGAGTGGGCTGTGGTGCCTGCACAATAAGCGGAACCGATTCTCCTGCGGGGATATCCCGGTTGCAGACATCTGTCATGGTGTTGCCATCTGTTCCGGTATTGATAGTCACTGTATAATTACCGGGAGATATGGGCTGGTTTAAAAAGAGGACGATTGAATCGGAACCAAGTATAGGTGTGCAGTCACCTGCCACTGCACTGCTGATAGTCACACCTCCGCTGATGGAGAAATCACTTCCGTTTGCAGCCAGTGATTCACATTTCAGTTTTTTATTCATCCGGACTACTACCTGGTTGCCGTTGCAGTTTGCACGGGCCACATGCAGGGCCGGCTCCACATCATCAGTAATGACCGCAGTTCCCCCGGAGAAGGTAATATCATATAAACCCGGTCTGCCGGTTTGATTGCAAACCATGAGCATATACGTTTTCCCTGCCAACAGGTCCGGCATTTTGCTAAACAGTGGCTGGCCCGACCCGGAACAAACGATCAGTTCTGTTCCATCGGCTGATGCTCCTGTTTCTCCCGGTTCACTCGACCAGTTGCAGGCAACAAAAAGGGAAGGATCTGTAAAAATCGCATCGGGATTCCTGTTAGTAATATCAAAAAGCTGCCAGTTATAATCAGCCGTAGCATCATCCGGAACAATAGTGAAGGCAAGTGTGCCGCTCACAAAACAATTCATCCGGAAAAAATTAGGATTGGTGTTTTGATACGTAACACCAGCAGGGCAGGGAACGGGTACATTTGTTTGTCCGCACATGGTGGGAGTGCCTTCGGTGAATGACTCACTGCCACAGACAAGCACAGCAGAGGCCGGCGTTTGTCCCGGGAATGTACAAAGCTGGGCTTGCAAACCTGCAGCCATGCACAACAGGAATAGCGATAAAATTGCCTTACTACACATAAAGTGCTGTATCAAAAAACGCCTGCTGAAAGGAAAACGCTGCCTGTATTTTTCTTCAAGTTACAAAACTCCGGCGGTTCTTTCCGGCTTGCAGTGGTTGTTTTCTGTACTTTCGTATCAGAATCACAGGACTATGCGAACAATACTTGTGACCGGGGCAACCGGTAATCTTGGCCAGGCCGTTTCCCGTAAGTTTTTAGAGGAAGGATGTCGGGTCATCGGGTCGGTGAACCTGAATGATGCAGCGGCCTCGCTATTGGAGCATGAAAATTTTGAAGCGGCTGCACTTGATCTTAAAAACGAAGAAGCAGCTAAAAAGCTGGTGGAAGATGCAGTAAAAAAGTATGA
The DNA here is from genome assembly GCA_964437415.1 of uncultured Chitinophaga sp. Lineage (GTDB taxonomy): Bacteria > Bacteroidota > Bacteroidia > Chitinophagales > Chitinophagaceae > CADEDV01. The sequence goes on along the minus strand of CAYTGN010000007.1, from coordinate 134,316 downwards.
AACAATTGATGCGGCTGTATTGACAGTGGGTGGTTTCGACATGGGAACAATGGCGGAAACAAAGGGTGAGGCAGTGAGACAAATGCTGCAGTTGAATTTTCAGACAGCTTATCATGTGGCCCGGCCTGTTTTTACACAAATGTTGCTGCAGGGCTACGGCAGGATATTTTTGATTGGGGCAAGGGCCGGTATTGATATGCGCAACAGCAAAGGGATGATCGCTTATGGGCTCAGTAAATCGCTTATCTTCCGGCTGGCTGAATTGATGAATGAAGAAGCGGCCGGCAGCAATGTAGTTACTGCTGTTGTAGTTCCTTCCATAATTGATACGCCGCAAAACAGGCAGGCTATGCCCGATGCAGATTTTGATAAATGGGTCAATCCTTCTGCAATTGCTGACCTTTTATTCTATCACTCCTCTGCTGAGGCTTCTGTTTTGCGAGAAACGATAATAAAAGCCTATGGGAGGAGTTAGTTAATAAAACCTGTTGTAAACATGCAGCGATCAAAAAAGTATTTACTGCTCATTTTATTCACCCCGGTTATTATAGCCTGTAAACAAAAAAAAGAGCAACCTGATTCTTTAAATAACGCAACCGTTGTTGGTGCTGAGGAAGGCTCCGTGATCAACCCAACGGATGCGGCTGTAATTGATACCTTCAAAAAAAGCCTGAAGGCATATGCAAGTGGAAAGATAGGACCGGCCAGTCTGCATATTTCTTATTATTCACCTGCAGTTCGTGGGCGGATCATCTGGGGTGGGTTGGTGCCTTATGGACAGGTGTGGGTGACCGGTGCACACAATGCTACAAGCCTGGAAACAAATACCGACCTGCTGATAGGTGGCAATAAACTTTCGGCAGGCAAGTATGCTTTATTTACTATCCCCGGCGAAAAGGAGTGGATATTTATTGTCAATAAAAACTGGCAGCAGCATCTTGCTGATAATTACCGTGAATCAGAGGATATTCTCCGGATGAAAGTGAAGCCGGACAGTCTCACCACTAAACAAGAAAGATTAATGTATCAATTTACAAGCACCGGTGAAAATGAAGGTAATATTGAAATGCATTGGGAGAATATCAGGTTGGTAGTGCCGGTGAAAGTATTAAGCATGGAGTGATCCCGGTCTTGAGATATACTTTTATATTTGCTCAACGAATAATGCTAAACCCATCGAACAAGCCAGCAGATATTTCTGTTGCTTCTACATGGCTTACCCTTGCTCGTGGCGGTCCCTGCCTGCACCATTTAAGCAGTTCATCCAATTGTTCTTTTGTCCCGGATACAATGATCTCGACTGAACCATCCGGACAATTTCTCACATGGCCGGTAACTTCCAGCGACAACGCCTTTTCTTTGGCGCTTTGCCGGTAAAAAACACCCTGCACCTTGCCGGTTACCCTGATCTGAAGGGTGGATATCATGAGCTAAAATTGAATAAGTTGTACAATGGCTTCGAGGTAGCGCTGGTCTGTTTCGTCAAACTGGCTGAGTTCACTGCTGTCGGCATCCAGCACAGCCACCACCTCGCTGTTATGCATAAGCGGTACAACGATCTCTGATCTTGACAAACTGCTGCAGGCAATATGCCCCGGAAATTTTTCTACATCCGGAACAATAAGCGTCCGGGCTTCGGCCCAACTGGTTCCGCAGACACCCTTTCCTTTTTTGATGCGGGTGCAGGCCACCGGCCCCTGGAAGGGCCCCAGCACTAATTCATCATTTTTTACGATATAGAAACCAACCCATAGCCAGCCAAACTGTTCCTTCAGCGCTGCTGCAACATTGGCAAGATTCGCTACCAGGTCGGGTTCGCCATCCAGCAATCCTTTTATCTGGGGAATGAGCGATTCATATTGATCTGCTTTGGAGCCGCTGATGATGTTCAGGTCTTCTGCCATACAGCAAAATTAAGGCAGTTGCTTTATCATTTCTTTCGCCGAAGCCTGATCGTGGCTGTTTTCTCGAGGTTGCTTGACAGTCTCACTTCGTGACGTTTTTTCCCGTCATCAATGATCATCAGGGCGGTGTTGGGAGGGATCAGCCCCAGGTTTTCTGCAAACATGGAAAGTTCATTGTAGTCAAGGGCATTGTTCAGCACCAGTTGCATCCGGATGGATTTGTGGGTAAGCTTTTGGTTGTTAAGAATAAGTTCCTTGTTATAAAACAGGGAGATCATATCTCCGTCAATTTCCCCATTATCATAAATATCCACCCTAATGGAATCTGACTGCACTTCTATTTCCTGTGTGACCTCCAGTTCTCTTTCTGCAAATTCTTTTTCGGTCACATAGTTGACCACCTTACGCTGGATCACCTGTGCAGACACCAACGTGTCGGCCATTTCGGGTTTCCATACCTGGTAGGTCTCCTTGTATTCACGGAGGGCCTGCAATACGGAATCTGTTTTACTGGCATCCGCATTCATCTCCAGGTTAAAGCTGATATCCGCACAAACATATTTATAATCGGGCAGGCTGATAAATGAACCAGTGAGGTGCGAGCCAGCCTGGGCCACCCTGAGGGTCGCCATCATATTCATGATGCAATCTACTTCCAGCCCTGCGATGGAACCGTAGTAGATGACCGGGACATCATATAATCTTAGCTGCCGGGAGGAAGCATTGTAATTGCCTTTCACCTGCAGGCTGCGATAAGTATTTTTGAAATAGTAATTGAGAACACCCTGCACATAGTTTTTCTCCGGTTGCAGTATCAGCTCAACGAGGTAATTGTTGGCGGAGTTTTTTGTTTTCACACTGGCCGTTCCATACCAATAGCCAAACACTGACTGCGAATGAGCAGTGATGTTAGCGAAGATCAACAGGAACAGGATCGTTTTTTTCATGGTTTACTAAGGTCGGGAAAATACAACCTGTTGAAAACGAAAATATACAGATGGTTATTTCAGGAAACGTTTCATTTCTCTTTCCACATCTTTTTTTCGTATAGTTTCCCGTTTATCATGGAGTTTTTTACCCTTAGCCAGCCCGATTTCCACCTTTGCCAGTCCTTTTTCATTAAAAAAAATGCGGAGGGGAACCAGCGTATAGCCCTTTTCTTTCAGTTTACTCTCAATTTTCCTGATCTCTCTTTTTTGCAGCAACAGTTTCCTGTCCCGCAGCGGGTCATGATTATTGACCGTGCCATGCGAATATTCGGCAATATGTAGTGATTTAAGCCACATTTCGCCTTTATGTATAAGGCAATAGCCGTCATTGAAACTGGCTTTTCCCTGCCGCAGCGATTTCACTTCAGTGCCAAGCAATACCATTCCTGCTTCATATTTTGCATCAATGAAGTATTCGTAATATGCAGAACGGTTTTTTATTTCAGCCATGTTGTTGTCAAAACTACAAATATAACAAGGACAGACCGGCCTATGCCCCTGTCAATTGATAAAACCGGGAAGTGCTGTTCAGTTAATTTTTAAAATGGGTAAGTATTGTTGCCAACTTATTCTTCAGCTCTTTCCTAGGCACAATGAAATCAAGAAAGCCATGTTCAAGAATAAATTCACTGCGCTGAAATCCTTCAGGCAGGTCTTTCTTAATGGTCTCTTTGATAACCCGTGGACCAGCAAAACCGATCAGGGCGCCGGGTTCTGCAATATTCAAATCTCCCAACATGCCAAAGGAAGCAGAAATGCCGCCAAATGTAGGATCGGTGAGTAAGGAGATATAAGGGAGTTTTGCATCGCTGAGTTGCGATAGTTTGCCGCTGGTCTTGGCTAATTGCATCAGTGAAAAGGCACTTTCCATCATCCGGGCGCCGCCGCTTTTGCTAATAACCATATAGGGCAGTTTGTTTTCGATGCAATAGTCCACCGCCCTTGAAAATTTTTCACCCATCACACTCCCCAGCGACCCACCGATGAATTCAAAATCCATGCAGGCAATAACGATAGCATGGCCACTCAGTTTCCCGACTGCCACCCGCATCGAGTCTTTCAGGTCAGTTTTGCTCCATATTTCTTCCAGCCTTTTTTTGTAGGGTTTCAGGTCGGTGAATTCCAAAAAATCCTTGCTGCGGATATTTTCAAACAGTTCGGAAAAGCGGTTTTCGTCAAATAATATTTCGTAGTATTCGCTGCTGTTGATGCGGTGATGATAGTTGCATTTGGGGCAAACGAAAAGGTGTTCCCTCAGCTCGGAAACGGTGCAGATATAGTTGCATTCCGGGCATTTGGTCCAAAGCCCTTCGGGGGTTTCTTTTTTTTCAGAGGTCTTGGTGTTGATGCCTTTCTTGATCCGTTTGAACCAACTGCTTTTGGTTTCTTCGGTCTTTCCTTCTTCCCCGGCAAGATTGGCGTCAAAATCTTCAACTTGTTTGGCCATAAACCATTACTTGAACCACAAATATAGGGATTGATTTACAAGTGTGAATAGCCTGTACGAAGTACGTCTCCTGGCAAAAGAACGTACTTCGTACTTACTTCTTTAACACTCTCTCAAACAGCTTATAGATCCTTTTATATTCGTCCGTCCAACTGCTGGGTTCAACAAAGCCGTGATCTTCCATCGGGTAGGCCGCCAGTTCCCAATTATCTTTTCCCAATTCTATCAGCCGTTGTGCCAGTTTCACTGCATCCTGGAAATGGACATTCACATCCACCATGCCGTGGCAGATGAGCAGGTCACCTTTCAGGCCTTCGGCAAAATAAAGCGGTGAACTTCTGCGATAGGCAATGCTGTCATTGAAAGGCTCGTTCAGAATATTGGATGTATAACCATGATTGTATTGCGCCCAGTCCGTAACCGGCCGCAGCGATGCACCCGCTGCAAATGTTTCGGCATAATTGAACATGCCCATCAATGCTATAAAACCACCGTAAGAGCCACCATATAGGCCAACATTCTTTGGATTGACTCCATGGTTTTCCACCAGGTATTTCACGGCATCCACATGATCGGTCATGTCTTTGCCACCCATGTGGCGATAGATGCCCGTTCGCCAGTCACGGCCATAACCGGCGCTGCCGCGGTAATCAATGTCCATCACATAATAACCATTATCGGCCAGCATATTGTTGAACATATACTCTCTGAAATAACTGCTCCACCATTTGTGTGCATTTTGCAGGTAGCCTGCGCCGTGCACAAAAAGAACAGCCGGTTTGTTAGGATGCGGGTTGGCAGGTTTATAAATCCGGGCATATACTTCTGCTCCGTCAGCAGCTTTGAATGTGATCACTTCAGGGTCTCTCCAGGGATAGGTTTTGAATTCATCACTTTGTGCTTTGTCTGTTATCTGTTCAATTTTGCCACCGGTTTTGTTTTCCATCAGATACAGTTCCCAGGGTTTGGTGGAGTAGGAGTAAAGAACAGCCAGCAATTTTTCATCAGGTGAAATATTCACCTGGTGGGCACCCTTCATGCCGGTGATCTTTTCTTTCTTCCCATCGGCAATGCTTAAGCGATAAAAATGCTGTTCGCCGGGATGCACTTCATTGGTGGTAATGTAGAAATGCTTTTTATCACGGGAAAGCTGCGCCTGCTGCACTTCGTAGTTGCCGGATGTAAGCGGCTTCTTTATGCCGGTGGTAACTTTCACAGTATATAGATGCGAATAGCCTGTTGCTTCAGACTGGTACCAGAATGTAGTTTCATCTATCCAGCCTGCCCTGCCAAAGTTTATGCCGGGACCGGCTATCCATGCTTCATCCCGTTGCCTGTCCAGAAGGGATAATTTCCGGGTGGCTGTATCCCACAACATCAGCCAGCGGTCTTTGTTGTCCTGCGAACGGATGTCCAGCACTGCAAATTTTCCTTTGGGCGACCAGTTGGGTCCAAAGAATGTTACAGCACGGTTTACAGGATTTTTAGTTCGTTGCTCTAACTGATCGGGATAATCTTTTACAAAATCAGGCAGGTCCCTGATGCCGGGTATATCATCTGTTTTGACAGCGTAAACGGTATCTCTTTCCCTGTCATACACAAAAAGCTCGGAGTTGCCCATGGGTGCGCCAACTTTGGTCCGTGCCGGGATATCTACCGTGAAACCGGTTTCTGTAACATAATTGGGTACGATGGTGGATTTTGCACCTGTTGCAGCTTTGAACAAACGATAGCTTATAAATCTTCCGTCGGGGCTTAATGATAATCCTTGCAGATTTTTGTCTTCGATATTGATTGTCCGAAGTTCTTTTGTTTTGGGAAGACTCTTGTTGTAGGCATCGGCAGCTTCTCTTTTTTCTTTCCTGGAACGCAACACTTCAAAATATTGCAACTGGTCTTTTTTTAGCCAATCTTCCTGCTGGTTGCCGCTGCTGCTTTCCCTGCCACCACGTTGTGGTGCGCCGGTTCTGCCAGCGCCGCTTCCGGCAAACGGTCCACTCTCACCACTGCGCAGGTTGGTTAGTTGCATTGTTTCGCCGGTGACAATATCCCATGCATACAGGTTTTGGTTACGGCTGTAAACGATTTTTGTTTCATTAAATGAGAACTGCGGGTTGCTTTCTGTTTCGGTGGTATGGGTGATGCGGCGGGTTTTGTTTGTTTTCAGATCCACATAAAAAATATCGGTTTCCCGGCTATAGAGATAAGCGGTTCTTGCCTCGTTATACGTCACATTGTTTTCGGTAAGGAGGGTTTGCTTTTGCTCCACACTTGCTTTTCGGGGCGATTTGTTATCACGGCTTATATAGTACAATGAATCGGAAGGAGCCTTATCAGGATTCCAGTTGAAATAAAGAGTATTTCCATCATGACTCCATTGAGTGCCCGATGGTGATGAACCGATCCATTTCGGATCCCGCATGATCTTTTCTACAGTAAGTTTATCGGGTCGTGTTTGTGCAGGAGCAGCAACGGTTAGCAACAACAAAGCTGCAAAGCTGGTCAGTCTTATCATGGTATGCAGTTTAGAGCCTAAATATATTGAGAAAGCGGGCAGGATGCAGTGGTCCAGGCAAAAAAATGACCGGTGGCAGGCACCGGTCGCATATATTATGAGTGAACACTGTCAGTTATTTGCTGCGCCGTTATTTACCCAGCAGATGATCGCTAATTTCTGGGCATTTGTTAAGGTGGTATTCTGCGGCATCAGTCCATTGGCTACCTGGTCTTTTATCAACCCCCTTGCAGCAAAGACCTGTGCATAATTGGTGAGGGGGCCGGGGCCATTGGTACTTCCAGCATCGTGACAGGCTGTTTGGTTGCAATAGGTCTGGATGATAGGGTTGACCTCCTCGCTGAAAGTAGCGGCCACCCCAATACAGTTGTCAATCATATCACCACCTGAACTGCTTTTATCACAGGCGCTGAAAAAAATAATGACAAAAAAAGAAAAGATGGTCATCAGGATCGCCTTTCTCATGTTACATATTTTAACAGGGCAATTGAGATACTTATTAACGATAAAGGTTTAATAAAAGTTGTTCAGTGCAAAAAGTCTGCCTGCTTTTTATATTATCTCCGTAACATTAAGCCTGATATTTTCAGCAATTTTATCTGTGGGCAGGTCATTCTCATCACCGCTGAACGGGTCTTCTATCTCTTCCGCTATCAGTTCCAGGCTGGCCATCACATAAAATACAAATGCCACCACCGGTATCACATAATAACCCAGGCTGAACACAAACCCGAAAGGAAGGGTCATTACATAGATGAAAATAAATTTTTTTATAAACACACTGTATGAAAATGGAATTGGTGTGTTTTTGATCCGTTCGCAGGCGCCGCAGATGTCGGTAAAAGAACGGAGTTCATCATTGAGATAAAGCAACTGTTCCCCTGTGATCTTTTTGTCCATGTACATTTCATGAATGCGCTGCAGCATCAGCCGGGCCACCTGGTTGGGGACATGCTTTTCTTTATTCATGTCGCTGAGTAATTGTTTATGTTCTTCATCATCGAACAGCGCCACACGGGTTTGTTCCCTGCGCAAATGATCATGCAGGGAAAAAGCATAGGCAGGTATCATTTTGCGGAAAAATGACCGGAGTGCCACTTCTTCTGCCGGGATGATGGCAGAAAGTTTAATTGCAAGATTGCGGCTATTGTTGACTAAGCTGCCCCATAATTTCCGGCCTTCCCACCAGCGGTCATAGGCTGTGTTGGTGCGAAACACCAGCAGCATGGAAATGGCAAAGCCCAGCAGGCTATGCATCAGGGGGATATTTCTCACATAACTTTTTTCGGAAAGTTTCCAGTATTCCAGTTCCAGGTAAGAAATGATGCCGGAATAGATGCAAATGCCGATCATCAGGCCACCAAGTTTCCGGAACGTATCGGCTTTGTGCATCCGGAAGATGAAGGTGAACCAGTCTTTGGGGTCGTATGAAACCATAAATTTAAAAGGAGGGGGAGAGGTGCCTAATTTAATAGCGGGTTTAGCTCAATTTCTTTGACGTCAATATTGCTGTAATCCCTGATACTGTTATAGAGGGTATCTCGTTCCACGGGTTGCCTTTTAGCCTGTTTGATGAGTGTTACTAATTGGGCTGTGCTCATAGCCGGGTTTTGTTCTTCTGATCCGGCCATGGAATAAATTTTTGTACTATCATCAATCGTACCATCTATGTCGTTGACGCCAAACGAAAGTGACAGTTGTGCATTTTGTCTTCCTAGCATCGGCCAGTAAGCTTTCAGGTGCGGAAAATTATCGAGATAAATGCGGGCAATGGCATACATCTTCATGTCTTCAGCGACAGTGCTTTCCGGCACATGGCTCATGTCGTTGTCCTTGTTGCGAAATTTGAGAGGTATGAATGTATTGAAACCGCCTGTTCTATCCTGCAACTCCCGTAATCTTCGCATATGATCCACCCGGTGTTCATATTTCTCAATATGGCCATAGAGCATGGTCGCATTGGAATGAAGACCTGAGCGGTGAGCAGTTTCATGAATATGAAGCCAGCCATTTGCGTCCACTTTATCCGCACATATTTGCCGACGTATCTCCGGGTGAAAAATTTCGGCGCCACCGCCGGGAATGCTGTCAAGCCCGGCATCAATCAAAAACCTGAGCCCCTCTTCCACACTTATTTTTGCTTTACGGAACATATAATCATACTCTACGGCTGTGAAGGCCTTAATGTGGAGTTCAGGCCGGTGGGCTTTAATGGCTTTGAGCAAATCGGCAAAAAATTGCAGGGTCATTTTGGGGTGCACTCCGCCAACTATATGCACTTCGGTTATGGGTTTGCCGTCGTATTTTTTTACCATGTGCAGCATCTGGTCAATGCTTAGTTCCCACCCGTCCTCTCTTTTCGCATAGAGACGGCTATATGAGCAGAAGTTGCAACTGAACACACAGACATTGGTAGGCTCGATATGAAAGTTGCGGTTGAAGTAAGTGATGTCACCATGTTTTTTTTCCCTGATGAAATTGGCAAGGCTTGCAGCAAAACCGGGGCTTGCTTTTTCAAATAGCAACAGCGCTTCTTCATCGGTGATACGTTCTCCGGCTTCGACTTTTTCTGCAATTTTCTTTAAACCGGGCAACAGGTTTTTTTCGCTAACAGGGCCGGTGAGATGGTGAAGGGTAGTCATACAAAATTGTTCCTGCAAAGTTAGGCGAATGCTGAAAACAAATAAGCCCCTCGGGGGAGGGGCTTATTTGTTTATGGGAAGAAGGATCAGTATTTAACCACTTTCACTTCCACGTCAGCTTTACCGCTTGTATAACCCATTCTTACGATATAAGTGCCGGCTGCATTCTTTGTCAGGTCAACCTCAACTTGTTTGCCGGCGTTGGTTCCGAACTCTTTTCTCCATACCATCTGGCCGGAGCTGTTGTAAACAGCAATGAAGCGAAGGTCAGAGGGTTGTTGCCAATGCCATACGGTAAATATGTCCCGGAACGGATTCGGGAATATCACATAGCCGTCTGTTCTCAGGTTAGACGGAACAGTCCGTGTGCTCAGGTTCACATTGTCAATATAAATGTTGTTGCCATTATTAGCTGTGTTCTGAAACACCACCTGCAACGGACCGTTTGGTGCTGCCTGTGCTGTCAGGTCAATCAATACACTTCTCCAAAGATTGGAGCTTCCGGGAGTGAACTCAGTCGTTTGCGGATAGTTCGCATTAATCGGCAGTGTTTGCAGGTCAACACCCCATCTCTTATAAATAGTAGTGAAGCTGTTGCCGCAATCCCTGGTGAACATAACGGTCAGTGTATCCACCTGTGTATTGCCTGCTATGCCGGAGTAAACCCTTGCTGCTGCAGATATATCAAAAGTGAGTTTTACTGAGTCAACGGCATTGTAATTCAGAACTGGAGAGAACAGCCTGTCAACCTGCTTGTCAGCAGGGCTATAGATAAAGTTTCTGATTTGGGCAGAACCCGTGCTATTGAAGCCGGTTCCGGCCTTTTGCCATGTTGTACTCACATCCGGGTTAGAAACTCCCCAGCCAGAAGGCGGGAAGGTAGCACCTTCAAAATCCTCACTAATGGACTCGGCGGTTACCGTAGATACAACTGATATTTGTTTTGTAATCGTATCATTTACGAGATACTGGTCGCCGGTGCCGCTGGCTCCAACAGGGGTATGTGTATAAACACGCAGACTACTTGTGGCCACAGCGGATGTTCCGGTGTTCAAAGTGACATTGGCCGTTGCTCCGGGTGCAATAGCTGTATTGACAGTGGTCACAACTGGAGTTCCTGTACCAATAGTATAAGAAATACTATAAGAAGTAACAGCCTCAGTACCGTTGTTGAACACTGTTGCCACAGGAGCTATAGGACTACTGCAATACACCAATGGAGAAACATCCAGTACCTGCAGGTCTCTCTTGAACCTTGGAACGATGTTGATATTATCTATAAATATATTGTTACCCCAGTCGCTCAGGTTTTCAAAGTGAATAAGTGCAGAAGCTCCGAGAACAGGGGCACCCACTGCGACCCTTTCTCTTCTCCATTCATTGGCCTGCGGGCTAACGAAATTACCGGTTGTGGCGGCACCCGTTGCAAGTCCATTCGGGCCAACATCTCCTTGCTTACTATAAACGCTGGTAAAGCTGGCGCCGCAATTATTCGATACCAGTACCCTGAGCCTGTCAAGAGCACCGGGATATGGCCTGTGAGCTACATCAAAACTGATGATCAGTGAATCTGCACCATTGGTGTTGATGCCGGGAGTTTGCAGCATATCAAATCTTCCGAACGTATTAAAGGTCCAGTTATCAATAAAGGCCGAGAAGCCACTGTTTCTTCCGGGGCTGGCTCTCACCCAGGTGATAGCATCATTATTGGGATTGAGACGAAGCCAGTTTGCAGGCGGGAAGGTCGTGCCTTCAAATCCTTCTGTCAGGTTATTTAATACCGGCGGCACAAGAACCGTACGGGTCAGGGTGTCATTGCCAGTTTCTGTATCAACACCAGGATTACCACTAACTGGGTCGGCACAGAACAAGCGGATTGTATTGGTTCCTGTAGGTAAAGTAATGTTGGCAAAAGTTACGGTAGTAGTAGCGCCGGGCACCAGTGTTATATTATGTGTCTGAATAACAGGGGCGCCATTGTTTACAGTATAACCTGTTTTGAAAGCAGTGATCGTTTCGCCTCCATTGTTTCTTACTGTCAGGCTTGGGGCAAATGGTCCGCATTCTGTAAGATTGGGTCTTACAATAGCCTGGGCAGCGAGATCTTTCCGGGGTTTCAGGTCTATATTGATATTATCAATCCAAACCACGTTACCCCAATCGTTCACATTTCTGAAGCCAACTATGATCTGGCCACCACCAAACAGGTTTTGTCCAATAGAAGCTCTTTGATTTACCCAATCGTTAGCCACAGGAGAATAATAAGGTGCAGTGGATGAACCAGCCGTGGCAAGTTGTGCACCCGCCTTTTCCCAAATAACATTAAAAGTGGCACCGCAATCAGTAGAAACCACCACTTGCAGGCGATCATCCTGACCCGGGTAATTTTTGTGAGCCAGGTCAAATGTTACCCAAATGGAGTCTGTGGCAAGCAAACCAGTTGTATTGACTACATTAGTTCTTATATCATCAATGGCGCCGGGGGCATTATAGAAATAATTATCAATAGAACCCGCCGCAACAGATCCGCCGGCTCCTGGTGCAAACCATCCCCATGTCTCACCTGCATCAGGATTAACCACACTCCATCCGGGAGGCAAGAATTGTGTTTCAAAATCATGTGAAACAGGTATTGCGGATTGCGCAACCCTGCTGAATGATACAGTTGCTGTATCATTGGAAGGTACAGCATCAACTTGTCCATTTGGTAATGTAGTATGAACCTGTAAAGTATAGGCACCTACTGTTGGCAGATTGATAGGAGCCAAAGTGACGTTTTGGGTAGCGCCTTGAACTAATGAACCTGTCCAGTTGGCTGTTATTGGGCCGCCACCGTTAAGCCGTACATTGATAGTGGCAGATGTAAGTGTATTGGTTCCAAGATTTTGAATGGTTACAACAGGCGTAACAGAAGTACATCCTGTGGACAATCCGTTGGCAGGTGTAATGATAGCTGATATTCTTGAATCATTGCCTGCCGCCGGTGCCGGGGGCGTACACCCATTTGACGTAAGTAAGCTGGCCCTGAACAAAGTGATTGAAGCCTCTGAACGGACGTTCTGTCCATTTGTGAACATGGTCATACAGCCATCGTCTGTATAATCCATAAAATTCTGATACATTCTGCCGGGAGGGTTTGGTGAACCACAGCCTGCTGCAAGATTGCCGCTGGGGCATCCAAATGTTTCATCACTTTGGGTCGGGGTATCGGCAACCTGGTCATTGCCGCAATTTTGATCACCCCAAATGTGATATAAATTAAAATAGTGACCTGCTTCGTGTGTGAGTGTCCTTCCTTTGTTATAAGGAGCAGCCGTTCCTCCGGGAAGACTTTGAGCCAACACTACCACACCTTGTTCAGCAAGACCAGAGCCTCCGGGTGCTCCCGGCGGAAATGTGGCATAGCCCAGAATACCGGGTAAGTTACAAACCCAAATATTAAAAAATCTGGTGGCATCCCATGTGTCAGAACCACCTGCGGCGGTGGATTTTACAGGATCGCTTCCACCCGGGCCAGAAGAAACAGTGTTAGATGTTACCCTTACGATTCCATTAGTAGGCAGATCAATCGGGGTTCTTTGTGCCAGGCAAAACTGGATATTCCCATGCCCTCTTACGGCCTGGAATTCTGCAGGGATATTGGTGCTGTCACCGTTCACACCTGCAAAATCTCTGTTTAGTGTATCCAACTGGGCCTGTATCATAGCATCTGTGATTGCTGCCTGGCCTGCTGCATTCAATACAACGTGGAACACCACAGGGATATAAATTGTTGATTGGGTTCTTGCTTGTGGGTTATTTTTTTGCTCTTCGATCTTGCGATTCACAAATTCGGCAAGCCTTCTTTCATTGACTTGAAACTGGGCCTGGTATTCAGGGTACCTTCTGAAGGCTCCGTTCAACCATTCCATCGTTCCACACTTTTCACTCTGGGCTGCTGCATTTATTTGTTTTGTCACTCCAGTATTCTGATAACGGCTTTGTGCAAAAGTCTCTGTTATCAGCGCCTGAAAAATGATGGTAAAAACAATAAATGCAGGGAAAGTAAATTTTTTCAAAGCAGATAGTTTTTAGGTTATGAATATAAATGACCGGTTGTATGAAAAACAGACCCACAATTATACAGAAATAAGGAGAAATATGGAAAAAATTTGTTCAGTTTCAACATTATAAACGGTATAATGCTCAACAAAATAGAGGGATTGCAGACAGATCAATCAGGTTGTCAGCGATTGTTTCGGGTTCTTACCAGGCAACTTAATTAAAAAGTGTACCTGCTATTGTAGCCGTCATCAGGCAGGCAATCGTGCCGCCGATCAGCGCTTTTATGCCAAGTACAGTAAGATTTTGTCGCTGGTTGGGTGCTAATGAACCAATACCCCCGATTTGAATACCTATTGAAGAAAAGTTAGCAAAACCACAAAGGGCAAAACTGGCCATCACTAATGTTTTTGGATCCAATTGTACAGTCGTAGAAGCCTTCATTTCCGCAAGTGACTGGTAGGCAATAAATTCATTGATGATCGTTTTTTCTCCAAGCAACTGTCCAAAATTGGTAATGTCCTGTGTGGGGATGCCTATCAGCCATGCCACGGGTGAAAAAGCATAGCCAAGAATAAATTGCAATGATAAACTACTGAACCGGCCATTGGTGTTTTGGGCAATGACTTCATTCAGCGATGTGATGTTTCCTATCCAGCCGAGGATGCCGTTGGCCACTGCAATCAATGCAATAAAAGCGATCAGCATGGCGCCGACATTCACTGCAAGCTTCAATCCATCTGTTGTTCCGTTGGAGATGGCATCGAGCAGGTTACTTCCGATTTTTTCTTTTGATACCTTCAGTTCCGCTTTTTCAAGCGTTTTTTCTGTATCGGGGAAAAGCATTTTGGAAACAATGATGGCGGCAGGCGCAGCCATTACAGAGGCCATTAATAACAGCTTGGCATATTTCTGCTGTTCTACCACATCATTGCCACCCAGCATGGTAACATACACTCCCAGCACACTGCCAGCAGTGGTGGCCATACCACCAACCATGATGCAAAGCAATTCCGTCTTTCTCATTTTCTCCAGGTACGGTTTCACCATCAGCGGCGCTTCTGTTTGCCCCATAAACACATTGGCTGCTGCTGAAATGCTCTCCGGACCGCTTACACCAATCTTTGATAATAACCAGGCAAACCCCAGGACGATCTTTTGCAAAATGCCGAAGTAATACAGCACAGCAGAAAGGGCCGCAAAGAAAATGATATTGGGCAATGCCTGTACGGCAAAAATGAAACCCCAGCTTTTGCTGTCATCCACCAATGAACCAAACAGAAACCTTGCTCCATCTTTGCCGAGGTTGATCACTTTCACAAACTTGCCGGCAATAAAATCAAAGAACTCCGTCACCCCCGGCACATGCAATATGCTCAGGGCAATCACTATTTGAAGTGCAAATCCAAATAAAACCAGTTTCCAGTTGATGTATTTGCGATTATTACTAAGCAGGTAACAAACGGTAAAAAGAAAAACGATACCGATCAGTCCGCGGCCAATATTCTCTATTTGATGGTTCATGCAAAAAGCAGTTTGTCAGGCAATATAGGCTAAAACAGGTTGAAACAAAACAACACTGTGAAAAAGCTACACTGCTGTTTCTTTATCGGCTAGTTCATGGTAGGGGCGAAAGCTTTCATCAAATTGCTCTGCGATGCGAATGCGGCTGCCCTTTGCGTCAAAGATCATTTCCAGTGCACCGGCCACCTGTTTTCGCAGCGGCGCCAGCACCCATTCCATTTCTGCGGGGCCGTTCTTCACTTCTTCATGAATACGCTTACGGTAGTTTTCTTTCATTTCACTATTCAGCGACTCAAGTTCTTTGGAAGTGCCCCAGTGTTTTTCGCCAATCAACGGGGTGGAGAATTCAAGCACCTCTGCTATCTTCCAGTCATAGTTCAGGTCAGAAAAAGAAATGAATTTGGGATTGATATTTGCCACCGTTATCTCGTTGGTTTCTTCATTGTATTTTACCCGCAGGTCACGAAGGTCAAGTCCGTATTTGGCTACAATGCTTACCTGCAGGGCGCCTATGAAACGGATCGTTTTTTTATTATGCTCTGATTTTTCATTCCACACCCGGGTGAAGTTGGTATTCACTTCCATCAAACTGAGGTCAAGTACGGATTTTATTTCTGAGATATTCAGTTTGCGATTGCGCAGTTCAGTGTTTTCGCTTTCAAGAGCTGCCGTAGTTTGGGTGGTTTTTTTCAGCTCCGCCTTCAGCCGATGGATTTCGTCTTCTTTTTGTTTCAGGAAAAGCTGGTAGGCGGCAACTGCTGCAGCGCCAACGCCAAACACAATCAGCCCATAGGCCAGAAATTTGTTCAGGATCAGCACCAGCGCCACAACAATCACAGCTGCAAGTAATATGTAAACTTTGAACCGTTGAAACATTGTTGTTGGTTTTGTTGATTAAGAGCGGGCAGGAGTGAATTCGCCGGGATACGGAAATGATGCTTGAATATACAGAACTTTTCTAATGCAGGCAACCAGTATGCAATAGCTGGGCGGTTGATCAGGAGATAAAATAAGCGGGTATCGCATATTTGTACACAAAAGGGTTACAGGCTTTTTACAGAACCCTTCAAAAACCACTATCTTAGTTTTACCGAAACCGTTATCATGGCTGCAGGCAATTACCAATTCCTCAACAGGGACATGAGTTGGCTTAGTTTTAACCACCGGGTGCTGATGGAAGCAGCCGATAAAACTGTTCCGCTTTACAGCCGTATCCAGTTTCTATCCATTTTTTCTTCCAACCTCGACGAATTTTTCCGGGTTCGCATGCCGGCCATCTTCGCCTTCACCAGCATTGAAGCCAAAAAAACCTCATTGCGGGAAGAATATCCGAAAGACCTTGTGCAGGTAGTACAAACCAATGTGTGGGAACAATTAGAAGAATTTGGCAGGATACTTACCACGCAGATCATCCCGGAGCTGAGAGCAAATAACATTTTCCTGTATTATGGCGATCCTGTGCGAGATGAGCACAAAGAAGTGATAAGGGAGTATTTTCTGGCCAGGGTGTTATCCTTTATGCAGCCCGTCATCCTGCGAAAAGAAAACCAGTCAAATGTTTTTTTAGAAAATAATACCCTTTATTTTATTGTTGATCTGGAGGACAAGAACCAGCCGGGTCAGCACCTGTATTCACTTTTGAACATCCCTTCTTTTGATTTGCCGAGATTTTCCGTATTGCCGGATATTGATAACGATCACTACCTGCTTTTCCTGGATGATGTGGTGAGGGAAAACCTTGAGGAAGTTTTTCCCGGATTTATCATTCATGGCGCCTACAGCATCAAACTGACCCGTGATGCAGAATTGGATATTGGAGATGAATTTGCCGGTGATATTGCAGAAAAAATCGAAAGACAATTAGAAAAAAGAGATATCGGACGGTCAACCCGTTTGTTGTTTGATAAGGCGATGCCCCAAGAAGTGCGGGGCGTTGTACAGAAATATTTCTTGCTTCGCAGTGAAGAAATGCTTGAGGGCGGACGTTATCATAACCTCAGGGATCTTGGCGGGTTACCCAATCCTTCCGGCAAAAGGCTGAAGTATGCCGACTGGCCGGCGACATCGCACCCCGGCTTTGATAACCATCATTCCGTTTTTGAAAGTATTTCCGCAGGAGAGAAGATGCTGCACCTGCCTTATCACTCCTATAATTATATTCTCCGGTTTTTCAATGAAGCTGCCATTGATCCTGCTGTAAAGGAAGTGTATGTAACACTTTACCGAGTCGCAGCCGATTCACATATTGTAAATGCGCTGATCAGCGCTGCAAAAAACGGAAAGAAGGTGACCGTTTTCGTTGAATTGAAAGCAAGATTTGATGAAGCCAACAACCTGAAATGGTCAAAGAAAATGAAAGCAGCAGGGGTGAAGATCATCAACAGCATTCCCGGCATCAAGGTGCATGCAAAAGTGGCGCTGGTTAAGCGGCAGGAGCAGAAGGAGATGAAATATTATTCCTTTATGGCCACAGGCAATTTCAATGAAGCCACCGGCCGTTTTTACACCGATCATGTTCTTTTCACCGCAGCTCCTTTTTTTGGAGAAGAACTGGAAATGCTGTTCCGTTACCTTCAGTCAAGAACACTGGTAACGGCCTACGACAAACTTTCATTCAAACACCTGCTGGTGTCGCAGTTCAATATGACCAGGCGTTTCAGCAAACTGATTGACCGTGAGATCAAACATGCCAAAAAAGGGAGACCGGCCAATATCATCATCAAACTAAATAACCTCCAGGAAAGAGAGATTATTAAGAAATTATACGAAGCCAGCCAGGCGGGAGTGAAAGTGCAACTGATTGCCCGCAGCATTTGCTGCCTGGCGCCGGGAGTGGAAGGGCAAAGCGAGAACATTACCGTACATCGTATTGTGGATCGCTACCTGGAGCATGCTAGGGTTTTTTATTTTAATAACAACGGGAAGCCTGTTTGCTACATGGGCAGTGCTGACTGGATGAACCGCAACCTCCACAGCCGCATTGAAGTTTGTTTCCCTGTTTATGATGATGAACTCCGGAAACAATTGCATGATATATTGCAGATACAGCTAAACGATAACTGCAAAACTGTTTATATCAATACAAGCCTCGATAACCAGCGCAGGACAATTGCAGACGGCGAAAAAAGATCAGAAGCACAGCAGGAGATTTTTGAATATGTAAAAGCGCTGAGCCAGCCTGCAGCGATAAACAGCTATGAAGCAGAAAAAAGCCTGCTCGTTTGAACAGGCTTTTCGATGAGATTCTGGGCAATTAATTCTTTTCCTTATCTTTTTTCTTGAAAAGGTTTTTCAAAAAACCTTTCTTTTTTTTAGGTTCTTCCACAGGTGCACCAATGGGTTTGGCATCTTTTTCTGCCGGAGTTTTGCTGTTGGTATCTTTTTTCGGCTTGTCATCCTCTTTCACCGGTGTTGACTCAGGCCCGATATATTCATGCATGATCATATAGTCATCTTCATTGCCCACACCCTGGTCTTCGCCTTCAGCGCCGGGCGGCGGAACAGAATCAATCATATCAAGAATATCGGCGCTGTTGATATAATTCTCCAGTTCTTCCGGCATGGAGAACCTTGCATCTTTTTCGATACCCAGTGTTTTATCGGCATATACTTTTTTGAAAAAATATTCCCAGACGGGTCTTGCTACAGAGCCGCCAAAGAAGGCAGAACTTTCCAACGTGATAAAACGGTCATCGCAACCCACCCAGGCACCTGCCTGCAGTTGAGGGGTGAACCCAATGAACCAGAAATCAGCATTGGAGTTGGTGGTTCCTGTTTTGCCTCCCATTTCTGCAGCACCTAATCTTCCCCGCAAGCCTGCGGCAGTACCTTTATCAACAGTGCCCTGCATCATACGGGTCATTTTGTAGGCAGTGGCCTCACTCACCACTTCCTTGCGGTTTACACTATAATCAAATCGTTTGATAACATTGCCGTTGCGATCTTCTATCCGGCTGATCATATAAGGTTTGGTAGAAAATCCGCCGCCGGCAAAAATGCTGTAGGCCCACATCATTTCATATAATGAAAGATCGCAGGAGCCCAGCGATATAGAAGGAAAAGGATCCACTTTTGTGGGGATCTGCAAACGACCCAAAAAGTCTGCAAACTGTTCGGGGCCTACCTGTTTCATGATATAGGCCGTTGCACAGTTTTTCGACCATGCCAGGGCGTTAGCCATGCTGATAACACCACCCGGGCATTTTTTCGCAGCAGGCACCCATGCTCCATTACCAAAATATTGTGCTGTGTTCTCACATTCTGTTTCTGCGGTAAAACCTCTTTCTTCCATGGCTTGTGTATAAAGAAGAGGTTTGATGGTTGAGCCTACCTGTCTTTTGGTTTTCAGGTTGACGTGGTCATATTTATATGTTTTGAAATTGATGCCACCCACCCATGCTTTCACTTCGCCGGTAATGGGGTCCATCACCATAAAACCTGTTTGCATCATCTGCCGGTGATACCTGACTGAATCAGAAGGTGTCATCATGGTATCCTTTTCCCTTTTTGCATTCCATGCAAATATTTTCATACTCACTTTCTGGTCAAATGCCGCCCTGATCTCTTTATCACTCAGCCCGTCATCAGCCATATTGCGCCAGCGGTCGCTTTGTCTCATGGCTTTTTCCAGAATGTCCTTGTGGTCTTTCCACACAGCGCCGTTTTTCACTCTTGACTGTGAAATAAGTGCTTTTTGCAAAGTGGGCATATGCGAGGCCACCGCTTCCTCCGCATACTCCTGCATCCGTGGATTGATAGTGGTATATATTTTTAAACCATCCTGGTAAATATCATAGCTGCCACCATCCGGTTTTGGTATTTCTTTCAGCAGTTGTCTTACTTCATCTCTTAAAACTTCCCTGAAATATGGAGCATAGCCTGTGTTCTCATCTAGTTTCCGGTAGTTGAGAACAATGGGGCTTGCTTTCAGTTTGGCGCCTTCATCTGCTGAGATCTTTTTGTTAACGACCATCTGGCTCAGCACCACGTTGCGGCGATCCAGCGCTGCTTTGGGATTTCGCCGCGGATTGTAGATAGCATTTCCTTTCAGCATGCCCACCAGCATCGCCGCTTCTTCCACATTCAGGCGGTCAGGCTCTTTCTGGAAAAAAGTGCGGGATGCATTCCGGATGCCGTAAATATTATCGCCAAACGGAACAGCATTGAGATATAGAGTGATGATCTCTTCCTTGGTGAAATTTCTTTCCAGTTTCACGGCGATGATCCATTCTTTCAGTTTCTCAATGGCACGGGTGGCCCTGTTCTTGCTGCCCTGGTCCAGCAATGCCTTCGCCAATTGCTGGGTTATGGTGCTGCCGCCGCCCTGCCTGCCCATGGTGAAAGTGGCACGCAGCGTAGATTTGAAATCAATGCCCGCATGGCTGTAAAAACGTTCATCTTCTGTGGCGATAAGGGCATCAACCGCATAGCGGGAAATATCACGGTATTTTACATTGCTGCGGTTGCCTCTTTCAGTGTAATACTTACCCATCAATGTGCCGTCAATGGCATATAATTCCGATGCCTGCTGGATGCTCGGATTTTCTAATTCTTTCAGCGATGGCATTTTGCCAAATACACCAAAATTGGCCATGATGATGAGGAGGATAAAAGCGCCGAAACCAACCAGGAAAATGCGCCAGAAAATCCGCACTGATCTTTTCATATGAATGGAATAGTTGGGGTTAGGTAAAATGATGCGATATCAACAGGTTTCTGCATACCGAAATTAAGAAAAAGCAGGGCGGCTGCTCAGAGATGTGCATTAATTTTTTGCCAAAGTAAATTTAAAGCTGTTTTCAGCAAAACAGGGAAGCATCCCCATTTTTGCAATAGGGTAATAAGCATAGCTGTAGGCGATCAGAACTGGCCGGGCCAGCGCTGATTCAGTTGTTTGCTGTATTCGTCGAGGTTCTTTTTTTCTTTCAGCACATCAAGGCTGTGTGCAGAAATGATGGAGTAGGTGTATTTGCCGCCTCTCAGCCAGGGAATGATCTCAGTGGCTGTTCTTGGTTTTGTCCGGTTGATATAATCAATGGCTTCCTCCGCAGTTTTAAAAGAACTGATCAGCAATAATTTGTTGTCATCATCCAGATCGCTGAGTTCAGTTTCGAGTTTGTTGGCAGCATAGCTGTCCCTGTTATAGCGGGCAAAGGCATTCCTTGCTTCTGTTACAAAGATCCTGTCCACTTTATTCAGCACCAGCACTACATAGTAGGGTACATCCGGTGCAAAATAAAACTCACCCGGTCTTGCTTCTTCTCTTGCCGGTGCCGGATCTGTTTTTGCGGCAACTGTGTCTTTAGGTGTATCTGGTAAAACAACCGGAGGCGCTGTAGTTAAGCTGTCTTGTTGCACAGGTGTTTTTGTCAAGATAGAATCAGGTGTTGCCGCAGTTGTGTCTTTATCAGCCGGTTTGATCTCCGGCAGTTTCACCTGTGGCTGTGCAATGGACTTTATCGAATCGGCTGCTGCCGGCAAATTCACTTTTGTATCTTTCTCAATTTTAGCAGCCAATGTGTCTTTCACCACTGGTCTTTCTGTTTTGGGTGGCGGTTGGGTCACAGGCTCTGTCACTACAGGTTTGCGGGGTGTTTCTACAGGTCGGGTGATGACAAGATTGCGGAGTTCTTCCTCAATTTGCTTGCGTCGGCCTAAAACATCAATAAGATTGCGGGCCTTTTCAGCAAGGGCATGGTCGCCGAAACGGTTGATGATCGTATTCAATATGCCGATGGCCGTGCTGTCGTTTCTTTCACGGACATAATAAACGGATTCGATATAGAGCAATTGCGGTGTCCAGTAGTTATTGCCATATTGCTGGTCAGCTTTTTTCTTTTCCGCCACAGCCGTGCTGAACTGTCCTTCAATGAACAGGTCATAGATGCGTTCATAGGTTTTGGTGGCTTCTGTGTTACCAGCTTTAGTTTGCGGATTTTTACCGGTGGTGACGATAGTCGTATAATTGCTGTTGCCGAATTTTTCCGACATCAGTTTTTTGATAGCTGCAGCTTTGGCGGCATCACCATTCTTTTGATAACAATAATAAAGGTTGAACAGCACTTCATCCATCGGGTCAAATTCAGGGAAACGCTGCCGGAGACCTTCCATGGTTTCCACACCTTCTGCGCAATCTTCAATTTCCTGGATATATGCTTTACCCAAAATGAACATCGCTGCTTTCACTGAATCGTTGGATTGTTTCATCAACTCAGGGGTAAGCGGCAGTTTGCTGTATAATCCATCATATGTAGCTTCCTGCGGTCCGCTTTGATCGCTGCCGCCTTGTGCAGTGGCTGGTCCGCCTGAAGGCAGCATATTCCTGTTTTGCAAACCGGCAGCAATAGCAGAACTGCGCCGCCAGTTATCAGTGTTGGGTCTGTTGCCCCATCGTGATTTAAAATCGGTGAGCCCTTTTTGCCGTGAATTATTGTTATAAAAATACCATTCTCCTCTTGCATCATTACTGCCAAAGAGAGTAGGGGCAACCACTGGCGGAAGGGAAGAACCGGTAGTAAACGATTCATCTTTCAAACCCTGTTGTTTGCGGATTTGCCTGACTAATTTTTTTACAAAATCCTCTCTTTCGTCTTCGGGCAGGGCAGCAATTCGTTGCAGGCTGTCCTGTCTTTCGATCACTTCAAGGTTGAAAGACACTTTGCCCAGCATTTCTTTTCTGCTCTCAATGGTCTCCGGGTTTTTCAGTGCCGGATCATCGATCCGGATGCTGTCGTAAAAATTATAAGCCTGGCGGTATTGTTTTTTGGCATAAGCCAGTTCTGCCAATTGCAAAAAAGCTTTATTGCGCTGCGAAGGATTGTTGCTCGCAACCTGTGTACTCTTTAGCAACAGCGGAAGGGCGCCTTCAACATTGTTGCGTTCTAATTCCATTTGTGCCGCCATGTAGTAAATGATGTCCCTGTAATCAGTGTACTTATCTCTTTTGGCCATGCGCAGCAACTCTGCAATGTTTTTATCAATATAATTTTCTCCGCCGTCTTTGTTCACCCGGATGGAGGAAAGTCTTGCATACACTTCCAGGATCGGGTCGGTGGTGTGGCCAATAGCTTTGCTGAAATATTTTTCTGATTCGTCATAGTTGCCTGAAAGTTCATACAGTTGTGCCAGCAGGTATTCCCAGCGGGCCCTTTCCTGCTTGTTGCTGGCATTATCCAAAGCTTTTTCTAAATGAGCAGCGGCGCTGTCCCACATGCTTTGCTTATAAAACCAGAAAGCCTGAACTTCTTCCAGGTCGCTGTGCAGCCGTTTGGGAAAAACAGGATCATTGCGCAATGTCACGATCAGGCTGGCGGCTTCGGCAAACTGGTCCTGGGCCAGGAAATTCCTTATCTGCCAGATAAAAGCATCATTGCGGCTGGGGGGCTGTGTGAATATTTTTCTTGTAAGGCTGTTTTTTTCCTTACTGGCAATGCTCAGGGCCGAGTTGCCATCCCTGCTGCTGCCGATTGTTTTGTAATACCCATCCTTTTCTTTTTCAGCAAAGGCAAAGTTGATGTACTGAAACATCAGGTAGGCCGAATCAAATTCTTTGCGGAGGTAATATGAGGCGCCCCAGAGCAGGTACAAATTATCAATCCAGTCATTGCGCAGGTCGTGG
Organism: uncultured Chitinophaga sp.; assembly: GCA_964437415.1. Classification (GTDB taxonomy): domain Bacteria; phylum Bacteroidota; class Bacteroidia; order Chitinophagales; family Chitinophagaceae; genus CADEDV01. The sequence goes on along the minus strand of CAYTGN010000007.1, from coordinate 110,637 downwards.
AGGGCTATTCCGCTTTGAGATTTGTAAGAGACCGAATCCAACTGAATGCTGTCGGCAGCAGTTGCATCAAGGCTGTAATTGTAAAATGGCAATAAAAGTGAATAATCGTCTTTAAATGAGGCTTTTGCTTTTTCAATAACCTCGTTCAATTTGTTGTTGGCGTTGAAAAAATAGTTGTAATGGGTGCCGGTATTTTGGAAAAAGCGACGGACGGTTGTGAATTTTTTATCCTCTCTTTCAGACTGCAATACCCTCTCTTCATATTCTTTGGGTTTGGTGATGTCCAGAGTGCTTCCTGACTGCCCGAAAGCGCTGCCGGCAAGCAGGCCAAGGAAGAAAAAAGCTGCTGCAGTTATGGTATATCGGGTGAAATGCATTTTTCCGGCGCAAAACTAAAGTCTTATTAACTGAATTTCAGACATTTTAGTATAAAAATTGCTCACTTTTTTTACCTTTTTTGATGAACGGGATGCTGGCAAAACCAACAAGCATTCCTTACCTTTAAAGTCTTTAAAACTGATCTATGGCAAAACTGGAAGCCGGCTCTACCCTGAAACGGCTCAGAAACCGTTACCGGCTGGTGGTCATGAACGACGATACTTATGAGGAAGTGGTGACCTTTAAGTTATCCAGATTAAGCGTTTATGTGGTGTTGAGCACAATTTTTGTTGTTTTGGTTGGCCTGACTGTCGCCCTGATCGTTTTCACGCCATTGAAGTATTACATTCCGGGTTATGATGACCTGAAGATCGGCAGGGAGTACCGGGACATGAAATACCGGGTGGATTCCTTAGAAAAACAGGTGTTTTACCAGACTAACTACATCAACAATATCCGCCAGGTGCTCAAAGGTGATGCGACCATCGTTCTTGACACACTGGAACTGAACGTACCAAAAGCAGAAATATCTAACGACTAATCAATACCTATGTTTAATAACAAAAACAAAACTGAAATGCAGCCAGAAAAAACAAGCGGGACCAATGGCACCACTCTCATCGGCCATGGCACCACGCTGAAAGGCGACATCAGCAGCAGCAGCGACATCCGCATTGACGGAACCATCATCGGAAATGTGCACAGCACCGCAAAAATTGTGATAGGCAACAATGGCAATGTTGAAGGTGATGTCAGCGGCACACAGGCAGACATTGTTGGTAAAGTATCCGGCAATGTCAGGGCCAAGGACCTGTTGCAGCTTCGCGGCGAATGCGTGGTGACCGGGAATCTTTATGCCGGTAAATTGCAGGTGGAGCCAACAGCAACTTTCAATGGTCAGTGCCACATGGGCGCCAATATTGTTGAAATGAGCAATGGTAATGGCCATGAACAAACGGCCGTCACCAAATAACAACAGGGATCTTTTACGCTATGCAGGCCTTGGCACTCAGATCCTGGTTGCATTGGTTATTGCTGTTTTTGCCGGTCTGAGAATTGACAGGTGGCTGCACACCCTGCCAATGTTTTCCTGTTTCTTACCTTTGCTCGTCCTCGCCGGAATGTTTTACAAACTTTTCCGGGAAACCGGGACCAAAAAAAAGAATGAACCAAAGTAGTCTCCATTCCCTTCGTCCGTTGCTGATCTTATTCATTGTGCTGAGTGGTTTTTTTGTGGCCGGAAAAAATTTGCTGGAGAATTGGGGTTTTAACAGGGATGTACTGCTGATGGGAAACCTGTTGTTGCTGCTGCTCACCATTTTTTCATTCTGGCTGCTGCAAAGGGGCATGAAGGCCAGCAACCCCCAGGCATTTGTGAGGGCCGTTTATGGCAGTTTCATCATCAAATTCTTTGTGATTGCCATTGCAGCGTTTGTTTACATCATGATCGCTAAAAAAGAAGTAAACAAGCCTGCCTTGTTCACCTGCATGGGACTTTACCTTGTCTATACATTTATCGAAGTATCCATACTCACCAGGCTGCTGAAGCAAAAGAAGAATGCCTAAGAAAGAAGTTCCTATTGCACAACTCAGTGATTATTTGCCCGCAGGCACCTATGAGCCGGTGCTGCAATACCTGCGTCAGTATAAAGTGCATCTAACGGTGGCAAGGGAACGAAGATCGGTACTGGGAGATTACCGCCACCGCACCCATCATGCCAATCACCGCATTAGTGTCAATGGCAATCTCAACAAATATGCTTTTCTCATTACACTGCTGCATGAACTTGCCCACCTGCTCTGCTTTGAACAACATGCCAATAAGGTGATGGCGCATGGCCGGGAATGGAAAATGATCTATGGACAGTTGCTCGACCAGTTTCTGAAACATCATGTTTTTCCTGGCGACATTGAAAAAGAATTGCTGCAATCGTTGAAGAATCCCGCTGCCAGCAGTTGTGCAGAAGATGGTTTATTACGGGTGCTGAGAAAATATGATGCAAAGGAAAGTCATCACCGCTTACTGGAAGAGCTTGAACTAAAAGCCCTGTTCCGCATCAGCGACGGAAGAGTTTTTCAGCGGGGAGAAAAGTTGCGGAAGCGTTTTAAGTGCACGGAAGTAGCGACCGGAAAGATTTACCTGTTTAGTCCTGTTAATGAAGTGGAGTTGGTATAGCAGCGTTCTTCAGACCGGGAAGAATAATTATAACTGTAGCGGCTGTGGTTTTAACCACATTTAAAAATAAACCGCATAAGCTCTGAATTTTCCTTTGTTGTCAAGCATTAATGCCGGAGCGGGGCATTTGAAAGAATTCAATACAGCAAAAGTGGTTCTGAGAAATTTACTCTTTGTGGGAATTTTTGTGAAATCAATATCCGGCGCCAGGAAGAATTGTCTTTTCCTCGGAATATCATATCGTGTCACATCATTGCCCAACTCATCTGTCCATTTGTTTTCAAAACCACCGAACATACCATCTGCCCCGTAACCAACAGCTACATTCAGCCAGGCAGGTAAATTTGATTTTGGAAAAAACGGTTTCAGGTTGGCGCTGAGCCAGTAGGTTTGCGCATTGTAATCTTTCAGCATTCTTTCTGACCAGCTTTTGCCAAAAAGACCATCTGCTCTTTGTTCCAGTTGAGGCTCATTGTAATTTTTGCGGTGAAAAGAAAATTTGAATTGTAAGCGTTGTTCCTCCCATCCCAGTTCCTGTGCAATAAAGAGTCCTGAGCCAAAAAAATTTGCTCCCATATCGGCCCAACTCCAGCCCCATTCAGCAGAGTGGCCATCCAGAATTTCTATCACGGTGAGATAAGCGGTGCTGCTCAATCCGCCGATCCATGCGGCTTTTTTTTGTGAAACCCCGGCCCAGCGCCACATGGCAGCAGATCCTCTTGCAGCATTATATGCTGCCCAGCCATGGCCCGTCTTGTCCATTTGCAACCACTCCTTGCTGTCATCAAACGTATGAAAAGAGGATCTCGGGTAATTTTTATACCAGGTATTATTAAAAAGTATCAGCGATGTTCCATAACCTGCAACATTAAGACCCCCCATCAGCCATTGACGGGTTTTATAAGAAGGTTCTTTGACAGTTGAAGTATCAGCTTGCGAAGCTGTTGAATCCTGGGCAAATATGTTAGTATATAAAAAGAAAAAACTGATAAACAAGATGAATTTTACTCCGGGCAGGCAGTATCTTTCTTTCAATAAATCGGATTGCAGGTTCATCGGTTACAAAAATACGTTTCCTTTACAGTTTCGGATTAGAATATCAAAATTCAGTAATGTATCTGTTGACTTTCACGCAGAGAACGCCGGGTTCGCTGAGATCATTTTTCAACTGCTTGCCCTGCGGTCTCTGTGAACTCAGCGTGAAGTATATTTAGGCATATACACTTTCAAAAATTCTATAACTTCATCGCAACAAAAAAGAACATCATGGATGCAGCAATTCAGGCAAAGGTTGATACATGGCTCAATGGCAATTTTGATGCGGAAACGAAAGCAGCAATTACCCGGTTACAAAATGATAATCCTTCAGAACTGGCCGATGCGTTTTACCGCAACCTGGAATTTGGCACCGGTGGCCTGCGGGGCATCATGGGAGTGGGCACCAACCGCATGAACAAATACACCGTGGGCATGGCCACGCAGGGTTATTCCAATTACCTGAAGGAATGTTTTCCCAACGAGGAAGTGAGTGTGGCCATTGCACATGACTGCCGCAACAACAGCCGTTTTTTTGCAGAGACGTCCGCCAATGTTTTTGCCGCCAATGGCATCAAAGTGTATTTGTATGAAGAACTGCGGCCAACACCCAATCTTTCATTTGCTATCCGTCATTTAAAATGCAAAGGGGGTGTGGTGTGCACTGCCTCGCATAACCCCAAAGAGTATAACGGCTACAAAGCCTATTGGGATGATGGTTCACAATTGGTGCCGCCGCATGATAAGAATGTGATCAAAGAAGTGGACAAAATACTTACGGTGGATGATGTGAAATGGTCCGGCGGGGAGAAAAATATTGTGCTTATCGGCAAGGATGTGGATGAGCCTTATATGCAGATGGTGAAAAAACTCAGCATCTATCCCGAGGTGATCGCAAAACACAAAGACCTGAAGATCGTTTTCACTTCCATACATGGCACGGGCATCACCATGGTGCCGGAAGTGCTGAAACGGTTTGGTTTTACCAATGTGCATATTGTGGAAGAGCAGGCAGTGCCTGACGGCAATTTTCCGACGGTCATCTATCCCAACCCTGAAGAAAGCGAGGCCATGAGCCTGGGATTGAAACTGGCGGAGAAATTAGATGCCGATATTTTATGCGGCACCGATCCCGATGCCGACCGTCTTGCTATCGGGGTGAAGGACAGCAATGGCAAATGGGTTTTAATGAACGGCAACCAGACCGCTGTGCTGGCTTTCAATTATCTTATTGAAGCGAGAAAAACAAAAGGTATTGCGGAACCCAACGATATGGTGATAACGACCATCGTGACCACACCGATGATCAGCCGGATAGCCGAAGGAAATGGAGTAGCCTGCTATCATGTTCTCACGGGTTTCAAATGGATAGCCGATATGATAAGAAGAAAAGAAGGAAAAGAAAATTATATCATCGGTGGTGAAGAGAGTTTTGGCCTGATGATCGGTGATAAGATAAGGGATAAGGATGGTGTCAGCGCAGTGGCTTTGCTATGTGAGATGGCGGCTTATGAAAAGGAAAAAGGAAGAAGCCTGTATGAAAAGATGATTGACCTTTATGTGCAGTATGGTTTTTACAAAGAGAATCTCATTTCCATCACCAAAAAAGGAATGGACGGCCAGCAGCAGATAGCAGCGATGATGGAAAGTTATCGCAACAACCCGCCAAAAGCCATTAATGGTTCGCCGGTGCTGAAGCTGCTGGATTATGAATTACATAAAGGAACCAATCCGCAAACGGGAGAGGAGTGGGCAATAGAACTTCCCAAATCCAATGTTCTGCAATTTATCCTCGAAGATGGCAGTTGCATATCCGCCCGGCCCAGCGGCACAGAGCCCAAGATCAAATTCTATTTCAGTGTGAATACAAAGCTGAGCAGCGCTGCGGAGTTTGAAAAAGTGAATAATGAACAGGATGAAAAGATAAAAGCTATTATTGCCGACATGAAACTGTAATCCCGATGAAATATTTATTCGCTTTGTTGTTTGTGGCTGTGTTCTCTTCCTGCTCCACGGTGGCGCCAACGGAGGATGAAGTGAAGCAGGTGGTACAGTTGTGGTATATGCAGGAAAGTTCTGGCGATGGCAAAGGACGATGGGATGTGCAAGGCATAACTGTATTTTCAATAAGCAAAGATGAAAACCGGAAAGATGTGTTCAATACAACCAGCCATGTCACCGGCACAAGACATTTTCCGCCGTTAGCAGAACCGCGGCCTCCCGAAACCTTCTCTGATACCCTGCGGATGGACCTTCGCTGGAACGGGGCTAAATGGGTGACAGCAGATTAAATTCTATGACTCGTTTTTTAAAACCATCTGTTCCCATTGCCTTGTTGCGCATGCTGGCAGGACTTGTCTTTATGGCACATGCTATTGCAAGGCTTGTTGATTATTCGCTTCCCGGTTTTGGTGAATTTCTCGAAAGCAAAGGTTTCCCATTGGGCTTTTATCTTGCATGGGCCATTACTTTATTTGAATTGATCGGCGGCCTCTGTATGTTTTCGGGCTATTTCGTCCGGCTTTTCTGTATCGGCGAAATCATTGTCCTGGTAACAGGCATCATTACCGTTCATTGGCAAAATGGTTGGTTTGTTGTGGGGAAAACGCTGGGTGGAATTGAATATAGCGTTGTGCTGATCGTTGTTTTGATAGCGGTTTTTATTGCACATGCAAAAACAGGGAAATGAATATTTTGCCACAGCAGTTCGCTGCTGCACAAATGTCACCCGGGAAGTTTATAAATATATTCTTCAATTTCTGATTGCCGGGCATTGGCAAATCCCTTTTCTGTTCCGATTTTCACAAAACCGCATTTCTTCAGCACTTTCTGTGAGCCATAGTTATCAAATGCAACCCGTCCATAAATTGGCCGGGTCAGTTCAATTTTCAAAAAATCTTTAAGGGCAGGTGTGGCAATTCCCTGACCCCAGAGTTTCCGGTCGATCCAATAAGTGATTTCGGCTTCATTCTCCATAACAAATTTTGCTATACTGCCTGCTACTTCACCGTTAGCTTTTATTGTCCGCATATTTATTGCAGGGTCTGTTAAGTGCCTTGAATGTTTTTCAATGTAAGCATTTTTGTCGTTTGGGTCTTTGGCTGTGAAAGCTGCCAGATAATTTGCCTCTTTATCAAGCTGAAATTGAAAAAATATTTCCAGCTCGTCCTTTTTTGTTTTGGTCAGTGTGATAGTATAATTTGTCATTATGCTGAATTCTTGTATAGTCATGTTTCAGTTCTTTTAAGCCGTACGCAAAATCTTCTCCATCTTTCTGCCTTTTGCCAGTTCATCCACCAGTTTGTCTAAGTATCTCACCTGTTGCGTTAACGGGTTTTCTATTTCTTCTACCCGGTACCCGCAAATAACTCCTGTAATGAGGTGAGCATTCGGGTTTAATTTAGCCTGCTTAAAAAAGCTTTCAAATGTCACCTTTTCATCAATCAGCTTTTGCAGTTTTTTATTATCAAAACCGGTCAGCCATTTTATCACTTCATGCAGTTCATCTTTTGTTCTGCCTTTCTTCTCCACTTTTGTAACATAGTGAGGATATACCGATGCAAAGGTCATTTTTGCGATACGCTGGTTGTGAGTGTCGGAAGGGTTCATGCGATTTATTTTAAAGCCATTGTTTCTGTTTTAACTGCTAAGAAGCTCATATCTCATAGGGAAATGAAACACCGGCTCTTTTTTGTAAACCGGGTCTTAAAATTACAAAAACTCAAATCCCTATTAGACAAAAAGTTGGTAGTTGCATCAGCAAAGACCGCTAAGCTCTTTTTTCTCTTTTCTCCGCATAGCCTATCTTGCAGCCCAGCTTATGAGACCCACAGAAGATACTTACCGCCACAAAGGGCTACGCAAAAAATTAGTTGACACTGTTCGCAGCAAAGGCATCACCGATGAAGCAGTGCTGGAAGCCATCAACAAAATTCCCCGCCATTTTTTTCTTGACTCCGCCTTTGATGAACTGGCCTATGAGGACAGGGCCTTTCCTATCGGCGAGGGGCAAACAATTTCACAACCCTACACTGTTGCCTACCAGACCCAGCTTTTGGAAATAAAAAAGTTTGAGAAAGTGCTGGAAATCGGCACCGGCAGTGGCTACCAGGCTTGTGTGCTGGCCGAGATGGGAGCCATGGTCTATACTATCGAGAGACAGAAAAAACTGTTTGATGCCAACAAAAATTTTCTGCACCTGAAAAAATATCCTTCCATCAAATTCTTTTACGGCGACGGCTATGAAGGTCTGCCCACTTTTGCTCCATTTGATAAGGTCATCATCACAGCAGCAGCACCGGAGATACCACCCAAACTGGTTCAGCAGTTAAAACCAAACGGCATGATGGTGATTCCCGTTGGCGCCGGCGATCTGCAACGCATGATGCGCATCAGCAAATTAGAAGGTGGTGCTATTAAGGAAGAGGTCTTTGATCATTTTTCTTTTGTGCCTATGATTGAAGGAAAAAAAGGATAAAGGGTTGTTTAAAACCTTTCAACCTTTAATCGGGCAACATTACGCATACTGTTCCAGCAACTGTATTCTCTTCTCAATCGGCGGATGCGTGGCAAACAGGTTCGTCAGCGCCATGCCGTTCTTATTATCCAGTTTGGGGTTATGAATAAATAGCTGCGCCACTTCCCTGTTTTTTACTGCTTCAATTTGCGGATCACCTGAAACTTTACGAAGCGCATTGGCTAGGGCATGTGGTTTCTTTGTCATTTCGGCAGCTCCTGCATCGGCCATATATTCTCTTCTGCGGCTGATGCCAAACCGGAGCAGAATCGAAATAAAATAGGCAACAGCAGTGATGGCAATAGCGATCAGGATAACACCACCTGTTCCTTTTTCATCCCTTCTGCGCCCAACCCGGCTGTGAAATACACTGCGGAATGCCATCTCGGCCAGGAAAGCAAAAATACCAACGAAAATAATGGAGATGATGAGCAGCCGCACATCACGGTTCTTGATATGCGCCAGTTCATGGGCTATCACACCTTCCAGTTCATCATCATCTAATTTGTTGATAATGCCTCTTGACAGAGAAATGGCATAGGTTTTCTGATTGATGCCGCTGGCAAAAGCATTCAGTGAATCATCTTCGATGATAAAAACCTTTGGCGGATGCACACCTTCCTGCATGCAAAGATTTTCCACCAGGTTATACACCCGTTTATTCTCTTTTCTTTCCAGTGGTTTGGAGCCGGTGGCTAAGCGGATCATGGCGCTGTGGCCAAACCATGCGATCAGGAACCATACAACCACTCCCACTAATATCAATGGCATCACCTGGACGAACTGCATGCTGGCAGCATTCATGTCCTTTTCATGCACAAAAAAGAAAAAAACATAAAACATTCCCAGCAGCAGGGCCGGGAATGCTATGAGCAGGAGAAATGAATTGAAATTGTTCTTTCGTATTTGACTGTCTATTCCAATATACATGGCTGGTTCCTTCACTCGCCTTCGCAGGCAGTTTTAAAACTTGATCTGCGGGGGTTCATCCATTTGTTTTCTTCTTTCTTCACCGAGGTCAAACATGATCTCACGTTTGAAACCAAAACTTCCGGCCACGATATTGCTGGGGAATGATTCCACGGCATTGTTGTATTCTGTGGTGGCTGCATTGAAGAAACGGCGAACAGCGGCCAGTTTGTTTTCAATATCGCTGAGCTCTTCCTGCAATTGCAAGAAATTCTGGTTGGCTTTCAGATCGGGATAGGCTTCCACCTGCACTTTCAACCCGGCAAGGGCGCCGCTGAGTTGCTGCTCAGCCCTGATCTTATCATCAATGGAAGTGGCCGACATGGCAGCCGTGCGGGCCTCGGTCACTTTCAGCAGCAGGTCTCTTTCATGCGCTGCATAACCTTTCACGGTTTCCACCAATTGGGGGATCAGGTCATGCCGCTGCCTGAGCTGCACGTCAATATCAGCAAAAGCATTTTCCCGGCGGTTGCGCAGGCGAACAAGGCGGTTGTAAAGACTGATGATCCAAATGACCAGCAAAACGACAACGCCAATGATTATTAATACGGTCTTGTTCATAAATGGTTTTTTTAAGTTGGCGATGAAATTAACGAAAAATAGCACATCACCTGACTTCAAGGACGAAATTCCTGTCAGTAGATATTTTTCTTTTTCTATCTTTCGGCAATATTTACCCTTTATGCGTATTGTTCCCTTTCTCATTTCTGCTGTTGTTACAACAGGGTTGCTGTATGCCCTCAATAAAAAATGGGGTGATATTCCACCTGCAGGAAAGTTTTTGAGCCCTCAGCATGGCTTTTGGCAAAATGCCGAGCCTGCCGGCCAGGGATTTGATGAAGAACTGAAATTTGGTCGGCTGAAAGGAAAAGCTGAGGTTTTTTTGGATGAACGCTTAGTGCCGCATGTTTTTGCAGAAAACGATGAAGACCTGTATTTCATCCAGGGCTACCTGCATGCAAAATTCCGATTGTTTCAGATGGACCTGCAGACAAAAGCAGCGGAGGGAAGGGCCAGCGAAATTGCCGGACCGGTTGCCATTGACTTTGATAAATCAAAAAGACGGCTGGGGATGAAATTTGCTGCAGAAAATGCTTTGCGTGAAATTGAAAAAGATCCGGCAGGCAAAGCTGTTTTTGATGCATATACTGATGGAGTGAATGCGTTTATCGCAACATTGACACAAAGCAAACTACCCGTAGAATATAAACTGCTTGACCTGCAACCGGAAAAATGGACCAATCTTCGCACGGCACTGTTGCTAAAGATGATGGCAGAGATGCTGGCCTCTGGCACAGAAACTGATCTTGCTTACACCAATGCTAAAGCTATTTTCACCGAAGAGCAACTGAAAATGCTTTACCCCCAGGTGCATGATTCATTGGCGCCGATTGTTCCCAAAGGAAGCTTGTTTGCAGCACCGGGCATTGTGCCTGTGCCTCCTGCCACAGCCGATTCATTGTATTTTAAAAATAAAGAACTGGCGGTAACAAAACCGGTACCATTGCCAGATCGCAACAACGGAAGTAATAACTGGGTGGTTGCAGGCAGCAAAACACAAAGCGGCGCACCCATTCTCAGCAACGACCCGCATCTGGAATTGTCGTTGCCATCCATCTGGTACGAGATACAATTGGTGACACCCGCCAGCAATGTATATGGTGTTTCATTGCCGGGAAGCCCGTTTGTGATCATTGGGTTTAACGATAGCATTGCATGGGGTGTGACCAACGCACAGAGGGATGTGAAGGACTATTATGAAATAAAATTCAAGGACAATTCAAAGAAAGAATATTGGTTCAATGGCGCCTGGCAACCCACCAGTCTTCGCATTGAAGAAATAAAAGTGAGAGGAGCAAAAACTGTTTTTGACACAGTGGCCTATACCATTTTCGGGCCGGTGATGTATGATGAAAGTTTCAGTAATGATCTTTCAAAAAGCCGCAACCTTGCTGTTCGCTGGGTGGCGCATGATCCCAGCAATGAGGGCATGACCTTTTATAAACTGAACAGGGCAAAGAACTATGATGATTATACAGCAGCAATTAAAACATTTGATTGCCCGGGACAGAACTTTGTTTTTGCATCGAGGTCAGGCGATATTGCTATCTGGCAACAGGGAAAATTCCCAGCCCGATGGAACCGGCAGGGATTGTATGTGATGCCGGGCAAGGACAGCAGCTTTATGTGGCAAGGGTTCATTCCGCAAATTGAAAATCCTCACAGCAAAAATCCTGAAAGAGGTTTTTTGCAAAGTGCCAATCAGCGTCCGGTTGATTCTACTTATCCCTATTTTATTCCCGGCAGTTATATCACCCCGAGAGGAGTGACTATTGAGAATAAACTGGCAACTATGTCCGGCATCACTGTGCAGGATATGATGAAACTGCATTATGATTATTTCAACTCATTGGCTGAAGACGCCATGCCGTTGTTATTAAAATATGTGCAGGAGGAAAAACTGTCGGTTGAGGCTAAGAATTATTTGACCATTGCCAGGCAATGGGATCTTCATGCTTCGCCGGAATCAAAAGGACAAACTATTTTTCAGTCCTGGTTTGACAGCACTGAAGTTGGTATCTGGAAAGATGAACTGGAACAGGTGACCCCGAATGCTCCCTGGCCTGAAGAACAAAGCACATTGGAAATGCTGAAAAAAGATTCTGCGCTGAAGTTTATTGATAATATCAATACCCCGCAGGTGGAAACACTGTATGATGTGGTGACGGATGCGCTGAACAAAGCTTCTGTGTTTCTTAAAGTCAAAGAAGGAGAAGGCAAATTGGAATGGAGCAAGTTTAAGAACCCAACCATTTATCACCTGCTGAAACAATCGCTGTTGCCTTTTGCCCGTCGTGGTCTTCCGGTTGGCGGCAATGGTAATATTATTAATGCGGTTACACACAGTCATGGCCCCAGTTGGCGGATGATCGTTCATCTGACTGCACCCACAGAGGCTTATGGTGTTTATCCGGCGGGCCAAAGCGGCAATCCCGGCAGCAGGTATTATGACAATTTTGTTGACACATGGGTGGAAGGAAAATATTTCCCGCTGTGGTATATGCGGGAAGGCGATAAGCTGGATCAAAAAGTGAAATGGGTGATGAAGTTTGAAAAGGAAGGGGAGTAAAACATTAAAAAAGTAAAAAAGAAGTATGAAATTTTTCACAGCGGTTATACTTACGGGTTTGCTGGCATTTGTGGCAGGGCTATACCTGCCCTGGTGGTCAGTGGCAGTGGCGGCTTTTATTGTTGCAGCCCTGGGGCATCAAAAAGCCGGCAAAGCTTTTCTTGGCGGGTTCTTTGGCATTTTCCTTTTTTGGGGTTTGTTGTCCTATATCATAGATAGCAGCAACAGCAGCCTGCTTTCTGAGAAAGTTGCGACCCTGTTAAAACTGGGCGGCAATTCGCTACTCCTGGTACTTGTAACTGCTGTCATTGGCGGACTTGCAGGCGGCTTTGGGGCAATGACAGGAAGTTTTTTACGTTCTTCAGGTAAATAACCTGTACCGTTTTGGCATAAAGCGAAACTTGCTTATCTTATTCAATTATTTACCTGAAGTCACCGGAAATCATGCGGCGAATCTTTTGTTTTCTCTTTTTAATACACAGTGTTTTTTTATCCTACGCCCAACGGGTGTCCGGCGTCGTAACTGATAAGGAAGGAAAACCGGTCCCTTATGCTTCTGTTTTTGTAAAAGGAACCAACAAAGGCACCAATGCGAATACCGAAGGAAAATATTTTTTAGACCTGAACCCGGGTCTGTACACCCTTGTTTGCCAGCACATCAATTATAAAATGGAGGAAAAAGTGGTGCTGTGCGACAAGGATAATGTTACGCTGAACTTTATACTCAGTCCCCAGGAAGTGGTGCTGACCGAAGTGATCATCAAAGCAGGAGAGGACCCGGCCTACGATATCATCCGCAAAACGATTGACAAAAGAAGTTATCACAAAGACCAACTCAGCAGTTTTCAATGCGAGGTATATACCAAGGGGCAGTTGCGGGTAAGAAGTTATCCTACCAGGATATTTGGCCGCAAGGTTGATTTCCTTGACGGTGATACGAGCCAGAAAAAAATTCTTTACCTGTCGGAGACCATTTCTCTTTATTCGGTGGACAAGCCGGATAAAGAACGTATCGAGGTCATCTCTTCCAAAGTGAGCGGCGACAGGGATGCCTATGGGCTGAGTGCTCCACGTTTCTTTTCCTTTTATGACAATAATATTTTCATCGGCAACGACCTGAACCCGGTGAACAACCTGAACCCGAGAGGGTTCATTTCTCCCATTTCTGACAATGCGCTGTACTATTACCGTTTTAAGTACGAAGGAGAATTTGTGGAAGACGGGAGAACAGTGAGCCGCATTCAGGTAATACCGCGAAGGAGGTATGAACCTCTTTTCAAAGGTTATATCAACATCGTGGAAGATGAATGGCGCATACATTCCCTGCAGTTGAAGCTGACCAAAGAATCGCAGATGCAGTTCATAGATACACTGCTTGTGGAGCAACTGTACCGTCCTTATAAAGATGATATATGGGTCATCAGCAGCCAGGTCATCTATCCTGAGGTGAAGATTCTCGGCTTTGATGCACATGGCAGTTTTGTAAATATCTATTCCAATTTTGAAACAGATGTGTTTTTTTCAAAAAAGCATTTTGATCAGACGCTGATGAAGTATTTCCAGGGTTCAAACCAGAAGACCTCTGATTATTGGGAGTATGCCAGACCCATTCCTTTGCAGGAAGATGAAATACTGGATTACCAGGTGAAGGACAGCCTGGAAACGGTGCGGCAGGATCCCCGCTATCTTGATTCATTGGAAAAGATCACCAATAAAGTAAACCTGTTTGGGGCGCTGATGTTTGAGCAAAATATTGTTACCCGGAGGAAGAAAATAAGTTTCAGATTCCGTCCTATCACAGAACAGATCGGTTTCACACCGGCAGAAGGATTGGTGATCAACACAGGAGCCGAGTGGACAAAACGATTGGATAAAAGCGTCTATAGCCGTCGCAGCTTTTCTGTTGCTCCCAATCTTCGCTATGGATTTGCCAATAAGCATTTCAATGCGCATCTCACTCTCCGGTATGAGTTTGGTAAGAAAAACGCACATTCCATTTATTTGTCAGGAGGCAAGCGGGTCTTCCAGTTCAATAATTACAGCCCCATAGGGCCGAGAGGTAACACATTGTCCTGCCTGCTGGGTAAAGAAAACCGGATGAAGACTTATGAAGCTTATTATTTCAGGGGCAGTTTTATACAAAGTATCGGGGCGGGGTTCACCTGGACAGCCGCATTCCAATACCAGGACAGGTTGCCGCTGGATAATGTAACGAACTATTCCTGGTTCAAAAAGGATCTTGAATACACCCCTAATTATCCAAATGAGATCGCTACGGATAACATCATCCGTCATAAAGTGTTTGTGACGTTGTTGCGGCTTAACTGGCAACCCGGCAACCGCTACGTTGAATTACCGGAGCAACGCATCAACCTGGGATCAAAACACCCGACTTTCTCACTTGAATATGTGCATGGCTATAACGGTTTCCTGGGTAGTGATGCAGATTTCAGCAAATGGAAATTTTCAATTAAAGACGAGATCAACCTGCGGCTGAAAGGCCAGTTTAGTTACCGTCTCGGTGTCGGGGGATTTTTTAATAACCGGCATGTGCAGTTGCCGGACTACCAGCATTTCAATGGTAATATTTCTTCCTTTGCCACAGAGCGGCTCAACAGCTTCCAGTTGCTGCCGCTTTACCAGTTCAGCAACACGGCAAAATTTTATTCGCTGCTGCATGCAGAACATAATTTCAACGGATTGCTGACGAATAAAGTGCCTGGTCTTAAAAAGCTGAACCTTTATTTAGTTCTTGGCGCCAATGCTTTTTATATTGACAGGAACACCAACTATTTTGAATACTTCTTTGGCTTTGATAATATCCTGAAGCAGTTCAGGGTTGATTTTGTGCAGTCTTATCAAAACGGCAAACGCTGGATGTTTGATTTCCGCATTGGTTTCCGGCGCAGTTTCCGTCCGAGAGGGGATGACTGGCCGGGATGATATTGAGGTCAGGTATGCCATACATTGCTTCAGTTGATGATTCGGTATTTGCGTATTACGAATGGGCCGCCGGATCAAATTTCCCTGTCATCTTTCTCACTCATTTTCTCTTTTGATCTCTTAGCCTATCTTTGCGCTGCTTTAAGAATTTTGCCCAACCTGCAATTGGGGTTCTAAGCGTTCACAGGACTAAAATTCAAAACAATGGCCGCATTGCACAACCGTATTTCCCGCAGGGAACTGAAGGAACGTATTCAAAACGATCCGACACCAAGAACAACAATTTCCTTTTATTGCTATTTCAAGATTGAGGAACCGGGATTTTTTCGGAACACCCTATATAAAGACCTTTCGGCAATAGGAGTGCTTGGTCGCATTTATCTTGCCCATGAGGGCATCAATGCACAGATCAGTGTTCCTTCGGCAAATTTTGAAAAGCTTAGAGATTACTTGTATGCTATTGAGCCTCTCCATGGCCTTCGCCTGAATGTAGCGGTGGATGATGACGGGAAAAGTTTTTATGTGCTCGACATTAAGGTGAGGAAAAATATTGTAGCGGATGGCATCACGGATACAAGTTTTGACATGTCCAACCGGGGTAAATATGTGAATGCAGAGCAGTTCAACCAACTCACCAATGATCCCGATACGATTGTGATTGATATGCGGAACCACTACGAATTTGAAGTGGGTCATTTTGAAAATGCCATTGAAGTACCCTCAGATACATTCCGGGAACAACTGCCTATGGCTGTGGAAATGATGGATGAAAAAAGGGATAAGAACATCATCATGTACTGCACCGGCGGCATCCGCTGCGAAAAGGCTTCGGCGTATATGCTGCATAAGGGGTTTAAAAATGTATTTCACCTGGAAGGTGGCATCATACATTATGCCAACCAGGTGAAGGAAAAAGGACTGGTCAATAAATTTCACGGAAAGAATTTTGTGTTTGACCAGCGACTGGGCGAACGGATCACGGATGAGATCATTGCCAAATGCCACCAGTGCGGCAAACAGGCCGATACCCATGTGAACTGTGTAAACGATGCCTGCCACCTGTTGTTCATTCAGTGTGAGGAATGTAAAAAGAAGTATGAAGGCTGTTGCAGCGAAGAATGCCTTGAGTTTATTCACCTGCCTGCTGATGAACAAAAAAAGAAGAGGGCCGGAGTTGATAAAGGCAGGAATATTTTCAATAAGTCAAGAGCAAGACTGCGACCACGGCCCGGTGACCCTGATAAAAAATAAAACATTCGCTATTGCCGGCCTCTTCGGACAGTTAAGGTCCCCCGGCGTTCATTTCTTTCCTGACGCTGCAATCAGCAACCCGGTATTTCTGATCTGATACAGTGCCATTTCACTCATCTGCGCTATAAAGCATTCTGCATTTATACTTATGTTGCAGCCTGAATTAAAACAGGATGCCCCACCTTCTTGACAATATGATCTGGCAAGCCATCATCACCGGCAACAGGGATATGGCCCTGCTGAACGGAGAAGTCGGCTGCTACCGGCCCGAGATTGCCCCTTTCGCCGCCGTGAAAGAAATGAATACGGCCAGTCTTGGCAAACTCCATGCATTCTTACCTGAAGGAAGAAAAATAGCCATCTCTTATTTTGACAGCATTCCGCTGGATGAAAATAAGTGGCAGCAATTACATCACTTTGACTGCTGCCAGATGGTATATGAATACCCGGTTGATTCTTTCGAGACGGCACAGACCCCTTTGATACAACTGTTGACGGATGAACACATCCCGCAGATGCTGGAACTGACAGCGCTGACCAAACCCGGCCCTTTCTTTGAACGTACCATTGAATTTGGAAATTACTTCGGCATTTTCAAGGATGATCAGTTAGTGGCCATGACAGGGCAGCGGATGCACCCGGTGCCATATATGGAATTAAGCGCCGTGTGCACTCATCCTGATCATCGTGGGCATGGTTATGCAAGAACGGTGATGCTGCATGTGATGAAGCTGATCATAGCCAATTCTTTTATTCCTTTCCTGCATGTGCTGACGAGTAATACCGGTGCCATCCAACTTTATGAATCCATCGGCTTTCGCACAAGGACGAGGTTGTGGATTGATATGGTGAAGAGGTTGTGAAGTTACACAGGATATTTTCTTAACTAATTGTCAAATTGGAATTATCGCTTGATTAAGTTGATCAATGGATATTAAACATTTTTTCATATACAGCTGATCGTATTGTACCCGATGGTTCATTGCAAATAGTAATATTTTTTAAATCGGTTTCTGTCTTGTCAAAATAGAATGCAATAAAATCATAAGCTCCTTTACCGCTAAAAAAATAAACTTGCTTGCCTCTTGATTTTGTACAAAAACAACATTTTCGGAATTCAAAGTTTAATGTTTCGTTTCCGTTACTTCGAAAATCAGTAAACGTGTCTCTGACTGTACTCAAGAACTCCCATTTCGTTTGGTCATTGATTATAGCGTCGTCATTAAAAAGATCACTTAAAGCGACTATATCCATGTTTTGGCACGCCGAAATGAAGGCATCTGAAAATCCGCTAGATTTTAAACTGCCTGTTTTCTTATCATTTTTTTTAAGGAATGAGATCTTTATCATTTTACGTCATTTATGATTGAACAATGGAAATGATTCTAAATCTTCCTTTCTATGCCTCACTACAAACCATCCCGTCACGAGCAGCGAAAGAATAAAATAAGTCCCCAGCAAATATTGAATGGATGATATAAATGCAGCGGCGCCAAACCAGTCGTTTTGGCTGTAGATAAAATACAGGCCGAGGCCGCAGCGTAAAAACTCTGCAATCATCGCCGATGGGTTGCGATCCATCAGGTCGGTCAGGGCATAAACGGTAATAAAAACAAAACCGGCATACCAGAAGATATAAGAACCGTCAAGATGATTGATAGCAGCAATATTGCCAAAAAGATAACTGATAAAAAGAAGTGTCATCACCAACTGGAACCAGCACCATACGCTGAAAGCCGGGGAGGTCCTTGTGTCGTATTTGGTAAAATGATAAACATCCTCAATCTTCTTTACCGGGTATCTCTCCGCCACATCTGCCGGACGGTAGCCGGTGGGTTTGAACCACAGTGCAAACTTGTCTTTCCAGTTGTTAGTTCGCCATGCATCCTGCAGCAACAACCACACATGTTGAAAATTTATTTTAATAGGATTCCAGGTCTGTGCCGGGCGGGTGATGCCATACACAGGCGGAACCTCTTTTAGCTCTTCCTGGAATGTGCCAAACCATTTGTCCCAGAAAATAAAGATCTGCCCGTAATTTTTGTCGAGGTATTCCCGATTGATGGCATGATGCACCCGATGGTGCGATGGGGTGACAATGATCTTTTCCAAAAAACCCATTTTGTCAATATGCTGTGTGTGGTACCAGAACTGCGCAAACAAATGCAGCGGCGCCACCACGGCAATCACATTCGCAGGCACACCCAGCAAAGCGGCGGGCAGCAAAAAAATGGCAAATATTTTTACAATGCCTGAAATACTTTGCCGCAGGGCACAGGCCAGGTTAAATTCCTCGCTGCTGTGGTGAATGACATGGCCGTTCCAGAAAAAATTGACCACATGCTGCAGGCGGTGAATCCAGTAGCCGGCAAGATCCAATGCGATAAAAGCGATGATATAAACGATGATCGTATTGGGGATGGAAGTGATGGCGAGATTTTCCAGGAAAAACGGGTAACTGAGAATGGCAACGGACAGGCCCACCACATCCTTGGTCACGTTGGTGACACCGCTGCTGAGACTGCTGATCATGTCCATATTGCGGACAGTGTCTTTTCCTTTTCGCCAGCCCCACCATTTTTCAAACAAAACAAGGAGGAGGAAGGCGGGCATCGCAATCAGTAGTATCTTGCCGTAGGCTTCCATGAGAAGCAATTTACAAAAGGATAAGAGGATTTCACGCAAAGTTGCAAAGATTGTATGCTGCAAAGAAAACTTAGCGTCCCTGTCTGCCGACAGGCAGGTTTGCGTGACATAAACTATAAATAAACGGATGAAGCACATTTTCCACTGTATAGATGCTCACACCTGTGGCAACCCCGTTCGCCTGGTAAAAAAAGGCGGCCCGGCGCTGACGGGAAAAAATATGAGTGAAAAGCGACAGCATTTCCTGCGGGAATATGACTGGATACGTACAGGCCTCATGTTTGAACCAAGAGGTCATGACATGATGAGCGGCAGCATTCTCTATCCGCCGCACGATCCGGCCAATGATGTGGCCGTCCTGTTCATTGAAACCAGCGGCTGCCTGCCGATGTGTGGTCACGGTACGATTGGAACGATTACGATTGCAATAGAGGAAGGATTGATAAAACCGAAGCAGGAGGGTGTGGTGAGGATGGAGACTCCGGCCGGTTTAATAAATGTGAAATATGAAATGAGAAATAAGAAATGTGAAAGTGTGAGACTGATCAATGTTCCGGCATTCCTGCATTCAACAGAATTGGTTGCTGACTGTCCTGAACTGGGTGAACTGCTGATCGATGTTTCCTATGGCGGTAATTTTTACGCCATCGTGGATGTGCAGAAAAATTTTAAAGGATTGGAACATTACCCGGCGGACAAACTTATTGCATGGGCCAGGGAACTGCGGAAGAACATCAATGACAAGTATGAGTTTGTCCATCCTGATGATGCAACAATAAAAGGTTGCTCCCATATTTTATGGACAGGGGCTGTGCTGGATAATACCTCGACAGCAAGAAATGCGGTGTTTTATGGTGAGAAAGCGATTGACCGTTCCCCCTGCGGCACGGGCACATCGGCAAGAATGGCGCAATGGTATGCAAAAGGATTGCTGAAGAAAGGAGATGAATTTATTCATGAAAGCATTATCGGGAGTAAATTCATTGGGCGGATTGAAGAAGAACTGACTATTGCGGGAAAAGTGGCTATCCGTCCGTCAGTGGAGGGATGGGCAAAAATTTATGGCTACAATACTATCTGGATAGATAAAGATGACGATCCTTATGCGTATGGGTTTCAGGTGTTATAGTGAGTGGTGAGTGGTCAATAAGTCAATAGTCAATAGTCAATAGAGAGAGAAACAAGTAAGCTAATAAAAAAAAGTGTTGAAGAATCTTTTCTTTCATATTGTTGTCTTCCTTCTTTTTAGCACAATAGCTTGCAAAACAAAATCAGCAGGTGAAGATGTTGCACAAAAAGAACTGCCGGATCAGTTTGTAGTGGTGTTGGGTATTGCACAGGATGCAGGTTATCCGCAGGCAGGATGTGAAAAGGAGTGCTGCGCTGCTTATTATTCCGGGAAAGAAGAGAAAAAATTGGTGACCTGTCTTGTATTGGTTGACAGAAAGGCCAATCAATACTGGCTGTTTGAAGCCAGCCCGGATATGGCTGAACAACTAAAGAAATTGCAAGCTTATATCACTTCTGCACCTGACTATTCACCTGATGGTATTTTTATTTCTCATGCACATGTTGGTCATTATTCCGGTTTGATGCAACTGGGCCGGGAAGCGATGGGGTCAAAGGATGTTCCGGTTTATGCAATGCCACGGATGGATTCATTTTTGCGGAACAATGGCCCATGGAGCCAGTTGGTCAGCCTTCATAATATCAGCCTGCAACCGATGAAAGCAGACAGCGCTGTTACTCTCAATGCATCACTGAAAGTGACTCCGCTTAAAGTGCCACACCGCGATGAATATTCAGAAACAGCCGGGTTTCTCATTGAATCAGGGAAAAAGAAAGTATTGTTTATCCCTGATATTGATAAATGGGAAAAATGGGACAGGGACATTATCAGCGAGATCAGGAAAGTGGATATGGCATTGCTTGACGGGACATTTTATACAAACGGAGAACTGCCGGGAAGAGATATGAGTGAGGTGCCGCATCCTTTTGTGGAAGAGAGTATGCAAAATTTTTCTCTCTTATCTTCAGTGGAGCGGTCAAAAATAGGGTTCATTCATTTTAACCATACCAATCCCCTGCTAAAAAAATCATCAGCAGAAAAAGAAAAACTGCAACATCAGGGATATATGGTGGCGGAGGAAGGAATGATAATCGGGTTGTAAATTTGAAACACTTATAAAAACAGCAAACTGCCAGGGGAAATGAAGTCCGGAATTTTCCTATTTCAAAATACTAAAATAAAATGCTATGTCATCACGCAGAAAATTCATTTACCATGCATCTGCGCTGACAGCGGGAACGCTGCTGGCCAATGATGTATTTGCCATTTTCAAAAACAGGGTAGCGCCTTCTGACCAGTTGAATATCGGCGTTATCGGTGTCAATGGTATGGGCTGGTCAAACCTGCAATCCATCCTGAAAATTCCCGGAGTGAGTTTGCTCGCCTTATGTGATATTGATAAGAATGTGCTAGATAAACGCCTCGCCGATTTGCAAAAGATGAATGTGGATGTTTCAAAACTGAAAACATTCAATGATTACCGGGGACTGCTGGATATGAAAGAAGTGGATGCTGTCATCATCGGCACCCCCGATCACTGGCATTGTTTGCAGATGGTGGATGCCTGCATGGCGGGTAAAGATGTGTATGTTGAAAAACCGGTTGGCAATTCCATCACCGAATGTAATGTGATGATTGCTGCACAAAAAAAATACAACCGGGTGGTGCAGGCCGGGCAGTGGCAACGCAGCCAGCAGCATTTTAAAGAAGCGGTTGACTTTGTTCACAATGGCCAGTTAGGAAATATCCGCACAGTGAAAGTATGGTGCTATATCGGCTGGAAAAAACCGATTCCTTTTGTTGCTGACGGGTCTGTGCCCGCTGGAGTGGATTATGATCGCTGGCTGGGCCCGGCCATGAAGCGTCCATTTAATATGAATCGGTTTCATTTCACCTTCCGCTGGTTCTGGGATTATGCCGGTGGGTTGATGACTGATTGGGGTGTTCACTTGCTCGACTACGTTTTGCTCGGTATGAATGCCACTGTTCCGAAAACTATCAGCGGGGTGGGAGGAAATTTTGCCGATCCTTCTTCACCGCAGGAAACACCGGACACTATGTGTGCATTGTATGAGTTTGACAAATTCAATCTCATATGGGATCATGCCCTTGGCATTCAAAACGGGCTTTACAATAAGGAGCATGGCATTTCTTTTATTGGCGATAATGGCACTTTGCAACTGGATCGTGGGGGCTGGGAAGTGTTTGAGGAAGTACGCAGTGATAAGAAGGTGAAAGTGGAAAGAAAACAACGGGTGGATAATGGTCTCGACAAACACATGGAGAACTTTGTGAGTGTAATCAGATCAAGAAAAATGGAAGAACTAAAATGCCCGATTGAATCAGCTTCACATATAGCCGTGCTGAGCCAGATGGGAAACATTGCTTTCCGCACCGGCAAAAAATTGCAATGGGATAAAACGAAGGGAAGGTTCACCGATGAAGCGGTAAATAAAAAGTATCTTGCAGCGGCGTATCACAACGGCTATAAAATACCTAGGATATAGGATTGGCATTGGATTATGAAAGTAACAATCATCGGAGGCGGCATAATCGGTCTTAGTTCTGCCTTTTATTTACGGCAACAAGGTTGGGATGTAACAGTGCTGGACAAAGCTGATTTCAGTGACAATTGTTCTTATGGCAATTGCGGTTACATCTGCCCGAGTCATTTTATTCCTCTCGCCACTCCCGGCATCGTAAAACAGGGATTAAAATGGATGTGGAACTCCAAAAGTCCTTTTTATGTGCAACCCCGTTTCGACTGGAACCTCATCAGTTGGGGAATGAAGTTTATGCGCAGCGCCACAAAGGAGCATGTGAGGGATTCGGCAGTACCGCTAAGAGATATTGCACTCATCAGCCAGAAAGAATATGAATCATGGCTGAGCATTCCGGGTTTTGATTTTGCGTATGAACATAAAGGACTGCTAGAAATTTTTCAAACCGAAGCTGGTGAAGAACATGCAAAGCATACGGTGGAGAAGGCTCAGCAGTTAGGCCTGGCTGATACAAAGTTGCTGAGCAAAGATGAATTACAAGCTTTGGAGCCACATACAAGGATCATTGCCAACGGCGCCATTTTATTCAACTGTGATGCACATTGCTGGCCAAATAAATTGATGCAATCGCTTATCAGTTACTTGAAGACTTCAGGTGTCCGGTTCATGCCCAACCAGGAAGTGACAGGTTTTGAAAAAAAGAATGGTAGCATTCAAAAGATTTTTGCAGGCGATAATGTGTATGAGCAAGATGAAGTGGTGATGGCAACAGGCTCATGGGGACGGCAGACAGCAGCATTGCTGGGTGTAAAAATTCCGTTGATGCCAGGGCGGGGATATTCGGTCACTCTTGAAGATTCACCTTATAAAGTGAATTACCCCGCTGTGATGATCGAAGGCAGGGCTGCCATCACACCTATGGACGGGAATAAGATCCGTTTTGGCGGCACAATGGAGATCACTTCTCACAAAACCCCGCCCCGGATGAACCGGGTGCAGGGCATCCTTGATGCGGTGAAAAGATATTATCCCGATTTTGATGTGCCTTTTCCACCCAAAGAAAAGATATGGTATGGCTATCGCCCCTGCTCGGCAGACGGGTTGCCCTATATCGGCCGGGTAAAAAAAATAAGCAATCTCACCGTGGCTACCGGTCATTCCATGCTGGGGCTGAGTTTGGGGGCAGGATCGGGTAAGTTGGTGGGGGAAATAATCAACAGGCAGCAAACTTCTATGGATATTTCTTCTTTTGATCCGTTGCGTTTTTCCTGAGTTCAGTAACTTTAGTACTTAACATTATATACATGAAACATTTAGCTCTTTTTGTATGTGTTGTGTTGTTCACAACAGCCTCATTGGCACAAAAGCACCAACTCATCAAAAAATGGGAATCTGATTCATTATTCAAAGTGCCTGAATCAGTATTATACGATCCCGATCACAAGGTCTTATACGTATCTAATATTGATGGCCAACCCTGGGAAAAAGACGGAAAAGGCTCCATCGGCAAAATGGATCTGGCAGGAAAAGTTATCAATGCTGAATGGATAAGCGGCTTCCATGCACCAAAGGGAATGGGTTTATTTCGGCACACTTTATATGTGGCGGATATGGACCGGGTGGCGGTGGTGGATCTGCACCAGGGAAAAATCGCTTCTTTTATTGAAGTGCCGGGTTCGCAGGGATTGAATGATATTTCTATTGATGCCGCCGGTGTCATCTATGTTTCTGATTCACGGGGCGGAAAAGTCTATCGCATTAAAAACGGGACATCCGAAGTTTTTCTTGACAACCTTAAAGGACCTAATGGTGTTTTAATGCGGGGCAGCGATTTTTATGTGCTCCACCAGAATGGTATGTATAAGATGAATGCCGATAAAACACTTACCCTGGTGGCAGACGGCCTCGAAGGCGGAACAGACGGGATTGAGAATGTGAGCGGCGATGATTTTATTATTTCCTGCTGGGGCGGTGTCATTTGGTATGTGAATGCGGATGGCAGCAGGGAAAAACTGCTTGATGGCCGTGAGCAGAAAATAAATGCAGCCGATATTGGCTATGATCCGGCTACCCAAACAGTGTTTGTGCCAACTTTCTGGAGAAACACGGTGGTGGCTTATGAAGTAAAATAACGTTAATCTTATATCAACCGGTGTTGTGAAACCCGGATCGGTTCTATTTTTACCGCTGTATGAATTGTAAAGCTACCCGGTTACCTTACCGTCAGACCAACGCTTTCTCAACGATTGCATTGGATTATATTGACCAGGCCGCTGCACTGAAATCTTTTTATGCGCAGCCACCCACTTTGCAGGGTATTAAAAAAGCGATTGAATCAAGAAAGCAATTTACCACTGACCGGGTGACGCTGGTACAAGAGCTGAATAAGCAATATGAAGGAATAAAGATCAGCGATAAAACAAAAGAAAATATCGGATCGCTTCTTTCTGAAAATACCTTCACCATAACCACGGCTCATCAGAACAATATTTTCACCGGCCCGCTATATTTTATTTATAAGATCATGCATGCCATCAAACTGGCTGATTACCTGAATGAGTCATTACCGGGAAATCATTTTGTTCCAGTGTACTATATCGGATCTGAAGATGCAGATCTTGATGAACTGAATCATATCTGGCTAAATGGAGAAAAACTGGTTTGGGATACAAAACAAACCGGTGCGGTGGGACGAATGAAGGTGGATAAGGAATTGACTAAACTGATTGGGTTGATAGAAGGACAACTGTCAGTGCTTCCAAATGGCAATGAAGTCATTGCTTTATTGAAAGATGCATATGCCGAAGGGGAAACTATACAGAATGCCACTTTTCATTTTGTAAACGCATTATTTGCTGAGTATGGGCTGGTCATCCTCTTGCCGGATAATGCAGCGCTGAAAAAGCAGATGATAACTGTTTTTGAAGATGACTTGCTGAACCAGGCAGCTTCAGGGATTGTTGAAAAAACTGCGGTGAAGCTTCATGAAGCCGGGTACAAAGTGCAGGCCAACCCGAGGGAGATCAATCTCTTTTATTTAAAAGATAATGCCAGGGAGCGGATTGAAGAAGTTAATGGAGAATGGAGAACAGTGAATGGGAAAGAAAAGTTTGATAAGTTATCGTTGCTGAAGGAACTGAACGGTCATCCCGAACGTTTCAGCCCAAATGTCATTCTTAGGGGGCTATACCAGGAAACCATCCTGCCTAACGTTGTATTTATCGGAGGAGGAGGGGAGACAGCATACTGGCTGCAACTGAAAGAGCTTTTTGATCATTACCATGTTCCGTTCCCGGTTTTGGTGCTGCGCAATTCTTTTTTGATACTGGAAAAAAAGTGGCAGGAAAAGATTGCCAGGCTGGGATTTAGCATTGAGGATTTCTTTTTGCCTGAACAGGAACTGCTTAATAAACTGGTAGCACGAGAAACAGATAAGAAGCTTAAACTAAATGGCACCCTTTCCGCAACAGAAGAGCTGTATGAATCTATCAGGCAGCAGGCTTCATCCGTTGACAGCACATTGGCGAAACATGTGGAAGCATTAAAAATAAAGACACTTTACCGCCTGCAGGAATTAGAAAAGAAAATGCTGCGGGCTGAAAAAAGAAAATTCAGCGACCAGCAACGACAGATACATCTGATAAAAGAAAAACTGTTTCCTAAAAAGGGGTTGCAGGAACGAATAGACAGTTTCCTATCTTATTATGCACAATGGGGCCATGATTTTATCAGGCAGCTGTATTCTTCTTCTCTTTCCACCGAACAGGAGTTTGTGATCATAGCTGAAAGCTGATCTATTTCTTTGAAACATCCAGCAGGAACAACCTGCTTTTACCATCATCATTGTCAGCAGCCAATGCCAGTTGTGTATAATGCTTTGTTTCACCGGTGATGCAAACTGATTCAATTTTCTGCTCTTTAAAACGGGGATCAATTGTTTCCAGGTCAATAATGCGGTTTGGATTGATAGCTTTCCATCTTCGTTTCGACAAAATATCATCCACGATCCATAAATAACTTTTACCAATGGCGCCATCGGTATAGGCAGAGTTTGTATTTTCAGTAGAAACGGTAAGAAACAATTTATCTGTTCTTCTTGAATATGCAAGTCCTGACACACCGTGAAAAACGCTGCTGTCTTCATTCACCCCGATTTTTATTATCGTTATAGGCGAGTAATGATCTTTCCAGAATGCTGCGCCGGTAAAAAGAAGATGATTTTTAGGAAAGCCTTTATGTCCGCGGTTGGAAAGAAGGGTAAGACCCGGTAGTGAACACAATCCCTCAATATTCAGTTCGGTCAGCCAGTTGTTTTTAAGGCGCCGATAAAAGGTGTCAAGACTGAGTGTTGTTTTTTGACGGGTGACGGGATCAATCAGCCAGGCGCTGTCCCGTTGTGGTGACACAGAGCCGGAGCCTGTAACTAATATTTTCATGCTGTCGTGAATGCGGACAAGACTGATGCCTTCAAGATCAGCTTTGATCTCTTTGGGAATTCTCTTCGTTGCAGCAGGATAAAGCAATACAGAATCCTTTATGTTAAGGTCTTTATCAAGAACCAGCAGGTGAGGGGCATCATCACCAATAAGATAGAAATGTTCTTTGTAATATTCAATGCCGGAGGCAGAGGGGTAATGGGGGAATTCTTTTACCTCCTTAAGGAAAGCAGTGTTCCGGGAACAGGATGCAATACATAAACAGCAGGCAAAACAGATGGTGAGGCGGGGTTGCATAGATTTTTAATCAAACTTATTCTCCCATCCTTCTTTCTTCAGTTTCTCCACCTTTTCAATCACTTCATTATTCAGAGAATTTTTATAGGCTGTCACTTTTTGAGATACATTTTCATCCGAAGTTCCGATGATCTCCGCAGCCAGTATGCCGGCATTCTTTGCTGCATTCAATGCTACTGTGGCCACCGGCACACCATTTGGCATTTGCAGAATGGACAAAACAGAATCCCATCCATCAATAGAGTTGGAAGATCTTATAGGAACCCCGATCACCGGCAGTGGTGTGATGGAAGCTACCATACCCGGCAGATGTGCAGCGCCACCTGCCCCGGCGATGATCACTTTCAATCCTCTTTCTCTGGCTTTTTGTGCATACTCCACCATTCGCAGCGGGGTGCGGTGTGCAGAAACAACAGTCACTTCATGCGGAATGTCAAACTGTTTGAGCATATCTGAAGCAGTTTGCATTACATTCAGGTCGCTGTCGCTGCCCATGATTATTCCTACGAGTGGGGTCATTGAACTTTTATTTGTGACAAAAGTAATTACAAACTAAAAACTACAAACTATCTCACCAAATCTCCTTTCAACCGCAATAACTCAGTTTCTGCAAGTTTTGTATTATACCTCGCTGCGATCAGGCGGTTATAGGCATCTTCAAGACTTTTTTGTGCTTCCCGTAATTGTATGAAGGTGGACCCTCCAAGACGATAAACTTCAAGCGCAATGGTTACGTTTTCTTTGGCAAGTAAAATATTTTCTTCTTCCAGCGCCAATGCTTTTTTCTGTTGTTCATATTCCATAAATGCATTCATGACAGCAACATTCAGCAGTGATTTTTGATTATCATAGAACAACTGCTGGAATCGGATATCCAGTTCGGCCTGTCTTATCAGGCGTTTGGTAGTTAAATTATTAAAGATCGGGATAGCAGCCGTGAATCCATAGTTCAGCCCCTGGTTTTGATTAAAAAGGGGAGAAAAGGGGTTGATCACCGTTTGGTTATTGGTGCGGCTCAGGTTAAAATTTGAATTTAAAGCAATAGTCGGCCAGCGTTCGGCTTTTCTTTCCCGCAAAGTGATACCGGCAATATCAATATTTTTCCTGTTGATCTGCAATAAAGGATTATTGTTCTCAATGCCTGTTTGAATATCGCCCAATGCCAGTTCTGTGTTCAACGGTATGGAATCAACCACATCATAACCGGTAGAAGAAGGTGAATTCATCAACTGGTTTAGTTGTTCTTTCAGTTGTACGATCAGCGTTTGCTGCTCTAATTGTGCTGCTTTTTGTGCATTCAGGTCCACTTTGCTTTGTAATACATCAGGTTTGGTGCCTACACCAATATCCAATCTCCTTTCGGCCAGTGTCACCCTTGTCTGGCTGATAGACATTTGTTCTTCTATTGCCTTCAGTTGTTGCTTCTGCCTGACGATGTTATAATAGGTATTGATAACAGTGGCAACTGAATTTATCACCTGGTTTTTTATACCCAGTTCACCGAGTTTGACAAACTCTTCCACTTTTTCACGGGTAGCAAACATCCGCAGACCGTCAAACAGTGTCCAGTTCAGGTTAATACCGGCATTCAGGTTATTTGATTTGATATTCTTTTGCTCCCGTTTGGTGCCATCAGCGAGGGTAACTTTCTGGTCGTTATTATTCCAGGTGCTGTTGATGCTGCCATTAAGCCGGGGGAAAAAAACTGTATTGCGAAAAGAATAATCCAGCGCCGCCACCAATGAATCGTTCCGGGAAAGCTGAATATCATAGTTATTCTTTAGTGCGGTACCGATCGCTTCCTCCAGTGAGAGGATGGGTTGGGCGGTTGCACAAAGGCCGGTCAATAACAAGACAGGGAAAAGAAATTTTTTCATCATGAGGTTACAAATATTTATGCCTGGGCAGCTTCGGGTTCATAAGTTGCAGCTACAGGCTGCTTCAGCATTTCATCCATTTCGCTTTTTCTTTTTTTAAATGACAGGAATGAATACATGGCCGGAACCACAAAAAGAGTCAGCAACAATGAAAACATAATGCCGCCCACAACTACAATACCCAACGGGATACGGCTGGTGGCGGCAGCACCCAACGACATTGCCAGCGGAAGGGCGCCAAGCGCTATTGTGAGACTGGTCATCAAAATCGGACGCAAACGTTGCGTGGATGCATAAATAACGGCTTCTCTTTTGCTCAAACCCTTCAGGCGGTTTTGATTCGCAAACTCAACGATAAGGATACCATTTTTTGTCACCAGCCCGATCAGCATGATAACCCCGATCTGTGAAAAGATATTCCAGGTGTGCCCGAATATCCATAGCGACAAAAATGCACCGGCAATGGCCAGCGGCACCGTAAACATGATGATGAACGGGTCAATAAAACTTTCAAACTGTGCTGCAAGGATCAGGTAAACCAATATCAGGGCCAGTATAAATGCAAACATGATATTGCTGCCGCTTTCAGCAAAATCCCTTGATGAGCCGGAAAGCGAGGTGACAAATGTTTCATCCAGCAATTTATCAGCAATACGGTTCATTTCCTCAATACCATCACCAATGGTAAAGCCAGGTTGCAAACCTGCGGATATGTTTGCTGATTTGTAGCGGTTGAAATGATAAATGGTAGGAGGTGTGTTTGCTTCAGTGACGCTGACCAGGTTATCCAAACTGATCATTTCGCCACGACTGTTACGGACGAACAAGACCTTCAGGTCACTCGGGTCATCCCTGTCTTTACGGGTCACCTGACCCATCACCTGGTATTGTTTACCGTCTTTGGTAAAATAGCCTAAGCGGCGGTTGCTATATGCGAGTTGCAAAGTTTGCGACACATCATTTACACTTACGCCGAGTTGCGCAGCTTTCAGACGGTCAATTTCCACCCTCAGTTCAGGTTTGTTGAATTTGAGATCGGCATCTGCATTAAGTAAAATTTTACTCTCTCTTGCTTCTTCCAGAAATTCAGGAAGAACACGGGTCAGTTTTTCAAAATTATTATTTTGAATTACAAAAGATACAGGCTGACCCCCCCGGCGGCTAACTGATATAGTTTGCTCTTCAATGGCGTTAGCACGGCCTTCGTTGAATTTGGGAAGATTCCGGTTCACCATGTTCACAATATCTTTTTGAGAACGTTTTCTTTCATTTGGCGGAACCAATGTTACCCTTACAAACCCGGTATTGGCATTTCCTGAGCCGGTGAAACCAGGAGAAGTAACGCTCAGCACAAGGCTCTTTTCCGGCACAGAATCCAGCATGAAATTGTTTAATCGTACTACAAACTTATCCATCGCTTCAAAGGAAGTTCCTTCAGGGGCTGATAATTGTAAGCGGAACTGGCTGCGGTCTTCCATAGGTGCCAGTTCTGACTGAAGATTATTCCAAAAGAAAACAATTGCAGCAGCGCAGACGATCAGTATCGGCAAAGCCATCCATCTCAAATTCATGAATCGGGTCAGTGATGATTTGTAGAAATCTTCCATCCATTTAAAGAAAGGTTCTGTTTTGCGATAGAACCAGGAATGTTTATGCGGGTTTTTTTTGCTAAGTTTCACATTCAGCACAGGAGTGAGTGTAAGCGCAACAAATGCTGATATAAGTACAGATCCGGCAACCACAATACCAAATTCCCTGAACAGTCTTCCCACAAACCCCTGGAGAAAGATGATCGGCAAAAACACTACGGCAATGGTGATGGAAGTTGCGATTACGGCAAAGTAAATTTCTTTGGATCCTTCAAGGGCAGCCTGGTATTTGTTCATGCCCTTTTCCATTTTCTTATAAATGTTTTCCGTTACCACAATGCCATCATCCACCACCAGGCCTGTGGCCAGCACAATAGCCAGCAGTGAAAGCACATTAATGGTGAAACCCATCAGGTACATGATAAAAAAGGCGCCGATCAGCGATACCGGAATATCAATCAGCGGACGAAAGGCAATGATCCACTCCCTGAAGAAAAGATAGATGACCATCACCACCAGCAGGAATGCGATCATCAGTGTTTCCTGCACTTCCAGAATGGATTTCTTGATGAATTTTGTCTGGTCAAGTGCGATATTGATCTTCACATCTTCCGGTACATCCTTTTTAATATCTTCCAGCCTTTTGAAGAATTCATCGGAAATGGAAACGTAGTTGGCCCCGGGTTGCGGCACGACAGCCAGTGCGATCATAGGTATGCCATCTCCCCGAAGTACCGTTTCTTCATTCTCGGGTCCCAGCACCGCTTCGCCGATATGTTTGACCCGCACATCAGCGCCGCCAACATTTTTGATGATAATATTGTTGAACTCTTCTTCTGTATTCAGACGGCCAAACGTTCTTACAGTGAGCTCTGTTGACGAACCATATATTTTACCGGAGGGAAGTTCCACGTTTTCTCTCAATAAAGCAGCCTGCACATCGTTGGCTGTAATATTATAGGCATTGAGTTTGGCAGGATCAATCCAGATACGCATAGCATATCTTTTTTCGCCCCAGATCTGGATACCACTTACACCGGGTATTGTTTGCAGTCTTTCCACCAGCACATTGTTGGCATATTCTGTCATCTCCAGCTGGTTGCGGGTCACACTTTGCACGGTCATGGAAAGGATCGCATCCGAACTGGCATCGGCTTTGGAAACAACAGGTGGAGCTTCCAGATCGGTGGGTAGCGAACGCTGAGCCTGGGATACTTTATCACGGACATCATTGGCGGCAGCTTCCAGGTCAACACCCAGTTCAAACTCAACATTGATATTGCTGGAACCATTACTGCTGGAAGAAGTGATGTTGCGGATGCCGGCAATACCGTTCACCGCTTTTTCCAATGGCTCTGTGATCTGCGATTCAATGATATCGGCATTGGCACCGGGATATGCAGTCCGCACACTGATATTGGGAGGATCAATGGCGGGGTAGTCACGAACACCGAGAAACTGGAAGCCGATGACACCAAACAGCACAATGGCAATGTTCATCACAATGGCCAAAACGGGTCTGCGTAAACTTAGTTCTGATATATTCATACAGGCTGCCGATGAATTTTTTAATGAATTGAAAAATCCTCCCGGATTAATTGGTTTCGTTATTCACAATTCTTCCTATCTCGATCTTTGATTCGGGTCTCACACTGAGTAATCCTGTCACCACCACCGTATCTCCGGCTTTCAGTCCCTCTGTTATCTGCACCCTTGCAGAATCTCTCACACCGGTGCTCACATCCACAAATTTTGCTATGCCGCCATTATACACAATCACTTTTTTACCTCTTGCCTGTGGCAACACGGCCTGTGACGGAACTAATATCGCATTAGGGTCAGGCGCAAAGCTCAATTGCACTTTGGCGAATGCACCGGGTAACAAACCCGGATCATTGGCCTGTACCAATGAACGAACCATAAGACTTCTTGTGGTTTCTGTCACACTGGATTCTGTTGCTATCACCTTAGCATTAAACTTATTCAAAGAACCCTCGTAACTGAAACTCACAACCTGTCCCACTTTTATTTGACCGGTATATTTTTCAGGAATGGTGAAATCTAATTTTAACTGGTTGGTCTGGTTGATAATGGCAATAACCGATGCCGGTGTGACATAGGCGCCGGGGCTGATATTTCTTAAACCGAGACGGCCGCTGAATGGCGCCCTGATCTCTGTTTTGGCAATACTTGTTCTCAGGATGTCAATATCGGCTTTCAGGCTGTTGACCTGCAAAAGGCTGAGATCATAATCCTGCTGGCTGATACCTTGTATCTTTAAAAGCTGGGCCTGCCGTTCCTCTGTTTTTTCGGCTATGCTTAGCTGCACTTCCACTTTTCTCAACTGCGCCTGCAGGTCGCCATCAAAGAGTTTGGCCAGCAGGGCGCCTTTTGACACATAGCGACCCTCAGCTACATTTAGCTCAACGATGCGACCTGACACTTCAGGGTGAACCTCGGTTGTTTCATTGGCAATGATAGAACCGGGAACTTCCAGGTTCTCACTGAACAACTGTGGTCTAACGATAAAGCCGTCCACCTTCATGGTCATCTCACGACCTCTGCCGGGGGCTGGCCCTGTCGGTTTTTCTGATTTGTTCCCGCAAGAGAACAGCAACGCCGTGCTGAAAATGACAATAGTTCCTCTCATGATAATTCTCAATGTGCAATTGTTTTAAAAATCCGGGGCTTAAAGGTAAAGGTTATTCGCAAACATTTGGACGTCAAACCAAATGGCTTCCTGTCGGACAAAATACAGTATTTATGAACGGTTTTTTCGGAGGATAGGAGGGGTCAGGTCTTTGGCAACAAAGTTCGCTTCACTTTGTTCGACTGGAACATGAGTTCCTGCCTTTCCTTGCTCATGATGGTGACATGGCCCATTTTTCGGCCGGGTTTGGTCTGCTGCTTGCCGTAAATGTGAACAAATGCGTTCTCAATTTTCAAAACATCCTCCAGTCCTTCATATTTCACTGGTCCGCTATTACCTTCAGCGCCAATAATGTTGACCATGATAGAAGGCAGTATTGCTTCAGTGTTACCCAGCGGGTAGTCAAGCATCACCCTCCACAGCATGTCAAATTGCGAGCTGTAATGTGCTTCAATAGTATGATGCCCGCTGTTATGCACCCTCGGGGCCGTTTCATTCACCAGCACATCCCCGTTTTTATCAATGAACATTTCTACTGCAAAAATGCCCGGAGATTTGAAATTGCGGACAACAGATAAAGCTACTGCCTCAACCTTCCACAATGTTTTTTCCTCTATCTCAGCCGGGCAAAGCTGGTAATCCAGAAGGTTCAGGTCGGGATCAAAAAGCATTTCAACAGGAGGGTAGAGCGCCGATTCCCCTTTTTCATTGATGGCCACCATCTGGGCAATTTCTTTGTGGATACTAACCATCTTTTCCAGTACGGCAGGGGAATCAAAACCCCTGGAAATATCATCCTTCGTTTTGATAAGTTGCACCCCACGGCCATCATAACCGCCCTCGCCGAGTTTATGCACTGCGGGCAGGAATTTTTCCTGCTGAATGAGTTCTGAATGATTATTGGTGATAATGAATTCGGCGGTAGGTATTTCGTGTTGCCGGTAGTACTGTTTTTGCAGA
Source organism: uncultured Chitinophaga sp. (assembly GCA_964437415.1). GTDB lineage: Bacteria > Bacteroidota > Bacteroidia > Chitinophagales > Chitinophagaceae > CADEDV01. The sequence goes on along the minus strand of CAYTGN010000007.1, from coordinate 76,214 downwards.
ATTTTATTCTTGATCGTTTTCAGCACGGAAGGTTTTGGAAAAACTTTCACTCCTTCTGCTTCCAGTCTTTCCAATGCTTCCACATTCACATTTTCGATCTCGATGGTGATGCAGTCAAGACTTTTTCCAAAATTGTAAACGGCATCAAAGTCTTTGATATCGCCTTTGGTAAAATGGTGGCAGAGATGTGCGGCCGGACATTCCGCATCATTTTCCAGCACAAATGTTTCAACAGGGTAATTAGCGGCTGCCTGGAGGAGCATTCTGCCAAGCTGACCGCCGCCGAGGATGCCTATTTTCATACCCGCAAAGATATGTTATGGGTTAATGTTTGCAGTATATGGGCAAGGTATTCTAAATTTGCAATGAATATGAGGCCTGACTATCCCCATAAACTGTTCAATGACCATCGCAACGATTTCAACCTGCTGATGGAGACTTTGGCGATGGACAGTATCTGATTTTGAAATATGCAGTTTCATACTGCCTTCCTGCACCTTGCTCTCATTTCAAAAATTCAAAATCATGAACACAACAATCACAGATAAAAAAACAGTATCACAAACAGATTTTCTTCCCCTGGAAGGAACCGATTATGTGGAGTTCTATGTAGGTAATGCCAAACAGGCAGCCCATTATTATATGAGTGCTTTTGGTTTCCAGGCACTGGCCTATTCCGGCCCGGAAACAGGTGTGAAAGACCGTGCCAGCTATGCGGTCCGTCAGCATAAACTCACTTTTGTGCTCACCACACCGCTAAGGACGGACAATCCAGTCGCTGATCATATTTACAAGCATGGCGATGGAGTGAAAGCCCTGTCGCTTCGTGTGCAGGATGCAACAAGGGCATGGGAAGAAACAACCAGAAGAGGCGCTATCAGTTGCATGGAGCCGCAACGACTGACTGATGAAAACGGTGAAGTGGTGATGAGCGGCATTCACACCTATGGCGATACTGTACATTTATTCATCGAAAGAAAAAATTACAACGGGGCTTTCCTGCCGGGTTACAGACCCTGGGGCAATCCTCATTATCAGCCAACAGATACTGGTTTGCTTTATGTTGATCACTGCGTGGGCAATGTTGGGTGGAACCAGATGAATCCATGGGTGAAATTTTATGAAGATGTGATGGGCTTCAGAAACATACTCACTTTCGACGACCAGGATATATCCACCGAATATTCAGCATTGATGAGTAAGGTGATGAGCAGTGGAAACGGATTCGTCAAATTCCCGATTAATGAGCCAGCAGAGGGAAAGAAAAAATCGCAGGTGGAAGAATATCTTGAATTCTATAATGGCGAAGGAGTGCAGCATGTGGCGCTGGCAACGAAAGATATTGTGAAAACCGTAAGAGAATTGCAAAACCGCGGCGTTGAATTTTTAAAAGTGCCGACAACTTATTATGACGACCTGCTCGACAGGGTAGGTCATATTGACGAAGACCTTGAACCATTGAAGGAGTTAGGTATTCTGGTTGACAGGGACAATGAAGGCTACCTCCTTCAATTGTTCAGCAAACCGGTGGAAGACAGGCCTACGCTATTCTTTGAGATCATACAACGCAAAGGAGCCAAAAGTTTCGGAAAAGGCAATTTCAAAGCCCTTTTTGAAGCCATTGAAAGGGAGCAGGAGGCGAGGGGGAATTTGTAAGTCAGAAGCAGTAAATACGAAGTATGATCACCTAATGCACAGTGGTCGTACTTCGTATTTTGTATTTCGTACCTGATTTTTAAGCTATCTTTACAATTCATTGGCAATTTGCCCGAAATAAAAGCATTTGCCTGTCGTTTAGTAAAGACAAATCGTTCATGAAAAACCTCATCATCTACATCTTTGTTCTGGCATTAACCCTGCCCGCATTTGGACAGCCGTCTGCATCACGCAATGGCAGCCACGGTGGCTCATCTTCCTATTCTTCATTCATAGATTTTCAAAAAACATTACCCCGCCCGGGTGAGGCTCTGAAGAAAAAAGAAGACACTCTCAGTAAGCAGTTTGCGGACAAGGGATTGGAATGGCCGGCAAAATATATGTATATCCGGTCGTTTAAGTACGACAGCCAGTTGGAAGTGTGGGTGAAAAATGAGCTGAAAGAAAAATTCCAGTTGTTTAAGACCTATAAAGTGTGTGCACTGGCTGGAACACTCGGCCCTAAGAGAATGGAAGGTGATTACCAAGTGCCGGAAGGGTTTTATTATATCAATGAGTTCAATCCAAGAAGCACATATTATTTATCACTTGGATTAAATTATCCCAACGCATCCGACAGGATATTGAGCGATTCGCTTCGCCCCGGCAGCGCTATTTACATTCACGGAAGTTGTGTAACGGTGGGTTGCATTCCGCTGACCGACCAGTACATTGACGAATTGTATATTCTGGCGGCACATGCTAAAAATCAGGGACAGGATTTTATCCCGGTGCATATTTTCCCTATCCGGTTCAATGTGCCGAAAAGTGAAACCTATTTTGCTTCAATCACAAAGGATGATCCTTCTTTGAGAAAATTTGCAGATCAGTTGGAAGATGCTTATGAGTATTTTGAAAAATACAGACAGTTGCCTGTAGTGCTGATAGGAGAGAAAGGAGAGTATATCATCAGCGGTGCACCGCCGAAGAAATCTGTAGCTTCTGTTAAAGAGGAACCTAAGAAGGTTAAACGGGTGCCGGTACCGCGCCGGGTGAGAGCTATTACAGGGTTGACTGATGCTGTTCACCAGTGGCCTCAGTTCCCGGGTGGCGGCGAAGCATTTATGAAATATCTTGATAAACTGGGAGATGAAATGACGACCTACCTGCCTAAGGGAGTCAGAAAGACCTTTGTTCAGGTTGAGTTTATTGTTGATAAAGACGGTGTTCCTGTCAACTTCAAAGTGCTGAAAGGAGCGAATGATGAAGATTTTGCGGAAGAGTTGATCACCCGCATGGAAAAAATGCCCAACTGGCTGCCCGGCCTGCTCCATGATAAACCGGTACCAAAGAAAATAGTGCAGACTTTCACCATTGAGGCGTTATAAGTACCCGATTTTGATGGTATATCTACGAAATGCTTGCAATTTCATTTTTCAGTGAATAGATTTGTTTCATGAGTCATTGCCAGCAATAACTCATGATTAATCCAATTCCTTTTTACCTAAAAGAAAACCCGATGAAAAAAAATCACTTATTCCTGTCCGCAATTTTCAGCTTCCTGCTTTTTGTTATTGTTTCCTGACAAGTAAATTGCGGCCGGCTTTTTCAGAAAGAAATTATTACGGTAAATCCATCTTCTCCCTCAGCAGTACCTGGATCGTTTCAGGTGTTTGTTGCCGGAGCAGGATGGATTTGTTTTCTACAAGTTTTTCAAATAAGGACTGGTTATAATGCCGGATAGTGAGCAGCGACAGGTCCTTCATCAATTTCACATCAAAGATGGTAGCGGCTTCCAGTGCAAGTTTTTCGATCTTTTCCGGCCAGTCGTCCAGTACACAAAGAAAACTGATAGCACCGTTTTGCGTTAACCCGGGCTTGAGATGAAGTTGTTCAAACAATTGGTATAACTGTCCGACATGATGTTCCCCAACAAATGAAAAATCTTTCGACACCATTTCGATCATCACCTGTTTTTCTTTCAGTACAATAATGGGCGGCAGTCCGTGCACTGGTTTGTTGTGGATGACAGTGCCCGGCAGGCAGGGATCTAAAAAACATTTTACAAAGAGCGGAATATTTTTATTCTGCAACGGTTTGATTGTTTTGGGGTGAATGACCTGTGCACCATAATAGGCCATTTCGATCACCTCGTCATAATTCAGTTCAGGAATGGACACGGCATCAGGGAATTGCCTGGGGTCGGCACTCATCACACTCTCCACATCCTTCCAGATGGTCAGGCTTTCTGCATTCAGCAGGTTGGCAAATACGGCAGCGCTGTAATCACTTCCTTCACGACCCAGGGTGGTGCTTTCATTTTCATCGGTGGCGCCGATGAAACCCTGTGTAAGTACAATATCATTGGAGACAAAGAGAGGGAGTATCCTGTTCTCAACTTGCGACCGGGTAAACTCCCAGTCAATATTTGCATCCCTGAAATCATCGTCGGTACGGAAAATATCTCTTACATCTACCCACAGATTTTTGATCCCCGCTTCATTCAAAAAAGCGCTGGCTATACCTGTGGAGAGCAGTTCGCCAACACAAACCACCTGGTCATAATAATAGTCGTGATCCCTGGCAGGATTGTCATGTAACAGCCATTCGACTTCCGTAAAAAACTCCCTGAGCTGTTTTTCACAGGCTAAGTAATGTGTCACCAGCAGGTATTTGGCCGTGGTAAGATGTTGTTGCTTCACCTGCTCAAACAACCGCAGCGATTCTTCCTTTTTCCCCTGGCAAAATGCTTCTACCACTTTTTCCAGTGCATTAGTGGTTTTGCCCATGGCCGATACAACAACCACAATTTTTTCGTTGGGATTGCGGCGCAGTATTCCGGGAATATTCTTAATTCTTTCCACACTGTTGACAGAGGCGCCGCCGAATTTGAAGACTTTCATGAAAAGTTGAAAAATTGATCAGGTTGCAAATGTCGGAATAATCTTATCAACTTGCCTGTGGGTTAACTTGTCAACTCTCCGCTAACCCCTTACATTTGTCAGAACCTAAACAGGTATTTATGATAGTGAACCGAAAAGTCCAGACGCTTGATGAATTCACCATTCAGCAGTTGAGGGATTTTCCCCATGCCACAGGTGAACTATCCAACTTGCTCCGCAATATAGGGTTGGCAGCAAAAAGAGTGAATGTGGAAGTAAATAAAGCTGGTTTGGTGGATATACTGGGTGATCATGGCACCGTGAATGTACAGGGAGAAGAAGTGAAGAAACTGGACGTTTATGCCAACGACCAGTTCACCGGGGTGCTTCAGCATGGGATCAGTTGCGCAGGTATTGCCAGCGAAGAACTGGACGATTTTGTAGCCTTTGATGATGCCAAAAGTGTGAATTCAAAATATGTTTGCCTGTACGACCCCCTGGATGGCAGCAGCAATATTGATGTGAATGTTTCTATCGGAACAATTTTTTCAGTTTACCCCCGGGTAACACCGGTGGGCACGGTGGTGAAGCGGGAAGATTATCTGCAACCCGGGAATAAACAAGTGGCGGCCGGTTATATCGTTTATGGCTCATCAACGATGCTGGTTTATGCCACGAGGAGGGGTGTGAATGGATTTACACTGGATCCGTCTATCGGTGAGTTTACACTAAGCCATCCGGATATCAAATGTCCGCCAACCGGGAATATTTATTCCGTGAACCACGGTAACTTTTTCCGGTATGATGAAGGGGTAAAAAAATATATCACTGCCTGCCAGAAAAAAGATAAATCCAATGGCGGCCCATATACGCAACGCTACATTGGAAGTATGGTATCGGATGTGCACCGCAACCTCATCAAAGGAGGCATTTTCATGTATCCCGGCACTACAGACAAACCAAAAGGCAAGCTTCGGTTATTGTATGAATGCAACCCCTTTGCTTTTATTGTAACTGTGGCCGGGGGCAAAGCCACGAATGGTAAAATTCGTATTCTTGATGTTGAACCTACGGAATTGCATCAGCGTTCACCTATGTTCATCGGCAGCAAGCTGATGATGGAAGAACTTGAAACCTATCTTGCCGCTAATGACTGAACTTATCACATATGAAAGCAGGTACCAGCCCGATTTCAAAAGGCTGAATCTTGAATGGCTTGAAAAATACAATCTTACCGAAAGCCATGACCTGGAAATACTTGATGATCCTGATGGTACAGTAATAGCAAGAGGAGGTTGTATTTTCCTGGTAAAAGAGGGGGATGATGTGATCGGGACTGCAGGTTTATGGAAAGAAAACGATGATGAGTATGAACTGGTGAAGATGGCCGTTGATCCGCTACACCAGGGAAAAGGTATCAGCAAGCTGCTGCTTGATAAATGTCTTGAAGAAGCAAAACGCCGGAATGCCAAACGAATTTTCCTTTATTCAAACAGCCAGTTGAAAACAGCATTGGCACTTTATAAAAAGTATGGGTTTCGCCACATTGAGGTCAAAGACGCACCTTTCCTTACGGCCGATGTGAAAATGGAACTAACTTTATAGCGAATCAATTAAAATGAGTCATACAATTATTTCTGTCAAAAACCTGGTGAAGAATTACGGCAACTTCAAAGCTGTAAAAGGTATCTCATTTGATGTGTACGAAGGCGAAATATTTGGGTTGCTTGGCCCTAATGGTGCCGGCAAATCCACCACACTTGAAATAATTGAAACCCTGCGGGAAAAAACAAGTGGCGAGGTGATGGTTTCCGGATATAACCTCGACAAACACCCCAACGAGATAAAGAAAATCATTGGTGTACAGTTGCAATCAAGTGGGTATTACCCCGGTTTAAACTTGTTGCAACTAATAGAATTGTTTTGCGGCCTTTATAACAGGGAGGTTGATCCGATAGAGTTACTTGAGATGGTAAACCTGAAAGAGAAAGCCAAAGCGCAGTATAAAAACCTGAGCGGTGGGCAAAAGCAACGGTTTTCTGTTGCAACTACACTGATCAATGAGCCCCGCATCATTTTTTTGGATGAACCTACTACTGGTCTTGATCCGCAGGCAAGACGAAGTTTGTGGGAACTCATCAAAAAAATAAGGGAGAGGGGAACCACTGTCATCATTACCACTCACTACATGGATGAGGCAGAGTATCTGTGCGACAGGGTAGCAATCATTGATTCGGGAAATATCATCGCATTGGACAGTCCCGATAAACTGATTGACAATCTCGTTTCCACAGGATTTGAAAGAAGAAAAGAAGTAAAGAAAGCAAACCTGGAAGATGTGTTCATCAGTTTGACAGGTCATTCATTGCGGGAAGATTAATAATTATAATTTTTTCTCAAACTATGAGTATTCAAAATAAACTTCGTGAATTTATGTCAGGAAAGATCGAAAAACAAAAACAGGAAGGCGCCGCTTTCCTCGCAGCTAACAAAACAAATGAAGGAGTTGTGGAATTGCCCGAAGGTCTGCAATACCTTGTGCTGAAAGAAGGAACCGGTGACCAGCCGGTCATCAGCGACGGAGTGAAAGCACATTATAAAGGAGCTTTGCTCGACGGGAAAGAATTTGATAACTCATTTAAAAGAGGCCAGCCTTTTTCTGCGCCGCTTCGTTCACTGATCAGAGGATGGCAGATCGCCTTGCCGCTGATGAAAGAAGGAAGCCATTGGCGTTTGTGGATACCATCTGACCTGGCCTATGGCGACAGGGGGGCAGGCGGCGATATCCCGGGTGGCGCCACACTGGTTTTTGAAGTGGAACTTATCAGTATCATTAAATAAAATCTATGTTATGGCGACAATGACCATTGATCTGCGTTACCCCATTGGTAAATATGAACCACAACCTTTTTCTGTCGAAAAGAAGATTGAGTGGCTGGCTGATATAAAATTCCTGCCGCTGCAATTAGAAAATGCCGTACTTAACCTGGACGAGTCACAATTATTTACGGCATACAGGGAAGGTGGATGGACCGTTCAGCAAGTGGTGCATCATGTGGCCGACAGCCATATTAATGCCTATTGCCGTTTCAAACTGGCTATGACAGAAGAAAACCCGACGATCAAACCTTACGATGAGAGATTGTGGGCTGAGATGAATGATGTGCAGAAACTTCCTGTTAATATTTCCATGACCTTGCTTCATGCCCTTCATGCCCGCTGGCATGAGTCGTTAAAATATATTACCGATAACGACTGGAACAACCGCACCGTTTTTCATCCTGAACACAAAAAAACCATGCGCCTTTGGTTCCTGCTGGGTATGTATGCCTGGCATGGCAAACATCATGTGGCGCATATTACTTCTTTAAGGGAAAGAATGGGATGGTAAAAAAACTGCTGGTTACTTGCAACTGAAAGCAGAAGTTATCCTGAACTTTAGACCCCTTGTTTATTTAACCAGCAACCAGAAACAATCAACCAGCAAAATGAAATGGAAAACTCTCGCTACTGAGTACATCTTTAAAGATCTCTGGTTCAAAGTCCGCAGGGATAAATGTGAAACTCCATCCGGGGTTATTGTTGATCCCTATTATGTGTATGAGTTTCCCGACTGGGTCACGGCTTTGCCGGTTACCGAGGATGGCAAAGTGATTCTTGTACGCCAATATCGTCATGCTCTTGGGGAAATTTGTCTTGAAACCCCTGGAGGTTGTGTTGATGACACGGATAAAGATATTGAAACAGCCGTTGCCCGTGAGCTGTTGGAAGAGACAGGTTATTCCTTTTCTTCCTACGATTTCCTTGGAAAAATATCTGCCAATCCGTCCACCAACAATAATCTTATGCACTTGTTTTTGGCGAGAGGTGGAAAACGGGTAGCTGCACAGCAGTTGGATGAGAATGAGGAAATGGAAGTGGAATTGTATAGTATGGATGAGCTAAAGCTACTGCTCAAAGAAAACAAGATCATTCAGTCCATGCACATCGCCTGTATCATGTATGCCTTGGAGAAGATGAAGGAGAGTTTGTAATTTGTGGTTGGTAGTTTAATCTTCTCTTTTGTTATCACCTGTACTGGTCACAGTACTTCGCCTTCGATATCGTAATCGTAGGCTTTGGTGATTTTCACTTTATAAAACTCCCCGATAGAAAGTTTTTTGGTGGAATGAATCACCACTTCATTGTCCACTTCGACGCTGTCAAATTCGGTTCTGCCCAAATATCTTCCGGCTTCTTTTTTATCAATAAGTACTTTGAATACCTGTCCCACTTTTTTCTGGTTCTTTTCAAAGGATATTTCCTGCTGCACTTCCATAATTTCCTGTGCCCGTCTTTCTTTTTCTTCCTGCGGCACATTATCAGCCTGTTCGTAGGCGGATGTACCTTCTTCGTGTGAATAGGTAAAAATGCCCACCCTGTCAAAGCGTTGCTTTTGCAGGAACATCTTCAGTTCCTCTACATCATCTTCCGTTTCGCCGGGAAAACCGGCTATCAAAGTAGTGCGGAGGCAAATGTCCGGTACTTTTTCACGGATAGCTATTATCAGTTCTTCCATTTCCTCCCTTGTGATCTGCCGCTTCATCGCTTTTAGCATATTGTTGGCAGCATGTTGCAAAGGCATGTCGAGATAGTTGCAGATATTCTCCCTTTCTTTTATGGCATCCAGAATCTCTAACGGGAATCTGGAAGGATAAGCATAATGTAATCGTATCCATTCAAGACCTTTAACATCCGATAATCGGCGCAAAAGATCGGGCAACATTCTTTTTTTGTATATGTCCAAACCGTAATAAGTGAGTTCCTGTGCAATGAGCATTACTTCTTTTACACCTTTCTTCACCAGGACCTCTGCTTCTTTTACCAGCTCTTCAACCGGTTTGCTGATATGTTGTCCTCTCATCAGGGGAATGGCGCAGAACGCACAGGTTCGGTTACACCCTTCTGATATTTTCATGTAGGCATAGTGCTGAGGTGTGGCCAGCAGTCTTTCGCCCAATAATTCTGTTTTGTAGTCAGCTTCAAATTGCTTAAGGATCAATGGCAATTCCATCGTGCCAAAATAGGCATCCACTTCTGGAATTTCTGTCTCTAGGTTGTTTTTATAGCGTTCACTCAGGCAACCGGTAACATACACTTTGTCTAGTTTGCCCTGTCTTTTCAGTTCTACCTGGCCGAGAATAGTGTTAATGCTTTCTTCTTTTGCCTTATCAATAAAACCACAAGTATTCACTACCACGATATTGTGATCAGATTTGCTATTCTCATGCACTACATCAATGTCATTCGCAAGCAACTGGCCACTCAGTACTTCGCTGTCCACCATGTTTTTACTGCACCCAAGGGTGATGATGTTGACCTTGTCTTTTTTAAGTTTCCCTGTTTTCATTATTAATTAAATGGAACGCTGATTTTTATGATGGTTAAGAAAGTTTTATGATACGGTCAAATCATAAAAACCATGATTATCTGCGTTCTTACTTTTCTAAACTAAATAAACTATCAACAAACTCATGTTTGTCAAAGACCAGCAGGTCTTCCATTTTTTCTCCCACGCCGATAAACTTTACCGGTATCCTGAATTGATTCGCTATTGCTAAAACGACACCACCCTTGGCCGTGCCATCCAGTTTGGTGATGGCCAATGCCGAAACATCTGTGGTCGCTGTAAAATGTTTGGCTTGCTCCAAAGCATTCTGTCCTGTGCTGCCATCCAGCACCAGCAGCACTTCATGCGGTGCGTCTGGAATTGTCTTTTGTATCACCCGTTTGATCTTGCTCAGTTCTTCCATCAGGTGAGCTTTGTTATGTAATCGCCCTGCAGTGTCTATCAGCACCACATCACTGCCCCTGGACACTGCGCTTTGCACCGTGTCAAAAGCTACTGCGGCCGGATCGCTTCCCATCGCTTGTTTCACGATAGGCACATCCGCCCGTTCACTCCAGATGGTCAATTGATCAACTGCTGCGGCACGGAACGTGTCGGCTGCGCCGAGCAGGACGTTCTTACCGGCGTTCTTAAAATTATAAGCCAGTTTACCGATCGTTGTAGTTTTACCCACACCATTCACTCCAACCACAAGAATGATATAGGGTTTGGCAGGCAACTCTGAATCAAACGCATAACTATTCGCCGCCGGAGCATCAACCAGTAGCTGCTCAATTTCTTCCTGCAACATTTTATTCAGTTCTGCGGAATTGAGGTATTTGTCTTTAGCTACTCTTTTTTCCACACGTTCAATGATCCTCACGGTGGTTTCAATGCCCACATCAGCGCTGACCAGCGCCTCTTCCAGGCTGTCCAGCACGTCTTCATCCACCGTGCTTTTTCCGGCAAAAGCCTTGGTTATTTTTGCCAGGAAACCTTCCTTGGTCTTTTGCAATCCCTGGTCAAGACTCTCTTTTTCTTTTTTGCCAAACAGTTTATTAAAGAAACCCATAGTATAGCCGCAATTAAATTTATTCGGATCGTTTGTAAAAAAATCCCCGGATCAGAATTGCAGCAAAAATACCGATCTGTAACCATTGTGAAACGAAAATCAATAGCGGATATTTATACCTGTTTATTCTCTGTTCATTTTCTTAAAGCCAGCCAAAAGCATATTCGTATGTGGGGTGCAGGAAATATATGGCAGCCCGATTTGACCAATTTCCATTAATTTCAGGTATGGGTAAGCTGAATACGGAGGAAATTCTTATTGCACTTTGCAGTCTTGTTGTTCTTTCTTATTTGTTCTCAATTGTCAGCCGGTATATACGGGTTCCCTCGGTTTTATTGCTCCTTTTTGCCGGGGTAGGCTTTCGGAGTCTTGCCGATAATTATGATGTAAATATGATTTTCTCACCCCAACTGATAGAGTCACTGGGTGTTGTCGGGCTAATCATGATTGTTCTTGAAGCGGGTCTTGATCTCAAACTTGGAAAAGAGAAAATAAGGCTGATCCGCAATTCTTTTTTTTCAGCTTTAATAATACTACTCGTTTCAACGGGACTTGTTACTGGTATACTTTATGGCTGGCTGAATGAGCCGATCGAGAAATGCCTTGTTTATGCCATCCCTTTGTCAATTATGAGTAGTTCGATAGTTATTCCAAGCATTCACCACCTGTCGCATGCCAAAAAGGAGTTCCTGGTATATGAAGCGTCCTTTTCGGACATTTTGGGCATCATAGCATTTAATTATTTTACCGTCAACGAAGTGTTGTCCGGCAGGTCAGTACTTGTTTTTTCCGGCAATCTGGTGCTTTCGGTTGTTTTATCATTAGTCATTTCATTTGTACTTTTTCTTATACTTGCTAAAACAAAGCTGAATATTAAATTCTTTCTCATCTTTTCATTATTGATATTGATTTATTCCGGAGGTAAGTTACTGCATTTGCCATCCCTGCTCATTATTTTGATATTTGGCTTATTGATCAAAAACTGGGAAAAGATCAAACTACCCTGGGTGCTGAAGTTTTTCCCAGAAGGTCATGTTGATTCAATAAGACATCTGCTGCATTCTATCACTGCTGAAACCTCGTTCCTGATCCGAACTTTCTTCTTTGTTCTTTTCGGATTTTCGATATCCCTTGATTTCCTGAAACAGGGGGAGATACTTATTATAGGTAGTTTACTGGTATTGGCACTTTTTGTTGTCCGTCTGCTTTATCTCCGGTTTTTTCTCCGAACTAATGTATTTCCTGAATCTTTCTTTATACCCCGCGGCTTAATCACTATTGTACTTTTTTATAAGATTCCCGAACACCTGAAGCTAAATACTTTTAATGACGGAATTTTATTCTTTATCATTTTGGTAACTGGTATTATAATGACACTGGGTATGATCTTTTATAAGAAAAAGCCGGAACAGGTAGTGGAGGAAGGGCAGTTTTCTGAACGACCAGATATTCTGTAGTCCAATCCTTAGAAAAATAGCAGCTACTTTCCTTTTGGTCAATTTATTGCTTTATTACGCCACTGCTTTTTTCACCAGGTCTGCTGCTTCACTCAGCAGGATGGCTGATTGTACTTTCAACCCGCTTTCGTCAATCAGTTTTTTCGCTTCAACTGCATTGGTTCCCTGTAAACGAACAATAATGGGGATGTTGATATTGCCCAGGTTTTTATATGCATCTATTACACCCTGCGCCACCCTGTCGCAGCGAACAATGCCCCCAAAGATGTTGATGAGAATAGCTTTTACTGCAGGGTCTTTCAGGATGATCTTGAAACCGGCTTCCACTGTTTGTGCATTGGCTGTGCCTCCCACATCCAGAAAGTTTGCTGGCTCGCCGCCGCTGAGTTTGATCATATCCATAGTGGCCATAGCCAGCCCGGCGCCATTCACCATGCAACCCACATTCCCATCCAGTTTTACAAAGTTGAGATTATGCATGCCCGCTTCCACCTCTGTAGGATCTTCTTCTGTTACATCTCTTAATGAAGCAAGATCGGCATGGCGCATCAAAGAATTTTCATCCAGTCCCATCTTGCAGTCAACCGCAATTATTTTATCATCAGCCGCTTTGAACAACGGATTTATTTCCAGCATGGAGCAATCCAGTCCCACATAGGCATTGTAAAGGTTAGTTACAAATTTTGTACAGTTCTTAAAAGCTTCACCGCTTAAGCCGAGATTGAAAGCGATTTTCCTGGCCTGGAATGGTTGCAAACCACCTGAAGGGTGCACCCACTCTTTAAATATTTTCTCCGGTGTATCGTGCGCCACATCTTCAATATTCATACCTCCTTCGGTGCTATACATGATCACATTCTGCCCTTTGGTACGGTCAAGCAGTATGGAGAGATAGAATTCTTTTCTTTCACTATGGCCATCATAATACATATCGGCAGCGACAAAAATTTTGTTTACCACTTTTCCTGCCGGGCCTGTTTGAACGGTCACCAGTGTGCCGCCTAATATTTTGCTGGCAAATTCTTGTATATCTTCTAACGATTTCGCCACTTTCACTCCGTTAATACCATTTTCTTTCACGGTGCCTTTGCCCCGTCCTCCCGCATGTATTTGGGCCTTAACGATGGCAAATTTGCTCCCGGTCTGTGTTTTGATCTGCCGGTACGCATCTTCCGCTTCCTGCACTGTGGTACAGGCAAATCCTTCCTGTACTGGCACATTATATTTTTTCAGTAATTCCTTAGCCTGGTATTCGTGGAGATTCATATTTGAAAATTTGCGGCGAAGATAATTCTTAGTTGGTAGTTTGTGGGTTATAGTTCTTAGTTTTTTTACCTTGTGTTCATGAGCCGCCTGCTGCCACTTATTTTTTTACTTGTATCCTGTCATTCCGGAAGGAAAATGAACTGGCCGCAAAGGCAGTCGTCAATAAGCGGTACAGCGTTTTATAAAGAGGCAGCCGCCATGAAATGGGCCGCCAGGGATTCGCTGGCGCTAAAAGAAGTGCTGGCAGGTAATATACCATCCTTTCTAAAAAAATTTGTGCCTGTAAATGTTTTTGCAGCAGATTCAGTAACGGGTAAACTTATTAAAGCCACTTATTATGTATCACCGGATTATTTAAGTATCGGCAGTGATAACGACTGGGCAAGGATAAATATCACCCCGATGGCTGCGCAACGCATTGCTGATAGTTTTGATTGTTTTTTGCCCACCCGGAAAATGGTGGACGATATTTACAAAGCAGCCAAAGTTAAATTAGAGCCGGTGCCTATGTATGCATTTCGTGACAGCACACCTACCATGTGGCATCACCACCTGATTGTGGAAGGCCAGCGGAAAGGAAGAAAAGGGCTGATTGCGGGCATTCAGAAAGATGTTGTGATCAGCGGCAAAATTTCAAGAGACGGAAGACCCGACCGGGTGGCGATCTATGGCTGGCATAAACCGGATGGTAAACCTATTCAGCCTTTATACACCGGTCATATCAACTGGTGGGTTGATTACAGCCAGGGCACACGGCTCATTTACCGGAAAATAAAAGTCGGAAGAAAATGGATGGATTACAAAGATGTATTGAAAGACCAAACCCTTCGGCGGTTGCTTTGTGATGAAGAATTTTGCGATTTCTACCGTTATGATTATTAACAGGCAAAAGCTATATTTGCCCCCTTATCCTTTGTTGTATGAGTAATAAAAAGATATTGAAAGATCTGAAAGAAACGGTGAAGTTTCTTCAAAAGCAATATAAGCATACGCCGCAGGTGGGTATTGTGCTGGGCAGCGGTCTCGGCAATTTTGCCGAAGAAATTGAAGTGGAAAAAGAAGTGGCTTATGAGGATATTCCCAACTTCCCCGTATCAACCGTTGCAGGTCATAAAGGGAGGCTGTTATTTGGAAAATTATCCGGCAAAACAGTGGTAGCAATGGCAGGCCGCTTTCATTTTTATGAAGGTTATTCAGCGCAGGATGTGGTGTTTCCCATCCGGGTGATGAAACTGCTGGGTGTGCAAACACTGTTATTGTCAAATGCAGCCGGCGCTGTCAACCCGGATTATAAAGTGGGGGATATCATGATCATTAAAGATCATGTAAGCTTTTTCACTCCCAATCCGCTGATCGGAAAAAACATGGAAGAGTTTGGTCCCCGTTTCCCGGATATGAGTGAGCCTTATCAGAAACATCTCATTGAAAAAGCTAAAGCAATTGTTGTCAAATACAACTACAATGTGAAGGAAGGAGTGTATGTAGCAGTGACAGGTCCTACTTTTGAAACGAGAGCCGAATACAAACTGATACAGGTGATAGGCGGAGATGTAGTGGGCATGAGCACAGTACAGGAAAGCATCGCTGCTGTTCATGCAGGCATGGAGGTGTTTGCCATCAGTGTGGTCACAGATCTCGGTATCAGGGAAGATGAAAACGTTATCACCCATGAAGAAGTGCTGGCAGCGGCCAAAGAAGCCGAACCCAGGCTTGCTACTATTTTTAAAGAACTTATTGCGGCCATTTAACATATTGAAGCAGCCATCAACGCCGGTAGTCTTTATTTTTGTGCCGGTAATTTCCTGTTCAATCTAATTCAGTACACTGTTTTTAAAGATCACATACCTGCTGGCTGCTTTTTTACTCCTGTTTTCAGCGGCCAAGGCGCAGCAAAGAGTGTTGCGGGATGCCGGCAATCGCCTGCAGCAGGGTGGTGGTTTGGGACGTTCCCTGGGAACAGGCGGCGGCAGTGGCGGTGACACTTTGCAGACGAGAGACCGGTTTGAAGATTCTATAACTATCAGGTTCCGTTATCTCGATTCAGCAGGAACGTATAAACTTGATTCTTCCGTCAATGATTTCACCCGCCGGTTTCCTGTTCCTGCCACTAATATTCATTTAGGTAATACCGGCAGTGCATCCCGGTCTTTTTTGTTTTCTCCTTCTTTTTCCGCAGGCTGGGACCCCGGTTTTCATGTGCTGGATGTGTATAAATGGAGATTGGAAAACGTCCGCTTTTTTCATACCACCCGTCCTTATTCTGAACTGAATTATATGCTTGGTGGCCGTGCAGAACAGATCATTGAAGTGATGCACACGCAAAATATTTCCGCTGACTGGAATTTTGCCTTTCAATACCGTTTCATCAATTCGCCGGGATTTTTTAAGAACCAAAAGACCAATCATAACAACTACCTTTTCACAACCAAATATCAATCACCTAACCGGCGCTATCATGCATGGATGGCCATTCTTTCCAATCGGCTAAAATCGTCTGAAAACGGCGGCATGCAGGATGATCAGAACTATTTAGATGATCCTGTTTTCAAAGACCGGTTCAATATTCCCACCAAAATAGGCGGAGACGCACCTTTTGGCACTGATTTTTTCAACACCAGGATCGGAACCGGAAATAAATATACCGAGACCACTTTCTTATTGCGGCAGCAATATGATTTTGGTAAAAAAGATTCGTTGGTGACAGATTCAACGGTCATTCCTTTGTTCTTTCCCCGTTTACGGTTTGAGCATACTATCCGGTATAACAACCGTAAATATTTGTTTGAAGATTATGTCGGTGATTCTGTTTATTATAAAACTTATTATGACATAACACTGCCGGATGGTAACGACACCGTTTACCTGCAGGATGAGTGGAAAGAATTAATCAATGATTTTTCTATCTACCAGTTTCCCGATGCTAAAAACCTGCAGCAGTATATCAGGTTCGGGGCTTCAGTGCAAAATCTCAGCGGTAGTTTCAATGCAGGGAAAAACAATTTTTATAATGTATTTGGCCATGCGGAATACCGCAACAAGACCCGCAACCAGAAATGGGATATGGTGGCGAACGGCAAACTTTATTTTGTGGGTCTCAACTCCGGAGATTTTGAAGCCCATGCCAGTCTGCAAAGGTTTGTGAGCAAAAAAGTGGGATACCTGCAATTAGGTTTTGAAAATGTCAACCGTACACCTTCATTTACTTATGACAGCCGAAGCAGTTTTTACCTGCTGCCATCAGTAGAAAATTTTCGCAAACAAAACAGCAGCCATTTTTTTGCATCCTTACATCAGCCAAATTCCCGGCTCAGTTTAACAGGCCATTATTACCTGATGACCAATTATACCTACCTCACAGAATTTTACAAACTGCGCCAGGAGAGTTCTTTGTTTAATGTGTTGCAGGTGGGTTTGCATAAAGCATTTAGTATAGGCCGCCGCTGGATATGGCGAACCGATATTTATTTTCAGAAAACAGTTGGAAACGCTCCGGTTAACCTGCCGCTTATCTATACCCGGAACAGGTTTGGATATGAAGGTAATTTTGGGTTCCCCAATCTTGATATTGCATTGGGTCTTGAGGCAAGGTATCATACACCCTACAAAGCAGATGGTTATTCCCCGGCCCTCGGACAATTCTTTTACCAGGACAGCATCAGCATCAGCAACCTGCCCCAGGTTGATGCCTACGTACATTTTCGTATTCGGCCTATCAAGATATTCTTCCGGGTTGAAAACCTTAATACTGTCCGCATGAATGACGGGTTTGGCTTCACCAATAATAATATTACAGCCCCAGGCTATGCCATGCCCGGCTTAGTGATGCGTCTTGGCATCTGGTGGAGCTTTGTTAACTGATTGACAAATAGTTAAAACTGAGCAAAATCAGCTTTTAAATCCCGGATGTACTATTTATCTTTGGGGCGGTTCATGAAAAAAATAACAGTTGCCATATTATCCGTTTACTATCTCGCTATCGCCTGCGGCATTACAGTCAATTTTCATTTCTGTATGAATCGCCTTGCTTCTGTAAAGCTGTTTGCTTCAGAAGTAAAGAAATGTGGCCGCTGTGGTATGGAAATTCATGAATCGAACGGCTGCTGCCGCGATGAAGTAGAGGTTGTAAAGCTACAGGATGATCAGCAAAAGACAGCTGTCGCTGTGCATGAGTTTTCTTCACCTGAACAGCCAGTGATCATTCCTTCAGAATTTATCGCTGCCGATTTTTACAATGTCAATGAGCAGCGTCATTTTCACAATCATTCCCCGCCTTTACTTTCTGCGCAGGACACTTACCTGCAGATAAATGTTTTCAGGATTTAAGAACAGATAGACTACAACAAGCCTTTGGCTATAAAATATTAGCCGGGTCAAATTTATTTCCCGTAAGGGATGTATCTCATTCATTAAATCTCAAATAATACAATCATGAAAACATTAAGAATATCAGGTCTTCTGGCATTGATGATGGCCATTACAAGCATTGCATTTGCTCAAAAAACAAAGACTGAATCCTTTAAAGTGTCCGGTAACTGCGGAATGTGTAAAACGAAAATTGAAAAAGCCGCTAAAGAAGCCGGCGCCAGCTATGCCTCATGGGATGTGGACAAGAAAGAGATCACCGTTAAATACAATAGTTCGTCTACCAACGCTGCAAAGATACAGCAGCAGATAGCGGCAGTTGGCTACGACAATGCCGGCGCAAAAACTACGGATGAAGTGTATAACAAATTGCATGGCTGCTGCAAGTATGAAAGAGAATCTGCTTCTTCAAAAGAAGGACATACCTGCTCCGATAAATGCGAAATGAAAGACGGCAAATGTACCGGTCATGACGAAAGCCATGGCAAAATGGATTGCTGCAAAGATGGCAAATGCACAATGGAAGGCCATGAGGGCAAAGATTGTTGCAAGAAAGACGGCAAAATGGATTGCTGTAAAGACGGCAAATGCAGCAAAGAAGGCCATGAGGGCAAGGACTGCTGCAAAAAGTCCTGATTATCATTAATAAAAAAAAGTGAGTATGAAAAAGCTGTTAGGGGTCTTAATGATAGCCTTGTTTATTTTACCTGCCAACGCACAATTTAGTAAGGCCACATTGCAGGCAACGGGTCTCACTTGTGCGATGTGCAGTAATGCCATCAACAAGGCGTTGCAGGAAATACCTTTCATTGAGTCAGTACGGTCAGATATAAAAAATTCTGCTTTCAATATTGTTTTCAAAGAAGGACAGGAAGTGAACATTGATGCTTTAAAGAATGCAGTGGAGGAAGCTGGTTTTTTTGTAGGGAACCTGAATCTGACGGGCCGGTTCAGTGAAGTGAAGGCGGAGAAAGACAAACATGTGCAGATTGGTAAGGACTATTTTCATTTCCTGAATGGGAACGGGCAGGTGCTGAATGGCGAGAGTACCATCATGATTGCAGACAAGAGTTTTGTGACAGCCAAAGAGTTTAAAAAGATAAGCGGCATGAGCAAGATGAAATGTTTGCAAACAGGCAAATCGGCAGATTGCTGTAGTAAAGATGGGGTGCCTGCAGAAGCAAGGGTATATCATGTTACGATCTGAAATAAAGTCTCCTTCCCATCACCGGGAGGGAGACTTATAAAATCAAACTATGCAGAACCGTAAAAACTATTTATTTACTTTTTTCTTCCTGTGCATTTGCTATGCCGGTATGTCCCAGCCGAGGCAGGGAATGAAAGCAGCAGAAATCGCTTTGCCCTCTGTCAGTGGCGACACAATGAGGCTATCCTCCTTCAAAGGGAAAGTGATATTGCTCGATTTCTGGGCTTCCTGGTGTTTGCCATGCAGGGCTTCCAATAAAAGGCTGACAAAGCTTTATCCCAAATACAAGGAAATGGGGTTTGAGATATTTGCTGTATCGCTTGATACGGATCATAGCAGTTGGAAAAAAGCTGTGGCAAAAGATAAAGTGAACTGGCCGCAGGTAATTGATGCCGGTGGCTGGGATGCAAAAACAGCTATTAGCTGGAATATTTCTGCATTACCTACCTCTTACCTGATTGATAAGGAAGGTACACTGTTGGCAATGGACCTTGAAGGAAAGGAACTGGAAAAAGCCCTGAAACATTTGCTGGAGAAGTAACCGGTTTATCAATGAAAAAGATATTTGTCTTTATTATAGCTGTCTTAATTTTCACAAAGACAGAGGCGCAGGAATTATACGTTTACAGCGAGCCGGCAAGCAATATGCCCGCCAGGGCCATCATTGCAAAAGCTACCGGACATTTTGTGGCAAATGATAATATCTATGGTCGTTTTTCACACCGGTATATGCCTGAAGTGCAGGTGGGCATCAGCAAAAAACTGATGCTGCACACCGGCATCACCTTGTCTAACATGCACACCAATGATTTCAAATACGAATCATTCTTTGTGTATGCCAAATACCGCTTTCTTTCAAAAGACGAACTACATAGACATTTCCGGATGGCCGTTTTTGCACAGGGCTCGTCCACCAAAGCGCCGTTTCATTATGATGAGATCACACTGATGGGTGACAAAAGCGGAATAGAGGCCGGTTTGATTGCTACACAACTTTGGCATAAACTGGCGGTGTCCGCTACAGTAAGCCATACCCAGTTGCTCGACAATTCCCGTTTCAATAAGGTTCTTTATGTTCCGGAGCGGAACTACCAGGCCATGAACTATTCATTATCGGCCGGGTACCTTTTGCTGCCAAAGGAATACACCGATTATAAGCAAACCAATCTTAACCTGTATTTGGAATTGCTGGGACAGCAAACGCTTGATCGCAACACTTACTATTGGGATATTGCGCCGGCGCTTCAACTGATCTTAAACAGCAATGCTAAATTTAATATCGGCCGCCGGATGCAAATAGCTACCACAATGGACAGGATGACAAAAAATAGTTGGCTCATCAGCTTTGAGCGGACTTTCCTGAATGCATTGCCAAAAAAGAAAAAGTAAAATGACATTTCAAAGAATACATATTATTCTGATCATCTCCCTGTTTTTTTCTGCAACTGTAGTGAATGCACAGCGTTCAAAGGATTCAACCGCTGTAGCCTTTGTAGCCGGTGCCTGTGAAATGTGTAAAGACCGGATCGAAAAGGCAGCCATGGAAAGAAAGGGAGTGAAATCCGCCACCTGGAACTTGAACTCAAAGATGCTGACTGTAACCTTTGACGCTGCATTGGTCAATGCAGAGAAGATATTGTGCCGTGTGGCCGACAGGGGACATGATAATGATTTTGAGATTGCAAAAGATGAAGTGTATAATGCCTTGCCCAAATGTTGCAACTACCGTGATTCAGTTAATGTAATGAGCGGATCCGGGGATAATGCTGGTTCAGCTATTCTCAAAGAAGACCAGTTGGTAAAAGGTGTAGTGATGGAGGAGAGCAAACAGGGAAAATTTGTTCCTTTGATTGGCGCTTCCGTGGTATGGCTGGGAACAAACAACGGCACTGTCAGCGATTCTTCCGGTGTGTTTTCTATTTCCGCAGTAAAGGAGACTAACAAACTTATAATAAGCTATGCAGGCTACCAGGCCGACACACTTACAGTAATATCGGCCACAGATATGAAAGTGGTGATGGCCACTGGCAAACAATTGCGGGAAGTGGTGGTCTCTTCCAGGAAGCGTTCCAGCTATATCTCTTCTCTTGACCCGATCCGGACACAAGTGATGACAGAGCGGGAATTGTTCAAGGCAGCTTGTTGCAACCTGAGTGAAAGTTTTGAAACCAATCCCTCTGTAGATGTTTCCTATAATGATGCTGTAACCGGGTCTAAGCAAATTCAATTATTGGGGTTGAGTGGCAATTATACTCAGCTTACGGTTGAAAGTTTGCCGGGACCAAGAGGCCTGGCAACTCCGTTTGGCTTGAATTTTATTCCCGGGCCTTTCGTCGAATCTATACAGTTAAGTAAAGGCGTTGGCTCAGTGGTCAATGGCTTTGAAAGCATTGCCGGGCAGATCAACGTGGAATTAAAGAAACCGCAAACTGCTGAGAAAGTTTATGTCAACGCATATATCAATGACATGACCAAAACAGATTTGAATCTTGTGTTGACAGAAAAATTCGGTGACAAGTGGAGTACAGCGCTGATGCTGCATGATAATTTCCAGGCCAGGACAAGCGTTGATTATAACAAAGATGGTTTCCGGGATATGACAACCGGTAACCTTTTTACGGCAATCAACCGCTGGAATTATAACGGGGTGAAAGGATTTGAGTCGCAGTTAGGATTTAAAGTGCTTGTTGATGATTTTACTTCCGGTCAGACATCATTTGATCCGGGTAAAGACATACTAACCACCAATAGCTATGGCTTGGGTATCAAATTAAACCGGTATGAGTTGTATGCAAAAGCAGGTTATGTGTTCCCGGAAAAAAAATATAAAAGCCTCGGGTTTCAGTTCTCAGCATTTACACACAGGCAGGATTCTTATTTCGGAATGACTACCTATGACGGCAGGCAAAAGAATTTTTATGCGAATATGATCTACCAGTCTATTATTGGCACCACAGCGCATAAATTCAGGACCGGGTTGAGTTTTCTTTCAGATAATTATGATGAACGCTACAATGCCGACAGATATACAAGAGCAGAAAATATACCCGGCGGATTTTTTGAATATACTTTTACCCCGGTGGAGAAATTCAATATTGTTGCAGGCATACGGGCTGACCATAATAGCCTGTTTGGATGGTTTGCTACACCACGGCTGCATATCCGTTATGAACCTGTAACCGGGACCACTATTCGCATCAGTGCCGGCCGGGGCCAGCGGACAACCAATATTTTTGCTGAGAATAACAGTGTAATGGTAAGTTCCCGTCAATTGAATATTCTCGGTGCCGCACTGGGCAAGGCCTATGGCCTGAACCCTGAAGTGGCCTGGAACAAGGGAATAAGCATTGATCAAAAGTTCAAACTTTTTAACCGGAATGCGAATCTTGCTTTTGATTTTTTCCGGAATGATTTTCAGCAGCAGGTGATCGTTGACCTGGAAAATGCAAGAGAGGTGAATTTTTATAACCTTGATGGCACATCCTATTCCAACAGTTTCCAGGCAGAAATGAATTTTGAACCTATACAAAAACTTGAAGTTAGACTTGCCTACCGTTTCTTTGATGTGATGATGACTTATGGCAATGAATTGTTGCAAAAACCTTTTACAGCCAGACACCGGGCCTTTTCCAACCTGGGGTATGAAGTAAAAGGCTGGAAGTTTGATTATACTTTTAATTACAATGGCTCAAAACGAATAACAAGCACAGCCGCAAACCCACCGGCGCATCAGCGGCCAACCAGTTCACCATCCTATGTATTGATGAATGCGCAGGTGAGTAAAACTGTTTGGAAAAAGCGTCCGGTTGATTTTTATATCGGGGGGGAAAACCTGGCCAATTTCCTGCAGGGAGATGTGATTGTAAGTCCTGATCAGCCATTCAGTCCTTATTTTGATGCCTCGCTTATCTGGGGACCCATAACAGGCCGGATGTTTTATGCAGGATTCAGGTATAAAATAAAATAATATCAATAAACACTAAATTACAAACAATGAAAGCTGCCCTCTTTATCTGCATCGGGTTGTTACTGGCCACTGCAACAAATGCACAATTAAGATCAGTGCCCGACAGTGCAAAAAAAGTGATGACTGTTGAAGCCTCCTGTGGCACATGCAATCTTGGACTGAAAGCTAAAGGTTGCAGCCTCGCAGTGCGCATAGAAGGGAAAGCATATTTTGTTGACGGAACCACTATTGACGATCACGGCGATGCCCATGGAGAGGACGGGTTTTGCGAAGTGATACGCAAGGCAGAAGTGCAGGGCGAACTGGTAGCTGATCGCTTAAAAGTGACTTATTTTAAACTCCTGCCGTTAAAAAAGGACAATCCGGGAGGGCAATGATAACATATTGAAACTCATTCGGCCTGGTAGCAGGCGGGAGTAGGTATATTGACAGGCGACCGTAAACCGGTCGCTTTTCTTTTGGCAAAATCCGGTAAATTATTACATTTGTCTAAATATAATTTTAGACAAGACTAAAAATATGTTTAGAGGGCTTGAATAATGAAGCGATTTTTACTTTTAATAATAGTATGTTTGGCAGGGGCAACATTGTTTGCCCAGCGCAATTTGCATGGAGAAATATTGAACGGAACCAGTGGCGAACCTGTGGCAGGGGCCACCATTCGTTTAGAAGATTCCAGCTACACAACGATGGCTGATGAAAAAGGAAAATTTCGTATTGGGATAACAGCCACTCAATCGTTGGTCATCACGGCTGCCGGGTTTGAAACCAGAACTTTTACTGCCGGCAACAAGGATCATGTAGTGATCTTATTAACCCCGGTTCAGAAAGAAATGGATGCCGTCGTCGTAACCGGGACGATGAAAGCGGTAAAAAAATTAGAGAGCCCAGTAGCCGTAGAAGTATATACCCCGCAATTTTTTAAAAAGAATCCTGCCCCCAGCATTTTTGAGTCATTGCAAAATGTAAATGGTGTTCGTCCGCAATTGAATTGCAGCGTTTGCAACACAGGGGATATTCATATCAATGGTCTCGAAGGGCCTTATACCATGATTACCATTGACGGGATGCCTATTGTCAGCAGCTTGGCTTCGGTTTATGGACTATTCGGTATTCCCACACAATTGATAGACCGGGTGGAGATCGTGAAAGGTCCTGCTTCGGGTCTGTATGGCTCTGAAGCGATCGGGGGGCTCATCAATATTATTACCAAATCACCCGACAAAGCTCCTTTGTTCACGGCCAATTTCATGACCACCAGTTGGCTGGAACATAACCTGGATGCAGGAGTGAAGCTCAATCTTAGTAAAAAAGCAAATTCTTTGCTGGGTATCAACTATTATAATTATCTCCACCCTTTGGATAATAATAATGACGGATTTACGGATGTTGCCCTGCAACACCGCATTTCTGTTTTTAATAAATTAAGTTTTGCAAGAAAAAACAACCGGGTGGCCACACTGGCAGGTCGCTATTTTTATGAAGACCGCTGGGGAGGCGATATGCGATGGAATAAAAATTTCCGTGGCGGCGACAGCATTTACGGTGAAAGCATTTATACCAGCCGCTGGGAAATGATAGGCAATTACCAGTTGCCCGTGCAGGAAAAGATGTTTTTCTCTTTTTCTGCCACTGGCCACAACCAGGATTCTTATTATGGCACTACGGCTTATATGGGGAAACAAAAAATTGCATTCGGCCAGCTTACCTGGGATAAACAGGCGGGAGCGGGGCACAACTTGTTGTTGGGTTCCGCTTTGCGATATAATTATTATGATGATAATTCAACAGCAACAGCAGATACGCTGACCGGCCAGAATGCACCTGAAAAATACCTGCTGCCCGGCATCTTTGTTCAGGATGAATGGAAACTTAACAAAAACCATTCTTTATTGCTGGGTATGCGTTACGATCATCACCCGGTACACAAAAATATTTTTACACCGCGGCTGGCCTGGAAATGGAATATCAGGGACAGGCAGGTGTTCAGGCTGAATGCGGGCACCGGTTTCAGGGTGGTGAGCCTGTTTACCGAAGAACATGCGGCGCTAACCGGGGCAAGGGCTGTGGAACTAAAAGAAACGTTGCGGCCGGAACAGAGCTACAATGTCAACCTCAATTACACAAATCATTATAAGTGGGAAAACATTTCGCTGAACATAGATGCATCCGCCTGGTATTCTCATTTTACCAACCAGATCATTCCTGATTATGACACTGACCCTAACAAGATCATATATCAAAACCTGGATGGATATGCCGCATCAAAAGGAATGACGCTGAACCTGGAACTGAACAGTGGCAACAGGTTTAAATCAATGCTGGGAGCGACCCTGCAGGACCTGGAAAAAGTGGAAACAACAGATGACGGAAAAAAAGCAAGAACCAGACCCGTGCTGACAGAAACATGGAGCGGCACCTGGGGCATTTCTTATAGTATACCTGCTTCCGGAATCAGCATTGATTACACAGGTAATGTTTATGGCCCGATGCGGTTGCCTTTGTTGTCAGAAGCGGATCCGAGACCGGCCTATTCCCCTGTGTGGAGCATTCAGAATATTCAATTCACCAAATTGATGAATAAAAAGCTGGAACTGTTCGCTGGCATTAAAAACCTGCTGAATTGGACACCCGCCAAAAACACTCCTTTTCTCATTGCCCGTTCACATGACCCATTTGATAAAAATGTTCAATATGATGCCGGTGGACAGGTTATGGCTACTGCCGAAAACCCATATGCACTCAGCTTTGACCCTTCTTATATCTATGCCCCCAACCAGGGTATCCGCTTCTTTGCAGGAATAAGATTGGCAGTGCGGAAATAATTTATAAAGTATTGTGCCGGCTTTGTTCATCTCGCCTGGCTAATTTATCTTTAAGCATAAATAAAATTTTTCATTTCATAACCGGCAGCTATGGCAGTACCTGATTTTCCCAATGGATTTGAATCCTGGCAAAAAACACATTTTGAAGTGGTGGAAGCATTGTGTTACCTGAGAAGCCTTGAGGAGGATAAAACCCCTAAAAGCTTTTCAGAAATGGTAGACAGATCTGCAACTGATGAACTTTACCATCTCGCCTTAGATATTACCAACAAGTTTGAAGAACAATCCGTTGGCAGGAAGAGGGAAAGAAACCTCTTTGATGAAATTGAAGATTTTGTCTGGGCTGAGGTGAAGGCGTATAAGGGATAATACCCCGTTTTCGTCCTTAAAAAAACGATTGCCTTCTTTCTTTCCGTTTTGTACCTTTAAAGCCTTGAAAAAGGCGATTGGTATATTGATGCTGTCGGTGTATATGCTCTCTTTTGCAGAGTTGCACCAGTTGCTGAAGATACCCGTATTGTTTGAACATTATAAAGAGCATAAAGCCGAAGACCCGGAACTTTCTCTTTTTTCCTTTTTAAAAATGCATTATGCTGTTATGCTGGAGAAAGATGATGACTACCAGCGGGACCAGCAATTGCCTTTCCGGGATGCAGATTGTTGCATCATCACCAGTGCCAGTGTAAGCGAATGTTTATCTATTGCCATTGACATAAAACCCCCGGCAGAAATGACACGGGAGTTTCATCTTTTTAATGAGACCAGTAAACCGCAACATGCGGCATTTGACATTTTCCAGCCTCCCCGCTGTGCCTGACACGATATAATCCTATTTTCTAAGGCACAAATCATTTTACATGCTACATGCAATTATTCGCTTTTCCGTTAGGAACAAGCTGATCGTTGGTTTATGTATGCTGGCACTTTTTCTTGCCGGTGTCATCAACCTGAAAAAATTACCTATTGATGCGCTGCCGGATATTACGAGCAACCAGGTGCAGGTGATCACGGTTTCACCGGCGCTGGCAGCACCTGAAGTGGAACGGCTGGTCACTTTTCCCATTGAGCAGGTCAATGCCAATATTCCCGGCCTGGTAGAGATGCGTTCCATTTCCCGGTTTGGTTTGTCAGTGGTCACTGTTGTGTTCACTGATGAAACCGATATGTATTGGGCACGGCAACAGGTATCCGAAAGACTCGGCCATATCAGGGACCAGATACCTGCTTCAGCCGGGAGGCCTGAAATGGCCCCGGCCACCACCGGCCTGGGTGAGATCTACCAATATGTGCTGCGTCCGAAAAAAGGATATGAAGGCAAACACGACCTCGCCGAATTGAGGTCCATACAGGACTGGGTGGTGAGGCGGCAGCTGCTCGGTATAGATGGAGTGGCGGATGTTAGCAGTTTTGGCGGTTATCTCAAACAATATGAAGTGGCGGTGATACCTGAACGGCTGAAGAGTATGAATGTGACGATTGCTGATGTATTCACCGCATTGGAAAAAAATAACCAGAACTCTGGCGGGGCTTATATTGAAAAAGGTCCCGGGGCTCTTTTCATCCGCACAGAAGGGCTAGCTGCTACCATAGAAGATATCGGGAAAATAGTTGTTCGCCATACTGACAGGGGCATACCGGTTTTTGTGAAAGATGTGGCGGATGTCCGCATTGGTCATGCCATCCGTTATGGCGCCATGACCTACAAAGACAAGGGGGAAGTGGCCGGTGCCGTAGTGCTGATGCTCAAAGGCGCCAATGCCTCACAGGTGGTGAAAAAGGTGAAAGAAAGAATTGAGCACATCAAAACCACGTTGCCGGAAGGTGTGGTGCTGGAACCATTTTATGACCGCACCAAAATGGTGAACAATGCCATCCGCACCGTAAAAACCAACCTGCTGGAGGGGGCGCTGATTGTTATTTTAATCCTGGTGCTTTTTTTGGGTAATCTCAGGGCCGGGCTCATCGTGGCTTCGGTGATACCACTATCCATGCTCTTTGCCATTATCCTGATGAACCTGTTTGGTGTTTCAGGAAACCTGATGAGCCTCGGAGCTTTGGATTTTGGATTAATCGTAGATGGAGCTGTCATCATTGTTGAAGCTGTTCTGTTCAGTTTGTATCACAGCAAAACTTTTTCCGGTGAAAAGAAACTGTCTGCATCGCAACTGAATGAAGAAGTAACAAGGTCTGCCACCCGCATGATGAATGCAGCTGTGTTCGGCCAGATCATTATCCTGATCGTGTATATACCCGTGCTGACACTCACGGGTATCGAAGGAAAGATGTTCAGGCCTATGGCGCAAACCGTCACTTTTGCCCTCATCGGCGCTTTCCTGTTGTCCATGACCTATGTGCCGATGATGACAGCCTGGGTGATGAACCGGAAAATAAAGCAAAAGGAAAGTGTAGCCGACCGGATCATGAAGGGGGTACAGCGATTATACAAACCCGTTTTGCACAAAGCTCTTGCTTTTCCCAAAACAGTGGTGGTTATTTCAGCCTTGTTGCTTGCATTGTCTTTTTTTATCATGAGCCGGCTGGGTGGCGAATTCATTCCTGAACTGGAAGAAGGTGATTTTGCCGTAGATGCAAGGATACTAACGGGCAGCAACCTGGATGAATCCATTAAACAATCCACAAAAGCAGCAGCGATTTTGCAAAGCCGCTTTCCTGAAGTGGAAAAAATAGTTACCCGCATCGGCGCCAGTGAAATACCGACTGACCCAATGCCGGTTGAAATGACAGACATCATGATCACTCTCAAGCCGAAAAGTGAATGGGTGTCTGCTTCTAATTCTGATGAACTGGCTGATAAGATGAGTGAGGCGCTGGCGGAAATTCCCGGGTTGACAGCCGGTTTCCAGTTCCCCGTGCAAATGCGTTTTAATGAACTGATCTCCGGTGCAAGGCAGGATATAGTTTGTAAAATATTTGGAGAAAATCTTGACAGCCTCACTGCTTCGGCACAAAAATTAAGTTCGCTGATCCGCAACGTGGATGGAGCTACTGATGTGTTTGTGGAAGTGGTAACAGGTTTGCCACAAATTGTCGTGCAGTATAAGCGGGATGCGATGGCGCATTACCAGTTGACGGTGGCCGATGTGAACCAGGTGATACGAACCGCTTTTGCCGGTGAAAGTGCAGGAATGATCTATGAGAACGAACGGCATTTCGATCTCGTAGTGCGGCTCCGGGGGGAGCGTCGCAGCGATATCTCCGATGTGCAGCAATTACTGATACCGGTGCCCAACGGAACACAGATACCGCTTTACCAGGTGGCCGATGTCAGCATAAAAGAAGGTCCCAACCAGATACAACGGGAAGATGCCAAGCGGCGCATCATTGTTGGCTTCAATGTGCGGGGCAGGGATGTGGAATCGTTGGTGAAAGAGTTAAGGGACAAAGCAGGCCGGCAGTTAAAATTACCTGATGGATATTATGTAACCTATGGAGGACAGTTTGAAAACCTGGTGGAGGCCCGCCAGCGTTTGTCCATTGCCGTTCCGGCGGCTTTGCTGCTCATCCTCGTGATGCTCTATTTTGCTTTTGGCTCCATCAAATATGGTCTGCTCATCTTTAGCGCCATTCCGTTGTCAGCTATTGGTGGCATTCTCTCCTTATGGATAAGGGGCATGCCTTTTAGCATTTCAGCAGGAGTGGGCTTCATCGCTTTGTTTGGCGTGGCTGTGCTGAATGGTATTGTTTTGATCACAGAATTCAATCGTTTAAAAAAACAGGGTATGGAAAATATCAGGCAAATTATTTTGACAGGAACACAACAACGGCTTCGGCCGGTGCTGATGACAGCGGCCGTGGCTTCCCTGGGGTTTTTGCCAATGGCATTGAGCCATGGTCCCGGCGCAGAAGTGCAAAGACCATTGGCCACCGTGGTGATAGGCGGATTGGTTACGGCCACGTTATTGACTTTGTTTCTGCTGCCTGTGTTGTATGCATGGTTAGAAAAAAGAACTAAAATAAAACCACCGGCAATGATCATTGCATTTCTGCTGATGACCGGTACTGCATCGGCACAGCAAAGTATTTCACTGGAGCAGGCATTGGAAAGGGCCAGCAGGAATAACCTTGCTTTGCAGGCTACAAAAAAGGAGTCGGCTTACTGGAAACAGTTGCAGGCCGGAGTGTTTGATCCGCCAAAAACGCAGTTGGGTATTGAGCATGGCAATGTGAACAGTCTGGACAGCGATACCTGGTTCACCCTGAATCAATCGTTCAACCTGCCTGTTGTTTATCGTCGCCAGCGGGAACTGTACCAGTCGCAGGAAACACTTCAACAACAAATGGCCCAATGGAAAGAAGCCGAACTGCACCGGGAAGTGAAAAAGCTTTTTTACCAGCTCACCGATGCACTGGAAAGAAAAAAACTGGTGCAGCAATTAGATTCGGTATACAGCCGTTTTCAACAGGCAGCTGCTTTGCGGTTAAAGACAGGTGAATCAAATTTGCTGGAAAAGACAACGGCAGATGCACAACTGCAGCAATTGAAATTGCAGCAACAACAGCTGAATGCGGATATTTTATTGCTACAAAGAAAATGGCAATGGCTCCTGCATACTGATGAATTGCTGCTGCCGGCTTACCCCTCTTTTAAAAAAGAAACAACTGTTTTATTGCAGGCAGATACTTCTGCGGCAACCTTGCACCCGCAGGTTTTGTATAACCGGCAAATGGAAAAAACAGCAGCAGCACAATCAGCAGTAGAACGTTCAAAACTTTCACCTGACCTGGGTATCGGCTACAGCAATCTTTCCATTGTGGGCTACCAGAGTCCTGATGGTATCAATAATAAATATTATGGCTGGGGCGACCGCTTCCATGCTTTTAATGTATCCATCGGTATTCCTTTGTTCAACAGGGCTGCCAAAGCCAGGATCAAGGCCAGCGAAGTGAATGAAGAAGTAATGAAAATGCAAACAGCCACTACCGCATATATGTTCAAAAAGAATATTGAACTGTTGCGGGAAGAATGCCTGAAGCAACAGAACAACCTGCGTTATTACGAGAAAACAGGGTTGCAACAGGCAGCGCTGATCACCCGCAATGCAGAACTGGCTTTCAAACAGGGAGAGATCGGTTATATGGAATGGACCCTGCTGATGAACCAGGCTGTCGGCATGAGGCTCAGTTATTTTGAAGCGGTGCAGCAATTCAACCTGGCCCTGATAGAATTAGAATACCTAACCGGAAAATAATTTTTTATGCAAAGACTGATATATTTATTAATGATCACAGCATTGCTGCTTGCCTGCAACAGTAATAAACAGGCAGCAGAAGAGCAGGCGGATGATGAAAGCGATATCATCACGCTGACGGAAGAGCAATTAGCTAATGCCGCTATTGAAACGGACACTATCAGGAAACATCAACTCAACAGCGAACTGCTGGTGAATGGTTTGGTGGATGTGCCACCGCAGAATATTGTGTCGGTGAGTTTCCCTCTCGGGGGCTATTTGAAAAACACCAAACTGCTGCCAGGTATGCAGGTCAAAAGGGGAGAGGTAATAGCAGTGATGGAAGATCCTGCGCTGGTGCAGTTGCAGCAGGATTACCTGATGGCGGTGAGCCGACTTCGTTACCTGGAAAAGGAATTTGACCGGCAAAAGATGCTGCGGGAAGAAAATGTCAGCGCTGAAAAAGTATTTCAGCAAATCGAAGCCGATTTCAGTTCACAGAAAGTGCTGGTGAAAGGATACTATGAGAAACTTCAACTTATCCGTATCAATCCCGATAAACTGGACGAGAACAGCATTTCACGAAGTGTGGCGATCTATTCACCCATCAACGGGTTTGTGTCGAAAGTAAATGTCAATATCGGGAAATATGTAAATCCTGCGGATGTGTTGTTTGAGCTGATAAATCCCGATGATATGCATGCAGCGCTGACAGTGTTTGAAAAAGATATTGCCAAAGTGAAACCCGGCCAGCAGGTATGGGTCACATTTGTGGATGAGCCGGGGGTGGAATATGAATGTGATGTGCTGCTGGTTACCCGCAATGTGGATGATAACCGCAGCGCATTGGTGCATTGCCATTTTGATAAACAACCGGAACGTTTGCTACCGGGTATGTTTCTCAATGCAAGGATAAAGGTGAGCAAAGCTGAAGTGTGGGCTGTGCCCGAGGCCGCCGTTGTCCGCTATGGTAGCCAGGAATATGTGCTGGAAGCCGAGACCGGCAACCGATTCAACTTGCTTCCCGTGACCACAGGCATAAAAGATGGCGGGATGACGGAGATCAATGCAACAACTGAGCTGGCCCGGAAAAAAATAGTAACAAAAAACGCATATAGTGTTTTATCGGCGATGAAGAACAAGGGCGAAGGGGACGACCACTAGTCCCCGTTTTTCCTTTTACTCGGTTCATTGCACCACAGACTAACCGGTATGCTGTGAAGTTGAGAACACTCTGTTTTCTTTGTTCTGACAAATTCAGTCAAACAATTTAAACAGTTCAACATGAAAAAATTATCATGTATAGCAGCAATATTAACACTGTCCTTGCTGACCTATGCGCAGGATACATTAAACGTATCAAATGGGAAAGAGCAAAAAGCAGCAGCAGATTATTTCCTGAAGATTGGGGGTGTAGATGGGGAAAGCAAAGACTCTTATACACTGCCGCCGGCGCCACATCATTTCACATTGAATGCAGGCGGCACCATGTCACAGACTCACAACAATAATTTCATTGAACGTTATAAAGTGCAATCAAAACCCGGGTTCAGTATCAGCGTAGGTTATGTCATTGAATTTCCAAAAGGAAGATGGCAGATCGGCGGCGGTTATCAAAAAGGCGGTGTAAGGGTAGCCGTTGGTGATGTGAATGGTGATGGAAAAGATAATACCACTAATGTTGATCTCGATTACCTTACCATTCCGTTGCAATACCAGTTTTACCTGGGCCGTAACAGGCTACTTCTTTTAGGTGGCGGCGGCTATGCTTCTTTTCTCCTTTCATCCCGGCAAAAGGGTAATCCCGTTTATGAAGAAGGATTTGAAAAGCTGGATGCAGGTGTAATGGCTTCTGCGGGGTTCCGTCTGAACTCAAAACTGCTTTTGCAGGCAGGATACAATTATGGCTTGATTGACGTGGATGCAGCAAGTGCCAATAAGGCCCGGAATGGCATGGCTTTCCTGGTGCTTACGTATTCGTTATCATCAGATATAAAATACGGGCCGGTCATTAAAGTCAAACCCAAAGGTTGATAGGGTTTTTGTAAATATCAGTTTGTACATACTATTCACTATTTCTTTTCGTTTCTCCCGCTGACCGGCGGGAGAAGTTTTGGCCGGCAAATCAAATTTTAACACACCTGACTATGCGTTTCAGTCTATTTATACTTTCAGCAACTTTATCATTGTGGCTTACAGCCTGTGCCCAAAACATTTCTGCAGATGATCTAAAAAAGTTCGCTGCTACGGAAATTTATCCCGATGATCATTTTTTGGACACCGTTTCCAATAAAAAGGCCCTGGTGATCGTGGCGCATGATGATGATGATTGTGCAATGGCCGGCACCATTGCTAAATTGAAGTCAGTCGGTTGGCAGATCCGGCAAGTGAGCCTGGTGGCACATGAATTAAGCAAGGGCAGAGACAGTCACCCGGCCACTATCATCTGTGAGGGCAATGAAACATTGCTGGCTGATGGTTTTTACCGCAGGGGTCTCGACACGATGAAATATCCTTATCTGCCGATTCCGAAAACAGAAATGGATAACCAGTTTTTGCGGGAGAAGATCATGAATGCCCTGCTGGAAAAGATAAACAGCTATCAGCCATCAGTAATTTTCACACTGGACAATGAGATGGGTGGATACGGTCATCCCGAACATATTTATATCAGCCAGTTAGTGGTTGATCTTTTCCGCAGCAAAGCTATAACAGCACAGCGTATTTACCAGTCTGTGTTCACCAATCACATGGAAAAAGAGATTGTGGATACCTGGCTTTATAATAAGATGAAGAACTCCGGCTACCCCAATGCTACAGAAATGGCAAAGGCCATGTATGATTTAAAAGAAGGTATGCCTGAACCCAATGTGCAGGTGAATATGGCTGAACAGGCACAGGTCAAGATGGATTATTTATTAGCCTATCCTGAATCGGTAAGAAAAAACCTGCGGAAATTCATACCCTATTTTGAAAAATTTGATGCGCAAACTTATTTTTCTGTTTTTGACAGAGAGTTTTTCAGGGTGATAGAGCCGGAACCCGTTAAGTGATGATTATTTCAGTAGCAGGATATAGATGACGGTCCAGGTAGCAATAAAAAACAAACCGGGGTAAACCACTGTTTTCATTTTTGCCTTCAGGTTCTTCCTGATCAGGCCAAGATAGAGTACATAAAGAACAAAGACGGCGGTCAGCCCAACGGTAATAAAAGGATATAACATGCGGAGTCAGTTAAGTAGGCAATAAAAGTACAATACAATCTTTGTATTTGTTCATAAGCTGGTTTCTGTTTATCTCTCACTGATAAATATCACTCCTACGGGGTCACCTTACATTTTCTATTACATTGTAAGTCCTATGGGCTTGTTGTTATCCGGAGAATCCGAGTATTGCAGCAAAAGCAGGTAAAGCCCAATATGAGCCCGTTAGCGAAAAAATATTAAACCCCTATGGGGTTTGTATTCATTATTACTCAGCTTTCAATAAACATTTTACCCCTACGGGGTTTGTTGTCATTACTCATGATGTTTCTTGTTATCATACAAACAGCTCTGCGGTTTTGTGTAAATCCCGTAGGGATTTAATATGAATAGAAAGGTATTCGCCTCAGGAGGCAACCCCGGAGGGGTTGAATAATCTTGCTTTGCTCTATCATACTGTCAGCCTTGCGGGATTGTAGTTATACAGAGAACCTGAGTAATGCAGCAAAAACAGGTAAAGCCCAACAAGAACCCGTTGGGATACTTGCTGTTGAAAAAAATGAAACAAAAAACACATTTAGTGTTTTATCGGCGATGAAGAACAAAGGTGATGGGGACGATCATTGATCTCATCTTCTGTAATCCTCCCTAACCGGGCAAAACAAATCAATCACTTTGCAATCCGTGGCTGCTACGGCGCTGTGCGGTACATTGGAGCCGATGACATAATACATGCCTGCTGTGAGAGGGCAGGGCTCTCCGCCGATCACCATATCGAGTTGTCCTTCGAGGATATAAGTGATCTGTTCCTGCAGATGGCTGTGCAGCGGCACGATGCTGCCTTTTTTTAGTTCCACATAACCAAAGGTCATACTGTTGCCATGGGCATAATAACCGGCAATGCCGGGGGCCAATTCTTTCGGGGGGAGGTTTTTAATGTGCTGCATATATTAATGCTGAAGTTTGTTGTCCGAGAAAATTAAATATTTTCGGTGAATCAATTCGATTATTCCTGCTAATTATGCTAAAAAGAATACAGTTACTCTCCTTTTTCAGTTTTTTGCTTTCTGCTTTTGTCATTGCGCAAAAAAAAGCCGATGATATTGTGGGTGTGTGGCTGAGCAGCGGAAAGGAACCTGCCAAAGTGCAGATATACAAATCGGGTGATAAATATTACGGCAAGATCACCTGGCTGCAAAACCCGGTGAAAGACGGACGGCCCAGGACAGATGCCAACAACCCCGACAAGAGCAAACGAAACAATCCCATCATCGGTTTGCTGATTCTGAAAAACTTTGCATTTGACGGTGATGATGAATGGAGAGGCGGCACTATCTATGATCCGCAAAACGGGAAAACCTACAGTTGCTACCTGTATTTAAAAGACAGGAATACACTTAAACTGCGTGGCTATATCGGCATCTCTTTGCTGGGAAGAACAGAAACATGGACAGGAAGTAATTAACCATAACCCACACCTCTTGCCATCAGCCCGGCGAGGAAAGGAATTACAGAGAATATCAGCAGTTCCAGCCGGAGCATCCGGAATATCTTTGGAGGGATGGTGATTTCTTCCTCCGAGTTGCCTTTCCGTTGTTTTAAAAAGAAAATAGTGGGATAGATGGAAAGCAGACCGATGCAGACAAACAAACCTAGTTTGATATGAAAGACCCAGTTGCTGCTGTAATAAACGGCAGGTTTACCAAAACCACCCAACCAGAGTGTTAACCCCGCAGCGAGTAACGTAATGGAAGCAATACCATACATAGCATCAATCTTTGCCAGGCGGGCAATGGCAGCACGGGTCATTTTCTTTTGCAGAAAAAGATGCTCTGCCACCAATGCGGCTGCAATAGCAAAAATGCTGATGAAATGAATGTAGCGAAGTAATATCTCTGTGCTCATAGCGATAGAAGCATTAGTTACTCACTAAGATACTTTATTGTCAGATCAAACCGGCTCCTAAAGCAATCGAAATAAGAATCAGCATCACCGCCACCAGCCGCTGGATAAATGCCAATGTTATTTTTTTCAGCAGTTTATTACCAAACCAGGCCCCGGCAACGGCTGCCAGTGTTACCGGTATGATGACAGACAGGTTTTCACTGATCCCTGTGGCTGCAAAGCGGGTGGCATATACTGATAGCCTGGTGAAATCAACAAAAGTGGAAACAACCACTGCGGTTCCGATAAAGGCTTCTTTAGATAAACCGGTCTTAATCAAAAAGGCGCTGCGCAAAGCCCCCTGGTTGCCGGACAGGCCGCCAAAGAAACCACTGAGAATGCCGCCAACGGGAAGTTTATCTTTTCCAAACTGCAGTTTACTGAAATAAGGGATGAGTTCGATCAATGCAAAGATGATAAGCAGGATGGCTACGATGAACTTTACAGGGTACACATCAATTGTTTTGCTGTTGATTGAGTAACTGAATAATGGTTTGAGATCTGTGAGTTGCAGCAACAACCAGGCACCTGCAAAAGCAGCGATCACAGCAGGGATGCCAAAACGAATAAGAACAGAACGGTTGGCATTCTTTCCTACCAACACAAGTTTGAAAATGTTGTTGAAAAAATGCACTACGCCGGTAAGGGCAATAGCAAGGTCAACCGGGAAAAAGATCATGAACACCGGGGTGAGAATGGTGCCCAGTCCAAACCCTGAAAAGAAAGTGAGGATGGAAACAACAAAGGCAACAGCAGTTAACAAGAAAATTTCCATCAATTATTTCGCTTTTCAAAATAACATAAACTGCCGCCCACCCATTCTTTGTCTTTGTTGTATCTCACCCCGATCATTTTTCCTTTGCTGAGACGGGCCAGGTTGTTGGCCGGGTGGGGTCTTGGTTCACCATCTTTCCAGAAATAAAATATTCTTATCTCCGCTTTGGCAGGTACGTCGGGTGTTTCGATCACATCGGCATATTTCACTTTGCGTTGCAATATCCAGTTCTCCGGGTCTTTTACTCCGTCAATATCTTTTTGGGTCACATCAATCACCACACCCTGCCCGGCGAATGAGAACAGTGGTTTCAAAACATAATTTTCTAAATCAGCAGGCAATTGCTTCACTTCATTTAAAAAGAAAGTTTCGGGCACATAGGGATGACGTATCAAGGGCAGGGTGTATTTGCTGATGCGGTAGAACCAGGCAGGGTGGGGGCACCATTCCACATCCAGTTCCTCAAAAAATATTTTACCTTTTTCCTGCACTTCCTGCGGCTGCTGAAACAGATCATCAAAGATGACCCGGCTGTAAATGCGTTTCACTTCTGTTTTCTTTCCATCGTTCAGGTAAAAGAGCTTTTTTCCTTCCTTTATTAATTCAGTGATGCAAACCGGTTTGATGCCGGTGTAGTCCTGTGTGCAGTAAAAATCAATCCTTGTTTTCTGCTGGTGCGGAAATATTTCGAGGAGTATCACATTTTCAGCTGCATGATTTCCCAAAATAATCTCCTTCAGTTCTTTCAGATAAGTTTCTTTTGTATGCCCGCCGAGATAGGCCGAATAATTTTCCGGTACTTCAAAATGATTGCGGAAAATATCATCAATCAGCACTTCATAGGCAAACAAAGAGGGAAAACCCTGCATTTCGATCAGTTGCGGTTCATACTCACAATTGTTATTTATGCAGATGCCAAAATCAAAAGCGATGAACTGGGTGTGTGCTGATTCATTAGGCGCTTTCAGATGAACGGGGATCGCATTTTTGGTAAGTTCTGTAAAATCATCCGAACAGATGATGTCAACAATACTTTCGCAGGCATCGAGAATCTTATCCGTAAAATCTTTGGGGACAAACATCGCCGTTTCCGCCACCCGGAATTCAATGGCGCCGGGATGAACATCATGCAACTCTTTTAAAAAGGCCTCGTATTTTTCTTTGCTGAAGGAAGTATTAAACTTTTTGCGGATCACCGGTACCATAGCTGTCGGTTTTATACCGGGTAAGTTACTGCAACAGCTATTAAATGCCAAACACTGCGTAATAAGTTTGCATTTGGAGAAAACTGTTTAATTATTGGAAATACAGAAACCTGCCAACGACTGGCAGCCTGTGAAAAGGAGTACTGCCCTGACTTTCTAATTCCTTATTTCTAATTTCTTATTCCTGATTGCACAAGAAAACTCTGCACCTCTGCGGTTATTCGCCTATACTTCTGCCAGTTCAAACAGCCCGATGGACTGGTTGAGGAAATTCGGGAGAATATGGGCATGTGTCCACATAATCTTGTCGGGATCATTCAGATGCTCAAGCATACTGTTTAGTTTATCCTCACCATAACTTTCAATCACCGTTTTTCTTTTTTCTTCGGTGTTGAGGTGAATGGTCATGCCCGACGCATCAGCTTCAGGATGAAACTGTGTGCCGATCATAAAATCATTGAAGCGGATAGCCATAACTGCTCTTTCATAAGGCACATGCGGTCTTGCTTTTTCAATACATAAAACCTGTCCCCCGGTTTGTACAAGCATATCATGATTGGGCTGTATCACCTGGTGATCCCGGCTATCCACTGCATAAAAGGGATCACGGAGGCCATCAAAAATAGTTTCATCACGACCGGGCTCCAGCATATGAACGGGGAACACACCAAAGGCAGTGGACCTTCTTTTGGTGATGATGCCCGCATTGAAAAAACGGCAAGCCAGTTGAAAAGAATGACAAATGAAGAAGATGTATTTTTTTTCTTTGGTAGGGTGGCTGTTCCAGCGCACCATATCATCCAGCCAGCGGCACCAGGCAATATCCCAGTCCTCATAACGGCTCTGCAAAGGATCGCCGGGGCCGCCGCTTGAAATATAAATATCGTAGGAGGTGTCGGGGACAACGTTTTTCAGCCGCACATCAAATTCATCGCAGTGTACGACCAGGTCATTTTGTTCCGCCCATTCGGCAATGATCTCCCGGATGCAACGCATACCCTGGTTGGGCTTGCCTTCATAGAGGTCGAGAATTGCTAAGCGTACAGATTTCTTTTCGGTCAGACTCATGCCGCAAACATAATGATTTTTTAACCTGCCGGGTTGTCGTAGAAACTACCATTTTGCTCACAAGTGTGGATTTATTGTTTAGACTCAAATCTATGCCATACCCCGGAGGTATGGCATAGGGTCAGATCACTTTATTCTTCCAGCGGCCGCTGCGGATATAGAGCAGTGAAGGAACAAAAATGCAGCTCCAATAGAGCCATTCACTCATCCAGCCATAAGTAATAGGCAGGAAATAATATTCCGACACCAGGTACACATAAATACAATACATGATGATGGCAAAAAGCTCAACTAAGAATGTAACCCTTGTGTTGCCGGTGCCGGTCACTGCACTCAGCATCACAATGGAAAATGACATAACAAACATGGCAACTGTCACCACCCGCAGCACGGGCAGCGCTTCAGTGACAAATTCAGGCCCCTGCCCAAATACGCCGAGAAAAAATTCCGGGAAAAAGTTAAGGCCAATGCAGGCGGTGAGTGCAAAACCCGAACTCAGGCGGATGATCTTTTTCAGCAAAGGATAAACTTTTTCTTTTTGTCCCTGCCCGATCACATTGCTCACCATGGCATTGGCCGTGGCGGCAAAGGCCCAGGTGATGCAACCAAACACACCAAACACATTGCGCATTACATTCGAAACTTTTAAGGCCATATCACCGTGGTGTTCCGTCAGCAAAAAGAAAAACTGCCAGCTGATGATACTGATAGCATGTTGAAACATCAGCGGAGATGACATGGACCATATCAGTTTATTGTTGGCCTTGTTCCATTTCATGTTGCTGAACAAACCAAACTGGCGGCTGATGCCTTTCCATTTGATGACGAGGTAGATCACAAACATGCCAATAAATTCGGCAATGACAGATGCAATGGCAGCGCCATTGAAACCCAGTTCAGGGAAACCCCAGTAACCAAAAATGAGTAAATAGTCGAGACCGATATTGGCCAGTGTTTCCGCCAATGTTCCTGCCACGAGGTATTTACTCTGATTGGTGCCCACCAGCAGGGCATTACGAAGCTGGTAGATGTAAAGAAAGGGCAGACCCCAGATGCGGATATTCAAAAAATTGACAGCCTTTTCCTGCACAGCAGGATCATGAATGATGAGGCTGAAGATATACGGGGTGAAGACATAAGTGATCAATATGCCTGCCGCAGCCACCAGCAAAGCGATAAAAACTCCCTGTGTAAATAATTTCCCGATCTCATACGGCCGGTTTTCGCCGGCCCTCCTGGCGATCAGTGCCTGCAGGCCGTTGTTGAGACCATAACCGATGGCGGCAAAGATGAGATAATATACTCCGGTGATACCCGCAACGGCAAGGGCATAGGGATCACTATCATAATGTCCCAGGAAAATATTATTGGTAATGAAATTGATCTGTGGTACGAAAATGGCAAGACTGATCGGCAGTGCGATCTTCAAAATTTGACGGTTGCTGATTTCTACCTGTAAACGGTCGGTGGCCATTGTGTAAAATGGCAGCAAACCTACGGATAATTAAAATTTGGCTATTATTGCACGAATTCAAATAAGGATAGTGAAGAAGTTATTTCATATAAAGGGTGAAGCCCGGGCAGACGAGACTGCTGATAAAGCGCTGGCCCTTTCAATCGGAGAAAAACATTTTAGTTTTGCAATCACCGGCAACAGTGGGAATACTTTGCATGAACTGGCCTGGCACAGCATTGACCGTCTGCAGGGTGATTCTTTGGATTCATTGTTTGAATTGTATCCTTCTTTTAGCAACCATCCGTTTAAGAAAGTAAACATTGTTACGGAAACAGCCCGCAGTGTGCTGACACCTGCTGCCCTTTTCCGGGAAGAA
Source organism: uncultured Chitinophaga sp. (assembly GCA_964437415.1). Taxonomy (GTDB): domain Bacteria; phylum Bacteroidota; class Bacteroidia; order Chitinophagales; family Chitinophagaceae; genus CADEDV01. Next base: position 34,957 of record CAYTGN010000007.1, on the reverse strand, counting down.
TCAGCCGCAATTATGCTAAAAACCTTTCACCCGGTGAATGGCGCTGCCGTAGTGATGAATGAGGAAGTGAAGGGGATGCAGGTATATAACACATATGCTGTTGATAAACATGAACAGGAATTGCTCAGCCGCAGGTTCGGCACATTTTTTCTGCAGCATAATTACAGTCTTGTTATCGGTAATGTTACTGCGGATTCAGAAAAAGGACAGGTGGAACTGATCTTTAACACCGATGAATTTTCGCTGCTTGCTTTTGCCGGGGGCAGGTTATTGCTGGCCCAGCAGTTTCCATATAGTTCACCCGATGATGTTTTGTATTACCTTTTAAAAACAATTCAGCAGTTTGGTTTGTCGCAGCAGGAAACGGAATTGTCTTTATCCGGTCTTGTTGACCGTGAGTCTGCATTGTTCCGTGAATTGTATCAGTATTTCTTAAAAATCCGTTTCAGGGAAGCCAACTGGCAAACACCGGCACATGAATATCCGGCTCATTATTTCACTACACTCAACGACCTGGCACGATGCGGATCATAGGAGGAGACATGGGCGGTCGAAAATTCAATCCGCCCAATAAAATGCCCTACACCCGTCCCACAACGGATATTGCCAAAGAGGGGCTCTTCAATGTGATGCAGCATCAATTAGATTTTGAAGAACTGAAGACCCTGGATCTGTTTGGCGGAACCGGCAACATCAGTTATGAGCTTGCCTCAAGAGGGGTGAGTGATCTCACCATCGTCGAAAAAGATAGCCAGATGTATGAGTTTATCAAAAAAACTTCCAAAGAACTACGCATCGAAAACCTGAAGACCGTAAAAATGGATGTGTTTAAGTTCATAGAGAACTGCACAGATAAATATGATTTCATTTTTGCCGGCCCGCCTTATGCACTTACATATATTGATGATCTTCCTAAACTTATATTTGAGAAAAAATTGCTGAACAAGGGAGGATGGTTTGTGCTGGAGCATACACCAAGAAACGATTACAAGCAATTTCCTTTTTATAAGTCGGAAAAGAACTATGGCACTACCATTTTTTCCATTTTTATAGAGGACAGGGGCTGAGTATTTATTCCTGTTCAGGCCATTCCCAACGAACTTTCGGCTTTAGGTTTTGTAATTTTACCCGGGAACTCTACATTTAATCATGGTTCAGACCATTTTTATCACCGGTATTGGCACCGGCATCGGCAAAACATTGATTTCGGCTATACTTGCCGAAGCGCTGCAGGCCGATTACTGGAAACCAGTCCAGGCGGGTTATGACGATGGCACCGACAGTGAATGGATGACATCAGTGCTCAGTAACGGCAAATCGAAAGTGTACCCGGAAGTGTATCGTTTAAAAATTCCTGCTTCACCGCATCTTGCCGCCAAGGAAGAGGGGAGGACGATCTCTTCAGAAAAAATATTTTCTGCTTATGCACAATACACTGCTCCCGGAAGAAGACTTATCATTGAAGGGGCGGGTGGTTTGCTGGTGCCGCTCAATGACCATGAGTTGGTGATTGACCTCATCCGGAAACTGAATGCCAAAGTGATTTTAGTGAGCCGTCATTACCTTGGCAGCATTAATCATTCGCTGCTGACTGCAAATCTTTGCCGTCAGAAAGGGGTAAGGGTGATGGGCTGGATTTTTAACGATGAGTTTATGAATTATGAAGAAGATATTGTGCGTTGGAGTGGTTATCCGAAACTGGCATCAGTTGGCAAACTTGCCGAAGTGAATAAGGAGGTCATCGCAACAGAAGCTCAAAAGATGAAGGAGAGGTTGCTGCAATTTTTATAATACCATGCTGAAAAACGAAGCCCGGCGCATATACCGGGAAAAAAGAAAAGCCCTGCAGGGAGCACAAAGGTCAAAATCAGACGACCTGTTGCTGATACAGTTTCAGTCGGTTGATCTTCCTGTTCTGAACAATATACTTTCTTACTGGCCCATTGAAGAAAATCATGAACCCAATACACATTTGTTCACCGGTTACCTGGAGTTTAAATTCCCGGAGTTGCAACTACTTTATCCCCGTTCCGATTTTCAGCGCAATGAAATGAAAGCAGTTGCTGTGAATGAGGAAACAAGATTTGCCAAAAATGAATACCATATCTATGAACCGGAAAGCGGGGAGATCATACCACCCGAAATGATTGATTTGGTTTTTGTGCCCTTGCTGGCATTTGATAAAAAAGGTTACAGGGTGGGTTATGGGAAAGGCTTTTATGATAAATTCCTTGCAGACTGCAGGGAAGATTGTCTTAAAGCCGGTTTTTGTTATTTTGAACCGGAGGAACAGATAGACGACTGCGATGATTTTGATGTACCTTTAGACCTTTGTATCACGCCGCAGAAAATTTATGTTTTCTAATTTCTTTCTGAGATCCTTTCGCATTCTTTTATTGCCTTTTGCATTGCTCTACTGGCTGGCTGTTGCTGTCCGCAACTGGTTATATGACAAAAAGATACTGCCAACCGATTCTTTTAACCTGCCGGTCATTTGTGTGGGCAACCTTGCTGTTGGTGGCACAGGCAAATCACCGATGGTGGAATATCTGGTGGCATTGCTGAAAAATGATTTTCGGGTGGCCACACTCAGCCGGGGATATAAGCGAAAAACAAAAGGCTATGCACTGGCTGATAAAAACTCAACTGCGCTGGAGATCGGTGATGAGCCGATGCAGTTTCATATCAAATTTCCGGATGTGCCGGTGGCGGTAGGCGAAGAAAGAACAGAAGCTATCCCGCAATTGCTCCACGACCACCCGGAAACACAGGCTGTGATTTTGGATGATGCTTTTCAGCACCGTGCCATCAGGGCCGGATTAAATATTTTGCTTACGGAGTACGGGAATCTTTTTACCCGTGATTTTTATTTACCCACCGGAGACCTGCGTGACCTGAAACGGAATTACAAACGGGCAGAGATCATTATTGTGACAAAATGTGATCCCGGCATCAGCATGGATGAAAAAGAAGAGATCATTCGTGAAATAAAACCATTGCCGCACCAGTCCGTTTTTTTTACGGCTATGCAATACGGAAAGTATTATCATATCAGTAATAAAGATTTATTGTCTCCTGATCCGCAGCAGGAAGTACTATTGCTTTCAGGCATCGCCAATCCCCGGCCATTGAAGAAATGGGTGGAAGAACACAGTAAAGCATATCACCTTGCGCAATATCCCGATCATCATATCTTTACTATTGACGACCTGAGGGAGATCCGGAAACGGTTTGACAGCATTGAATCTGCCGACAAGATCATTCTTACCACGGAAAAGGATGCTGTCCGGCTGATGAAATTTCACAAAGAAACAGATAGTATACCACTCTATGTAGTGCCGGTCCGGCATCAATTCCTGTTTGATGAAGTAGAAAAGTTCAACAGTTTGGTGTCGGATTTTATCCGGAACTTTAAATCAATATCATAAAACCATTGCATGGGAAGGAAAAACAGTAAAAAAAAGCAACAGAAGGAAAGACCAAGACACGGACATGAGAAAATGCTGAAGGGAGTGCTTGACATCACCCGTTCAGGTACAGGGTTTGTAACGGTGGAAGGCCTGGATATTGATATACTCGTCCGCCCTGCTGATTTTAACACGGCATTGCATGGCGATGTAGTGAGAGTGGTAGTGAAGGAAGAAAAAAAACAGGGACGGCGTATGCAGGGAGTGGTGAAAGATGTGTTGCAAAGAAAACGTATCGAGTTTGTAGGAACCCTTGAAATGAATAAGGGCTTTGCCTTTTTTGTACCGGAAATGGATAAACCTATGCCGGATATTTTCATTCCGCTGGCTAACCTTAACGGGGCCGGAGACAAGGAAAGAGTAGTAGTCAAGATCATTGATTGGGAAAATGGCGGCAAACGTCCGCTGGGAGAAGTGGTGGCATTGATGAACAGCGAACATCCAAATGATGCTGCCATGAAGGAAATAATGCTGGAGAACGGGTTTCCCCTGAAGTTTTCGGATGAAGCGATGGAAGAGGCGGCCCGCATTCCGGATGTGATAAGTGCCAAAGAGATCAAAGAACGGAATGATGTGAGAGATATACTTACTTTCACCATTGACCCTGTTGATGCAAAAGATTTTGATGATGCCATCTCTTTTCGCAAACTGAAGAATGGCAATTATGAAGTGGGGGTGCATATCGCAGATGTGAGCCATTACCTGGAACCTGAAACGGTCCTGGACAAAGAAGCTTATGGAAAAGCCACAACGGTCTATTTGCCCGACAGGGTGAACCCAATGTTGCCGGAGCAAATCTCCAATGTGCTTTGCTCCTTGCGACCTAAAGAAGATAAACTGACCTTTTCTGCAATATTCCAGATTTCACCAAAAGCGGAAGTGAAACAATACTGGCTGGGTAAAACAGTGATTCATTCCGACCACCGGTTCACTTATGAAGAAGTGCAGGAGATCATTGAGAAAAAAGCCGGCCCTTATGCAGAAGAAGTCCTGGTGCTGAACGACCTGGCGCAACGTTTCCGCAAGAAAAGATTCCAGAACGGTGCTATCAATTTTTCATCGCAGGAAGTTCGCTTCAAACTGGATGAGAAGGGAAATCCGACCGGTATCATGGTGAAGGAAAGCAAAGAAGCGCACCAGCTTGTTGAAGAATTTATGCTGCTTGCCAACCGCACCGTTGCGGAGAATGTGTCCAAACTGAAGTTCAACAATAAACCGCTTCCTTTTCCTTATCGTATTCACGACGACCCCGATGAAGAAAAACTGGTGCCTTTTGCCGCTTTTGCCAAAAAATTCGGGCATAAATTTGATACTTCCTCCCCGGAGAAGATAGCAGCTTCTTTCAACCAGTTGCTGAAAGATGTACATGGCCGGCCGGAGCAGCATGTACTGGAGCAACTCGGCATCCGCACCATGGCCAAAGCCAAATACACTGCAGAGAATGTAGGGCACTATGGGCTCGGGTTTGAAAATTATTGTCACTTCACTTCTCCCATCCGGCGCTATCCGGATGTGCTGGTACACCGGATTTTATTTGATATTCTCAACAACAAGGTGCAACCGGATAAGAAACTGGAGGAGAAATGCAAGCATTGCAGTGAAAGAGAAAGGGCCGCGATGGAATCAGAGAGAGCCGCCAATAAATATATGCAGGTCTTGTATATGCGCAGTTATCTGGGAGAAGAATTTGAAGGAGTGATCAGCGGGGTGGCTTCCTTTGGTTTTTGGGTGGAAACGGTGGCACATAAATGCGAGGGACTTGTCAGCATCAACAGCCTGCTGGAATATGATGAATTCCGTCATGTGGAAACGGATTATTGCCTCGTGGGTCAGCGCAGCGGTAGAAAATTCAGGATGGGGGATAAGGTGACAATAAAAGTGGTGGCGGCGAATCTTTCTAAAAGGCAATTGGATTATGAGTGGGTATTATCTGTTCCGGAAACAGACGAGGTGCCAAGACCCAAAAAGAAAAAGAGATAGGCATCACATTTATTGCATCTTCTTTGAGAAAAAAAATAAAAAAATCATGCAATCATTTCAATTGCTTTCGGAAAAGTTCAATCTGGGGTTTGACCAGCGGCAGTTTCCGGCCGCACCGGCTTCTTTGTATGAACCAAATGAATACATCCTTCGGCTCGGTGGCAAACGCATCCGCCCTGTTCTCTGCCTTATGGGCAATGAACTGGTGGACGAAATAAAGGATGATTCATGGCATGTGGCCACGGCTATTGAACTGTTTCATAATTTCACCTTGATCCATGATGATATTATGGACAAAGCCCCATTGCGCAGGGGTATGGAAACGGTGCATGTAAAATTTGGCGACAACACCGCTTTGCTGGCAGGCGATGTGATGCTGATAAAGGCCTATGAGTACCTTAGTAAGATTGACACCGGTTATCTGCATCCTATCCTGTATTTGTTTAACCAAACTGCAAGAGAAGTTTGCGAGGGGCAACAAATGGATATGGACTTTGAGAAGGCCGAAAATGTCGGGCTGGATGAATATCTTAAAATGATCGAATTGAAAACATCGGTGTTGCTAGCAGCGAGTTTAAAGATGGGAACCATTCTCGCAGGCGCAGGACAGCGCAACCAGGACCTCATGTATGAATTTGGCAAAAAACTCGGTATCGCTTTCCAGTTGCAGGATGATTATTTGGATGCCTTTGGCGATCCGCAAAAATTTGGCAAGCAGGTGGGTGGCGATATATTAGCCAATAAAAAAACATTCCTGCTGATCCATGCCCTCGAAGTGGCATCGGTTTCGCAAAAAGCAGAACTTAAAAAACTGCTGACTGGTAATGAGCCGGACAAAGTGAACAAAGTGCTGCAACTGTTCAGGGATTGCAAAGCAGATGAATGGGCACTGCAATTAAAAAATAAATACCTCGATGAGGCCTTTGCTCATTTGGAAGATATAGCCGTGTTGTCAAAAAGAAAAGAGCCGCTCAAAGAACTGGCCCTTTTCCTTATAAAAAGAGAGTATTAAAACCTGGACGGGTTTTCACATATTAGTTGTAAACAGGGCTCATGCTGAAGCCGGTTGCCACGCAAATTGCAATGATCACTACATCAATCAGCACACTCAGGAAAAATACAGGAATAGTAATCTTTGTCGGCATGGCTGCCAGGTTTACGATGAGGCACATGGACATGGCTCCAATGGCAAAGGGCCAGAAAATAAAATTATTACCGGCAAACATGATGGCAAACATGGTGATGATGGTGAGTACACAGCCATGACCCACCAGTGCGATAGCAAGCCATAACATGCGGTTGCTTTCCTGTCCGTTGGCCCAGCGGATAAATTTTGTCCATAGACCTGTTTGGGTGTTATTTACTTTACTGATGGCTTGCGCCGGGTGTTGAAAGGTTGTGTTCATGATTGGTTGATTTTACAGCACAAAAATCCGGTTTGCCTGTCCGCTATCTGCTGACGAAGATTTTCTCAAAAGCTGATTTTTATCAGGTCAGTGAATGGAATAATAAATACCAGCACCACGTATGACTATGGGAATCAAAATTTTCCCTATTTTGAACCGATAAACCCCTTGTATGGAGCAAAACGAAACCAGCGGTTTCAAACAACCCAGTTTGTTGCAGGCCCTTATTCCCATTTTTGTGTTAGTGGGTCTGCTCACTCTGAATGTGATGTATTATGGTGACATGGCCACTTCCGGGGCCAACCAGATAGCCCTCATTCTGGCCGCAGGTGCTGCAGTGCTGGTAGGATTTTCCCTGAAAGTTCCTTTCAAATTCATGCTCAACGGGGTGATCAAAAGCATCAACTCATCCATGGGAGCCATTCTCATTTTATTAATGATTGGTGCGCTGGCAGGAACCTGGCTTATCAGCGGCATTGTGCCGGCGATGATCTATTACGGGTTACAAATATTAAATCCAACGATATTTTTAGTTGCCAGTTGTGTGGTTTGTGCTATTGTTTCGGTAGCAACAGGCAGTTCATGGTCCACTGTGGCCACAGTAGGGATTGCCCTGCTGGGAATTGGTAAAGCCATGGGATTGCATGAAGGAGTGATTGCCGGGGCAGTTATTTCAGGTGCCTATTTTGGCGATAAAATTTCCCCGATGTCGGACACTACCAACCTGGCACCGGCCATGGCAGGTACAGACCTTTTCACTCACATCCGTTACATGATGTACACGACTGTTCCGACAATGAGCATTACGTTGCTCATTTTTTTGGGTATTGGTTTATTTTCTAATCACAGTGGTTCGGTGGAAGATACCAATGCACTTTCTGCCGCCATCAAATCAAAATTCAATATCAACCCGTTACTTTTCATTGTTCCGGGTGTAGTGATCTGGATGATCGTAAGAAAAGTGAATGCAATAGCAGCTTTATTGGTTGGGTCGCTGCTAGGCGGAGTTTTTGCTGTCATCTTTCAGCCGGCTATTATCAATGAAGTGGCCGGAGAGGCCGGGAATTTTTTGCAAAATGCCTATATGGCTGTGATGAATGCCATGTCATCAGAGGTGAAAGTAGCCACCGACAATGAAATAGCTAATGGCTTATTGAAAGCAAAAGGGATGTATGGGATGCTCAACACGATCTGGCTGATCCTTGCTGCCATGTGTTTTGGCGGAGTGATGGAATCAGTCGGGTTGTTAAGAAGAATTACAGAACCTTTAGTTAAAAAGGCAAAATCAACAGGTTCATTAGTGGCAACAACAGCGGGCAGTTGTGCATTTGTAAATGTGACAGCTTCTGACCAATACCTTGCTATCGTGGTGCCGGGCCGCATGTTTGCACAAACCTATAAAGACAGGGGGCTGGCGCCGGAAAACCTCAGCCGGACATTGGAGGATTCCGGAACAGTCACTTCCGTACTGGTGCCCTGGAACACTTGCGGCGCCACGCAACGGGGGGTGCTGGGTGTGGAAACACTCACCTATCTGCCTTATTGTTTTTTTAATATCATCAGTCCGTTTATGACCATCTTCTTTGCCTATGCAGGGATTAAGATAAGGAAACTCGTAAAAAAAGAAGAAGCATTGTAAGCCTGCAAGGGTTTGCAACAGTGACACACTTAGCTTTGCAACATGAAATACCAGGTAGGCGACAAGGTACTCATCCTTCATTCCAATGAGGAAGCTGAAGTGATAGATATCATCAGCGACAAGATGCTGATGGTGGATGTGAAGGGTGTCAGCTTTCCGGTGTATATGGACCAGGTGGATTTTCCCTATTTCAAACGGTTTTCCGAAAAGAAAATGTTTCCGGTTCAAAAGGAAAAAAGATATATTGATGATGTGAGGAAGGAAAAAAAAGAGCAGGCTGCCAGGAAAGAGGACGGAGTTTGGCTTAGTTTTTTGCCGGTGATGAATACCGATGAATTTGGTGATGAAGTGGTGGAAGAACTGAAACTGCACCTGGTGAACCACACATCAGCAGATTATCAGTTCGCATATACGCTTAATTTTTTCGGCAAACCTGATTTTCAATTAAAGAACCAGTTACATGCATTTGAAGATTTTTACCTGCATGATATTCCTTTCGCTGATCTGAATGATAATCCCACATTTGAATTTGACTTTTCGTTGCTGCGGCCTGAAAAAAAGAAGGCTGACCATTATGAAGCTTCACTTCGGCTGAAACCTAAACAGCTTTTTGCAAAGATCGAAACACTGCGGCAGAAAAATGAAGCTACTTTTTCTCACCTGCTTTTTGAGACCTATCCTGACACGATTATTGAAGATAAAATTGAGTTGGGCCCTTTGGCTGCAAAAGGATTTTCTGTCTATGATGCGGCAAAAGGCCGCCAGCACATGGAACAACCCCGGAGCGTCGTGGATCTGCATATTGAAAAAATTACCAGCGACTGGAAGCATTTAAGCAACTACGAGATTGTTTCCCTGCAACTGAAAACTTTTGAGAAGTATTATGAACTGGCCCTGGCACATTTGCAGCCATCATTGGTCGTCATACACGGAGTGGGGGAAGGAAAACTTCGGGATGAGATACATGACATTCTCCGCCTGAAAAGGGAAGTGAAATCTTTTGTGAACCAGTATGACCCGCGGTTTGGTTATGGGGCAACGGAGATATTTTTCCAGTATTGAAAGAATATGCATCCTGTTTCTTACAATTCCAGGTCAGAGTTACTTTCGTTATAAATAATCTGCAGGCCATCTATGTCAAGCGATAATACAAACCGGGAACTCGGTGCAAATAAGATGCAGGCCAGCACACCGGGCTTCACCGCATAAAACATTTCTCTTGTAATGGGCAGCATGGGTTTTTTAACCGAACCTGTTTTTAAAAAGAAACTGTCGAAATAAGGCGTTTTGTAGGCAGTGTGATAAAACCAGGAGACCGTCTTCAATCCTTTTTTGAGGTCACGGGTATAGGGAAGCACTGATTTCACATAATAAACAATAAAGAAGCCTGTGAGAAGAATAAAAGAAACAATGGCAAGTATGGAAGAGCCGCGGCGGTATCGTTCCATCTTTTCTTCTGTAATATAACCTGTGCCCACCCACCCTGAAAGATATACAACGACCACTACGATTGCAATAAGTGCAATATAAGCTCCCAGCAGGAAAAGTGTTTTCTTCCGGCGCATCCCTTTCAGCACTGTCCTGTCTGCGGGGGTTAGCCCGATCTGTTCCCTGTAGATGATCTTCACGGCTGTAGCAATAGTTCTGGTTAGTGATCATTATTGAGTTTGCTCAGTCCTGGTTCAATCGTATCCATTCATCATAACTCATTTCAAATTTGGTTTCGTTATTGCCATGGATACCACACTCTGCCCACCCGGCCTTGCGGTAAAAAATTTCGGCACGGGTGCCGGGAGCAGTGCTCAGCCAGATGTCTTCCTTTGAGTGAGAAAAATACCAGTTCAGCATTGTATCATGCAGCAAACGACCAATGCCTTGTCCTTCAAAACCGGGTCGCACAAATAATGCCCATACATTATGCTGCTGCAGATCGGCAATGGCAAAACCGGTGATGATGCCTTCTTCTTCGCAAACCCAGCCTTTGCCACGGCGGGTGAGGAACTCTTCGTAGTCAGTGGATTTTATCAGCGTGGGGTCTGATAAAGCATTTTCTGTGACGGAGCTTCTGATCTCCTCTAATTGTTCAATGTCCTGTATGCTTGCTTCCCGTATGGTCATTGCATGAAGATAAAAGCAATTTTCCGACCAGCAGCCATCATTCTTTTTTCCTGAATAAAAGAACCAGCAACCTGGGAACAGCATCCTTGTTTTCATCATCAAAAAATTCCCGGATGCTTTCTATCTCAAATCCATGTCTTATAGCTGCGCCGGTGTAATCTGTGATATGATGGTTGAAACAGGTGACCACCTGTGTGCCTTCTCCGGTTTCAAATCTTGCTTTTGAACCCATGTATTGTTTAAAGGGGTGCAGTTCACCTATATAAACTAATGCACCGGGTACTGTAACATTTGCCAACTTTTGAAAAATAACATCCAGGTTTTCAATATGCTCCAGCACAAGGCTGAAAACAGCGAGGTCATAATGTTTTCTGGCAAAAGTCCAGGCATCGGTTATATCAGCCTGTTGGAAACTAATAGTATCAGAACTAATCTTTTCTCTTGCTTTGGCCAGCATATTTTGCGAAAGGTCAACAGCCGTGATCGCATCTGAGATGGTCAGCAGCCATTCGGTATTTTTTTCTGTTCCGCAACCGATCTCAAGGCAATGAGAAAATCGCTTATCTGCTAAGCAATTTCTTAAAGCAACAGCTTCAAGGTCTCTTGTCTTGTTTTCGTTGCTGTCATATTGATCTGCCCAGTTGTTGTATGCTGATTCAACATTCATAGCTATTCTGCCAGGGAGTCTCCAGATCATGCAAGTTTACGAATTTCCGGCTTGTTCACTTATCCAGTGAAGAATAAAACTTCGGCGGTGGGCTGCTGCCTTCAGGGGGGTCATAGATCAAACGTACTTTGGCGCTTTTGCTGTCTGTGGAACTAAGCGACAGGCGATGCTGGTTTTTTCCTGCGGTGATGATCAGGACAGCGGTGTTTGGAGGAATGCTGCCAAGATTTTCCGCTATCATCTCAATTTCATGAAAAGGATTGTGCAGGTCAATCCGCACAAAAGTTGTCAATGCTTTTGCAGTGAGTCTTTCTTTGCTCAGCACCACCCGGCCATTCACTTTCACGGTGATGGTGTCGTTGTCCACAATAGCATTATCATAAAAATCAAGACGGATGCTGCCGGTGTCCACTTTTATTTCGGGGATATCTTTAAAAGCCGATTCTTTGATACGGGTTAGAATAATGTTGCCAATGCCGCAATCATTTGTTGTGTTCAGCACATTGCCACCCCACTGACCGATCAGTCTTTCCTCGTTTCCTTCCACGCTATACACCAGGTCGAATACTTTCACACAGATCACACAGCGCAGTGGCAGTTTATGGGTGGTAACAAAGCCTTCCTGCAGCCGCAGTCTTTTTTCTTCCCGGATATAACGGCCGCTGAATTTTTTCTTTACATAATTGTTGATATCAAGATAATGGTAGGAATCGCCGGTGGCGGCCCCGTCCCTCATGCTGATCTGGAGTTCGATATTGTTTTCCGGGAAACAACCCCTCATGCTCAGGGTGCCTTTCCAGAAACCGTTCAGATTTTGCGAAGAAGCAGTCATGGTCAGCAGCAAACCTGCAGATATGATGAACCCGGTTTTTTTCACTAATAAAAGTTAAGGACAAATCGGCAACAGGAAATGTGAAAATTATGCAGCCGGTAAAATTGAGGGTAAAAGCAACCCTATTCGTAGAGATCGGTTTGCTGAGAAAGCAATTCCCGGTATTTATTGAACAATTTGGATTTGGACACAAAACCCAGGAAGATTTTTTCATGGTTCAGCACCGGGAGATACCAGCTTTGGGTCACATCAAATTTATCCATGATGGAATGCATGTCTTCACCGGAGGTGATGGTGTCTGCCGGCTTCTTTACCAGCGAACGGACAAGTGTTTTTTCAAACTGGGAAGTATCAAAAAGTTTTTGCTTGATGTCGTTCAGTTCAATGATACCGGCAAAACGATCTTTGCTGTCGTGCACGGCATAGATGTTGCGATCGCTGTTCTTCACCACTTCCGCCAGGTCGCCAAGGTTTTTATCAATATGAATACTGGCATAGCCTGTCTGGATGATCTCAGAGGGATCTATGGAGGTTAGAATATTTCTTTCTTTCTTATGGGTAAATATTTTTCCTTCCAGTGCTAATTTTTTGGTCTCCATGGAGTACGGTTCATAACTCTTCACAATAAAAAAGGAAAGCGAAGAAACGATCATCAGCGGCACAAACAATTCATAGCCGTTAGTGATCTCGGCAATGAGAAAGATAGCTGTCAGCGGACAATACATGACCCCGCTCAGTACACCGGCCATGCCCACAAGGCTGAAATTGCTAACAGGTATTTTCACCCATGGTGTATTATTGATAAGTTTTGCAAAAGTGAAACCGAGATAGGCGCCGGTGAAAAGGGATGGGGCAAAATTGCCGCCGTTACCACCGCTGCCGATAGTGATGGCAGCAGCCAGTGGTTTTAATAAAAAGATCAGCGCTGCAAAAGCAATCAACCCCCAGTTTTCTCCCAGCAACTGAAATATCCTTGTTTTTTCAGCAATAGTGGTCGTGTCGCTGCCGGCCACGGCCTTCACACTTTCATAGCCTTCGCCAAAAAGCGGGGGAAAGAAAAAGAAAAGTGCGGCGAGCATCAAACCGCCCATTCCTGCTTTTGTAAATTCATTCAGCTTCCAGCCACTGAGACGATGCTCTGTGTTTTTGTAAACCCTTGCATAATACAAAGACAAAAAACCTGCCACAACTCCCAGCAGGATATAGAAGGGTACATTGTAATAATCAAACGCTTCCTGCAGGGTGAAATTGAAAAGAATGGACTCGGCTAAAATTATTTTTGAACATAGCACACCGATCACAGAGGAAATGATCAGCGGGATGAAGTAACTGATAACGGTTTCGGTGAGCAATACTTCAATAGCGAAGATCACACCGGCAATGGGGGCATTGAACACAGCGGATATACCGGCTGCGGCTCCACAGGCAATCAGTAATGATCTTTCTGCATAATTCAGTTCGCTGATGCGGGCAATATTGGAACCAATGGCGGAACCGGTGGCTACGATGGGCGACTCAAGCCCCACGGAACCACCCAGCCCCACTGTGGCAGAACTGGTGATGATGTGCTGATAGGTGTGCCGCAGCGGAATAAAAGATGAACCACGGGCAATGAACCGGAGCACCATGGCAATTCCTTTTTCAATATACTGGTTAAAAAGAAAATTTATAATGAGTGCGGTAGCAAGCAACCCGATGGCAGGGAAAAAGAGATAGGCATAGCGGGAGACAGGGATCGTTTCAATAGATTGTTGCAGGTAATGCACCAGCATCTTTAATCCGACGGCTGCCATGCCGGACACCAGACCCACAAAAGTGGCCACCAGCATGATGAATTGCACCCGGCTAAGCCGGATACGCAACCATTGCAAAATGAACTGGTAAACTTTTTTAATTCCTTTGAGCATTCTTCATGCGTCATTGGTTAGGCGCAAAGATAAGCACCTGTGTTTATGCATCTGCTGAAATAAGCCCTAATATAACCGATGATTTGCTCCAAATTATTAAACTTGTATTTCTTACCTTTGCGCCACTATGACTATTGAAAAATTACAGGATATGCGGTCCCGCATTGCCGGGATAAGGAGGTTTCTTTGACGTCGAAAACCGACAATATAAGATAGCCGAAGAAAAACAACTTTCACTGAGCCCCGGTTTCTGGGATGATAACAAACGAGCAACAGAGATACTCAAGAGCATCAAGCTGAATGAGTATTGGGTGGATATTTATGACCAGGTGAACACAGCAGTGGAAGATTTTGCCGTGCTGTTTGAATTCTGGAAGGCAGGAGATGCCACTGAAGATGAAACCCAGTTGGCCTATGACAAAGCCCTTGCCATGCTGGATGATGCAGAATTCAAAGCCACATTGAATGAACCGGAAGATGAATTGCCCGCCGTATTGCAGATAAACAGTGGCGCCGGCGGCACAGAAAGCCAGGATTGGGCAGAGATGCTGGCCCGGATGTATCGCATGTATGGAGAGAAACAAGGCTGGAAAGTGACAGAAATGGACTGGCAATGGGGTGATGGCGCCGGTATTAAAACAGCCACATTACAGTTTGACGGGCCATTTGCTTATGGTTTTTTGAAAGCGGAAAGCGGTGTACATCGTTTAGTGAGGATTTCTCCCTTTGACAGTAATGCAAGAAGGCATACTTCCTTTGTAAGTGTGTATGTTTATCCGCTGGTTGATGATACGATTGAAATCGAGATCAAACCTGCTGATGTGAAAATGGAAACTTCCCGAAGCGGGGGTGCCGGCGGACAGAACGTAAACAAAGTGGAAACCAAAGTGCAGTTGACGCATATTCCAACAGGTATTGTGGTGGTGTGCCAGCAGGACAGGAGCCAGTTGGGTAACAGGGAACTGGCCATGCAAATGCTTCGAAGCCGTCTGTATGAGATGGAACTGCAAAAAAGAAATGCTCTGAAGGATGCGACAAATGCCAAAAAGAAGAAGATTGAATGGGGGAGCCAGATACGCAGTTATGTCTTCCATCCCTATAAAATGATCAAGGACCATCGTACCGATTTTGAAACAGGCAATGTGCAACCGGTGATGGATGGGGAACTGGATGGATTCATCAAGGCTTACCTGATGAGTGAGAAAGAGAATAGTTGAGTAGTCAATTAGTTTATTGGTTAATTTTTCAGAACATCATTGATACACCAATAAACTAATGAACCAATAAAAAAGTAAATCATGAGCTTAGGAACTTTTTCATACCCGCTGCCTGTCAACGAGCCGATTTTGAATTATGCTCCCGGTTCGCCGGAAAGAAAACGTTTGAAAGAAGTGCTGGCTGAATTGAAAAAGCAGGAAGCGGATGTGCCGATGTATATCGGTGCCAAAGAAGTAAGAACAAATAAAAAAGTGGCCATGCATCCGCCGCATGAGATCAGTCACACATTGGGCTATTTTCATGCAGGTGAAGAAAAGCATGTTCACCAGGCTATTGAAGCTGCATTGGCGGCAAAGGATAGCTGGGCGGCCATGAGTTGGGAAAGCAGGGCTGCTATTTTTTTAAAAGCCGCAGACCTGATCGCAACAAAATATCGTCCTTACATGAACGGCACCACGATGCTGGGACAAAGCAAGAATGCTTTCCAGGCAGAGATTGATGCTGCCTGTGAGATCATTGATTTCCTCCGTTTCAATGTTCATTTTTTATCCGAGATATATAAGCAACAACCCATCAGCGGGCCGGGTATGCACAACCGGATGGAGTATCGTCCGCTGGAAGGATTTGTGCTGGCCGTCACACCGTTTAATTTCACAGCAATCGGGGGAAACCTGCCCACCTCGGCTGCGATGTGCGGCAATGTGGTGGTGTGGAAACCTGCCAACACACAGGTTTATTCAGCACAGATGTTCATGCGGATAATGAAGGAAGCTGGTTTGCCCGACGGAGTGATCAATCTTATTTATGTGGATGGGCCTACTATCGGCAGGGTTTGTTTCAATCACCGTGATTTTGCCGGTGTCCATTTCACCGGATCAACAGGGGTATTCAATAATATGTGGGAAACGATTGGAAAGAATATGGCGATGTATAAATCCTATCCCCGCATTGTGGGAGAAACAGGAGGGAAGGATTTTGTGATTGCACATAAGTCTGCTGATGCGGATGTACTGGTGACAGCTTTGTTGCGTGGTGCATTTGAATTCCAGGGACAGAAATGTTCGGCAGCCTCCAGGGCCTATATCCCTTCCAATCTTGCTGCGGAAGTGAAAATGAAGCTCATTGCCGGTGTAAAGAGTTTTAAGATGGGCAGCCCTGAGGATTTCAGCAATTTCATCAATGCAGTGATTGATGAAAAAAGCTTTAACAATATCAAAGCTTATATTGATAATGCAAAGAAGGATAAGAAAGCTGAGATATGGGTGGGTGGCAGGTGTGATAAAAAAGAGGGTTATTTTGTTCAGCCTACTATCATTGAAGCAAAAGACCCAAAATACATAACGATGTGTGAAGAAATCTTCGGACCAGTGCTCACAGTTTATATCTATCCCGCCAACAGTTTTGAGAAAACACTTGAACTTCTCGATAATACTTCACCTTATGCACTCACCGGTTCCATTATTTCGAAGGACAGGGCCGCTGTGGAGCTGGCAACAAATAAACTTCGTAATGCCGCCGGCAATTTTTATATCAATGATAAACCCACAGGTGCAGTAGTGGGTCAACAGCCATTTGGAGGAGCAAGGGCTTCGGGAACCAATGACAAGGCCGGCAGCATATTAAACCTGTATCGCTGGCTCAGCGCCAGGACCATCAAGGAAACCTATAATCCGCCTGTGGATTACCGTTATCCTTTTATGCAGGAGAAATAGTCGTTGGATTTCAGTTAGTTAAAGGCAGTCAGGGGATTATCTGCATATATTATTATTAAAATCAGTAATAATGTGTGGTTTTTTCATTTCATTTGACTGCCAATTCTTTTCACAACCTAAAATCAACTGTTATGAAAAAATTACTAATGACGCTGATCATCGGCACATTTGCGTTGACAGTTAATGCTCAGTTTGGATTTGTCCTTGGCTTGAATGTTTCCACTGTGGGAGGGGAACAATGGGATCATGAGGACAAGAAATCTCTCATGGGATTCAATGCAGGTGTTTTTTATAATCTCAAGGCAGGTGACAATTTCAGTGTGCAGCCTGAGTTAGTTTATTCCGGCCAGGGGATTATGTATAAAGATGGCGATTTTAAAGAGAAATATGCATTCGGCTATCTCAACTTCACACCTGTGTTCAGGTACAATACTCCTTCGGGGTTTTTTGCAGGAGCCGGCCCGCAATTTGGATTCAGAATGTGTGCCGAATACCAGGAAGATGATGAGGAGGACGAAGATATTCGTGAATACATCAAAGGGTTTGATCTTGGTGCAGCCATCATGGCGGGGTTTGATACAGAATCCGGTGTTGGATTTTATGCCCGTTATAATTTGGGTCTGACCAGTGTGGGTGAAATGGATTCATGGAAAGGCTTTAACCGTGTTTTACAGGTTGGGTTGCGTTATACGCTAAAAAATAAAACCAAGAAATAGGTTTTATTGACCTGATAAAAAAAGAGGCTGTCGTATTCGACAGCCTCTTTTTTGTAACGATATAAATCAATAATTCGCAAAAACAGTGGCTGCTTTTGTTCCTCTGTGGCTACCTCTGTAAACAAGTGTGTAGCTTCTTTTTTCGGTTGGATTAAAGTTGTTGAACTGTGCAAGAACAGTGCTTGTGCCAGATTGGCGAATGACCAAGGTATCGTTCAATGAAGTTGTGTAAGAAATAAAATCAGTAACACCGGTCTTCCCAATTCCGGTGAAGATATTTTGTCCCCTACGGTTAGAATAAACATCCACTGGCGGCGTATCAGCTGCATCGTGAATGAAATTTGCAAAGCGTAATCTCGCCGTATTATCCGTGGGTATTTCAATGTTGGTCGGCACAGTAATCTGCTTTGGATTTGTGATCGTATCATACATGAAAATGGTGTACCGTGAGCCAACCTGCATATTGGAAGAAAATGCCAGCGGTTTTTGCGTGGTGGTTGCCAAAGTATCCATGATCAGGAAAGACCGTAAACCTCCTGGAACAGCGAATGCATGCCCGGTGTTGGTGGATGGATAAACAGCAGTTGGAAAAGATGTGCCTGATGTAAGAGTAGGGCGACTCACTCTTTTACCATCTACCATCACCACATTACGGTTGGCATTCACTGTGGCAACAAACAATTGCACCAGGGAATTATTATTCAGATCTGTATTTTGGGGCTGGGGATCTTTGAATGACTTGGTACAGGAAACCAGCGCTGCTGTTACCAGGCCCCCGGCTATTCCTATCGCTAATATTTTTAATGATTTCATAATAGTTTTCTTTGGTTGTTAAAAATTAAGGCAGAGAGAACCACATTTCCTTAGTGTTATAATCCAACGCCATAGCGCCAACTGAATTTAACGCGGCAATATTGTAAAGGTATTCCGAATTATAGCGGGGTCTTGCCCGGTAAACCAGTTTACCATTATTGTTTACATACAGATCTGAGCCGGATGGTGGTTCAAAGTCGGCATAGACCTGTGTTCCCAATACAGGATCAAGGTCAGTGTAATGATACCTGCGCATATCTACCCAAACCTCAATGGCTGCATATCCGTACATAGAAATGTATTTCTGCATCATGATGTGAGAAAGGGTGAGATCATTTGGGGATGCTGGTACCACTGTTGTATTCGCAAGAAAAGCAGCTTTGGCTGCCGGGGTGATTTGCTGGGCTGCAGGAACTTTGCTGTGATATTCAGTTGTTCCGGTGAGCAAATCAAAACTCTGGCTGATACCTTCAATATAAGCAAGTCTTGCGTTGGGTTTATCCCCTTTGCGCCAAAGCGCTTCAGCTTTCATGAATTGCACTTCAGCAGCTGTGAGAATAGGGAAGGGGGCACCATTTTGGAAAATATAACGGGCATTGGCATCGCTGCCGGTGGTTGATGTAAAGGCATTCCCCCAAAAATTCTGTGGCTGATCTGCTGCAGGCAAGCCATCAGTTCCTTTATTCGGTCTTGTCCCCTTATATGTGCCATTTGTATTTTCTCTGATCAGGTAAGCTGTACGGGGATCGGCTACTCCGAGGAATCTTGAATTTAGACCTGACAACAAATCGGCAATAAACTTAGTCTGTCGCAATGCACCGGCATTACCACGAAGAACACCATAGAAGTTAGTGGTTGCAGAAATGCCCGTATTGGCTACTTTATAAAGCGCATTGTCTGCGTTGGTAAGAATGCCAAGATTGGCATAGTGAATTACAGAATCAGCGTTATAGCTGCCCTTATTGCTAAGATGATTAAAAGAACGGGCTAATACGGAGTAGGCGAACTTTTTCCATTTATTTACATCGCCGTTATAGAGATAAGCATCCCCCTTCGCCAGGTTTGCCTGGCTAACACCGCCGCCTGTCTTATTCAGGTTTTCAATTGCAAGGTGACAAAGTCTCCTTGCTTCCGCATAGATTTCTTGCTGTGTATCATAATTAAATACTAATTGACCGGCATTAAATGCCTCTTTAAGAATAGCCTCTCCATATACATCCGTAAGGGTCAGCCAGCCCCAGGCACGAATAGCATGGCCTACTCCCACATAATCCCATTTCTCTTCTTCAGAGGCCCAGTCAATCATCCGGTTCAGGTTTTGCCCCATGCCATAATAATGCATGGCCCAAACAGCGCCAAGCAAATCGCTGGCTCCCGTAGCGCCGCCCATTTGATCAAACTGGTTGCCTATTGTGTTTGTTGCCCAAAACTGAACATAACGACCAAAGTATAAGCCATCATTGGCAGGACCGTATGCAGAACCCTGCGTAGAGAAACTGGAGGTCATATTGGCAATGATTCCGGGCAGCATTTCTTCTACTGTCACTTTCACCGGCGCATTGGGATTGGCGTATGCCTCATCAATCTTTTTGCTGCAGGAACTGAAAAGTAACAGTGACCCAACTGAAACTCCGCAGATGCTATATAATATTTTTTTCATGATGTACTGTTTTAATTTTTTAGAATGATGCTCTCAGGCCAAAATTCACACTTACAGGGCTGGGTAATGTGCCATAGTCAAACCCGAAACCACCAACGCCACGACTACCGGCAGTATTTCCGTTTGTCGCAGGATCAGCCCCGCTGTAATTAGTCAGCACGAACAGGTCGTTGACTGTAATAAATGCACCAAGGCTTTTAAAACTGCTGCCAAGTTTTCTGATCACATTCTGACCAAAAGTGTAATTCAATGTAAGATCCCTGAGACGGAACCAATTCACATCTTTCTCGATAAATGCTTCCTCAGGCATTGCACCTGATGTGTAATATGCATCTGCAAACATCGGTGTTACTACAATTGTATTGACAGTTGGATTGGCGCTGTTTTGCAAGCCATCGCTAAGCACTCCGTCTATTACTCTTGGTATATGCCTGTCGGCTGTGCGTTTGCTGCGGCCAACTCTTGTGAGGAACATGTTGGTGCCGTTGTAAATGTCGCCGCCAACTTTCAGGTCCCAAAGCATGCTCAGTCTCCAGTTCTTCAGGCGAAAATTATTGAGCCATCCGGTGGTAAAGTCGGGGTTTCTGTCTCCGCGGATCTTAAATACGCCATCGCCAACCGGCAAGCCGTTAACCGGATTAATTAAAATCTGTCCGGCATTGTTGCGGGCATAACCGAATGCAGTGATAGATGTGGTAGGACCGCCGAGTACCAGGCCACCTCTTGCATTTCCATACAACCAGGTATCAGCAATGTAATATTCAGCAACATTGGCAGGCATTTGCTCCACCTGGTTCCACATCTTGTTAAAGTTGAATCGCATATCCCATGAGAAATCGCTTGTTCTTTTGATGTTGTAATCAAAAACAACTTCCACTCCCTGGTTGCGGGTGCTGGCTGCATTCTGCGTATTCAATACGTAACCTGTACCATAACTCAATCGCATATTTTCAATAATCTGTCCTTCATTCAGTGTGTTGTAATATGTAAGATCCACATTCAGTCTGCTTTTAAACATTCTGAATTCTGTTCCCAATTCAAATGTTTTCTGTCTTTCAGGAGCGAGGTCAGGGTTATTGTTCACAAAGCCATAAGCTGATCCGCCTCCGCTTGCCAGCACATTCACGAAGACTGATTGTGTGGAATAAGGACTGTTCAATCTTGCTGTTTGTGCACGGGAAGTTCTGACTTTCCAATAGTTCAGCACATCTCCCTGTTTCAGTTTAGGGAAGATGTCACTGAGAATAAGGCTAAGGCTTGCTCCGGGATAATCATACTGCCTGTTTTTTTCCGGAAGTGTGGAAGCTTCTTCAAAACGGTGTGTATAGCTTAAGAAAGCATAATTCTTGAAGCTGACAGCAAATTCTCCAAAGTAAGCGATCTGGCGCATTTGCAGCAAATTGGGTAAACCAAACCTGTTTCTCAACAATGCCAGACGGGTGGATGGCCTGGTGATAGAGCTGTCCATATAATTTCCTACAAGGGCCTTCAGGTCTGCATCCGAAATAGCAACGCCGTTTTTATACATTTTCCCATTATTGGGGTTTGCTGCCGAAACGGCTGTTGAATCAACAATATTGGTTCCATAGGCAGCTGTCATTTGAGTCTCGTAGTCCTGCCACATAGTACCACCCATCAGACGAAAGTTGAAGTTCCCGACTTTCTTTCTGGCAGTGGCCGTAATAGTGTGGTTGTAGCCTGTATATTTTCTCCAATAGTTGTCTAATGTGCCGCCTGATGCTGCTGTAATATAAAATGATTGTGGGTGATAGAACTGGTATCCCTGCATGTCATATGTGTCATAGCCAAATCTTCCTGAAATACTGAGCCAGTCAACCGGGTTGATATTGATACCAAGGCTGGCTGTATAGCGATCCGTTTCATCATAACTCCTGTTTTTACTTGTATTAAAAAACGGGTTATCAAATTCTCCATTGGCGGACAGATTAGAAAAAAGGTCAAGTTTGTCACCAGTGCTGGTTTCAAAATTCCGGATATTATTTGTCGAAGGCCATACCAGCAGGCTAAGCAAATATCCACCTGCGCTTCTAAGCACTTTGTTGTTCTTGGATTTGATATAAGCTATAGAAGGTGTGATCTCCACTTTGTCATTGAGGAATTTGGTTGTATTTGACAGGCGAAGGTTAATGCGGTTGAAATCATTGTTGGGAACCACACCCGTCTGGTCAAAATAACTGGCAGAAAAGCGGAATATTGAATTTTTAAACCCAAAATCCATTCCCAGGTTATGTGTGTGTGAGAAACCAGTACGGAAGAAATTCTTTTTGTTGTCAAAAAGTTGAGTTCCCTGTGCATACTTAGGTCCAAAATAACTAAAGACGTTTTGTGCAACACCATCCCGTCCTCCTTCATATTCGTCATAAGTTTCCGGCCAACGGGTCACTTCCTGAATACGGAAACTATTGTCGTATTGAATAGCAAGTTTGTTGGATTTGGCTTTACGGGTAGTGATCAGTATGGCGCCTGAACTGGCCTGGCTCCCATACAATGCGGTTGCTTCAGGTCCTTTCAGCACAGTGATGGTTTCTATGTCATTGGGGTTAATATCCGCTATCCGGTTTTGATAGTCATTGTTCCGGTTGGGTCTGTCAGAGGCAAGCCCCACAGTTTGACCACCACCGGATGTTTCGTTGATGGTCTGGTTATCCATGATCACAC
Source organism: uncultured Chitinophaga sp. (assembly GCA_964437415.1). GTDB lineage: Bacteria > Bacteroidota > Bacteroidia > Chitinophagales > Chitinophagaceae > CADEDV01. The sequence goes on along the minus strand of CAYTGN010000007.1, from coordinate 12,143 downwards.
CGTCAACGACATAAAGAGGCTGGTTGCTGAGAGAAAGTGAGTTGAAACCACGAAGTACAATGGAAGAGGAAGATCCGGCCACACCTGAGGTTTGGTCCAATGTTAAACCGGCTACTCGTCCCTGTAAGCTGTTCAGAAAGTTCTCTCTTTGTGTTTCCTGGATCTCAGCGCCTCCAACTTTTTGGACGGAATAACCCAGTTCTCTCGGGTTTCGTTTAATATCCATGGCCGTAACGACCACTTCGCCAATAGTGGTTTCAGAAGTTTTAAGAGTCACCGCAACAGTATTGCCGGCGCCTGGTTTCACATCCATTGTTTCATGCCCCACATAGGAGAGCTGTAATGTCTCACCGGGATTGATCTTGATACTGAATTTACCGTCAGCGTCGGTTTGTACAAAGCGTTTGGTGCCTTTAACCCTTACGGTCACACCCTGTAGCGGGGTTTTGTTGTCGTCTGACAGGACCGTTCCGCTGATCGTTCTTTCCTGGGCTTGCAGAGCCGGCGCCAACAGGAAAGACAACAGCAATAATGCTACAACTGAATGGAGAATTTTTCTCATAGCTGTTTGTTTTGATATAGTTTAAATAAGCAGTTCTCAATATTACATTAAAATCACAAAACTAATATGCCTGCGTCGGCATAGGGTTTTAGCACAGGGTCATCGGGTGGTAATTCAGTGATCAGGATATCTATTTTGTCCAGCCCGGCGATCTGGATGGGCTGAAAGCTGTTGACTTTTTCTGCAATACTGAGGCAAACCACTTTTTGAGACGACTCGATCATTGCCTTTTTCAGTTGCACCACCTCCCAGTCGTTGTCTGTGATGCCATGTTGCAGGTCAATGGCATTGGTGCCCAGGAAACAAATGTCGGCCCGCATTTGCCTGATTTTACCGATAGCTTCAGGACCAATAGTGATCTTTGAATTTTTTGAAATACGGTCACCGATCAAAATCACTTCTATATTCGGGTGGTGCATATATTCCAGAATTGCAGGAATGCTGCCCGAAATAAAAGTTGCTTTCATTTGGGGAGGGAGTAAACGGGCCATTTCAAGGATAGTGGTGCCTCCGCTCGTAAGCACAAACATCCCGTTAGTTATCAAACTGATCGCTTTTTGTGCGATCTTCTTCTTCTGACTTTGTGAATAAACTCCGTTGGAAGGAAAATGAACCTGGCTGAATGAGTGAGACAATGCACCGCCATGCACTTTGATTACTTTGCCTTCTTCCGCCAGTTCCTGCAGATCGCGGCGGATAGTATCTTCCGATACATTAATGTCGTGGCTAAGCGAAGATGACAGCACTTTGTTGTGCAGGTTAACCTGGTGCAAAATATAAGCTTGTCGCTCTTTTTTTAGCATTCGTTAGGTTTAGTCGGACTAAAATAAGTCAAATTCCGGCACAAAAACGCAAAAAGCCGAGAATATTTGCAGAGTTATCCACAATGTGAAAAAAAGGAGGGTGAGTTTCGGACAAAGTTGGCAACCTGCCATTAACTACATTGAATTTCAGTGGTTCATTTTCCAAAAGTGAAGCGGGCAGTAAAACCTACTGCTGCTGGTTCAAAATTGATGTCTGTAATAATATTAAGTTCAGGCTTCCAGTCAAGCGACAGGTTCAGGGGTATGTTGGCAAATTTATAATCGAGTCCCAGCACCCCCTGTGTTCCGAAGTTGGCATCTGTTTCATTCTTTGCAGTGTTGGGGTTATAGGATTTTACAAACGCAAGATATGCCCCTCCGCCATAGAACCAGTTTAGTCCCGATTCTCCCAAAGGTTTATGTATCTGAAGCAGGGCGCCAATCGCCAGCGGGTCACCCAAGGATAAAAGACCTTCAATAGCGGCCCGTTCGTTGATAAAATGTTTTACTGAAATTGAATTGTTCACCATGGCCTGGCTGCTGCTGAGCCTGATACCAAGCGCTGTTTTATATTCCTGTGCGGATGCGGTGTTGCTGAAACTGATAAAGACCAGTATCGCTGCGGCGGCTAGTAATTTTTTCATTACTGTTTTGTTTGTTGGTTAATGAAGAAAGATGGAAATGTCCTGTAATAACTGTCCGTGTGGATGAAACGAAAAATGGTGCCAACAAAGTTTAAATAAAATGCAAAAGTCTTGTAGCAATACCAGCGATCAGGAGTGATGGCTGTTAACTTCAGAAGAACAAGTTCATTTCAGCCGGGATTAGCAGTTATTCCTGCTTACTCAAACAATTCATATTTCGTTTTGGGTCTCCGGTCTTCCAGCCAGCGAAAATCGGGAAGACGCATTTCGCCTGGAGTTTTATGACTCATAGGCCACATGGTGCCGGTGACAGCGCTGCGAAAGACAACCTTACTGAGTTCCTTTTCTTTAAAATAGATATCCATGATATCAGCTTTCGATTCATTGATGCCGGTGTAGGCGCTGTCCTCGTCCCGTATATAATATATACATTCAGCCATACCCCTTGCCCTTACCGAATCAATATTGCCATCAACAAACCAGCCTTCCATTCGTAATGACTTCACCTGGTTATAAAGTTCCGGATCTGATTGACTCACAAGAAAACTGTTTTCGATTACTTCAACACGGTCGGCTTTTTTGTTTTTAGTAAAAAGCCGTATAGTATCGCCGGTCACCTGGCTTTCTTTGGCCCAAAGCACCGGATCATAAAACATCCGGAAAATGGAATCCTTGAATGAATAGAATAAACTGTCGCATACTCCCTGCAATGAATCGGAGAAAATTCGGACATTGCGGTAAGCCTCAAAGTAACGGTTGGTACTGTCATTTTTGTTCAGGTCTATAATGTTCACCCCTTTTATTGTGTCTTTTACCAAACTGTCTTGAGCAATTATTATATCATCCGCTGATAAGCTGTCTTTGATAATCGCAACCTCAGAAACAGTCAGGCTGTCTTTAGTTACAGGTATTTCATTTTTTAGAGAGTCGGTTACAGGGGCATTTTTTTTGCCGGTATCCAGATTGAGACTGTCTGCAGGTTCATTCATCAGGTCTGTTGTTTGCAAAGAGTCAGATGTGGCTACAGTATCTTTTTTAGCTATTGAGTCCATCCTCGCATAGAGATCGGAAAGCCTTGCCGAAAACAATGTATCAGCAGTAACATAGATCGAATCATTATCCTGTTTTATGATCATCAACGGTTTTATGGTAGCAAGGATAGCATCAGTTTTATTGTTTCGGAAAATTTCACCAGCAATGATCGTTGTGCCTTGTGCCGTATCAATTACAATGGCATTCCCTCTTGCCTGTGATATACCTGTACTGTCATCAATGGCAATATTATCACCGGTGATCCTTCTGGGGCCATCGTTTATTACGGGTCTTCGTCCAAACTCCGCTTTCCCGCTTTTAAGGTTGTAAAAGCCATCTTTGGTTTCTATGGTTCTGTTGCTGCTGTCGCGGATAAATGTCTGGGCAATAAAACGGGCAATCTCGTTCTCTGTATTGTATAATAATGAATCCGATTTCAGGTAATAGACCGGGTCTTTCAGTTCTACGTTTCCCTTGAAGTAAACGTCTTTCAGATCAGTGTAATAATATCCTTCGCGGCTGGTGAGGGTGGTTTGTTTGTTCACCACTTTGCCACCTCTTTTATAAATACCGATCTTGGTTTCCACGTCATACTCAAGTTCAGGTGTTGTGAGTGTGCCCTGCCCGTCCGTGAGCCGCACATTCCCGTCTAAGTAGGCATATTTGCGATTTCCATAGTAAATGAGATGGTTGGAATATACATCAGTGGTATCTGAGTCATTGATATGCACATTGCCCCATGCTTCAAATGTATTGGACCTGTTGTTGATCACACAACTGTCGCAATAAAAAAGCGTATTACCCTGTTTCAGTTTCACATTCCCTGTCAGTATCTGCAACTGTGTGGAATCGTTTACTTTCCTGAGTTCAAGTTTGCCGACCCCTGGTAATATTTCAACCGTCAGCATGGTGTCAGCGGCGGCAGTGGAGGTTGTTTTAGGGGCAATGGCAGGCAATTGGGCAAAAGAAGCAACAGGGCTGCCCAGCAGCCATCCAAAAATGATCTGGAAAAAAATCTTAATGATGTTCATCAGTTTCTTCCGCTGTTTGACGGAAGGGTATCTTTTATCGCAGGCGAAGTTATCGGGCCTTTTTTATCTTTTTTGCCAAAGATGGACAAATTAACGTAGCGTTTCGGGTTGGTGCGAAGATCGTCCATCAGTATTTCTGCGCTGAGAATAGCATCCCATATCTTATCATACAGCTTACGGTCATTGATCAGGGCACCGAGTGTGCCATCTTTACTGTTCATCCGTTCGGCAATGCCTTTCAGTTGTGTTACAGCGGCATTGAGGGAATCAATCATTGGCTGAATCTCAAGCGCAGCGAGTTTTTCACTTGCTTTCTTGGCATTGCTGATAATGGCTGTGATGGAGTCGTTGTTTTTCTTCAGGTTTTCGGAAATAGATCTTGCGTTATCTAAGGTGCGGGCCAGGGAACCTGTTTCGGCATCCATCATGCGGCTTAATGAATTGCTCGCATTGTTCAGATTGGTCAGTGTTTGCATCAGGTTGGCCCTCGCTTCTACATTGAACAAGCTGTTCACACCGCTGAGTGTATTCTTTAATGAATCGAGCACATCTCTCACTTTGGCCAGTGTGGGGTTCATCTGCGCCTTTACGTCACCAAGAATCCCGGTTTCCGTTCTTGTTTGTAAAGTGTCCCCGGGCCGCATATATTCCGGTGAATCGCCCATTTCGATAGTAATAGAAGAAGCGCCAACAAGTCCGGAAGAAATAAAAGCCACAGAGTTTTTTGGAATGTTTACATCACGGGTCAGGTTAATAGTGACCACAACGCCGGAAACATTTTTGTCAAATTCTTTACGGTCATACACGGTGCCGATGGGGAGACCATTGATCTTTACTTCATTTGATTTTTCCAAAGTGCCCAGGTCGGGGAAAACGGCATAGATCTTTTTGCTCTTGTTAAAGACGTCTTTGCCTTTCAGAAAATTGAATCCGATGATAAGCAGGGTGAGGGCCGTAATGGTGAGTATGCCAACCTTGGTTTCGTTACTGATCTTCATGCCGGTTTATTTTCAGTCCCGCTTTTATGCGGCCTGTACGGGATGCCAAATTAGCTAATTATTTTTAAAAGGCTGAATGTGAACAAACAGGCAGACAATATGGAGGGGGCTAAAATCTAAAATGCCTTTGACTCGTCAGGTTTTTCTGCCGGTTGCGCCTGTCCTTTTGGTTCCAGGGATGCAATGTAAGCCCGCAGTGCATTCATGATGTTTTCAACTATCTGGGCCTGTCCCTGTTCACTGTTCATGTATTCTTCTTCATCTTTATTGGAGATGAAACCGATCTCTACAAGAATGCTGGGCATCCCTGTGGCCTGCAAAACCCAGATACCTTTATCATTCCGCTGTTTCACCCCCCGGCTGATGCGGCCAGCGCTGGAAAATTCATTTTCGATCAGGGTGGCCAGGTTCAGGCTCTTACGGAAATAGTTAAGCGTATAGATCAGCATCCTTGCTTTTTCAGCCGGGTCAGACGGGTCAGGCAACTGAAGGGTAGAGGTGGAATCAATCTCACCGTAATACTCCTGTTTCTGCGACATAGAGTTGATCTTCGCCTCATTCTTGTTCACCGCCCATATATAGGTTTCTGTTCCCCTCACTTTATTTTCTACCCACACATTCTCATATTTGTAAGCAGTGTAAGGTACAAGCTTACCTTTCTTATTTTTTCTGTATTTAGTTTGCTTACCAACCACCTGGCGGGCATACCAGCCACCGGGTTTTCTTCCGGCAGCGTTGCAGTGAACAGCAATAAAAAGATCGCCTCCGGATGAATTGGCAAGATCGGCCCTGTATTTCAGCGCTGCATCTTTGTTAGGTTTATTACCAGGAAGTTCATCAGTCGTTCTTGTGAAAATAAGTTTGATATCAGGAAATTCTTTTTCAATGGCTTTACCGAGTTTAAGCGATACAGCAAGGCTCACTTCCGCTTCGGTGGAAAATGTGCCCGGTGCACCCGGATCACTTCCGCCATGGCCGGGATCAATAATGATGGTGCGAACACCGCTTTTGCGGCCTGTTTCCTGGGCATGCAGGGTTTGCAGAAAAATTGCAACTGATAAACATTGAACACACAACAAAACTTTTTTCAGCATCATGTTTCAGGTTAAATGATCTGCAGGTGGTGAATCAATCAGCGGGGTGAAGTTAACAAAGCTTTTCTCTCTTTTTCCTTTTTGTCTATTGTTTCAAGAAAAGTTGCTGTATTGCTGACACGGGTATTGATGTCTGTATCGGTGAATTCTGTGCCCTGCTGCTGCTGTTCCACCCATGTAATATAGGTTTTAACAGCACGGGTGATACATTCAGCCAGTTCTTGCTGTCCCTTTTTGCTGTTCAGGTAATCTTCCTCTTCGCGGTTGGTGATATAACCGGTTTCGATCAGCACACTGGGCATGGCGGTGGCCTGCAGCACCCAAATGCCCACTTGTCGCTGGCGAACATCCCGGTCCACACGGCCCACTTTTGCAAATTCATCCTGTATAAAACCAGCAAGTGTGGCGCTGCGTTTAAAATATTGTTTGGTCTTCAGCAATGAAAGAGCAATAAATTCAGGTGCATTGGGGTCTATACTTCCGTAATTGGTCTCAAAATTTTCTTCAGCCAGCATCGGCGCATTTTCCCGCATGGCCACTTCTTTATCATCATTCTTATGAGCACCCCAGATGTATGTTTCTGTTCCTTTGGCGGGATTGGGAGTTGTCCAGGTACGGTATCGCGGAACTTTTTTTGTTACTTTTTTCCGGTTCTTTCCTTTGCCCACATAGCTGGTCACTGTTCTGTAGCCGATAACCTCTGAATGCTTTTTCGGCGGGGCTGCATTTACATGCACACAAAGAAACAGGTCTCCTTTATTATTGTTGGCATAACTGGCCCGTGCATGAAGGGCGGGGTAGCTGTCCGTTGTTCTTGTCATCAGCAATTTCACTTCGGGAAGCTCTTTTGCCAGCACTTCCTGCAGTTTTAACGAGATGGCAAGGCAAATATCCTTTTCATTGGAATAAGCACCCCTGGCGCCGCCATCATGACCGCCATGGCCGGGGTCAATGATGATGGTCTTGACAACTTTTTGTTTGGGTGCAGGCGCTGCATCCTCTGCTACGAACGAAACGATCGTGATGCAAAATGAAAGGGCAAGGAAAACGATAAGGGTTCGTCTGATCATGGCATTCTGAGATTAACGGGTCAGGGAATCTTCACAAATAGTTAGGGTCGGATGAGTTACATTTGCCGCATACCGTATGAAGCGGCTGCACAAATTTAGACCAAAATCCCTTTTAACCGGGCTATTGACTGCGTTTATGTTTTTCACCATAACGTGGAAAACTGCTGCCAATCATGCATCCGTACCGGAATTTGACAGTCCTTTAACAGCTCTCATCTCTGATACCATTCCTCTCACACAAAAAGGAGACAGTCTTCGTAACACAAGAGTTGCTTCTGACACAACAGTCAGGCCATTGCCTGATTCCGCTGCGATGCAATCAAAAACAGATACAATTTCTTTGAATATAAAATTGTCAAAAGACTCTCTTGATGCACCGGTGACATATGAAGCGCAGGATTCTGCCGTGATATTAGTAAAAGACAAGAAAATATTGCTTTACGGACAAACGAAAACCGATTACAAAGACATTACTGTAAGAGCACCGATGCTGGAAATGAATAACGAAACCCAGATCGTCACCGCAGTGAATGCCAAAGACAGCAATGGAGTGGTACTGGAAAGAGCTTATTTCAAGCAGGGAGAAAGCGAATTTACCAGCGACACCATCCGCTTCAACTTCAAAACTCAGAGAGCTTTAACAACAAACACCGTGACTCAGCAAGATGAAATGTTCATTCATGCCGGAGTGGCGAAACAAATAGATGCTCAAACAACATTTATCAAAGGCGGACAATTTACTACCTGCAATCTTGATCATCCGCACTTTGCTTTACGTACCAATAAAATGAAGGTGATCAGCGAGAAGATTGCTGTTTCAGGCCCGGCACATCCTGAGTTTGAAGGGGTGCCAGTGCCTATATATGTTCCATTCGGCCTTTACCCGTTGAAACAAGGTCGCCGTTCCGGCTTGCTGCCTCCCCAATTTGCCACCAATGAGCAAATGGGATTAGGCCTCGAGGGGCTGGGCTATCACAAAGTGCTGAATGATTACTGGGATGTGACCATACGGGGAAATATTTATTCCTATGGTGGATGGTCAGCCAATATCAGTCCCAATTACAGGAAAAGATACAGGTACAATGGTGCATTCAATTTTAGTATTCAGAATACGAGACAGAATTTTAAAGGCGACCCAGACTTTTTTGTAAACCGGAGCTACAATGTTTCATGGAGCCATACGGTGGATAGCCGTGCCAGGCCAGGCACTTCCTTTTCCGCCAATTTAAATGCCGGCTCCACACAGTTCAACCGGTTTGTGACCAATAACCCACTGCAGAATTTTAATAACCAGATGAGTTCATCCATCACTTATACCAAAACATGGAAAGATAAACCGTATAACCTGTCTCTTAGCGCCAACCATAACCAAAACAATACTACCCGGCTTGTGAACATGAGCCTGCCGGATGTTGGGTTTACTGTAAATACGTTGTATCCTCTTCAACGCAAAAATTTTGCCGGCAGCCAGCGCTGGTATGAAAAGCTGGGCATTGGTTATAACGGCACCTTCCGCAACCAGTTTTCTTTTTATGATTCTGCATTCAACCTGCGCCAGTTGATTGATACATTGCAATGGGGAGCACAGCATAATATTCCAATTACTGTTTCATTACCGCCAATACTGGGTGGCGCCATCATGGTAGCGCCTTCTGTTTCTTACTCGCAGGTATGGATAGCCCAAAAATTCCGCCGCAGTTGGAATGATGTTGACAGGAAACTGGACACAGTTATTACAAAAGGATTTTTCACCGATCACAATGCAACATTTAGCCTTTCATTTAATACTGCCATATTTGGTACATACCAGTTTAAAAAATCTAAGATCCAGGCCATTCGTCATGTGATTCGCCCAACGCTGAGTCTCAATTACAAACCCGATCTGTCAAAAAAATATTATTACACTGAACAGGTGGATACATTCGGATATAGAATAAGATTCAGTGAATTTGCAGGCGCCCTATACCCGGGCTATGCAGAAGGCCGGAACGGGGGCATGAGTTTTGCCATTGACAACAACGTGGAAATGAAAGTGCGGACAAAAGACTCTACCGCTGATGGCAAGTCTGAAAAGAAGATAAGATTGATTGATGGTTACGGGTTATCTATGAGCTATAATTTTCTTGCTGATTCAATGCAACTGAGCCCGGTGAACCTGTATTTCCGCACCAATCTTTTTGATAAGATCAATATTTCTGCCAACGCCACACTCAATCCATATCAAACGGATGACAGGGGCATAGATATTGCCAAATATGCATGGGAAGGGGGTAAGTTCAAACTGGGGAGGATCAGCAACGGTAACATCTCTATGTCAACCAGTTTCCAGAGCAAACCCAAAGACCCGAAGAAAGACGAAGAACGAAAAAAGCAGATTAAGGAAAGCCTTGACAGCCCTGAATTGCAGGGCGACCAGCAACGTTTGCTGGATTATATGCGGCAGAATCCTTCAGAGTTTGTGGATTTCAATATCCCCTGGCAGATAAGTTTATCTTACTCACTCAATTTTTTCCAGCGGTTAAGACCGGATTACAGCGGTTTTGATAATGAAGTATCTTCCAGCGCCAATTTCAACGGCAGTTTCAGCCTCACTCCGAAATGGAATTTCAGCGTAAACGGTTTTTATGATTTCGACACCTGGAAGCTGCAGACTTTCACAATGTCCATTTCCCGGGAGATGCATTGCTGGCAAATGTCTGTGAATGTGACGCCGGTTGGACCTTTTCGTTTCTTCAACATTTCCATAAGCCCCAAATCATCGCTGTTGCAGGACCTTCGCATCAACCGTACCCGGTCATTCAGCAGTTTTTAATGATTGTAATTGCCGTAGTGTTCACTCATGATGGCAAACACTTTTTCTTTCAGTTGTTGCACACTCATCCCATTCACAGGGACAGGCGGCAGAAAGTGCATTTCTAATTTATGCGGAATAAAGAAAAACGGTTTAGTTACCGGCAATGCTTTTTTGGTATTAAATATCACAGCAGGCAAAACAGCAGTGTTGGTTTCTGCTGCCAGCCGAAAGGCGCCGTCATAAAAATTCTTCAGCGGTTCATTGGTGCGGTTTCGGGTACCTTCCGGATAGATACACATATGCATTCCTTTTGCCAGTACCGCTTTCATATCTTCAAAACTTTTACGGCGGCTCTGTTCACTTTTTCTGTCAACCAGCACAGCGCCTTTACGATAATACCAGCCAAATAAAGGCACTTTCACAAAAGATTTTTTGGCAATGGTCTTATTGGCCCCCGGTACATAAGGACAGGAGAGTGGTACATCAAGCATTGAATTATGATTGAATGTGACAATATATGTTTGCCCCTTTACAAAATTTTCCCTTCCCTTTATTTTCACAGGGCAGCCCACAAGCCGCAGCCACACGTTCATCCACAATCGGGCAATGCGGATAAATATGTCTGTGCTTTTTGGATCGGGCAACAGGTAGGTGAGCATTGAAGGAATGAAGATGAGCAGGAATGTGACAATAAAACTTGCAATGCCCCATATTGCCCAGATGCGTCCAAATATGTTTTTCAGAATATTCATATTGAAGTCAGTCAAATCCCTTAAAAATATTTTCTTTCAGCCAGGGCCATTCATTTTTCAGCACACTGTAATAAACAGAACTGCGTCGCCTGTTGTTCCACATGGTCATATGACTGCGTAAAACGCCTTCTTCTGTTCCTCCCACATGCCGGAGACCCTGTTTGGCCCTTTCGTTCTGCACATCGGTTTTGAATTCGACACGTTCAAAATTCAATTCTTCAAATGCATATTTCATCATCGCATACTTGACATGTTTGTTCAGTCCGGTGCTGCGAAAATCTTTTCCCAGCCAGCTCCAGCCGATCTCAGCCCGCAAGTCATAAAATGAAATATTGCCCAGACTGCTGCTTCCACCCGCAAGGCCGGTTTGTTTATCAATGATGGTGAAGGGTCTTCTTGTATTGGCCGCTTTATCGGCAAACGCTGTTTCAAACCATTGGTGCAATTGCTTTTCATCGGCAAGATTCAGTGAAAAATATTCCCACATACTAAGGTCTTGTTTTGCCAGTTCCAAAAAACGGTCATAGTCAGTCATAGCAATTGGTCTCAAAATGGCTATGCTGGTTTCTAATGTCAGATCTGCCAGGATCATATAGATTCTTTCTGTTTTATATTTTCTAATTCCACATTCCTTATTTCTCATTTTTCCCAACTCATAACTGCCAGTCCACCGGGTCAATGCCATGTTGCATCAAATATTCATTTGCTTTCGAAAAATGCTTGCATCCAAAAAAACCTGCATTTGCTGAAAGTGGCGATGGGTGCGCTGCTTTTAATACCAGGTGTTTTGTTTCATCAATCAGCACTCTTTTTTCCTGCGCAAATTTTCCCCACAGCATAAAGACCACATGCTGTTTTTGTTGTGATATTTTTTTAATGACGGTATCAGTAAATTCAGCCCAGCCGGTTTTTGCATGGCTCATCGGCTCGCCGGCACGGACAGTGAGTGATGCGTTCAATAAAAACACTCCCTGTTGTGCCCAATGTGTGAGGTTGCCGTGGTTGGGAATCTTCACACCAATATCTTCATGCAATTCTTTGAATATATTGATCAGCGATGGAGGTGGTGGCACCCCGTTTTGCACAGAAAAACACAACCCATGTGCCTGCCCGGGTCCATGATAAGGATCTTGTCCGAGTATCACCACTTTCACATTTTCAAAGGGGGTAGTGTCAAAGGCATTAAAGATCAGGGAGCCGGGAGGATAGATGGTTTTGCCCTGTGCTTTTTCTGTTTTAAGATGTAAAACGATCTGCTGGAAATAAGGCTTGCTGAATTCGTCTTGCAATACTTTCTTCCAGCCCGGTTCTATTTTTACATCCATTATTATTTCACTTTGGCTGCAAGCTAAAAAAAATTATC
>CAYTGN010000006.1:0-191231 GCA_964437415.1 uncultured Chitinophaga sp. | reverse complement strand
AGTTATATGCTCGGTAAATGTTCTCAATGCGTCGGGAATCCCACAACCTGCCTCCCTTACCAACGGATAAACGAGATCTGTTCCAAATTCATTGGCGAGAGATTTGGGATAAGGCTGGCCGTAATAATCAAGACTGTTCAGCTTTTCCAGCAATGCATTATTAATAACGCCGGAAGCGGCCATTTCACCACCGGCATCATATTCTTTGCCGGCATCATTGGCCAGCATGTTAAGTACACGGTTGGCAGGGCACACATCAAATCCCAACCCCCCGGAAGGAGATTCGCTAGGTGCAGCAATATTGGCTATTCCACCAATATTCAGAAAATACTGATAGTCATTCCACAAATATTTTTCACCAATTGGAACAACCGGGGCCCCTTGCCCGCCAAAAGCCACATCGAGTGCCCGCAGATCACTCACTACCGGCAACTGTGTTTCGGCAGCAATGGCTGCCCCGTCCCCCAATTGTGCGGTCATCTTTTTGGCTGGCAGATGAAATGTGGTGTGGCCATGCGAAGCCACCAGCGCCACTTTATAATGCAGTTGATATTTGTTAATAAAAACATTTACCTGCTGACCCAGGTAATGACCATAGTCTGTATGCAGCAACTGGTAATCAAGAGCCGGTAAGCCGGTAGCATTTTTTAACCGTTGCATCCATTCATCGCTATAGGGAAAACAATCTGCTTCCACTATCTCAAAGCTCCATTTTCCTCCGTTTTCATGAAATTCCACGAAAGCAATATCCAGCCCGTCGAGAGAACTGCCGCTCATTAAACCTATTGCTCGATAAATCATATTTTCTATTGCAGATTTAAGATTTTAGATTTGCCCACAGTCCGTTTCCCTGCAAATGTTTTGAATGTTTCTCAATATTCAATCAACAATATTAAATTTTCAAGGGCATGATTGTCAATCTCAGTGAACAACATTCTTTGGTGAGCAACTGGGTGGCTGAGTTACGGGATGTAAACATACAGGCTGACCGGATGCGTTTTCGCCGCAACTTAGAACGTATCGGTGAAGTGACGGCCTATGAGATCAGCAAAGTGCTTCCTTTTGATGAAAAGGAGATTCAAACTCCCTTGGGCATTGCTGAAAGCAAATTGCTGAGAAACCAGCCGGTGCTGGCCACTATTTTGCGGGCCGGTTTGCCGCTGCACCAGGGCTTGTTGAATTATTTTGACAAAGCCGATAATGCTTTTATCTCTGCCTATCGCAAGCACAACAAAGACGGCAGTTTTGAAATAAGCCTTGATTATGTTTCCTGCCCCGAACTGGAAGGCCGGGTAGTGATCATTTCCGATCCCATGCTGGCAACGGGCTCCTCCTTAGTAAAAACCATTCATTTCCTGAAAGAAGAAGGAAATCCCAAAGAAATCCATATCGTAACTGCCATTGCCTGCACGGTTGGCATTGAATATGTGAAAAGGGAAGAACCTTTTGTCACCATCTGGTGTGGCGATGTAGATGATGAACTGACAGCCAAAGGATATATCGTTCCGGGCCTCGGTGATGCCGGCGACCTTGCTTTTGGCACCAAAGTTCAAATGTGACAGGACCTTAACACTTAACTCTGAATGATTTACCTGTTTAATTTACAATAAAACCCTTTCAGGGCAGGCAGCATTTTTTCCTTTTCACAGGTCTTTTATTTGTTGTATTTTTCCAATTCGTCCATGGCGGGGTTGCTGTAAAGAGGCAATTTTCCCCGGAAAAGAAACGTTTAAATCATTATTCATCAAAGGGATTTATTTCCGGCTTCTGAAAACCTATAACTGTCGAGATGAAAAAAATTACTTCGTTCCTGGTTGCTGTGTTCGCCTTGATGGTTACTGCCAATGCCCAGGACCCTAATTTTTCCCAATTCTTTGCTTCACCACTCACTTTGAACCCGGCGCTGACCGGTAAGTTTGACGGTGTTTATCGGGTGGCCGGTAATTTCCGTGACCAGTGGCCCACGATCAACAATGCATTTGTTACTAAAACAGCTTCGATAGATTTTGGCATTTTAAGGAACCGCATCCCGGAAGTGGACCAGTTTGGTGTCGGGATTTTAGGTTTCACCGACCGTGCCGGTGATGGTGTGCTGGTGACCAATTCCACCGCATTGTCATTTTCTTATCACAAAGGGCTGGATGAAGACGGTTACCACCAGTTGGGCGCCGGTTTCCAGGGTGCATTTGTAAACAAAAGACTGGATGTACAAAAAGTGGTGTTTGAAGATGAACTGACCCCGACAGGTTTTGTGCCGGGCACCACCAGCGAGTTTTTTGCCAACAACCGTATCAATGTAAGTTATTTTGACCTCAATGCAGGGGTGTTATACAATGGCAGCACCAATGGCTACAACAGTTTTTATCTCGGCGCCTCTATGTATCATATCAACCGTCCCAAAGAAAGTTTCCAGGGTGGTGATTTTATCCTGAATGCAAGAACCACTATTCAGGCCGGTGGCAAGATCCCTGTCGGGCCTTATAATTTTCTGCACTTCTCTGCCAATCACAGCATGCAGGCAAGTGCCAGGAATACCGTAGTCGGCGGCGCTTATGCACTTAACCTGAATGCTGACGAAAGCAATCCCACCAATGTTTATCTCGGAAGCTGGTATCGTTTTGGCGATGCGCTGATCCCCTATGTAGGTCTTGAATTTGGAGAGTGGCATTTTGGCGCAACCTATGATGTGAATACATCCAACCTGCGGCCAGCATCAAATACAAGAGGCGGTATCGAGGTTTCTCTTATCTATATCAAGAGACCTGTAGATCCGAATGCGAAAAAGTTGAACTGCCCGAAGTTTTAAGCTTAAGCGTTTAAAGCAGTGAAAGAGAAAAAGAGTTATTCGTAACTAATTCCGGTTTGCCACACCCTCTGTTCAGTTATCCATTACAGCTATTCTCCTCTCTTTTTATCTCTTAGCCCATCCTCATCAGCAAAGGCAACAAGAACCAGCAAAACAATGTGATCACTATCACTGCCACGAAGTTCATCACAAATCCTGTTTTTGCCATTTGCCTGAATTTGATATGACCACTTGCAAAAACAATTGCATTGGGCGGTGTGCCCATCGGCAACATGCCTGCACAACTGGCAGCGAGTGTCATCGGAATTCCCAATAGCAGCGGATTCATGTTCAATGCCACAGCCAATGAAGTGACCACAGGTGCAAAAACGATCACCTGCGCCACATTGCTCATCACTTCACTCAGGAATATTGTTACGATGGTGAGCACCAACACCAGCAGCAGACCATTACCGGAGAACCGGGCCAGCCATTGACCCAACTGTTCCATCAGCCCTGCATTTTCCAGCGCTGTTGCCAGCGAAATGCCGCCACCGAATAAAAGCAAAATGCCCCATGCCATTTTACTGGTATCGCTCCATTCCAGCAAAGCACCGGTGTTTTCACCCGGGGCTGGTTTGTCTGATCCCGTAGGACAGATAAACAAAGCTATAGCACATAACATAGCAATGATGGTATCATCAAGCCGGAAAGAAAAAAGACGGGTATTCAACATATCGCCCAGCCAGGGCAACACATCATCATTGAGCAATTTTCTTGTCATCCATAAAAAAGCAGTAGAAAGAAAAATGACCAGCACTCTTTTTTCAGCAACAGAAAGAGGCCCTAATTGCTTAATTTCCTGCTGTATCAGTTGCCGGGTAGCAGCGCTGGAACGGATGCGGTTGGGATAAAGCCATTTGACCATGACAAAATACAAAGCTGCAAGCAGCAGGATGGCTACGGGCAGGCACAGCAGCATCCAGCTCATAAAATCCACTTTCAGTTCCGGCATCTTGCTTTCGATATAACCTACATATGCAACATTTGGCGGAGTGCCGATGATGGTGGCTATCCCCCCGATATTGGCAGCATAGGCTATGGCCAACATGATGGTCAATGAAAAGTTGAGAATATTCCCTTCACCTTTATCATTTTCTTTCATCACATGAATAACGGACAGGGCTATGGGAAACATCATCATGGTGGTGGCCGTGTTGCTCAACCACATGCTCAGCAAACCCGTAGCCAGGATAAACCCGAGGACAATGCGGTTGCCGCTGGTGCCGGTTAGTCTTACAATATTCAATGCGATGCGGCGATGCAGGTTCCACTTTTCAATGGCAAGACCCAGCATAAAACCACCCATGAACAAAAAGATCACTTCATTTGCATAAGGGGCCGCCGATTCTTTCATGGAGCTGATGCCAAGTAAGGGAAACAAGATCAGCGGCAGCAATGCCACCGCAGGCATGGGCAGGGCTTCTGTCACCCACCAGGTGATCATCAGTCCCGCCACCGCCAGCACTTTTGCCGCATGGGGTCCTACTGAAAAGGGATCAACATAATTCAATAACAAGGCTACGGCCACACCGCCCGCCAGTGAAATGAACCGCAATTGTTGTTTTGAAATTGCCAATGGAAAAGTTTGGCCTGAAAATACAATCTATTTCGGTTTGCCGCTCACAAATGGATTGCCTTTGACATAGAAGCGGTAAGGCAACAATGCATCTTTACCGGCATAATCCACACCAATGCGGGGCGAAGCAGCTATTTCTCCTTTCGCAAAAACAAAATCATCAGCAACAATATAGAGCTCCTTGCCTGTTAAAGCAGTGCCGCTGTGGGTGGTGCAAATACCGAGTGCTTTGGATACATTGCCTGGGCCTCTTGTCAGCGTTGAATCCAATTTCTTTTTCCCGGTCCGCTGCAACATTGTCTCAATACCTATCAGCGGTTCCACAGCCCTTATCAATATGGCATGGGGAATATCTTTTGTATGTGTCACCACATTAAACAAATGATGAATACCGTAGCACAAATAAACATAGGCCAGCCCTCCTTCGGCGTACATCACTTCGTTTCTCGCTGTTCTTCTGCCGCCAAAAGCATGAGAGGCTTTGTCAGCTATACCTGCATACGCTTCCACCTCTACGATACGACCTGATGTGATAATGCCATCCCATTTTGTAACCAGTATTTTTCCGGGTAATTCTTTTGCGATCTGCAATACATTTTCCCGTTGATAGAATGAACTGTCAAGCTTTTTCATATACCTAATGGCTTGATTCTTGCGCCTTGTGCCTTGTGCCCGTAATAACTATATTTACCTCCTCAAATTAAGGTTTTGCTCAAAGAAATTGTCATTGCATTCCAATCCTTTTCGGAAGCCCACCGGTTCATTCAGGAACACCGCTTCTGGAAATGGATCATCATCCCCGGCATTATATATACTATACTTTTCATAGCAGGCATGATCTTTTTCTGGAGATCCGCCGACGATGCCATTTCATGGGCAAGTATGCAATTACGCATTGAGCCCTGGCTGCAGCAGGAACGCAGCGCCTGGTTAAGCTTCTTTTTTGTGATGATGGGTGTGATGCTGCGGCTGATCCTTGTCTTGTTTTATTTCTCGTTCTTCAAATACCTTATTCTCATCATTGGTTCCCCCCTGTTTGCATACCTGAGTGAAAAAACAGAGACGATGATGGAAGGAAAGGAACATACTTTCAACTGGTCTGAACTTCGCAAGGACTGCTCCCGGAGCATACGGCTGGCCTTGCGCAACTGCGGCTGGCAGACCGTTTATCTTTTTGCACTGATCTTTTTATCATTAGTACCACTCGTTGGTTGGATCACACCGCTTATCGCATTGGCTATGGAATGTTACTATTATGGCTTCTCCATGCTGGATTACAGTTTTGCAAGAAACGGATTTACCCCTTCGCAAAGCATCCGGTTCAGCGGACGGCACAAAGGATTGGGCACTGCCAATGGTTTCCTTTTTTTCCTGATGCATATAGTAATAGTTTTTGCACCGGCCTATGCTATTATTGCCGCCACCCTCACTGTTCAAAAAGTTAAAAACACCTGATATGGGAACTGTTTTCCTGCTCCCATCTGTTTTGCATGAAGAAGGAACCAATGCCATTCCTGCCTATGTGCTGGAAACAGCGAAGCAATGCCAGGTATTTTTCGTAGAGAATGAAAGAACAGCAAGGCGTTATTTGAAATCACTGAGTAAGGAAATAGTGATAGATAATTATGAGTGGTATACTGTGTCGGACACCCGGGAAATGTCAGACAGTTTTAAGAAAAAACTTCTGGAAGGAAAAAACATCGGCATCATCAGCGAGGCAGGTTGTCCCGGTGTGGCAGACCCCGGGCAAGCACTGGTAGCGATTGCCCAGCAAATGAATGTGGAAGTGAAACCACTGGCGGGGCCCAACTCCATATTATTAGCATTAATGGCCAGCGGTATGAACGGTCAGCAATTCCAGTTTGTGGGGTATTTGCCAATTGACAACCAGCAACGGATAAAAGCCATTAAAGAACTGGAAGCAGAATCGCAGAAAAAGAATTGCACACAGATTTTCATTGAAACGCCTTACCGCAATAATCAACTCACAGAAACCATCCTGAAAAATTGTAAAGCTTCTACCCGGCTTTGTATCGCCGTTGACCTGACTGCCAGTAATGAATGGATAAAAACTAAAACTATTGCAGAGTGGCAACAAAACAAACCGGATATACATAAACGACCTGCCATCTTCTTGCTCCAGGCATAGTTTCTCAGAAAGGGTTATTGTTACTCCCTGGTCGTTGAATGGAGATGATACTGTCCACCACATAGCGGCTCATCCCCCGCCAGGGCAGTGCGCCAAGGTATTCTTTGTAATGCAACTCCATAAGTGCCCCGCTATTTGACATTAGTTGCTGCGCCACTTTTTCATCTTCCACTGAAAACTCAAACTCATTTGACTGAATGCTGCCCGGAACTTTGGATTTATAGCCGGTTTGAATCACTCTTCCTTCATAAGTCTTAAAAACGTATCCCTTCTTCACAATAAAATTCAGCTCCCCGGCCTTTGTCCCGACACCAAAAACAAAATAGAATTTTACATAAATAAAAATAGCCAGGGCAATAAAAAGGATCAGCAAAAGCCTGTTGCGGAATTTCCTCCACCATGATTTTTTCTTTGGTGGCTCTGACGCTAACGGTTGTTCATCCGTCAATGGTTTGCTTTGGTCCATAACAACAGTTTATAACAAAAATTTTCCGACCCTGTATAAATTATTATTATACATTTGTACCCAATTTACAACTTGTTTGTCAAGGTGACCAACATTCTGACACATACCAAGCAATTTGCATTTCATGCGCCGATAACCTGCGGAGTTTACTCGGTTGGGTTTGATGTGTTTACTTTTTCCCGCCCACGACGCCGCCCTGTGTGCTGACAGGACGAACCCTTCACCCTGGTCCCTGTCAGTGAATCCTCTCCGGAAAAGTTTCTTTGGACTGGTGGCCCTTATCATAATAACATAATTACAAAGTGGACAATCAAAATATCATTATCAGGGTTGCGACCGCATCTGATAAAGTTTACTCAAAGACCATCACGGATGAGATGGGGAATTCGGCTGCGGCCCGTGGCACCGGCATTGCCAAACGGACGCCGGAATACATCGAACAAAAAATTGATGAAGGCAAAGCAGTAATAGCTGTAACTGACCTGAACGAATGGGTAGGCTTTTGTTATATCGAAACATGGAGCCATGGTGAATATGTGGCCAACAGTGGCTTGATCGTGGCGCCGGCTTACCGGAAGACCGGAGTGGCCAAATCCATCAAGAAAAAAATCTTTACCCTGTCCCGCCTGAAATATCCCGATGCCAAAATATTCGGGCTGACCACGGGGCTGGCGGTGATGAAGATCAACAGCGATCTTGGCTACGAGCCGGTGACCTACTCGGAACTGACACAGGACGAGGCTTTCTGGGCGGGCTGTAAAAGCTGTGTGAATTACGAGATACTGATGAGCAAGGAAAGAAAGAATTGCATGTGCACTGCTATGCTCTATGATCCCAAAGATCATTATGCACCGGAGGAAACCAAAGAATATTTCAAGAAAAACGCCAAAGGTTTTGAACGGCTGCTCCGCCTCAAGCAATGGAAATTATTAAGACCTTTCCTCAAAAAGGATAAAAATAACAAAGGAGCCAACCCGGATGAAAAAACCGGCAGCAGCGGCGGGGGCAGGCTTAAAGCATTTTTGTATCATTACTTTCACCTTTAAACCGTTCAAATTCTGTAATGGCAAAAAAAGTAGTACTTGGTTTCAGCGGCGGATTAGATACGACTTACTGCGTCAAATATCTCAGCGAGGAGAAGGGATATGAAGTGCATAGCATCATTGTGAACACCGGTGGCTTTAGCGAAGAAGAATTAAAGCAGATTGAAGCTCATGCCTATAAACTCGGTGTGAAATCTCATACCACTGTCAATGCGGTGAAAGGTTATTATGACCGCATCATCAAATATCTCATCTTCGGAAATGTTCTAAAGAATAATACCTACCCGCTGAGTGTGTCGGCAGAAAGACTGAGCCAGGCCCTGCATATTGCTGAGCATGTTCAGCAACTGAAAGCCGATGCCGTGGCGCATGGCAGCACAGGCGCCGGTAATGACCAGGTGCGGTTTGATATGATCTTTCATATCATGATCCCCGGCGTGGAGATCATCACACCGATAAGAGATCTGAAACTTAGCCGTGAAGATGAGATCACTTACCTGAAAAGTAAGGGTGTGGAAATGAACTTTGACAAAGCAATGTATTCTATCAATAAAGGTCTTTGGGGAACGAGTGTAGGTGGAAAAGAAACGCTTTCATCAAAAGGCATGTTGCCGGAAGAAGCATGGCCTACACAAGTCAGTGAGTCTGATAGCCGGAAAGTCAAATTAGGATTTACAAAAGGAGAATTGGTTTCAGTTGACGACAAACAGTTCTTGCATCCGTCAGAAGCCATTCAATACTTACAAACTATTGCCGGACCTTACGGAATAGGAAGAGATATACATGTCGGCGATACGATTATCGGCATCAAAGGCAGGGTGGGTTTTGAGGCAGCAGCGCCGATGGTGATCTTAAAAGCGCATCATGCACTGGAAAAACATGTGCTCACCAAATGGCAGTTGCAATGGAAAGATACACTGGCCCAATTCTATGGCAACTGGCTGCATGAAGGCCAGATACTCGATCCGGTGATGAGAGATATTGAAGCCTTTTTGCAAAACAGCCAGCAAAATGTAAGTGGTGATGTGTTTGTGCAACTGATGCCTTACCGGTTCCAGGTGACCGGTATTGAAAGTAAATACGACCTGATGAGCAGCAAGTTTGGTAAATACGGGGAAATGAATACCGGTTTCAGCGGCGAAGACGTAAGAGGTTTTTCCAAAATATTCGGCAACCAGACGAGTATCTGGAATGCTGTCAGGAAAGAGAATGAGAAATAAGAAACATGAAAATCAAAGTTGGCATAATCGGGGGAGCAGGTTATACCGGTGGTGAATTGATCCGTTTACTGATCAATCATCCGCATGTATCTGTTTCTTTTATTCATAGCCGCAGCAATGCGGGTAAAGCTGTTCATACTGTTCACCAGGACCTGCTGGGTGAAACGGATTTGCTATTCACCGATCAGATGAGTAATGATGCTGATGTATTATTCCTTTGTTTGGGGCATGGTGAATCAAAGAAATTTATAACTGAAAATACAATTCCTGAAAGCACCAGGATTATTGATTTAGCCAACGATTTCCGGTTAAATCAACATTCAAAAATCCAAAATCGAAAATTTATATACGGGCTACCCGAGCTAAACAGGGAAGCAATAAGAAAAGCTGATAACATTGCCAATCCCGGCTGTTTTGCCACAACGATCCAGTTAGGCTTATTACCCCTGGCAAAAGCCGGCTTACTGGATGAGATCTATACAACCGGCATCACCGGTTCAACAGGTGCAGGGCAATCACTGACACAGACCTCTCATTTCAGCTGGCGGGCCAATAATATACAGGCCTATAAAACGCTTACTCACCAGCACCTGGATGAGATAGGTGAATCATTATTGCAATTGCAGCCGGGCAACAATATTGAATTAAACTTTGTTCCGTGGAGAGGCGATTTCACCAGAGGTATTTTTATCAGCTCTACTATTCATTGTGAACTGAGCCTGGAAGAAGTAAAAAAATTGTTCATGGATTTTTACAAAGGATATCCTTTTACCCATGTGAGTAACGAACCCATCTTCCTGAAACAGGTGGTGAATACCAACAAAGCTGTCATTCACCTTGAAAAAGCTGGCAGCAAACTGGTGGTTCATTCCGCCACTGATAACCTGCTGAAAGGCGCCAGCGGACAGGCTGTACAAAATATGAACCTGTTATTCGGGCTTGATGAAACAGCCGGGTTGAAACTCAAACCTACCGGTTTCTGATCATGAAGAAGGATGCACTATATAAACTAACCAGGAAAAGTGAATCTGTTGGTTTATTGTGTAATCATACAGCCTGGTATAGCACAGCAGGGAAATATACATTCCAGGTGCTGGCAGAAACGGGGAAGCTGAGCAAACTGTTTATTCCCGAACATGGCCTTTTCGGAGAACTGCAGGACCAGGTTAAACTGGACGATACAGCATTGTATCAAAAAATAACCGGCACTGCAGAATTGGTATCTCTTTACAGCAGTCGTGAACATTCCCTGACCGCCACCGAAAAACAACTCAGCAGTATTGATACGCTTATCGTTGACATACAGGATGCCGGCTGCAGGTATTACACATACATCACAACACTATTTCTCTTGCTGCAAAAGATCAGCAGCCTGAAGCTGAATATAACCATCCTCGTTATAGACAAACCCAACCCGGCAGGGCGGCAGGTGGAAGGAACAAGAATGCCTGCCCACTTTTCTTCTTTTATCGGGTTGCAAGGGTTGCCTCATCGTCACGGACTCACCATCGCAGAGCTTTGCCGTTATTTCAAAAGCAAACTACACGCAACATGGGAGCTTATCATTGTGCCGGTTGATAAAAAGAATTACATTTTTATTCCGCCATCACCGAATATCCCATCGGTAACTACCTGTAAACTATATAGCGGACAATGTCTCTGGGAAGGTACCAATGTAAGCGAAGGAAGGGGCACCACCCTTCCCTTTGAAACCATTGGCGCCCCTTTCATGAGTTGGGTGTTTGACGAAAGCTGGAACAGTAAAAAACATCCCGCCTATAACAGCGGTTGCAGCATCAGGCCTGTCCGTTTTATACCCGTATTCCATAAATATGCCGGTGAAGTATGCAACGGCATACAATTAATGCTGCAGAAAAAAAATAACTATCATTCGCTGGCACACTCTTTACAGCTTATCAGGTATTGCAAAGAAAGGTCCGAAGGTTTTAGCTGGAAAGAAGGAAAGTATGAGGCCTTTAATGACAGCAAAGCCGTTGAACTGCTGGCCGGCGACACGGTGTTGCTGGATTATCTTCATGGAAAAAACAACTGGAAAGAAGTGGCGACAAAAATGGAAGAGGAAGAAACCGCCTGGATAAAAGAAGTAAACCCTTTTTTGATATATAAACCCAGTCTTAAAAAAGTAAAATTGCATAAATGAACCTGTTTGATGTTTACCCTATCAATGAAGTCACCATCGTGAAAGCCAAAGGCTCTTATGTATGGGATGATAAAGGAGAGCAATATCTCGACCTGTATGGCGGCCATGCCGTCATCAGCATCGGACACACCCATCCGCATTGGGTGAAAAGAATTGAAGAACAACTGGAGAAAATCGCTTTTTATTCCAACTCCATCAAAATTCCTTTACAGGATGAGCTGGCCCGCAAACTGGGAAAAGTTTCCGGCAAGGAGGACTACCAGCTGTTTCTCTGCAACAGTGGCGCTGAAGCGAATGAAAATGCATTGAAACTGGCTTCTTTTCACAACGGAAGAAAAAAAATAGTCGCCTTCAGCAAATCTTTTCATGGCAGAACATCGCTGGCCGTTTCCGTAACAGATAATAAAAATTATATCGCCCCTGTAAATGAAACCGGCAATGTGGTCTTTCTTCCCTTCAACGATGAAGAAGCTTTGGAAGAATGTTTTGTACAGCAGGGAAAAGAAATATCTTCTGTGATCATTGAAGGCATACAGGGAGTAGGCGGCATCAATGTAGCGGATGATTCATTTCTGAAAAAGATCCGTTCACTATGTGACGAACACGGCGCTGTTTATATTGCCGACAGTGTACAATGCGGTTATGGCCGGAGCGGCAAATTCTTCAGCCATGATTTTGCCGGGGTGAATGCAGACATTTACACGATGGCCAAAGGCATGGGCAATGGTTTCCCGGTAGCAGGAATCATCATTGCGCCGCATATCAAACCCAAACATTTCCAATTGGGAACAACTTTTGGCGGCAATCACCTGGCCTGTGCGGCAGCATTGGCAGTGCTGGAAATCATTGAAGAAGAAAAACTGATGGGCAATGCCGTGATGGTGGGAAAATATTTAAGAGACCAGTTGGAAGAAATTCCGCAACTGAAAAATATAAGGGGCCGGGGCTTAATGATCGGTTTTGATGTGCCGGAAGAGTTGAAAGATTTGAAAAAAAACCTGCTCTGGAATCAAAAGGTTTTCACGGGCGAAGCAAAACCCAATGTCATCAGGTTGCTTCCTTCGCTTGGTTTAAAAAAAAGGGACGCCGAACAATTTATTGACAGTATAAAAGAAGAAATTGGTTTACTCCAGACTGTATAAACATGAAAAATTTTACCTCTGTAAACGACCTTGTAAGCCCCTTCTTTGGAGGGGTTGGGGAGGCCATTGATACACTGGTGCAGAAAGCGCTGGCTTACAAAGCTGCACCTTTTAAGGACAAATCTCTTGGCGCCAATAAACGTATCGGTTGTCTTTTCCTGAACCCTAGTATGCGTACAAGACTTAGCACCCAGATCGCTGCACAAAATCTCGGTATGGAAGCGATTGTTTTTAATGTGGGTAGCGAAGGCTGGATGCTGGAGTTTGAAGAAGAAGCCATCATGAGCGGAACTACCGTTGAACATGTAAAAGATGCAGCGCCGGTATTTGGAAAATATTTTGACATTCTTGCTATCCGCACTTTTCCTTCCTTAAAGAACAGGGAGGATGATTACAGTGAGCTGTATATAAAACAATTTATCAAATATGCCGGCATACCTGTCGTAAGTCTTGAAAGTGCAACGCTTCATCCATTACAATCATTAACAGATATAATCACCATCCAGGAACAGCTTTCTCTTACCCCCCCTACGGGGGGCAGGGGGGCAAAAATCGTATTGACCTGGGCCCCACATGTAAAGCCCCTGCCCCAATGCGTGGCCAATAGTTTTTCCCAATGGATCAATGCCTGGAGAAAAGCGGATTTTGTCATCACTCATCCTGAGGATTATGAACTGAGTGAAGAATTTACCAATGGTGCAACCATTACGCATAACCAGGATGAGGCATTGAAAGACGCCGATTTTGTTTATGTAAAGAACTGGAGCACTTATAATGATTATGGCAAAATTTATGAAAGCGACCCTAAATGGATGCTGACCAATAAAAAACTGAAACTGACCAATAATGCCAAAGTGATGCATTGTCTCCCGGTAAGAAGAAACGTAGAACTGAGTGACGAAGTGCTGGACGGACCTAACAGTTTGGTAACACAGGAAGCCTCCAACCGGGTGTGGGCAGCACAGGCGGTGCTATCTGAAATACTAAGCCCCCATCCCCTGAAGGGGGGCAAGTAAGACTCCTAAAGCTGAGACCATGAAAGAAAACATGTATTATGGAGCAAGCAATTTAATTTTTCAGAAAGCTGAAGAGTTAAGGAGTCGTATGACCCCCGCTGAAGAAATTCTCTGGAAACATATTCATATTAATGAATGGAAACTAAAATTCAGAAGGCAGCACCCTATATGGAATTATATTGCTGATTTTTATTGTCATAAGGTCAAACTCGTTATTGAGCTTGATGGGAAAATTCATGAACTTGATGAAGTAAAAGAAAATGATTTAATCCGGGAACAGCACTTGAAAGAATTTGGACTTACCGTACTTCGTTTTAAAAATGAGGAAGTTTTTAAAAACATAAACTACGTCCTGAGTACAATTTCAGAAACAGTCAACCAACTCAATATTGCCAATTTAAATAAAGAGGCCCTTAACACCCCTTTAGGGGACGGAGGCAAGGATGGAAGCAGGCAAAAACTCTATGTCATAAAGATCGGGGGGAATATCATTGATGATGAAGCGAAACTTTCTTCATTCCTTACTTTATTTGCAAACATACCGGGAAAAAAAATCTTAGTACATGGTGGCGGCAAGCTTGCAACAAGACTTGCAGACAAGCTGGGAGTGGAACAACAACTGGTGGATGGCAGGAGGATCACAGATGCAGAAACACTGAAGATCATAACGATGGTGTATGCTGGCTACATTAACAAAAACATTGTGGCGCAATTGCAGGCCAACCATTGCAATGCTATTGGGCTTTGCGGTGCCGATGGCGATGCCATTCTTGCTCATAAGCGGCAGCACCCGGTTCTTGATTATGGTTTTGTAGGTGATGTGGATGCGGTAAATACAGTGCTGATAAAAAATTTACTGGAGCAAAATATGGCTGTTGTTTTTGCACCTGTCACTCATGACCAGCAGGGACAATTGCTGAATACAAATGCTGATACCATTGCACAAGAAGTGGCCAAAGCCATGAGCAGCGATTATGATGTGGAACTGATCTATTCCTTTGAGAAAAATGGTGTGCTGCTCGATGTGAACGACGACAACTCCGTGATCGGGAAGTTAGATCGCAAGTATTATGAAGAACTAAAAACCGGGTCCGGGATATTTGCCGGCATGCTTCCCAAACTAGATAATGCCTTTGCAGCATTAGATAATGGAGTCTGCAAAGTGATCATCGGCAAAGCAGAAAAACTGGATGAATTGATTCAGGGAAGCTCCGGCACAAGTATCGTCAATGAGTAAAGACTTACACATACTACAGGCAGAAGTTATTGAACTGCTGAAAGAATTGATTACCACCCCATCTTTCAGCAAAGAAGAGGATAAAACTGCGGCAATCATCGGTAAGTTCTTTGCTACACGTAACATTGCCGCCAGCCGGGTGGGCAATAACATATTTGCCCTGAACAAATATTTTGACGAGACAAACCCTACCCTTCTGCTCAACTCGCATCACGATACGGTAAAACCGAATCCACAATACAGTAAAGACCCGTTCAATCCTGTTATTGAAGATGGAAAATTGTACGGACTGGGCAGTAATGATGCTGGCGGCAGTCTTGTTTCACTTGTCGCTTGCTTTCTCCATTATTATGACAGGCAGGGCCTGAATTACAATATTGCTATTGCCGCCACTGCCGAAGAAGAAATCAGTGGTGCAGGTGGCATCGAATATACCTTGTCCTATTTACCAAGAATTGACTGCGCCATCGTTGGTGAACCCACAGAAATGCAAATGGCAGTTGCCGAACGTGGGCTGATGGTTTTGGATTGCATAAGCAATGGTAAAGCAGGTCATGCTGCCAGAAATGAAGGAGAAAATTCTATTTATAAAGCATTTCACGATATCAACTGGATTAAAAATTACCGGTTTCCAAAAGTATCTGCGTTACTGGGACCGACCAAAATGAGTGTGACGGTTATCGAAACAGAAAATAAAGCGCACAATGTAGTGCCTGCGCAATGTAAATTCGTGGTGGATTGCCGGGTGAATGAGTTATACAGTTTTGAAGAAGTGGTTGACATCATCCGATCAAATGTACAGTGCGAGGTAAAGCCGAGAAGCACAAGGCTTCGTTCCACATCCATTGCATTGGATCATCCGCTGGTAAAAGCCGGGTTGCAGCTTGGCAGAACTTACTACGGCTCCCCGACTACATCGGATAAAGCTTTAATGCCCTTTCCGGCGCTGAAAATGGGTCCCGGTGATTCGGCAAGAAGCCATACTGCCGATGAATATATTTATATTGATGAAATCAAACAGGGAATTGAAATGTATATCCAGTTACTAAACCAGCTTGTATGAAGCTCTGGCAAAAAGATAAATCGTCACTCGCCGAAGTGGAAAAATTCACAGTAGGTAATGATCGTGAGTTTGATCTGCAATTAGCCCCTTTTGATGTGCTGGGTTCTATTGCACATGCCATTATGCTGGAAACCGTTGGGCTTCTCACAAAAGAAGAAAAAGATCTGCTGGTAAAAGAGTTGAGAGCAATTTACCAAACGATCTTACCCACTCACCTCCCGATAGCTATCGGGGCACCATTCACCATTCACCCAGACGTTGAAGACATCCACTCACAAATAGAGCTGCTACTGACACAAAAACTGGGTGACACTGGTAAAAAAATTCACAGTGCCAGAAGCCGCAACGACCAGGTGCTCGTGGACATCAAATTATTTCTTCGCCACGAGATAGAAACACTGGTGAACAGCATTCAGCCGCTGTTCGACCTGCTGCAAAAACAAAGCGAGAAATATAAAGATCATCTGCTTCCCGGCTATACGCATTTGCAGCTAGCCATGCCTTCTTCATTTGGCTTGTGGTTTGGCGCCTATGCAGAAAGTCTTGTGGATGATGTTATCACTATCAAAGCTGCTTATGATGTGGTGAATAAGAATCCGCTGGGATCGGCAGCCGGTTATGGTTCATCGTTCCCTATCAACAGGCAACTGACAACAACATTACTCGGCTTCGACGACCTGAATTATAATGTGGTGTATGCACAGATGGGGAGAGGTAAAGCCGAGCGGATCGTGGCACAGTCATTGGCAAATGTTGCTGATACATTAGCCAGGTTAAGCATGGATGCCTGTTTATACCTCAATCAAAATTTTGGTTTCATTAGTTTCCCGGCTGAGTTGACAACCGGCAGCAGCATCATGCCACATAAAAAGAACCCGGATGTGTTTGAACTCATCCGCAGTCATTGTAATCGTATCAAAGCTTTGCCCAATGAGATCATGCTGATGACCACCAACCTCCCTTCCGGTTATCACCGGGATTTGCAGTTGCTGAAAGAACATTTATTTCCTGCTTTTAAAACACTGAAAGATTGTATTGAAATGACAGGACTGATGCTGTCAAATATCGAGATTAAAAAAGAAATCCTGGCCGATGAAAAATATAAGTACCTCTTCAGCGTGGAGGAAGTGAATAAATTAGTGAATACAGGAATACCTTTCCGGGATGCGTACAAAAAAGTGGGGATGGATATTGAAGCCGGTGAGTTCACCTACGACACTACCGTTCATCATATTCACGAAGGAAGTACTGGCAGGCTTTGTACAACAGAAATTAAAAGAATGATGGATGAGGTGTTAAACTCCTTTCATTTTGCCCGAGTCCAAACTCAAATTGACAAGCTGCTAGGATAAAATACCGGCTGACGGGTATAATTGCTTTTTACTTTCTCCCTATCTTAAGGGCATGAAAAAGTTATGTTTGCTCACAGTTGTTTTAGGATGTACAGCAGGACTCGCTGCACAGAAAATAATTTCGACAGAAACATTTACCAATACCGGCTCTTACAAAAGGATGGTAGCCCAGGCAGGCAAAGGCATCTGGCTTGTTTCGGATGAGAGCCTGACGTTTTTTAATCCTGCAACAGGGAAATTCATCGTGTCGAACATGACAGACGACAATAAGCTGTTACCCCCGGTAGTATATGTCAGTGTATATAAAGACAAAGCTGTTTGTGTCGGCAGAGGCGGAGTGTTTATGCTGCAAGCGAATGGTAAATGGAAAAACATTACACCCACTTCGATGAAAAACGGCAATGCCGTATTTGCTGTTTCCTTGTCGGCTGACGAATTGACACTAATAGATGGCAATGCTATTTACCGCTACAGGAATAACAACTGGCTTAACTCCTTCGGGCCCTACAAAACAGCTTATTCAGGTGGTTCTCCGGCAGCAAACAGTTTTATTTTTGCAGACGGCAGAAAATATTACTATGGCCTTTCAAATGGGATCTATGTGTATGATACGGTGAGCAAAACAAGCCAGCAGTTTGCGTATGGCAGCACCTATGAAACAGTGGTACAACCCGGACAGGGCTTTTGGATACGTAACGGCGCTACTCTGAACTTTGTACCGGAGGGAAACAGCAACGCAGCACCAAAAATCAGTTTGAACAATTCAGAACTTTTCAGTAGTACCGGAAAAACTGCAAGCAGTTTCTCAACGGGAAAAAGCATTGCCAACTGCCGTCTTATTGCCAACGAAAAAAACGAAGTATTTCTTGCCGGAATTGACACAGCTGTAAAACTTAGCGTTTCTGCATCTTTGACCAATGATTACAAAATTGAACCTCAAAAAACATCCATTCCCAAAACAACACTTACCGGTTCGTTCAAATATGCTTTATACAATAATATTTTTTATCGCTCCGGCGACGATGGCTTTGCGAAATTAAACAATAACAAACCAGAAATACTTCAGGGTTTAAAATACAAATCAGACAGCAAAGAAGGTTATAACCTGCTGCTGCCGGATGGCAGGCTGCTTACAAAAGACCGTAATGCTATCTGGATAAGCAATGACAAAGACCTTGTGAAAAAGATCGAACCTGACGGCAGTTATGTACTGGACATGACAACAGACGGCAAGAAATTATATATTCTGACTTCCGGCAAAATTTACCGGGAATCGGCGCCGGGCAAATTAGATTCCATCGGCCTCAACGATACCGAAATGAATTCCATCGCTGTTGATAAATCAGGTAAGATCTGGATGGCAAGTCACAAAGGAATCACCACTTTACAGAATGGGAAAAAAGAATTTATTCCTGCAATAGAAATTGAGGGGTTTCCGCCAAACCAGGCCACACACAATATTTCCATCGGCGCCGATGGCAACTGCTATATCAGCCTGAGTAACGTTTATCTCTGCAAGGATAAAAAAATGACATTGCTTGCCGGATCACCCGGCCTTGTTTATGAACATCATTTTGACAGCAAGGGAAATATATTCTTTGCCGGCATCGGCAGCTATCATGTTTATGACGGCAGCCAGACAACCGAGCTGAAGAAAAAGATGACTGAGAAATATCCTGATGAAAAGTTTCCTTATGTGCATGGAATTGCAGTTGACAACAAGGGACGGGTTTGGGCCATTGCTGCGTTTGCTGATAAAAAAGGACTAATGGTTTTTGAAAACGGGAATATCACCCGGTTTTTTACAGAAGAAGTAAAGATCAACGACCCATTTAATTGTAAAATATTCTACAGGAATAACGAGTTACTGATCACCGATTCAAAATCAGGGTGGACGGTAGTGAAAATCGGTGATTGATTTTACAACCCATACTTATCCACCAAATAGATCAGCGCCGCCATATTGATAGCCCCAGCTCTGGTTCTCTTTTGTTCACGGCTTCAAACACATCATTACAGATATGGTGATTGGCGGCAATCTCCCTTCCGAAAACTATGCGTTCCAAAAAAAATTCAGACATATTTGCTTTATGCTGCGGCCTATAAAATCCCTCTTTTCATAGCCTTTGCAATAAGCATTGCTGTATTGGTTACATCAAATTTTTCAATCAGACTTTTACGATGAGTGTTTACAGTAGGTACGCTGATAAAGAGTTTCCTTGCTATTTCGGCATTAGTAAGACCCCCGGCGATGAGTTGCAGCACCTCTTTCTCACGGCGGGTAATCATGGGAGTGTCGCTAGCCCTTTCCCGTAATGAATGGGCAGCTTCAAAGCTTAAATAGGTTTTACCCATCGCTACCGTTGCAATGGCGTTTAGCAGCTCTTCTTTTGTAGCATTTTTCAATACATAACCAGATGCGCCATTATCCATCATGCTACGGATAACGGGCTGCTGGTTAAAGGTGCTAAGTCCCAGGACATATACCGAAGGGAATCTTTGTTTTACTTCCATGCATAGATCTGTACCGCTCCTGTCAGGAAGATTGACGTCCATTAATATCACATCAGGCTGGTGCTTTCCAAGAAAGCTAAGACAGGATTCCGCATTGGAAGCATGTCCCATCCATTCGATGAACGTTTCATTCTGCAGCAATGAACGGATGCCCTCGATTACCATATAATGGTCATCCACAATGAACAATTTTGTTTTCATCCGATGTTTATCTCAATTAAAACAGAAGTGCCTTCGCCAGGTGAGGACTTCACATCCCATTTTCCTTTCAGGAAGTCAACCCGGTTTTGAATATTGCTCCACCCCATGCCGACCGGTTGTTTCAGCAAAGCTGTATCAAATCCTTTCCCGTCGTCTTCCACCGTCACGGTAAGCAATTTATCCTGCCCGGATGCATGTACCTGCACAACCACATGCCCGGCTACCGCATGTTTGATGGCATTGTTCACCAGTTCCTGCACAATGCGATATACCGTAACAGCAGTAGTTTGTCCGATGACGGCATTTTCCATACCAATAGACTGATAGCTGCTATGTATAGCGCCACTGCGACTCACCTCACTGCAAAACTCCTTTAAAGCAACATCCAAACCATACCTCACCAGCATTTCCGGCATCATGTTATGTGCCACCCGGCGCATTTCCATGATAGAACTGTCGAGCATATCAAGGCTGCGTTCAAATGCCTGTGCATTTGATGGTGTAAGTATAAGATTCTCTTTCATTGTTTGAAATGAGTATTTAATACCGCTGAGCATTCCGCCAAGCCCATCGTGCAGGTCTTTGGCCAGGCGGGTACGTTCCTGTTCTTCGCCTTTGAGGATAGATTCGGTAGCGGCTAATTTTTTTTCGGTCTCCAATTCATCAATCCTTACTTTTTGCAACCGTTGGCGGTGCCTATAGTTGCGGTAGCCTAGCAATGATATTATCAATAAGGCAGCAGCGCCGCCAATAAGGAAATAATTCTGAATGCTTTTCTGCTTTATTTGGGCTTGTTGAAGTTTTATTTGGGTATTCTTTTTCTCGGTTTCAAATTGCTTCTCCAAAAGAAGGGTTTTGGCTTGTATTTCTTCTCCAAGCAGGCTGTCTGAAAGCAATTCTGCTTCCAACTGCACTCTGAAAGATTCTTCGTAGCGGTGCATGGCCAGCAACACACCGGTGAAGGTTTCCATGTTGGAAAGATGTTCCTTCCGAAAGCCGTTTTTTTGGCTGATTTCCAAAGCGTGGGTGATATGGTAGTAAGCAGCATCCAGCTTATTTTTAAATACATAGTAATTCGCCAGGCCCCGGTTGGCTATGGCTTCTGTTGTTGGAATGCCCAATTCACGGCTAAGCGCCGCCGCTTTCTCTGCATAAGGCTTTATGCTGTCAATTTGGAGTGTATGTAAATAAATATTGCTTATATTTTGCAATATGGACATTTCGTATGATTTATAATTAATAGACCTTGCCAATACCAACGCTTCTTTTAAATACAGCAACGCCGTATCATATTGGTGTAGCCGGTCATATATATTAGCCAAATTAGAAAGGGCGGCGCTCAAATTCGCAGGGTCGCTGGCATGGCGCAACACTGCTATAGCCTGCTTGCCATAAGCCAATGCTTTATCATGCTGGCGCAGCTCCTTGTAGGCAATCTGAAGCAAATCGTACAGCCGGGCCATGAATACTTTATTGTCTAGGGCTTCAAAATTTTGCAGCGCAATATGGTAATAGTATAATGCGCTGTCGTACTGATCAAGGTTAAGGAAAACATTACCAAGGTTGGCATTGGATCGGC
The DNA here is from genome assembly GCA_964437415.1 of uncultured Chitinophaga sp. Taxonomy (GTDB): domain Bacteria; phylum Bacteroidota; class Bacteroidia; order Chitinophagales; family Chitinophagaceae; genus CADEDV01. The sequence continues at coordinate 169,664 of CAYTGN010000006.1, read as the reverse complement.
CTATCTGGAATTTGTCGTTCAGCTCCATGGCCAGCTTTACGGATTGCCTGTTCAGCAGCATTGAACTGTCGTACTGCCCCCTTTGGTTGAGCAGGAAGGAATAATTGGAGATGTATTTAAATATCCCCTCTTTGTACCCCAGCTTTTGGCTTAAAGCCCCGGCTTTCAGATAGTATTGTCCGGCCGTTTCGGGGTTGTCCCCTTCGTACTCATTGCCAATATTAATGTACAGCAGCACTTTGGCGCTGTCTTCTTTGGCATTGGGCAACAGGCTCAGCAGGCTGTCAATGGCGCTTTGCTGGGCAAAAATATTCTTGGAAAATACCAACAACAGGATGACAGCCAGTTTTCGCATATAGTTCTTTGTATAATCTGCTTAATGTACAAATAAACATACAATTCTCTTTAGGCTGCCTCCTCTTTTTTTATGATTTTCTTTCCGGGAAAATCATACTTTTTAACGATAGAAAAACTGTGCAGGATGTGCAACATTTGTTTGTTGAATAATAATCAAACCTTTTACAGCAATGAAAAGACTACTTAGATTACCGACGGCCATGCTGATTGTATGCTTGCTTGCCTTCGCTGTTTTGGCGCAAGCCCAGAAAAAGCCGCCTAAAAAAGAAGAGACCCAGTCTGTGGAAGAAATGATGAAGCAGCTTAAAAAAGAAATGGAAGCTGACCCCGAAATGAAGAAAGCCATGGAAGAAATGGGCATGCTGGACATGCTGAAACAGGTTGAAAAAACAACCAAAGCCACAGGTGTAAAAGACGTAGATATGAAGGCTCTGGCCGCCGCAGACCCCAACAGAATCCTCACCAAACCTTCGGGCCTGCCCATTGCGGCCACACCTGCGGGCAAAGAACAATTGAAAGCCTACCTGCAGCCAATAATGCAGAGCACCAATGAAGCCATTAAACCAACCCATAAAGCCGATATAACACCCCACCTCAACAAAGGAAAAGAAACCGGCGAAATTGCCATGGGTTATTTTATGAATAAAGAAATGGATAAAGCCCTTTACCTGTTGCTTAATGCCTGCCTTACCGACCAGGAGGATTATGTTTCCATCAACAACCTTGCTGCTTTTATGACCATTAGCGGCTATGCCCACAAATCATTGCCCCTATTGCAGTATCTGCAAAAACATTTTCCAAAAAGTCCTACGCTGCTCAATAATCTCGGGCAGGCATGGCTTAGTTTAGGCTATCTGGACAAAGCCGAAAAATTCTTAAAAGAAGCGCTGAAAGAAGACAAAACACAAACCCAGGCTTCGTACTCGCTTGCTGTAATGGCCAAACACCAGGGCAATACTGCTAAGTGCGTTGACTACGTTAAACAAACCATTGAAAACGGAGGCGGCACAGCAGATGCCATTGGTATACTTGCCATTGAGGACCCTGGAACGGACATGGCAGAACTGATAAGGCCGAAGTATAAGCCATACTATAAAAAAGACCACGCCATTACCAAACGTTTCCGGCTACCTCCTGTACCCGGCTCCTATACAGAGGCAATAGAAACCCAAAAAGAGTTAGAAACTTTTTTCAGCGACCTGGGTGAAACAAACAACGAAGCCCAGATTATTGCCGGTGAAATGTCGCAAGCCTATCATGAGCAGCGGATGAAAATACAGCAAGACCAAATGCGGGACCTCACCCGTTTGATGAAAACACCTGGCGATGCAGGCGCCTTACACAGGCATTATCTCAAATACAACCATCCCCTGCAGCCACAGGCCCACTACATAATCGCCTCCATACACCAATCAGAATATAGCACTTCTTTTGTGCAACGTATGCAACGGGAAGAAGACAAAAGGCTGGAAAGCGAAAAGAAGCTGCTCGAATCCCTGAAAGGCATACAGGAGCAAATGAATGATATAAGAAAGCAAATGGGCCAAATTGAAGGAGGCGAAGGAGCGGTGGAAGAAGAAGAGAAACTGGCGAAGATGGAAAAACAACTCTGCACACTTCAGCAAAACTACCAGCAGCAATTCCTGGAAGGGAATGCAACGATTGCCAATCTCTACATCCGTAATATGGAAGACCTGCTGAACCAGAAACTGCAGGAAGAAATTTTTTGGTTACCCATATACGGTTATCCTGCTGACCCTACTGCCTCGGTGTACCAGGCTTATGCATCCTATTTAAGCGGTATTTACAGTTTGCAAAAAGTTTATCCTTTTATACACGACCTGTCGCCGCCCTGTGGTGAGTTAGGGCCCAAAGATCTGAACATTGAAGGAAAAATACAGCAGTGGGAAGCCGACCATTGCCGGGTAAGCTGGGGAATAGATGCGAAGTCATTCAAGGGAAAATTTGATTGCAAGGGTATGAAGATGCAGTTAAACTTTGGCGTGGTAAACGTTGAATATGGGCAAACCACAGATCCTGCCACCTGGGAAACTACCGGGCACACTATATCGGCAGAAGTAGGTGCGAAAAAAGAATTTGAAGTGGGTAAAGTGGTAAAAGGCGAAGTGGGAGGATCGGTAAAAACCACTGTTACCATTGACAAAGGCGGCAATATAGCCGATGTTACTGTTGGAGGGTCGGTAGGCACCGGTATCAGTGGCCCCATTGGAAGCGCCGGCGTGGAGTTGGGCAGTGTGGAAGTAAGCCTGAGTGGCGGCTTCAATTCGGCCGGACCTTCCATTGGCTCACCTGGAAGTAGTTTTTTAAGAGGGAAATGATAAATGGAAGATCAATAACCCCTTTAGCCACGATGATAGCAGAAAAATATTTGTTATGAAAAAAATGTTTCATTTCCTTTTATGCCTGTGTAGTGTAGCCACTTTAGCACAAGACTGCGATAAGGAAGCCCTGAAAACCCTGCCGGGTAAGTGGCTGCCGCAGCCTGGTGATCAGGTTGAATCGGGCACTCCAAAACCTTCCGCTGCAGATCTTGCCGGTGCTAAGCAAACTATGAACAAGATAGGGCAAATGTTCAAGGAGCAATACAAACCCGTTGGCGCAGATGTATATAATTACCTAACCCATAATACTACCAAAAATGCGTACGCCAACTCATATATATACACTATCAGCAATTTCAGGTTTCTCTGTATAAACGGAAAAAGGACGAAAAATAGCGAAGCTGTAAGCTCGGCAGTATATATAAACCCTGTTCGCATATCAGGACAGATTCAGTTCCTCGATATGCCGCTGTATAATGAAAGAGGCGAACTAAGTTCGGAAGCGAACAACGGCTTTGGTTTTTATGCTTTATCAACAGGGGAGTGTAAAGGGGGAAAACTTCCCGATTTTTCAAACGGGTACCATACCGTTGAGAGCGGAAGAAACTATTATGTATGGATTACCTACGAAGGCAAACTGCCGTACCGCTATGTAAGCCGTAAACAGTTTTTGGAAAAACAGGTGGCCCTCCTCGAGGCCAGACGTAAAGAAAGAAAGCCGGGAGACAGCAAAGAGTTTTTGTCCATGTTTTTTGAAAAACCACTGGAAGCCTACCGGCAGGATTTGAAAAAAGAACAAGCCTGGCTCAATGAAAAAGCGGTGGTAAAAGAAGAAGGAATAAGAGACCCTGTAACAAAAGCATTCCTGTATTCCCGGTTCGTTTTTACCAGTTTGGACGATCCTGCTATGTCTGTGCCCATTATGTCCAACCCTGATTACTACAACCGCAGCCTTCCTAAATGGGCAGCACAGTTTATAATAATAAACGTAGGCCGAACGGATGACTTTATAGGACAGAACATACGCAAAGTGGTTGACAATAATATTGATTTCTTTAAAAGCCTGCTGGGAAGCAAATAAAAAATGAAAACAATAATACTCCTCTTCCTGCTTGTGTTTGAAACTATCATGATTTTCGCACAGGAAGCTTGTGATCCCGAAAAAATTAAAACAGCTCCGGGAACCTGGACATCCTTTACCGACCAGAATACAGGCGGCCTTACCCCTGCAGAACTGGCTGCGGAAAGGAAACTGGTTGCTTCTATTCGCCAGGTTTTTCAGGACAACTATAAGCCTGTGGGGGTAACAGCCCGGCATAGCGCCAATTATAATATGAACCCATCTGAAATTAATGCCCGACATCCCAATAGATATGGTCATCCTTACTCCTATATGCTGATGAACTTTGCCAACTCCTGTAAAAATGGTAAGCTGGTGAAAAACGATCACTCTAATGCAACCCTGATCATAAACGTCAATTGGGGTCTGGAAATTGGGAACTTCTATGACACCATCGCCATCATTGACCGGAACGGTGAGGTAAACAGCAACGCCTATATTGGCTATAATACCCTTGAAAAGGACCTGATTCCAAATGGAATGCTACCCAATATGGCAAACGGATGGTATGCCTATGGCGGCTCCGATGCCATGTATACTAAAGACCATATTTGGTGGGTTACCCGCAAGGGAAGCGAACTTCCTTTTCAATACGTTACCCGTAAAGAATTTTTATTGAAACAGGTAGCCATACAACAAGCTTATATAGCCGCTGCTAAAAAGCAAAGAGATAATAAAGAAATGCAGAATGCGTATAAGCAATCCGGCCAACTGGAATATTTCCTCAGTACCCAAAACAACCAAATTGTCAACCTGGAAAAAACGCTGGCCGCTTACAAAAAAGATCTGGAAAAAGATGAACGCTGGCTAAATGAATGGAGTGTAGTAAAAAGTCAATTTAAAGACGGGATAACACGATTTGTTTTTACAGCACTAAGCGACCAGGAGTTTTTTGTGCCTGTAAAACCCAACCCGGGCTATTATAACAGAAAGTTGCCCAAATCGGCACCGCAGTTTATCAGCATCTGGCTCCGGGTGAGCGATGGTGAAAACCATTCAATCCTGGCTATGAAAAAAGTAATAGAAGATAATATAGACAAATTTGTAAGTATGGTGGAAGATGCAGGTAAATAATTCAACCCCATTGATTTTTTTTAAACAGCGATCGCCAAGGGTGAGCAGGTGAAATAAAAACTGTTATAGCTGTAGCAATTCAAAAAAAGCTTAAGCAGGTTTACAACCCATACTTATCCACCAAATAGATCAGCGCCGCCATATTGATGGCCCCAAGCTCCAGTTCTCTTTTATTCACCGCTTCAAACACATCGTTGCGGGCATGATGATAATCGAAGTAACGTTGTGAGTCGGGGTTCAACCCGGCAACGGCTGTGCCCAAACTTCTGTTCAACGGACCAATATCAGCGCCGCCGCCACCACGGTTAAATTCACTGCAACCATAGGGTGCAATCAGTTCTTTCCAACTCATGAATTTTTGAAACTGCGCATCGGTGCCCGTAAAACCAAATCCTCTTGGTGTAAAACCGCCTGCATCACTCTCTAAGGCAAAGATGTGTTTCTCGCCTTTTGCCTTGGCTTCTTCTGCATATTTGTTGCCGCCCCGCAAACCATTTTCTTCATTGGCAAATAAAACAAAGCGAATGGTTCTTTTGGGTTTATAGCCAAGTGCTTTAAAGGCTCTCAAAATTTCAATCGTCTGCACACAACCGGCGCCGTCATCATGGGCGCCTTCGCAGTTGTCCCAGCTATCGAGATGGCCGCCAACCGTGATGATCTCATCGGGAAACTCTGAACCCACCAGTTCACCAATAATATTATGACCAATAGTATCAGGACGAAAATGCCCGTTTGTTTTCAGTGTCACTGTTGTTTTATTCTTTGCGAGGTTGTCACTTAGCCAGTCAGCATCCCGTAACCCAATCGCCACGGCAGGAATTTTTGCATAGTTCGTATCATACCTTGTAGCACCGGTGTGCGGATGATTATCTACACTGTGACTCATACTTCTTACGATCACTCCTACTGCGCCATGCTTCGCTGCAGCCGAAGGTCCCTGCCCCCTGTATCGTGATGCATCACCATACGATTGAAAGGTGCGGATGAATGTGGGATTGAATTTATAATTATAAAAAACGATCTTGCCTTTCACCTGGTCTTTCTTTGCTTCCAGGTCATCAAATGATTTTACTTCGATCACTTCGGCAGACAATCCCTTTTTTCCAGTCCCTATTGAATTGCCCAAAGCAACAACATCCAGCTTTATTATCCTGCCGCCGTCAGAAACAACCCTTGCCTCGTCATGACCCCCTCTTATCCATACCGGCACTTTACATTCCTGTTTCCATGCTTTATCAGCTCCATATTGTTCCATCAGTTGCAATCCCCATTTTTCCGACTTTACCATGCCGGGTGAACCGGCCAGTCTTGCACCGATCTGTTTGGTGAGGTAACGGAGGTTATCATATGCCTTACCATTGGTGAGTATTTCATCAGAAAGCCTTTTGATAAAAACGGAATCTTCCTTTTGCGCCAATAACAGCAGGCTGCTGAATAATGCCATGGCTGTGCAAATAAATGATCTCATGCGGTTGAATGTATTTTTACTGGTAAATGAAAGCTAATAGATAAAAATAAGCCAAAATGTATTTCCAAACATTTACGATAAACGGTAAAACCAAAACTATCCGGAACTGTTATCTTAGTTTTGCAATCTGAACCACAAAATATGCGAATAGGAATTGTTTGCTATCCCACATTTGGCGGAAGCGGTGTATTGGCAACAGAACTTGGTAAGGCACTAGCGCAGGAAGGCCACCTGGTACACTTCATCACTTACCAGCAACCGGTGAGATTGAATGGTTTTATACCGAATATATTTTATCATGAAGTGCAGGTGCCCCCCTATCCTCTCTTCGATTACCCGCCTTATGAAACAGCACTGGCCAGCACGATGGTGGATGTGATCAAGAATAATAATCTTGATCTGCTCCATGTGCACTATGCCATTCCCCATGCTTCGGCCGCCTACATGGCCAAACAGATATTAAAGAAAGAAGGAAAAGAAATTCCCGTTATCACCACGCTGCACGGAACAGACATCACCTTAGTGGGCCGTGACAAAACTTATGCGCCGGTGGTGGCATTTTCCATCAACCAGAGCGATGCCATCACAGCCGTGTCGCAAAACCTGCGGGATGAAACGTATAAAATATTCACGATTGAAAAAGAGATCGAGGTCATTTACAATTTTGTAGATGTGCAGCGTTTCAGCCGCAAACCCATTGATGCCTTTCGAAAAGTAATTGCACCAAACGCCGAAAGGATATTATTACATGCTTCCAACTTCCGGAAAATAAAAAGAGTGCAGGATGTGGTAAAGATATTTTATGAAGTGAATAAGGTCATTCCTTCAAAGCTCTTGTTTGTAGGCGACGGGCCTGAACGATCCACAGCAGAAGACCTGGCAAGAGAGCTGGGTATTTGTGATGAAATACGTTTTGTAGGCAAACAGGAGCAGATGGAAGACATTCTTGCCATCGCAGATTTATTCCTACTCACTTCCGAATATGAGAGCTTTGGCCTGGCAGCATTAGAGGCAATGGCTGCCGGTGTGCCGGTTGTTTCAACAAATGCAGGCGGGTTAGGGGAAATAAATATTCCAGGTGAAACCGGTTATCTCGCCAATGTGGGAGATGTGGCCCTGATGAGCCAGCAGGCTATTTCCATCCTGAAAGATGAGAAGACCCTGAAATCATTTAAGGAAAAAGCTTCAGCACATGCCCGGAAATATGATATTGCCCATATCGTTCCGCTGTATGAAAAATTGTATGAACGATTTCTTCAAAAAGGTTGACAACCTTTTTGAAAGCGTTTATCGCCGCAACCAGGGTTCGGGGTTCACATTCTTGGTTTCGATCATCAGCAGAAAGTCAATTTGTCCCTGGTCACCGGCATCATCTCTTCCCGCTTTACCTATCACCTGGCCGGTGGAAACAGCATCGCCTTTTTTAATGCTTACATTTGATAGATTGCTGTATGTAGTAAAATATTTACCGTGACGTATGGTCACTGCCATCCCGTCTCCCATATTATATACTCCCACCACATCGCCATTAAAAACAGATTTCACAAAGGCGCCATACTGTGTGGAAATGGTAACACCGGGATTATCACCCCGGAGTTTTGTTCCCGGAATATCATAAGGACCAAAATGAATGCTCGGGTAGCCTTTGTCAACAGGCCATGGCAGTTTGCCTTTGCTGTTGAGAAAATCACTTCCCAGTTTTACATCTGCTGCATTTAATTCCAGCACACTGCCTGAATTGCTGCTGGCAATACGACTGGTTGGTACAGTGGTTGTTGCAACAGGATTGGTGGTCGGTGTAGTTGCTGCGCCTTCATTTGGCTTTACTGCCGGTGTATTTTTCTTTTTCTCCTCTTCAACTTTCAGCCTCGCTATTTCCTTTTCTTTCTCTATCTCACGGCGGATAATAGCCGCAATGGCATTTTTCAGATCAGTATCCCTTTTCTTTTTGGCATTGATCTGTTTTTGAATGTCTTTTTCCTGTGATTTCAGGTTGCTGACCACCTGGTTTTTTTCCTTTTTTTGCACATCTAACTCTGACCGCTGTTTGGTTTGGTTTTCCAAGGCCATCTTTTGCTGCTCCTTGCGGCTCAGTTGCTGTTCCTTCCTTTTCGCTATGAGATTCTGTGTTTCAAAAATCGTTTTCACCTGGTTTTCCCGATAAGCCCGATAGCTTTTCAGGTAGGATATTCTTTTGATGGCATCATTGAAACTGCTGGCAGAAAAAACAAAATTCAAATAATCATATGAGCTCCTGTTTTTGTAAGCATAGACCAGCGATTTGGCATATTCATTCTTCAGTGTGTCTAATTGCCGTTGCAGGCGGTAGATCTCCAGGTTGCTCAGGTAAATATCATCTTCTATCATCCGCAGTTCTTTATTAATACTGCTGATATATCTTTCCTGCAGGTTGATCTTTTTGTTAAGTACACTGAGCTGGCCCAGGGCCTGGCGGCTTTGCCCTTTCAGTTTGTCATACACAGACTGCATTTCTTTCAATTCCCGCTGCAGATCCTGTCTTTCTTTTTCCAATTGAGCCTTATCCTGCGGCGTGGGTTGCGCCAGTACCGAGGCAGCAGAGAAAGTCAATGTCAGCAAAAAGAAGAAAAATTGTTTTGTCATGATAAATAAGGATATGGGTGAACAAAAACAGGGTCCGGGAAAGTTATAATATAACGGCTTACTGTTTTATAAATTTTACAAGTTAGCCGGGTTTATAATTTTTTGGAACTGAAAAAGGGAAGCTTAACGTTTCATTAAAAGCATACTGCTTGAAATCGAGTTTTATATCTAAACTCTTCTTTTCCGTTACCGTAATACGCCGCTTCGTTGAAAAACTGACTCCCTTTTTGTTTTCATAGCTGCTGTAGCTAAGATAACAGGTTCTGTTGCGAAATTCATCAAGGTCGTCTAATTTACTGCTTTGCACCTGCTTGCCGTTTTTATCTATCGTAAAAAGATTTTTGAAAAAACTGCCTATGTGCAGAAGGGAAACTGCATTTTCCGTTTGGTTATATGAGGTGATGTTGCTGTCGAGAAAAACCGGGTTGCCAATGATCAGATGCTGCAATGATGAAAGATCGAGCGGCAGAGCGGTCATTTCCTGCAGGTAAGAAACACTGCGGGCTGTATATATCTTATTTTGCTTATCGAGCATTTTTACAGAATCCGGGGTGATATAAGCCCTTAACCCTTCAATGCCAAAGATCGCCGTCATGGATATCCATATCACACTGTCTTTATACATCCTCAGGTTGGCATTCACATTATATTTTTTCCCATCGCCATCAACATAGTCAACATCAATCTTGGCTGAGAAAGTGGTGAAAGGGATATCATTTTGCCGCACAGCCCCATAGATATCCCTGATAAATTCCAATGAATCTTCACGGCTCCTGTCCGGCGGCGGTGTAACCGTAACAGTGGCTGTTGTATCCTTCGGCGCCACTGCTGTCTGTATTTTGCGGGTAGAGCGGCAGGATGTAAACAAAAGAACTGCTGTGGTCGCTATCAGTAGGGTTCTTATCATCAGGACTCTTATTGTTTACCAGTATGGCCAAAGCCACCGGCATTTCGTTCTGTTATGGCTATTTCGGCCGCCGGCACCCATTCTATCTTTTCCACCTGCTGCAACACCATTTGTGCAATGCGGTCGCCGGGGTTTATGACCTGTTCCTGCTGCGAAAGGTTGATCAATATTATCTTAATTTCTCCCCGGTAATCAGCGTCAATGGTGCCGGGTGTGTTGAGGCATGTAATCCCCTGTTTGATAGCCATCCCGCTGCGGGGTCTGACCTGCAATTCATATCCCACGGGCAATTCGATAAACAGACCCGTTGGCACCAGCACCCTTTCCATGGGTTGTATCGCAAGCGGTGATTCCAACGCTGCCCTCACATCCATACCGGAAGAACCGTTGGTTGCATATTCAGGTAAAGGATTGTTGGATTGATTGATGATCTTAACAGAAATCACTGGCATCGGGCAAAGATACGGGAGGCAGATAAAAGTTTATGGTTTATAGTTGTTGGATTATGAGTATGAAAACATGGATGATACCCGGTTTAAAGTAAACTATTCACCATTCGCTGTTATCTATTCTCTTTTCTTTAATAGTACGGTAGCATAAGCGACCAACCCTTCTTCCCTGCCCACAAATCCCATCTTTTCCGTAGTGGTGGCTTTAATGGAAACGTCTTTTAAAGCTATATCAAGAATAGCAGCAATCACCGACTGCATCTGTTCCACATATGGTTTTATTTTAGGTTCCTGCAGGCAAAGGGTGCTGTCCACATTCACCACCGCATAGCCTTCCTGCTGAATAAGTGAAGCGGTTCTTTCGAGTAAAATTTTACTGTCAATATTTTTATAGGAAGCATCGGTGTCGGGAAAATGAACCCCAATATCACCCAGAGACAAAGCACCGAGCATTGCATCACAAATGGCATGGAGCAACACATCTGCGTCGCTGTGACCCACAGCCCCTTTGTGATGTCCGATCTTTACGCCACCGATCCACAATTCCATGCCCGTTGCCAACTGATGAAAATCTACCCCTGAACCTATCCGATATGACATGTAGTTGTTTTAAAACTCAAATATCCTGAAATAAAAAATGTCCTGCCGGATAGCAGGACATTTTTTAATTGTTTTGCAAACTGTGTATTTATTATTTGGCCTCGCCATCCAAATCGAACAGGATGGAGAAACGCAGTGTGTTTGACAGCGGGTTTTGGCTCACACCACTACCAGAGGGCAGCAGGTAAGCAAAGTTGATACCAAATACATTGTATTTAACACCCAACCCCATGGTGAAATAACGACGGTTGCCTTTATCCTGGTGCTCCCAGAAATAACCACCACGCAGTGCAAACTGGTTGTTATACCAGTATTCAGCGCCGGCTGAGATCTGGAATTCTCTCATTTCTTCGCTGAAACCACCTGGTGCATCACCGAATGAACTGAACCAGCTACCTACCACGCCTTTGCTTCTGTAGTCAGCAATATCCTGTGCAGTGGGGTTGGACGGGGGAGTGGGCACCAGCAGCTTGTTTACATCCAACCCAAAAGTGATCTTATTGCTTTCGTTGAAATTCTTAGTATAAGTAGTTCCTAACCCGAGGTTGGCAGGGATAAAATCTTTCTGATCGGCATTGTCAGTATAAGCGATCTTAGAACCGAGGTTGTTCAAAGTGGCGCCAAAAGACCAGCCATCACCAGCTTCATTTTTGCCATCATGGTAAAAACCGAGGTCAGCGGCTACAGCGCTACCTACTTTGTAGGTTCCTGTGGCAGAAACAGCGCCGGCAGCAAGGTTAGAATTGATATATCTCAGTGACAAACCGATACCTGTTTTAGCAGACAGCCTGCGGGAATAACCAACGTCAATACTGAACTCACGGGGTTTACCGGAGCCCTGCAGGTTACCCAAACCATCCGTAAACTGGATATTACCAAGGCTGAAATAACGCATAGAAGCATTTATCGCCTGGTCATCATCCAATTTTACATAACCAGCCAAAGCAGCCAGGAATACATCGTCGGCCACTTGTTTCAGCCAGGGTGTGTAAGAAGCCACCACTCCGGATTTTGATTCATTAAAAGCTACTTTACCAATGTTCCAGAATCCTGCACTTGCATCGGGTGAAGTGGCAACGCCAAGATCACCCATACCGCCTGAACGGGCATCGGGTGAAATCCTCAGGAAAGGAACAGCGGTGGTCACTACGTTGATATCGCTTTGTGCTTTAACAGCAGAAGATAAACCACAAAATAGCAGAATGCTGGCAGTTAGTTTTACAGCAGTTGGTCTCATTTGTAAGTTTTTAATATTGGTGTAAATATATGGGTTTTAACAAAAAACAGATAAAATATTGGATCATTTTGGGGGGCTAAAATACTACCAGTTTCTCAATTTTCTCTTTTTTTAGACCACCCGGGGCTATCACGGTCAGGCGGTAAAGATAAGTTCCCCGTGCCACCTTATCGCCGTACTCATCACGGCCATCCCATTCCAGTTCAATTGAACGGTTTCCGGGGGTGTTTATTGTTTGCTCTATCATCTTTATTATCCGTCCACTAAGTGTAAATATTTGCAGTTTTACCCGCAGATTCTGCCCGGGCTTATTATGCTCAAACCAAAAGCTGGTCCGGGTGCTGAACGGATTAGGATAATTCAGCACATGACTGAGCATTAATTCCTCGTTTTTGGCCACGGTAAATTCCAATATCGCTTCATTGGAATTATTCAGCACATCCCAGGCTTTGATCCGGAGGCTGTGTGGCCCGGGTTCCAGCGTTGGCATCTGAAAGCGAACAGTCCCCTGCCGGTAGCTGTCCTGCTCACCCTGGTAAAATTCGTTGAGGATAAAAAACTGCCGGTTGTCGTTGTCGAGTGTAGCCACAAGATCATGCCCGATTCCTGTGCCAACCGTGTTGATACCGGATGAATCGGCCAGCTTCACGATAAGCAATGGGGTTTCGTTGGTAATGCCGCCATTCACAAAGCGTTCATCATTCAGGTAGGGCTTTATTTCCGGACCTTCTTCATCATCGGGAGCATTGGTAGCATTGCCACCCACAATAAATTGGGTAAACAACCCGGTAGCGTCTTCTGACCCATTCTCGGCATAAAGGCTTAGCCGGCCATTGCCAAACTGGTAGTTGATGTCTTTTGGCACTTTAAAAGAAAAAGAAAAACGGCCACTGGTAACTGTTGCTTTTCCTTTGAACAATAAATTGGATTGCAACTGGAAGTTGGTCACCTGGCTGCCGGGGTCATTGGCTAATGTTGAAACGGTTTGAGGTTTATCATAGACCGAAGCATAAGCTGTCCCACCGAAACCGCTGAGCAGGTTATCCTGCAAGTCGGTCACTTCGCCTTCGATGGTCACATTTTCAGTGGCGCTGAGTGTATCAGCCTGTACAGCGGGGATACCGTTCACTGCAGTAACCCTCACTTTATGCCTGGGAAATCCTAAAGTAAGCGCCGGGTCGCCGAGCAAGGTAAACTTTCGGTTATTGGACACATCACCAGAGGTCTGATAAGTAAAGTTTTTGGCTTCTTTAACGGCATCACCCAAACTTTTGTAACGGCCATTTGCATCAGGTTGCAATGCCAGCCGCAGGTAATTATCATTCATCACCCGGTTGCTGAAAGCAAACACCACACGGGTGGTTGTCATCAGGGCAATGCTGCCGGTTTTTGGCCGCAACAAAATGTTTTCGCCAATTGAATTGATGGCCGGGTTATCATAAGGAGCGAAATCGCAGGTGGCAGTGATGAACAAGGGCAGGCGACTGGGGTTATTCCAGCCATTCACAATTTCCTGATCAAGGATGGTTTCTTCGGCCAGTCTTCTTGAACCGCCGTGCCCATTGTAATTCCAGATCAACGTGCCATTATACACCTGGTTGTTGATCGCCTGGTTGGCCAGGGGGTAGCGGCTTCCGCCGGCACCACTCTCCTGCTGAAAAGCATCGAGATAGATCTTTTGCTGATTTAACCATGGCGATGAAGTAGCTGTGGTGGCAGTAAGGATTTCTGCATCATTCAGGTGCAGGTTGCCGTCTTCATCATCGGCAATAAAGGTGATGTTATTTCTCCAGGGGCCAAGGCTTTCGCTTTTGAAATAGGTTTCTACCTTGTCAACAAAATTTTTTGCTTCATCGTTGTTTTTTGCAGGCACCCTTCCGATGCCGATATCAAGATAATTAATGATGAGACCCGAATTGATATCTTCATTATCATCTAAAAAACCAAAAAAATCATCCGAAGCGTAAGTGGAGAGCGGATCCAACGAAAAATTGTTTTCCCATGCCGGCACATAGTTCGTGTTGTTGCTGATGCGGTTCTTATAATCATAAGAGGCATCGCCAAACAACAGCAGGTAACGAAGACGATTGGCCGGGTCGTTGCCATATTTATCATGGTACATTTTTACAAAGTCCCTGATCGCTGCCGGATCGGGACTGCCGCTGCCAAATTCATTAAACACCTGAGCGGTGGTCACTATTGTTGTTCGCAAACCGCTTTGCTGCTGGTGCAGTTGCGCCAGCCTTTGTGCCTGTGGCAAAAACGGAGGGTGTGCTATGATAATATAATCTGCAGGTGTGCTGTTGTGCAGGTTCTGGTTATTTATGCGGCCTAAAGCAACCGGTGACAATAAGCCAGTATTGGTGAAAGCAACATACTCTCTTAATCTTGTTGCATCGTTTGTGAAACGGTATTGACTTCCTGTTTGCGAACCATTCATTTGTTGTGGATTCAGCAGGTCCGTCACATCCCACACTTCCGTACCGGCAGGTGCATCATTGATGATGAATTCTGCAATATTGCCGCTACCCACCGACTGCCAGTCACGAAAAAGCAACTGACCTGTTCCCGCCATTGAAAGTTGTCTTCTGCAAAAAAAATCAAACCAGTTGAGCCAGCCCTGTGCATTGAACCCGCCTGGAACATAGGTAAACCCAACAGTGTTGTTTACTGACGATGAAATGCTGCTGAAAATAGCTATTGACTGCTGTGCAAACAGGTCATATTGTCCTCCACTCACAGGATTGATGTTCATTGAACCCATTGCCTGGTTATTGAGCCGTATATCAAACCGGCTGGCTGCCCCGACCGATCTTGCCACACACTGGCTGATCAGGGTAACCGGTGAATTGGGCAGTATGCCCGGGATATTGACGAAGAAATTTCTTGTCGTGGTTCTGCCGG
The DNA here is from genome assembly GCA_964437415.1 of uncultured Chitinophaga sp. Lineage (GTDB taxonomy): Bacteria > Bacteroidota > Bacteroidia > Chitinophagales > Chitinophagaceae > CADEDV01. The sequence goes on along the minus strand of CAYTGN010000006.1, from coordinate 154,584 downwards.
GCATATCAGAAAATTCTTCACCAAACCACTCCCTCCCGCTTGCCAAAAAATTGACCGTGTCTAATTCATGAAAATAACGTTCGCTGAAACTGTTTACTGAAACAACCGGTGGCGCAGATGGCGGGGCATTGCTGATCCGTTTGCCATTACCACCCACAGACAGAAAATAATAAGCGCTGTCGCTGTAAATATTTTTTAGATGGGTAAACCGCTGGTTGGCCGAATCCTTTATCCATTTATCAGGCCCCGGTGCATAAAAAAGAATGTGATCCGGGCCATTCAGAATTCCGTCGCCGCCATCCACCACAAGGATAGCATTTTCATACAGGTCATCTGTCCATGGGCCGTTGTTGGCCTCGGCCAGCATTTGCCCGCTATTTCCATAAAGCCTGAGTGATGATGAACTGAGACTCCCTGTACTTACACCAAGACTGTTGAGCAAAGCAAGGTCAATTTTATAAACTCCGGGGCCTTTCACCGCCAGCTTAAACCAGTTGCCTGAAGCCAGCACTGAGTTTGGCCGGTAGCTACGCTGCGCCGTTGCCAAAATTGACAAGAAAAAAAAGCTTACCAGGGTGGCGGCATACCGGGTTGACCTCATGACTGCAAAACTCTAAATTAAAGGGAATTTCCCCTGCTTAAAAAGGTATTTATGCGTATTAATATATTTTCAAACAGCCTATATTCGCAGTCGCACCGGGTAAATTCTTTTGAAAGTGCAATATTTTAACCCCGGCTGGCGTTAAAACTATTCCAATTCATAGGTTTATGCAAAAAGCAATGAAATTGAAAAACTTAACTATCCTCTTATCCTGTGTCGTGTTGCTTGCCTCTTGTAAGGGCAAAGGCCTTTTTGGCAAAAAGAAACACGACAAATCCGATGTAACCGGATGGAATTATAATGACAAAAACATGGGCGGCTACCAGGTGGCCAAATCCAAGGACCAGGGTCTCGGCCCCGGGCTTGTGTTTGTGCAGGGTGGTACCTTCACCATGGGACAAACGGATGAAGATGTCATGGGCGACTGGAATAATATTCCCCGCCGTGTGTCGGTTCCCTCCTTTTACATTGATCGTACCGAAGTAGCCAACGTTCACTATCGTGAATATATTCACTGGCTCAACAGGGTCTTTGATCCTTCCGATCCGGCAAATATACCGATACATGAGGCTGCTTTGCCCGACACTTTAGTTTGGAGAAGCGAATTGAGTTACAATGAACCACTGGTTGAATATTATTTCCGCCATCCTGGTTTCAATGACTACCCGGTGGTGGGTGTAAGCTGGAAACAAGCCTATGTTTTCTGCCAGTGGAGAAGCGACCGTGTGAATGAAGGCATTCTGCTGGATAAAGGTTATGTAAACAAACAAGCCGTACAAGGCCAGCAACAGGAAAATAATTTTACTACCAAATCATATTTGCTGGGATTGTATCAAACCGCTCCCGGCAAAACTGCTACTTCTAAAAAGAACCCGCTGCAAACTCCACAGGGCCAGCCCCGCACTACAGTTACCATGGAAGATGGTATCATGTTGCCGGATTATCGCCTGCCGATGGAAGCAGAATGGGAATATGCAGCTTACGGTTTGATCAACCAAAACCCCCGCCCCAGCATTAAAGAAGGTAAAAGAGGGGAAGAATTACAATCCAACAAACAAATTTATCCCTGGGCACATAATGTGAATGGTCTTCGTGATACCCGCCGCGGAAGCTGGCAGGGTCAGTTTCTTGCAAACTTTAAAAGAGGTAGCGGTGATGTGGCCGGTACAGCCGGTGGTTTGAACGACCGTGCATTCTACACTGCCCCAGTAAAATCTTTCTACCCCAATGGTTTTGGTATTTATAACATGGCCGGAAACGTTAGTGAGTGGGTGTTTGACGTTTATCGTCCTTTGACGCTTTTAGATGCCGACGATGTAGCTCCTGTTCGTGGTAATAAATTCCAGACATTGTATAAGAATGCAAACGGTGAGGCAGAAGTTGACAGCATGGGTCGTGTAAAAATGAGAGATGTGACGGATGCTGAAAGCAAAGACCGTCGCAACTATCAAAGAGGTAATGTAATCAACTTCCTGGATGGTGATTCGCTGTCACAAGCATCCTACGGTTATGGTCTCACTACATTGGTAAGTGATCATTCAAGAGTATACAAAGGTGGTAGCTGGAATGACAGGGCCTATTGGCTCAGTCCCGGTGCCCGCCGTTTCCTGGAAGAAGAACAGGCTATGAGTACATTGGGTTTTCGCTGTGCAATGGACCGCATGGGTAGCCCCGAAGGAAACAAACGTAAAACCGGTCAGCACTACAAGACCCGCAGACAAAAACGTTAAGTTAGCTTTCATAAATCTTAAACCCCTGTCACATCAAGACGGGGGTTTTCTTTTTATTCCCCTGATGAAGATTACTTTTGCTTATGCCTGTTGAAGAACTTTATAACATTTACAGGAAATACCCTTCCGTGCAAACCGACACCCGGAAACTAAAACCCGGTGATATTTTCTTTGCCCTGAAAGGTGATAATTTTAATGGTAATGCTTTTGCGCAGAAAGCTATTGAAAGCGGCGCTGTCTGTGCCGTTATTGATGAATCGGCTTATGAGGTACCCGGCAAGACGATGCTTGTCCCTGATGTGCTGACAGCCTTGCAGCAATTAGCCAAGTATCACCGGCAACAGTTTAAGATCCCTTTTCTTGCCATCACCGGCAGCAACGGCAAAACAACTACCAAAGAGCTGATACATGCTGTACTCTCAACTTCTTTAAAAACGTACACCACCGAAGGCAACCTGAACAATCATATTGGTGTGCCATTGACTTTGCTGAAAATAAAAAGCGATGCGGAGATGGCTGTGATTGAAATGGGCGCCAATCACCAAAAAGAGATCGCCTCTTATTGCGAATATGCAATGCCAACGCATGGACTTATTACCAATTGCGGGAAGGCCCATCTTGAAGGTTTTGGCAGCATAGAAGGTGTAAGAAAAGGGAAAGGAGAACTGTTTGATTATTTGCGTAGCCACAAAGGCACTGCTTTCGTCATGCAGGATTATGATTACTTGACTGAAATGAGCAAAGGCATACCTGTTGTTATAAAATATGGAACGGCCAATGCTGATGTTAACGGAACCGTTGCACAAAGCGAACCTTTTCTGTCAGTTGATATCACAATAGGAATGGATACAGAAACAATCCGGACACAATTAGTAGGAGATTATAACCTGCCCAATGTGCTGGCGGCAGTTTGCGTGGGCAAACATTTTGGAGTGCCTGCAGCCAGTATCAGGTCGGCAATTGAAAACTATGCTCCTTCCAACAGCCGATCACAACTGATTGAAAAAGGAACGAATAAAATAATTCTGGATGCATACAATGCCAATCCCAGCAGCATGAAACTGGCCATTGACAATTTTGCCAAATTGCATGCAGGCAAAAAAGTGCTGGTGCTTGGCGCCATGGCAGAATTGGGTAACGACAGTATAGAAGAACATAAAAACATTATTGACCAGTTGAAACAACACAAATGGGAACATGTAGCGCTGGTGGGTGGTGATTTCATGAAAACGGAGCACCCGTTTTTGAAATTTGAAAATGCTTTGCAAACCAAAGAATGGCTGCAGCAGCAACGTTTTGAAAACACTTATTTCCTCATCAAAGGAAGCCGCAGCATGGCGATGGAAAAAGTACTGGACACATAACCATTATTATGGAATTGAAAAATCTCTTTCCGCAATTTGAACCCGACCTGCTGGCTGCCATCAGTGAACAGGCGGTCGAACGTCGGTTCAACACCGGCGACATCATCATGCGAACCGGGCAATACATAAAATCCGCAGTGCTGATACTGGAAGGCCGGATAAAGATTTACAGGCAAAATGGCGAAGGGAGCGAATTTCTCATGTATTATCTCGGACCCGGGCAGGCCTGTGCCGTTTCGATGATCTGCATGCTACAGTCGCAAACAAGCGAAATCACAGCCATAGCAGAAGAAGATACAGAACTGCTGATGATACCCGTGCAGGTAGTGGAAGACCTGATGCGTAAGTATAAAAGCTGGAACCAGTTTGTCATCCAAACCTATCGCAGCCGGTTTGATGATCTGCTGGCTGTACTGGACAGCGTGGCTTTTCATAATATGGACGAGCGACTGTCGGCTTACCTGAAGAAACAAGCCTCTGTAAGCGGCCAGGTAACCATCGAAGTATCGCATCAGCAAATTGCAGCCGATCTCAACAGTTCCCGTGAAGTCATCTCCCGCCTGTTGAAAAAGATGGAACAAAGAGGATTGGTGAAACTGAACCGGAATATGATTGAGCTGAAGCAGTTGTGATTTCTGTCACAAAAGACAACAACCGCCTGCTGTAATCTTGCACAAATCTGAACAATGGAGATCATCGGCTATATCGCATCGCTGATTATTGGTATTTCGCTGGGCCTGATTGGTGGTGGCGGTTCCATTTTAACAGTGCCCGTACTGGTGTACCTGTTTGGCATTAACCCGGTGCTGGCCACGGCTTATTCACTTTTTATTGTCGGCGCCACCAGCCTCGTGGGTGCTTTCCCCAAATACAGGAACAATGAAGTGAACCTGAAGACAGCTATCATCTTTGGCATTCCTTCTATAATTGCCGTTTATGTCACCCGTGCCTTTCTCGTGCCAGCCATTCCCGATACGCTTTTCACTTTGAGCAGTTTTGTTTTCAGCAAAGCAGTGCTGACAATGTTATTGTTTGCCATTCTGATGTTGTTTGCATCCGTATCAATGATCAGGAACGGAAAGAAAAAAGCCGATTCCCCCGGAGAGCAAAAATTCAATTACCCGCTGATACTGGTTGAAGGGGCCGTGGTTGGCATCCTGACCGGACTGGTAGGTGCAGGCGGTGGATTTCTGATCATACCGGCCCTGGTACTACTCAGCAAACTACCTATGAAACAGGCAGTCGGCACTTCGCTATTGATCATAGCAGCCAAATCACTGATCGGGTTTACCGGTGACATTGGTCATCAATCAATAGACTGGCCATTTTTAATGAAAGTAACCGGACTTGCCATTGCCGGCATTTTTATAGGCAATACATTGAGCAAGCGGATTCATGGCGATACATTGAAAAAAGCATTCGGATGGTTTGTACTGCTGATGGGTATTTATATTATTATCAAAGAATTGTTTTTCCCGGGCTTTTAGCCGGAACGATGTGACGAATGTCACCTTACAGACTGTTTTTTCTGCTAAACTTTGCGTTAGAAACATAATTAAACAACAAAAACCTGCACATATGTACTTTCAGCACATCTACGACAAAACCCTGGCACAGGCCAGCTATTTTATCGGTTGTCAAAAAGCCGGCGTGGCAGCAGTGATAGATCCCAAAAGAGATGTGGACACTTATATCGAAATAGCGAAGCAAAACAAGATGACCATTACCCACATCTTCGAAACACATATTCATGCTGATTTTCTCACCGGTTCCCGTGAGTTGGCGGCTCTCACCGGCGCCAAACTTTATCTTTCCGATGAAGGAGGACCCGGATGGGAATACGAGTTTCCACATGTCGGATTGAAAGATGGTGCTGTGGTGATGGTAGGCAACCTGAAAATTGAAGTGCTGCACACACCCGGTCATACTCCCGAAAGCATCAGTTTTCTGCTCACGGATACACCGGCAAGTCCGGAACCGGTGATGTTGTTTACCGGTGACTTTGTATTTGTTGGTGATATTGGCCGTCCCGATCTGCTGGAAAAAGCGGCAGGCATGAAGGGCACCCAGGATATTGGCGCCAGCCAGATGTATGAGTCTTTAAAAAAATTCAATGCCCTTGCTGACTATATACAGGTGTGGCCCGGTCATGGTGCCGGTTCTGCATGCGGTAAAGCATTGGGCGCCGTGCCGAGCACAACAGTAGGGTATGAAAAAAAGAGAAACTGGGCATTCAGCTATGCTGATGATAAAAATGGCTTTGTGCAATACCTGCTGACCGATCAGCCCGAGCCGCCCAAATATTTTGCAATGATGAAAAAACTAAACAAGGTGGATCGTCCTTTGCTGACCGAAGTGCCGAAGCTGAAAGAATTGAACAAGGAAGAACTTAAAGATGCAATGGCAAAAGGCATCAAACTGATTGACACCCGCAATAAAGCAGAATTTGCCAAAGGCTTTATACCCGGCAGCATTAACATACAGGATAATAATTCTTTCGCTACCTGGGCCGGCTGGTTCCTTAGCTATGATGAAAAATTCATCCTGCTGGCAGAGGAAAGTAAAGTAGAAGAACTGACCAGGAAGCTGATGCGTATCGGGCTGGACAATGCAGCCGGCTATATTTCTTCTGTAAGTGTTTGGGAGGAATCGGGCGGTCAGTTAGATAAAGCCAATAATATTTCACTGGATGAATTTAAGACCCTGCACCAGCACAACGGAATTCAGGTTGTGGATCTTCGTGGCGCTACAGAATACAACAGCGGTCATATCAAAGGCGCTGACCATGTTTTTATCGGCACATTACTGAACAATCTTGACAAGGTGAGTAAAGAAAAAAAAGTGGTGATCCATTGCCAGGGCGGCGACAGGTCGTCAATCGGTTATTCACTGCTGGCAAAAAATGGGTTTAAAAATGTGGTGAATTATCCCGGCGGTATCAATGAATGGGTGAATGAAGGCAACCCTGTGGAGTCATAAATAAATACTGCAGGCTACTGCCATTTGCCGTTTCCGGTTTGTTATAAAAGGCTATTCTTTACATTGGCCCATACGGGGCCCGGCACTATTGTGCCTTTTGCTGAAACAAAACAACAAATACCGAACCGGAAGAAAAGATGATAGTTAATCTATAAAACAAAAAATATGAGTACGATAAAAGAACTGGTAAAAAATCCCGGCACCCTGATCGTGGATGTGAGGAGCCCATGGGAGTTTGATATGGAGCATATTCCCGGAGCCAACAATATTCCGCTGGAAGAGATCAGCGAAAGAATAAATGAATTCAAATCCCTGGGGAAACCACTGGTTTTGTATTGCAGAAGCGGTAACCGCAGCGGAATGGCTGTTGCTATTTTGCAGCAATACGGACTTACAGAAATTTACAATGGTGGTGGTCTTTCGGATATGCAACAACTGTTAAACTGAAATCTATGTTTGGAATATTTAAAAAATGGTTTGGGCATCAGCCGGTAAATTTCAAAGAGCTGGTCAAAAATGGTGCTATCATTGTTGATGTCAGATCTGTTGCTGAATATAAAACAGGACATATCAGCCGGTCGAGGAATTACCCGCTGGATACACTGCATAGCAAAATTGCCGATCTCAAAAAAATCAATAAACCGGTGATCACTGTATGCAGAAGTGGCGCCAGGAGCAGTGTGGCAAAAGGAATTCTAAAGACAGCGGGCATTGAAGTATATAACGGAGGGGCATGGGCAAGCTTAAAAAACAAGATCGCCTGATGAATAGGTGGCTGCTCCTTTTGTTATGCATGCCGATCCTCTCCCACTCCCAGGACCGCAATGAATTCTGGCTAAGAATAATTCTTTCTCATCGGTTTGCTGAAAAATGGTCAGCCAGCCTCGATCTTCATCACAGGAGGCAAGCCAATTATCAGTCGGGAGACCAAAATATTTTTCATCATCCGCTTGGAAATTATATTCGGGGATGGGTGCAATACCAGTTGCCTCATCAATGGACACTGGTAGTTTCTCCGATTGGTTATTTTGATAACGAAGACATCCTGAATAGCAGTGGTGAATTGAAACAAACCAAAGAATGGCGCATCTCCCCCGGTATCATAAAATCAATTGACATTGGAAAAATCAGGAACAAGAACCGGATGCTGTATGATGCCCGTTTTGCAGGAATCAATAGTGACGAATATTTTTTTCAGTCCCGGTTCAGGCTGCAGGACAGTTTTGTGATTCCGTTGTTTGTCATGAAAAAAGAAAACAGATTTTCCTGGCTGCTGTCAAATGAATTGTTGCTAAAAAGTGACAAAAGCAGGGAGGGATTTGATCAAAACAGGCTTTACAATGCTCTTCAGTGGGACACCCGGCATACGGGTGTTGATATTGGTTACCAGTGGATAGTTCAAAAAGGAACTGGTTCCCGTTTTCACAGGGATCAGCTCTTTATCATGCTCAATATTTCTATCTGAATTATTCTTGAGCGATGCTGTGACATAAGTCACTCTGGTCATTATTTTGTAAATTGACATTTGCAAAAATTTTTTCTATGCTTGAATGGATCAAACAACCCTGGCCCTGGTATGTAGCGGGTCCGCTGATCGGACTGACGGTGCCGGCCCTGCTTTTATTAGGCAATAAATCATTTGGGATTTCTTCATCACTGCGACATGTTTGCGCAGCCTGCATGCCTGCAAAAATTCCCTTCTTTCAGTATGATTGGAAAAAAGAAATCTGGAACCTGTTTTTTGTTGCCGGTGTGCTGCTGGGCGGTATCATCGCAGCGCAATGGCTGGCCGATCCCAATCCTGTGCAGGTGAATCCCAAATTAGCTGAAGAACTGGCTGGTTATGGCATCACGCAATACGAAAACCTGGTGCCTGCGGAAATATTCAACTGGTCGGCACTATTATCGGCAAAGGGCATTTCCATGATGATCATTGGAGGTTTTCTTGTGGGTTTTGGCACCCGGTATGCCGGTGGTTGCACCAGTGGTCATGCTATCATGGGCTTAAGCAATCTGCAATGGCCATCGCTGGTAGCTACCTGTTGCTTTATGGCGGGTGGTTTCATCATGGCCAACCTCATTCTTCCTTTCATCTTAAAACTGTAAAACAATGTCATCAAAAGATATTATCGCTGGTGAAAAGCCATTTGTTGCCCAAGAGGTCAATACCGATTACGAAGTAAGGTCGCAAAACGCAATGTGTGTCAACGAAAGTACCTTGGACCAGCCTTTGTATACAAATATCAAGTATCTCGTAGCCGGAGTTGTTTTTGGTATTTTCCTGATCAAGGCAGAAGTGATCTCCTGGTTTCGCATACAGGAAATGTTCCGCCTGCAAAGTTTCCATATGTATGGGGTGATCGGTTCAGCGGTTATTGTGGGTGTGATCAGTGTTTTCCTGATCAAAAAATTTAAAGCAAAATCTTTTGAAGGTGAAACGATAAAGATTGAACCTAAAAAATTCAACAAAGGCCAGATTTATGGTGGTCTTACTTTTGGACTTGGCTGGGCCATCACCGGCGCCTGTCCCGGACCATTATTTGCACAAATCGGAAATGGCGCCACAGTCATTATTGTAACACTGCTCAGCGCCATTGCCGGCACCTGGGTATATGGAAAACTGAAAACCAAGCTGCCGCATTAAAATAATCGTTGGACTGATAAAACTCAGCCTGCGGTTTCTCTGTATTTGATAGATTGCATAAAACAAATGGTATGAAAAAAAATCTTATCGGCCTGGATGCATCCAAATCAAAAAAGCTGGCCGAAAAATTGAATGAATTGCTAGCCAATTTCCAGCTGTTTTATATCAATTCACGGGGTTTTCATTGGAACATCCGGGGAAAGAAGTTTTTCGAGTTGCACTTAAAATTTGAAGAGCTCTATACGGATTTACAACTAAAGATTGATGAAGTGGCTGAACGCATCCTTACACTCGGGTATACACCTCATCATTCCTTTTCCGACTACCTCGAAAAAGCCAGCATAAAAGAGACAAAAAACGTTGCCAATGGAGATGAAGCTGTTGCTTTTGTGATTGATTCATTCGGGCAATTACTCGAAATTGAAAGAGAACTGTTGACACTTTCTGCTGATACAGCCGACGAAGGCACCAATGCGCTGATGAGTGATTATATCCGCCAGCAGGAAAAATTAGTGTGGATGTATTCGGCATATCTGGATAAATAGTAACTTAAGAAATGAAAGTTAGTTTCATAACGGGAGCGATCGGTTTGTTATTGATTGTTGCTTGCAGGGAACAAAACAAACCAGCTCCGCTAAATGATACAGCAGCTTGGATAAAACAAGGTGACAGCCTGGTTACTCATATTTTTGACAGCCTCCGTAATACTTTACTTAAAGCTATCGGTGAAAAAGGATTTCCCGGAGCCATTGAATTTTGCAATACAGAAGCTATAAAATTAACTGCTGCCTACGCTAATACAACAACAAGTATCAGAAGAGCCACCGACAAATTTCGCAACCCCGTCAACAAAGCCGACAGCATGGAGCAGCGATTGCTGGCTTATTTCCAACAGCAGCGCAAGGAGCAAAAAGAAATGATAGTTGCGCTGGAACAGGACAAACAAGGGAGAAAACACTATTTCAAACCAATCATCATGCAAGGCATGTGCCTGAATTGTCATGGCAATAAGGATGAAAATATTTCAGCAGCGACATGGGAAGCGATCAGAAAACACTATCCCGGAGATCTCGCCACCGGTTACAAGGATGGCGATATACGGGGCCTCTGGCATATACTGTTTGTTCCTCCAAAAAATTAAAGATCACTGATTAACGGCAATTACTCTTTCCCGTTTGCAGCAGTCAATAACTTTTCTTCGATCACCTGTTTAAAAACATGTTTGGGAAATGCACCCGGCTGCATGAATGGCTCGCCGTCTGCACCAATAAACAGAAATGTGGGAATGCTTTGAATACCGAATACGGCCGATAATTCCTGTTCCACATCTGTGTTTACCTTATAGATAACGATACGGCCTTCATATTCCCGGGCAAGTTCTTCCAAAACAGGGGCAACCATCTTGCAGGGGCCGCACCAATCGGCATAAAAATCAATAATGGCCGGCAGCTGTCCCTGGTATTTCCAGTCCTGCTCCGTTTCATAGTTGAAAACCTTCTCCTTGAAGTCTTGTGTGGTCATGGGTATCGTTATTGCCATAAAACTATTTCTTGCAAAATTAGCCCGTACCCCTGTAAAATTTGGTGACAGGTATCACATATCTGCCTGTTCCTTATCCCACCAAAATCATCCGAAACCGTGACTATCATCACCTGTCCAGAACTGTCTTCAGAATACTTTAGCACAAAATTCAGCACATGAAGCCAAAATACCAGGTTGTGATTGTGGGCGGTGGCAATGCAGGCATCTCTGTAGCCGCACAATTGCTCCGCAAAAACAAAACACTTGACATTGCCATTATTGAACCTTCTGATAAACATTATTATCAGCCTGCATGGACCCTTGTTGGCGCCGGCGTTTTTGATATGAAAAAAACGATACGCAACGAAGAAGATGTTATTCCAAAACAGGCAACATGGATCAAACAAAGAGTGGTATCCTTTCAGCCAGAAAGTAACAGGGTGGTACTGGATAACTATGAAACTGTCGGCTATGAATATCTCATTGTGGCTCCCGGAATCCAGTTGAACTGGCATGAGATTAAAGGGCTGAAAGAAACGTTGGGTAAGAATGGTGTTTGCTCCAATTATAGTGTGCAGCATGTTCCATACACATGGGAGTGCATCAAAAATTTTAAAGGCGGAAAAGCCCTGTTCACTAATCCGAATACAGCGGTGAAATGCGGCGGAGCTCCTCACAAGATCATGTGGCTGGCGGCCGATTATTTTAAAAACCACAACGTGTTTGACAAAACAGAGATACAATACTGGAGTGGCGGCACCCGGCTCTTTGGTGTGGAGAAATATGAAAAGACCTTAAAGCAAGTTGCAGAGAGAGATAAAGTGGAAATGCATTTTTTCACCAGACTTGTTGAAATTGACGGTCAGAATAAAAGTGCGAAATTTGTTGGTTTCGGAGAACAAAATAAAGACAAGGAATACTGGGTGAGTTTTGACATGATCCATGTCACCCCTCCGCAAAGTGCCCCTGATTTTTTAAGAAACAGTCCGCTGGCCAATGCTGCCGGATGGGTGGATGTGGACAAATACAGTTTACAGCATGTGAAATATCCAAACATCTTTTCACTGGGTGATGCTTCTTCATTGCCCACATCCAGAACAGGAGCAGCCATTCGCAAACAGGCGCCGGTGTTGGTTACAAATCTGCTGGCAATGATAAAAGGACAGCTATTGGAAGCAAAATATAATGGTTATTCCAGTTGTCCCATTGTAACCGGCTATGGCAAATTGATGCTGGCTGAGTTTGACTACAACAACAATCCCACTGAAACTTTCCCCTTTGATCAAAGTAAAGAAAGATGGAGCATGTACCAGTTGAAAAGAAGAGTGCTGCCGTGGTTATATTGGAATAAGATTTTAACGGGCAAAATGTAAATGCAATGTGATGAACCGGAACGGCTGCCCCGGTGGCTGCTTTAATGTAACTATTGTCACTGTGTTTGTTACAGCAACATAAGAGCTTTGTCTTAAAAAGAATTCATATGGAACTTATAGAAAGACTGAAAAGCGGCTGGACAATGTTAAAAGTGATAAGAGTTGGCCTGGGTGGCTTAATTTTGTACACTTCCATAACATCCGGTCATACCGGTGGAATGATTGCAGGAAGTGTTTTACTTCTTTTTTCTTTATTGACGGATGGAGTTTGCTGTATGACGGGAAGTTGCGGCACCGAAACCAAAAAAACCAACGATTCAACACCCGAAAATGTGAACTATGAAGAACTGGATCGTAAATAATAAACTATTAATAGCCGGAGTGATCATTGGCGCAGCAGCAGGATTTCTGTATTGGCAACAAATTGGTTGCAACAGTGGAACCTGCCGCATCACTTCTCAATGGCATAACAGCACCGGGTATGGCGCATTGATGGGAGGCCTTTTTTTTAGCTTGTTCAAAAAACAAAAGAATGACAACGGAAAATAAACGGGAAAGTTTCAGCCAACTTATACAAGGCAGCACAGCTGTGCTGGTTGATTTCACTGCAGAATGGTGTGGTCCCTGCAAAATGATGAAACCAGAACTGGAAGAACTGCACAAAAGGATGGCAGAAAAACTCCGCATCATCAAAGTGGATATTGATAAAAGCCCCGAGGCCGCCAATGCATTTACCGTGCAAAGTGTGCCCACACTGATCCTGTTTCAAAATGGCAAACAACTCTGGCGGCAATCAGGATTGATGCAGGCCCGTTCGCTGGAAAAAATAATTGAACAGCATATAAACAGCAATTCATGAGTGAACATAAGGTACATCGCGGATACATTACTTCAGCATTAAGCTGTCGTTGTCCCCGTTGTCGAGAAGGCAAACTATTTCAGCACCCGGTAAGCATCAGTATGAAAAAGAACATGCTGATGAACAAAACCTGTCCTGTTTGCGGACAGGCTACGGAAATAGAAGTAGGTTTTTACTATGGCACCAGCTATGTGAGTTATGTTTTAACGGTAGCATTGAGTGTGGCTACATTAATTGCCTGGTGGGTTATTATTGGATTGTCCGTAAATGACAACCGTTTCTTTTATTGGCTGGGCTTTAATGCAATTTTTTTGATCTTGCTTCAGCCCTGGCTGATGCGGCTGAGCCGCAGCCTCTGGATATCCTGGTTTGTAAAATATGATCCTGAATGGGAACATCACCAGCCAGTTGATGTGTCGGAAAGGCTGAATGCCGACCATGCCAATAACTGGTAAAAAAATCCCGCCTGTTTGCGGGATCAAAGCGGAGACTGAGGGACTTTAACCTTTGTTTTTTCGGATAAATTCAATTTAGTTTTTCAACTGCAATTTTCCTTTCTCATTGGGGGATTTACAAAAATGGACAAAACCGGACAAAACGGAATGTTCAAAAAAATTGCCCCCCTATTTGCCCCCCTTTCTTTTTTGCTGGTATCTTTGAAGCAAGTTAAAAGCAAAAAGATATGGGTACAATTCGTTTTGAACTTCATACCACGAAGTCAGATAAGGACGGTAAAGCCCCGGTAAGGCTGATCTACCAAATAAGTGGGCAGCGTAAATACTACAATACCGGGCAAAAGATGCTCCCTGAAAGCTGGGATAAAAAAGAACAGCAAGCCGTTTATTTGGACAAACGGACAGCTAAAAAGCTATACCCGGCCATTAACTACAACCTGTTTTTAACAGCCAGCGAAGCAAGTGAGATCAATAGCGACTTTGACGACCTGGCTAAGAAAATCAAAGCCATTGAAAAGCGTTATGAATTGGATAAGGTTGTTTATTCCGCTGAAATGGTAATTGAAAAGCTGAAAGCAGAAAAAACACCCACCACAAAAAAAGAAGCCCCCAGCAATATCCTGTTTGATTACATAGACAAGTATATCAATGACCATAAAGCCACAAGAGAAGCCGGGAGTTTATCGGTTTACAAAGCATTGAAAAAACATTTACAGGACTATCAGCGGGACACAAAAAGAAAGGTAAGTTTTGATAAAATAGATTATTCCTTTTTCCAGTCATTTCAAAACTACCTGTTAAGCCTTACCAAAACGATTGAGGGCAAAGAAATTCCCCTACTCAACAATACCACAATAGCAAAGCAATTAAGTACCGTAAAAACTTTTTTAAGTTACGCAAAAAAAGAAGGAATAAGCGTATCTGAAAAATACAGGGACTTTAAGATAAAAAAGGAAACCCTTGAAGTAATTGCCCTGACAAATGATGAATTTGAAGCCCTGTATTATCTTGATCTTTCCGGTAATAAAAAGTTAGCCCAGGTTCGGGACGTTTTTTGCTTTGCCTGTACTACCGGTTTACGATATTCAGACCTTGCACAACTGAAACGGGAACATATTAAGGCAGATGAAATAAGGCTAACTGTTAAGAAAACAAAAGAACCTTTAAGTATACCACTCACCTCGTTTTCAAAAGCGATATTGGCAAAATACGAAGCCCTGCACAGGCCATTGCCCGTTATCAGCAATCAAAAGCTAAACGATTATGTAAAAGAATTGTGCAAGCTGGCCGGGATAACAGAACCGGTTGAAATAGTCCGTTTCAGGGGAACTAAGCGGGAAGCCATTACCTACCCTAAATATGAACTGATCGGAGTGCATACAGGCCGGAAAACGTTTGCCACCCTTTCACTTGAAAAAGGAATGAGTGCAGAGGAAGTAATGACCATAACAGGCCACCGGGACTACCAAAGTTTTAAAAGATATGTGAAGGTGACAGAGCAACGAAAGAAAACCGTAATGCTGAAAGCATGGGGCGGCGAATTAAGTACAGTAAAGTTAAAAGCAATTTGATATGGCGACTATCAATTACAAGATGATAATTATTGAAGGGTGGATAAATGATACAACAGGCCATTTATCCGATTATTTCTATAGGGAGTTAAAAAAATTGGAAAGTGAATTTTATAGCCTTGATGAAGCTAATCGGAATATGCAGGGGATTATTACCCAACTGAAACAGCAATCTGAAAAACACTATTATAATCAGCTTAATTTATGGTATCAGTATGAGGCGCAGCAAATAGCTAAAGGCGAAAAAGTTGAAGCTGAAAAGCCGGCAATTGAAAACTTTAGACAATCTATACCCTTATATTATTTAACTGCCGGAAAGTATGCAGGTCATATTTCCTTTGATGATATTGAATACATTGAAAGCCACATAAATTTTGCTTGTGCCAAAATTCGAAAAGAGAAAATAACAGATGAAATTAATAAGTTAGAAAAACTTGTTGCCAATAGAACGAAAAAGAAAAGCGAGAATCAAAAAATATATCAGTCACTAAAAGATATATTTATTTCCGATGAGGCCTACACCAAAATTATGGATCAATTGGTAAAGGATAAACTAATTGATGAAAAATCATACGAATGGATTAATAAAGAAAAAGGCCACAAAACAAAAGTTGTTGCACTTCTATACCATTTGTATTATAACCATTATTTCAAATGTGACCAGATGCCTTCCCCACAGCAAATACAGCTACTTGCAAAAAAAGGTTTTAATATTGAAATTGGTATTAGAACAATAAACACAAAGGAAAAAACAAATAGTGCCCGGTCGGAGTTTTCATTCATAAAACAATTTTCTTCGAGCCTACTTAAATAAATTGCACAAATTGCACAAGTTGCAATTTGTGCAATTAGAGGTGAAAAAAGATGCATTTTTTTATTGTCAAATTTTAGACAATGAAAGAAATAATGCTATCGCCTTTACCTCTCAATGAGTTTGAAATATTAGTTGAGAATAGCCTTAGAAGGGTTTTTACCGAACAAACTATTCCTCAGAAATTGGTAACTGAGGTCATAGACAGGGCAGAGCTATGCAAACGGCTAAACATTACCGAACCCACCTGCATACGCTGGGAGAAAAAAGGGGTTATTCCCTCTTTTCGTATTGGTTCATCTATCCGCTACAATTGGCCGAAAGTTATTGAAACCTTAGAAAATAAAAAGGGGGTGAAAAAATGAGAAAGCATTTTAACACCCCAGGAAAATCTTTGCAAGGCAAAAATAGCGAATTGCAGCGGGTATTTATCTACCTGCAAAAACATACGGCCACAGCCTCAATGGTTGCCGCTGCCTTGCACATTCACCGGCCAAACCTTTGCCGCCACAAAAGAGAACTGGAAAAAGCCGGACGGTTAGCAGAAATCAAAAAGGGGCTTTGCAAGATCACAAAGCACCGGGCTGCATACCTGACCACCAACCCGGATTTATTCCCTATTCACTCACAGCTAAATTTATTCAAATGAAGGACGGACAAATAAGAACCGTCCACATTCAGGACGGTGCAGATATGAATGAACCGGGAAACGGGATAATGCAGAAAACAGAAATCACCGGTGAAAAACTATTGCTAACTAAAGTAATGGAAATACCAACCCTTGTTGATCCTTTCTTACAACAAACTGGTTTAGCTTGTTTGGCTGGCAGTTCAGACACGGGTAAAAGTTCAATACTGCGGCAATTAGCCATTGCCATTGTTACCGGTGAAAGCAACTTTTTAGGTTTTCAGATTAATGCAAAGCACCGTTCAGTAATTTATGTTTCAACTGAAGACCTGGAACGTGAAACAGCTTATTTACTTTCCCGGCAAGCACAGCGATACAATCCTGAACTATTAAAAGGATTGCGGTTTGTGTTTGATATTCAAGATTTATACAACGAACTGGACAAGCGTTTACATAACAAGTTAGCAGACCTTGTAATTGTTGACTGTTTCGCTGATGCCTATGGAAGTGACCTGAAAGACACCCAGCGGATAAGAACTTATTTACACCCGTTTCAGGAATTAGCACAAAAGCATGAATGTTTGATTTTGTTTTTACACCACACCGGAAAGCGTACAGAAAATTTTGAACCCAGTAAAAACAACCTTCTAAGCGGACAGGGCTTTGAGGCCAAAATGAGGCTGGTAATTGAATTAAGGGCTGATCTGCTAAACCCCTTACAAAGGCATTTATGTATTGTAAAAGGAAACTATTTACCTGCCAGCCACAAAAAAGAAAGCTATGTTTTGCAATTTGATGAACAAAGCTTTGTTTTCTCAAATACGGGGGAACGGATGCCATTTGAACTACTGGTTAAGCAGACCGACACGGATAACAGTAAGGCAAAATACGAACAGGCAAAGGAACTAAAGGAACAGGGGTATAGTTACGAACAAATTGCAAATGCAATAGGCTACCATTCAAAAGGCAGCGTTTCAAAGCTATTTGATAAGGCAAAAAAGAGTGGCTGGGATAACACCGTTTCCAATGGAAACGAAGGAAACGGCAAGGAAACACCCCATTAAAAACGTTTCCTGTTTCCCTTCCCTTAGAGAAAGGAAACGGGAAACGCAAAAAACGGCGAAATGACCTCAATCTTAGATACCGAAGTTTCCTGTTTTGCAGATTATAACACCCCGGACAACCCCCGTCCGGTTAATTTGCTGCAATGGCTTACGAGTACAAAATATGCTGAAAAGGTGGCCGCTATCCGAAATATTGCAGACAAGGATCAGCGGGACAGGTTAAAGGCTACCCTGCCAGCCATTACCCCCAGCGGACTTTTTTCCTACCGGGCAAAAAAGAACCTGATCCGGCACAGCGGATTTATTCAGGTGGATATTGACCCGAAAGGCAATGAAGCAATAAGCAATTACAGCGATCTTAAAAAAGAGATATGCAATATTTCAAACATTGCCTATTGTGGCTTATCAGTAAGCGGAAAAGGGTATTGGGCGCTAATCCCTATTGAAGACCCTACAAAGCATTGCCAGTATTTTCTTTTTATAGAACAATGGTTTAAAGAAAGGGGGGTGCAAATTGACAAAGCCCCGAAATCAGTTTCATCATTACGGGGGTATGCTTACGACCCGGACGGCTATTTTAACCATGAAGCAATACCCTTAAAGAAATATTCCACTAACCCGGTGAAACGAAAAGCAGCCCACAGAATAACCGGGATAGCTGATGACATTTTTCTTTATGCCCAAAGGTTTGCAGATAAAAAAGCGGGAAGTTTCAGACCCGGTGAAAACGGCCACAATTACATATTTCACTTATGCAGTTATCTGTGTTACCGGGGAATATCCCGGCAGGATGCAGAAAGCTGGGTTTATAAAAACCTATTACCAGCCAATGAAATAAAAAGCAACTGCATTTCATATCCCTTTGAAAATTTTTCAGCAGGCGAAATAAAAGCAATAGAGCAACCCGAAAAAATAAAACCAGCAACTAATGAACCGGACAGGGTTATTAAGATACCCCCGGTAATGGCAAACCACAGCCAGGAAAAAAGAGTAAGAGAGTATAAAGAAAACTGGAATAATGAAATAACCGAACTGGAAACCTTCTTTGGCTCTGAAAGATGGCCAGCGGGTGCAATTGCTTTAAGCGGGGGCACTACCATTACAGATTGCACTCTGTTTTTACAATCCCACATTGCAACCCTGAAAGCTAATAACGGAAACAAAACCTTTTTACCATACATGGAAAGAACAAGAGCACTTAGACAGTTTTTTGAAAACAACAAATATTTACAGAAATGAAAGGCTATACAAATAACCCCAACGGGAGGCCGAAAGGAGTACCGAATAAAGCAACTACTGATTTACGACAATGGATCACCAATTTTTTGGAAGAAAACCGGGAACAGATACAACAAGACTGGAAAAGCTTACAGCCCAAAGACCGGATAGTATTGTTTGAAAAATTATTGAAATATGCCTTACCCACTCTGCAATCCGTACAGGTAGAAACCGAATTTGATCGCTTGCCTGATGACCAGCTGCAAACAATTATTGACAGCTTAAAAATCAATGTATGACAAGAAAAAAGAAAATAGAGCTATTACAAGCCCTGAAAGATGGCAAAATAAGTATTGCAATTTTGCAACTCCCACAGACTTATATTTTTATTGAATGCTCTGATAAACCTGGGGTTTATAAGTATAACGACAAAGAATATAGTGAACAGGAATACCGGGAGTTTTGCGAAAGCGTACGGAGGCAAAATAATAATTCAATAATTTGGGAAGGGGAAAAACAATATCTGGCAGATAACATAATTACAATAACTGTAATAAATTCGACAGAAGAAAATTAATACATTGCTTCTGTCTATTAAATTCTATAATTTCAAACATGGAAATTATCTAAAATATAACCTCAAATCTTTTTCTTATGAGATTTTTTTTACTTTCACTGTTATTCCCTTTATTTACGAGTGCACAAAAAAATACAGGCGGTTATGCCTATTTTCAGCCCTCCTTTTTTATCAATAAAAAACTGGGAAACCAATTTGCCTTAAATGGGGGAGTTGGTTTCACACCTTCGAAGTACATCGGTTTTGGGGCGAGTATTGAAGCCTATCTGTTTAAAGACAACTTCAAGTTTGCAGTACCGCATTTTGATATAAGACCTTTTATTGTCGGGTTGGATAAACCTGTTTCTTATTATATCAGTCTTCAACCGGGCTATGTTATCTACAATAACAGAATGCGTGTAGGAAATACAAATATTACAACAAAGGGTGATTTTGCTATTGATATTGTTGCTGGATTAATGGGTAGGCCAAAGGAGAAAAAAGGAATAGGAATTACAATGAATACCGGTTACTCTTTACTAAGCTTTAAAACTGCAAACACAATAACCCGTTATCATGGTTATAAAATTCAGGCAGGAATTGCATTATAGCAATGAGCAACCAATGTGAAACTCATAATACAAGAGTATGCAATACTACTTTTATAGGTCAATATTTTTCCAGTAACTTTTTCTTAGCCTCTTCAAATTCCTCTTTAGTAATTGTTCCGTCATCATACAACTTTTTTAGTTTTGATAATTCGTCAGCAAGTGAAGTTGATTCAGGTTTTGATTGGTCGTTTTTTATTATGCGATCATCTATAACCTCACCGGATTGTAAGGCAGATTCAATTTCACACCAATAGTTCACAATATTCCCCCCTGCAAGAACTAAGTAATATTTATCACCGAGCTTTTTAGACCCATACTTTTTTATCTTTTTAACTTCCATTTGAAAACCAGCTAAACTACTTCCAAGATACATTTTGCCTGCTATGGAAAGAGGGCTGGTATAAATGAAATTGAATTCTTTCGTAGCAACATTTGACCCCATCCCCAGCTTAATTTTGTACCCTTCATAGTACTTAGCTTCACCGACAAAAAGTGTGTCTTTTACTAATCTGGTTTGTGCGAAAGTGATAAGTGGGGCAACAAGTAGGATAAAAAAAAATAATCTCATACGGTTTAAGTTTTGGTGCAGTTAAGATATTTCAAATTGTTGCTTTTGTGAAATGGTTAAATAGATAATATAATAAGGCCGGGTAGAAACCCAGCCCGGTAAGTTAAAAGCCATTTGATATGGCTGGTTAAAAGTAGGTTTTTATATTTTCCCACCCAGCCACACAATCTGGCATATTTTAATAGTCAATTTCCCACTTTCTAAAAATCGCTATTTAACATAATACTGATTATAAAAAAAATTCCGAGGCAATTGTAGAAAACTCCCACCTATTTGCCCCTCTTTTTGCTCCCCGCGCACAAATAAAAAACGCAAAGTATTAATAATAAATACATTGCGTTAAATTTAAGCGGAGACTGAGGGATTCGAACCCTCGATACCCTTTTGAGGTATACACACTTTCCAGGCGTGCTCCTTCAACCACTCGGACAAGTCTCCGTTTTCTTATAAAGGGCTGCAAAAATAAGCCTCAAAACTCAGAGACCGAATAATTTTTCAGCATTTGAGGTGGTTTTAACTGCAATATCTTTTTTACCGCATTGCTTGATTTCCGCCAGCTTATCTACCACATATTTCAAATAAGATGGCTCATTTCTTTTCCCTCTGAACGGAACAGGCGCCAAATAAGGCGCATCTGTTTCCAGCACAATATGATCTAAGCTCACATCTTCCATTACTTTATCCAAATCCGAATTTTTGAACGTAACTACCCCACCGATACCAAGATAAAAGCCAAGATCAATCACTTTATTTGCCTGCCCCTTATTACCGGAAAAACAATGAAACACTCCCTTCAATTTTCCCTTTTGATGTGATGCAACCACTTCAATGCACTCATCCGTTGAGTTGCGGGAATGAATGACAATAGGAATATCATAATGCAGTGCCCATTCAATTTGCTGGTGAAAAGCTTCATATTGCTGAGCCGTAAAAGTTTTATCCCAATAGAAATCAAGCCCGATTTCACCAACGGCAACAAAAGGACGGTTTTCGAGATGGTTTTCTACTATTTTCAGTTCTTCCTTAAAATTCTCCCCGACCGAGCAGGGATGCAAACCCATCATGCTATGGCAGCGCCCTGGCTTGTTTTTTTCCAGTTCCAGCATGGCCTTGTGGGTTGATGAATCCACAGCAGGCAGAAGGATTTTCTCAACTCCTTCTTTTCCAGCCCTTTCTATTATATCGTCCCTGTCAGCATCAAACTCCTCCAGGTAAATATGTGTGTGGGTGTCAATCAAAAGCATCGGGCCCGGTTTTTGGGCAAAACTCAGAAAAAACTTTAAGAAAGCGTTAAACCTCAACCAATAAAGCCAATCCTATTGGCGTTAAATTATTTATACTCAAATCAACGCATATGAAAACCGGGCTGAGATTATTACAAACCTGGGTTTATTTTACCCTGTTTTGTTCTTTCCTCCTCGTTGCCTGTACAAAAGAAAGGAGCAGTTCCGGAGGCAATAATAATGATGCAATAGAAGAGCAGGTTTCCCAGGTCAATGCGGAATCTGATGCCGAAGCCGAGATCGTCTTCAATGGCATATTTGATGATGTGATGGGAGCCAGTGATGATGTGGGCATGGCAGGCACAGGCTGGTATGGCAGATATGCAAATGGTTCTGCTTTTGAAAGGGTACAAGCCTGTTTTAGCCTGACAGTTACCCCATTAAATCCTCCTGCTGTTTTCCCTGTGAGAATAGTGATTGATTTCGGCACAACCGGCTGCCAGGGCAGGGATGGCCGCACCCGCAAGGGAAAGATTATTACAGAATACTCTGCCCGATTGATTGTTCCGGGAGCTTCAGCAGTGACCACTTTTGAGGATTATTATGTTGACAGCATTAAAGTGGAAGGCACATTAAAGATCACCAATACAAGTTCGCCGGTGAATACACAACCACTTACCCGTTCATTCAAAAAAGAGGTGATTAATGCCAAACTGAGCAAGCCAAACGGCAACTACATTGAATGGAACAGCACCAAAATGATCACCCAGTTGGAGGGGTTGTTAACCCCCAACCTTCCGGCGGATGATGTCTTCAAAATCGAGGGTTCGTCACAAGGAAGAGCCAAGCGGGGTAACCTGCTGGTAGCATGGCAATCATCTGTGGAAGAGCCTCTTATAAAGAAATTCCTATGCCGTTGGATAGTAAAGGGTAAAATAAAAACAGTGAGGGCCAATAGCACCAGCAACAACCAGTGGATAGCCATTCTGGACTTTGGTGATGGCACCTGCGACCGCAAGGCAACACTCACTGTCAATGGGCGGACCATTGAAATTACTTTGCCGTAATTAAAAAATTATTATACCTTTAAACCAGTTTTCATAGGGTACGGATTAAAAACGGGCCAGGGTTTCTACCCAGGCCCTAACTTTTTTATATTGGATATCAGTGACTTACAATCAATTTTTTACAAATTGTCACATTCAATCAACCGTCAAAACCAGGCTCCCGAAACGTTAATTTTTCAAATCGGTATTTTTTTTCTGAAAAAAATTGCAGGGTAGCCGGCAAAACATATTGTAATAAGGGAAATGCTTTCTCACTGTCATGAAAAACAACAATAGAACCCGGCGCCGAATGTTTAATTACACGATCCAGGCAACGTTCTTTTGAAACTGAGGGATCAAAATCGCCACTCAACACTGACCACATTATTATTCTTTTTCTTTGACCGGGTATCCTGCTTAGCTTTTTTGATTGCGAACGTTTGATCTTTCCATATGGTGGCCGGAAAAGAGGTGAATCAATTTTTTTGCCGGCCTCATTTATGTTTTGCAAATAGGTTTCATCGTCTGTTTTCCAACCGTTGAGGTGATTTTGGGTATGATTCCCCACCGCATGTCCTTCATTCAATATCCGTGTGTATATAGCCGGGTATGCGTCAACGTTTTTGCCGATACAAAAAAAGGTGGCTTTTGCATTGTAGCGGGCTAACTGATCCAGTACAAATGGAGTCGCCACCGGATGGGGGCCATCATCAAATGTGAGATAGAGAACATTCTCCTTCGTAGCAACTTCCCATGTATAAAAAGGGTAAAGCTTCTTCATCACCCAGGGTGTTTTTACGAAGTAAAACATTATGCAAAATAATTTTTTTCATCATTAAACGTTTTTAATCTTTGATGCATCTCAGTATCCTAAAATAAAACCTCATGATAACAAAAAATTTGTCCCTTCTGACCCTATTTTTCACCGGTATTCTTTTTACGGCCTGCAATAAGGATAAAAAGGAAACTGATCCGGAAGTTGAAGCCACTTTTGAACTCAGCGAAAACCAGACCGTCTCTGAAAGTCTTGCTGATGATGCCAACGTGGTATTCTTTGAAGCTGCCGCCAGCGAAGGACTGACCGGGGCTCGCACCAGTCAGACCCTTCAAAGCAACAATACCCTAAGTTGTGCTACTGTGACCGTAACACCGCAAGCAACTTTCCCCAAAACCATTGTCATTGACTTTGGCAGCGGCTGCACTTCTGCAGATGGTGTGCACCGAAAAGGAAAGATCAATATTGTTTTATCTGATTCTGTCCGTAAATCCGGAACCACTGCTGTTATGACATTCGATGGCTATTATGTTCATGGTTTTAAAGTGGAAGGAACCATCACATGGACAAACACCAGCACTCCAAACGGCGTAAGCTGGACAAGGGTTATTGAAAACGGTAAAGTGACAACCCCGGGCGGCAATTATTATTGGCTGCATGAAGGAACGAAAAATGTGACCCAAACATCCGGCGCTAACTCACCATTCAACCTGCTGGATGATGTCTATTCTATTACAGGAAATCACACCGTGACCAATCCCGCCGGGAAAACAAGAACTGCCTCTGTTATTGAGGCATTGGAAAAGAAAACAATTTGCCACCATGTAAGCAAAGGAAAAATTAAACTCGAAGGCCCTAATCATTATGCCATCATTGATTATGGCGACGGCACCTGCGATAAAATTGCTACAATTTCTATTGATGGTAATCCACCCAGAACATTCCTTTTGCCATAAGCACTAAAATAGTTGAATAGCCATGAAAACCGTTCCGCCATTCCGGAACGGTTTTTCTTTTTAAGACTGTGAAAGAATCATGGTCTCTTATCTTTGCGCCTTATGAACAAGAAAGTAAGAGTTCGGTTTGCTCCTTCACCCACCGGTGGCCTTCATTTAGGTGGTGTGAGAACTGTTTTATACAATTATCTTTTTGCCAAAAAACATGGCGGCGATTTTGTGTTGCGGATAGAAGACACTGACCAAAGCCGCTATGTACCCGGCGCTGAAGAATATATTTTCAATTGCCTGGAATGGGCAGGGCTGGAACCTGATGAAAGCCCCTTACATGGGGGTGACTATGGGCCTTACCGCCAAAGTGAAAGAAAAGAGTTATATCGCCAGTATGCCGAACAATTGGTAAAAGACGGCCATGCTTATTATGCTTTTGACACACCGGAAGAGCTGGAAAAGATGCGGCAGGCCCCGATATCTGTAGGGGGTAAAACAGAACATAATCCTTCCCCGCAATACGATCATAACATCCGCATGAAAATGCGAAACTCACTTACACTGTCAGCAACAGAAACAGAACAACTGCTGGCAAAGGAAACAAGACATGTCATCCGTATCAAAATGCCGGAACATGAAACTGTTTCTTTCACGGACATGATAAGGGGTGAGGTGAGCTTTGATACTTCTGTTTCTGATGATAAAGTATTACTGAAAGCAGACGGCATGCCCACATATCATCTTGCTGTGGTGGTGGATGACTACCTGATGAAGATCACACATGCATTCCGCGGTGAAGAATGGTTACCTTCTGCACCCGTGCATATACTGCTTTGGAAATATTTATTTGGACTGGACAATATGCCGCAGTGGGCCCACCTGCCATTGATCCTTGGGCCAAATGGTAAACTCAGCAAAAGAGATGGCGCCAAATATGGCTTCCCGGTGTTTGCTATGAACTGGCCACAGGCCGTTGCGGGGACCGATACCAAAACCGGCGAACTCACAGAAGGATTCAAAGAAAAAGGTTTTCTGCCGGAAGCATTCATCAACCTGCTGGCATTGTTAGGCTGGAATGACGGTACCGAACAGGAGATATTTTCCAAAGAAGAACTGGTTGAAAAATTCTCTATAGAAAGAGTGCATAGTGGCGGCGCCAGGTTCGATTATGAAAAAGCAAAGTGGTTCAATCATGAATGGATAAAGAAGTCAGGAGTAAACAGACTGGAGTCGTTAGTCAAACCCCTGCTTGAGCAGCAAGGCATTGCCGTTCCTGATAACCAAGTGTTGGGAAAAGTAATTGATTTGGTAAAGGATCGTTGCACTTTGCTGACAGATTTTGTACAGCAATCTTCATTCTTTTTCAAAACTCCTGAAGTAATTGACAAAGACGCCGTCAAACCAAAATGGAACGAAAGCAAAAAATTGTTTTTTGCCGAACTGGTCCGGAATTATGAACTGGCCATACAATGGGATGCGCAAACACTTGAGAATAATTTTAAAGAAATTGCTGCTGCCAACGAACTGAAGCCCGGCGAGCTGATGCTTCCATTCCGCATCATGCTTGTAGGTGGTAAATTTGGCCCGGGTGTTTTTGAAATCGCTGAACTGCTGGGCAGAGAAGAAACAATAACAAGAATTAAAAAAGCAGAAACAGTTTTCAATAGCTGAAGCTCATCTTCATTTTGTATCATTGTTGAATGAAAAAAGCTGAAGCTTACTGGCCATTGATCATGCTTCTGGCCATCGTCAAGTTCATACTTCCCATTTTTCAGCAAGAACCTTTATACGAACTGCAGAGAGATGAATTGCTGTATTATGAGCAGGGGCAACATCTTGCTCTCGGTTATCTTGAAAACCCTCCGTTACTTTCTTATCTCGGCTGGATATCATCCTGGTTTGGCGGCTCTGAGGCATGGATAAAATTATGGCCGTGCCTCTTTGGCGCTGCCACTGTTGTGCTCACCTGCCTGATCGCAACCGAACTTGGCGGCAAGTTGTTTGCACAATTCCTTGCCGGGTTATCTGTGATGACAGGAGCTTACATGAGAGTGCATTTTCTTTTTCAACCTAACATACTTGATGTTTTCTTCTGGACTGCCGCTGTTTATTTCATCATCCGTTATATCAACGACAAACAAACGGCTTCGCTTTATTGGTTCTTTATCAGCCTTGCATTGGGCTTTTGGGGAAAATATTCGGTAGTCTTTCTGGCCACAGGCATCTTCATTGCCCTGCTCCTTTCACATCACAGAATCGTTTATACCCGCAAACTATTTTATATAGCCGCCCTCGTTGCTTTGCTGATCATTCTGCCTAATGTTTGGTGGCAGTATCAGCATAACTGGCCTTTACTGCATCATATGAACGAATTAAAGGAAACACAGCTCAAATACATGAACCCATCAGGTTTTCTGACTGATCAGTTCATGATGCTGCTGGCCACCACTTTTGTATGGGTGCCTGGTTTTATCTGGCTCTTCCGGCACAAAGAATGGCGATTCCTGGGCATTACCTATTTACTCGTCATCGCTTTGCTCATTTTGGGAAGAGGTAAGAGTTATTATTCACTGGGTATTTATCCCCTGCTCTTTGCCGCAGGTGCTGTGGCATGGGAAAAATGGACCGAACACAGGCAATGGCTGCGATATGCTCATGTAATATTTATCGCAGTGCTCACCTATATGATCATGCCCCTGCTTTTACCGATCTGGAAACCTGAAAAACTGGAGGCCTTTTACAAAAAAATTGGTATGAATCATACCTGGGAAGACCGGAAGGATCATCCGCTTCCACAGGATTTTGCAGACATGCTTGGCTGGAAAGAACTGGCGCAAAAAACAGAAAACTTTTTTTACGGTCTTCCTGACTCAGTTAAAGATAACAGCATCATATTGGGCCGTCATTACGGACATGCAGGCGCATTGAAATATTACGGAAAGGATAAACAATTCCGGCAAAAAGCATTAACGGATGTTGGCTCATTCCTGCTTTGGATACCCGATGATCTCAGCCTGAAGCATATCATCCTGCTGGCCCGCAGGATGCCCTCTGCTGATGATGAGGTCTTCAATCACTTTGAAAGAGTTACTGTTATAGATTCTGTAGTCAATCCATACTCCAGGCAGTTTGGTGATAAGATAATTTTCTTTGAAAATATTGACACTGACGGTCTCCAATTGGCAAGAGATGGGCTTAGGGAAATAAAACGCAGGTTCAACCGCTGATCATCCCTGCTGTTGTATCAATTTCATGACCTCAGCAAGATCTGATACTCCAAGTTTCTCAACCAAAGCAACATCGTCTTGCTCCATCCGGAATAAGCCGCTGGTATTACTTTGTACCTGTTCCGGTGTCCTGATACCAGGGATGACTGTGGAGATTTCAGGATAATTAAGAATATAGCTTATTGCAAGCTGTGTTTTGCTGCATTTATACTTTAAACAAAGTTGCCAAACCTGCTCCAACGCAGCGTTGGAAGCGCCGATAACTTCTTTTGTAAGCCGGCCCCTGCGATGATCATTGGCGGGGAAAGAGGCCTCCTTATCAAATTTACCTGTTAGCAGGCCAAATTGCAGCGGCATCCTTGCAATAATTCCATAGCCTTGTTCAGCGGATCGCTTTAATAACAACAATGCCCGCTGATTAATCAGGTTGAACACAAGTTGAAAGCCGTTTCCCATATCATGTTCTAAAAGATATTGTGCTTCCGGCAGCGGATCAAATGTATTCAATGACAACCCCCAGTACCGGACCTTTCCCTGCTGATGAAGTAGCTGCATAGCTTCAATACAGTCGCCTTGCTGTAAATGCTGCAATCTTGCCGTATGCAGCTGGTAATAGTCAATGGACTCCCTGTTCAATCTTTTTAAACTGGCTTCACAGGCAGTCATTATATATTCTTTGGAATAATCAACGGTAAAAGAATTGTTACGGGAAATATTTCCTGCTTTGGTTGCAATGATCACTTCCTTTTTATGCCCGATTGTTTTTCCCAGCAGTTCTTCCGAATGTCCAAGGCCGTATATATCAGCCGTATCAAAGAAATTTATTCCTGCCTGCAAAGCAGCTTGCACAGCCTGTATGGACACAGTATCAGACACATCCCCCCAGCCAATTGCTGTGGTGCCGATCATTGCGCCACCTCCAATAGCCCAGGCGCCAAAACCAACCTCACTGACCAAAAGATCAGTGTTGCCAAACTTCCTGTATTGCATAACCCAATTTACAGGCTATAATTGAAAGACTGTATTTTCGCAGTAATATTTTGCCTCAATGAACAGACCCATCAGAGTATTGGTTGCTAAAGTCGGACTGGACGGGCATGACCGCGGCGCCAAAGTAATTGCTACCGCCTTGAGAGATGCAGGAATGGAAGTGATCTACACCGGGCTGCGACAAACACCCGAAATGGTGGTCAACGCCGCCCTGCAGGAAGACGTGGATGCAATCGGTATCAGCATTCTCAGCGGCGCCCATATGACCGTTTTCCCGAAAGTAATAGAGCTGATGAAAGAAAAGAAAATGAATGATGTACTGCTCACCGGTGGCGGCATCATTCCGGATGATGACATGCAAAAGCTGAACGGGATGGGTGTTGGAAAATTATTTGCCCCCGGCACACCCACTTCCGAGATCAGTGAGTATATTACAGTATGGGTGAATAAGCACCGCAGCTTTTAACCGCTAACGATTCCTTCCATTTATCTTCCTTTATTCATTCTTTCGTAAATTCATTTACGCATGGAAGGACAACATTCATTACTGGCCAACTATCATACGCAGCACCGTGTGTGGGACGAAATGTTCAGCGCCGAAGGCATCCGCCATTCTTACAGCCATTTTGTATCCTCTATACAAAACCTTTCCGCCGAAGAAATGAATCATAAGGACGACCTGGCAAAAAAACTGTTTATGAGCCAGGGCATCACCTTCACTGTTTATAGCAGCGGTGAAGGCATTGAAAAAATATTCCCCTTTGATATCATACCACGCATTCTTGAAGCCGCCGAATGGAAGCACATTGAAGAAGGTATCAAACAGCGGCTGAAAGCATTGAATATTTTTCTAAAAGATATATACAACGAGCAGTTCATCGTCAAAGACGGAATTATCCCGGCCAAACTTATTTATTCCTGTCCCAATTTTGTGCGGCAAATGGTGAATGTAAATGTACCGTTTGATATTTACACCCATATTTCCGGTATTGATCTTATCCGCGACCATGACGGCACTTATTATGTGCTGGAAGATAACCTGCGTACACCTTCAGGTGTTTCTTATATGCTGGAAAACCGGAGTATTACCTACAGGATCTTTCCCGACCTGCTTCCCAAAAACAATGTGCGTAGTGTAAAAGATTATCCTGACCTGCTGCTGAAAAACCTGATGGCTTTATCCAATACGCAAAAAAGTGATCCTGTCGTGGTGCTGCTCACACCGGGTATATACAACTCTGCCTATTTTGAACATACTACTCTTGCAAGACTGATGGGTATTGAACTGGTGGAAGGTAGCGACCTGCTGGTGGATAATCATAAAGTGTATATGAAAACCACCAAAGGCCTGAAACAGGTGGATGTCATTTACCGAAGGGTGGATGATGATTTCATTGATCCGCTGGTGTTTCGCCCCGATAGCATGCTGGGTGTTCCGGGCATCTATGGGGCATACCGCACAGGCAACGTTACCATTGTGAATGCGATGGGAAACGGCGTAGCAGATGATAAAGCTGTATATTCCTATGTTCCGGCAATGATCAGGTATTACCTGAATGAAGAACCAGTTTTAAAAAATGTGCCTACCTATCAACTGGCCATACCCGAAAACAGGAAGCTGGTGTTTGAAAATATGGATAAAATGGTGATCAAAAAAACCAATGAATCCGGCGGCTATGGTATGCTCATCGGCAGTGCCGCCACTGAGGAACAAATGGAAGATTTCAAAAAGGCCATTGAAGAAGATCCGAGAAGTTATATTGCGCAACCCATCATTAGTCTTTCATCAGCGCCATGTTATATCAACGGAGTGCTTCAGCCAAGAAGAGTTGACCTGCGGCCTTATGCTTTATTCGGACCCGAAGGTATTGATATAGTTCCCGGAGGGCTGACAAGGGTGGCGTTAAAAGAAGGTTCGTTGGTTGTCAACTCATCACAAGGGGGTGGCAGCAAAGATACCTGGGTGCTAAACGACTCTGCTGCTTCACGGGAATAAACAAAACCAAACGATGATAAGTTATAAGAATAAAATAATTCAAATGCCGGGAGGGGTTATATGCTGAGCCGTGTTGCTGATTCTGTTTTCTGGATGGCCCGTTATATGGAACGGACCAACGGCATGTTGCGCATCCTTCGCACCAATTACATTTCCTCGCAGGACGAAGTAAAAGATTTTAGCTGGAAAACACTTTTGCAGAGCTACAGTGATGCAGCACCTGAAGAACTGCAGGCCCTTGGTAATAACAGCATAGCAATACTGAACCACCTGTTACTCGATAAAAATAACGGTGCTTCCGTTTTCAACAAT
The DNA here is from genome assembly GCA_964437415.1 of uncultured Chitinophaga sp. Lineage (GTDB taxonomy): Bacteria > Bacteroidota > Bacteroidia > Chitinophagales > Chitinophagaceae > CADEDV01. The sequence goes on along the minus strand of CAYTGN010000006.1, from coordinate 123,515 downwards.
ATTACCCGTGCCAGGGAAAATGCAAGAGCTGTGCAGGATCATATCACCAAAGAAGTGTGGCAATGCCTGAATGATTATTACCATCTCATCCGCAGCAAAGCCATTCAGCAACAAGTGAAGTCCGGAGACCCGGTGACGGCAATGGATTCTCTTGTTCATCACGGCATGCTTTATCATGGCATTGTGGATGTAACTATGGCAAGAGGAGAAGGTTTTACCTACCTGAACCTGGGAAAATTTCTTGAAAGAGGCATCCTTTCTGCAGATATGCTGAATATTAAATTAACAGAACTAGATTATAACCTGCAAAGCCCGGTAGATGTGCCAGCTCTGCGTTACCTGTTATATTCGCTTTCAGGCTATGAGATGTATTTAAAAACACACCGGGGAAATTTCCAGGTGGCCCCTGTGCTGGAGCTAATCGTTTACAATGAAAATTTCCCGCATTCAGTTTCCTATTGCCTGAAGCAATTGTTTCGTTATTTTGAACGGCTGGAAACAGAAAGCCTGCCGGAAAGTTACCGGCAATTAGAATTTCTAATCGGAAAAGCGATGAACAACGTTAAATACAGCAAGATCGAAATCAGCGACAGTGAAGGATTGCGGTTATTTCTCCGGCAAATAAGACAGGAACTTACCGGCATCGCCACTGCTTTTAACCATTATTATTTCGGCCATTCCTGACCCTGTTCAATTTTCAATACATGCCTGAATATCGTATCAAACATATCACCCGTTACAGTTATCCTTCACCTGTTATTGACAGCGCCAACCAGGTGATGTTATTTCCGCTGGATGATGAAAAGCAAAAAGTAAAAAAACATGATCTGCTGATCACCCACCAGCCATCGGTGGAAGTGTTCACTGATTATTTTGGAAATAAAATCGGAATTTTTTCTGTCATCAAAGCACATACAGAACTTACCATTCAGTCATCCATTGAGGTGATAACCCTGGAAACAATTACCCCTTCCGATGAAATTCCCGGCGCTGCACAGTGGCAGGAACTGGCAATTGTAAGAGAGCAATTCCCTTACCTGGATTTTATGTTGCTGGAAAATTGTGAGTCAGCATCAGAAATTGAAGCGGTTGTCCTCTCTATGAACAAGGAAGATGTGTCGCCGTTTCAACTGGGCGAGTTAATGTCCTCTTTCGTATATGACAACTTTGAATATAAGAAGGGGATCACCAATGTGGAAACCCGGGTGGATGAGATATGGAAACTGCGGGCCGGAGTGTGCCAGGATTTTGCCCATGTGCTGCTGGTGATGCTGCGGATGGCAGGTGTGCCGGCAAGATATGTCAGCGGCTATATCTGCCCCAAAAACCACGAACTGCGTGGTGAAGGCGCCACCCACGCCTGGGTAGAAACATATATTCCATTTCATGGTTGGATCGGTTTTGATCCTACCAATAATTGCATTGCAGGCGACAAGCATGTGCGGCTGGCCATTGGGAGAAGTTTTACAGATTGCACGCCGGTGAAAGGAACTTATAAAGGTTCATCCGAACATATACTGGAAGTATCGGTCTCCATTGAAAACGGGCAGCCAAAAAAGCAGGATGATGGGTTAACGCCTGTTTTTACCTACCAGGTTCACAACCCGGGAACACCGGTGAATTCATACCGAAAGTTTATGGAAATGCAGCAACAGCAATGATCAGCGGTCAAACCATTTTTTTAATTCCGGGGCTTTTCACTACTAACATCCTGCTGCATTTTTGGTAGGAGCCCGGTAATGTAAAAGTGAGCTTTGGTTTTCCTGTCTTTTTTATTCTTTGTATTGCATCTATGTGTGCTACAGACCGGTGATTGGCCACGGAGCATATTGCAGGATTCTACATATCCCGCCTCTTCAACGGTTGTACAATCAAGTATATGTTTTTGCGCTAAGAAATCATTTTACAGTCTGCCCGGCAGTGACAGTCATCATTTTATTGGCAAGTGTAGTATAACATTCTATCCATGCATCCCGCACATCAGTGGTCCAGTCTTTGCCCAACCCCTGCTCAAGTGTCCATAAAAGGGCTTTACCTACCAACTGGTAATGTGCAGGCCTGGCACCATAGCTGGCGTGCCGTTGAGCCATCGCTGCAATATCAGTGGAAAGATCGTCCAGATGATCAAGCCTTGCCACAATGATGCTTAGCACTTCCATCAGCTTCCGGTATTGCTCCCCCATATCAGCAGGAAACATCCGGCGCAATGCCGGGCTGTCTGCAAACAGTTTTCCATAGAAGGCGCCGCCGACAATATCCGGGTTAATATTCCGAAGCATCTTCCAGGTGTGCTTTACCAATATTATCTGTTCAGGGCCCATTCTTAAATGTTGCAATTTTAAAACAATAATAAAGGTGCAGCTCACAGCTTTCGCCGCAAAATACAATTAGCCGAAGTGTGGTAAATCCCTATTGAAGTGTTTCCGGAAAAAGGCTGCATAACCGGCTAAACCGTTCACCTGCTGATAACTGGATAAAAAACTTTTTACCGGTCAAGCCATTTTTTAAACTCGGGGCTTTTCAGCCGGCTCATATCAATGTCCAGTTTATGATTTGGCTCCTTGAGATGAATAATCAATTTTGAATTTTCTACCGGCTTTACAGACTGGATCGCATCAATATTTATGATAAACTGGCGATTTGCCCTGTAAAACTGCCTTGGATCAAGCAATTCTTCCACTTCATCCAGTGTAACATAATCAATCATATATTTTTCTCCGCTGAAGAGATAAATATAATTAAGCACTTCTTTACTAAAGCATGCTATAGTGTCCGCATTCACCGGCATCCATTGGTTGCGGATGTTTACAATAAACTTCTCCTTGTACTTCGAAGCTGACATAGGATGTGTCATTGCCCGTATCAGGGATGTTATATCAGAGGGAGGGCCATCATTAACGGCCAGCAATTTACGGCATTTGTCGATGGCAGCCGACAGCTCTGCATCTTTCACTGGTTTCAGCAGGTAATCGGCACCGTTAACCCGGAAGGCCCGGATTGCATACTCGTCATAAGCCGTTGTAAAAACAACCGGACACTTCAGACTAAAGTCTCTGAATATATCAAAACTCACACCATCGCTGAGCTGGATATCCATGAATAACAGGTCGGGCTCGGCATGTTCACCCAGCCATCGCCTGGCTGTTTTCAGGCTGGGGAGAATGGTAATCACCTCCACATCAGGAGCCACTTTCTTTATTTTGCTAACCAGCAGATTGGCGATAATATCTTCATCTTCGATGATAACTGCTCTCATAAAGATTACATTTATATCAATGGAATTTTGATTGAAAATTCACTGTCTGTCTCACTAATGATAACAGGTTTTGAACTCAGGTAACGATACAGGTTCATAAACTGCGCCAACCCTCTTTTATTCGATGACTCCACGTTGTTTTTCTTTTGCAGGTTATTCCGCACAACGATATAGTCTTCGTCAATAAAAATATCGATAACCAGGGGTGAGCCGGCATCAATGATATTGTGCTTGATCGCATTTTCAATCTTGTTTTGCAAGGTGACCGGGGCAACTTTATAATGCAAATAATCTTCCGGCACATCAATGTTCACTACCAGGCCTTTCTTAAATCTTGTTTGCTGTAAGTTGATGTACAACCTGACAAATGCAATTTCATCCTTGAGCGAAACCGTTTCGTTATCTCCATTTTTCAGGATGTAGCGATAAATATCCGACATCTGCCCCAGGAATTCCACGGCGGTTTGCTGGTTAATTTCTATAAGCCCGGAAAGGGAGGTGAGTGAGTTGAACAAAAAATGAGGGTTCAGCTGCTGCTTCAGCCCTTCATACATTACCATTGCCTTTTCCTTTTCGAGCTGCTGTGCCTTTGCATTTAACTGGTATAACTGACGCTGTTGTCGGGTTCGATAGATATACAACCCATAAAAAATACCAATAACAAGCACAACCAGCAATATCCTGAATAGAGATGTTTTTAAAAATGGAGTTTCCAGGTTGACAACCACTTTTTTGGAAATTATATTCTCCCACCCGGAATTGCTGACAGCAGCTTTGTAAAGAAATAGGTATTTCCCGCCCGGAATATTCGTATAAACAGCCTTGGGATCTTGCGTAAAATGCCAATCCGATTCGAATCCTTCCAACTTGTAGGCAAACCAGGTTTGAGAAGGGTTGGTGTAATTCAGTGCAACCAAATTAAATGTAAAGGAGTTTTCATTGGCGTTTAGCCGTATCTCGGGATTATCATCAGATTCCTTGATCGTTGCATAAGTTTTATCAGAAACAGAGTGCCCTGCAATGTAATACCTCAGTTCTCTATTTTTTTCTTTATAAGAAACGGGGTTAAACCGTATAAAGCCGTTATAGGATGGTAAAATGATTTCTCCATTTGATGCTTTAATACCAGCATGCTCCGGAAAGCCTACAGAAGGAAGGCCATCATTGAAAGAAAAAGTTGTCACTTGCTTTCGGTCTGGGTTTAGCATTGCCATACCCCCGTTCACTCCCACCCACACCCGGTTGGCATCATCAACAGCAAGTGGCCCTGTCATGTTTCCCGCCAGCCCGTTTTTATTATTAAATGAAATAAACCGGTTGTTTTCTACATCAATTCCTGTTATCCCGTTAAAGCTTGTTATCCAGATCAGCCCATCTTTATCTTCCTTTATATCTATCACCTGGTTTCCGATAATATTGTTTCCGATTGTGTCTGAAGCGATAAAATGTCTTGTGATGCCTATCTTTTTATCAAGCATGACAACCCCTTTTCTTGAAAAAGAAATCCAAAGTCTGTTTTGGCTGTCTTCCAGCACATAGGAGGTTGCCGAAAATCCCTTATATTTTTTCAACTGCGGGTGAACACTGATATTATAAAATCTTTTTTCAGTCATAGAATACCAATACAGACATGCCGTATCATTAGTGCAAAACCAAATATTGCCACTTCTGTCTTTATTAATTGAATTGTAAAAACTACGCGGCAAATTCTGAGCACCGATGAAATCCATTTTGCCTGAAGCCTGGTTGAAATAATTAACGCCATTAGCAGTTCCTATCCAGATATTATTCTCCTCATCGCAAAGAATAGAGCGAACAACATTATTATAAATAACAGGCTTTTTGTTCTCGTCATTACGCCAGGAAGAATAGCGTTGAGTGACGGGGTCATATTTCGTTACCCCATCATGATTACCCATCCAGAGCTTTCCCTGTTTATCTTCTGTGATAGCCCTTCCGACTCTGCGGGCCCGTTCATCTAACCGATCAGGGAATGGCAACACTGATCTGAATAAGCTCTGATCAGGTTCAAAATAATTTACGCCGTTAACATCACAACCCAGCCAAATAGTACCCATATCATCCTGGAAAATGCTGCGGTAACTGTCACCCGATGGCCCTGATGGAAGATTGCTATTATACAAATGCCTGATAAAACTATCAGTTGCTGGCTGATATTGCATCAAACCATCTACTGCAGTGATCACCCACACCCTGTCTTTATTATCAACCATCACACCCATAACGTTCAATGGCTGTGTATTCAGTTCTGCTGATAAATACTTGTTATAAATCGTTAGCTTACTATAATCGGAGCTGAGCTTAACTAATTTGACCGAACTGAATGTGGACATCCAGATGTTGCCGGCCTGGTCTACGCCAACAGAAATAATGGGCATATTTTTCATTTCAGGAATTACAACCAACCTGGACTTGCCCGTGGGTAAGTCCATAACTATAAGTCCCTTATTTGTGCCCAGAAATAGTTTCTCTCCACGGATATAAGTATCATTAATGGCGTTATTAATTAATGCAGAATCGTCTTTATTGACAGAAACGGCGTAGTTAAATGCTGCGCCTGTGATTATATTAAGCCTGAAAAGTCCGTTTCTCGTTCCTACAAAAAGAATGCTGTCGTTTGCACTAACAATGCTGGTAATAAAAATATTTTTAAATGCTGCTATCCTTTTAAATGCCCCTGTACTAAAATCATACTCCATCAGCCCCGTTTCACTTCCTATCCAGAATCGTCCCTTATTATCTGAATGCATACTGCGTGGCTGGCTGCTATAAGGTGAAGTTGTATCACCTGGAATATTTGTGAAGTGGCGGACAGTCCGCCCATCAAAACGATTGATCGCCCCTACACTACCTATCCAAATAAACCCAAACTTATCCTGACCGATACATCGTATTGTGCCATCATGAAGTCCATTTTGTAAATCAAGCTTGTGAAAATTAAGCAAGGGTTGCTGGGCTGCTGTAATTAAACAGCAAATGACCGAAACTAATAATGCTATTGATCTTGAAAATGTTGAAACAGCCTTCATAACAATTATAGCAAGCTATACAAAAGAAGCCTGAACTACAAGTTTTAACAGGTTCTCTGTCATTTATTCATTTAAGATGCTGAAAAGTGCGATTGAAATGCATGTCTGTAAAATCCAGGTGTAAGCACCTTCTCAAAACAGCTCAATTAATCATTACACAATTACTTTCAGGTTACACATTTCAGTTGGAACCATCTGCACATAAAGTTGAATTTTCTTCATATCGGCGTTTAAAATTTTCACTACGGTTTTTCTCTTATCATTTTTGACTCCGAAACGAACCAATAATTTATTCCACTATAATCAAACACATTGGTATGAAAAAAACATCTATTCTTATTTTGTCGTTACTGGCAGCGACTGTCTTATCTGCACAAAGTGTTGCCGTTAACACGGATGGGGCTTCCGCACATTCCAGCTCTATCTTGGATATCAAGAGCACTTCAAAAGGAATGCTGATTCCACGTATGACGTCAGCACAGCGTTCTGCTATTGCATCTCCGGCATTGGGCTTACTTGTATTTGATACTGATACAAAGACAATCTGGACCTACGATGGCGCCAACTGGATGAATCTTTACAGCAACGGAGGTTTTACTCTTCCCTATTCACAAACAATAAATGTAGGCATTCCAGGATTCCAGGTGACCAACCAGGGTTTGGGGGCTTCTATTGAAGGAATTTCTTCTGCCCAGTTTGGCATTGGTATGGCAGCAAAAACAACTGGCGAAGGCGGCTGGGGGCTTTATGCTTCCTCGAACGGTGCCGGATCACAATCAATCAGATCTTACGCAGACAATGGCACGGCATTTCATGGTGAAAATAACAATGCTGCCAATACGCATACGTTGATGAACCTTTTGAATAAAGGCGCAGGAAAAACTGGCAGCTTTCAGCTTGCCAACAACAGCAGCACTTCTGCCAATGTGCAAATTGCAGGAAACCATCTTGGAGTGCAATTGAATGTGTATCAAACCAATGCTTCGAATGCGTCAGCAGCCGTATCAATTGAAAACTCAGGAACCGGCACTGGCATGGAAGTAAGCTCTACAACAGGAAGCGCTGTAGTTGGCACCAGCAATACAGGCTATGGCATAAAAGGTGTTACCAATACTAGTTTAGGGATGGCAGGTGTACATGGCAGCAATACCGGCTCAGCGGGCAGCGGTGTTGTGGGTATTTCTCATGCAGCCAATACACAAGGCATATATGGCTCTTCACAAAATGGTATTGCAGTACGGGCATTAGGAGATAATTACAGAGCCGTGCAGGCAGTTTCAAACAGCGGTACAGCCTTACATGCAACAAGCACATCGGGTTATGCACTGGAAACAAACGGAAATATTAAAATTTCCGGTGGAAATACAAATCCCAGTAATGGCGCAGTCCTTACAAGTGATGCAACTGGTAATGCTGTCTGGAAATCAAACCGTATCGGGTTTCATGCATCAGGCATCAACACATCCTACGATGATTTGAATACCGGAACCTGGTATAAAATGGTTTTTACGAATGAGCTATATGACTTTGGCAGCAATTTCGCAACCTATAACGGAAATGTGCATCCTGCTCCTGCAACAGCAAGCATATTTACAGTTCCGGTTGATGGTGTATATCATTTTGAATCCTATTTCTCAATTGGGGTAAGTGAGCTTACCGAGTCGGAAGTATCAGGATTCGTTAGACTGACTGTAAACAGAAATGGAAATACTTTTCATATAGAACAAACTCCGCAGATAGAAAAGAACTACAGTAGCTGGTTTGAAGCTACAACCTGCTTGTTTAAAATTTCTTCAGAATACTTCCTAGTTGCCGGCGATAAAGTATACCTGGAGGTGTATCACTGGAATGATGATGAAAAGCATGCTCAAATAATTGATGACTATAACTATCGTTTTACCGGCCGGCTGGTTTTAGCTTTCTAAGTTTTTTCAGGGTTTATGCGATCTGGCAATGGTGATTCTGAAAATTAACATTTCTTGGTTTACTGTAAACTTATTTCCTAATACTGCAGGCAATAAAGTTGAACCAGGGGAACAGATGATTATCTCATCAGGTTATTTTCACCAAGTAGCTATTAAGAACATTAAATAAGTTACTCATTTCAGAAGAAATAACAAAAGAGATACTAACCTAAAGACTTACAGCTTTTCTCAGGCCAACAATTTGGCTCCGATAAAATTAATATTATGCAAACCAATTACTCGTCAATAATAATAGCAACTGCCGAAGGAAAATATTTTTTCAGTCCCGAAGAGATTGTTCGGCTCGAAGCGAGCAGCAATTACACCCAAATCCACTTTCTGAACAAAAAGAAGCTGCTTACTGCCAAAGTACTGAAAGATTATGAAGAACAACTGGAACCCTTGGGCTTTGTAAGGACACACCGCAGCCATCTTGTCAACAAACGCTACATCAGCTTTGTGGATAGCCAGGGTAATATTTTCATGCAGGATGCCTCCGTAGCGGAAATATCCAGGCGGAAAAAATCACTGGTAATGAAGTTAATAGCTGGTGCATAACACCGGCATCCACACTTCATTCGCATTCATGCCCATTTTATTAAATAAAATATACCGCTGAATCAGGAAACTTCCTTTTAAATCCAGTAGACCCCCATCTTTGCAGCGCCATTAATCAACAACCTTTAACCATGAAATCATTTACACGGCAACGATTTATTCAAATCGGAAAAGAATCATTCACTCTCAGCCTGGCCCTATCGCTGACCGTTTTTGCCTGGATTCGTATCATTTTTTATGAAGTACCCTTTTCAGCAGAAGATCCGCTTAACTTTGTCCGTATCATCACCGCAGGCTGGATGATGATACTATTTTTCAGAGCAGGGTTTGAACTGCTTGTATTTTTAATCTCCCGTTTACAACAGATGCGATCAAAACCCCGGATAAGAACCCAATGGGCTGTTAGTACAGCTGCTATACTGCTGCTTACAGTATTATTTTTTTCCTGCGATGTAAAAACAAGTGGTGTTCACAAAAACCTGAATACCGGTATGCTCACCAACTATTCCGGCCTGATCACCACCGAATCCAAAATAGTGATGAATGAAGAAGTGCTGGGACATACGGACATCCCGCTCGGTGAAAGTTTTATTATTATTAATGAAAATGTTAAAGGCCTGGCGGTAAAAGATGGTAAAGTATCTGTTGGCTGTTCTTTGCTGATCACTCATAAAGAAGCCGGCGAAATACTATCCGTGGCTGATCTATTTGAAGGCAGGGATGTTTTTGACCCAAAGGAAGCTCGTCTTCTTCAATGCACTGTCAATACCGGCAAGCCGATGGACTGGGACCAGCCTTACGATGTGAATGTGAAATTCTGGGATAAATACGGAAAAGGAACCATAGAAAACAAAGTGACCATCAGCATCATTGATATTCCCTGATATCTTTCCATATTTGGCTGATCCGCCCCTGATCAGCCATTAACTAAACAAAAGATACCTTCTGCTAAAGTGGTAATGTATTCCGCATTTCCACAACCTAATTTGCCTGCAGTTTCATTAAGGCGCTGAAAAAATAAATCATGCTGAACAGACGGAAATATGGCAAGTGGAAAGAAAAGATCATAGATATACTGATGGTGCTGGTGCTGGCGGTGGCTATTACTTTGCTGGCCATCATCATATAAGTAATGTATTTTCAAACAGGGACGGTTCAACCAGGCCGCATCAAAGAGGTGCGGCTTTACTTTTTTAATATCCTTACTTTTGAAAGAAAATCATGTATCAGACCCTGCTTGCTTCGCTGGAAAATGGTATTTACAGCATCACCATCAACCGCCCTGACAAACTAAACGCACTGAATAAAGATGTATTCATAGACCTTGACAAAGCAGTAGATGAGATTGAAAGTAACCCCGCTATTAAGTCCGTTATCATCACCGGCGCCGGGCCCAAAGCTTTTGTAGCAGGCGCTGATATTTCAGAATTTGGCGGATTAAATAAAGAACAGGCTATGGCCCTCGCTAAAAGAGGCCAGGATATTTTTTTCAAAATAGAAAATGCATCTAAACCCATTGTCGCAGCTGTGAATGGTTTTGCCCTGGGCGGTGGCTGTGAACTGGCTATGGCCTGTCATTTCAGGATTGCATCCGACAATGCAAAATTTGGCCAGCCGGAAGTGAACCTCGGATTGATACCTGGTTATGGAGGTACACAACGACTCACACAACTGATCGGCAAAGGAAGAGCCATTGAACTGCTTGTTTCCGCTAATATGATTGATGCCCCGACTGCGCTGCAATATGGGCTTGTGAATCATGTGGCGCCTCAGGAAGAATTACTCAACAAAACAAGAGCCATCCTGGAAGTGATCAACAGCAAAGCCCCGCTGGCGGTGGCCGGCTGCATCAAAGTGGCCAATGCCGTTTTTGATGAAACCATCAATGGCTATGACCAGGAGATAAAAGAATTTGGAAACTGTTGTGACACTGAAGACATGAAAGAAGGAACTGCCGCTTTTCTTGAAAAAAGAAAAGCTGTTTTTACAGGAAAATAAAAAAGCGGCGCAACACTTTAAATGGATATATGCACTGTTTGCTTGTAAACATAATCATCCCGGCCGGAAAAAAATGGCTGGCATATTCTTGTTGTTGAAATTTGCAACCTGTCCTATAAGCTTTAACCAACACAAAAACATTTTATGAAAAAGTTGATCATCACTACTTCGCTTTTCATCTTTCTCATCTTATCAGCCACGTCCCAGCCATTACAGGCATTTACCGTGGACATGGCCACAGGGCAAAAAGCTTATATTGGTCTGAGGGATAAAATGGCATTTTCGGCTGGAGAGGCGATAGCCGTAAAAGAAAGGCTTGACCTGGCGCTGGTGATCAGCAAAGAAGACAACAAGGAAATTCTGGAGTGGTATAACATGGAGATGCGTCATGAAAAAGTGCCGGTGGAACTGGCCGGAAGTAAAACCGGAATTTCTGCCATCAGCTTTGACCGGGACCAGTTCGAAAAATGCAATACTGGTGCGGACCTGCGCCGGATGACGGGCCACCTCACTAAAAATTCTTTTTCTCATTTTGCAGTGATCCGTAATGGCAGCGGCCCCTGGCAACATTGCTTTATTGCCGAAACCAGTGAAGGGAAACGGGCCTTTATTTATGTTTCCCCCGGCGAAAAAGGAACCACGAAAGTTGAAGTGAAATCAGAATAGCGTTGAGCAACAGTGCCTATTTTTCCACGAGATTTTCATCTATCAGGTAAGCGGCTACCCCACTGATATTATCGTTACCATTCCGGTCATCCATAAAGACCCGGAAAGAAGTTATGGTTTCAGCCGGAAAAGTGATGATTCTTTTTCGTCCAACGGTGCTGCCATCCAGTTCACGGATAGCTTTTTCACCGTTGTATAAAATGATTTTATACCGTTGCACCGACTGACCCAGGTGTATCGCTTCACGCAGCATAATGCAATTGATGCGGGTGGGCTGCTGCATCTGCACAATGAAACGCTGAACATTTATTCCATAAGTGCGGGGGCCTTCGTCAAAACCCCTGAATAAAATCTCGTCGTTTTTTCCCAGATGACTCAGGTCCCAATAAGTGCCCGCCTGCCGCAGCAGGTTATTACTGAAATTCTCCAGTTTCAACTTTCTGAAACCCACTAACGCTGCAGAATCATTTTTATGGATCAGTCCTCTTGCATCAGGCGGCACATTCAACAGAAAATTTGCTCCACGCCCCACTGATTTTAGATAGAGGTCAAATAGCTGGGCCGGTGTTTTCACTTTGTCATCTTCTTTGCTGTGGTAAAACCACCCCGGGCGGATGCTCACATCACATTCCGCAGGTATCCAATGCCTGCCCAAATAGTTTCCCTGGCTTAGCGTATCGATGTGCGGCGCCCCGATACCTCTTGCAAAACCAGCGGTATCCAAATAGTTCCAGTTGGTTTTGCCTGCAATGCCTCTTTCATTGCCCACCCAGCGGATATCAGGGCCAATATCACTGAAAATAACTGTGCGGGGTGATAGCTGCCGGACTGTATTTTCAAACCTGCGCCAGTCATATACCTGTTTTTTTCCGTTAGGGCCTTCGCCATTGGCGCCATCCCACCACAATTCCCAGATGGGCCCATAATTCTGAAAAATTTCCTTCATCATGTTCACAAAAACATCATTATACTTTTCAGTGCCATAGTCCGGATGGTTCCTGTCCCACGGTGAAATATAAACTCCAAACTTCAACCCGGCCTCACGACAGGCTTGAGAGAGTTCTTTCAACACATCGCCCTTGCCGTCTTTCCATTTGCTTTCCCGCACGGTATGTGTAGAAAATTTACTGGGCCATAAACAAAATCCATCATGATGCTTGGCCGTGATGATGATACCTTTGGCGCCTGCCTGTTTTGCTATTCTTGTCCACTGACGGCAATCCAATTGAGTTGGGTTGAACACTTCTGCAGGCTCATCGCCATGTCCCCATTCCTTGTCTGTAAAAGTGTTGGGACCAAAATGCACAAAGAGATAAAACTCCATATCATGCCATGCCAGTTGTGCGGAAGAGGGCAAGGGCAACTTTTGCTGCGCCTGGCAGATGCCTATTGTCAAAATAAAAATTGCAGTCAGAATTGTTCTCATTTCTTCATTTTAAATACAGGGATGATATATTCCGCCACCGGGTGCTTGGCATTGAATGTATATCCTAATAATTGTGCCACAGTGGATGCCACCTGTTGCTGGTATAGTTGCATGTCAATTTTCATTTCGCCCCGGTTGAGGATATCCGGCCCCATGACAGCCAGCCACATTTCATGTGAGTCGCTGATCTTATTGCCGTGGCTTGTCCATTCGTCCTTTATCTTGTCTCCCCTGCCATGATCGGTGGTGAATATGATTGCGGTTTTGTTTTTGTATTGCGGGTCATTTTGCAGGTAATTCCACAATTGTCCGATCCATGCATCCACCTGGCGGGCCGCATCAAGATAAGAACGGTATTGACCGGCATGGGCCCATTCATCTGTTTCGCCGTAAGCAATATAAACAACCCTGGGTTTTCTTGTTTTGATCCATTCCATGGCAGCATGATGGGTGAACACATCCAGGCATTCATCTTCATGCCAGGGTTTGTATGAATCCTGCAGCATGGCGTTCAGCAACTTCTCTTTGGCAGTGGGGTATTTCCCTCCCGTTGGTTTGAACCCGCAGATCACCGGCACACCGCTTCTTTGCTCATTGAGAATGCGGTCAAAAGCATTCCAGGCCCCAAAAGCCACCACTTTTCCTTTTAGTTTAGGCTGGTTATTGAGAAATTCCAACACGGTGATATTGGGATTGGGCGGGTAGCTGTTGGAATTGATATTCGTATCGGCATAGCCAGTCATCAGTTCGCTGTAGCCGGGATAGCTGAACCAATAAGGATTGGCATTGTCCACTTTGTTGCCATAAACCCTGTTTCCATACAATTGTCCTTTTGGCTCTATCATTGTCCACAAAAAAGGCAGCAATTTTTTTCTTCGCTCCTTTTCATCAGCCGACCAATATTTTTCAAACAAATAAGCGCTGTCACCCTCATTGAATTTCGGGTTGTTCGCAATAGCCGTATCCATGCCTTTGAACACTTCCTGCCAACGAAGACCATCGGTGGTGATTATAATAATATTTTCCGCCCGCTGCGACCAGGCCCATACGGAAAGCAGCAATAAAACTTGTAAAAAAATGAGGCGCTTCATGGTATCAATGATACAACTATTCCGGCTAAAAAAGCAGCGGGCAGCAACCGTTTTCACCGGGCCGGGATGAGGCATTTCCGTTAACTTTGCCCCGCCAAAACCGGTGTGGCCGACAGCCTCTTTTTAAACACATTATTTATTCAGCAACCATGGAATACAGAATTGAAAAAGACACGATGGGAGAAGTGAAAGTGCCTGCAGAAGCATTGTATGGCGCCCAAACCCAGCGCAGCATCGAGAATTTCAAAATTGCACAGGACATCAACCGAATGCCCAAAGAGATCATCCGGGCATTTGCTTACCTGAAAAAAGCAGCGGCCATCACCAATTTTGAAGCAGGTATCTTGCCGAAAGAAAAAAGTGATCTGATCGGGCAGGTGTGTGATGAGATCCTGGAAGGAAAATTAGATGCTTATTTTCCTTTGGTGGTATGGCAAACAGGCAGCGGCACCCAAAGCAACATGAATGTGAACGAGGTGGTAGCTTACCGTGGTCATGTTATCAAAGGAGGGTTGCTGACGGATAAAGAAAAGTTTCTGCACCTTAATGATGATGTGAACAAATCACAATCTTCCAACGATACGTTTCCTACGGCTATGCATATAGCCGCTTATAAAATTTTAATTGAAACAACCATCCCAGGAATTGAAAAACTACGAAACACATTAGCCGCCAAGAGCAGGGAGTTCATGAATGTAGTGAAGATCGGCCGCACCCATTTTATGGATGCCACACCGCTTACTGTGGGCCAGGAATTCAGCGGCTATGTATCACAACTCGATCACGGATTGAAAGCAATCAGGAATACATTACCTCATTTAAGCGAACTGGCATTAGGCGGCACTGCGGTGGGTACCGGCATCAACACTCCTCCGGGGTATGCAGAGAATGTGGCAAAACATATTGCAGCATTAACGGGTCTTCCTTTTATTACGGCGGAGAACAAATTTGAAGCGCTGGCAGCACATGACGCTATAGTTGAAGCACATGGTGCATTGAAAACAGTAGCTGTGAGTTTGATGAAGATCGCCAATGATATCCGTATGCTTTCCTCAGGTCCCAGGAGTGGCATCGGTGAAATATTCATTCCTGATAATGAACCCGGTTCCTCCATCATGCCCGGCAAAGTGAACCCCACGCAATGCGAAGCACTGACGATGATCGCAGCGCAGGTGATGGGCAATGATGTGGCCATCAGCATTGGTGGCAGCAACGGGCATTTTGAACTGAATGTGTTCAAGCCGGTAATGATCTACAACTTCCTGCATAGCGCCAGGCTGATCGGTGACGGCTGTGTTTCCTTCAATGATAAATGTGCAGAAGGCATTGCACCGATCGAAGCCAATATAAAAAAACATGTTGACAATTCGCTAATGCTTGTCACTTCGCTAAATACAAAGATTGGCTATTACAAAGCTGCTGAGATTGCCCAGAAAGCACATAAAGAAGGAACCACACTGAAGGAGATGGCAGTAAAACTGGGTTATGTCACTCCTGAACAATTTGATGAATGGGTCAGGCCGTCCAATATGGTTGGCGAGCTGAAATAGTCAGAATCGTAAAATTGCTTAGTAAAATGAGAAGTCAAACCCGTACTTCTCATTTTTTTATATCCCTGCTCTTCTATAAAGCCGGAATTGTCTCTATCTTGATGCAGCTAACGAATAAAGTCCGTACAATTTAAATCCGCATCTATGAAAAGTGGTCAGCCGTCATTTTACTTTTCAGCATATCCGCTGAAGGCCATCAATGATCCTTCTGCTTCATCAGCCAGCCAGCAAACTCCATATTTAAGGGCAGTTTTGTCAGGAAAAACAAAGGCATCAAGCAAGATCAGGGTGTTTCCCATGACTAACCCTTATACCAAACCTATTGTGCAGCACAAACCTGTTAAACCTACCAGGCAGGTAGATGCCTCCGGAGATGAATGGTTCAATCATTACGAATAAACCCTTGAGCTATAACCCTAAACAAATGCCCCGGCTAAATTGTCGGGGCTTTGTGTTATACGCTTATATAAAAAAAATTCTTACTGCCGGATGAACTTCTCTGTCTGCACTTCCATTTCGTTTCCATTGTATAGCTTCAGGATATAGACGCCTGGCTTTAGATCGGCAACCTGGATAGCAAATTCATTCCTGAAACTCTTCTCTTCTTTCAGCAGTTTGCCATTGATATCAAATATTCTTACCAGCAATGGTTTGCGCAGTTCCCTTGTTCCCTGCACATACAATGTATGATGCACAGGGTTGGGAAATATCCTGACCATATCAGGACTCTCAGGCGGCCCGCTGCGGGGATTATTAGTTACTGGTAATGTTGACATGTTTTTATAAGTCAGCCTCAATACTTTTCCGCCGTCTTTGGTGGCAGTGCTGGTGCTGCTGCCGCCGAAACCACCTGTCGGCCCGGAAGTGGAACCCGTGCTGTCAATCACTACCCACAACTGACCACCACTACTAAACCGGTGAATAGCAATATCCCTCACCCGCCAGCCATGTAACAATGGAAACGTATCCACTGTATTCAGGGATGAATTGCTGTCAATAGCAATGCCAGTTGCATTTAGCTTCATCCGGTATAGACCATATTTCAGCGAAGTGACAAGCAGTGAGTTTCTCCAGCCTGGAATTTGTGTGCCACTATAAAAATCAATACTGGATGGTGCGATAGTGGGCCAGGTGAAAATATGAGAGCCGCTGGAAGGAATAGCGGAACCGGGCCAGTTAAAGAATGAATACATGGCCGCATTATTATCGCTGGTAATATTGCAAAACGCAGCTATCTCACTCGTCACATTCTGCCCGGCCAGTTGATTGTTATTCACAAACGCATCATAAGTATTATAATTATCATCACACAGACCAGCCACCTTGGGCCAGCCATAGTTTTGACCTGCCGCAATTATATTGAGTTCATCGTCTGATTTGTCGCCGTGTTCAGAACTATACAGTCTCCATACTCCATCGGGGTTTCCCCAAACAATTCCCTGGGCATTGCGATGACCATAACTAAATACGGGAGTTTTTAATGAACTGAACGCTGGTGAACTGTGATTAAATGGATTGTCATTGGGAATCCATTCCCGCCAGGTATTGTAATCATGCGTCACTCCAAATGATACATCGCCGTCCGGCTCCGTATTCAGCCTTAATATCTTTCCTTCACAAGTGTCACGGTTTTGTGCATGCATGGCCCTGGCAGCGTTGTTAAACTGGCCGGCCCCCATATCGCCTATGGTATAATACAATTTGTAGGTTCCGTCGCCTTCGGTAACCGGACTGATAGTGAGACGTCCTGAATTATGGTCATTGCTGCCGGGAAGATTAGAGATCACCGTATCCATGATGACAAGAGTATCACGTTGAGGTGATGATGTCGGGTTGCCCGCATCACCGGCAAAATAAAACCGGCAACGAACAATTTTGGCCCTGTAATAACAAGGATTGTTGCCCGCAGGGCATGCCCCCAGTTTAAACACATAAGACAGGTAGACCCATGGCTTACCGCTTAAGAATTCGGGGTGTATCGCTAACCCTTGCATACCTCCCTGCGGCCAACGGCCAGCGGATTCCTGGCTACGTCCAAAATTTATCTCACTGCCCCCAAAAGGGATCGCTAAAATTTGCTGCGCAGCAACTTCTTTCTGCAAACCTGTTCTGCTGGCACTGATACGCAACACACGGTAACCTCTTGCTTCGGTAATCCACAGTGAATCATCGGGCCCGTGAGTGATCTCCCAAGGATAGCCCAGATACTTTGCCACGGTGTCAATATCGAAGAGTATAGTAGTAGAGTCAATCACCTGTGCAGAGCTTTTACTCACCAGGCAAAAACTTAAAAAAAGGGGAAGCCCAAACCGGCGAAACAAGTCTTTCATATATAAGGATTTCTGACATGAAAATAATAAGTCAAAAATGCCGCTGCAATAGGGGTTTTACCTGCAAATTTTGTAGTATAAATTTCTGTCTTTCACATGGTAAACTCCTATTGTTTCAGGAGCCTGATTCCTCTATTTTAGTTGTTGAAGTTGACTGGTTGTGAGCTGAAAGTAATCTAATATCCAATGAGACCAAATCTACACTTGTCGTTTAATCTTTTAGCAGGCATTCTGCTGATAGCAGGATCGCTGTTTCTGCCTGGCATAGTACAGGCACAACCAGCTAACAACAACTGTGGATCTGCGACCTTACTAACTTCCTCCACTTCATGTATAAATACAAACGGCACTGTGATTGGCGCCACCAACTCAGGTATTGCCGTTGCTCCATGTACAGGCACTGCGGATGACGATGTTTGGTACAGGTTTGTCTCTGTATCTACTGATCATACGATAACCCTAAGTAATATTGGTTCAAACCTGAATTCATCCGGCGTCCGACTGCAATTGTTTTCGGGCACCTGTGGTGCTCTCACTTCACTTGCCTGTGGCACAACAAGTATTGCTGTTACAAACCTGGCCCGGAATACCACCTATTACATCAGGGTGTATTCAGCAGGTAACTCAGCCATCACCAGCAATGGTGGTTTTCGTATATGCGTCACTCATCCGGCCATTCCAACACCATTGATAGATTTTGGAAAAAGCTATGTAAACCTTAGCAAACCAACCGGAGGAACAGTAGAAACAAATGATATCCTTGAAATAAGAGCAACCGTTGTAGTACGAGGAGGTTCCTTTGATAGTTGTCGTTTTAGTGATGCTATCCCGGCAGGCACCAGTTATATTCCCGGTACATTGCGCATCCTGACAAATGAAGGAAAAATATACAAACAGTTTACAGATAACCAGTTTGACGCTTCCAATGATGAAGGATGGATAAGCGGATCCAATATTACTATGAACATGGGATACCGCAATGTTGACCAACCCGCTACTGTTTATCGAAGAGGAAGAATAAGAAACAACAACGGGCACAAACCCAATTTCGGCGGCAGCAATTGTATCATGATGGCTTCATTCAGGGTGCAGGTGACAGCAGCCGGTGGATCTGTAATCAATCTCGGAGGGGGAAATATTACCTACACCACCACACCACCCACAGTAAATACATTCAGCTTTCCTTCCCGGCAAGTTGCCGTGTACACCAACTTTGGCATCTGTGCCAACTCCGTCGGGGTAAACTCATTAGGAACAGAATTCAACGGATCTTTTGGAAATGGCAACCTGCGCAATAGGGGTACATCTGCCAATGTCCCTACCGGATATACCTACAGCGGGTTTTCAGGTACCAATATGCCAAACGACTATTACTATGCAATTGCCAATAATACATCAACACAAAGTAATTATAGTACTGTAAACACATGGGCAAAACCTGATAATAGCTCTCCTACACATCGTGTGTTTCGGTTGTGGGACATTATCGGCGATCACACTGGTGCTGCTGATCCGCTGGCGGGTAATCCTGCCGCTGATACAACGAATGGTAATACCGGCGGCTATATGCTTGTGATCAACGCTGCTTATCGTATAGATTCTGCCTTCCAGCACACGATAACAGGACTTTGCCCCAACACCTATTATGAAATATCCTGCTGGATGAGAAATATCTGCTCTAAATGCGGTAGCGACTCCAATGCTGTAAGTGCTGGCTCGGGAGGCTACATTCCGACAGGACCGGGTGATTCTTCAGGAGTAAAGCCAAATCTCGCTATGGCTCTTGATGGTGTCGATTATTATACCTCAGGTGACCTTTTGTATACCGGCCAATGGGTGAAAAAGGGATTCACCTTTTTGACAGGCCCTTCACAAACCAGTTTCACCCTGCGTTATTACAACAACGCACCGGGAGGGGGCGGCAATGACTGGGCACTTGATGATATTACGGTGGCTACCTGCTCGCCAAACATGCGATATTCGCCTTCACTTGACCCTATCATATGTGAGGGGAATGCATTCACCTTGTATGACACTGTCAGGTCTTACTTCAACAACTATGTGCATTATCAATGGCAGCGAAGTACAGACGGCGGAACTACCTGGACGGATGTAACAGGACCTTCAGGACCTGCAAGTCCAGTATGGAATGGCAGCGAATGGGAATATGTTACTTCTTATACCGTGCCACCATCCGAAACACAATTGGCCAATAGTGGTGACATGTATCGCTTAGTTGCTGCTACCACATCAGATAATTTGTCGGATCCGGGATGCCGGTTCACTGATGAAATGAATATCATCACAGCTTCGGTTATTGATTGTGGTGTTCCACTTACCACTCATTTCATATCAGTTTCCGGAAGAACAGATAATACCCGGCCGATGATTAACTGGACAAGTAATAAGGAAAGTGAGCTGCTGTATTTTGATATTGAAAAAAGTCTGAATGGTATTGACTTTATTACAATTGGCACTGTCAGCAGTCACGAGCATTTTGGTGCAGAGCTGAATACTTACTCTTATACTGATCAGCAGGCATTAACAGCAAAAACATATTACCGCATAAAAATGCGTAATAGCAGCGGAAAGTTTATTTATTCAAAGGTAATCCTGTTGGCCAACCCGATTTCCGGACTACAATTCATCTCAGTCATTAATCCTTTTAACCAGCAATTGCAGTTTGATATTATCAGTGAAAAAAATCGCTCTGCAGATGTTGAGATAGTGGATCAGTTTGGAAGAACTGCAAAAAAGAACCGTTTTAGCCTGAATGAAGGAAATAATCGCCTTTATATCCATAATACCGGCCATTTACCACCCGGCATTTATTATCTCCGCATCCATTCAGAAGGAATAGTTATTGACAGGAAAGTAGTAAAGCAACACTAAAAAAATCAAAACACCTGAACTTTATCACTTACGGAAGTGCTTGTCTCAACAGTCGGTGATTTATCTTCCTCTTTATGCTTTTTGAAAAAGCGTTTTTGAAAAATGAGCAGGGTGATGACGCCAACCGAAATAGAAGCGTCAGCAATATTGAAGATGGGGCTAAAAAACTCAAAACTGTTTCCCCCCGGTAATTTAATATCAACGATAGGAAAATACAGCATATCCACTACGCTACCATGCAGGAAAGATGAATAACCATTGCCTGAAAAAGCAGCCACGCCGGAATAGCTGACATAATCATTGATAGCTGCATCATAATGCAATCCTCTATCAAAGATCATCCCGTAGAACATACTGTCAATCAGATTGCCCAATGCACCTGCATATATCAAAGCTGCACAAACAATAAATCCTCTGGTGTATTGTTGTTTGACGATCCGGCCAAGGTACCATGTGCCGAATAATACAGCTGCAAGGCGAAACAAGGTGAGTATCATCTTGCCGGTTTCATTGCCGAATTTCCAGCCCCAGGCCATACCGGGATTTTCAATAAAATGAAGACGGAACCAGTCGGCGCCAAATACCCGGACGATCTCACCGGTTGGATAAGTGGTTTTGATCCAGATCTTCAATAACTGGTCAATAAGGATGATCGCTGCAATGATGAATATGACGTTTCTGAGCTTCAATCGTAGCTTGTTTTATGGAGCAAATATAGGGAAAGAGGCTGCAAGCTGTTCGCTGTGAGCTGCAAGACTCAGCCCCTTCCCGAAAAATTAACTATTGATTCAATTTCTGCACCAGGCAAAAACTATTCTTCATAATACACTCTTTTCACCCGCTGTGAAATGCCTGTCATGATTTCGTAAGGAATTGTGCTGGCCCATTCAGCCAGCTGCTGCACCGGTAATTCCTTTCCAAATGCCAGTACTTCATCGCCTTCCTTCACAGCGGGCACATCCGTTACATCAAGCATGGTCATGTCCATGCAAACTGTTCCTATAACAGGCGCCAGTTTGCCACTGATATACATTTTTCCGACACCGTTCCCAAGCCGCCGCGGATAACCATCCGCATAACCCAGCCTGACAGTAGCAATGACAGCATCACTGTTTACTTTTCCTTTTCGGTTGTAGCTGACAGACTCACCGGCTTTCAACTGTTTTAGTTGTGCCACTGTAGTTCGCAAAGAAGCGGCAGGCTGCAGGTTTAGTTTTCCCGATGCAGCACTATCCATGCCGTACAAACCAATACCCAGTCTCACCATATCTAAATGCAGGTGCGGATGGCGGATGACAGCTGCTGTATTGGCAATATGCTTCAGAAATGAATACTTCAGTCTTCCCTGCAATTGAGCAACTGCTGTTTCAAATCGTCGGTATTGTTCTTCTGTATATTGATCGTGGGCTGCATCCTCGCTGGCTGAAAGGTGAGAGAATACTGATTGCACTTTGAAGGAAGATGTTGTATTCAGAGCTTCACCCAGCTTCCCCATATCCTCCAAAGCAAAACCAAGGCGGTTCATTCCTGTTTCAATTTCGATATGAACAGGATATTGCTGCAAGCCCTCTTTCCTCAGAAATGCATCCCATGCATGAAGCATTGCAAAAGAATATATCTCCGGCTCAAGATCATTTTCAATAATCGTTTCAAAACTGCTTTCTTCCGGGTTCATCACCATGATGGGCAATGTTATCCCTGCTTTTCGCAATTCCACTCCTTCATCGGCATAAGCCACTCCGAGGTAATCAACTTTGTGATACTGCAAAATGCCTGCTATTTCCGCCCCACCATTGCCGTATGCAAACGCTTTCACCATTGCCATCACTTTGGTGGATGGTTGCAACAGCTTCTGGTATTCGTTCAGGTTATGCGCAATGGCATTGAGATTAATCTCCAGCAATGTCTGGTGCACTTTCTGCTCCAGCAATTGAACGATCCTTTCAAAACCAAACAGTCTTGCACCTTTCACCAGCACCACTTCGTCCCTGAAATCTGTTTGCCGGAATTTGCTGATAAAATCGTCAGAGGAAGCATATAGCTCAACGATTATGTCAGCAGGGTTTTCCTTTGATGAAAAATGATGCGCTATTTTTTCGCCTATACCGATCAGCCTGTTCACTGCATGTTTGTCCAAACTTTCTGCGATAGAAGCATACAATTCATCATCGGGTATGGCTGTGTGCAAAAAATCGGACAGGATCACAGTTTTTTTAGATACCGCTGCCTGCTGATCAAGAAAGTTCAAAGCGATATGCAATGAATTGAGGTCGGCGCTGTAACTGTCATTGATAACCGAACAATGATTGATCCCTTTTTTCAATTCCAGCCGCATATTAACGGGATGAAGATTTTTCATCCGCTGAACGATCTTCTCCTTCGCCACACCCAAATGAAGCAATACACAACAACAGGTGATGGCATTTTCAACAGATGCTTCATCTGAAAAAGGGATAAACAAGTTCACCACCTTTTCGCCTTCAGCCAGGGTGATTGCAGTACCTGCATCCTTTTTCTCAACAGCCCTTACAACAAAATCATTGTTTTCACTAACACCCCATGTCCGTAGCCGGATATTTTCTCCCAGCATATCCACCACATCCTTTCTTGCTGAAAAATCAATTTCACGGCCGATAATCACTTCACAATTCCTGAACAGCACTAATTTTTCCCTGAACTTATGGTCATCATCGATAAAACCATCACTGTGCGCCTCGCCGATATTCGTTAGTACACCAATCGTTGGCCGGATAATCTTTTCCAGTCTCAGCATTTCGCCCTGCTCCGATATGCCCGCCTCAAAAATGCCTAGAGTATGATGTTCATTCATTGGCCAGACACTTAGCGGCACACCGATCTGCGAGTTATAGCTCTTGGGGCTATGTACAATATTGTAATCTTCAACCAAAAGCTGCTGCAGCCATTCCTTCACTACTGTTTTGCCATTGCTACCCGAAATGCCGATAACAGGAATGCTGAACTGTTGCCGGTGATGCGCAACCAATTGCTGCAATGCCACCAGTGTATCATCTACCTGCAGGAAAACTGCATCGGGGTAAGTGGAATCGTTTACAGGTTCACTCACCACAAAAGCTCTCACCCCTCTTTTGTATAGTTCCTGGATGAACTGGTGCCCATCACGCCGGGGACCTTTCAATGCAAAGAACAAAGAAGTGGCTGGTGAATTAATCTTGCGGCTATCAAGCAACAAGTGGTCAATAAAAACATCAGCAGCAGGAATTGCTGCTTCAATGACCGAAGCAATATGGGAAACTGAATATTTCAACGATTACAATGATCCACCTTGTCAGCGGCTATCTTCACCAACATCGGGTGGTATTCCTTTCCTGTTCATGAAAATAGAATAAAAAATAGAACCGGCTATGCAAACCATGATCACACCCAGTGAAATGATGACCTGCGTGGTTTTATCCACCCATTGGTGTATCCAATGTTCGCCCAGCATTTTAAGCCCGATAAATACCAGTACGATCGCAATGCCCTGTTGCAGGTAATCAAATTTGCTGACAGCGCCCCGCAGCAGGAAGAACAACGAACGCAGCCCAAGCACTGCGAAAATGTTGGAGGTATAGATCACCAGGTTGTCTCTTGAAATCCCCATCACTGCAGGAATGGAGTCCAGCGCAAACACCAGGTCTATTGCCGCCAGCATTATGATCACTACAAACAAAGTGGTATAGGCCCGTTTTCCATTTTCCCGAATCACATACTTGCCGCCACCATCATGCGGAACCAGAGGAAGAAACCGGCGCATGAAGCGATATATCTTGCTTTCCTGCGGGTTGAACTCTTCGCTATCACTTGCGGTAAACATTTTGTAGCCGGTATAAACAAGAAAAACTCCGAAAATGTAAAGTATCCAGCCAAACTCACGGACCAGTGCCACACCCACCGTGATAAAGATGACCCGGAATATAATGGCCATCAGGATCCCGATCAATAAAACCCGGCCGTAGTGTTCTTCCTTTACCGAAAAAGCAGAAAAAATGAGAATGAAGACAAAAATATTGTCAATGCTCAGACTCCACTCCATCAGGTAGGCGCTGAGATATTCCAGCGCCAGCGTCTGCCCTTTCTCCACCCACATAAAAACAAAAAAACCCAATGCAAGGCTCACCCAAAAAAAGGTTTGATACAATGCCTGTTTAATACTGATCTTTTTTCCTTTTTTGCTTAAAAGCCCGAGGTCGAACGAAAGTGCCAGTATTAAAATAATGCCGAAAACAAGGTAAGTGATCTGGTTGGGTGTCATCAGTAGATTTATATGATATGCAAAGATAGCCGGAGGCAGCCAGCCTGCAAGGATTGCCTACGATGCATATTTCCTTTTGCGGATGGCCTGGTATATCCAACCAAAGAAAATGATCAGCAACACAGGCAGGCCGATATTGAAGAACTGCCATACCATCCTTTGTTCTTTCACCTTCTGGCTGTCCAGGAGACGGAGTACAATATTTTTGTCACGGGTTTGGCTGATGGCCGGATCGTTAATAAGATATTCCAGGCTGTTGAGCAAAAACTCCCGGTTAGCAGCAGCCCGGAAAAAACGAGCATTGTCGGATTGATTTTGATATTCGCCAAAAGTGTATTTATTCCAGCCCATCGGCAGCGGTACGGGATTGGGATCTTGTTGTGTAGGTGGAAGAAAATCATTGAGTACCATATCACCATCAGCCACGACGACCATTTTTGCATCGGCAGGTGAAGCAGCGCTAAACTGACCACCATATGCCGCAAGACTATCCTGCTGTGCCTTTGTCACCCTGTTTTTATACAGCGATGTGAATGAGCCTTCCAGCAGCATGGCTACAGGAATTGACCTTTTGCTGAATTTTGCATCTTCCGGCAGGTTTTTATTCTCATTCAGGCTTATCAGCGCCGGCGTGGAAATGATCCTTGAATTTGCCGAACTGACCAGCAAAGGTTTCCTGCTTACATTCTCTACCGAAATAGTATCAATAGAATTCACAAACCTGCCGGACACATAGCCGGGGATATTGCTCACCGTTTGTCCGGGTGCGGCTTCAAACAAAGGGAAATAATTCCATTTCAGAAATTCATATTGCGGGTTGTCTATACTGCCACCCACTACAAAAGGAATGTATTCGCAACGCAGGTCCATCACCAGGTCGGTGTTGATGCGCAACCCATATCGAAAAAAAAGATCAGTAAGATTAAGATTCCTGTCAAACGCTACGGTTTCCGGTTTAAAAGAAAGACTGTCCTGCTCGGCAAACAGGTTATCAATAAAACATAATAAACGTCCGCCCTGCATCACATACTGGTCCAGCAGAAATTTTTGTTCTTCGCTGAATGTTTGGGATGGCTTCACGATCAGCAACACATCCATTTCGTCCGGGATGATTTTTGCCTGCTGCAAATCAAAAATTTTCAGATCAAAATCCCCGTTTAATGCCTGCACCATATCGTAAGTGCGGCTGTCTGTTGGCTGACCGTTGCCAACAGCATAGCCGATAGCAGGTTTGCTTTCCCGGGTCATTTTGTTGAGGGTGTTGGCAAACTGGTATTCCATCAATGCCTCGGCGCTGTTGATCTCTTCCTGTGAAATACGGCTGCTGGCTCCGGGATAAAGATTGACCAAAGATTGTCTCCCTTTATATTTCATCAGGGCCACAGGGAAAATGATATTGCTGCTTTGTCCGGCCTGCTTCTGCACAGTGAGGTTGATGGGCACGGCGCCAAGATTGATCAGCGAATCACCATAACTTTTTCCTGTACCGGGCATTTCATCTGTCGGGGAAATAAAGCGGTACTTTATCCTGGAACTGTTGCGGTCTTTTAGCAGTTGTAAAAACTCATCAGTGCTGTTAGCCAATTTTCTGAACCCGGCAGGAAACTCCCCTTTCAAAAAAACATCAATCTGCACTTCATCATCAATGCTCCGCAGGAGATCTTTTGTGGCTTTGCTGAGGGTATAACGTTTTTCTTTGGTCAGGTCGAGACGATAATGCAACCGGGAAGCGATGAAGTTTACAGCAACCAAAACCACCAGCAATAAAAGCCATCCGGATTTTGAAGCGAATATTTTTCCAAACAGGTTTTTCATCTTATCGTTTAAGCAGGTTACGGTAAGTGATGGTCAAAAAAAGCAATATTACCGACAGGAAATAAATAATATCACGGCTGTCAATCACTCCGCGGCTGATGCTGCTGTAATGAAAATCTATACCGGCCATTTCAATAAAATAATCTGCCCCTCCTTCCAGGCCCGGCATCTGGCTGATGGCATTGAACCCGTAATACAGCAAAGCACAACCGATCAGAGACAGGATAAACGCCACTACGGCATTGGTGGTAACACTGCTGGCGCAAATTCCAATCGCCGTAAACACAGCGGCAAGAAAAAACAAACCGATATAGGAACCGATGGTGGCGCCGGTATCAATCCCTTCGCCGGAAGAAAGACTTTGAATGGAAAAATAATAGATAATGGTGGGGAGCAGGGCAATGACAACTACGATCAGGCTTCCTGCATATTTACCGGTGATGATCTGCCAGCGGGTGAGAGGTCTGGTTTGCAATAACTCAAATGTGCCTGTTTTGAACTCATCGGAAAAGCTGCGCATGGTGATGGCAGGGATTAGCAATAACAACACCCAGGGTGCTAACTGAAAAAATCTTTCCAGGGTGGCGTAACCATACTCCAGTATATTGTCACGGAAGACAAATAACATCAGCCCGTTCACTAACAGGAAAACAATGATGGCAATATAGCCGGTGAGGCTGCTGAAGAATTGGCGGAGCTCTTTTTTACAGATGGACCACATTGTATGCAAAATAAGGAATTAGAAACCGTAAAAATGCAAAACCTGCCTTCCGGCAGGTAGGTGAGAAAGGAATGCTCCCTTTCTCATTTCTTATTAAAAATTTCTAATTATACAGCGAAGCTTTCTCCGCAACCACAGGTTCTGCTGGCGTTAGGGTTGCTGAAATAAAAACCTTTGCCATTAAGACCGTCTGAAAAATCCAGTGTTGTGTTTACGAGGTATAAAAAACTTTTCAGATCAGTTACCACTTTCACCCCGTTATCTTCAAACACCTGGTCCATGGGTTTTTGCTCATTGTCAAAATCAAGTTTGTAACTCAACCCTGAACAACCGCCACCCACCACACTCACCCGGAGAAAATAGGACGGATCGTTGCCTACTCCGGCATCAGCCAGCAGTTGCTGCACTTTGGCCTTTGCTTTATCGCTTACATATATTGCATTATCTAATGCTACATTCA
This sequence comes from uncultured Chitinophaga sp., assembly GCA_964437415.1. Taxonomy (GTDB): domain Bacteria; phylum Bacteroidota; class Bacteroidia; order Chitinophagales; family Chitinophagaceae; genus CADEDV01. Next base: position 95,465 of record CAYTGN010000006.1, on the reverse strand, counting down.
TAATTCTAAGCTTTGAGTTTTGAGCTTTGAGTTTTGAGCAGAGGCTTTCAAACTAAAATCTCACAGCTCATAACTTGCAGCTCGCAGCTTTATTAATGCACTACACTCTCTTCAAATTTCAATTCCGGCAACCCGTTCTTTTGGCGATAATCATTAACCGCTGCTTTGATGGCATCCTCAGCCAGCACAGAACAGTGAATTTTTACCGGGGGCAGGTTCAGTTCCTCCACGATCTCCATGTTATCAATCTTCATTGCATCATCCACAGATTTGCCCTTTAGCCATTCTGTTGCCAGCGAAGAAGAGGCAATAGCAGAGCCACAGCCAAATGTTTTAAATTTGGCATCTTTGATCAAACCGGTCGCTTCATCCACTTCGATCTGCAGACGCATTACATCACCACACTCCGGCGCACCTACCAGGCCGGTGCCTACATTTTGTTTGCTTTTATCCAGTGTGCCCACGTTTTTGGGGTTCTGGTAGTGATCTATCACTTTTTCAGAATATGCCATGATAATTAGTTTAATAGTTTACAAGTTAATTGGTTTATTAGTTCGTTGCAGGTTGTAAGTAACTTGTAAACTTATCAACCTGTCAACTGAGCACTACTTAGTGATGTGCCCACTCAATGGTATTGAGATCAATTCCTTCTTTATACATTTCCCACAAGGGACTCATCTCTCTTAATTTATTCACCGTGTTTGTTACCTGTTCAATTGTGTAATCTATCTGGTCTTCTGTGGTGAAGCGGCCCAGTCCAAAACGAAGCGAACTATGTGCCAGGTCATCACCAAGCCCTAATGCTTTCAGCACATAAGACGGCTCCAGCGAGGCAGAAGTACATGCCGAGCCGGAAGAAACGGCGATATTCTTGTTAAAGCCCATCATCAGGCCTTCTCCTTCCACATATTTGAAAGAGATGTTGCTGACATGCGGCAGGCGATGCTCTTTATCACCATTCAGGTAAGCCTCTTCGAGGCTTAACAATGCATTTTCGAGTTTATCCCTTAGTTTGATCACTCTTTTTGTTTCTTCTTCCATTTCATTCATGCATATTTCGCAGGCTTTCCCAAAACCTACAATGCCGGGAACATTCAGCGTCCCGCTTCTCATTCCTCTTTCATGACCACCGCCATCAATCTGGGCAGTCACTTTCACCCGTGGGTTTTTGCGGCGGACATACAAAGCCCCAACACCTTTTGGCCCATACATTTTATGCCCGGTGAAAGCCATCAGGTCAATGCCGTCTTTATTTACATTCACCGGTATTTTACCTACAGCCTGTGTTGCATCACTAAAAACAAGTACTCCATGTTTTTTGGCAATAGCGCTGATCTCTTTCATCGGCATCACGGTGCCAATCTCGTTATTGGCATACATGATGGCGATCAGTATGGTGGTTGGTTTGATAGCAGCTTCCAGTTCAGCCAGGTCAATCAATCCGTTTGGCTTTACTTTCAGGTAAGTTACTTCACCGCCTTCTTTTTCGATATGCTTGCAGGTATCCAGCACTGCTTTGTGTTCGATATTGCAGGTGATGATATGATTGCCTTTGCTGGCATACATTTCAAAAACACCTTTTATGGCGAGGTTGTCACCTTCTGTAGCTCCTGAAGTGAAAATGATCTCCTTGGGATCGGCGCCGATCAGTTTGGCCACCTGCTCTCGGGCATAATCAACCGCTTCTTCAGCCTGCCAGCCAAAAGGGTGGTTGCGGCTGGCCGCATTACCGAAATTTTGGGTAAAATAAGGAACCATGGCATCCACCACTCTCGGGTCGCAGGGTGTGGTGGCATTATGATCTAAATAAATAGGGAATTTCAGCATAATTCAATAACTGGTTAATCGTTTCTAATAAACACAAAATTAGCTTAATTGGTTCTAACTGAAAGGGCTAATTTCGGGTAGCCGATCAATTTTACCGAATTCGCAAAGCCTGCATATCAAGCTCAAATCCATGCAAAAAATCGAACATATCGGAATAGCAGTCAAAGACCTTGAGCATTCCATTCCCCTGTTTGAAAAACTGCTGAACAGCCCCTGCTACAAGACAGAACCCGTTGAATCTGAGAAGGTAATTACGGCTTTTTTCCAGGCCGGCCCAAACAAGGTAGAATTACTCAAAAGCACCGACCCGGATGGGGTGATTGCCCGGTTCATTGAAAAGAAGGGAGAGGGTTTGCATCATATCGCTTTTGAGGTGGCCGATATTGAAGACGAAATGCAGCGGCTCAAGGATGAAGGTTTTGTATTGCTGAATGAAGCCCCGAAACCGGGAGCAGATAATAAATTGGTTTGCTTTCTGCATCCCAAAAACACCAACGGAGTGCTGATCGAGTTGTGTATGGAAAGAAAGTAAGATTCAGGATTTCTTCTCAAGTCCGTTTTCATCTGCCACAGAATCTGAATTCACAATTCCCAGTTTGTCAACCGCTACCTGGGCAGCAATCTGCGAAGCATCTTTTTTATTAAATGCTTTACCGCGGGCAATTTCAGTGCCATCCAGCACGGCAGCAACGGTGAATAAGCGACGGCCGTTTTCTAATCTTTCATCAAGGGTTTCAAATTCCAGCAATCTCCCGTTCTTGTTGGCCCAGCCATAAAGCTTGTTCTTGTGGTTGATCTCGAGATTCTCCAGGTCATCCATGAACATATGTGGAAGTATGATATGCTCCAGCACCCATTTACTGGTTTTTTTATAGCCATGATCTAAGTAGATAGCGCCTACCAGCGCCTCCAGTGTATTACCGAATATCTGGCTTACTTTCAGAGAACCGTCCATTTTGTTATAAAGGGTCACTTTTTTCAAACCCATCCGCACAGCAATTTCGTTTAGTTGCTGGCGATTCACCATCTTGCTGCGCATTTCGGTGAGATAACCTTCCTCTTTGTAAGGATAGCGTTTGAAAAGATAATCGGCGATAAGTGCACTCAACACTGCATCTCCCAAATATTCGAGACGTTCGTTATTCTCATCCGATCCTTCGCGGACAGAACGGTGAGTCAATGCGGTTTTGTAAAGGGAAATATTACCGGGCTTGAACCCAAGTATGTTCTTAAGTTCTTTTTTGAACGTTGAACCGGAATGCTTTTTAAAAAAATTACTGAAAAAATCCACAGGATTTCAAGCTACGATTTTTTTTCAAATCAGTCCTTATACTTTTTCACGATCACACAGGCATTATGGCCGCCAAACCCGAAGGTGTTGCTTAGAGCAGCATTGACAGTTCTTTGTTGCGCTTTATTGAAAGTGAAATTCAGTTTTGGATCCAGTTCCGGGTCATCGGTAAAATGGTTGATGGTCGGGGGTACCATGTCATGCATCACCGCTTTCACACAGGCAATGGCCTCTATCACACCGGCAGCGCCCAGGCAATGGCCGGTCATGGATTTGGTAGCGCTGATATTGAGATTATAGGCGTGGTTGCCAAATACAGCTGAGATGGCCTTTACTTCAGCGCCGTCGCCGATAGGTGTAGAAGTGCCATGTGTGTTGATATAATCAATTTCTTCCGGTTTCATGTTGGCATCTTCCAGCGCTGCCAGCATTACATTGCGGGCACCGAGACCTTCCGGGTGCGGCGCCGTGATATGATGTGCATCAGCCGTTGCGCCACCTCCGGCAATTTCGCAATAGATCTTAGCGCCTCTTGCTTTGGCATGTTCCAGTTCTTCCAAAACCAAAATGCCGGCAGCCTCGCCCATTACAAATCCATCCCTGTCTTTATCATAAGGACGGCTGGCTGTTTTGGGATCATCATTTCTTTCACTCATCGCCTTCATGGCATTGAAACCACCCACACCGGCCTCACTGATCACTGCTTCGCTGCCTCCAGCAACGATAATATCGGCTTTGCCCAAACGCAATAAATTATACGCTTCGATCAACGCATTGGTGCTGCTGGCGCAGGCACTGACCACAGCAAAGTTGGGACCCCGCAGGTTGTGCCGCATGGAGATCTGCCCGGCAGCAATGTCGAGAATCATTTTCGGAATAAAGAAAGGGTTGAAACGGGGAGTGCCGTCGCCTTTGGCAAAATCAGTCACTTCATTTTGAAAAGTGATAAGACCGCCAATACCACTGGCAAACACCACTCCTATCCTGTCGGGATTGATATTGTCCTGGTTCAGCCCGGCATCTGCCATAGCCTGGTCGCTTACCACCAGTGCAAACTGAGTGAAGCGATCAATTTTCCGGGCTTCTTTTTTATCTAAGAATTGCGTGGGATCAAAACCTTTTACTTCGCAGGCAAATTTTGTACGAAACTTAGAGGCGTCAAAAAGGGTAATCATGTCAGCCCCCGGCACCCCATTGACCAGGCTATTCCAATAGTCGTCTATTGAATTGCCCAGCGGAGTAAGAGCTCCCATTCCCGTAACAACAACTCTTTTTAATTCCATACTGCCAGCTTAAAAGTTCAAAATGTTATCGAAGATAAAAAACCGCCTCCGCTGCATTGCAACACAGTCAGAAGGCGGAGTTATTTATTTCCCCGCTCATGGCGGGACAAGCCGGGTTAGCTGCCCGGCGGATCAACTATCATTACTTAGCATGCTCTTCCAGGTAAGACACAGCCTGACCAACTGTAGTAATGGTCTCGGCCTGCTCATCAGGAATGGAGATATTGAATTCTTTTTCGAATTCCATGATGAGTTCTACTGTGTCGAGTGAATCGGCCCCCAGGTCGTTGGTAAAAGAAGCTTCATTGGTTACTTCGGCTTCGTCAACACCCAGTTTGTCAACGATGATCTTTTTAACTCTTGATGCAATGTCTGACATGTCTTTTTGATTTAGTTAATATGGCTGCAAAAATATACTTTTTGGATAAATCAGCATCGGAAAGGCATTTTTTTCCCTTTTGACTTCAAGATACTGAAAACGAGCTAATAATATAGCTGCTGCCTTCCGGTCGAAACAAAAAAACAACAACATTCAGGTTGGTCGTGTAATAAGTTCTTTGTAATTTGAAAACCTGCAAAGAAAGCTTAGTAATGGCGCTGAAAATAATAGACCACGGCAGCAAGGAATACCGGCAAATGGTGAAACTGAGGGATGATATCCTCAGAAAACCGCTTGGCCTTGGCTTAACCGAAGAAGAACTGGAAGAAGAAAAAGACAATATGCTCATTGCGGCATTTGAAGATGACGATATCCTGGGTTGCTGCATGCTGGTGGAAGAATCCCCCGAAGTGATACGCTTAAGACAAATGGCTGTGCTAAATGACCTGCAGGGTAAAGGTATCGGAAGAGCCCTTATGACCTTTGCCGAAAACCTGGCCCGCGACAGGGGTTATAAAATATTGAGTATGCATGCCCGCAAGAATGTTACCGGGTTCTACGAAAAAATGGGCTATAAAGTGGCCAGCGATGAATTTATAGAGGTGACCATACCTCACTATGTCATGCAAAAAAAGTTGTAGGCTGAAGATCACCCGTCAAATTATTACTACCACTTCTTCTTCTTTTTAATTTTATCATTTAGCAACTGGCGGAGTTCCGACACTTCCTCCTTATCCCTGCATCCGCTTTTGGGCACCAGGAAAAAGGAACGGCTGTCAAAATAGAGGTGAAAGAAATGGGGGCTTTCGATAAAATTGCTCAGCGCTGTCCATGGCCATGAACGATGGCCTCTTTCATGCGACAACGTAAAATTATCTGTTCCAAAGTCCATACTGAAACTATGCTGAAAAGTTTCAGCCCTCCTGTAAACAAGAGCAGGAAGAATGAACCAGAAACTTATCATCAGCACTATCCACAGCACCGATCCTACCAGGAAGGCCATAGGTGTGATCTTTTCCAGGGCATAAAGAGTAATGGACGCCAGGGCAAATACATTCACCAGGATCAGCATGAGCTTTATTTCCGGGCGACTGATGAAGTGGTAACGCAAAGCCTGCATCACCTGTCCTTTTTCATAGCTAAAATTAATTATCATATACAGCCTGAACCTTTGTCGGCAAACCTACGATTTAGCCTAAATAAAGTGCTTGTTGATACTCATTTTTTAAGTAAAAACCGGCCTCAAAATGAAGCCGGTTATAGATTTTTTCCAAGTCTGTTAATCAGCGTTTCCAATCCAGATATCGAGGGATCGGTTCCAAATATTTAGAACGACTACGGTTGAAGATTTAGTAAACTGCAAATTTCTTGATAAGACATAGCCTTTAACTGGCTTTCCGTATAAACCCTGCCATTGATTTCGGCGGCCTTTTCAGTTAAACGTCCACCAGCTACACCGCCCGGAATAATTACATATCGGTATGCTATTCCTGCAAGCTGAGATACAGGACGAATAGGAGCAGTTCCATCCGGATCATACGTAAATGCAATTTTACCAATGTCCAAAACAAAACTATAACTCTGACCATTGAAGCTTTCCCTGTACGGCAATTGCTGAACATTTGGCAATACGGTAGAAGCGCCGATAGTGAAATTTTTACCATAACATAATACAACTCCCTGGTCCAAGATTGACTGCGTTATACCCACGGTAGTTCTGTTGTAAACCCTTTCAACATTATAGTTGTTGGGATCAACGTAGCCCAAAACCCAGTCTGCTTCGACTGTAGTTGTCCATGAAGAATAAATAACATTCGCAGAACCAGCCGGACCGGGAGGACCTTGTGAACCGGCAGCGCCTGTTGCACCTGTACTACCGGGAGGGCCTTGCGGACCTTGTGCTCCCACAGGACCTTCAGGGCCTTCTTTGGTGCAATTGACTGATATGAAAACAATGGATAGAAGAAGCAGGGAAAGTGAGGAAAGCTTTCTCATAAACGTTTAGTTTGGCAATGAATTAGGTTTCAGTTTTAAAAGTAAAGGGATTTTTCGGTTTTTCCAAAGGCGGTTAAAAGTAAAGGAAAAAAATCAAAGCCAGTACGGTACCCGAAAAAAAACGTCTTTTGCCGCTTTTTGCAATGCTTTATTTTCCGGCTACATTTGCTCCCACTCAATTACGATTTATGACCATAAAAAGATTATTGGCTGCTGCTTCATTCCTGGCTCTTCTTTCCTCTGCAAATGCCCAGTTTAATAAAGGCGATAAAATGGCCGGCGCCTCCATTGGTAATATAATTGCCGGAAGAGGTGTGCAGGAATCAACTGTCACTTCGGTAGGAAGCACCACCGGGCAGGTGCGGAGTTTTGAATTCAACTTCAGCCCTTCTTTTGGTTGGTTTCTTTCGGAAAAAACGGCCGCAGGTTTTTCCCTCATCCTTAACCCTGCCTACCAAAAAGTATCCTTTGAAGAAAACGGAAGCACTTTTCAGAGGGATAATGTCAGCACCTTTAATATAGGTATCGGCGGTTTTGCCCGGAACTATTTCAGCGCAGAAGGTAATTTTCTCCCTTTTGGTGAATTCAGTTTCAATGCCGGTATCAACAGCCGCAATACTGATGGTTTCTTCTATGGCGGCAGCGGCCCTTCTGCATTTAAAAGAACCTATGACGGAAAATCATCCGGTGGTTTTTTTACCAATGCCAGTTTCCTCGCAGGTGTAACCCGCATGGTGGGTGAATATACCGGTCTTGATATTTTCCTGGGATATAAATTTTCATACAGCAAGGGAACCGCGAAAACTACCACTCTTACGGATTTAGGCAACGATGGCAGCACCGATGAAACCGCCGTGAATGAGACCAGCACCAAATTTACCAATCACGGTTTTATGATAGGTGTCGGTTTCCAGGTGTTTATAAAAGAAAAGGGGAAACAATAATAACAATTACACTGATAAATGAAAAGCCCGGTCACTTTGCAGAAACCGGGCTTTTTTGATGTATTATTTGAACTACTATTTATTCATCATCTGTTTGGCCTCAATGCTGAGTGTGGCATGAGGTACTGCACGAAGACGGGCTTTATCAATCAGCCTGCCTGTAACACGGCACACTCCGTAGGTTTTATTCTCTATCCGCATCATGGCTTTTTCGAGGTGATCAATAAAAGTGATCTGGCGGCTGGCCATTTGGCTCAACTGCTCTCTTTCCATGCTCACACTGCCATCTTCCATGGTCATGTAGCGGCCTTCATCCATATCACCACCTTCATCACGGCGGGTGATGAGACCCTGCAAATAGGCCAGTTCTTTTTTGGCAGCATCGAGCTTTCTGGAAATAATCTCTCTGAATTCTGCAAGGTCTGAATCTGAATAACGCATAGTGGGTCCGGTTTGGTTCTGGGCAAATTGAGTGTCTAAAACTGATTTGGTGAACTCCGGTTCGTATTTCACGGAGCTTTTCGTCGTTGTCTTTGGAATAACCACTTTCGTTGGCTTTGGTGGTTCTTTTTTGATTACCGGCTTTGGAGCAGGTTTTATGGATACCAACGATTTCGGGTCATTAGCAGACGGTTTTTTCACAACGGGCTGCTCGGCAGGTTTCGCTGCAACAACAGGTTTTGCCGGGGCAGGAGCCGGTTTGGGAGCAGGTTTTTTTGCCGGGGCCGGTTTAGGAGCTGGTTTTTTAGCAACTATCTTTTTACCAGCTGGTTTTGCTGCCTTTTTCGGTTTCGGGGCCGGTTTTTTAGGTGCTGTTTTCTTCACAATTTTTTTGGCCGCAGGTTTTTTGGCGGCTACCTTTTTGGCGGGCTTGGCAGCCTTTTTAGAGGCTGGTTTCTTTTTGTTTGCCATAGTTTACCCTTTTTTTGAAACAATCACATTTAGCAAGACGTCGTTTATATCTATCTCTGTTCCGTTCTCTATTTCGCTTACAAATTCCAGCTTGTCTGCCAGAATTTCGGCGCAAATATAGTCTTTAAACTGAGCAAGAGAATCTTTTAAGCCATTTACTGTCACCACTTTTATTTCAACCCGGTCAGTTAACTCAAAGCCGCTATCCTTGCGGATCTTCTGGATGCGGTTCACAAATTCACGGGCATGTCCTTCGGCTTCCAGTTCGGGAGTCACCGTTATGTCCAGCGCCACTGTCAAAGCTCCCTTATTCGCCACGGTCCAGCCCGGAATATCCTCGCTGCTGATCTCCGCTTCGGCAATCTGTAATATTACGGGTTCACCATCAACTGACAAACTATATTGTCCTTCTTTTTCCAACAGGGCAATGTCATCCTGCGTAAACTGTGCCAATGCTGCCGATACTGCTTTCATCTTTGGCCCCAGTTTTTTGCCCAACGCCACAAAGTTGGGTTTGATCCTTTTACTGATAAAAGTATTATCCGGATTCAGGTATTCAATTTCCTTCACATTCACTTCAGCCTTTATCAGATCCTCCACTTTTTGCAATTGCTCTTTCATGGAAGGGTTCAGTACAGGTATCAGTACTTTTTGCAAAGGCTGACGGACTTTGATGCTCACTTTTTTCCGCAATGATAAGATGAGAGAGGAAGCATCCTGTGCCAGTTGCATTCTTTCTTCCAGCGATTCATCAATGACCCCTTCGTTCGCTGCCGGGTAATCGACATGATGCACCGACTCTGCGTCAAACCGTTTTGTAACCGCATTCAAATTCTGGAATAAACAGTCACTAAAGAACGGAGATATTGGCGCTATTAACCTTGTCAGTGTTTCCAAACATTCATACAAAGTCTGGTAGGCGCAAACTTTGTCATGCTCATATTCTCCTTTCCAGAAACGACGACGGCAAAGACGAACATACCAGTTGCTCAGATGTTCATCCACAAAATCTTCAATCACACGACCGGCCTGTGTGGGCTCGTAGTCATCCATAAAAGCATTGGCCTTTTTCACCACCGTGTTGAGTGAGGAAAGAATCCATCGGTCAATTTCCGGTCTTTCATTCAATGGGATATACGCTTCTTTGAAAGCAAACCCATCCACATTGGCATACAGGGCAAAAAACTGGTAGGTATTGTATAAGGTGCCAAAGAATTTGCGCTGCACTTCTTTTATGCCATCGAGGTCAAACTTCATGTTGTCCCATGGCGAGGCATTGGTTACCAGGTACCATCTTGTGGCATCTGCGCCGAAACTTTCAATGGTTTTAAAAGGATCAACCACATTTCCTAAACGCTTACTCATTTTGTTGCCATTCTTATCCAGCACCAGTCCGTTTGACACACATGTTTTATACGCAGCCCCCCTGCCCCCCGCCGGGGGGTTCTGGGAATCCCAGCCCGGAACATCTTTCATCACCTCATCAAGGCTTTCCTGAATCATGCAACTGATGGCATGAAGAGTGTAGAACCAACCTCTTGTTTGATCTACTCCTTCCGCAATAAAATCGGCGGGATAACTATTTGCAAAGACTTCTTTATTCTCAAACGGAAAATGCCATTGTGCATAAGGCATGGCGCCGCTGTCGAACCAAACATCAATCAGGTCGGGCACCCTTTTCATTGGTTTGCCGGAATCACTCACAAGGATGATTTCATCAACGAAAGGTTTGTGCAGGTCTAAGTCGTGAGTCGTGAGTCGTGAGTTATTAGTGCTTAACTGGGCATCGGCTTTTGCTGCTTCACTTATCAACTCTTCTATACTGCCGATACATTTCTCTTCTTCTCCATCCTCGGTTTTCCAGATCGGTAGCGGTGTTCCCCAAAACCTGGAACGGCTCAGGTTCCAGTCCACCATATTCTCCAGCCAGTTTCCAAATCTTCCTTCGCCGGTTGATTTGGGTTTCCAGTTGATGGTCTTATTCAGTTCCACCATCCGGTCTTTCATGGCCGTGGTTTTGATGAACCAGGCATCCAGCGGGTAATAGAGAATAGGTTTATCCGTTCTCCAGCAATGAGGGTAGTTGTGTTCGTATTTTTCAACTTTAAAAGCCCTGTTCTCTTTTTTCAGTTTCACTGCTATGTCAACATTCACATCTACATAATCTTTCTGGTCTTTATAATTCTTTACATAGCGGTTGCTGAATTCACCCAAACCATCCACAAACTTTCCTTCCCGGTCCACCATAGTAAGAATACCCAGGTTGTATTTCTTTCCCATCTTAAAGTCATCAGCGCCAAATGCCGGGGCTGTGTGAACAATGCCCGTACCATCTTCGGTCGTTACAAAATCACCCGTAACTACTCTGAAAGGTTTTGCAGCAGGAGTTATTTCTTCAATGACTTTAGGAGAGTTGGCTTCGAAGGGAAGCAGTTGCTCATATTCGCAACCTTCGATGTCTGAGCCCTTGAACTCAGCAAGAATTGCGTAAGGGATATTCTTTCCATCGTTTTGATAAGCCGCAAAGTCCGCATTTTCATTCTCTGCTTTGAAATATTTTCCAAGCAATGCTTTTGCCAGCACTACATTGATCTCATTGTGCAGGTAAGGATTGAATGTTTTCACAAGCACATAATCAATATTTCCGCCCACAGTCAGTCCAAGATTCGATGGAAGCGTCCATGGTGTAGTCGTCCAAGCCAAAAAGAAAACATCTTCACCCTTCGATGCTGAAAACAATTTGCTGATACCGGAGTTTTCATAAGCCCCTCCTGCGGAGAGGTTTGGGGAGGCTTTAAACATCGCCACCACACTCGTATCCTTCACATCCTTATAGGTCCCCGGCTGGTTCAGCTCATGCGAACTCAACCCTGTTCCTGCCGCCGGTGAATAAGGCTGAATGCTTACACTTTCATACAGCAATCCTTTTTTATACAACTCACTCAGCAGCCACCACAGTGTTTCGATGTATTCATTCTTGAAAGTGATATAAGGATCGTTGAGGTCCACCCAATAACCCATCTTGCGGGTGATGTCATCCCACTTGTCTTTGAACCGCAGCACTGCTTCACGGCATTTTTGGTTATACTCTTCTACTGAAATTTTTTTGCCGATATCCTCTTTAGTGATGCCCAGTTCTTTCTCTACACCCAGCTCTATCGGCAATCCATGTGTGTCCCATCCGCCTTTTCGCTTCACCTGGAAACCTTTCATGGTCTTATAGCGGCAAACCAGGTCTTTCAGTGTACGGGAAATAACGTGGTGGATACCGGGCATGCCATTAGCACTGGGCGGGCCTTCATAAAACACAAAAGGCGTGGCTCCTTCACGAAGTGATACACTTTTTTCAAAAGCCTGATTCTCCGCCCATTTAGCCAGCATTTCCTGCTCCAGTCCAGGCAGGTTCAGCCCCGTAAATTCCCTGTATTTTGCTGTCATAGTTCCTTTTCCAAACCCGGTTTAAAGGCTGCAAAGGTACGGGATTCAGGGCCTTTTTAAAGCAAAAAAGTCACCGCAAAGCAATGACTTTTGCTATCAGGATTTTATGAATTATAGTCTTATATCCACACCTGCCGTAATGAAACGGGGTAGCCCCACTTTAATGCCCTGCGGACGACGGGAAGCAATGAACCGCTCATCGGTTAGGTTCTTGACAGACAGATTGAATGATAGTTTATTGCCCGGCAGATTATAATAAACCGTGCCATCCACGATGAAACGGGAATCAATCTTACCGGTAAGCCCGTTGGAATTGGGAGTTTCAGTGTTTAACTCATCCGTAAATTGTTCGCTTATATAATTACCAAAGAAGCGAATGCCCAAACCAGCCGGTGATTCATATCCCAGTGTTGCATTCAACAGAAATGAAGGTGCATATGGCAATTTATTATCCCTGACATTTTCAGGATTACCATTTTTAGGAATAAACCTGTCTGCAACAAAACGGGAATCAGTGTAGGTGGCATTCGCCCCGATGACAAAGGAATGTTTGAAATCCATGGCCCTGGCAATATCCGCTTCAAAACCGATTTCCACTCCTTTGTGCCGGGTGCGTCCGCCGTTGGCCAGCCCGGTGGCATTCACATTACCTGAAGATTGAGAAACGGGTATTATCTGGTTTTTGAAATCCATTAAAAATAGTGTAGCCTCCGCCGTAAGATATTTACCGATTGCCAGCCTGCCACCCATTTCAAAATTGACACTCAGCTCCGCTTCTATTTCAAGCGGAAACCCTTCTGCCGTAATTGCATCTTTGGTGCGGGGAGGTGCAAACCCTTTATGCACTCCTGCAAACAGGGTTACCATGTCATTTGCCTTGAATGTAAGTCCGCCACCGGGAATCACTGCAAATGTGTTGTTGCTTGCCAGTACATTGGTATCAGCCACTACGTTGTTTACATTGTTGATGCGGAAACGGCCTCTTAAAATGCGACGGTTATAATCAAAGTTCTCAACCCGTATCCCTGCATTTGCCGACAATCTTTCACTGATGGTAATTTCGTTCAGTGCATAGGCGCTGAAAGCAAATCCCTTTCTGATCTCATTGTCACGCATATTACCGGCCGCAGCATCTGGCTTGTTGCCAATGACGAACTGCTCATTTGCTTTTTCCCAAAGCAGGCGAACCCCGGTTTGCAACTGGTTCTGTTGATGGAAGAGATTGTGCTTAACCGTTAGTTTGGGCTCCAGCCCCGCCACCTCAAACTGGCGGTTGCGATGACCATTAGTGTTTAACATATATAATGCCCCGCCGCTGACAGACGGATCGCCCCATACCACACCGGTTTGGTTGGCGGCTGCCGGGTTGGTGGAAAATTCCTGCCGGCGCCAGTCCCTCGTGGTCGTGTATGCAAATGCTGTAGTCTGAAAGTTTATCCTTTCAGAAAAATCATACTGATGTGTTACACTGGCGTTATAACGACGCACGGGAAGGCAGTCATCCGGGGCAATACGGACAAAATCTTCTCCTCCCCTGTCATACATGGTTTGGGTGATTCCCACATACGTTGAGTTGGACTGTTCATCATAGAATCCCAATTTAACACCCAGCCTGGAACGATCGCTAAGCTGTATGCGGATCTTGGCCGAAAGATCGTTTAACCGGAACCAGGTCGGCCCCATATCATCTGCTCTTTTGTGCAAATAGTTTACAATAAACCCAACATTGCCTACGGTATTGCCATAGCTGGCATAGCCTGAAAAGAACCCGTTTTGCCCGCCACGAAGTTTGAATTCTGCTCTTTCTTTCGCCGGGGGATCGGCAGTGATGAAATTTGCAACCCCGCCAATGGTTTGCGGGCCGAACATTATCTGTCCGCTGCCCTTCAATACTTCCACCCCTTTCATTTTGTCTATCACCGGCGTAAAATACATCTCGGGTTCGCCATAAGGATTCAATGCTACGGGGATACCATCCTCGAGCATCAGCACACTGCGGCTGCGGTCAGGGTCCAGCCCGCGGATACCAATGTTGATGCGAAGCCCTGCAGCTTCTTCATCCACCACATTAAGACCCGGTATCTTTTTCACAATATTATTGCCGCTGAGCGGGGAAATCAGATTGATTTGTTTTTGACTGATCACTGAAACGGATCCGGGAATTTTCCGGAAAAGACGGTCATTCTTTTGTGCGATCAGTTCTATCTGTGGCATCGCTTTATAACGGTCAGTGCTGTCTTCCTGGCTGGCTGGCAGCGAATTTATCTGTGCAGCCATGCTTATTCCAGTCAGTAGAAAGGTAGTTGTAGAAAGCAGTTTGATTTTCATGCGTTGATTTTTGGACTGCAAATGTCTGTTGGTAAAAATCCGGCGGCTTACGCAATCAGAAAAACGGATTACGCAAAGCGTAAAACATAGTTGACGAACAGGGCTTCATGACAGTCGGCTGACAAATCACAGCTCTGCAGGCTGACAAAAATCAGTTATTGTCGAAATCATCATCAGGTGATGAAGGAAAACAATCAGCAAATTTTGCAACATGGAGAGTAACCGATTCAGCAGCCTGGTGAAAAAATACAATCAACCAGTAGCAAGATATACCAGCTATCCTACCGTGCCCTTTTGGAAGGATAACATCCCTGCTATCAAATGGAAAGAAGCATTTCAACAGCAGTTTCTTCAACACAACAGCCGTGAAGGTATCAGCCTGTATATACATTTGCCCTTTTGCGAGTCATTATGCACCTATTGCGGATGCAATACAAAGATCACCACCAACCACAGCGTAGAGGATATTTATCTTGATGCTCTGGAAAAAGAATGGAAGCTGTATCGTTCATTGATGAAAGAAACACCGCTGCTGAGAGAATTGCATCTTGGCGGCGGCACTCCCACTTTCTTTTCTCCAAAAAACCTGGAACGGATGATGAAATTCATTGCAGACCGTTCCATCCTGCATCCCCGTCATGAATTCAGCATTGAGGGTCACCCGAACAACACAACAAAGAAACATCTTGAGATTTTATACAAGTGGGGATTCCGCCGGATCAGCTATGGTGTGCAGGATCATGATCCCGAAGTGCAGCGCATCATTAACCGTATGCAGTCGGTTGAGAATGTAAAAAGAGCTACGGAAGAAGCAAGAGCAGTTGGTTTTAAATCAGTCAACTTCGACCTGATCTATGGGTTGCCGAAACAAACCATGAAAAGTATTGAAAAAACCATTCAGCAAACCATTGAGCTTCGTCCGGACAGAATTGCTTTTTACAGCTATGCCCATGTGCCCTGGACCAGCCGCGGCCAGCGGTTGTTTGATGAACATGATCTGCCTTCGCCGGAAGAAAAAATTCAGCTTTACCTGAAGGGAAAAGAACTGTTCACTGCTGCCGGCTATGCCGATATAGGCATGGATCACTTTGCATTGCCACAGGATGA
Organism: uncultured Chitinophaga sp.; assembly: GCA_964437415.1. Taxonomy (GTDB): domain Bacteria; phylum Bacteroidota; class Bacteroidia; order Chitinophagales; family Chitinophagaceae; genus CADEDV01. Next base: position 79,961 of record CAYTGN010000006.1, on the reverse strand, counting down.
TCTGTATAAAGCATGGGAGAATGGATCGCTGCACAGAAACTTTATGGGTTATACCACGCAAAATACTTCTGTCCTGCTCGGATTGGGTGTCAGCAGCATCAGTGATGTGGGATCAGCCTTTGCCCAAAATAAGAAAGCATTATCTGAATACTATGAGGCGATAGCTAAAAATGAGATGCCCGTGCAAAAAGGTTATTTCCTCAATGAAGAAGACCGTCGCTTCCGGAATTATATTATAGATATAACCTGCAAGGGAAAAACCATTTTCAATGAGACAGACCTTCCTGCATTAAAGCAATATAGTTTCCCTGAATTGAAACAATTGGAAGTAGATGGGCTGATAAAATGGAATGAGAAGGGGTTATTTGTTACCATTCCCGGCCGCCAGTTCACCCGCAATATCTGCCGTGCTCTTGACCTGCATTTGCTGAGAAATCAACAAGTGAGTGAATTGCCTGTATTTAGTAAGGCGATCTGAAGATAAGGAATGAATGATGAGTGATGAGTGATCGGTAATGTAGTCTTATTCATCATTCATCATTCATCATTGATAACTCATTTATTCATTTCCTCATCATCTTATAAATCCGGATGGCACTCATCAGCAGGATAACAAACAATAACAGCCCCAGTAATCCCCACACCACACTCATATTCTGCTTTACTACCACCAGCAGAACAACCGCTACCAAAAACACCGTGGCCACTTCATTCCACATCCTCAACTTCAATGAAGAATATTTATAAACTCCTCTTAACTGCTGCTTCATAATGCCATGCAGCGAGAAATGATAAATGTAAAGCAATACAACAAATACAAGTTTGATCAGCAGCCAGCGGCCTGCAGGTTCAAAGACAATTTTGTTCATGCCACTTTCAAATAACACCCACAACCCAAATATCAACGTAAGTATTGCCGATGGCCAGGTAATACCATACCATAGCCGCTTCATCATGATGGCGAATTGCTCCTGCAATACTTTCCGGGCCTCTTCATCCTTCTTATTGGCTTCCGTGTTGTAAATAAAAAAACGGGGCATATAGAACAAACCCGCAAACCAGGTAACAATAAAGATGATGTGGATGGCTTTTAAATAGAGATGCATTAATGAGTGATGAATAATCAATAATGAGTAAGTCGTTTTATAAGCAACCGCCTGCCGCAAATAAGGTCATTCTTTTTTATTGCTTCCGATCAAACCGGTTAATTGCCTGAATGTACTAATAATATGCTCTCCAATTTTCACCAATGAATCTTTTGATAAATAGTTCAGCTCAAAGGCAATGTCTAATGCCGTATCAATCTCTACCTCAGAACCACGGGCAATTTCATAAAATCTTTCCTTTCTGCCTGCGACTTCCTGGAACAACCTTCGGCAATGTTAAGATGTACAGACAAAGCTGCTCTTTGTATCTGCTGACTCATGGCATACTTTTCTTCCTGGGAGAGGAATTTTGTCAAACGATAACATTCCAATGTAAGAGATTTTGATGCCTGGAAAATGTCAAGCTTTGTGTGGGATAATTGTAAAAACATATAGAATGGTTTTGGATAATGATGTAATGAAATTACAAATCCTGTCGCTCATTTCATTACTGATCACTCATCATTGATCCTAAAGCACCATTTCCTTATCCCCCGCTATTACTCCCTGCACATAGCCTGCAATGGCTTTCACCCATAGCGGATGCACATTCAGACAAGGGATCATCGTGAATGATTCACCCCCGGCATGCAGGAAGGTTTCCTTGCCTTCTTCTGCAATCTCTTCCAAAGTTTCCAGGCAATCACTCACGAAAGCCGGGCAGGCCACCAGCAGTTTCTTTACTCCTTCTTTTGGCATCTCCTCAAATCTTTTCGCAGTATACGGTTTCAGCCATTCATCTCTGCCCAGTCTTGACTGGAAAGAAAAACTGAACTTGTGCTGCGGCAACTGCAATTTTTCCGCAACCAGTTTGGTTGTGGTGAGGCACTGGTGACGATAACATTGGGTATGTGCTGCAGAATTCACTTCGCAGCAATCCGCCACTTTAAGGCAATGTTGTTTCGTAATATCTCCCTTGTAAATATGTCTTTCAGGAACCCCGTGATAACTGAACAATATATGATCGTAGTCCTGTTGCAAATACGGTTTGATACTTTCTGTTAATGCCTCCAGGTAGTCTGCTTCGTTATAATAAGGTTTGATAAAGCTAAGCCTGAAAGGATATTTCCCCTTCTGATGCACCTGCTTTGCATATTCAACCGCTGTTTCATAACTGCTCATGGCATAGTGCGGATATAGCGGCACTGCGATCACTTCTTCCAGTCCCGGCACTTTTTCCATCAACCGGTCATATGCAGCCGCAGGAGTAGGATTACCATACCGCATGGCAATCTCAACCGGTTCCTTCACCTGTTGTTGCAGGGCCTCCTGCAACTGTTTGGTTAACGTGATTAGCGGAGAACCATCTTTTGTCCAGATGGAACGATAAGCGGCGGCTGATTTTGGGGCACGGAAAGGAACAATGATACCTTTTACCAGCAGTAAACGACCGAAATAAGACATATCAATTACCCGATCATCCATCAAAAACTCGTTCAGGTAGCGGCGAACATCTTTTACTTCCGTTGAATCCGGGGAGCCCAGGTTCATCAAAACAATACCCTTTTTAACTGTTAAAGCCATAGATTTTTCGGTGTTTGCAAATGTAACTGCAATACAAAAGAAATGTTCAAAAAAGAGCTCGTTTTATTTGAACTGCAATTTTGTGTAATTGAATTGTATTTTTTTTACAATGACTTTGATATGACCACGAACAGTCATTATTATGATGAAAGTCAACTGTTAAAATGACACTGGAATGACAGATATTTTAGGTGCTTGCACCTGGTGCAACTACTTTTGCGGTGACGCATTTTGAAATGAACCTATGCAAGGAAACGGAGTAAAAGAAGCAAGCCATTTTTTCATCACCGGGATCAACTATCGTAAGACCGATGCCATCATCCGGGGGCAGTTTGCCATTAACCAGGATCAGTATGTTTCTATTCTGCAGCTGGCGCCATCTTATGGGGTGACAGAACTTTTCATCGTTTCCACCTGCAACCGCACCGAGATCTATGGATTTGCTGAAAATGCATCACAACTTGCCCGCCTGCTTTGCACACAAACAGAAGGTTCGGTGGAAACATACAACCAGCTTTGCTATACAAAACAGGGCTTTGAAGCAATTCAACATCTTTTTACAGTTGGCGCCGGATTGGATTCCCAGATACTCGGTGATTATGAAATCGTAGGACAGATCAAGCAGGCTGCAAAAATTGCCAAACAACATAATCGCATAGATGCTTTTACAGAAAGATTGCTCAACTGCATGCTGCAATCGTCGAAAGCAATTAAGAATAATACTGCTTTAAGCGATGGCACTGTTTCTGTCTCCTTTGCTGCAGTTCAATTCATCAAAGAACAGGTTAAAAACATCAGTCATAAAAATATCCTGTTGCTCGGCACCGGCAAGATTGGCCGTAACACCTGCAAAAACCTGGTTGATTATCTTGGTACAAAAAATATCATCCTGGTCAACCGAACTGATGAAAAGGCCTCAACACTTGCTGCAGAACTGGATTTGAAGTCGGCGCCTGCGGAAACAACGAATGAGCAAATTACAAAGGCAGATATTATTCTTGTTGCAACCAATGCAAATGAACCGGTGATCACTGCCCGGCAATTGAATGCAACTGGCAAAAAGCTTATTATTGACCTTTCAATCCCGCATAATGTGGAGCCTGCAGCAAACGAACTGCCGCATATAACACTGGTGAGTGTGGATGAGCTGTCGAGGATGAAAGATGAAACATTGTCCCGTCGCCTTGCCGAAGTGCCCAAATCCAAAGCTATTATTGCTGAACATATAGCTGATTTCAACGATTGGTACCAGATGCGCAAACATGTGCCGGTGCTGAAAGCAGTGAAGACAAAACTCAAGGAAATTCATACTTCCCCATTATTTATACCTTTATATAATCACCCTGCTCACAAAACAAATGCTGATGAAAAAATTCAGCGGGTGATCAATGGTATGGCCAACAAACTGAAAGACCAGAACCAAAAAGGCTGCCACTATATTGAGGCCATCAATGAATTCATGGCTACCGGCACGAACTGATACAATGGGAAAGATCATCCGGATCGGAACAAGGGAAAGTCAACTGGCCGTGTGGCAGGCAACACAGGTGCAAACCCTGCTGTCACAACACGGCTATGAAGCAGAACTGGTCTATATCAAAAGTGAAGGTGATATTGATCTGCAAACACCGTTGTATGAAATGGGAGTGCAGGGTGTGTTCACACGAAGTTTGGATACTGCCTTGTTAAATGACCGGATTGATATTGGGGTTCACTCCATGAAAGATGTGCCGACACAATTGCCAAAAGGAATTGTGCAATCGGCTGTACTAAAGAGAGGACCGGTAAATGACCTGTTAGTATGGAAGGGTGAGTGGTCAATGGTAAATGGCGAATGGACAGTGCCTGGAAAAGAAGTACTGAACATAGCTACCAGCAGTATAAGAAGAAAAGCGCAATGGCTTAATAAATTCCCGCAACACCAGGTTCATAATTTAAGGGGAAATGTAAACACCCGTTTGCGGAAACTGAGTGAAAAAAATTGGGATGCTGCCATTTTTGCCCAGGCAGGTCTTGAAAGAATAAATCTCCGTCCTGTGAATTCGGTTGAACTCGACTGGATGCTACCGGCGCCTGCGCAAGGTGCCATTATGATTGTCTGCAGAGAAGATGATAATTTTTCCCTTGAAGCCAGTGCTCCCTTTAATGACGCAGATACGGCCTTATGCACAAAAGTGGAAAGAGATTTCCTGAGAATTTTGTTGGGAGGTTGCTCCACACCGGTCAGTGCATTAGCAGCTATCAAAAACACTGAACTGCATTTCAACGGAAATATTCTCTTACTGGACGGAAAAGATAAAGCAGTGATCGAAAAGAAAGTTCCCATTACAGAAGCAACTGATCTCGGAGGCATTGCTGCTTATGAATTATTAAATAATGGAGGAAAAGAAATAGCTGAACAGATAAGAAATGGGGCAAAATAAAATTTCTATATTATCTACGAGACCGCTTAAGAATTCATTATTGCAGGAAGCAAATGAATCCGGTATCGGTATAGATGTTTTGTCTTTTATAGAAACAGAAGTTATTTACACAACAGAAGTGCAGCAAGAAATTGCAAATGCATTACTTCAATCTTCGGCAGTAGTGTTTACAAGTATGAATGCTGTTGAGGCCGTAGCTAATGAACTGGATGGGCAACATCCTGACTGGAGAATTTATAGTATCGGCAACACTACGCAGCAACTTGTAAAAAAATATTTTGGAGAAGACCCGGTTGCCGGCACAGCTAACTCAGCAGCAGAACTGGCTGAACTGATCGTTGAAGAAAATGAGGAAGATGAAATTATCTTTTTTTGCGGAGACCAGCGCAGGGATGAACTACCGGGTATTTTAAAAAGCAACAATATCGCTGTGCATGAGATCGTGGTGTATGAAACAATAGCCGTTCCGCATAAAGTGAACAAACAATATCACGGCATCTTGTTTTTCAGCCCCAGTGCAGCAGAAAGTTTTTTCAGCAATAATAAAGTGGCTGAGCAAACTATTTTGTTTGCCATTGGTAATACTACAGCAGCAACCATAAAAAAATTTTGTGACAATAAAATCATCATCAGCGATGAACCGGGAAAAGAAACCCTGTTCTGGAAGATGATGGAATACTTTGGTGAGTCATGAGTGAGGAATAATAAGTGGCACCGCTGCTCAAAAATTCATTGCTCATAACTGATCATTCATATAAAAAAATATGACACAGCTTAAGAACGATCTTTTATTAAAAGCTCTCAAAGGAGAACCCGTTGAACGTCCCCCGGTGTGGATGATGCGGCAGGCCGGAAGATACCTGCCCGATTATATCAAACTCCGGGAAAAATATGATTTCTTCACCCGTTGCCAGACACCGGAACTTGCAACGGAAATCACTTTGCAGCCGGTTGACCAGGTAGGTGTGGATGCCGCTATTATTTTCAGTGATATACTGGTAATACCCCAGGCGATGGGTGTGGAAGTGCTGATGGAAGAAGGTAAAGGGCCCTCCTTGCCCAAAACCACCAAAACACAGCAGGACATTGATGCACTGATCACAGGTAATGCAGAAGAAAGCCTGAAATATGTGTACGATGCATTGCGCTTAACAAAAAGAGAGCTGAATGGCCGTGTGCCGCTTATTGGTTTTGCCGGCGCCCCTTGGACCATTCTCTGTTACATGGTGGAAGGCAAGGGTAGTAAAACATGGGACAAGGCGAAACAATTCGCCTATACACAACCACAGCTTGCTCATCAGTTGTTACAAAAGATCACGGATATTACTATCGACTATTTAAAACAACAGGTGAAAGCTGGTGCAGATACCGTACAGGTGTTTGACAGTTGGGCCGGGTCATTAAGCCCTGCCGATTTTAAAACATTTGCACAGCCATACCTGTTCCGGATAGCAGAAGCATTGAAAGAAGACGCCCCGGTAATTTTATTCCCGAAGGGAAGCTGGTATGCATTGAAAGACATCAGTAACAGCGCTGCAAGTGGAGTCGGGATTGACTGGTGTATCACACCTCAGTTTGCAAGAGAACTGACAAACAATAAGATCACCATACAGGGTAACTTTGATCCTGCAAAACTGCTGGCGCCAATTCCTGAAATTAAAAAGGCAGTAAAAGGGATGATAGACGCATTTGGCACTCAGCGCTATATTGCTAACCTGGGACATGGCATCACTCCCAATGTACCGGTGGATCATGCTAAAGCATTTGTGGAAGCGGTGAAGGAATATAAATTGTGAGTGGTCAGTGGTCAATGGTGAATATCTGAATGCAGGACTCCATTGACTATTCACCATTCACTATGCACAACTATATGGACGTAAAACAAACCTGGATTTCTTTCATTCATAATCTGCAAGACCGGATCTGTGCTGCCCTGGAGCAAGCTGACGGGAAAGCAAACTTCATGGAAGATGAATGGCAGCGGCCTGAAGGAGGTGGCGGCAAGACAAGGGTTATTGCTAATGGAAACGTATTTGAAAAAGGCGGAGTGAACACATCAGTTGTTTTTGGTGATGTTACAGACACAATGAGAACACAATTAAAGATCAACGGAGAACGCTGGTTTGCATGTGGCTTAAGTTTAGTGCTTCACCCTATTAACCCTTTTGTTCCTACCGTTCACTGTAACTACAGAATGTTTGAACTGTATAACACTAAAGACAGTTCACGAATCCCCCCTTCGGTGGGTGGGGGGGCCGTTGACCGCTGGTTTGGTGGTGGGACAGATCTAACCCCCTATTACTTATTTGAAGAAGATGCCAAACATTTCCACCAGGTTTATAAAGACGCCTGTGATGCATTTGATCCTACATTTTATCCTAAATTCAAAAAAGAGTGTGACGACTATTTTGTAAACTGGCATCGCAATAAAGAACGCAGAGGTGTAGGCGGAATTTTTTTCGATCATCAAAGACCTGATGGAACACAGGACATCAATTTTTGGATGCAGTTTGCTGAACGGTGTGGCAATGCTTTTATTGATGCCTATATTCCTATTGTTGAAAAAAGAAAACTCTCTGCCTTTACTTCAGAACACAAGCACTGGCAGGAAATTAGAAGAGGGAGATATGTAGAGTTTAATTTAGTACATGATCGGGGCACTATCTTCGGTCTGAAAACCAATGGTCGTACAGAAAGCATATTGATGAGTTTGCCTCCTACAGTGCGATTTGAATATAATTATCAGCCACAACCGGGTAGTGAAGAAGACAAATTATTACAGGCCTGTTTACATCCCCGTGACTGGCTGAATGAAATAACTGAAGAGGAAAGAAATGTCTGGGCAAAAATATCAAATAGCTGTTAGAACTTTGAACCAGTTAAAAGAAATTTATGTATCTGCAAAGAAGAAACCGGATCACCCGTAAATCAGAAACCATCAGAAGCCTGGTAAGAGAAACAACACTTACCCCTGATGATTTTATTGTTCCGCTATTTATAGATGAAGGTGAAAACATCAAAACAGAGATTGCTTCCATGCCCGGGTACTACCGTAATAGCCTGGATGTAACGGTAAAAGAAGCAAAAGAACTCTGGAGTATGGGGCTTAAGAGTGTTTTGCTCTTTGTAAAATCAAAAGACGAATTAAAAGATAACACGGGTAAAGAAGCCTGGAACAAGGATGGCTTGATGCAACGCAGCATCAAAGCCATTAAAGATGCTGTTCCGGAAATGTATGTGATGACCGATGTGGCACTCGATCCTTATTCTTCTTACGGGCATGATGGTATTGTGAAAGATGGGCAGATCATCAACGATGAAACAGTTGAAGCGTTGGTAAAGATGAGTATCTCTCATGCAGAAGCAGGAGCGGATATGGTGGCGCCAAGTGACATGATGGACGGACGCATCGGTGCTATCCGGAAAGGACTGGAAGAAAATAATTTCATCAACGTAGGTATCATGAGCTACAGTGCAAAATATGCATCCTGCTTTTATGGCCCTTTTCGTGATGCATTGGATTCTGCCCCTGGTTTTGGTGATAAGAAAACCTACCAGATGGATTACAGCAATCGTGTCGAAGCTATCAAAGAAACGGCGATGGATGTAGAAGAAGGTGCAGACATAGTGATGGTGAAACCGGCTTTGAGTTATCTCGATATCATCAGGGAGGTAAAGAATGCTGTAAATGTTCCTGTGAGTGCCTATAATATCAGTGGTGAATATGCTATGATCAAGGCTGCAGCAGAAAAAGGGTGGATCAATGAAGATAAAGCCATACTGGAAGTGCTGACCTCTATTAAAAGGGCCGGCGCCGATCTGATTGCCACTTATTTTGCGAAGGATGCGGTAAGGCTGATTAGCTGATTTGAAGATTTTTCAATTTGTAAATTGAATATTGATTATTGAATATTTATGAATATTAGCAAAAGTGCAGAACTGTTTGCAAGAGCACAACAATCCATCCCGGGTGGAGTGAATTCTCCTGTAAGAGCATTTAAAAGCGTTGGCGGCACACCTTTGTTTATAGAAAAAGCAAAAGGGGCTTACTTATATGATGCGGACGGTAATCAATACATAGATTATATCGCTTCATGGGGGCCGATGATCCTCGGTCATGCCTACGAACCGGTAGTAAAAGCAATCCGTGAAAAAGCAGTTGATTCAACTTCCTTCGGCGCACCAACACAATTGGAAATTGAAATGGCTGAGCTTATCATCAGCATGGTGCCGAATGTAGATTTAATACGAATGGTAAGTAGCGGTACGGAAGCCTGCATGAGTGCTATTCGCCTGGCAAGAGGTTTTACCGGCAGAAATAAGATCATCAAATTTGAAGGACATTATCATGGTCATGCTGATTCATTTTTAGTGAAAGCAGGAAGCGGTGTGGCTACTTTCAACATTCAAACGGTGCCTGGTGTAACTGCCGGTGTGGCAAATGATACATTAACCGCAGCTTATAATGATCTTGATGCAGTCATAAAATTAATCGCCGAACACAAGGGAGAAATTGCAGCTATTATTGTTGAACCTGTTGCAGGCAACATGGGATGCATTTTACCACAACCTAGTTTTTTGGAAGGACTAAGAGCACTATGCGATAATGAAGAAATCGTTTTCATCTTTGATGAAGTGATGACCGGTTTTCGCCTGGCGCCGGGCGGCGCACAGGAAAGATTGGGCATCAAAGCAGATTTGGTTACCTATGGAAAAGTGATCGGAGGTGGCATGCCTGTCGGCGCTTTTGGCGGCAAAAAAGAAATCATGCAGCACATTGCCCCGCTGGGTAATGTGTACCAGGCCGGAACATTAAGTGGCAACCCCATTGCCATGATCGCCGGTTATACTTTGTTGAATGAACTAAAGAATAACCCCTCCATTTATAAAGAGCTTGAAGAAAAAACCATCTACCTGAAAAATGGCCTGGATGAAGTATTGAAGGCTTGGGGGCAACCCTATGTTATCAACCAGCTTGGTTCGATGATAAGCGTTCACTTCAGCGATCATCCTGTTATCGATTTTGCCAGTGCGTCTTCGGCCAATAATGAGTTTTTCAGGAAATATTTTCATGCGATGCTGCAACTGGGTGTTTACCTGCCGCCATCAGCATTTGAAAGCTGGTTTTTGAGCAATGCATTGAGCTATGATGATCTGGACAGAACGATTGAGGCGACAAAAAAGGCACTTTCCTGATCAGACAAAAGTTTTCTGCCAACAAATACCTGAAACAACAGTGGCTGTCCGCAAATCGAACAGCCACTGTTTACAATTAATCAATTATCACTTATTCCACTACCAAAATACCTTTGGCAGTCACCCTCACTTCTTTTTGTGGTTTGGTAATTGCTTCAATCTCTTCTTTTGATTTTTTGGCATCTTCTGCATAGTGACGAAGTTCTTCCACAGAAACGGTTTTCATTTTCACTTCGCCATCAATGATCACTGTTTTACCGGCAGCAGCCAAAGGCAAAAAGAAACCATAATCTTTCATCTTTACGGTTGCTGTTTCACCATTCTCCAGTTCCAGTTTCAGCCAGCAACCTTTTTTGGGGCACACTTCAAGGATTTTTGCTTTTACCTTAGTGTCCACAGCTTTTTCAGCAGCATTGGCATCCGCCAGTTTTTTAGCCACATCGGTCAGGGCAACAGCGCCTTCCTTTGTGATCTTTTCGCCATACCATTCACCAGCTTTGGCATTGCCTTCAGGAGGCTGGGCATTAGCCAAAAAGCCAAATCCTGCAACCAGTAAACTCAGAAATACTTTTTTCATATTGCTATTTTTATATTGATTTATAAATCGGATTACAAAGATAGTTTTTCCCCCGAAATAGTTGCTTATTAGCTATTCCGGCATCACGGGTTTTTTAAACTCCGCCGGAGCCGCAGAAATAGCATTCAAAAAAGCCAACAGGTCTTTCTTCTCTTTTACCGTCAGGTTCAGCGGTTTGATGAGATTTTTGTCAGCACCCGGTCCGTCGGCCCGGTTGAAATGCTCAATTAATACAGTCATGTCTTTAACCGAACCATTATGCATCCAGGGAACTGTCCGCATCACATCCCGCAATGATGGGGTTTTAAACTTGCCCATGTCTTCATCCTTGTGAGTCACCATATACAACCCTTTATCATCACCCGAAAAACCGGCATTGTGAAACAGGTTATCCGTAAACAAAGGGCCATGATGACAATTCATACACTTTGCTTTGGTACGAAAAAGATGTAATCCACGCAATTCATTTTTTGAAAGTGCTTTTTTATTGCCTTCCATGAATTCATCAAACCGGCTCTTGCCGCTGACAATGGTTTTTTCAAACACAGCGATGGCCTCCGTCATCCGGTCGGGGTTGATATTCTCATCGCCATATGCTTTTTTAAAAAGTTCTTTATAGCCATTGATGCGTCGCAGCTTTCGCATCACATCTGGCATATCGCTTCCCATTTCTGATTCACTCACAATGGGAGCAAAAGCCTGGTCCTGCAGATCTTTTGCACGGCCATCCCAAAACAGGCGGTGATAGAACCATGTATTCTGTATGGTCGGCGAATTTCTTTTGGTAACGGTGCCTTCATGCCCGACAGATTTCTCTTTACCGTCCGTCCAGTTCAACTCAGGCTGGTGGCAGGTGGCACAGGAAATTTTATTGGAGGCGCTTAATCTCGTATCAAAGAATAATGTCTTGCCCAATTCAATAACATGCCTCAGAGAATCCTGTATATCATGCAGCGGACTTTTCGGCAACGGGCCTAGTTCTGTCCAGTTCACTCCATCTTCCACCAAAGGTTTGGGCCAGTTGACAGGTCTCTGTGAATAGATACTGCGCAGGCATTCTCTGGAGAAAGAAACAAAAACAGCAGTCGCTGATGATAAAATTATAATTACAATAAACTTCTTCATTAGAATCCCGGACCAGGGTGAAAGCAAATGAATAAATTATTTTTCTACTGGCAGATGATCTTTCTCATATCAGATAAAACCCCTGCAGTTTTTTGCACCACACCTGCAGGGTAATGTTCCTTCATGGTGTGTTTCGCCATAATCACAACTCAGCTCCTCTCCTTTTTTGATGCTTTTTAATGCATAAAATTCCACCCGGTTCTTCATCACTCTCATAAATGTGTTGGGATCGCAGGAGTGGTTGATGAACCGCATATCATTGGGATTGGCAGAGGCATTCAAGGCCATGTCATCCTCCAATTCCACCATATTGATCACTTTCAGGTCTTTTATCAGCCGCATCGCTTCTTTCATGGTGATAATAATTCCACCAAGGTCACCGATCTTTTTTCTTGCCGGAATGTTTTGCAGTGCATAAGCGCCTTTGCCGGCAATGCGGCTTTTCTTCACTTTCACCGGGTAGTGGATATGATACGGCGGTGTAACGATTGGCTTAGACATACTTATTCATTTATCCAGGTGGCTTTTTCATCGAGTGGCAAACGGGTGGCTCCCGCTGACGGGATGGCTACATGACCGATATAGAAGAACCCCATCAACCGATCTTCCTCTCCCAAACCAAAAAAAGATTTGGCTTTATTATTATAGGTAACGCCACCGGTGGTCCAATAACCTCCCAAACCATAAGCAGTGACAGAGAGATAAATATTCTGCACGGCACAGGCCACCGCCGCAATATCTTCTACTTCAGGAATATTTTTCAGGATCGTTCTTTTCATTCCCAGGGCAATGATATGTGAAGCCTTGAGTGGGTTTTGCTGCAATTTATTATAGGTGACCTCTTTAAAGCTTTCACCGGCTCCCTCCTTATACATTTCGCTTTGAAATTCGGCCAGCCTTTTTAATCCCTCTCCTGTAAAAACGGTAAACTGCCAGGGCTCCATCCTTCCATGATTGGGCGCCCAGGTGGCATTGGTGAGAATTTCTTTAATTATAGCATCATCCACTTTTTTTCCTGCATCCAACTGATCGGGAAAGGTGGAACGGCGATTACGGGCCAGTTCATTAAACAGTTCAGGATTCATAAACCTTGCTGATTTTTACAAAAATAGCAGCTGGGTATTTAAAACAAGCGGCGATTTAGTAACTTGATAAAAAATACTGAAAATGTTAAGCAAATCTATTCAGGAAGCATTGAACAGCCAGGTACAAATGGAAGCCGAATCATCACAGGCCTATCTCGCTATGGCATCATGGGCAGAAATCCAGCCGGGGCTGGAGGGTGTGACAGAATTTTTCTTTAAACAATCCGATGAAGAAAGAGTGCATATGCTGAAACTTCTCCGCTTTATCAATGAAAGGGGCGGTTTTGCGATGGTACCTGCCCTTGCACAGCCAATCGTCACTTTCAAATCCATTAAAAATGTATTTGAAGAATTTCTGAAACATGAATTGAAGGTAAGTAACAGCATCAACGAACTGGTTCATCTTTCGCTTAGTGAGAAAGATTATGCCACCCATAATTTTCTTCAATGGTATGTGAATGAGCAAATGGAGGAGGAAAGAGTGGCCCGGACACTGAATGACAAGTTAGAACTTGTTGGCGATGACAAAGGCGGGCTTTATTTATTTGACAGGGATATTATGAATTACAGGGGGCCGGAAGGGAAAAAATATTGACAACTGGTTGTCTTTTGGAAGGTTTTCCCGCTATTGTATTTCGGCATTTTTGGCTTTGAATTTTTTCTTCAGCGCATACAGTTTTCCGGGGCGATGAGAAAGATTTGATTCCATTTCATCTAGATCCTGCAACCATCCTTTTGCGGCAACTTTTTTCCGGAAGTTTCTACGATCAAGTTTTGAATCCAATATGGCCTCATACACTTCCTGCAATTCCCGCAGGGAAAACTTATCCTGCAATAAGTTAAATGCAACCGGCGTTTCCATGATCTTGTTGCGCAATTGATCCAGGCAGGTAGAGAGGATAAGCTTGTGATCGAAAGCAAGTTTTTTTATTGTCTGGACAGGATGCCAGTGCAACTCATCCCTGTCAACACGCAACTGGTGGTGTGTAATATCTATCAGTGAATAGTAAGCCGTGGTAACCACTCTGCCGGATGGGTGGCGACCAATGCTGCCAAATGTATGCACCTGCTCTAAGTAAACATCATCCAGGCCGGTTCTCTCTTTCAACACACGGTAAGGCGCACTGTCAAGATCCTCATCCGGGCGAACAAGATCTCCCAGCAACGAATACATACCTGAAAATTCTTCCAGGTCAGATTTGATGAGCAGCACTTTCAGTTCCTTGTTTTCATACCCCAGTATCACACAATCCACCGATAGGGCTATGTTGAAATAGTCAAGGTGACTGATCTTCTCCAGTTCTGCTGTTTTCAGGCTTATTGTTTTTCCCATAGACGATAAAAGAAAACTATAATAAAAACTTATTGAACTATAACTTTTACAGGCACAGTTCTTCCTGCATACCTTACCTGTATAACATAAACTCCAGCCGCCAAATTATTGATTTTATCTCCAAGAAGCAGTTGCCTTTTTCCCCGCAGCATGTCTCCGGAAAAAATATTGCTAAACCACTGCCCGTTACTGCTGAACAGATCGGCCTGCACTTTGCCGGTAGCCGGTACATCCAGTTCCAATATGGATCCGTGCTGAATCGGGTTAGGGTAAACTGCCACTTTAAATTCATTGAGTATTGGATTGATGTTGTCAACCGGGGTTATCACAGCGTTCGTCAGGTTGCGGTTTACAAACACATGAAACTGGCCGGGTTCAAGGTTCAGCATTTGCGCCCCGCCTGTTGCAGTGATCGTTCCTCCACGCAAATAATCATACCAGGTGCCGGCTGCCGGAAATGTAAATGTTGCATTCTGGGCATTTATATCAAAATTTCCAACTACGCAGATCATGGATGAATCGGTGGCGCTGCGGAGGATGATCCATTTCACCGCCCCGTTAAGACTGTTGGTAAGTGAAATATTATTTGCAATAAACACATCCTTGTACCAGTGATGAAAACGAAGTTTGTTCAGGCTGGAATAAATATCATAGAGCCGCTTTCTTGGGGTCTCCGCTTTATAATCCCAGCGAATGGGCTTTGGGTCTGTTTTGGTATTGCAATCCCCTCCTTCCCCGTTAGTGGCAAGATGGCAACGGGAAAAATCATATCCGAGCTCACCAAACTGCCAGATCATTTTTGGACCGGGAATGGTCAGCAGAAATACTGCATTCATTTCGGCTCTTTTCAATGCTGTAGCCGGCTCTTTGATATTGTAAGCCCCGGACGAATTGCCATACTTTGTATTCTTATACATGATCCTTTCTTCATCATGGCTTTCCATAAAACCAACCAGGTGCGGATTGGTCCAGCCACGGGTGGTATGAATGCCCCCGCTGAAGTTTGAATTGCCCAAATATCCCATAGATGCTTCCTGGTATTGTGTCCATACATTGGACCAAAGCATGAAACCATTATCCGATAATTCCTTTTCCTCAGCGTCATCGCAAAAATGCTCAAGAATGATATAAGCATCCGGGTAAATGGCCCTGATGGTTGCAGCATAGTTGTTAAGAATAGATATCCGGGTTGCATCATAAGCCGAAAAGGCTCCGTCGTTCGCAGAAGCTTTCTGTGTAAGTCCTTTTGAAAAATCAACCCGGAAACCATCAATTTTATATTCTGTGAGCCAATGTTGCAACACCCGGTTAAAGAAGTAGGTGGTGGCGGCACTGGAATGATTGAAATCTTCTCCAAACCCAAAAGCATGTGGCTGGACAGGATTATACCAGGGATTATTGGCCGCCGGTCTGTTATTGGCTGCATCCCAGTATAGCCGTGCCAGCGGAGATGGGCCGTAAGTATGATTCAGAACAATATCCATGATCACAGCAATCCCGTTTACATGGCAACTGTCAATAAATTCTTTTAAACGGTTCCGGGGTCCGTAATACTTATCAGCTGCGAAATATTGAAAGCCATTATACCCCCAACTGATATTACCTTCAAATTCATTAAATGGCATCAGCTCAATTGCATTCACCCCCATTGTTTTGAGATGACTTAAGGTGTCTTTCAATGTTTTCCAGTCATGCGCCTCCAGAAAATCTCTCAGCAATAATTCATAAATAACAAGATTTCGTTTGTCCGGCCGGGTAAAGTTGCTGACAGCCCAGTTATAGGCCGGTGGGTTGGTTTGCAAAATGCTTACCATGCCTGTTGTGCTTGCCGGGTATGGCTTCAGATTGGGATAAGTAGCCGCAGAGATGTATTGATCATTAGAGGGATCTAATATTTTTTCTGCATAAGGTTCGGCAATCTTCAGCGTGCCATCCACGAGATACTGAAAAGCATATTCTGTACCGGGTGTGAGCCCGGTGATGCGCAGCCACCAATAATTTCCATCCGGAGTTTTATTCATCACATAACTGGCCTGCTCCGTCCATGCAGCGCCTGGGAACTCACCAATCAATGATACCCGGTTCTTACCCGGTGCATAAAGAACCAACACAACAGATGTATTGCCTGTTTCATAGTTGATACCGTCTCTCACTCCATCGGGCAGCGGAGCAATGTTGATTCCGGGTGCTACAAAAAAGCGAAGTGTATCTTTCTTAATGGTTGTGCCGTTATTAGCTTCTGCTACAAGCTCATTATTCCCGCTAACCGTCAGCACAGTGTTCGCAGATATGCTTGTCGCTGCAGCGGCTGTTTGTATTTCTGCGCCGTTCAGGTATAATTTAAGGGCTGAGGACTGATTGCTGATAGCTGTTACGGCAAGCGACTCCCCGGTTGATCTGTTTACAGGTTCAGGAACTGGATTGTACAAAGGTTGAAGCAAAGGAAGACTAAAGCGAACCGCAAGGTTGTTGTCATACACGGGTATGTACATATCCTCTTCGTTAGCATTTCGTTGAACAATGCTGCCGTTGCCATTGCGAAACAATACGGCGATTCTGAGAATTGTTTCGGCGCCCGGAACTGCAAAAAAGGTCCTTATATCGGTAATTGTATATTGCCATTTGCTGTTTCCCTGGTAACTGGCCTGGGCAGCTGCGGTAGTAGTGCCCCAGGTAAACTTTACATACTTCCAATCCGATGAAGATGAACTGGCGCTGGTAATGACACCCACATGAACATAAACATCATTAGTATTGGAGTAATTCAGCAGGGCCTGGTTACCCTTGCTTGCATCCATTGTAATAGTGACGTTATCATTGTCTTTGGGAAAATCGGGTGCCCATGACAGCAATTGCGCCGAAGCAGCAAAAACAAACAGCAATACACAGACAGGTATGAACAGCAATCGTTTCATAATAATCAATACGGCGTCAAACAGGAACCGAAGATATTAAAAAATATGTACCTAATACACATTAATTTTTTTAACTGAATTTATCATCCAAAATAGATTCATCCGGCAGTTGTTAACTTTACCCGCAAGATCATTTTATGTACTCAAAGGAACAAACCAAAGACCTGCAAAAGCTTACAACAGAGTTGCTTAAAAAAACTTCAGCAGCAGGTAATAAGGAAATTGCCCGGGTAAGGGATGTGCTTCGTTTTCATGAATATCGCTATTATATATTAAATGACCCGCTGATATCAGATTTTGAATATGACCAGCTCTATAAAGCCCTGGAAAAAATTGAACAGCAGCACCCTGAACTGGTAGTGGCAGACTCCCCGACCCAGCGGGTAGCAAAAGGATTAACTAAGGATTTTCCAACCGTCCAGCACTTAGTGCCGATGTTGTCATTAGACAACTCGTATAATGACGAAGACCTGATTGATTTTGACCGCAAGGCGAGAGAACTCACAGGGATCGGGGAGATTGAATATTGTGTGGAACCAAAATTTGACGGCGGAAGTATTTCCCTGGTTTATGAAAACGATTTTCTAACCCGCGGCGCTACAAGAGGGGATGGTGTGGAAGGAGATGAAGTGACAGCCAATATCAAACAAATACGTTCACTTCCGCTATCGGCTAAGTTTTCGGCTTATGGCATGCAACAGGTGGAAATAAGAGGGGAAGTGTTGATCAATAAAACCAATTTCAAAAAATACAACGAACAGTTAGTGGAACAAGGTTTGCCTCCGCTGGCCAATCCCCGCAATGCTGCTGCGGGAACACTTCGTATTAAAGATCCTGCAGAAGCTGCCCGAAGAAACCTTGAAGCTTTTGTCTATCAAGTCAGTTATTATACGGTAGCAAAAGGGAAAAAAACTCCGGAGCCGTTGCTTTCTCATTCGGGTTCGCTTGCCTTGCTTTGGGAGCTGGGTTTTCGCAGCCCGGAAAAAGAAAAAAAAGTATTTAGAGGCATACAGGCTGTTGTTAAATATTGTAAAGATTTTGAAATACTGAGGGATGATCTGCCCTATGAAATTGACGGCATGGTGATCAAAGTGAACTCCATCGCCCTGCAGGAAAAAATGGGCATGACCTCTCACCATCCCCGCTGGGCCATTGCTTTTAAATTCAAAGCAAGACAGGGCACCAGCAAACTGCTGAATGTAGAATTCCAGGTGGGACGCACCGGTTCCATCACTCCCGTAGCCAAAATAGAGCCTGTTCCTATTGGCGGTGTAACTGTTTCCTCTATCTCCCTGTTCAATGAAGATGTGATCCGCGAAAAAGACCTGAGAATAGGCGACACTGTATTAGTGGAGAGGGCAGGCGATGTAATTCCTTATATCGTTAAGTCCATGGCTGATGCAAGAACAGGGCAGGAAAAGAAAATACATTTCCCCAAAAACTGTCCTGTATGCAGCAGCAAGCTGTTCAAAGAAGAAGAAGAGGCCGTTTGGCGTTGTGTCAATATCGAATGCCCGGCACAGGTGGTGGAACGGATCATTCATTTTGTCAGTAAAGATGCCATGGACATCCGTGGGTTTGGCGAAGCCAATGTCCGCAAGTTTTATGAACTCGGTTTGCTGAAGGATATTCCCGGTATTTACGAGTTAGACTTTGAAAAGATCAGAGGTCTCGAAGGTTTTGGACAAAAATCAATTGATAACCTGAAAGCGGCAATCGAAAATTCGAAAAAGCAGCCTTTGCATCGTGTGATATTTGGGCTGGGCATCCGTTTTGTGGGGGAAACCACCGCCAAAACACTGGCCCGTGCTGTTAATCATTTGATGGATTTCCGGAAGTTTTCGCCTGAACAATTGCAAAACATGGAAGATGTTGGCCCCAAAGTGGCAGGAAGCATTCAACATTTCTTCAGCAATAAAAACAATATTGAAATGCTGGAGCAACTGGAAAAGCTGGGATTACAATTGAACAATGAAAAAAAGGAACTGGCAACCGGCGGCAATCTCACCGGTCTTACATTTCTGTTTACCGGCACTTTACCCACCCTTAAACGAAGCGATGCCGAAGCGATGGTAGAGGCTAATGGAGGGCAGATACTCAGTGGCGTTAGTGCCAAACTCAATTACCTGGTGGTGGGGGAAGATGCCGGGAGCAAGCTGGAAAAAGCTAAAAAAATAAACAGTGTCAAGATCATTTCAGAAGAAGAGTTCCTGCAAATGACCGGCAAAAAATAATCGGGTTCGTTAATTTAATTCTATAACTTAGTAAAGGTTACCAAACCGCCTGATAACTCTTTCGCAGGTACCCGGTTATTAAGTGCACCTTATCCCTGGCTAAAAAAAACATCGTTATGATCAAAAAGTTACCCGGTGAAATCTGGAAGCCATTGGCTTTTTCCGGATGGAGGCACCTCCGCAACAGGTACGCTGTGTCCAGCCACGGACGCATTGCCAGTTACAAACAGGATGTATTAAAGGATGGCAAACTGCTGAACGGTTCCCTCACAACGGGCTACCGCACACTTAATTTGCACCGTCCCGACAATAAGGGCACTTTATACATCCACCGGGAAATGGCCGGCATTTTTTTGAAAAAACCAACTTCTAAACATAAGTATGTTATCCATGTCAATCATAACAAACTGGATAACCATGTCAGGAACCTTCGCTGGGCCACCCTCGAACAGATGATTGACCACCAGCAGTACAGTCCTGCCAAGATCGCTTACAAGAAAAAACAGGCCAACCGAACCGAAGGCCTGAAGCTGAAAGCGCCGCAGGTTAAAAAGATCAAATCCATTCTGGGCAGCCGGAACCGCAACATCACCATCAAACAACTGGCCCGGAAATATGGTGTAAGCGAGATGACCATTTACCGAATCAAAAGCGGCGAAAACTGGGGAAGAGTGAAGTAATCCTTTTTTGCCGTTCCTGTTTTTTTGATTTGCCAATTCAGTTGCGTGGTTTATTTTCATGACCAAAGCGAATGGTTATGCTGCAAACTTCTACTGTCCGGTTTTTAAAAGACCTTAAAAAAAACAATAACAAGCCCTGGTTTGATGAACATCGCAAAACTTATGAGGCTGCCAAAGCAGATTTTACAGGATTCATACAGGCTGTTATTGACAAACATGGAAAAAACGATCCAACCATAAATAACATCGCTGCCAAAGATTGTTTGTTTCGCATCAACCGGGACATCCGTTTCTCCAAAAACAAATCACCGTACAAGACAAATTTTGGTGCCAGCATCAACAAAGGAGGCAGAAAAGCGATGAACTCAGCCGGTTATTATTTTCATTTAGAACCCGGTGGTTCATTCACCGGTGGTGGCATTTATATGCCCATGCCGGATGATCTTAAAAAAAGTGAGACAGGAGATTGATTACAACTATGCCGATTTTAAAAAGATCATCCTCGCAAAAAAATTCAAATCAGTTTATGGTGATCTTGACAGAAGCGCTGAGTTTTTATTAAGCCGTGTTCCCAAGGGATATGAGCCGGATAACCCTGCAGCAGAATAACTTAAACTAAAGAGCTACATTGGTTTGATTGTTGTAAAAGATTCAGATCTTACTTCAAAAGACCTGGTAAAGAAAACAGTGGCTGCTTTTGAAACGCTGCAGCCGCTGATTGGTTTTATTAATGAAGCTGTTGCCGGGTAAGACTTTCACAATTTTGCATCAGCAAAAACCGTTATAACACTGCCGAAGGCATTATCCTTGTATCCTTTCGAAAAAATCATGTACCATGAAAAAAAATTTACCGGCTATGCTGTTGTAATTTTACTTGCAGCTTTTACTATTTTCCTTTCCTGCTCACGGAAAGTTTATACCGCCTCCAATTTTTCAGAACAAACTGCCGAGCACAGGGTCGTTGCGGTAGTGCCTGCCGAAATGATATTTACCGGCACACAGCCTAAGAATCTGACAGAAGAGGATATCGCAAAAATTGAAGAGTCTGAAAGCATTATGTTTCAGCAATCACTCTATAACAATATTCTCCGTTACGCAAACACAGGAAAGTACCAGACAACTGTAAACTTCCAGGACATCAGTACTACACAAAAATTACTGGAGCAAAACAACATTTCCGCCCGTGATTCGTGGAAGATGACGGATAAAGAACTGTCGGAGAAATTAGGCGTGGATGCAGTTGTAAGGATGCGGATCCGCAAACAACGCTATATGAGTGATGCCGCTTCTTACGGAATTGATGTAGCAAGACAGGTGATCTTCAATTCAGGTATCGGCAATAAAATACCGGTTCCTTCGGTAAACAATAAAACAAATGACATCATCACCTCCTGCAGCCTGGTAAGTGACGGTGTCACTTTATGGAATGATAATTACACAAGAACTTCTGATCATAATACGCCTGCCAACGAAATTATAGAAGCCATCACTGCCAATTTTGGAAGACATTTCCCTTATAAAAAGAAAAGAAAAAAATAGAAAAAGCCCCGACAGAACTGTCGGGGCATCGTTTTTACAGTAATTTTTTTGACAGCAAATACTCTGCTATCTGCACGGCATTGGTGGCTGCCCCTTTTCGCAGGTTATCAGAAACGATCCACATGTTCAGCGTCTTTGGCTGGCTTTCATCTCTTCTTAGCCTTCCCACAAACACTTCATCTTTTTCATGTGCATTCATCGGCATGGGATATTGTTGGTTGGCCGGATCATCTTCAACCACCAAACCGGGGGAATTCTTTAGCAAAGACCTTACTTCCATCAAATCAAAATCATTCTCAAACTCTACATTCACCGCTTCACTGTGGCCACCCACCACAGGAATGCGGACCGTGGTGGAAGTGACACGGATCGAATCATCCCGCATGATCTTTCTTGTTTCATTCACCATTTTCATTTCTTCTTTGGTGTAGCCATTTTCCAGGAATACGTCAATCTGCGGAATCACATTCAGGTCAATCGGGTAGCGATAGGCTGTTTCACCCACAATGCCATTTCTTTCATTCATCAGTTGTGTGACTGCTTTCACACCGGTGCCTGTCACACTCTGGTAGGTGGAAACCACAACTCTTTTAATGCCATATTTTTTATGGAGCGGGTTCAATGCCACCACCATTTGAATGGTAGAGCAATTTGGGTTGGCTATGATTTTATCACTGGATGTAAGAATATCTGCATTGATCTCAGGCACCACCAATGGTTTAGCAGGGTCCATTCTCCATGCTGATGAATTATCAATTACGGTGATGCCAGCTTCTGCAAATTTTGGGGCCCACTCTAAGGAAGTGCTGCCACCTGCAGAAAAAATTGCAACTGCCGGCTTAGCTGAAATTGCATCGGTCATGCTCACTATCTTATACTTAGCTCCTTTAAATTCCACTTCCTTGCCTACTGATCTTTCAGAAGCTACCGGCACCAGTTCGGTGACGGGAAAATTTCTTTCTTTCAACACCTGTAACATTTTGGAGCCAACCAGTCCTGTGGCGCCAACGACTGCAACTTTCATTTCTTTCGTTTTGCTTTTATAGGTTTAAAATGTATCAAACTCAGACCATCAGATAAAAAAAGACCTTCCGTCGGGAAGGCCTGCTAATCTTTTATATGGTTACATACATAACACAGCAAACCTTCCCTCAGGAGTGTTTCTTGGTGCGTTTTGTATGTTTCTTTATTATCATAACGGCTGCGAAGATAGGCGTAGAAAGTATTTGTTCAAAATATCCGGTAAATATTTTACCTGAAACATTCGTTAGTTTACCTTAGTAAAAAATGAAACCTCTCCTGGCCATTCTGTTATTATTGGCGCTGCCTCTTTTCAGCCAGGCGCAAAACCGCTATGATGTTATCATAGATGAACTCATGGCTGACCAAACCCCTCAGGTAGGGCTGCCTAATAACGAGTGGATAGAGTTAAAGAACGTTTCTTCTTCCCCGGTCAATTTACAAAACTGGCGGCTCGGCGATCTCACTTCTCAAAGCGGCCCGATGCCTAATTATATTTTGCAACCAGACAGCTTTGTGATCGTTTGCACCGGCAGCGCTGTGGCTGCCATGAGTGCATTTGGTCCCACCATTTCTGTCACCAGTTTTCCATCGCTTGACAATGAAGCAGACCAGTTGTTCTTAAGAGCAGCCAATGGAACGATCATTCATGCAGTCAGCTATTCATCATCCTGGTATCAAAATGAACTGAAACGGGATGGCGGCTGGACACTGGAAATGATAGATACCCGAAACCCCTGTGCCGGTAGCAGCAACTGGAGGGCCAGTGTTGATCCTTCGGGGGGCACACCCGGAAGAAAAAATTCCATTGACGGAGTGAACAATGACCAAACGGGTCCTTTGTTACAAAGAACTTATACACTCAACAACCTGGAAATAGTGGCTGTGTTTGATGAGCCGGTGGATAGCCTGGTAGCGGGAACTCTCAGTAACTATAGCATCACTAATGGCCTGAACTTCACACAGGCTGTTGTTTTGCCGCCTTTATTTGACAGGGTACAGTTAACCCTCTCCTCTCCATTACAACCACAAACGGTATATGAACTAACGGTAAATGGCATCCGTGACTGCAAGGGAAACCTGGTCGGGGCAGCCAATAAAGCAAAAGCCGGGTTGCCGGAAGACCTGCTCTCCGCAGATATGGTGATCAATGAAATCCTGTTCAACCCGCGGAGCAATGCCAATGATTATATTGAGTTGTATAATAAGAGTAATAAAATATTTGATGCGTCGCAGCTATATGTTGCCAACCGAAATACCAGTAACGCCATTGCGAATACAAGACAGTTGTCAGCCGGCCCGTGGCTGGTATTCCCGGATGAATATATTGTAGTGACCACAGATTTGGCCAGCCTGCAGCGGGAATATTTAGTAAAAAATCCGCAATGGGTTTTCACCGTTTCATCATTGCCATCTATGCCGGATGATATTGGCATTGCCGTTTTGTTGAACCATCAAGGTAATGTAGCGGATGAAGTGAGCTATGACCGCCGCTGGCATTTTAAGCTAATAGATAATGAAGACGGAGTATCACTCGAAAGAATTGACCCGGATGGCCCGTCGCAGGATGCCACAAACTGGACCAGCGCCGCCTCCACAGCAGGCTATGGAACTCCCACCTACAAAAACTCTCAATATAAATTGCTTCAATCCATCAATGCAACAATTGAAATAACACCCAAAGTTTTTTCTCCTGATAATGATGGCCGGGATGACATTGCCAGCATTCAATACAAAATGACAGAGCCAGGCTATATCGCTAATATTACCATCTTTGATGCATCCGGAAGGCCTGTTCGCAATCTTGTCCGCAACGGCAACCTTGGGCTGGAAGGGTATTGGAACTGGGACGGCCTTGGTGATAAAGGGCAAAAGTTGCCGGTGGGTTCTTATGTTGTATATACAGAGATATTCAACCTGCAAGGAAAGAAGAAACAGTTTAAGAATGTGGTAGTGCTTGCGAGGAAATTATAAGGCTAACAGTGAAATTTTCGAACTAAGGAAATCCTTATAATCTCCGAAGCAAACTCCAAAAATCTTGCGGCATGAATAAAATTGGATATTTCTATATTATGTCAAACGCCCATGATACAGTTTTGTATTGTGGCGCAACCGATGATTTGTACAGGAGAGTTAACGAACACAAAAACGGAGTTTACACAAACAGCTTCACTGCCAGGTATAATATAAACAAGCTGGTTTACTTTGAAGTTTTTTCACTTACGGCTGATGCCTTTAAACGGGAGAAGCAGGTTAAAGGAGGTTCAAGACTTAAGAAAATTAAACTGATTGAAAGAATCAATCCCGCCTGGAATGATTTGACTGACTCGATATCCTCAGACAAGGGTGAAGAGTTGAACAGGATTATCAGTTTGCTTCGCCCCAGCTAATCTATGTTGAAAGAAATGTACTCAGTGGCTCGCAAGTTCACACCAGCTCAATCTCAAAACTCACCAAATCCTTAAACTGCTGTATCCGACCGGTAATATCAGTCGCCGTTATTTCTTTCAATCTCGTTGGCCCGAATTTTTCAACACAGAAACTGGCCATGGCCGAACCAACAATGATTCCCCGCTTCATATTTTCAAAAGAGATGTCACCCGTTTTGGCAATATGACCCATGAAGCCACCGGCAAAAGTGTCGCCTGCGCCGGTGGGATCAAATACATCTTCCAATGGTAACGCCGGTGCAAAGAACACTTCATCCCCATGAAACAGCAAGGCGCCGTGTTCTCCTTTTTTGATGATCAGGTATTTGGGGCCCATTTGCAAAATAGACTTTGCAGCTTTCACCAATGAAAACATGCCGGTGAGTTGCCTTGCCTCTGCATCATTGATGATAAGCATATCAACATATTTCAGCACAATCTTCAGTTCTGCCATAGCCGACTCCATCCAGAAGTTCATCGTGTCCATGGCGATCAGCTTGGGTCTTTTTTTCATTTCCTGGATCACATTCAACTGGATCTTTGGCGCCAGGTTGCCCAGCATCAAAAACTCCGCCCCCTGGTAGCTGTCCGGGATATGCGGGTCAAAATCGGCGAGTACGTTCAGGTCGGTGATCAATGTGTCACGGCTGTTCATATCCTCGTGGTAGCGACCGCTCCAGAAAAATGATTTTTTATCGGGCACTGTCACCACCCCATCCAGGTGCACCCCTCTTATGCGCAGTTCTTCCATCTCTTCCTGAGGAAAATCAAAACCCACAATGGATATCTGCTGCACCGGTTTCACAAAATTGCTGGCGGCATAGGCCACATAGGTGCCCGAGCCTCCGACCACCTGGTTTATTTTTCCAAACGGGGTTTCGATAGCGTCAAAGGC
Organism: uncultured Chitinophaga sp.; assembly: GCA_964437415.1. GTDB lineage: Bacteria > Bacteroidota > Bacteroidia > Chitinophagales > Chitinophagaceae > CADEDV01. The sequence continues at coordinate 53,841 of CAYTGN010000006.1, read as the reverse complement.
CATGGTGCCAACTGAGATAAGCGACATACTGGTTTTAGATTTTAGATTGCAGATTTAAGATTTTAATCCCTGAAAAAACAAGGGGTTATCTTTTTGGTGAGCAAACCTACTGCAATTAATGACATTATCGGCCTTTGGCAATGACTTATTCAGGGTAGAACTATTTCCAAGGTTGCCAACCTTAGTTGACGCCCTGCCTGCGGGATAAAGACATTTGTAAGGTTGGCAACCTTTCTCACCATCTGGCCCATTTGACTTATTTGACCCATTTGACCAATATGACCTCCTTACTAATTATCTTTGGGCATGGCCAAAACACAACGTAAAAAAGCATCGAAAAAAGAGCTGATCCTGCGCAAGGCAGCCGCCATGTTCCGGGAAAAAGGTTTTGCCGCCACTTCCATGCGGGACCTGGCCGAATCCGTAGGCATTGAAGCCGCCAGTTTGTATAACCATATCCGTTCCAAGAACGAGATTCTGGAGTCCATCTGTTTTGATGTAGCCAACCGTTTTAATGAAAACATGGAGCTTATTGATGCGGGTCATCAAAGTTCCATTGCCAAGGTTGAGATATTGCTGCGTTTCCATATCAAACAGATGGTAGAACATTATGAAGAGGTGTATGTAAGTGACAGGGAATGGAAACACCTCGAAGAACCCTATCTTTCCAATTTCCAGAACCAGCGGCGCAGCTACCGCAAAAAGTTTGCTGCCATCATTGAAGAAGGCATCAATAAAGGTGAGATACGGAAGATTGATGCTCCCACTGCTATACTTATCATTCTTCATGCCATCAGCGGCATTGAAAGCTGGCACCGCAGCACGGCCCGCATCAACGCACAGGAACTGGAAGACAATATGCTAATGATCATGATTGACGGCCTTCGCAAACCCAAGTGATGTATGTCCATTCATTTTCACCCGCTGCGCATCAAAGAAGTGAGAAGGGAGACTCCTGAATGTGTGTCCGTTCAGTTTGAAATTCCCGCCGGGTTGGAAAAAAGTTTTCAGTTCACCCAGGGGCAGAGCCTCACTATGCGGACCCTTATCAACAATGAAGAAGTTCGACGCACCTATTCCATCTGCAGTTCGCCTTTGGAAAAAGAATGGAGAGTGGCGATCAAAAAAGTGGATGGCGGATTATTCTCCTCTTTTGCCAATGAGCAATTGAAAAAAGGTGATGTGCTGGAAGTGATGGAACCGGTTGGAAAATTTTACACGCCGCTTGATCCTTCCCATCATAAAAACTATATGGCATTTGCTGCGGGCAGCGGCATCACACCTGTTTTGTCATTGATAAAAACAACACTGGCCACAGAGCCGCATAGTCATTTCACGTTAGTGTATGGCAATAAGAGCCGCTCATCCATTATTTTCTTTGAAGAACTGGAAGGGCTGAAGAATAAATATATGAACCGGTTCAATCTCATTCATATCCTGAGCCGGGAACGAACAGATGCTTCACTGAACTTTGGTCGCATCAACACAGAAAAACTTACTGAACTGGGAAAATTAGTTGACTATACTTCGACTGATGAGTTTTTTGTCTGCGGCCCCGAAGAAATGATATTTGGCGTAAAAGATTTCTTGGAAGCAAAAGGCATTGATAAAAAGAAAATACACTTTGAGCTGTTTACCACCCCAGGCCAAATAAAATCAAAAACCAAAAACCAAAAATCAAAAATTGATGACGGCGGCCCGAAAAGCAAAATAACCGTCAAACTTGATGGCCGTGCTTTTGATTTTGACCTTTCTCTCACTTCTGATATAACTATTCTTGATGCCGCTTTAAAACAAGGCGCCGATCTTCCTTTTGCCTGCAAGGGCGGGGTGTGCTGCACCTGCAAAGCAAGACTGCTCGAAGGCCAGGTGGAAATGGATGTGCATTGGGGCCTTGAAGAAGAGGAAATAGAAAAGGGTTATATCCTCGCCTGCCAGAGCCATCCGAAGACTGATAAAGTAGTGGTGGATTTTGATATAAAATAAAAAGAAGCCGCCTGCTGAAACAGAGCGGCTTTCACACAAGGATAGCGGCCTTCTTGTTACTGTTTTATCACTTTCAATGTTTCTTTATTGCTGAGCCTTATCAGGTACATACCGTTGATATACGGCTGCAGGTTTATGGACTGGCTGGCGGCGGTCAGCTTCACCCGTTGCAGCACCCTTCCGTTAATATCCATCACCAGTGCCTCTGAGCCCAGCAGCGACTGATCACCCAGCACCAGTGTCACCATACCGCCTGTCGGGTTGGGATAAACGATCGTCGGCGCTTTATTGTTTTCCCTGTAATGCAGCCGCACTATTGTTGAATAACGGAAATTATCATCCTGGTCCACCTGTTTCAGCCGGTAGAACATCACGTTGCTGTTCAGCCGGTCTATTCCCCGATCGGTATAACTATAATCCCTGTTGACAGAACTGTTGCCCGCAGCAGGCACCACTGCAACCTGGTTGAAGTCCGTTCCGTTCAACGAACGTTCCAGTCTGAACTCTTTGCTGTTTTGCTCACTGGCAGTGCCCCATTTCAGGATATTATCCCTTCCCTGGTTGCTGCCGTTGAAATAGAGCCAGGTCACCGGCAGCGGCCCGCTGATGGAAGCACATTGCAGGAATGCCGGGTTGAACGTTTCGGTATGACCCACTTTATCCGTAGCCAGCACAAAGAAGCAATAGTTCGGGTTTTGCGGCAAAATGAAAGTGGTGTCTGTGCCAATCACTGTCGGGAACAGCACACTGTAATTGACCTGGTCGGTGGATACATAGACCGTGTAATGATCAATGCCGCTTCCGCCGGCATCATCCGCTCCTGTCCAACTCAGTGTAACTAAATTATCCGTAACGGATGCCGCATTCAACTGGCTGGCGGGTGGCAGCGCATCAATGGTGTTTGTATGTATATTGGTGGGTATTACTTCATTCTCATCAAAAATGATAAATGCCCTGGCACCAATAGTATCCAATGTTTGTGCATCTGCACGGGGTTTGATGCTGAAGTTGACAAAGCCATTACCGTAGGTGGGGTTGGCGGTATCCCGGAGGAAAAGGAAACCGGCCTCTGGATCTTCTGGTGGAAGTAATGTGATTGGATCAATTGCCTGAAACTCCCAGAAGATTTGATTATTGATAACATCATAACCTGCGGTGAGATCAACATATACACCCGTAGAATCTCTTGCATCCAATCGCTGATAGTAAGAAGAACGGTCTTGCGGAATTTCAAAACTCTGGTTATTGAAACCTACACTACCAAGTTCTAAAGTTGCTGCATCCTGTTTTGGTTCAATCGGAGTGGTAATCTTTATATACCGTGCCCTTGCTGTTGCAGACGAATCGTTTTCAAATAAGATTGTATAGGGCATTCTTTCTTTTACACTCACCCATTTTTTATCGGATTGGCCGGCAGGGCCGATGATGAGATTCGGATCGAAGGGTATGAACACAAACATTTGCTTTTGTTCATCCCAAACCCATCTGCCTCGTTTGCGGGTACCACCTTGATTACATTGAGATTGAAATTGATAATAGCTGTCATAATCTAACTTTTTCCCTTTCTTCTCTAACAAATACTCAACAGCTCGATCATTTTCCCACATTGCTTTTGCTCGGTGAATTTCATCATAATCCAGTTTTCCGGATAGATTATTATTATATAAAAAATCAAGAAATGTTGTAGTGCTGCCATCGAACATGCTTTCCACAATCGGATTTGGTATTAACTCGCCGATTTCTTGTAATGATCTGCCTGTTAATACTTTTGCTCCCTCATTTGTTAGACCATATATAGCAAGGCCACCAGCTGTTGCTAGAACAACCACTCCTACAGGGGTGGCAAATGTTACACTTGCAGCCTTCATTCCTGCACCTATACTGCCAGACACTCCAGCACCAGTAAACCATGTTGTTACAGCTGTGCCGCCTACTTCTGCAGTTGTAACAAAACCTATTCCTGTTGATAACATACCGCTAGCAACACCTATAGATCCGTCGATATTCTGCCCGGTCGTATTGGTTTCCCAATTGGCACTTAAACTATTAACAGACTTAGCCGTGCTATAAGCAGTTAGAGGTGTGACAGCAATCCCAGTAAAAGGGTTTGCAACGAGTGATTTTGCAGCAGCTACACTAGCGATAGAATTAGCAGCTCCAAAAAGATTGTTATTAACATATAGAGCAATTTCCTCCCATGGAGCTTCCCTTCTTAGTCTGTCTACCTCTTCCTGCGCTGATTTAGGCATACTATTATAAATATCAGTATAATGACATTGTAGTCCCCACACATCCACCCCATTCGCCGGATTATTTCCGACATACTGATACATTCCCATGCCATCTCCATATTCTATCAAATCCCTTTGATTAAATACCCCTGTTTCCGGAGAATAATTTCTGAAAAAGAAACGATAGCTGCCGGATGCACTGTCATACTCCTGTCCGGTAAAACCAAAACGGTTGCCTGCAATTGATGATGCCAACGGATTGCTTAAGCTATCATATCTTGAAAGCTTACCGTAGGCATCGTAGCGATAACTTTCAACCAGTCGTCCGCTGTTATTGGTTATAGCCTCCACTGAACCCAATTCATTGGAATGATAATAAAAACTGTTACCGTCTTTTTCATTCATCACCGGTGAGAGGAACCCATTGTAAATTGTACGGTTTAGTAACACATTGCTGTTATTGCGCTCTTCTATTTGTGCAGCCCCGCTATAAGTGTATTTTAAAACATTTCCGTTAATGGCTTTGGTTATCCTCCTGTTCAAGGCATCATACCCATAACTGATCACACTGGCGGGAGAAGAGGAATCTTTTACAAGACGGTTCTCCGCATCATATGTTTTATAGAATGTTCCATCATACGTTATATTTCCTTTGTCATCAAATGTGAAGCTGTTACCATTGACTCCCGTAAGCTGGTTTAAGTTATTTATACTATAAGTTGTGGCAACCCCATTCAGGTTGGCTGCTGTGCGATTACCGACAGCATCATAAGTATAAGTATTCTGAATAACAGGACTGCCCGCAGGGCCTCTTTTATAATTGGTGAGGCGGTAGCCGTTATCATAAGTAAACTGTTCGGAGAGAGAAAGATCATCCAGCCGGGTTATAGCTGTCTTATTGTATTCTTTATCATAACTAAACTGGCTGTTCTGGATCGAACCACTTGCAGCGGTTGTTGTCATGCTGCTGAGCCGGTTGGCAAAATCATACTGCAGGATGCTGTTAGCGCCATTGCCAAAAGTTTTTTGTGTGAGCTGATTGGCATTGTTATATGCATACTCTGCAACCGTTACTCCGTCTTTTAATACTTTTATCAGCCTGTTCCTTGTATCAAACTCCTTTAACACAACGCTGCTATCGGGATAAACCGTTGTTTGCGTACGTCCGGCAATACTGTAACTATAATTGATCGTTCTTCCATCAAAACTTTCGGAGGTGACACGATTGAGTGCATCATAAGTAAATGAGGTCGTTCCATTATTATTGGTTGCAGTTAAAACACGGCTTAGTTTATCGTAGGTAAAACTATACACTTCACCCCCGGGCAATGTGCGGCTTACCACACGGTTCAGTGTGTCATACTGGTAATTAATAGTTGTTCCGTCTGTCAGCCGTATGGCGGTCACATTGCTTTTATTATCATAAGTGTTCTCCGCAAACTTTCCATCCGGGTATGTCATCCGTTTCCTGCGGTTCAGGTTGTCGTAAGTATAAGTGGTCGTATTATTATTCTGGTCAGTAAGCGAAGTGATATTACTTTCAGCATCATAACCCACTGTTATTACAAACCCATTATTATCTGTATACGTTTTCACCCTGTCAAGACTATCATAGGTATAATGGCTGGTATGGCCTTCACGGTCTGTTACGGATATAATATTGTTATTCTTATCATATACATATGAGGCGCTGTTACCCAGCGGATCGGTTATTTGCTTTAAACGGTCAAGACTGTCATAACTGGCGGATACTGTGGCGCCGGTGGCATTTGTATAGCTGGTTACATTACTATTCTTATCGTAGGCTAATGTGGCAATTGTGCTGGTCGCATCACTTACAGCTATTAACCGGTTCAACTGGTCGTAGGTATAATTCAATGACTGCCCGTTGGGCAGACTTATGCTGGTCATATTTCCGTTGGCATCATAATTATAGATGGCATTATTGTTCTCAGGATCTTTTGCGCCTTTCAGCCGGTTGCGGTTATCATAGCTGAGTTTTGTTTCATGTCCCAATGCATTTTTTACGCTGGTCAGGTTATCCATGCCATCATAGGTGAAACCGGCCTCGTTACCGGTGGGCCCGGTCACCTTTACGATCCTGTTGCTGGCATCATAATCAAAAATGCTGGTTTCATTATTTTTATTGATCACCGAAGTTATGTTACCCGCTGCATCATAATTAAACTGAACGTTATTATTGATCGGGTCGGTTATTCTTTTAAGCCTGTTCAATATATCATACTCTGCTGTTGAATTATTTCCTCTTGCATCGGTATAAGATAGCAGCCGGCCCCGTGCATCAAAAGATAATATTGCATTATATCCATTCGGTCCGCTTACATTCGTTGGATTACCAACTGCATCATAATTGTATGTATAAGTATTGCCCTTCGGGTCGGTGCTTGTAATAATATCACCGGCGGCATTGTAAGTGGCAGCGTAAATATTATTACCCGGTGTTATCAATTGGGTCATATTACCGTTGGCGTCGTAGCTGATGGTATAAAGATTTCCTTTAGGATCTTTGTAGCTGTCTATTTTTTTGAAATCCGTAGTATAAGTATATGTACTTACCTGCCCCAGCGGATCAGTGGCTGTCAGCATACTGCCATTCTCATCATAAGTGTATGTGTACACCTGGCCGTTGGCATCTGTCATTTTTGTCTGATTTCCCTGTTCATCATACTCATAGCTCACATTGAACCCACAGCAATTGCCTGACATGGAGGTGATCCAGGAAAGATTATCCACAGTCTGGTAAGTGTATTTTGTTACCTGGTTACCTGTTTCCAGGTGATCGGTAACAATAGTAGTTTGCGAAGTCGTATCATAGGAAAAACTCAGCCTTTTGTTACACCCGATCAGTTCCCTTGCTGTGAGGTCAGGAAAATAGATTATGTCCACCTTATTATTATTCCTATCGGCCAGTGATTTCATCGGGCCATTCACCAGGTAAGTATACTGGTATTTCCCATTCAGCGGATCTTTCACTTCTTTTAAATTACCAGCGGCATCATAGCTGTAAGTGAAGGTCCTGGCAGGTGTGCTGACGGCATCTGTAACAGAGATCAGTCTTCCGTCCGGGTTGTAATTAAAGGTGATGGTTTGTGATGCGGCATTGCTCATGGTGGTGAGCAATTCACCAGTATAGCTGAAACTGATATAATTGCCATTGGGCTCCTCCATCCGGGTGATCCGCTTATGGGTGGCATTGTCAAAAAAGAATTTTACCCCATTCAGTTCGGTCAGCACATATTTTCCGGGCTGGTATTCTGCCAGTGTGCTGAAAAAACCCTTTGGCGTTTTGTAACCGCCTCCCGGCAATGAGTCATACTTGTCTTCCCTTCCGTCTCCCCACAGGATCAGTCTTGCACCTTGTGTGGATGTATCATGACTGTATTGGATATTATACCGGAATGTCCACCCTTTTCCATACCCATAATCTTCTGTAAATAAAAAACTGTTATAGCTGAAAGAAATATTCAGGTCAAAACCCCTGGCTGGTATATAAATGTCTGTACGGCTTAGAAATAAATTTCCGCTTAAGGTGTTCACCTGTGTGCCCAGTGGTCCTCTTTTGTTGGGATTATTCAGGTTCTGGCTGCTGGCTGAAATAACAGGAAATAGAGCAATCAACAGCAGCAGTATCCTGCATACACTAATTCGTTTGCTACAATTATTTTGAACGCTTGGCATAAACATTTTTTTATCAGCGATTATTTTAATTTGAACAATACCGAACCATCTGCAGGAACATCTCTTGGTGACCGGCAATGAATGGTAATCGTTCCGCTTCCACCCGGCCGGATGATACCCGGCGGTCCGCCCTGTTCTGTAAATTCAATGTATAACGAAGTGCTGCCATTGGGCACTCCTGCCTGTGTAAATGCCATTTTCACATCCTCCTCACTGTAAAGAATCCGTGATTGTACAGGCAAATCAAAATTTGTCGGGTTGCTATAGTTAACCAGGATAATAACCGGTCTGTTCGTCAGCACTCTTGACGGAACCACTAACTCCACCACCAATTGCGAATTCAATCCGCTGGCTGCACCGGGGTCACAACCGGGCTCGTTGCCATCTCCTGCTCCGGTGTTTGGTCCGCTGCCCGTTATTAAGCCACCGTTATTAGCAGGTACAACAGAGAATCCTGCCGGCAAAACGGCTTCTGACAGATCAGGTTTTATTAATGTCACATCATAGATGCCCAGCGGTTTCCCCTGCAGTGGGAATGTTGCAAACACCTGCCCGCTGTTTGAATAGTAAACTGCAGATGAATAAATGGTAGTAGTTCCATTGCTTAGTTTGGCAATCATACTATCCCGGAAAAGAGACCCCCTGATCCTTATAGTTACATTGCCAATGTTTCCCCCGGCGTTGGTATGCACATTCAGGATGGCAAATGGCAATTTCACTGCTTTGAGTATTACATTCTGCACCGGCGGGTTAGGCGTCACACAACGATACATGATATAGTACACTGAATCGGTAACATCCGTCATAACGATCTGCTGGTTGCCATAATTGGGTATTTCAAACCGGTAGTCGTAATCAGCGGCTGTGGGAACAAAGCCTCCGCCGATAAACAGTTCATTCCGCATCGTCAGCGAGTCAGGTGTTTTCAGTGTGACCATGATGGTGGAGCCATAGAGAGAGTCGGGTATCCTCAGTTTATAATAACGGCTGATCTTCTGCAGGGTATTTGGTTCGTCCACATTCATCAGCAGTTCATTTGCCTTTACATAGACCGGTGTGGCAGACATACCGATATTGTTTTCTTCATCCGATTCGGCGATATTAGCCAGCACATCTGTTTTAATAATCACATTATAGTTGCCCTCCACCACGCCGGTTACCAATGGCGCCATGCGGACCGTATCTTCCTGCAGCGGCTGCATCAGGATGTTCTTATCTTTTATACCCAACAGCACTGCTGTTGAATCAAAGAAATTGCCTGCGGATAAATAGATGCCATCCTTGCTATGTCCTCTAGCCTGCTCACCCGACACATTGCTGACCACCCATTTTGCCGTATCCATGGTATAACCCAGAATCACCGTATCCGGTCTTAATACGTTGCTGACGATAAGATCCGTAAGCGGTGGGGCAACCACCGTGATGAGACTAAAGCCAAGATTATTGGTCGTATTGGTCTCCATCACCGCATTATTGGAATTGGCCTGGCTGATCAAAACATAATTGCCCGGTACAGTACTGGCAGGAATAGTAACCGTTACTGTATCATAATAGAATTGCCCTGCCGGCAAGGGGCTTGTCCTGTTGCGGGTGGCTAAAAGCCTGTCGCCCTGGTACGGCGCTACACTGAAATCAGACGATAATAATAACCTGTTCTGGAAATTAGTGCCCGGGAATGTGATACCGTTTCCACTGTTTGTGATCTTATAAATCACAGTAATGGGCTGTCCTGCGTCAACCGTTGCCGGCGCAGAAATGATCGTATCAACGAGGTCCGCCATTGCAGGTAAGATCACCTGTATTTTTTTGGCAGCGCCTGAAGCATCCCTGATGAAATTGACATTATTGCTGAGAATTTTTTCAGCAGGTATCCGGCTGGTATGATTATTATGTACATACACATAATATTCACCCGATGGCATGTAAGGGGTATAGTGCGACTTGCTGAACAGAACCTCCTCATCCCGGTTTATCCGGAGATATTTCAGGTAATCAGCGGCTTTAATATCACCTCCGTCTGCAACAGAATCGGCAGAATAATAAATAGCATCATACCATGAATTATAGTATTGCTGAAGGTTGGGGTTATAAGCAATATTTTTTATCCCCCAGCTTACAGGGTAAACGGAACCCACAGTTGTTATATCCGGGCCGGTAACAGTAGTAACAATATGATCCACCAGCGGATTTATCAATACACGGTTACCACTGCCACCGGTATTATTATTCACTGCGCTTCCTTCAAAAGCTCCGTTATCTGCATTTGTTTTTACATAGAAATAAGCGTTGCCATACATGGCTTCCGGGAAGCAGTCGTTAAACTGGAAGCCATACTTCATGTTCACCGTTAGTGTGTCGGTATAAGCCGCAGATGGCCCCAATGTTCTTGCCTGGGTTCGTTTACCGATATAATAACTCGCAGCAGTACTGAATGTTGGATTGCAACTGATGAACACACTGTCTGTCCAGGTGCCGGTTGCAGCGCCGCTTCCCCCATTGGTTACAGTAAAAATGATGCGGTCGGTAAAAACGGTAAACACTGAATCGGCAGCCTGCACATTGCTGACAATAAGATCAGCCGGTGTTGCAGCAGTTACTGTTGTAGCAGCAGCAGCGCTGAGGTTATTTGCATAATTGGTTTCTTTGAAAGAGCTGTCATAGTTGCTGATCACATAGAAATATTTCAATCCTGTCGCAGCGGGAGGCATATCGTATGCAAACACATGTGGCACGGGAGCACCTGCCGGAAGGTCTTCGGTGAATGTATTAGTGCCGATCAATTGTGCACTGCCATCAAAGCTTGATGAGTTGCTGATATATATCCTGTCGTTGCGGATATGACTGAACACTGCGCCGGGGCCGTTGTTCTGCACATTGTAGCTGATGGTAATGGGCTGACCGCCGCCTGAAGTTCCGGGAACAGAAATGGATGGTACAATTACATCCGGTCTTTGAATAACGATTGGCAGATCACTTCTTCTTATCTGTGCTGTTCCTGGATATTCAAATACTGTTTTGGCCGGATTGGTATAGACATACACATAGTAAGAGCCCGGTTGCAGGTTGGATGGTATATTAAAATTGAGTGTCTTTGGAAAATTGGAATTAGGATAAATAGCATGAGCAACATTAACCGGCGGAGGAATGTTGTTATCGCCACAAACGGTCATATTATCAGCATACAATAAGCCGGCCTGGTATTGTAAGCCATGCTTTTGTTCTGAAATCAATATTGCATTATTTACATTAAGTCCACCGGCATCTGTGCTCAGGTATATTCTGTCAATCCAATAGCTGGAACCTTGTGTAAGACTATCAATATACCATTGATTTAGACAAATAGAATTAGGGGGACAAGGCGGAGGAGTGGGGCATAAACCATTGCGTTTAAAATAATGTCCTTTGTTTTTTTCGATATTATCAGTGAACCCTTCGTTCTTTATATTCCAGTTCACCCCTATCGGCTGTGTAGTGCTTGCAGTAGTAACGGGTACACTCAACGATTGAACAGTAAGCTTTGGTGTTGGAGTCAGGTAAACCTGTAATTGCGCCTGGCCGAGATTGTTATCGCTAAGTGCCCCTTCATAAATAGTATTTGTTCCCGATTCCTTCGCATTTGTCTTTACATAAACAAACCATGTCCCGAAAATGAAATTAGGGATGATAACACTTGTGCTTCTTGTATAGAAGCTATCCGGCTGCAATTGCGAATTATTGAGGTAACCGGCATTGGGCGCATTCGGATAATAACTGCCATTTGCTTTTGGCATTGTTAACGGGATGGCATTGGTTCGGTCAAACAAAGGACTTTGGGAAATAAATACAGAATCAATCCAACTGCCGCCCGGAGGTGTCAGCACACCGTAGTTCTTCACTTTGTAGGTGAGGTTAACGGCGCTGCCCGAAAATGTACTTCCGGGTGTGAATACCGAATCAACCCTTAGATCCGGAGTGGGAGCAAGTGTGATCTCCATCGGGGTTTCTTTCCTCGCTGTGTCATTGGCTACAGTCACCTGCAATATTTTCCAGTTCGGGTGTTCATTATCTGTGATGACATAGATATAAACAGGGAAGCTGTAACTAAGCGGTAATGTAAAGTTCAGGCTGTTGGTATAAAACTGGCCGCTTTCTAAAGAAGTAGGTCTTATTTTTTTACCCAGTAACAGAGGCCTTCCGTTTGCTGTCAATGAATTCCAGGAGGAAGCGTTCCAGTTGGGTGAGCCATTAAAACTTACATTCGGCACAGTATCCAATGCGAAATACACACCATCATACCAGGTGGCTCCCGGGAGTGTGTTACCGGGTCCGGTATTTGTTACCTTCCAACTGATAGTGATCGTTTGCCCTGAAGTAGCAGAGGCCGGCGCTTCCACATCGCTTACTACCAGGTCAGGCAATGGAATAATGCTGAACTCCTGGATGGGCCCTGATGTTTGCGAGCAGGGATTTTTTGAAACCACTCTCCATTTATAAGTAGTGTTGTATGCAAATGAATTTGAAGGCAGTGTATAAGTAATATCCTCGATATCGGATGCGTATGCTGTGCCCGGCTGAGGGTCGGATGCATTCCAGACATACAGATCATACTTAGTGGTATTGGAACCGGGTATCCATGATAAACGCAGTGGTAACTGCTGATTCGCAGCTTCGTGGGCAGGCAACATACCCGTTACTGCTGCAGGAGGATTATCTGAAGTGTTGATATTCAGAACAACTTCATCTGTGAATACAGGATCACATGCACTGTTAGCTTTTACTTTCAATGTGTAATTGCCGGGAGTTTGCCAGGTGATCCATGCGGTGTCAAGATTTGTTGTCAACGTTCCGCCGCCGCTTAATTCCCATTGATAACCGGCGCCAGAAATTTTCTGTGCATTGTAACGATAAGTATTGATGCAGGGTGAAGCATCACCTGTAATTGCACTTAATGTTCTTACGCCGATGCAAAATGTTCTGTCAACCGGCGTGGCCCCAAGATAATTTGCACTGCCAATCTGTGAAGCTCTGATGGTAACTGTGCCTGCGCCGGTGAGTTTTATTTTGTTCCCGCTTACAACCTGAGCATAGCTGCCGCCTGCAATAACAGTATAACTGACAGATAAACCAACAGAAGAACTTGCCGTAAGCTGGAAAAGCTGCGGGCCATAGATCATATCGGGTATTGAATCAAATGTAATGACCTGGCTGCCTTTTAAAACTCTTATTGTCTGCAGCACATCAGGGGCCGGACTATATGTTTCATTGCCGGGCTGCATGGCTTTAATCACAATATCACCTACCAGTGTGCCCCGCCTGTAATATATAATGTGTCATTCTGTATGGTACCGGGTCCCAATATTTTTTGGAAGAAAACAGGCAGGTCTGAACTGGCAGAAGCCACCAACGCTACTTTGGCTGTAGGTGTAAGCTGAATGTCGGGTATATCATTGAATGTAACAGTTTGTGCTGTAGCCGCATTCGCAAATATTATAGAATTAGATTCGGGTCCTGTAGCGCAAATACTTACAAACCTCGCCGTGTAAGTTCCTTCCAGCGCCGCATAATAAAAAGGCTGGTTGGCGCCTGCAATGGCGTCCCCGTTCCTGTACCACTGGCAATAAGTTCCATCCGGGAAATTGCTGGCTGAAAGTGTCCTGGCAAATTCGGAAATGACCGGCGCCTGAACAGGCGCTGTTCCTCCTGTAATAACATGCACCACTTTTTCTTTGGGTGCAGTTGGGCCAGCGCTGTTTGATAAATACAATTCAATTCTCCGGTCACCCACTGTTGTCCATGTAACAGTAGCTATACTGTCATTCACACTCAGTGTTCCTCCTCCATCTGGCAGGCTCCAGTTGTATGTAATATTTTCTCCCACCACGTTTACTGCTGCATAGGTTTTTGTACTGCCAGCGCAGGCTGTCGTATCTCCTGCAATGGAAAAAGAAGGAGAAGGGGCAGATGACGCAACTGCTTTCCATAATTCCCTGCCTAAGACCGGGTGCGTGGCAGTAAACAACAGCATATCATTTAATGCTATTAAAAAATCAGGAGTGGAAGCGGTGCTGCCGGGAAACAGGTCATATCCGACAGTACCTGCCTCTGTGCCATCGCTTGAAAAAAATTCAACACCGCCACCAGGCATGGTTGCACTGAAGTATAATGTGTTGTTTAGAACAGTAAGTAGTTGCGGGCTTCCATTACCAGAGCCTGTAATGATGTCTTTTACCAGTGTAGTTCCAAGCGCAGTGCCATCGGTTCTCCAAAGTTCACGGCCCGTTCCGGGACCATTGGCACTAAAATACACATAGCCATTCATGTAGGTAAAACCATATGGTCCCGAACCACTACCGCCGGGAACAACTTCCGTTATCATGTAAGTACCCGCCGGGGTTCCATCAGTTACCCAGGGTTCAAACTGGGTAGTTGCTGTGAAAGCAGAAAAATAAAGTTTACCATCTGCTACGGCGAAATTGGTGGGATTGGAATTGGGGAATGAACCGCTTATTGCAATATTTACGAAAAGCATAGTTCCCGCATCGGTTCCATCACTTACCCAGGGTTCATTTCCGTTTATTCCGTCATTGGCTGAGAAAAATAATTTTCCATCGTAGGCAATAAGATCATCAATTCCGGGTGAGCCTGTTCCGGCAACAATGTCTTTTACCAAAACAGTCCCTGCTTCAGTGCCATCACTTTTCCAAAGCTCTGTGCCAAAGGGTGATACTGCTGCAGTAAAAAAAACAACCCCATTTACATTGGTCAGTTTTGTGATTGTTGAATTTGACGCACCTGGAACAATATCTTTTACCAATACAGTACCGGCTTCCGTACCATCGCTTTTCCATAATTCAAAACCTGCAATGCCATCAGTAGCGTAAAAAAATAAGGTGCTGCCTGCTGCTGTAAGTAATGTAGGGGATGAAGGACTGTTCCCGGGCCGTATATCTTTTACCATTACAGTTCCCGCATCGGTCCCATCACTTTTCCATAACTCTGTGCTGGTGGCTGTTGAGCCATTAGCAGAGAAAAATAATGTGCCATTTACATTGACCAAACTTGCCGGTCCTGAACCTACAGATCCGGGCCGTATATCTTTTACCATCACTGTTCCTGTTTCTGTGCCATCGGTTTTCCAGAGTTCAGAACCATTGACGCCATCATCAGCCGTAAAGAAAACAGTGTTTCCAATTTTACAATAAGAACCGGGTGTTGAGGGAGAAGTGGTTGTATTAATATCCTTTAAAAGTTTTGTTCCTGCATCGGTACCGTCACTTATCCAGGGCTCACGACCTGTTGCTGTGGAAGGAATGCCCGGCTTATAACCATTGTACTGGAATAACAATTTGTTTTCAAAACCATAAAGCGTAGCATAAGTTCCGCCGGCTACTACAGTACTGTTTAATGTAACTGTACCCGCATCAGTACCATCTGTTTTGAAAAGAAAAACCTGGCCTGATACTGTGGCAGTGAAAAAAAGCTGGTTATTTACCACAGTATAATTCTGCGATCCTGAAGATGCGGAACCTGCCAAAATATCTTTTACCAATACTGTACCCGTTTCAGTTCCATCACTTTTCCAGAGTTCGGTTCCGTTTGCAGCCGTTGTAGCCCGGAAAAACAAAATGCCATTGACATTGGTTAGAAACGATGGTGTGGAATTGACGGTCCCGGGGTTAATGTCTTTTACCAAAACAGTTCCGGCAGAAGTGCCGTCTGTTTTCCAGAGTTCCGTACCATTGGTAGCATCTGTTGCTGTAAAATAAATTGTGCTTTCTATTACTATAAAATTTTGCGGACTTGATGAGGCTGCACCGGGGTTTATATCTTTCAACAAAGTTGTTCCTGTTTCTGTGCCATCTGTTATCCATAACTCTGCTCCGTTAATACCATCATTACCCAAAAAACAGAGCTGGCTGCCGACAGGTATATAGGGCCCGCTGCTCCCGCTTGAGTTGCCTGGAAAAATATCTTTTATCAAAACAGTTCCAGCATCAGTACCATCACTTTTCCATAATTCACTACCATTCACAACATCTAAGGCAGAAAAATAAAGCTGACCTCCGAAAGAAGTAAAGTTGAAAAATGAGGGGCCTGAGGTACCTGCAATAATATCTTTTACCAATACGGTACCTGCGTTTGTCCCATCACTCTTCCAGAGCTCACGGCCATTTGCTGCTGTGATAGCGGTGAAAAATAATGTACCGTTTACATTTGTAAGAAGTGTTGGTGAAGAGCTGGGTGTTCCTGTATTAATATCTTTAACCATGACAGTTCCTGCATCAGTACCGTCCGTTTTCCATAATTCGTTTCCGTTAGCAGAAACTGTTGCTGTAAAGAATAATTCTCCGTTAATCGCAATCAGGTTTGAAGGGCCTGTACCGGTAGTGCCGGCGACAATATCTTTTACCAATACTGTTCCCGCAGTTGTTCCATCCGATTTCCAAAGCTCCTGTCCATTAGCTGCTGTGTTTGCAGCAAAATATAAAAAACCATTCATCTCCACCAAGGGTGGTGTTGTGCCTGAAGTAATACCTGCGATACCCGGATTAATATCCTTCACCATTACAGTTCCGGCTTCAGTACCATCTGTTTTCCAAAGTTCATATCCGTTTATTCCATCATCAGCAAAAAAATAGGCGAACCAATTCATCGTGACAAACGAGTAACCGGTGGTTGTTTGTGAATGCAGGGTGACCGATCCGTTTATGTCTTTTAGTACCTGCGGCATTTGAGCCGTCAATTTTCCATTCAGTAATAAGAATGCTGATAAAAGCAGCACATTGAGCTTTGAAAACATGCGGGTACTGCCAGATGCCATCTTAGTACAAGTGTGTGAAAACAAGATTGCTTTTTTCATACCAGTTAGTTAGCGCTGATTCTCAGGGTTTATTACTTTTTACTATCACGGGCTGATCAAAAACACATCGTCGTCCCCGCAGGCAGGATGTATATTAACAAGGACTGTGTACAGAAGCCTTGCCTGGTTTTTTCAGAAGAAGTTGGGGGAATAGTAATTGTAAATAAAACTCTCCTGCAGGCATTTGCCTATAATCCTTTTGGATTAGATAAATTTTAAACCAGTATTCCGTAATTTGACACAACAAATTGTCCTGCTTGAGAAAGCCTTGTATTTTATTAGCTTTTTTGGCCACCGTCAGTACCGGTCAACCCGCTTTTGCACAAGCAGTCAGCAGGTATAACAGCTTCAGCTATAGTGTAAATGAAGGTTTGCTGCAGACCACCATTTCAGATATAGAGATTGATAAGAATAATTACTGCTGGATATCCTTTCCTAACGGTATTCAAAAATTCGATGGCAACAGTTTTATCAATATACCGGTGCAGCCAGGTCTTCCGGATGATAAGTACGCAAAGTTTTTTCGCTGCACAAACGGGGATTTATTGATCAGCCATTCGCTGGGCATCAGTAAGTACAATAGTGAAACCGATAATTTTTCCCTGGTATATAAGCCGCATATATCCTATGATCAAACACCTGTATTTATCGGGGCTGTACAGGATACAATCTATGTGTATGATGAAATGGGGGTTATCAGGGCTTTCGACTGCGCCAGCTTTAAACCCTTGTACGAATTCAAAACAAACCTGCCCGGCTCATCCTTCAATACAGAGCAAAGACCACAATTCAGCAGCAATATTATTAATCATAAAGCGGCCATGAAAATCGGCTCCATTGTTTACCTGTTTGATTTGAGAGAGAAAAAAATTATTGACCAATCAGTTATTGAATCGCTGATTTATTCTTATACGTTGAGGTTAAAAAGCGAACACGAAGTGTTGTATTACAACCACAGGATAAAGAATGCGTTACAATGCTGGAATTTTATTACAAAAAGCAATACACAGCTCCCCATTCAGGGTAAAGATGAGATACTGATTAACCGCTCTGTCATTTTTCCATGGCAAAACAAGATGCTCATTTCATTTAATAACAGGTTATTTGAAACAGATTCCACATTACAGGTGCTGCGATCTGAACTGGTCAATTTTCAAAATGAGCCTGTTGCGGGAAACGCAGGTATACACAAGATAACAGAAGATAATTTCGGCAACCTATACCTGCAAACCGTCAATAGCGGTATCCGGAAAATTACCCGAAACAACTATCCTATCAGGTATTTTGGCAGCCTTGAACTCAAGGAAAATAATATACTATCCGTTTTGCCGGATAAAAAGAATAATCGCATACTTACAGGCGGGATCGGTGGATTATTCATCTTTGATACTCTTCAGCGTTTGATCAAACAAGTAATAACTGCCCCGGGAGTTAACAGAAAATTCGTTCCAAACGGAATTATAAAAGCTGGCGATGGCGGGTATATCATTTTTGCTTCTGGTTTCAACAGTGCTTTCCACTTAGACAAAGACCTGGTAATGCTTACTCCTGTTTCCATTTCAAGTTCATTTACTCCTGGAAAAACACATGTTGAATATTTTGGAAATGTATTAATGAATGATGGAACTAAAGCCATTTTTCAATCGCAGGATAAATTATACCGCATCCGGTTTGCCGGTACAACAATTTCTGAACACCAATTTTCCGTTGCCTATATCGTAGGCGGATTGTGGTATAATAACATGATCATCTCCCATGGGATGAACGAACTTATTTTTCTTGATGCAGGCACATTTAAAGAAATAAAAAAGATCCCGTTCAGTGAAGGCGCAGGTATACGGTGCTTTACACTGGATGACAGCGGTAGCATTTACATGGGCAGCAACAAGGGAATATTTAAAATTGATACGAGTGGAAAAATTCTGATGCGATGGAACAAAACCACCGGGCTTCCCGATGAATGTATTTATGCCATGCGGTTTGATAAAAACGGCGCACTCTGGTGCAGCAGTAATAAGGGGATATTCAGAATTGATAAAGATGGCAACCTCTTGCAGTTAACAAAACAGGACGGCCTGCAGGAAAATGAATTTAATTCCAATGTAATGGCTGTTGCAGAAGATGGTGAGTTATACTTTGGCGGCATCAATGGCGTTAGTAGCTTTCACCCTCATGCCATCCGCAGTTTTGATGAAAAAATAAATTTATTGTTCACTGCTATTAAAGCGAATAATGAACCTGTCAGCCAAAAGACTGCCATTTACAATATTGAGAAAATAAACCTCCCTCACTGGCAAAACAGTTTATCGTTTGATTTTGTGGCTATGGGTAATAATAACCCGGACCAGTATATTTATCAATACCGTTTCAAAGGAAGAGACAAAGAGTGGGAACAGAATAATGGACTGCAAACCATTCATTACTCATTGTCGCCCGGCAAGTATAATCTTCAGTTGTATGCATCCCGGCAGTTTGACCAGAATGCAGATCCGATGAAAGAACTGGTCATTATCATTCATCCTCCATTTTGGAAAAGCTGGTGGTTCAGGTCCATTGTTGCATTGCTTTTGTTTGTGGCGGTTTCCTATTTCATCAACCAGCGGAACAAAGCAAGATATAACAGACGGTTGCAACAAATAGAAAATGAAACAAGACTGGAAAAAGAACGGCACCGCATTTCAAAAGATTTGCATGACAGCCTCGGCGCATATGCCAATGCAGTATTGTATAATACCGAACTATTGGAAAAAGAAAACTCTGAACCAAAAAGAATCGAACTGATCGGTGACCTGAAATTTGCCTCAAAGGATATTATTACATCCTTACGGGAAACGGTATGGGCATTGAAGAAGGAACAATACAGCGCCGAGGAATGCCTGGTCCGAATCCGCAATTTTGTACAGCCCCTGACAAGATATTACCAGCATATTCATTTCGAGATTGAAGGTGATGCCCCAGCAAGCCTGGTATTACATTATGCAAAAGCATTGAATGTGGTAAGGATAGTGCAGGAGGCCGTCGCCAACAGCATCAAACACGCTAGTGCAAAAACCATCCGGATCACTTCTGTTGCAATCCCGGATAACAAATGGAACCTGTCCATACAGGATGATGGTGCAGGGTTTAATGTTAATGAACTGAAAGATTCGGAAAAAGGAAATGGATTAGACAATATGGAGCACCGGGCTGCTGAAGCCGGTTTTGTTTTTTCCGTACAATCAACAGAGAATAAAGCCCGCCCGGACGACCCGCTCGGACGGGGAACAACAATAAACATTATTATATATGATGCCGATACAGGTAGCCATAGTGGATGACAAAGCCAGCAACCGCAGCATTCTGAGAGATAAGCTTATGCGGCATTCCGGGTTTGAGATCAGCCTTGTTGCAGAGAATGGCAAAGACTTTTTAGAGAAAATGCAACCACTGCCAATTGATAAAACACCGGATGTGGTGCTGATGGATCTTGAAATGCCGGAAATGGACGGCGTCGATGCGGTAGCTGCCGGTTCATATCTCTACCCCACAATAAAATTTGTGATGCTCACTATTTTTGACGATGAAGAAAAGATTTTTAAAGCGATCAAGGCCGGTGCATTTGGTTATCTCTTAAAAGACGAAAGCGCCGAGAATATTGCGGAGACGCTCATACAAATGCATGAAAACGGTGTCGGGCCCATTTCACCAGGCATCGCACATAAAATTCTTCAGTTAGTACAAAACAATGAAATTGCCCTGCCGCATAAACATTCAGGCGAAAAAGAAAAATCACATTTCAATTTAACAGCACGGGAGCAGGAAATTCTAAAATTGTTGGTTCAGGGTCTCCTGTATAAAGAGATCGGGAGCAAACTGGATATCAGTCCTAATACCGCCAAGAAACATGTGCTGAATATTTACAGTAAACTGCATGTGAACAGCAAGGCACAGGCCCTGGCGCTGGCTTATGAAAAAAAACTGATTTGAACCATTTCTTTCTCAGTATCAATATCCCCGTTTCCTTTTTTTCCCGATAAACAACAAGGGCAAAAATAATACAATGACAAGGATACCGATCCAACTCAGAAAATAAATCATCATCGCAGCCAGCAGTACGCCCAGGATAATAAGCGAAACTTTAAGAGCCCCTTTATTATCACCCGATCCTCTTTTTAGCCTGAGCCTATTCTTAATTGCGTTCCAGAAAAATTTTCGTTTTGCTTTGCGCAACTGCTTTCTGCTCATGATAACCGCACCCGCACTCAACAACGCTGCAAATATCAGTAGCTGATCATCAGTAAGAGGCTGGTATTCTGTCTTTGCGGAAAAGCATTTTACTGCCATGATTAGTTCAAATGCAGTCATGTAAAATTATTTTGAATAGATAATTACAGAAATACTCGTTTTGTTATAAGCATCAACATTTCTTTTCAGTTCCACAAAAGGTTGCCCGGGGCCTTTCTTCCATGAATAGCCTGCAACATCATCAGGATTGTCGGAAAACCTGCTTGTAACAAACTCTTCCATTTTATAGCCAGGCATGCAAGCTGTTAACTTATTCTTTAGTTCATCCAATGTCTTGTTGGCTTCCTGCCCCTGCGAAAGATTTTCCTTTATGGTTGCTTTATAGATGTATTGTTTGCCGCCGGAGTAATGGTTTTTTTCTTCTATCTCTGAACTTATTGACCCCGGAATAATATTCTCCACCTGCGATTTTGAACTGCTTAACTGATTTGTTCTTTTATGTGAAGCAAATTTCCCCGGTGCGTCTGCAAGTAATTTGTTTATTGCTGCATCAAAATCATATTTTGTATTTGCAACCGGAGGCGAATCGTTACCCTGATTATTCACAGCAGAAATTTCCTTTGTATAAACCTGCGCATAAATTGGCCGGTTCATTTCGTCTTCGTCATAAAAGGTTAGCATAATCACACAGCGGCCGCCCGGCGGTAATGCAGGTATATCTGCTATATTGCCGGTTTTATAAAGTTTCAATTTGGAATCATATGTCAGGTTGCGGAACGAAGTGCTTTTATTCCATACCATCTTGCCGTTTACATCAAGCAGTCTGTATGAAAGATAATTTTTGGCCTTTGCAAATGAATCTTTTACTATCACCGTTACCAGGTTCTTTTTTCCAGGATAACCATCAAACTCTTTTACATAGGTTTCGTTGATATTAGCACGGTCAAAGTCAGGATGAAATTTTTTGAACAGGCTATAGCCCTCTTTGAGAATACTCTCTTCGAATGCTTTGACTGTTGCAGGCTGCAAAGCCATTTCTGCAGTTGAAAGACGCTTTGTTAAATGGGCAGGTCTTGGCCCTTTTAGCAAATGACCGGCATATTGTTCGCCGGAAACACGGGAGCCGCCAGTTGACTTCACATCTGCCTTGTTGTACAAAGAAAAAACGATCCGGGAGAGCCTGTGATACTCACCCGAATGACCGGAATGGCTGAATTCAAAATTGACCAGCACTACTTTTTCCTTATTCGCTTTGTACGGAACACTATAATAGTAATGATGCGAAGGAATGCCCCTGCCAGCCTCTTCCACCCAAACCGGGAGACCCATTTGCTGAACCAAATCATATTCAGCAATTCCCCAATGCAGGTTGAGCGGAAGGATAACCGATGGTTTTACCACAGACATTAACGCTGCTTTATCTAATGGAGAGTATATGTATGAAGAAATATCGAACAACCCATCCCAAGTTTCAATAACATTGAGCATGGTGTTAGAAGTCTGCGACCTGTAATAATAATTACCGGCAGGTTTTTTCATCCCTTTTGATGTCAATACTTTTTTTGCTGTTGCGTCAGTAATTTTTTGCCCTACAATTTTTACAAGCGGATCTTCAGAAAGCTTGTTCAATGTGTTAGTTTGTGCTGCGACCTTCTGCGATATGACGACCGAAAAGATCAGTAATGCATAAACTGCTTTTTTGAAAGAAAAGATCATACAGCCAGGATAAATGTTTTCCTGAAATTCGTCATATATATGATCTGCAACAATTGATACAAGTAGGGAGGAGACATCCATATAAATATGGATAAGTGCTTGTCTATTTAATGGCACCAGAATGTAAAGCCAGCTTGATCAGTCCAACCAATGTTTTAGCTCCGGTCTTTTGCATAATGTTGAGCCGGTGTGTATCCACCGTTTGTTTACTGATAAATAATTTTTCTGCTATTTCCTTGCTGGTAAATTCCTGGACGATAAGAGAAAGTATTTCCAGTTCCCTTTCGGTTAAATTTTTTTTAAGTTCTCCCGTCTTCTTATCCGTTTTGACTTTTTGCAGCATCAGGTCAAGCACTTCCTTTTCATAATGTGTTTTCCCGCCCAGTATATCGCTGATGGCTTCTGTCAGCTCTTTCTTGCCGGAATTCTTTAAAATATATCCTTCCGCTTCGGCTAATAATATCTCGCTGATGATCTCTTGCTCATGGTGCATGGTAATGACCAGCACTTTAGTGTCAGGAAACTTTTCTTTCACCGTTTTCACCAGGTCAATACCTTTCATCCCCGGCATATTAAGATCAAGGACAGCAAGGTCAATATGTTCTTTTTCCAGAATATCCAGTACCTGCTGACCATTCAGCGCTTCGGCCACGATTTGAAATGCGGGTTGATTTTTTAAGATCAGTTTCAATCCATCTAAAAACAGTTGATGGTCATCGGCAATTAATATGCTGGCTTTTATACTCATTGTGGTATTTCAACTGTTATGCTGGTTCCTTTTCCCGGCATTGAATTTATATTGATATTCCCGGAAATCATTTCAACTCTTGAATAAATATTTTTCCAGCCGATACCGCTGCTGCTTTTTACTTCATTCACATTGAAACCTTTTCCATCATCGGTTATGTTCATCACAATATTGCTTTCATTTCGGATAAATAAAATATTGATATGCTTTGCATCAGCATGTTTCAGCATATTGTTCAGCACTTCCTGAACAATGCGGTACAGTGCGGTTGCTTTTGACTGCTCCATTTGCGGAATGGCATCTTCGTTATTCAGCTCAACCTGTATCTTGCCTGCTGTATTTATTTTTCTTACTAACTGTTTCACTGCAGAAGTAAAACCCAATTCCAGCAAGGATGAGGGCATCAGGTTATGAGAAATATTCCTTGTTTCCTGCAAGGCCTCGTCAATAATCTTTATCGAATGATCAACTAACCCGGCATTCTCTTCCGAAACATTTTCAATCGCAGATACATTCAGTTTGGCGCTGGAGAGAAGATGCCCGACCCCGTCATGCAAATCTTTGGCAATGCGTTCTCTCTCCTTTTCTTCCGCATCTATCACCGATTTAAACCGCAGCAGTTGCTCTTCAGCCAGTTGCTTTTCGGCTTCGTTTTTCTTTTTCAGTTTGTAGCGATTGTAAAACAAAAGAAAAATGCAGGAGAGTAATAGTATTCCGGAAATAAACCCAATCGTCAGCGTTTTTCTTCTTCTTGTCTCTTCTTTTAATTGAATATCTTTCAATGCATTTTCTTTTTCCTTTTTTTCTGTTTCATACAGTTCCCGATAGCGGGCCGCCTTTTCTGCTGTTTCTATTGCGAACAATGAATCCTGTAGTTTAATGAATTTTTGATACTCATCATACGTCTTGTTTTTTTCACCACAGGTAATATGGCTCAGCACCAGGCTTTTTTGCGACCATAACATTCCTTCTGTATCCCTGTTCTCTGCAAATATCCTGTTCGCTGCTTCATAATAGGGCAAAGACTCCAAACACTTGTTTTGCTTGTATAAAAATCCTCCATATCGCAGATTGGCATAACCCAATGCCTGGTAGTCATTAGAAAGTTTGGCATTCTCCAATGAGATAAGAATATATTTCTCAGCCTCCGCCATATTCTTAAAACGATCCCACATGGTATTGGCCAGCATACCTGTAGCCGAAGCAATGAGGCTATATTTATTGCTGCCTTTAACAAGCATATATGCCTTGTGCAGGTAATAAACCGCTGAATCTTTCTCGGGTCTGCCAAAATACATACCGCCGAGATAGCGGTTGCAAAGCCAGAAAACCGTATCATTTTTGCAGCCGGCTGCCTTCTGCATGGCGATGTGAAAGTATTTTATGGCAGTTTCATCATTTTTAAGCAACGAATAGAGCTCGCCTGATTTAAAAATGGCCATGGGTTCATAGAAGCAATCCTTACGTTCTTCTGCCAGTTTCAGCAGATCATTATTTGTTTTAACCGCTTCGGCATAGTCAGCCTGTTTGATGAGTTTTTCTGTAAGGTTGAGTAATGAGTCCATCACCTGCTGGGCATAAGAACTCTGCCACAGCAGGCAAAAAAGAAATGGAAAGGCGGCTTTTTTACTCACTGAAAAATGAGTTTAATGCAAAATACTCTTTTGACAATTATCAAAAAACTGAAATACCATGAGGAGGGTATAGGTTCACCCTGTTGTAAATCCTAAGTTTAGACCTACATTAGTCATACAATCACTTTTAAAATTGTCACATGTCAAACGTAAGTAAATGGATGAGCTGGGAAGGCGGTATTGATCTGGTTGCCGTTACTTCTCCCGATCTGCAAATGCCGAATGTGATTGTGCATTTGGGCCGCATGGTCAGCACTCCCGTGGGTAATGCTCCTTCCGGAATGATCCTCTGGCAACCTGATCCCAACACCATGCCTGCCGTAATGGGTTTTGTGAGCAGCAACCCCGAAGTGGGAAAGTATTTTGGCCCCAACATTTTTGCCGGTACTCCTTTTGAGCAGGCCCCCGTGCTGGATGCAAGCATTGAAATCAATATCAGCGCTGATAAGGCGGTGAGCAAATGCACGGTAGGGGGTCATGTGTTTGAAGTGGAGATGAGTGATTTCAGCGAGCCCTACCTGATTGACCGCAAACCTTCGGCCATGCCACCATTTTATCAACAAGGCGTGGAGATACATGCTAAAAAAGTTTCGTTGAAAGTAGATGGTCAGGCCATCAATATTATCGTGCCGCCTGTCGGCATCACCGGCGGACCAGCTTCCGTTGTGGCGCCGAATGGTGTGTATGCCAGATAACAAGCCATCATTCTTTTCCACCAGCGTCCCGCATGAGGCGGGACGCCTTTTATCTTACAACTTATCCGTAAACTTGTTAGACTGATGAAAAAATTGTTATTGAATTGTTTTTGCTTTGCCCTCTTCGGCCAGGTTGAGCTTAATGCACAACAGACAAATGTACCTGATGACAAGAACCTGGTTGAAGCCATCCTGCTTTGCTCCAGTCATAAGGGGTTGATGAAAGACCTGGTGGCCAGTAAAGTTGCCGATACGGCAAAATTGAATCCAAAACTGAATACGCTGGCCCGCAACTGGGATAAGTTCAATCACCGCCGCGACAGCATTAAACTGAAAACCACAGTTCGGCTGCCCATTGAAGGCACCGACAAACAAATGGTACTGGTTTACCTCGTTTACCGCAATGCCGAATGGGATGAAATGCTGCTGCTGACCAGTAAAAAAGACAATTACCTGCTGGATATTGACCGTCCCGAAGATGTATTCACTTTTAATATAAAAAACCGAACCCGCTACCATAACAATACCAGTAGCCTGCCATCCCTCTTCATTAAAAAATTGCCACTTAAAGAAGAAGCCTTGCAAGCAACCAAAACCATTATTAGGCTGGTAAATGCGGGGAAAAAAGACAGCCTTTATCAATATATTGCCTATAACCGGCAAAACGATCCCAAACGAAAATACCTCGAAGAGCCGCTGAGTGCAAAATCTCCGGAAGATCAGTTGTTGCTGAGCAAGATATACAATGACCTGAGAGGCATGTTTGCTTCACCAGAAAGCATTTATATCGAAGGGGGTTTCAAAGCCAATCCCGATTTCGGCTCCTGCAGCTTTCGCATTGTTTGTAAAGAAACAAAGAATTCAGAACAGTTTTATTTCCTGTACCGGAACGGGAAATACCTGTTATCAAAGTAGTCAACCACTTCATAAAGAATTGGGGAGCCCTTTGTAAGGGATATCGGATTCCGGTACTTCCGTCAATCAACATTTTACTCAAACAGGCGTTAGTTTTCAGTAAATTTGGACCTCAAATTGACGTTTATGCCCGTTCAGGATTTGGAAACCATTTTCCAGGAAAAAATTGACAACGAAATCAAGATCGAGCCAAAAGACTGGATGCCCGATGCCTACCGCAAAACCAACCTGCGGCAGATTTCTCAACATGCCCATAGCGAAATCGTAGGTATGCTGCCCGAAGGCAACTGGATCAGCCGGGCTCCTTCCTTAAAAAGAAAAGCCATCCTGCTGGCCAAAGTGCAGGATGAGGCCGGGCATGGTTTGTACCTATATTCAGCTGCCGAAACATTAGGCATGTCGAGGGAAGAAATGATCAATGACCTGCACAGCGGCAAGGCCAAATATTCTTCCATCTTTAATTATCCTTCTTTAACATGGGCTGATATGGGCGCCATCGGCTGGCTGGTGGATGGTGCTGCAATACTAAACCAGGTGATGCTTTGCCGGACTTCTTATGGCCCCTACGCAAGGGCGATGGTGCGGATTTGCAAAGAAGAAAGTTTTCACCAGCGGCAGGGTTTTGAAATACTACTGACATTATCAAGAGGAACGGAAGAACAAAAGGCCATGTGCCAGGATGCGATCAACCGCTGGTGGTGGCCCTCGCTGATGATGTTTGGACCAAAGGACAGTGAAAGCACCAACAGTGATCAGAGTATGAAGTGGAAAATCAAACGCAAAAGCAATGACGAACTAAGGCAGAATTTTGTGGATATGATTGCGGAACAGGTGAAAGTTTTGGGCATGACATTGCCCGATCCTGATCTGAAATGGAATGAGCAAAGAAAGCACTATGATTTTGGTGAGATCAACTGGGCGGAGTTCTGGAATGTGGTAAAAGGAAACGGCCCCTGCAACAAACAAAGACTGGATGCCCGGAGAAAAGCATGGGAAGACGGTGAATGGGTGAGGGAAGCGGCGGCCACCTATTCTGAAAAAAGAGCACAACGACAAAAAGATAAAGCAGCCTGATGCAGTTAAGTGTCATTCAAAACAAGATTTATGAAATCCGGGGTCAAAAAGTGATGCTGGACTATGATTTAGCGGAGATCTATGAAGTGCCCACCAAAGTTTTAAAGCAAGCGGTAAAAAGAAATAATGAAAGGTTTCCGCCTGACTTTATGTTTACACTTACACAAAAAGAGTTTGACAGTTTGAGGTCACAAATTGTAACCTCAAAAAGAGGTGGCACAAGATATATGCCTTATGCTTTCACTGAACAAGGCGTGGCCATGCTTTCCAGTGTACTCAACAGTGAAAAAGCCATACAGGTAAATATTATCATCATCCGCACTTTTGTGCTGATCAGGCAAGCAGCTATTGCTAATAAAGAACTTTATGAAAAGATCCTGAAGCTGGAGAAAAAGTACAATAAGAATTTCAGGGAAATATTCAAGGCGCTTGAATACCTGGTAACAAAAAAACAAGTGGAAGAAGATTTTAAGAGCAGGAGAAGAATTGGTTTTAAATCCTAAAACAACGGATATGCAAATACAGATCAGAAAATTTTATTACGGCGATATTCCCGAAGAGAAAGGAGGCGGGAAAATGGAGAGCAAAGCTTCAGGCCACGACTGGCCCCTGTGGGAAGTCTTCATCCGCAGCAAACAGGGATTGGATCATAAGCATGTAGGCAGCCTGCATGCTGCTGATGCACAAATGGCGATTGAAAATGCCCGTGATGTTTACACCAGGAGAATGGAAGGCGTAAGCATCTGGGTGGTGGAGAGCAAATATATCACGGCCTCCAACCCTGAAGAAGCAGGCGAACTATATGAACCGGCTGTTGATAAAATATACCGTCACCCAACCTTTTACCAATTGCCTGACGAAGTAAACCATATGTAATGAGTGCCCTGATTGATTATACTTTACATCTCGCTGACAACAACCTGATACTTGGCCAGCGCAACGCAGAGTGGTGCGGACATGGGCCTGTGCTGGAACAGGATATTGCGATAACAAATATCTCCCTTGATCTTATTGGTCAGGCCAGAAATTTTTATCAGTACGCAGCGCAATTAATTACTGATTTTCGAAAATCAGAGGGATCGAAAGCCCCCTCTCCCCTTGGAGAGGGGGTTGGGGGTGAGGTCACAGAAGATACATTAGCTTACCTGCGTATAGAAAGAGAATTCAAAAACTACCTGCTGGTGGAACAACCCAATGGCGACTGGGCTCAAACCATCCTGAGGCAATTCCTGTTCAGCAATTACCAGTTTCATTTATACCAGCAATTACAAAACCACAGCGATGAGCAACTGGCAGCGATTGCGGCAAAAGCCATCAAAGAAGTTGCTTATCATTTACGATGGAGCAGTGAATGGGTCATAAGACTGGGTGATGGTACAGCAGAAAGTCACCGGAGAATTAAAAAAGCGATTGAGGAATTATGGCCCTATACCGGCGAACTCTTTATGCCGGCGGAATATGAAACAGCAATGGGAGTTAATTTGAATATGATTCAGGAAAAATGGGAAGTGAAAGTAAAAACGGTATTTGAAGAAGCCACTTTAATTTTTCCTGAAAATATATTTATGCAAAGTGGTGGCAAAACAGGAGTTCACACTGAACATCTCGGTTATATTCTTACCGAATTACAATACCTGCAAAGAACCTACCCCGGAGCAGAATGGTAGAGGCCTCCCCAAACCCCTCCGCAGGAGGGGCTTATGAACACTCTAATAATGGATAAAAACCTGCAAATAGAAAACTCTTCACAAATCCCCCCTGCGGGGGGCGGGGGGGCCATCTGGTCAATACTTGAAACAGTAACTGATCCCGAAGTCCCCGTTCTTACCATCATCGATCTGGGTATTGTCAGGGATGTAAAGATCAGCAAGGAACAAACGGAGATTGCCATTACCCCCACCTACACCGGTTGTCCGGCCATGGATATGATCAGCATGAACATCCGGCTGGCATTGGCAGAAGCAGGATATAAAAACGTAAAGATCACAACTGTTCTTTCTCCTGCCTGGACCACCGACTGGATGAGTGAAGAAGGAAAAAGAAAATTAAAAGAATACGGCATTGCTCCGCCGAATCCAAAACAACAGGTTTGCAGCGACAAATTGTTTGCTGCTGATGAAGCGGTGCAATGCCCTCATTGCAACTCATGGCATACGCACCGGATCAGCGAATTTGGATCCACGGCCTGCAAAGCATTGTATCAATGTGATGATTGCAAGGAACCCTTTGATTATTTCAAATGCCATTAAGTCCCTGCTCCTAAAAGGGAATTATTACATTTGTTTACAAAATATTCTTCATGTCTTCCATTCTTTTTGAAATAAAAAATTCAATCGGCTTTATCACATTGAACCGGCCTGATAAACTCAATTCATTCAATCGTGAAATGGCGCTGCTGATGCAGGAAGCATTGGATAAATGCAGTGATAAAGAAGTTCGCTGTGTTTACATCACCGGCGCCGGTAAGGGTTTCAGCGCCGGGCAGGACCTGGCGGAAATGGTGGACCCCGAAGGACCGGGCATGTCAAGGATATTGAGCGAACATTACAATCCCATTATTATTAAAATACGGGAACTGAAAAAACCGGTAGTGGCGGCGGTGAATGGCGTGGCAGCCGGCGCCGGCGCCAATATTGCTTTGTGCTGTGACATCTGTGTAGCTAAAGAATCTGCTTCATTTATACAGGCATTTTCCAAAATAGGGCTGATCCCCGACAGTGGTGGCACTTTCTTCCTGCCAAAACTGATCGGCTGGCAAAAAGCTTCGGCTATTATGATGCTGGGGGATAAAATAGATGCGGCTACGGCTGAGAAATGGGGAATGTTGTACAAGTATTTCCCGGATGATGTTTTTGAAACCGAAGCATTGAAGATCGCTGAAACGCTGGCCGCCATGCCTACGATGGGACTGGCCTATACCAAGAAAGCATTGCAATGGGCATTCACCCACACGATGTATGAACAATTGCAGAATGAAGACAAACTGCAGCAGCGGGCAGCGCAGACAGCAGATTACAAAGAAGGAGTTGCCGCGTTTTTGGAGAAAAGGAAGCCGGTGTTTAAGGGGGAGTGAGAAAAAGGTAATATAGTTGACGAGGTTAACAAAGTTTACACTCATATTCAACTTCATTCAATGGCCTATCAAAATTTCGAGGAACTTGAAGTCTGGAAAAAAACCAGGGAATTAAAGAAAGAAATTTTTGAGCTGGTAAAGAATTTTCCGATAGAGAAAAAATTCAGCCTTACCGACCAATTAAAAAAAAGTGCAAGATCGGTACCCTCACAACTTTCGGAAGGGCATGGCAGGAGAACATTTCCCGACAGACTACGATTTTCTATTATTGCCAGGGGTTCACTTGCCGAAACACTAAATCATCTCATAGACGCTTTTGATTGCTCGTATATTACCGAAGATCAGCTGAAATATTTCAGAAGCAAAGTTGAGGAAGTAGAACGTCTGCTGAATGGATATATAAATTATCTTGAAAAGAATATCAAATAGCACTTATCCTCTGTCAACTTAATCAACTATTTCAACATATTAACATGATTACCCCCCAGCAAGTAGTAGCCCACATGATGCAGCATGACCTCTTCTCCCAATGGCTGGGAATAGAATTGCTGGAGATAAAAGAAGGATTTAGCAAGATCCGGATGACAGTAAGAGAGGAAATGATCAATGGTTTTGGCATTGTGCATGGCGGGATAGCCTTTTCTTTAGCCGACAGCGCCTTTGCTTTTGCCTGTAACAACAGGAATAACCTCTCTGTTGCATTAGACACTTCTATCAATTTCACCAAACCGGTTCATGTTGGTGATATTTTGACAGCTGAAGCCAAAGAACTGCACAACGGGAAATCAACAGGACTATATCACATCAGTATCACCAACCAGAAAGATCATGTTGTGGCTTTGTTCAAAGGAACCTGTTTCCGCACTGGTAAATCATTGATCTGAGTTTAGCCACGGATAGTTTTGAAATAAGCGGCCACTTTGCTTTCCAGCAGCATCGCTGCGTTTTGAATGGCCGCTTCAATGGCTGATTCATCTGCAGCAAGAGAAATTATCTTTTCAAGCCCTTTCACTTCTTTAATACCCGGCTCCCAAAAACCACAAAAGGCAATGCAGGGAATATTATTCGCAGTTGCCATTTCAGCTATCCTGCCCACCACTTTTCCTTGTGTGCTTTGTGCATCAATCTTTCCTTCGCCGGTTATCAGCATATCGGCATTCACCATTGCATGTTGAATGCCAGACGCATTCAGCACCAGGTCCATTCCTTTTCTGATTTCAACATTAAAGAAAGGAAGCAGACCTGCTGCAATACCACCTGCAGCGCCGGTTCCGGGAATGGATGAAACATCGGCCTGAAATTGTTTCTTCAAAACCAAAGCGAAATTCTGTAACCCTTCATCCAGTTGTTTCAGCATGGCCACATCAGCCCCTTTTTGCGTTGCATAAACATACGCTGCCCCATGCTCACCAAATAAAACATTTTCCACATCACAGGCAATTTCAAAACGCACAGCGGGAATGACAGCAGGCGGAACAATCCTGCAAATGCGGGATAAGTTTTCGCCACAGGCTGTTAGTCTGTTTCCTTTTTCATCTTCAAAAAGAAATTCCAATGCAGATAAGATTCCTGTACCCGCATCATTGGTAGCGCTGCCACCAAGACCTAAGATGATCTTAGTTGCTCCTCTCTTTACCGCATCCTTGATCTGAATGCCTGTTCCATAAGCAGACGCCGACATCGGGTTTCTTTCTTCTTTTGACAGCAATACCAAACCACTGGCTGTTGCCATTTCTATAATGGCTATTTTATCCTTTTCGCTCCACTGGTACGAAGCCATTATCTCCCGGTGCAATGGGTCAACAGTTTTACATGTAATTGTTGCTGTGCCTTTATAATGCTTTAGCACCTCGGCAAAACCATCCCCGCCATCTGCCATCGGGAAACTGCGGATTTCAGCTTCCTTTACGACAGACAGAATTCCTTTCTCAATCGCATCACATACTTCAAAACTGCTGAGACTGCTTTTGAATTTATCAGGTGCAATAATGATCATCATTGCTACAAGTTACAAAACCGGTAATTTATCATGCCCTACAAGAGCTGCCTTTGAAGGCAACTGGCCTGTTTAGTAACTCTTGGAGGGTTTTGCCGTAATTGCGACTTTTGTCATCAGAAATTTTTACAATATGGTCTACGAGTTCAACGAAATTAAACCAGTGATCCACGAATCATCTTTTATACATCCGCAGGCGGCTGTCACCGGCAATGTCATTATC
Organism: uncultured Chitinophaga sp.; assembly: GCA_964437415.1. GTDB lineage: Bacteria > Bacteroidota > Bacteroidia > Chitinophagales > Chitinophagaceae > CADEDV01. Next base: position 20,788 of record CAYTGN010000006.1, on the reverse strand, counting down.
GGAAAAGATTGTTATGTCGGTCCCGGTGCAGCATTAAGAGGTGATTGGGGACAGATCATCCTGGAAGATGGTTGCAATGTTCAGGAGAATTGCACCATCCATATGTTTCCCGGTGTCACTGTTTTGCTGAAAGAAGGCTCCCATATAGGGCATGGAGCGGTGATACACGGTGCGACGATCGGAAAGAATTGCCTTGTAGGCATGAATGCAGTGATAATGGACAATGCTGAACTCGGTGATGAAAGTATTGTTGGTGCACTAACTTTTATCAAAGAAGGGGAAAAAATACCTGCCCGCAGTTTGGTTGTGGGCAATCCGTCAAAGATCATCAAAAAGGTGAGTGATGAAATGCTGGTCTGGAAAACAGAAGGAACAAAATTATACCAGCAATTATCAAACGACTGTTTTGAAACATTAAACCCATGTCAGCCGCTGCGTGAAATCCCTTCAAACAGACCTATACAAAGCAGTTCTTATAAGTCGTGGAAGCGTATCAGTTAGACAGGTTTTATATAGTAGTAAAATATTTTATCGGAAATTATTTCACGAAATGCTTGCATAGTCTGATTATCATCACTACTTTTACTGCTCATACGTACCCAATACCTCCTAAAGACCTCCCTTTAATTTTTTCCAACTACTCCTCTTAGGAAACCTCTCACATCCTGTTGATCCTGTCGAATACCCTCATGTCCATTCCTCTGATACCGTTACGGTTACAGATTTTCTATTTTTTAAATAAAACCTGAGGGTATGAAAACTTTTACTTTTTTGAAAAAAAATTTCCAGTACTCGGCATCGCTGCTTTTTCTTTTGGCGACTATTGCTGCAGGAGAGTTAAATGCGCAGTCGAATCAGCCAATTGGCTGTAATGGCCAGTTTTTTATCAGTCATGGTTCACAAGGAACCGCTACTTCCACCACTAGTCTTCAAAAACTGACTTTTTCAGGAAGTACGATTACATCAAGCCCGTTTAATGCCAATCCTACAGGTATCGGTTTCAACTCACTTGGATTAAACCCTGTTGATGGATACATGTACGGACTACGTTATCCGGTCAGTGGTGACAGGGTAAGACTCGTACGAATTGGTAATGGCACTCCCAATAATGTAGTAGACCTGGGAGAAGTAAGTAACGGAGGCGGAAACCTGAATAATGGAGAACAATCATATGCTGGTTGCTTTGACGCTGCCGGTAACTTTTATTTCTTTACCGAAAATCATGAACTGTTCCGTATCTCCGGAAACAATTTTCCGGCAACCAGCCTAACCGCTACCTATCTCGGAACATCCTCACCCGGGGGAACGGGCACAAACTTCTTCGTGGATATAGCCATTGACCCTGTAACTGGGACTATGTATGGTGTAACCTATAACCGTCGCTTACATACGATCAACACTGCCAACGCAAATGCGACGTTTATCGGCACACATGCCGGCACCCAATATATTGCTGCTCTTTTCTTCGATGAGGTAGGCAACCTCTTCGGCTATCGCCAGGATGGCACTTTCCAGAAGATTGATAAAGCAACTGCAGCACTTCAGCAGGTAGGTACTGCTCCTTCTTACACTTATGCTGATGGTTGCAGTTGCAGCTTTGGTCGTGTATTTCATGATCTCGATGCACCGAATGCTATATGCCCTACTGCACAGAATAAGAATCCTGAATTTGACATCATTGTATCTGTTACCAACCAAACCAGCAGTCAGCAAACGGGTTTGACCTATGAGCTGGAAATTCCGGGTAACAGGTTTTCTTTTATTGAAACTCCCGCAGTAATTGCCCAAAGACTTTTTGACGCCGGTCTTATTCCTGCCAACAATCCGGCCCTTATAACAATCAGCTCTGCCAACACCGGCACCGATAATAAAATTGTAGTAACCTCCTTCCGCACTGGTGGGGTGAATACAACAATCGATTTTACACTCAAATTGAAACTGGTAACACTTGGCGGCACTTACAATCCTGTTCCCTTACAGTCAAAGATCAGTGGTTTGTCTGCGATTCTGGGTCTTGAAGATTTATCAAATGACCCGGGAACAGCTGCTCCTGATGATCCTGCCTTGGTTGATTTCTGCGGAGGCATCACATTGCCGGTAAGATTGCTGAATTTCTCAGGTGCATTTCAAAATAATGCAACTGCACTGAACTGGCAGGTTGACAACCAGGATAAATTCAGCCATTATGAAATTGAGCGAAGCAGCAATGGTAGTAACTACACCAATGTTGCCAGCAAATCAGCACTGCCTGGCTCAGGCAAACTGACCTATCAGCATTCAGATGATCTTTCGGGCGCCGATGCAACAGGCAATATTTTTTACTACAGGCTCAAGATGGTTGACCTCGATGGTCGTTATAGCTACAGCAATGTAGTACTCATCAGAAGGGATCAGAAAGCAGTAGCGGGTCTTTTAATCAGCCCCAATCCTGTTGTAAACGCAAATATGCTTACCATCCGTTTATCGGTTAGCGGCAACAGTGCTGCACAGGTTAAAATATTTGACCTGAGCGGTCGCATCATGCACCAACAACAAAATATGCTGACCGAAGGCACCAACAGCATCAGTGTAAATGATCTTAGCCGTCTCCAACCCGGCACATACATGGTGCAGGTTGTGATCGGCGGAGAAGTGTTGAATAGTAAATTTACTATCGTTCGCTGAGCAGTGAACCTAAACTTTAATGCTCAGGGTTTTATACCTGAACCCCTCTGGCTCAATGCGGAGGGGTTTTTTTTATACCTCAACAAGAAATTATTTCCACAACCCCTTGCGGTTTAAAAATGCAGCAATTACTTTTACGACCCCCGATTCAAATCCTTTCCAAAAGCCTCGTAGTACCCTCCCCGTTACAGTATCCAAGAATTCTGTTCCGAAACCATTTTTTTTCAGATCCTGTTAATGACCAGTTGAATCCATCTCCGCCAAAACCAATTTGGTAAAGGATTTTTTTTATTCAAATAAAACCTACGAGCATGAAAAATTTTACTGTCATGAAAGGATTCCTTTCGTTATTATTAATTACGCTGCTGGCCACCAACAGGCTTGCAGCACAAACAGCCAGTATTTCACCGGCTAACGGCAGCATTGTGGCTGGTACAACACAAAGTTTCACGATTACCACAAGTGGCTTTGGTGGTAATGGCAATGACAGAACCTATGCGTATACTATAACCGGCCCAGGGGCGACAATACCCGCCTCACCTGCTGTTTTCAATTGTACATCAGGTTGTAATTCCGAAAGCCATGCATTTCAATTTACAGTTCCGGGAACCTACACTATTGAAGTAACAGTTACCCAGGATGAAGGTGGCTCTGGAGTTGCCAATGCCTCAACAACATTGACCGTTTTCAACCCCAATCTGTGGTCGACTTCCGGAACAGGACCGATTCGTGCCTATACAGTCAATCCTGTTACAGGCGACATTATTAATGGACCGGCAACTATTGCTACTCCAGTGACATCTACTGCAGCGTTAGGTAAAAACAAATCAAACCCTAATGATCCTGATGGATACCTTTATTATCTCAACAGGGATGACGCAAATTCACTGAACGGAGTGGTTACCGTTTATTCGGTAAGTCCTACCGGGGCAAATAATGGCAGCCGCGGCACGATTGATATGAATGGCCCGGCTAATAATGAAGACTTCAGCTATGTGCGTCTTGGTTTCGATGACAGCGGCAAAGGCTGGGTCATTGCGGGCAACGCCACGAACGGAACGGTTTATATTGCTTCGTTCCAGGGGAATGGATCCGCAGCTATCAGCAATGTGAACACATTTGGAAATGCATCATTGGGCATTTCCGGTGGTTCTGCTTCAGAGTTTCAGAATGGCGACCTGGCTATCAGTGGAAACGGAACCCTGTATGTTGTAGCAAACATTTCGGACGGCAGCACCTATGTTTATACACTGAACTCTCTTTCCACACCCACCACACTCACCCGTAAATGGACCGTTCTGGACCAGGATAACAACAACTTCACTGGAAGTGTGAATGGAGTTGCCTGGACTCAGTCTGGTTCTTTGCATATTTCTACCAGCACTGGTATTTATTTTATTGACCAGTTTACAGCAAATACCGCCAGCGGCACAGTAAATGCTACATTGGTTCCCGGCTCAACCAGCCCGAGTGGTTTGACCGACCTGGCATCAGATGCTTTCCCGACACAAACCACTTTGCCGGTTCGCCTGCTGACATTCTCAGGCACTTATCGCAACCAGGAAGCATTGCTGAACTGGGACACAGAAAACGAAGTTAATTTCAGCCATTTTGAAATAGAAAGAAGCACCAATGGCTCCGTGTTCACTGCCATCAGCAACAAGCCTTCTCAAAATAACAGCGGACGTTCAGCCTACCAGCACAGCGATAATCTTGCTACTGTTGCAGGTAGTGTATTCTGGTATCGCCTGAAGATCGTTGACCTTGACGGCCAGTTTAAATACAGCAATGTGATCATGATCCGTAAAGATGAAAAATCTATTACCGGTATCACGATGAACCCCAACCCTGTAAGGGGTAATGGCCAGGCTACTATTCGGTTCACTTCATCACAAAGCGGCCTTGTGACCATCCGGGTGCTCGATATCACCGGAAGAGTGCTGCTGCAACAACAAAGCAAAACGTATGAAGGAAACAATAGTGTGGCGCTGAACAATTCCGAACGCCTGCAACCCGGTTCCTATGTCATCCAGGTGGCAAAAGAAGACGAGGTAAGCACGGCTAAGTTTACGGTTGTACGCTGAGTAACTCATTAAAGCGCAATGCTCAGGGTTTTTATACCTTGGACCCCTCTTGCCCAAAAGGCGGAGGGGTTTCTTTTAATAACCGTTCCTGTATTTCATTGAGAATTTTTATAGAATATTCTTTTGTATGAGGCTGAAACTTCGTAATTTAATAGTCCGAATATTTTAACCTTTAAACCCCTGCGTATGAGAAAAAGTTTACCCTGCTTTTCCCTCCTTTTAGGAGTTGTACTGCTGAATTTAACTTCCTTTGGTCAAACTGACCGGTATGCCTGGGCTATCACCGATGTGCAAAAAGATGGTGTTAACTGGAGTTACCTGAGAAAACTAAATCTTCAGAATGGAAAATTCACCGATGTGCTCCTGAATGGTACCGAAGCCAATCAAACTGCTTTTGATGCTATAAGCAAAAAAGAGATCACATCCTTCAATATGGATGTGGCTGCCAAAGGTTATAATATACAGCCTGCCTTCAGCAGCGGTGTTGCTGCTATGGCCTATGACAGAAAGAACAACCGCATATGGTACACTCCCATGTTCATTGATCAGCTCCGGTATATTGATGCCCGTAGTATGAAAGTATATTATTTGACAGGACAGCCTTTCACCGGAATGGTCAGCAAAAATGCAGACCAGGGCAATATCATTACCCGTATGACAATGGCCGATGACGGTAACGGATATGCTCTCACCAATGATGGCACTCACCTGATACGCTTTAGCAGCAACGGCAAGAATATACTTGTGACTGATTTGGGAACGTTGGTGGATGATCCTGCCAACAAAGGCTTTTCCATTCATGGCTCCTGCACCAGTTTTGGCGGAGATATGATAGCCGACAACGAAGGCAATCTTTTTATCATCTCAGCCCGCAATTATGTTTTCAAAGTGAATATTGAATCAAAAGTGGCCGCACATCTTGGCAGGGTGACCGGACTTCCCAATAATTTTACGACAAACGGCGCAGCAGTTACACATGATAACAAAGTGCTCATCAGCAGCGCCACCGAAGCCACCAATAGTTTCTTTACGGTTGATATGAAAACATTGGCCGCTACTCATGTGCCTTTGGCAGATAACTGGCGCAGTTCAGACCTTGCAAATAGTAACGTCCTGAATACGGCAAGAAAGTCAAATCAGTTGGTAGATGTTCCTGCACTGATCAGTGATAACGATGATGCGGAGTCAAACAAGATCCAGATCTATCCCAACCCCGTTACCAATAACCAGTTTGCCGTTCACTTCAACCAATTGGAACCGGGAGAATACACCATTCAACTGGCCGATGTTATGGGCAGAAACCTGTTGCAGCGTATTGTAAATGTGAGCGGCAAAGGACAAGCTGAAACTATTCGCATTGACGGTCTTGCTGCGCAGGGTTTTTATCTCATCAAAGTGGTGGATAAAAATAACCGCTCAGTATTCAGCAAAAAACTCGTTGTGCAGTAAGATTTATTTTACTGCGTTTCAGCGTCGGTCCCGTAAGGCCGGCGTTTTTTTTTTATGTCCTTTATCCTAAAGGGGAATAATATCACTTAGTTTTGCGCAGCAATGGAAAAAAGCAATTTTGTTGACCAGATAAGGATTTTTTGCCGCAGCGGGCATGGCGGACCGGGCAGTAAGCATTTTATGCGAAACAAGTTTACCGCCATGGGTGGACCCGATGGCGGAGATGGTGGTCGCGGCGGTCATATTATTCTAAAAGGCAATAAAAATCTCTGGACACTGCTGCATCTGCGTTATTTTAAAAATGTGCTGGCAGAGAATGGTGAAGGTGGCAGCGGCAACAACAAGACAGGACGCTTTGGCAAAGATGTTATCATTGAAGTGCCACTCGGTACAGTTGTCCGCGATGAGGAAACAGAACAACAGGAAGTAGAGATTTTGGAAGATGGCCAGGAAGTGATCTGGATGGAAGGCGGCAAGGGAGGCTTGGGCAATGCTCATTTTGCTACACCCACTAACCAGGCACCTGAATATGCCCAACCCGGCTTGCCCGGTAAAGAGGGCTGGAAGATATTAGAATTAAAAGTGTTGGCCGATGTGGGCCTTGTAGGTTTTCCCAATGCCGGCAAATCAACACTGCTATCCGTGATCACCGCTGCAAAACCCAAGATCGCAGATTATGCTTTCACCACCATCACTCCCAACCTCGGCATGGTGGAATACCGTGATGGAAAAAGTTTTTGCATTGCCGATTTGCCGGGCATCATTGAAGGCGCCGCCGAAGGAAAAGGGCTTGGTCATCGTTTCCTGCGGCATATTGAAAGAAACTCCGTTTTGCTTTTCCTGGTTCCCGCCGACAGCAAGGATCATAAAAAAGAATTTGAAGTGCTGGTGAATGAACTGGAGCAATACAATCCTGAATTGCTGCATAAACAATTCATCATCGCCATCAGCAAATCTGATATGCTGGATAATGAACTGAAAGCAGCGATTGAAAAAGAGCTGCCTGCAAATATTCCGCATCTTTTCATCTCTTCTCTCACCAATAAAGGATTGGTGGAACTGAAGGACCTGCTTTGGAAAACACTTAACAGCCCGGCTGAATAAATTTACCGGCAATACGGTATGTCGTCATAGTTAATTATTTCTTTACTTCGCAATACAAATTCCCGAATATGAAAAAAATGATTATTCTTCCCGTTACCCTCTTGTTCTGTGCTGCTCTATCTGCACAATCAACCAAGTCTCTTAAAACTACCATAGAACTGAAGATAGTGGGTGAAGGTGGCGCTAATGGCGGCTCTGTGACCTGGCACCCCGGTCAAAAAAAATACTATGCTGCCATCGCAGGAAACACAGCTTTTCCTTTTGCTGTATATAATGAAAAGGGTGACCGTCTTTCCACCGGCGAACAACAAACCATGTTCGACATCCGCGGCATGTGGTATAACTCCAAAACAAAAACCATACAGGTCAACGGATACAAGGACTTTGGCTGGGCGGAATATAAATTAGATGATAACGGTATTCCGCAAGAAATTTCTCCATTGCAGGAAGGCAAACACCAGCCTTCTGATCAATGCTCCGGCTCCTATGATCCCAAAGAAAATGCCGTTTATTTCATGACCGAAGAAGGTGAACTGGAAAAATATGATTATGAAACAGCTTCCTTTATAAAAGCCGTAAATCTTCGTCTTGGCAAAACAAAGAAAAACAACGACAACGAAACAAGCAACAGCGATGTTATTGAAAATTACAACAGCACTACCGCCGTTTTCACCGGCATCAAAAATGCAGAGATCGGTTTGCTCAACACTTTGTCAAGAGAAATTGAACTATACAGCCTTTCCGATGGTTTCCTCAGCCGCCGGTTAAAACTACCCGACAGCGCTCCGGTGAACGGCTGGCTCAATTTCGCCTACAGCAACAATCATTTCTGGCTTTTCGATAAAGAAAACAGGGTATGGAGAGGCTATAAGCAATAACGAGCTTTTTTTAAGGTAAAAAACCGGCACAATGGCCGGTTTTTCTTTTTTCATCACTCATTTATCCCTGCATCTGTGTTTTTAGTAGGTTTGTCATTCCTAAAAAGCAAACTATGAGAAAAATTTTTGTAACGATTATTCTGACCGTCTGTCTTTTCCTGAGATCCATCGCAGACGAAGGCATGTGGCTACCCCTGCTGCTGGGCCAGCAGGTGTATAACGATATGGCCAAAAAAGGACTGAGGCTCACAAAAGATCAGCTTTATAATATCAACAAACCCTCACTAAAAGATGCTATTATCATTTTCGGCGGTGGTTGCACAGGCGAAATCGTCAGTGCACAGGGACTCATCTTTACCAACCATCATTGTGGCTATGATGCAATTGCCGGCGCCAGTTCCCTCGAACACAATTACCTCAAGAATGGTTTTTATGCAAAGAGCAAAAATGAGGAGATACCAACTACACTCACTGTTCAGTTCTTGCTCCGTATTGACGATGTCACTGCATTGGTGCTCGATTCGCTGAAGGGATTAAGCGGGCAGGAAAGACTGCAGCGGCAAAACGCCGTGCTTGCCAATATCAACAAAAAAATGAGCGACCCGTCAAAGAGCATTGAGACAAGAGTAAGCGCCTTGTTCAAGGGCAACCAGTTTCTCGCCTTTGTGTACCAGCGATACAGTGATATCCGCCTTGTGGGCACACCGCCGGAAAGTGTAGGTTTTTTTGGGGGCGACACTGACAACTGGGAATGGCCACGGCATACCGGTGATTTTTCGGTTTTCCGTGTATACACGGCCCCCGATGGCAGCCCTGCAAAACATGCAGCAGATAATGTTCCACTGAAACCCAAATGGTTTCTCCCTGTTTCCATAAAACCATTAAAAGAAAATGATTTTGCGATGATCTGGGGCTATCCAGGCAGCACCAATCGCTATGAAAGTTCTTATGGCATTTCTCTTTCTATTGATGTCAACAACCCCACACTGGTAAAGCTGAGAGATGTGCGGCTGAAATACATGTTTGAGGAAATGAAAAAAGACCCTGAGGTGAAGCTGCAGTTATCTTCTTCCTTTGCCAGCATTGCCAATTACTGGAAATTCTATGATGGCGAAACAAAACAGCTGCTGAAATATGATGTATTGGGGCAAAAGAAAAAAGCTGAAGAAAAATTCAATGCATGGGCTAAAGACAAGAATGAATACAAAAATCTTTTTGCCGACTGGGGAAAAATATACGCAGCATGGCGGCCCTTTGCCAAACACAGGCAGTATATCAATGAAGGCATCATGGGATCACCGCTTATCTCTTATGCTTCCTCATTGTTGCAACTCGAAGCAGCGTTGGTTAAAACCAATGCCACACAAGCCGATGTAAAAAAAGCATTGGAGGCTGCCACACAGCAACGCAAAACATTTCTTGAATCAGAAGACAAAGTATCTGATCAACAAATCGTGGCCGTCATCACCCGGATGTTTTATGAAGATGTGGCCAAAGACCAGCACCCTATTGGTTTTTTCAGCGGTATAAAAAATGCGTATGGTGCACTGGATGATGAAAACACCTGGAAAAAATATGCAGCAGATCTTTTCAGCAAGACCATGATATTCGATGATACAAAATGGGATGCGTTTGAGGCAAAACCTGATGCACTTAGCTTACAGAATGATCCTGCATTTGCACATGCCAGTGCATTTGTTACAAATTACAGCAGCAAGTATCTGCCAAAGTTCCAGCAGTTCAATGCACAGAATGCAGAGTATGGAAGACTGTACCTGAAAGGGATTATGGAAATGGACCCGGTCAAAGCAAAAATGATGTATCCTGATGCCACTTTCACCATGAGGGTAAGCTATGGAGCTGTGAAATCCTATCGTCCAAGGGATGCTGTTTACTATGATTTTGTCACCACTTCCAAAGGAGTGCTGGAAAAATATAAACCGGGAGATTACGAATTTGACCTGCCGGCAAAACAAATTGAACTTTTTAAGAAAAAGGATTTTGGCCAGTATGCCGATCCCATTAAAAAAGACCTTGTCATCGGTTTTATAACCAGCAACGATATCACCGGCGGCAATTCCGGCTCACCGGTGCTCAATGGCAGAGGGGAACTCATCGGGCTGGCATTTGATGGCAACTATGAAGCCCTCAGCCACAAACTGGCTTTTGACAAAGACCTGAACCGCACCATCAATGTGGATATACGCTATGTGCTCTGGTGTATTGAAAAACTTGGTGGGGCCGCAAATATCATCAGCGAGCTGAAGATCATGAAATAACAGATCATACATTTTCCGATAAGCCATTCCACCAGGAGTGGCTTATTTATTTATGGAAAACTATCTTTGGTTATCATTGCAAAACAAATCCTGCATTGAAAAAACAATTCATCATATCATTTCTGATCGTTTGCTGTTCATACATCAGCTTTTCACAATATATCCCCTTTAGCATTGCCAGTGATTTTGGTTTACAACGAAGTTTTAAAAAAGAACAACGATACTCTACCGCCGGACACACTGTGCAACTTCACTGGCACCTGACCCCAAAAAACGGTCTTTATGGCTGGTTTTCTTATTACGGAACAGGAAAATTCAACAATGACCTTACTGCTATCGCAAGGTCAACCCAAACCAACCCGCAGCAGGTTAACTATCGCAACCAGGCTCAGATGCGGCTCAAACACCTGTCGCTTGGATGGAAACATTACCTGAAGGGAAGGTTTGATACAGATGAAGGCTGGAATCTATACGGCTATGCCGGACTGGGATTATTATTAGGCCGTATAGAAAACAGCCACTCTGTTGCAGTTGATACCGCTTCTTATGATCTGCCGGTGTTGCAGGGAAGCGCCAAATTCAAACGGCTTACACTTGATCTTGGCGCCGGCTGGGAAATTCCTGTTGGCGCTGCCATTTTCGTGTATGCAGAAGGGAGAGTGTGGGTGCCCACTACCGATTACCCAAGCCGCCATTTGTTTGTTAACCGCCGGGCTCCTTTTATTGGCATTGCTACTGCGGGGGTTCGAATTCTTTTTGACTAAAGTTTAGTCCCATTTTACATCAAAGCGGCCTTCAGACACGGTTATGGGCTGGGGAGCATTGTAGAGGTTGATCGCTTCAAACTGGAATGTTCCGGACACGATACGGTTTGCCATATCTACTTTAGTCACAGCTACCGCACCACTGTACAAAGCAGAAGTGACCCATTCGTTTTGCGGTGTCAGGTTTCTTTTCACATAATAAGCATAGCTGGCCGATGTGGAAGGATGGCTCACATCCGTATTCAGCAAGTAAGTGCCCGGCGTTGTCAGCCCCTTGATGAAAAGCTGGAATTCCGTTTCGTTGGGAGAAGAAGCAAAATTGCGGGCATTGATATAAAAATCATTATTGGGCATCATCCTCGCTTCCAGTTTGTTGCTGGCGCCTAATCCTGCAAAACCCTGCGGCACCCAGAAACTGCCGTTCACTTTTGCACCAAAGGTATGGGCCCCGGTTTCTGTGGCAGGCGGCAGTTCTGTAATTTCCTTCTTGCAGGAAAACAACAGCAACGACAGGAAAAAAACAGGAATTATTTGTTTCATATAACGGAGATTGATCTTATAACGATAAACAACAGGTTTTTGGTATGACAAAAACAAAGCCAATATGGCTGCGGAAAACAGCCCTGCGCCTATCTTTACGTCTTTTAACGATCCATCATGAGCAATACGCTTACCATTCAGCAGGTTGAACTTTACAAATTATCTATCCCCCTGATTGAACCTTTTATCACTTCATTGGGAAGAGAGGACAGCGCCGAAAATGTGCTGGTAAAGATCATTACCCGGGAAGGCATTATTGGCTTTGGCGAATGCAGTCCTTATATGCCCATCAATGGTGAAAGCCAGGACACCAGTTTCATCGTGGGGCAATATTTTGCGAAAGCGCTGAAAGGAAAAAACCCGCTGAATATTGAAAGCTGCATTAACCTGATGGATGCTGTCATCTACGGCAACAACAGCATAAAAAGTGCATTTGACATGGCGCTGTATGATATTGCTGCGCAACATGCCGGTGTGCCGCTGTACAAATTCATAGGCGGCGATAATAACAAAACCATTATCACTGATTATACCGTAAGCATCAGCGATCCGCAAAAAATGGCGGCTGATGCCGTGAAAATAAAAGAGCAGGGCTACCCTGCCATCAAAGTGAAGCTGGGGAAAAACGGAAGATTGGATGTAGAGAGAATGAAAGCTATTCGTGTCGCCGTTGGCAACGATATTCCGCTACGCATTGATGCCAACCAGGGCTGGTCAGTGGAAGAAGCGATTGAAACATTGAATGCGCTGGCGCCATTAGATATTCAGCACTGCGAAGAGCCCATTGCCCGCTGGGATTTTATGAGCCTGCCCAAAGTGAAACAAGACAGCCCCATTCCCATCATGGCAGATGAATGTTGTGGTGATGACCATGATGCAGAAAGACTGATCGCTTTGAAAGCCTGTGATTATTTCAATATCAAGTTGGGCAAATCAGGCGGCATTTACAAAGGATTAAAAATGGTTCGCATGGCAGAAGCTGCCGGTTTGCACTTGCAGGTTGGCGCCATGATCGAATCAAGATTGGCAATGACCGGTTTTGCTCATTTTGCCTTGTGCAGTCCTGCTATTGTTCATTTTGATTTTGACACAGCGCTGATGCTGAAAGAAGACCCCGTCACCGGCGGCATTGTGTATGCAGCCAATGGCGTGGTGAAAGTTCCGGATGCTCCGGGGCTTGGCGCTGTGATTGAAGAGGGGTGGTTGAAAAAGATGGGAAAGGTGATTATTTAGTCCTTACTTAATACTTATCGAATCAATTTTTTCCGGCTATGATCAATAATAAAAAAGTGGTGGTGGTGCTGCCGGCATACAATGCGGGGCTGACATTGGAAAGAACGTACCGGGAAATCCCTTTTGATAATGTAGACGATGTGGTGCTGGTGGACGACAGCAGCAAGGATGAGACCATCAAAGTGGCTGCATCACTTGGCATCCGTCACATCATCCGGCATGAGCAGAACAAAGGCTATGGCGGCAACCAGAAAACCTGCTACCAAAAAGCCCTGGAACTGGATGCAGATATCGTCATCATGCTTCATCCCGATTATCAATACACACCCTTGCTGATCCCCTCGATGGCCCACCTGATCGGCAGCGGACTTTACCCGGTGGTGTTTGGTTCCCGCATCCTGGGAAGAGGGGCGCTGCGGGGCGGCATGCCTTTGTATAAATATATCTTCAACCGGCTGCTCACCCTTTTCCAGAACTTTATGCTGGGCAAAAAATTGTCGGAATACCACACCGGCTACAGGGCATTTTCCCGACAAGCATTGCAAACCATTGCTTATGAAAAAAACTCAGATGATTTTATTTTTGACAACGAGATGATAGCCCAGTTGTTTTACCATGATTTTGAAATAGCAGAGATCACCTGCCCGGCCAATTATTTCAAAGAAGCCTCTTCAATTAATTTCAGCCGCAGCGTGGTCTATGGGCTGGGTGTTATCCGGGTCAGTTTTTTATATCGCTTCGCCAAATGGCGGTTATTCAAATGGCGGTTGATGCAAAAAAAAGAATAGAGGACTTCCCTGCTATTGACCCTTAAGGTATCTTTGAACACAACCAATCTGTCACTATGTCTTCCATTTTTGATTATGCAGCATGGAATAACCGTCTATCTGTTATTGGCCGTGATTACCAATCTGCCGATCCCTATCCGCACATCGTCTTGGAAAACTTTATTGACCCAGAGTTTTTATCGAAGTGTGCAGATGAATTTAATGCTCTGAATGAATCGGGCGGATGGATTAATTATGTTCATTTTAATGAAAAGAAAAAGGGGCTGAATAAAGCGGATATGCTGAGCCCCTCTATCAAAACTGTTATTGAAGAGCTTAACTCGCCGGAATTTCTTGATTTTCTCAGTAAACTCACAGGAATAGAAGGTCTGATGAAAGATGATCAGTTGGAAGGAGGCGGCATTCACCAGTCTGGCAGGGGCGGATACCTTAACATTCATGCTGATTTCACCGTGCATCCCCACCATCGCCACTGGCAAAGACGGGTGAATGTGCTGGTGTACCTGAACAAAGACTGGCAAGACGAATGGGGAGGCAAACTGGAATTGTGGGACAAACAAATGAATGCCTGCCAGAAAAAAATTGCGCCCCTGTTCAACCGCTGTGTCATTTTCAATACTGATGCTGATTCTTATCATGGCCACCCCGAACCGACGACCTGCCCGGATGACCGTTTCAGACGATCCATTGCTTTGTATTATTACACTGAAGAGAAAAATCCTTTTCGCAGGGCCACGCATTACAAAGCCCGGCCTGAGGATGGTAGCAAAAAATTCATGGTGAAAGTGGACAATATGATGGTAGCCGCTTATACCCGTATCAAAGGCTGGCTTGGCTCCAATGACAAAATAGTAAGTAGTCTCCTGCGGTTCTTTTCCCGCAAGAAGAAATAGAGATGTCAGGGTGCCGGCACTTCTCTTTTAAAAAAAACAAACCCGTTTTTGCGGTATAACTCCTTCAGCTCAGTATACTGTTTATAGTTGTCTGCCTTATTGATCTTTGTAACAAAATAAACCGGCTTATCAACAGGGCCTTCCAGTAACCAGTCCTGGTCATAAGCGTTTTTATTTTCCGGTTTCTTTTTCATGGTATAAAAAAGATGTGCATAGCTTTTGTAGCCCAGCACCGCCACATAACAATCTTCTCCTTGTCTTTCAATAAAAAAGTCAACAGCGGCGCCCTGCGAATAGCGTTCTGCACGGGGAACGATCATGGCAGATGCCAGGAATATCACAATAGCCGTGCCTGCAAAGAATACCCATTTTGCCTTGTGAAAATTCCTTTTCACCAGTTGAGTGATCCCAACTGCAAGAACGGCAACCAATACAATTCCGGCGATCGCTTCCCAGCCTGTCCAGTTTACCTCCGCCTCCATATTGGCCTGTGCAAACTTGTCTTTCACATAGGGTATGATCTTTTTTATATTCATCCCGATGACAGGCGCCGCCAGCAGCAGCAGTGATAAGAGGCCGCCAACAATAGCCAGCAAGACCAGTGTATATTTTTTAACCTGCAGTTCGCCTCTCTCCCATTTATAAAAACTGTATGCAGCGAGAAAGGTAACCGGAAACCAGGCCAGTGAAGAATAATGGATGATGCGGGACTGAACGACCGTAAATAAAACAAGCACCACCCAAAACATAATAAGCATCCACTTCTTAAAATCCTTTTCAAAAGCGCTGCTATAAGCGGTTTTAAAAAAAGAAGGTATAGCAAACACCGATGCAGGAAATGCGCCAAAAAGAATGACTACGAAGTGATATCCGAAAAAACCTTTCTGCCCGGCATCATGCGTAGTAAACAGGCGGTATTGATACTTGATGAACTCACCAAGAAACCAGGGACCATTTTTTATAGTTTCGTAGCCATACCAAAGCGCTGTAACAAAAAACGCTGCACCCAAAAACAGGAAAGCATGACCGGCGCCAAAATAAAACCGGAACCGGTTGGCAGCGAGGTAAACAAACAACATCAGCAAAAAGATCATCAGCGCTACCTGGCCTTTGGTGAGCATGGCAAGTCCCATATACACACCCGACCAAATGGCATAGTAAGCGAGGCTTTTGCTGAGCCCGGGTTTGTCCATTGCATTTCTTTTCCAGTGATATTGGATAAAATGATAAACTGATAAGAAAATAAAAAGATTGAACCAGGGATCAATGATGCCTGACTTGAAATACATGGCCGGAAAAAATGAACCGCCATAAGCAAGGGCCCACAGTATGCCGAAGTTCCGGCCAAAAAGTTTGCTGCCGCACCGGTAAAGAACTACCAGTGTGATGACACCGCACACCGCATTGGGAAATCTTGCTGCAAATTCATTTACTCCAAAAACATACATGGCTGCACTTTGCATCCAGAAAAACATGGGTGGTTTTTCCCAGAATGGCAGATAGTTTATATACACCTGCGAATAATCCCCTGTGACCAGCATTTCCCGGGAACATTCTGCAAAATTGATCTCATCCCAGTCAAATAAATGAACAGCGCCGAGAAAAGGGATAAAGAACAAAAGTGCGGCTGCAATGATAAAGATCACAATCTTGTTGCCCGGGATTTGAAGCATCGGCTGATTTTTTTATAAAAAATTATACGGGTTTCCTCAATTTTACTGACCGGCTAAATATCAGAAAATATTGCTGGTTCAATAATATTATACCTGTAACGAATCACCCGTTTGCAAAAATAACGTGAGTTGAACAGGCTTTGAGATCAAACAGACGGTTATTGTTATTTATTACTTACACTCTCCCTTTTCCCATTTGGTGACACCTGCCCTGCCAGCGATGCAGGGATTGGAATAGGTCTTATTGTCGCAGCCGCAAACAGGATCGTATTCCATAGTGCAGGGGCCTTCGGATATTTTGCTTTGATCAATACAATCATCTTTTTTTCCTTTGCCCTTACAGGTGGCTTGTGTAAGCGAAAACAGAAGCAGGAAAGCAGCAGTGGAGATAAGCATTCGTTTCATAGAAAATTTTTTTACAAATATCCGCCGAATCACCTGATCTTTTCCTTTGGTCTTTTCTTTTTTTGCACAGGGGCATTGTCTTTCCAGCGCCACAGGTGCACACAGGCATAGGTGCGGTAGGGGCTCCACCGGGAGGATATTTTCAGTAACTCTTCCTTGAATTGCTTTTTATCTTCCCTGTCGAGTTTATACAGCCTGATCATCGCATTTTGAATGCCGAGGTCATCCACTGCAAACACATCTTCACGGCCAAGGGCAAACATCAGCAGCATTTCCACTGTCCACCGCCCCACTCCTTTTATTTCGGTGAGATAAGCAATCACTTCTTCGTTACTCATCTTCGCCAGTTTTTTGGCACTCATTCCTTTTTCTAATTCAAACAGCGCCACGTTTTTTACATAGTTTACTTTCGCATTTGATAAACCAATAGCTCTTAATTTTTCAAAAGGGATGTCAACGATCTGCTGCGGCGCCGGTTCTTTTCCATCAAACAAAGCGATGAATCGGGTATAGATCACATCGGCCACTTTGGTGCTGAGCTGCTGGCTCATGATAGAAGCACAGAGATAGGTGCAGATATTCTTTCTTTTCCTGAGCTGGTGTGGCTGGCCGTTAGCAAGCAATTTTTTCAGCTTTCTGTCTTTGGAAAGATGCCCGATATAATGCATGGCTTATCATTAAAAAATAAATATAGAATTTTGTACGATGCAGCGTCAATTAATTGTGACCAAAGACGGTTCTCATTCGGTGAGCATACCCGAAATGAATGTGACCTATCATTCCCTGCATGGCGCCGTACAGGAATCAAAGCATGTGTTTATTGAAGCCGGGCTTTTGGCCTCTGATGTTTTTGGGTATACCGGGATTCATAATGTGCTTGAAATAGGGTTTGGCACCGGTCTTAATGCTTTGCTGACCCTGGCAGAAGCGGACAAGCATAAAAACCGAATTTATTATACGGCGATAGAACCGTTCCCGCTGGATGAAGACCAGGCAGCCCTACTGAATTATTGCCGGCAACTTGATTTGCCGCATTACCAGCCCTTGTTTGAAAAAATGCACCAGTGCGGATGGGAAGAAATGGTTGAGATCAGTTGGTATTTCAGGCTGACCAAAACCAAAAAAAGTCTTTTTGCTCTGCCAGCAGACAGTTTATTCTTCCTGGTTTATTTTGATGCCTTTGCCCCGGCTGCACAACCTGAGCTCTGGACAAAAGAAGTTTTTGAAAAGTTATATTCTCTGCTGCTGCCGGGCGGAATACTCGTTACTTATTGCAGCAAAGCTGATGTTCGCAGGGCGATGAAAGCAGCGGGTTTTGTCATTGAAAAAATCCAGGGCCCTCCCGGCAAAAGGGAAATGATCAGGGCGCGGAAAGAATAATTGCAGCCAGCATTAAAAAACGTCTGAATTTTTCCCTGTTTTTTGCTTTTGCTTCTTTGTAAAAAGCTGAATATCCCTATTTTTGCAGCCCGTTCTTTATTCCTCCTTAGCTCAGTTGGTTAGAGCATCTGACTGTTAATCAGAGGGTCGTTGGTTCAAGTCCAACAGGGGGAGCTGAAATTCAAAGGGTTGCAGTTGTGCAGCCCTTTTTGTTTTTATCCAAACAGCTTCC
Organism: uncultured Chitinophaga sp.; assembly: GCA_964437415.1. GTDB lineage: Bacteria > Bacteroidota > Bacteroidia > Chitinophagales > Chitinophagaceae > CADEDV01. The sequence continues at coordinate 2,422 of CAYTGN010000006.1, read as the reverse complement.
AGAAACTCCCTTTTTCCTCCATCCCTACATACACACCGTCCTCTCGTTGATCCACCGGCCAGTTTGTTAAATAATAACCCTCTCCGCTGACGTTACGACCATTCTTCATATCATACTTATAGCGGTGCAACGGGCAAACCACATTTCCCAGTGCATCAATATGAGCATCGGCCATGATGCCACCGGCATGAGGACATTTATAGGCAAAAGCAAAAGCCTGCTCATTAAAACGACCGACGCAAATTTTTTTTCCGTTCACTTCCGTCACAGCGATATTATTATCAGCAAAATCCAGTTCGTTGATATGATCGGCGATTTTGTGCCAGGTGAGGGGTTTGTTCATAGTTCATCGTTGATAGCTAATAAAGAAACTCTGTTTTGTACGGATATCTCAGTTTATACATCAGACGCACTTTTTCCAGAATCGTTGTACGAAGTATATCGAGGTTGCGTCTTTCAATGGCTGCAACAAACACCGCATTGCCGTTCGTTTCTCTCTGCCAGCGTTCATAAAGGTCATCCAGTATTTCTTTCTTAGTGTCTGGCTCCAGCCATTCGTCAAAAGTATTCTTCTCGTAAAGATCCATTTTGTTGAAGATGGTCAGCGTTGGCTTCTCATATACATTCAGTTCCTGCAACGTAGTGTTCACCACCGCCATTTGTTCTTCATAGGCAGGATGTGAAATATCCACGACATGCAACAGTATGTCTGCTTCCCTCACTTCATCCAATGTGCTCTTAAAACTTTCCACCAAATGGTGCGGCAGTTTGCGGATGAAACCCACCGTGTCGCTTAATAAAAAAGGCGTGTTTTCAAAGACCACTTTGCTGGTGGTGGTGTCGAGTGTGGCAAATAATTTATTCTCGGCAAATACGTCCCGCTTGCTGAGCAGGTTCATGATGGTGCTTTTGCCCACATTGGTATAACCCACCAGCGCCACCCTGATGAATTCACCACGGTCTTTCCGCTGTGTGTATGCCTGTTTATCTATTTCCGCCAGTCTTTTCTTGAGCAATGATATCTTATCCCGGACAATACGGCGGTCAGTCTCTATTTCTGTTTCACCCGGGCCTCTTGTGCCAATACCGCCACCGAGACGTTCCAGGTGTTTCCACATGCCCCTCAGTCTTGGCAATATGTATTGGTATTGAGCCAGCTCCACCTGCGCCCTTGCCTGTGCTGTTTTTGCCCTGCGGGCAAAAATGTCGAGGATGAGATCGGAGCGGTCAATAGTTTTTACATCCAATACTTTTTCAATGTTGTTGATCTGCGCTCCGCTGAGTTCGTCATCAAAGATGACAACACGGATATTTTTTCCCTGGATGTATTGCCTGATCTCTTCTAATTTTCCCTTACCGACAAATGTGCGGCTATCGGGATGCGGCAGTTTTTGTACAAACCGTTTTGCCGTAACTGCTCCGGCGGTTTCGGCAAGAAAAGCCAGTTCATCCAGGTATTCCTGTACCTGCTGTTCTGTCTGGTTCTTATGCACCAGCCCCACCAGCACTGCTTTTTCTTCCTGCTGTATTTTATTCTTTTTTTCGATCATCGTTGCTTCAATATATCGTGGGCAAAATTAGTCATTCAGCACAGGGGATTACCAGGTGTGAGAAATAAAAAGCGGCTCTGCCCTGCAGAACCGCTTTTATAGATTAAGAAGGTTGCTTTGTTAAAGTCCGCTGATTGTAATCCCGATGCTAAAAGGCCTGATCTCGGCAGCAACGCCATCTGTAAACAGGGTGGTAAGCTGGTAGCTGCCGAACAAACTCAAGTGCCCGTAGCCCACACGACCCATAGCCACCAGTCTTGTTTTATTAAAAAATTTTTTGCTTGCTTCTTTCATAGTATAATCGTTGATCACATTGCCATTCTTGTTCTGGAATCTAACGTTGCGGGTATGTGCATTGAGCAGGGTGCCCACTCTCACACCAATAGCCATTTTAAGCCCTTTGCCTGTTTCGGGTTCTGCAGAATAGCGAAACTCTATCGGAGCCTCTAAATAAGCAGTGGCCAGCTTGGTTTTTTTGAAATGATTGGTATCTGCCTGGTTGGTAAATTGCAGTATTGTGGTGTTTTCCTTGATGCCTACAAACACTTTTTTGAACGATATGTGGTCTGAAGAAATTCCCGCACCAAAGGCCATGCTGAGGCGGGGATTGTTTTTAAACGGAAAATCGAACATGAAGTAGCCGTTGATGCTTTTGGAGAACCCGCCGGTGTAAACGGTATCGGGTTTTCCCGCCCAGCCGGCGTAACCTAATTGCAGCAAAAAATGATCATTGGCCCGGTTGCTAAGGTTGACAGGTTCCTTCTTTTTGGGCGGAACAGCCGGATCATTCTGTGCAAAAACTGCTGATATAGACAAAGCACAGGCAACAAACAGTACGATTTTCTTCATATTGATTTCAGTAGTGGACAAAT
>CAYTGN010000005.1:57419-241596 GCA_964437415.1 uncultured Chitinophaga sp. | reverse complement strand
TGATTTTGTGATGTACCAGTATGAAAGATCAAGAGGCAGCCAGGCCGACAGGAATTCTTTTCTTGCCACTTACGGAACTTTTGAAGACATCGAGTTATACAAGCAAGCTCCTTTTGTTGACTGGCAGGAGCAAAACATGGGCAGAAGTGCCATGATGCAAACACATAATGTAAGTCTCACCGGTGGAACAGCCACAACAAAATATAATATCAGCCTTACTGCAAACAAGGAAGAAGGTGTGATGCGCAATTCAGACTTTGACAGAAAACTGCTCAATCTCAAATTAGATCAAACCATCACTCCTCAGGCGAAAGCCGGTGTAGCTGTTCGTTATAACCACACAGAAATTAACGGGGCCGGAACTTCCAACCCTGGTTCTTCCAGTCTGAACCAGTTGCGTCAAAGTGTTAAGTACAGACCGATACTGATGGGCAGCCAGAGTGTTTTGGATTATGACCCTGACTATGCTGATGCCACCAATGCCAACAGCCTTGCGCTGATCAACCCACTCTTACTGAACGATGCCACTTATCGCAACAGGCTAAACCGCACCCTGAACCTAAGTGGATATGTTAGTTTTGACTTCAATAAATATTTATCGGTAAAGTCAACACTGGGCTTTGACCTCTATGATACCCGACAAAATTCTTTTGATGACACAATCACTTCGGCAGCAAGGCAAAACTTTGATATGCCTATCGCTTCCATTTTCACCGGTCAGAGCAGAACAATCAACAATTCAAATGTGCTGACATTCACGATGAATAAATCCAGTACAAAATTCAGCGACCGTAATGACTTTGAAATGCTGCTGGGACATGAAGTGTATGATAACCTGGACAAACAGTATCGCATTGAAACCCGTTATTTTCCGGTGGGCATCACCCCGGAAAGGGCTTTGGGCAATATGGGTCTTGCCACTCCGCCGCCCAATACTTCACAATTACCACCCACATCGCAGGAAATGGCCAACAGGTTAGTATCATTTTTTGGTCGTTTGAATTATGCTTTCGATAAAAAATATCTTTTCATGTTCACTGTAAGGGCAGATGGTTCAACCAAATTTGCCGAAGGCAGAAAATGGGGTTACTTCCCTTCGGGTTCATTTGCATGGCGCATTTCCAAAGAAAAATTCATGGAGGATATGAAGTCGCCGATTAATGACCTGAAGTTGAGGCTTAGCTATGGTGAGGCCGGAAATAACCGTATCGGAAATTTCTTATACCTGTCTCAATTCGTGGCAAACCCTGCGTCGGGAGCACAAAATGCTTTTTACAACATAGGCAATACACTTATACCGCCTTTCTATTCACCTGATCTGCCCAATGGGCTGCTGACATGGGAAAGCACTGTTGCAAGAAACCTTGGTTTGGACATTTCATTATGGAACAACAGGGTGCAGTTATCAGCCGATTATTACTATAATTCAACCAGGAACCTGCTGGTGAATGTTACTGTGCCGCAAACATCCGGCTACACCACACAGGTGCAGAATGTAGGTGAGACCAGTAACAGGGGAGTCGAGTTGCAGCTTACTGCAACTCCCATCAGCACAAAAAATTTTACATGGGGAAGCAGTTTTAATATCTCCTTCAATAAAAACAGGATTGAAAGCCTTGGCCCCACCCAGAATTCTTTCCTCTTTTCTTCAGGATGGGGCGGCGGTAACCAGCCTTCTGATTATATCGTAAGGGTGGGTCAGCCGGTGGGCACTATCTGGGGCTTAGTGACAGACGGGTTTTACTCTATTGATGATTTTGACTTCAACGGAACCACTTATACGCTGAAACCGGGTATTGCGGGCAATACCGGAATCACTGCTGTGGCGCCTCAGCCGGGATTTTTAAAATTTAAAGACATCAGCGGGCCTGATGGCAAACCCGACGGAGTAATTAATGATTTTGACAGAACAATCATCGGCAACACACAGCCTAAATTCTTTGGTGGCTGGAACCACCAGTTTGCTTATAAGAATTTTGACCTGAGTATATTTCTGAACTTTCAGTATGGGAATGATATTTATAATGCTAATAAACTGGAGTTTTCCAGCGGTTACACACCCAACTCTAACCTGCTGTCTATAATGAATAATGGCTGGAAAAGCGTTAACGCACAAGGTCAGGTAGTGACCGATCCTGCAGAACTTGCTTTATTAAATGCAAACACTACGATCTGGTCGCCATTAAGAACAGCCAGTTCATTCTATGCACATTCCTGGGCAATTGAAGACGGTTCTTTCCTGAGAGTAAATAACATAACGCTGGGTTATAACCTTCCTTCTTCCTTATTGAAAAAGGCAAAGATCAGCAACTTCAGAATTTATGCAACAGTGAACAACCTTGCCGTATTTACTAAGTATTCCGGTTATGATCCTGAAGTGAACACCCGCCGCAGCACACCGCTGACACCGGGTGTTGACTATGCTGCTTATCCCCGCAGCAAAGCTTATATCGTGGGTATAAATCTTTCCTTATAATAAAAAAGCTAAAGCAACAAATCATGAAAAAGATAGCTTTAAAATATAGTGTAAAAGGCAGCCTGCTCATTCTGGGCCTTGCTTTGGTATTTGGTTCCTGCAGAAAATACCTCGAAGTGCAGCCTGTATCATCGTTTGGGCCTGACTATGTTTTTGGTAGTGTTACCAATGCGGAAAGCGCTGTGCTTGGCGCATATGCCTGTCTCGGTGGTGATCAGGGCTATGGCATACGGTTGAACTTGTATTATCCCTTTGATAATGATGAGATGATGGGCCAGGAAGGTCCTCCTGATAATGAAAGAAGGGATATTGCGCATTTTAATACACAGCCCAGCAACACACAGCTTGCAAATCCATTTAACCAATTGTGGCGGGGCGTTGAAAGAGCAAATATTTGCATTTACAATATCCCGAAAATGGATTTGTACAGCAACGGCAGTGCCGGAGTCCAGGCTACATTAAAGAAATTGTATGGTGAAGCTTTAACATTAAGGGCACAATACTATTTTGAGATCATTCGCAACTGGGGTGATGTGCCGGAACAGTTTCAACCGGCCAGCCTGGAGCCTGATCTTTTCAAGGCAAAGACCGACAGGGATACTTTATACAACCGCATCCTTGCTGATCTTGCCGAGGCCAGTACACTAATTCCCTGGCGCAGCCAGGCAGGCACCACCAACGAACGGATAACGCAAGGCGCTGTCCGGGCATTAAGAGCAAGGATCGCTTTGTTCAGAGGTGGTTATTCACTAAGAAGCGCATCGAGCAGTTATGGTGCTGTGATGGCCCGTCCGTCAGATTACCTTACTTATTACCAGATCGCAAAAGATGAATGTGCCGCTATCATGCAGCAAAGCGGCGAGCATAATCTTAATCCAAGTTTCCAGGCAGTGTTCAAAGATTTTATTTGCAAATACAACGAAGAGCCGAATGGTGAAGTGATATGGGAAGTGGGCATGGGAGGCGGCAGTTCCAATTTTGGCGATAGCAAATTGGGATATTATAACGGGCCAAGATATCTCGGCACTGCCAGCCAGGGCAACTCTGCGCTGACAGTTCTGCCAACTTATTTTTATTCTTTCGACTCTACTGATCTCAGGAGAGATGTAACCTGCACTTATTATAATCTCAGTGCAACTTTGACACTGGTGGGCCGGGTAATGTCGGATATGGTAGATGGAAAATTCAGAAGAGACTGGAACCCCATACCTACTTCCGGTGCGCAGTATTTTGGAGTGAACTGGCCGATGATACGTTTCTCCGATGTATTGCTGATGTTTGCCGAAGCGGAAAATGAGCTCAATAACGGACCTACCGCCCAGGCAATTGCTGCTTTTGAGAAAGTAAGATTAAGAGGTTTTGGCGGCAATGCTTCCCTGATCGGAGCCACTCCAAATGATTATGCTGGCTTTTTTAATGCCATCATGAAGGAAAGAGCATTGGAACTGGGAGGCGAAGGCATCCGGAAATATGACCTGATCCGCTGGAATAAACTGGCTGAAAGAATAAACTATGTGAAAGCGCAACTTGCTGCAATTGTGGCTGACCAGCCCCCGTATGACCAGTTGCCGAAGAACATGTATTTCCTGCCCAACCAGCCAATGGCCGCTGGAGTAGTGTGGGGGAATTCATTTTATTATCCAACGCCTGCAACAGTTCCCCCGGGTTATTCAACACTGGCATGGCTGGGCGGAACCGGAATCACCAGCAAGTTGATAGGATCATTTGGCCGTTCATTTGAACCCAATAAAAAGGAACTGTTGCCATTCCCGCAATCGGCAATAGACGTAAATCCGAAACTGATACAAAATGCCTATTAATCATTGCTATAAAATTTATTCGTTATGCGATTGCTACAACATAAAATTTTCTTTGTACTGAACATAATAGCTGCATTTGGAATTTTTCTCAGCAGTTGTAAGAAGATCAGTGAACCCGGCGCTTTTGTTCCTGACCGAATGTTTACACCGGCAAGCATCACCGTAACTGCGGGTGAAACTTCAGTTCTCATTTCATGGGCGCCATCTTTGTTTTCATCTGGACAAAATGCAACATATAAGCTGGAAATATTTTCCAACGCAGGGTTTACAGGTACTCCGGTATTGGCTATTGATGTGGACACAACTGCCAAAACGTTATTTGATACAGACCTGCAGGTGAGAACCAGCTATTGGGCAAGGGTGAAAGCCAATGCCACTGGCAGTGCTGCAGCTTCGGCCGGGTGGGCATCCACCACCAGTTCCTTCCTTATGACAGGGGAGCAATTATTCCTGCCGGTAGAGGAAACCTTTATTACGGATGTGAGTGTATTGCTCAGGTGGCAGTCCGCTCCCGACTTTACAAAGATCACTATCACATCAAACGGTGGCGCTTCTACTGATCATACTTTATCAGCAGGTGATCTCAGCGCTGCACAAAAAACAATTTCGGGATTAAGCCCGTTGACGAACTATACGGCTGAACTGTTTAAAGGTGCTGCCAGCAAGGGAATTGTTACGTTCACAACAAAATCAGCTACTCCGTCTGGAGCCAATGTGGTGCATGTGACACCTGCAGATAATCTTGCCTTAATGCTGGAAACTGTGGTTCCGGGCACAGTATTTATTTTGCAAAACGGCTCTTTACACACGGCAGATGTTATTGTTAATCTGCCTGCAGGGGCTTCATTTACTATCTGGGGTGAATATGGCCCGGTTAAACCTGTTATTGCTTTTAATGGCCTCAACCTTGGCGCAACTGCCGGAACAATCCGCTTTGAAAATGTGGACCTGACCGGCTACCAGAACAATGATCCTTCAGGTACCAGACGGAATTATATTTTCAACCAAAGTGCAGCGAACGTAACAGAGGCCATCGAATTTGAAAATTGCATTGTCCGGAATTTTACGAACACTCCGCTTCGTTTGCAAAGTGCAAATGGCCAAACGATCAATCATGTATCGTTCAATAAATGTACTGTCTATGATATAGGTAATAATGGTGCCAATGGTACATATGCAATGATTCATACCAATGTTGCTAACGGAAGATTTAACAACATTAAGATCACCAACAGCACTATGTACCAAATCGGTTATTCCATCATCCTGCATAATGCATCTCCTTCAATATCGGTATTGATTGATAATTGCACTATTGATAATTCTATCGGCGACGGACGCTACCTTATTGACTACAACCTGCAATCGGTAAGCGCTTCTTTCCAGATAAGTAATACCATCATTGGAAAAACACTTTCGCCTGCCAACACTTCCAGGGGAGTGAGGGGGGCTTCAACACCGCTTACCAGCAATAATTATATGGTGTCAAATACAGTATTTGCAGCTAACCCGATTCCGGGTATCAATATGTACAGCGGAGCAAACACAGATTTGTTTACCAATCCTGCGGCGGGAAATTTCCTGATCAGGGATGCCAGCTTTGCCGGCAGGTCCACAGCAGGTGATCCGCAATGGCGGTTATGATGAGAAACTGTTTTAAAATCCGAAAAGCCATCAGTCCATAGAATTAACATTGCTGTTCCAGCCGGCAATGCAGATGAAGAATTTTTGAAAATTTAAAGCTCAGCTAAAGCACTTTTATAGTGAGGCTTGCAAACATAAAACAGTTGGCGCTGATCAGTATTTTAGCAATTTCCTGTGCCGGGAGAAAAGTTCCGATGGCACAGGAAATTCCTGCATCAGGGCCGTCCATTGCTTTTCCCGGCGCTGAAGGTTTTGGCAAATACACAACCGGTGGCCGCGGCGGAAAAGTATTTATCGTATCCAATCTAAATGATGCCGGGGAAGGAAGCCTGCGCAAGGCTGTTATTTCGAGGGACCCGGGTATTATTGTTTTTACAGTTTCCGGTACCATCCATTTAGAGTCACCATTAACAATAAAGGGAAATAAAACCATTGCCGGCCAAACAGCACCGGGTGATGGCATCTGCATCGCTGATTATCCTGTTGGTCTTGGCGGCGACAATATCATTATCCGGTATTTGCGTTTTCGAATGGGCGACCGCTATCAAAATAAAGGTAAAGTGCATGGCAGTGGTCATGATGATGCATTCAGCGCTTCAAAACGGAAGAATATTATCATCGATCATTGCAGTATGAGCTGGAGCACCGATGAAGTGTGTTCAGTATATGGAGGTGACAGCACCACTCTGCAATGGAATATCATTGCTGAACCGCTCAATTATTCCTATCATTTTGAAGAAGGTGATACTGATTATGAAAAACACGGCTACGGGGGCATCTGGGGTGGCAAACACCTCTCAGCCCACCATAATTTATTTGCACATTGTGTAAGCAGAAACCCAAGATTCAATGGTGTGAGACTGGGAAGTGAACAGGAACTGGTTGATTTCCGTAATAATGTAATATACAACTGGGGGCATAACAGTGTGTATGGGGGCGAAGGGGGCAATTATAATGTGGTGAACAATTACTATAAATCCGGGCCGGCCACTTCAAAAAACGTATTGTATCGAATAGTAAATCCTTCCCGCACGGATAAAATGGGTTTCGGGAAATTTTATGTTAATGGAAATCATACCGATGGCGCCAATGATGTTTCACGAAATAACTGGCTGGGTATTGACATAGGAAACAAAGGCACACCGCAGGATAAACGGGAAACAGTAGCCGACAAACCATTTAAAGTGATAGATATTCCTGTGGTAACAGCGAAAGATGCATATGACGCAGTGCTGAATGGTGCAGGAGCCAGTTTTAGCCGCGACACACTGGATGACAGGATTATCCGGGATGTCAGGAATCGAACGGGTCGTATCATTGATGTGCAGGGGGCTTATCCGCATGGTACTCCCTATGAACAAACTGTAAGTGCCTGGCCATTTTTACGATCATTGCCTGCACCGGTTGATAGCGATAAGGATGGAATGCCGGATGAGTGGGAAAGAAAGAATGGATTAAGTCCGGATGATGCAACGGATGCTGTAAAAACAACTTTGCATTTATATTATACCAATTTAGAAGTATATATAAACAGCCTTAAGCAAGTGATGAACAAATTTTAAAAATCAAACTTTTGCTATATGAACCGGTTGATTGCTGCCCTTACAAAAAAAACGTTTAACAGGTTAACAGCGCTGCTGTGTTTTGTTGTTGTGTCGTTGCAAACGACTGCACAGACAACTCCAGATTTTGAAGCACCTGTTGGATTCGCTTCGGTCAATACCGGAACCACTTATCCTGAATTTAACGGGCCTGTTACAGGAGGGCAAAATGCCACCGATACTTTTTGGGTGAATGGTTCAGCAGATTTTGATACGCTGGCATGGCACTTCTATTACAGGAACAGGGCCTATAGAAATCTTAGCGGAACTAACGGCGTGCCTAAAGCGCCGCTGGTGATTGTGTTTATGCCGGGAGTATATCTCGAAGGTACATCAACATCGTCGGCATGGGGCAACCATATGATGACCATACAGGAGCAGGGCGACCTTACTATCATCGGCAAAGGAAATGTAACACTGAACTTCGGATTTAATATCAAGCGTTCGTGGAATATCCTGATAAGGAATATTGCATTCCAGGATTATTATGACGATGGTGTCAATATCGGTGAACCGGAAACGCATCATATCTGGATAGATCATTGCACATTTGGGCATCCAACCACCATGCCATCCGATTCCGAACATCCTGACGGCGGTGTGGATATTAAAGGAGGCGCAAGCTATGTAACGGTGTCATGGTGCAAATTCAGGAACAGTTGGAAAACTTCTTTGATCGGGCATTCCGATAATAACGGGGCACAGGATGAAGGAAAACTTAAAGTCACATACTTTGCCAATCACTTTTATCGCACCAATTCCCGCAACCCCAGGGTGCGTTTTGGTGAAGTGCATATATTGAATAATCTCATTGAGCAGGCAAACCTGTATGGAGCTGTTGCTGCAAAAGATGCTAAGGTAGTTGCCGAAGCCAATTTTTATGTAAACACCCGCTGGCCAATGTATGCTGACAGGGCCCTGGCAGATTTCCAGGCAGTATATGGCAACAATACGGATGGGGTATTCACATCTAAAACAGGTAATACACCCTGTTCTTACCTGAAACAATTTAATAATGGCTATGATGATAGCGGGCTGCCTGTTATCACAGCACAGATCAATCCTGCGATGTTGAACCCCGGGGGCAGGTCTATAAAATTTGATGAACTGAATGCGGGAGCAGCCTTTGACCCCCTTAGTTATTATAGTTATACGCCATACACGGCTTCCCAGTTAAGAGATACAGTGCCTGCTTATGCAGGGGCAGGTGTCATCAACTTCTTAGGAGCTGATGAGGAAAGTGATTGGATAGTTTACCAGGCTAATGAATTGCCTGATGTTTTTGCAGCAGCGCCATTTGTTGTGTCTCAGCAAACGGGCACATACAGCAATACTATTGTGGCTGATCCTGATAAAGCTGGCAATAATTTATTGCATATGCAAACAACGACTAACAGCGATAACAACCAGTGGCGTCAGAACCTGGTAGCAGGCACACAGAACCTGACTGTTGTATTCAAAGCCAAAGGCAACAGCGTTACTGAAAACTTAGTGTTCGATGCTGATTTTGATTTTGGTGGTTTCCGCTGGCAAACAAGGATATTAAGCAATGGCAATTATACTGTGGCCAATGGTACAGCTACAAGCGGTACGGGCAGCCTGGGAGTGGATCCGCTGCAATGGAATATTTATCGGTTTACACGAAGTGGCAACCAGGGAACACTTTATATTAATGAAGAACCAGCGGCTGTTTACACAGCTACAGCCGCAGCAGCAGGAGCCAACAACTTCTTCCGTTTTGGGGATGGATGGGGTTCTGGTTTCATCAATTCAAGGATTGACTGGGTGGTTTGGGATACTTCCGGAGCCTATTCACCTGAACAAAAGCAGTTGCCTGATGAATTATTAAATGATGACGAGGATGAAATTATCTGGACGATATATCATGCCAATGAACTGCCAAATGCATTTGCCCCGGCGCCATTTGTTACATCACAGCAATCCGGCACATTCAGCAACACTATTGTAGCTGATCCTGATCTGGCAGGTAACAATTTGCTGCACATGCAAACAACAGTAAACAGCGATAACAATCAATGGCGACAAAACCTGGTGGCAGGCACACAAAATCTTACTGTTGCTTTCCGGGCCAAAGGAAATAGTGTTACGGAAAACTTAGTATTTGACGCCGATCTTGATTTTGGCGGTTTTCGTTGGCAGACCCGGATACTCAGCAATGGTAATTATGGCGTGGCCAACGGTACTTCTACCAGCGGCACAGGCAGCCTGGGAGTAGATCCGCTGCAATGGAATATTTATCGTTTTACACGAAGTGGCAATCAGGGAACACTTTACATAAATGAAGAACCAGCGGCTGTTTACACAGCTACAGCCGCCGCAGCGGGAGCCAACAACTTCTTCCGTTTTGGTGACGGATGGGGTTCCGGATTTATCAACACCAAAATTGACTGGATTGTGTGGGATACAACAGGGGCTTATTCACCCACAGAGGCACCATTGCCAGACGAACTGTTTCCCGGAAATGATCCGGTGATCAATGTAACGGCATCGGTTACCAGTTTTTCACAAACGGTTGGCACCCCCTCAGATGTTCAGACATACACTGTATCCGGCAATAATTTAACTGCAGACATTACCATCACGCCACCCGCAGGGTTTGAAGTGTCAGCAGATGGCGGCACAACATGGTTTACCAGTTCATCGCCATTGGTGTTAACACAAACCGGCGGATCAGTGGCAGCAACTGTTGTTTCTGTTCGTTTGAATGCTTCCCTGGAAGGAACTTATGAAGGTGATATTGTGCATAGTAGTACGAATGCCGACCCTGCAGGTGTCTATGTAAACGGAACAGCATCAATCAACCAGGGTAACTGGACAATTTATCATGCCAATGAATTGCCGAACGTATTTGTCCCGGCACCGTTTGTTACTTCTCAGCAATCTGGTACTTTCAGTAATACAATTGTAGCTGACCCGGATGAAGCAGGAAATAATTTACTACACATGCAGACAAATGTTGCCAGCAATAATCAATGGCGGCAAAACCTGGTGGCCGGCACGCAGGACCTAACACTTGTGATCAGGGCAAAAGGAAATCCTGCTGATGCTACGCTGATCTTTGATGCAGATATTGACTTTGGTGGTTTCCGCTGGCAAACCAGGATACTGACCAATGGTAATTATGGTGTGGCCAATGGAACAGCTACTAGCGGAAACGGCAGTTTGGGTATTGATCCTGCTGCATGGAATATTTATCGCTTCACCCGCCAGGGTAGTTCAGCAGTACTGTATGTAAACGAAAACCCTGTAGCAGTATATACTGCAACGGCCGCATCGGGCACTCAGAATTATTTCCGCTTTGGTGATGGCTGGGGCAGCAATAATATCAACAGCCATATAGACTGGGTTGCATGGGATGTAACCGGCGCTTATTCACCAACAGAAGTGCCTTTACCACCAGTGCTATCTGGAAGCAACCCCGAAATAACAGTTACTGCATCGCTGAATAATTTTACTCAAACCATCGGTTCGCCATCAGCAGTACAAACCTATACTGTTGCAGGAACTGAACTAGGTAACAATATCACTATCACCCCACCCGCCGGTTATGAAGTATCCACAGATGGAAGCAACTGGTTTACCAATACATCGCCGCTGGTGCTGAATCATACTGCGGGCACAGTAGCAGAAACAACAATTTCAATTCGCCTGAATGCAACAACCGCTGCTGATTATAACGGCAATGTTATACACAGCAGCGCCGGGGCGCAGGATGTTGAAGTGGCCCTTTCCGGAACAGCAACGGCTCCGTTGGGCAACTGGACTATTTATCATGCTAATGAATTACCGGATGCGTTTACTCCGGCTCTGTTTGTTCCCTCTCAACAATCCGGCACCTACAGCAATACAATTGTAGCTGACCCGGATGAAGCAGGAAATAATTTACTACACATGCAGACAAATGTTGCCAGCAACAATCAGTGGCGTCAGAACCTGCCTGTCGGCACCCAGGATTTAACTCTGCTGATAAGGGCAAAAGGAAATCCTGCAGATGCCACACTGATCTTCGATGCAGATATTGACTTTGGTGGTTTCCGCTGGCAGACTCGAATTCTTGGCAACGGAAATTATGGTGTGGCCAATGGTACAGCAACAAGTGGTAACGGCAGTCTTGGTATTGACCCTGCTGCATGGAATATTTATCGTTTTACAAGACAAGGAAGCTCAGCAGTGTTGTATGTAAATGAAAATCCTGTAGCGGTATATACTGCAACTGCCGCATCCGGTACACAGAATTATTTCCGTTTTGGCGATGGCTGGGGCAGCAATAATATCAACAGTCATATAGATTGGGTGGCATGGGATCCAACGGGTGCTTATTCTCCAGTCGAAGCGCCATTGCCACCGGAACTGGCACCCGGAACGGATCCTGTTCTGACGGTGACAGCATCCTTAACAAGTTTTGCCCATGTTGTTGGTACACCTTCGGCTGCACAGACCTATACTGTGAACGGCATCCGCCTTACAACTGATCTTACGATAACCCCGCCGGCAGGATTTGAAGTTTCTGCTGATGGCGGAACCAACTGGTTCACTAATTCATCACCGCTGGCATTATCACCTGTAAGCGGAAGTATTTCTTCAGCAACTATCAGCGTAAGGATGAATGCTGCTGCATCTGGAACTTTTGCAGGAAATATTACTCATTCAACCAGCAGCCTGCCGGTTGCTAACGTACCGGTTGATGGAGAAGCAACAGCGGTACCCGTTCCTGAAATCACAGTAACCGGAACACTCAGCAATTTCAGCCAGGTGGTCGGGGCGCCTTCTGCCACACAAATCTATACAGTGTCAGGCATTAATCTTAATGAAGACATCATCATCACACCGCCTGCTGGTTATGAAGTATCAGCAGATGGCGGAACCAACTGGTTCAACAGCACCAGCCCGCTTACACTTACTTCAACAGGAGGCGCTGTGGGTAACACAACAATTACCGTCCGGTTGAATGCATCATCGGCAGGCAACTATAATGGGAATATCACTCATATTAGCGCAGGAGCTGCATCGCAAAATGTGGCGGTGAACGGCGCTGCTGCCAATCCGCCACCGGCCATTTTAACAACAGGAGCATTATCGGCCTTTACGCAAACTATCGGCGCTCCTTCGGCAACACAAACCTTTACGGTTTCGGCGATTAACCTCACAGGTGATGTAACAGTTACGCCGCCTGCCGGCTATGAAGTATCTGCCAATGGAGGAACCAACTGGTTTAATAACAGCAACCCGCTGGTATTGTCCGGTACGGGAGGAACATTGACGAATACAACTATCACTGTCAGACTGAATGCGACTACTGCTGGTAGTTATAATGGCAATATCAGCAATGCCAGCATGGGTGCAACTACGCAGAATGTAGCGGTAAGCGGTTCTGCAGTAAATCCGCCGGTGATAAGCACAGCGGCTAACCTTACATCGTTTGCACAGACAATCGGTGCGGCATCTGCAGCGCAGACATTCACAGTTCAGGGCAGTAATTTGGTTGCAGCCGTTATAGTAACGCCTCCTGTGAATTACGAAGTTTCATTGAATAATATTGACTGGTTTGGCAACAGCAACCCGCTTTCAATAACTACAGGCGGCACATTGGCAAATACAACCGTGAGAGTAAGACTCAATGCAACATCAACCGGGCAACATAGCGGTAATATAACGGTGCAGACCGCCGGAACCGCCAATCAGCCCATTGCTGTTAGTGGCTATACACATTCAGCATTGATCGTGGGGCCTAACCCCACCAGGGATATACTCACCATTTATCATCCATACCTGTTCACCGCCGGTGATATTTATATTTATGATGCAAACGGCAACAGGGTGAGAGTGATGCGGACAACACCGGCATCCAACCGTACGGATATTGATGTCAGGGCATTACCTGCAGGAGTGTATACCATCGAGTACAGGCGAAGAGACGAACGGGAAACATTCAGATTTATTAAACTGTAATAGCCACTCCGTAAACACCTGCAAAAGCAGGTGTTTACGGTTATTAATAAATGAAGAGATTATCTTTTTTGGGATTAATGCTATGCCTGGGTGCAGGGTTGCTGCAGGAAAAAAAGAAAATAAAAATTTTCCTGGCAGGTGATTCTACCATTGCTGTTAAAGAACCCAAAGCATTTCCGGAAACAGGCTGGGGAATGCCCTTTGTGCATTTCTGGGATTCAACCGTGACGGTGGTGAACCGTGCAAAGAACGGCCGCAGCACCAAAACATTTTTAAGCGAAGGGTTATGGAAATCCATCATGGAGGAAGCGAAGGAAGGAGATTATGTTATTATCCAGTTTGGTCATAATGATGAAGCGAAAGAAAAATTAGAACGGTATGCCACACCGGATACGTTTAAAATGAACCTTACAAGGTTTATCAGAGAGACGAGAGAAAAGAAAGCCATCCCTGTTTTATTCACGCCGGTATCAAGAAGAAAATTTGACAAAGAAGGAAATGCTGCAGAAACACACAAAGAATATTCAGCATTGGTGAAGGAGGTGGCGAAAGAAACCGGGGTTCTGTTTGTTGACCTCGATGAAAAAAGCAGGGCCTTATACCAGCAGTTTGGTGAAGTGCAATCAAAATTATTATTCCTGCAATTGCAACCCGGTGAGCATCCCAACTATCCTGAAGGGAAAAATGATAATACGCATTTCAGCGAACTGGGTGCAAGACTCATAGCGCAACTGGTTTTGACTGAGATTAAAACGATAGCACCCGGTTTGGCAAACAGGATAGTGAAACCGGTGGTAAAATAAAAAGGTATGCGGCATCTGGCAGTAATCATATTACTCCTTCTATTTTCTGATGTTTTACAGGCACAGCAGGTGATCACGGTGGCCAAAGACGGAAGCGGCGATCATGCAACCGTGCAGGCGGCATTGGATGCCATACCTGCGGGTAATGACAAGCAGGTTACGGTGTTTGTGAAAAAAGGGGTGTATAAAGAAGTCATCATTGTGGATGCCCGGAAGAATTTTATTACGCTGAAAGGGGAGGACAAACTGCAAACTATTCTGACTTTTGATAATCATGCGGGCACCAAACTGCCCAACGGCGATACCCTTAACACATGGACCTGTGCATCCTTCTTTGTGTATGGAAACGATTTTCATGCGGAAAACATAACCTTTGAAAACAATGCAGGCTTTACGGCGGGACAGGCCGTGGCATTGAGAGTGGAAGGGAACAGGGCCTCGTTTATCAACTGCCGGATGCTGGGCAACCAGGATGTATTATTTCTCAGCGGCAGCGGGGTGAAACATTATTTCCGGGATTGCTACATAGAAGGAACCACTGATTTTATTTTTGGCGCCGCTACAGCAGTATTTAAGAACTGTCATATACACAGCCGTAAAAACAGTCATGTTACAGCCGCTTCCACCAACAGCATCATTCCGTTTGGTTTTGTATTCTTTGACTGCAAACTGACGGCAGATAGTAATATCAACAAAGTTTCATTGGGTCGTCCCTGGTCGCCAACAGCGAGTGTCACTTACATCAACTGTTGGATGGATAAACATATCATACCCGCCGGATGGGACAATTGGCGCAATCCTGCCAATGAAAGCACGGCGAGATATGCCGAATACAACAGCACTGGCCCAGGTGGCAATAAAGAAACAAGAGTGAAGTGGGCAAAGCAACTGAGTGAAGAAGAAGTAAAAAAATATGCACTGAAAAATATACTGGGTGACTGGATCCCAGAGTAATGTCTGACGTTTCGCCATCGGCAAAAGCGTCTGACATTTAGCAAAAAAGAATGTCAGGAAGAACTTTCTATATTGTTTTTCTTTTATCGCTCAGCCAGTTTTTGTCTGCGCAGTCAGTCATTTCCAAAGTGTGGGTTGCTGACAATGGCAACGGCACTTATAAAAATCCCGTTCTCCATGCCGACTACAGCGACCCGGATGCCATCAGGGTAGGTGATGATTTTTATATGATCGCCTCCAGTTTCAATCATGTGCCGGGATTGCCGGTATTGCATTCAAAGGATTTAGTGAACTGGAAACTCATCGGTCATGCCTTGAAAAGACAACCGCCCTATGACCATTTCAGCAAAGTGCAGCATGGCGGCGGTGTGTGGGCGCCAAGTATTCGTTATCACAACGGTGAGTTTTATATCTATTATCCCGATCCTGATTTTGGTATTTATCTGACTAAAGCCAAAAATATCCTCGGCCCCTGGAGTGAGCCCTTGCTGGTGGAAGCCGGTAAAGGGCTGATTGATCCCTGTCCTTTATGGGATGAAAATGGAAAAGTTTATCTCGTTCATGCTTATGCAGGCAGCCGGGCCGGTTTCAAATCAATCATTGTGGTTAAGGAAATGAATAGAGAGGGAACAAAGATCATCAGTGATGCCGTGATGGTATATGACGGGCATGAAACAGACCCGACAATTGAAGGCCCTAAATTTTATAAGCGCAACGGTTACTATTACATTTTTGCTCCCGCCGGTGGGGTGAGCACAGGATGGCAAACTGTTTTGCGCAGCAAAAATGTATATGGCCCTTATGAAAGAAAAGTGGTCATGGAACAGGGCAGCACATCTATCAACGGCCCGCACCAGGGAGCATGGGTGACAACACAAACCGGCGAACACTGGTTCCTGCATTTCCAGGATAAAGATGCGTATGGGAGAGTGGTGCATCTCAACCCAATGAAATGGGTGAACGATTGGCCGGTGATCGGAGAAGACAAGGACGGCGATGGAAAAGGTGAACCTGTTTTGATGTATAAAAAACCAAACGTTGGCAAAAGCTATCCTGTTGCAACTGTTGCAGACAGTGATGAGTTTAATACAGCAAAATCCGATAGCTATCGGATGGGTTTGCAATGGCAATGGCAGGCCAACCCCAAAGAAGGATGGGCCTTTCCGACAACAGCAGGAACCTTGCGTATGTTTTCTGTTTATCAGCCTGATTCGGTAAAAGGATTGTGGAATACCCCCAATATTTTAGGTCAGAAATTCCCGGCGGATGAATTCACAGCAACTGTAAAATTAGATTTCAAACCCCGGCATGACAAGGAGCAATTTGGTTTTGTCATTCATGGAGCTGATTATGCCTTCATCGGTTTACAGAAAAGAAATGATGCGGTTTATATTACTTATAATGAATGTCAGCAGGCTGACAAGGGAAAGCCGGAAAAGCAAACCGACATTGGGCAGGTAAATGCCGGAACAATCTATCTCCGGGTGAAAGTGCGTGCCGGGGGGATTTGCTGGTTCTCATATGCCAATGATGGAGTAAATTATACGGCAATTGAACATTCATTCACGGCAAAGCCGGGCCGCTGGGTGGGAGCAAAGCTCGGTTTGTTTTGTTTGCGCAGCAATATCACCAATGATGCAGGGTTTGCAGATGTGGATTGGATACGTTTCGAGGCCAACAGCAATTGATGTTGATAATTAAATTGTCCCGTAGGGACAAAATATTTATAACATAGAAGAAAGAAGCAATAGAACCCCGCAGGGGTTCAACATAAAACGACTCATATGCAACGCCGCAAATTTTTAGGCTATACTGCAGCCGCAGGCGCCGCCCTGATGCTGCATCCGTTTGAATCTTTTGCTTTCAATGGTAAGAAGATCCGCCTTGCTATGATCGGCACCGGTCACCGCGGCATCGGTTTCTGGGGCCGCGACCTGCTGAAAAAATTCAGTGATGTGGTGGAGTTTGCAGGTCTTTGTGATATCAATCCCGGCCGGCTGGCTTTTGCAAAAGCCACCATGAATGTGGATTGCAAAACTTACACCGATTATGACAGAATGTTGTGGGAAACAAAACCGGATTATGTGATCGTCACTACGGTGGATGGCTTGCATGATGAACATATCGTGAAAGCATTGGAGGCGGGTTGCAATATTATTACTGAAAAACCAATGACAACGGATGAAGTGAAGTGCAAACGCATACTCGATGCTGAAAAGAAGTCCGGTAAGAAAGTAATTGTAGCATTTAATTATCGTCACAGCATTCATGCCATGCAGGTGAAAGAACTGTTGGCAAATAAAAGGATCGGCAAACCGGTGTCGGTTGATTTCAACTGGTACCTGAATATTTATCACGGTGCTGATTATTTCCGTCGCTGGCATGGCATTACTAAACACAGCGGTTCGCTTTGGGTGCATAAGGCCACGCATCATTTTGACCTGTTGAATTGGTGGCTCAACAGCGAGCCGGTAGAGGTCAGCGCCTATGGAGCCTTAGAACATTATGGAAAAAATAATGCTTTCCGCGGCACAAAGTGCCGGGGCTGCGAACACAAAGACAACTGCAGGTTCTATTTCGATATTACGAAGGATGAATGGCTGACTAATCTTTATGTGAAAAATGAACAGCATGATGGCTATATCCGGGATGGTTGTGTGTGGCGGAACGAGATTGACATTTATGATAAGATGTCGGCGCTGATTAAATATGCGAATGGGGTGGTCGTCAATTATTCGCTGACCACTTATTCTCCCTATGAAGGCTGGCGCATTGCCTTCAACGGCACAGACGGAAGAATGGAAACATGGGAGGATATTCCTTACCAGGAAAAAATAGTAGCAGACCAGGCCAACCGGCATGCCGTAGAAATGAGTGATGCCGATGATGCAGTTCCGGGTGAGTTCAGGGAGATCATGGTGATGGACAATTTTGCCAAAACCTATGAAATATATACCACACCCAAAATCAAAGGCGGTCATGGTGGCGGAGATATCAGGATGCAGCGCAGAATGTTTGTAGATACACATGACAATCCGCACCAGGTGATGGCGGGAACAAGGGAAGGGGCTATGTCTATTCTAATTGGAATTGCGGCAAGAAAAAGTATAGAATTAAAGAGACCCGTGAAAATTGCTGAACTAACTGAACTGACACCAATGATAAGCCGATTTTGAAAGGACACGAATGATACGGATTGTATGGGCGATTAAAACAATATCTGTGTAAATCCTCCCGATCAGTGTCATCTGTGTTCCGTAATTTGGTTATTTAAATTTAACAAGTATGAAAAATATCATTGCATCCTTTACCATTCTTCTTCTATCAGTGATAACAATGAATGCTCAATCAAGAGCTGAGCAGGCCGTGGCCAACGCCGTTGAGCAATTACGCAAAGCCATGGTTGATGCTGATAAGACCATGCTGGAAAAACTGGCTGCTGACCAGCTCAGCTACGGTCATAGCAGCGGAAAGCTGGAAGACAAAAATTCTTTTGTCACCAACATTGCTAATGGCAATTCCGATTTTGTTTCCATTGACCTGTCAGAGCAAACCATCAGCATCAGCGGAAAAACAGCTATTGTCCGCCACATTTTTAGAGCAAAAACCAATGACGGCGGCCGACCGGGTGAAGCAAACATCCGCATCCTCCTGATCTGGCAAAAGCAAAAAGGCGGCTGGAAATTACTGGCCCGCCAGGCAGTGAGAATAATCTGAAAATAGGCCTGAAAAGCAGGAGGGAATCATTACATAAAACCGGTACCGTTCCCGGCAACGTTTGCGTAAATAAAGCTCCCGGAAACCCTTGAAAATGATAGTGTTTAAGGTAAAATTGTAGAGTGGTTAGGGCTTGCAGACGGCGATTGTATAACGATTCATTTGTCAGTATGAAAAAGGTTTTGGGATTACCGGTTTTTCTTCTCTTTTCTGTGGCTTCTTTTGCGCAGCCGGGGGCTACCGGTTTCAAGGGGAAACCCGATAGCTATCGGGTTCCGGTTGTGATTGCACCAAAATTCAAAAAGGACACTATTTCCATCATTAAACACGGCGCTGTTGCTGACGGAAACACCCTCAACACAAAAAGTATCAATGCTGCTATTGATGCCATGCACAAAAAAGGTGGCGGCGTTGTTTTGATACCAGCCGGTTTGTGGTTAACAGGCCCGGTGGTTTTGAAAAGCAATATCAATCTGCATCTTGCCAACGGCGCTACGCTGCTGTTCACAAAAGATTTTGATCAGTATCCGCTGGTGGCTGCCAACTGGGAGGGTTTGCCACAGATGAGAAACCAGTCCCCAATCTCCGCAACCAATGCCTCCAACATCGGCATTACAGGAAAAGGAATCATAGACGGCAACGGCGATGCCTGGCGCATGGTGAAAAAAGAGAAGCTCACCGAATCCAACTGGAAAAAATTATTGGCTTCAGGCGGTGTGCTGAGTGATGACAAGAAAACATGGTATCCTACTGAGAAATCACTGAAAGGGTCAAAGATGCCGTCCAATCCCGGGCAGATCAGCCCGGAGAAAGATGCGGCCTATTATGAAAGCATCAAAGATTTTCTCCGCCCCAATTTATTACTGCTTACAAATTGCAAATACATTTTGCTGGAAGGTGTGACCTTTCAAAATTCTCCTGCCTGGTGCCTGCATCCGCTGATGAGTGAGCATCTCACCGTGAGAAATATTTCTGTAAAAAATCCCTGGTATGCACAAAATGGTGATGGTATTGATGTAGAGAGTTGTAAAAATGTATTGATAGAAAATTCTGTGTTTGATGTAGGTGATGATGCACTCTGCATGAAAAGCGGCCGCGATGCGGAAGGAAGAAAAAGAGGAATGCCTACGGAGAATGTGATCATCCGCAACTGCACGGTTTATTCTTCGCATGGCGGTTTTGTGATCGGCAGTGAAATGAGCGGCGGGGCCAAAAATATTTATGTCAGCAACTGCACTTTTATCGGCGCTGATATTGGTCTTCGTTTCAAAACCACCAGGGGCAGAGGCGGTGTGGTAGAAAATATTTTCATCAAGGACATCTACATGAAAGACATTCCCGGTGAGGCCATCCTGTTTGATATGTATTATGCTGCCCGTGATCCTATAGCTATGGCAGGGGAGAAAAGGGAATTGCCCAAAGTGGAATTCAAGCCGGTAGATGAAACCACTCCGGTTTTCAAAAATTTTCACATCAGCAATGTGTATTGCAACGGGGCGGAGAAAGGCATTTTTGTAAGAGGTCTTCCGGAAATGCATGTAAAGGATATTGTGCTGGAAAACATGGTGCTGCAGGCGAAAAAAGGGATGGATATACAGGAGGCTAGTAACATCACTTTCCGAAACATAAAAATCATCAGTGACGAAACTAACCCGGTGATTGATGTGGTGCAAAGTGACAACCTGATATTCGATAAGATCATATATAAAGACGGAAGTGAGCTTTTATTCCGCATCAGCGGCGACAGGAGCCACGCTATTCATATCAAGAACACCGATGCATCCAAGGCGAAGGAAAAAGTCAGCTATGAATTAGGCGCCACCGAAAAAAGCGTAACAATAAAATGATAACAGCTATTATACGGGTAATCGTTGTGCTGCTCATTGCCTTTTTATCCTTTGCGGCAATGGCGCAGCCAAAACCCTATTCTGTACAATTAGCCGAAACAGCCATGAAAATATGGCCTGATTCGTTTGTGCTGGAGAATGACAAGTTTGCCAAATGGCGCTACGACCAGGGAGTGATACTGAAAGGCATTGAAGGTATCTGGAATGCCACTGGAGATGGTAAATGGTTTAAGTATATCCAGAAGAGCATGGACTTTTATGTGCAGAATGATGGCAGCATTAAAGGCTATCGTCCGGATGAATACAATATTGATCATATCAATAATGGCAAGTTGCTGTTGTTGCTTTACAGGGTTACAAGCAGGGAAAAGTATAAGAAGGCCGCTGATCTTTTGCGCAGCCAGTTGACAACACATCCCCGCACTTCGGAAGGCGGATTCTGGCATAAGAAAATTTATCCTTCGCAAATGTGGCTCGATGGTTTATACATGGGCCAGCCTTTTTATGCAGAGTATGCTCTATTGTTTCATGAGGACACTGCTTATAATGATATTGCCCGGCAGTTTATCCTGATGGAGAAGTATGCAAGAGATAAAATAACAGGATTGCTTTATCATGGCTGGGATGAAAGCAAAGAGCAGGCATGGGCCAATAAAACAACAGGTCTTTCGCCCAATTTTTGGGGAAGAAGTTTGGGCTGGTATGGCATGGCGCTGGTGGATGCACTGGATCATTTTCCGGCCAATCATCCGAAAAGAGCAGAGCTGGTTTCGATATTGAACCGCTTTGCGGTAGCCGTTAGAAAAGTGCAGGATGTCAAAACAGGTTTGTGGTATGATGTACCCAATCTCCCGAATCAACCTAAAAATTACGTGGAAGCATCGGCATCTGCCATGCTGGCTTACAGCTTTGCCAAAGGTGTACGCAAAGGATATTTACCAGCATCTTTTTTGACTGCGGCTAAAAAAGCTTATGCAGGAATACTGAAAGAATTTATTGAAACCGATGCTAACGGGCAGGTGAACCTCAAAGGAACAGTTGCTGTGTCAGGCCTTGGTGGCAAACCTTATCGTGACGGCAGTTTTGAATATTACATGAGTGAACCCGTTGTGGTGAATGACCCCAAGGGTCTTGGTGCATTCATTAAATGTGCGGTTGAAATGGAGATGAGTGAAACGCAGCCAGTCGGCAAGGGGAAAACCGTTTTCCTGGATTATTATTTCAACAATGAATGGAAAAAAGATGCTACGGGCAAAATGGTGCGCTGGCACTATACCTGGGAAGATAAAAGCAACAGCGGCTATTCTATGCTCAGAGATATTTTTAACCGCTATGGCGCTGCAACAAGATCATTGGAAACAGCACCGACAGCCGCTAACCTGAAGAATGCTTCGGTTTATATCATTGTTGATCCCGATACCGAAAAGGAAGCGGAGAAGCCAAATTTTGTGCAGCCGCAGGATATTACTGCTATAAAAAACTGGGTGAAAGCAGGAGGTATGCTGGTGCTGCTGAGCAATGATGCAGGCAATGCTGAGTTCAAACATTTCAATCAACTGGCGAAAGAGTTTGGGATAGAATTCAATGAGGATAATAAGAACCTGGTGAAGGATGATAATTTTTCGCAAGGCTCAGTGTTTGTTCCCGAGAATCATACCCTGTTCAATAATTCGGTAAGATTATTTATAAAGGAACTGAGCACACTGAAGTTGTCGCCGCCTGCCATCCCGGTGCTGGCGCAAAACGGCGATAATATCATGGCCATTTCAAAATTTGGAAAGGGAATGGTCTTTGCATTGGGTGATCCGTGGATCTACAATGAGTATCTCGATGGCAGAAAACTACCTCCTGATTTTTATAATTATAAGGCGACAGAACACTGGGTGCAGTGGTTGTTGCAACAGGCTAAAAAGAAATGAAAGGAAAAGCCACGATAGCAATTCTTTTTTTCTCAGCCCTTTTGCCGCTGTACGGTTGTGCTGTGGCACAGGGCAATTCCGTACCCTATAAAAAAATTATTGTGGCGGCTGATGGCAGTGGTGATCATAAAAGCATCCAGGGCGCCATTAACAGTTTGCCACAGCATTCAGTTTCGCCTCAGTTGGTCTTTATTAAAAAGGGAATTTACAACGAGAAACTCTATATCGAAAAAGCCAATATCATTTTGGAAGGGGAGGACAGGGAGCACACTATTATTACAGCAAGTATTGCAAGAGATGAATGGCGTTGTGGTCATGCAGACGATTGGGGAGTGGCTACTATGAATGTTGGAGCAAATGATATTACCCTGAAGAATCTTACTGTCACTAATAGCTTTGGTTTCGATTATAAATACGAAATAACTATTCCATGCGCTTCTGATACGGTGAGCAAACAAAAAAAATTGAGAAAGGATGGTCACCAGATGGCATTACGGACAATGGGTGCAACCCGTTTAAAAGCCATCAACTGTCATTTCCGTGCTTTTGGTGGCGACACGGTCAGCCCATGGGAAGTGGAGAATGGGTTGTGGTATTTCAAAGACTGCATCATGGAAGGGGGTGTTGATTTCTATTGTCCCCGCGGCTGGGCATGGGCAGAGAATTGTGAGTTTATTGCACACACCGGCCCTGCTGCCATCTGGCATGATGGCTCAAAAGTGGAAGATTCAAAAACAGTATTAGTCAATTGCAAATTCAAAGGGTATGATGGTTTTCAGTTGGGTCGCTATCACCGGGATGCACAATTCTACCTGGTCAACTGTGAGTTTGCAAAAAATATGAAAGATGCGCCGATCTATCGTGTGCCGACCGACAACAAAATCCAATGGGGTGAAAGAATTTACTACTACAACTGTCGCCGCGAAGGAGGAAATGATTTCAACTGGTACAACAACAATCTTCCTGCGGGTGTGAATGCAAAGGATATAACTGTTAACTGGGTTTTTAAAAATAAATGGAACCCTGAAAAGAATTAGGTGAACATGCAATTATCAAAACAAACGATCAAGAAAATAGAATCACAACCGGGGCTGACTATCCCGGACCTGAAATTGTTTGACCTGCCTGAACGGGTGCTGCAATTCGGAACCGGGGTATTGCTTCGTGGGTTACCCGACTATTTTATTGACAAAGCCAACAAACAAAGTGTTTTTAACGGCAGGGTGGTGGTAGTGAAATCTACTTCATCAGGTGGCACGGATGCTTTCCACAGGCAGAATGGCCTGTATTCTGTTTGCATAAGAGGTATTGAAAATGGACGGAAAGTGGATGAAGTGGTTATCAATTCGTCCATTAGTCGTGTATTGTCTGCCAATGAAGACTGGGAATCCATTTTGCTTTGTGCCCACAATCCTGCTATGCAGGTGATCATCTCCAACACAACAGAAGTGGGCATCACATTGGTAGAAGATGATATACGTTTGTTCCCGCCGCATTCTTTTCCCGGAAAACTGCTGACTTTTTTGTACCAGCGTTATAAGTTTTTCAAAGGCACACCGGAAAGCGGCATGGTGATCGTTCCGACAGAATTGATAACTGATAACGGAACAAAACTTCGTTCGATTGTGCTTGAACTTGCACGAATGAATAAACTTGATAGTGTGTTTATCAACTGGCTGGAAACGGCCAATCATTTTTGCAATTCATTGGTGGATCGCATTGTTCCGGGAAGGCTAACGGGCAATGACCTGCACAATACAGAAAAAAAACTGGGCTATAAAGATGAGCTGATGATCATGACGGAAAGCTTTCGTCTCTGGGCCATTGAATCGGATAATGAAAGGGTAAAGCAAATTCTTTCTTTTGCACACGCAGATGAAGGGATTGTTATTGCCCCGGATATAGAGAAATTCAGGGAACTGAAACTTCGCCTGCTGAATGGCACCCACACTTTGAGTTGCGGGCTGGCATATCTCGCCGGGTTCAGCACTGTGCGGGAAGCGATGGGCAATGAGTTCATGTCTTCTTTTATCCATAACCTCGCCATTCAGGAAATAGCTGCTGCCGTAAGCAGCGAAACCATCAGCTATCATGAAGCCTGCGATTTTGCCCTGAAAGTGCTGGATCGTTTCCGCAATCCTTTTTTGGATCACCAGTGGCTCAGCATCACGGTGCAATATTCTTCCAAAATGCGGATGCGAAACGTACCATTGTTAGTTCGTCATTATGAAAAAACAAATTCAGTTCCTGAGCACATGGCTTTGGGTTTTGCATCGTACCTTTTATTCCTGAAATCAGAAAGAAACAGTAAAGGCCAGTTTACAGGGCGTTCCAATGGCGTTGAATATGTGATCCAGGACGACCATGTCGCAGTCATAGTTGATAAATGGAAAGAAGCAGACCAGTTGGTGGATGATGTGCTGGGCAATAAAGAATTCTGGGGAACCGATTTGATGGCTTTGAATGGTTTTGCGGAAGCTGTAAAAACAAATCTTAAATCGTTAATGAAGAATGGCGTGATGGCCACATTGCGCCGTGTTCAGTTGCATAAAACAACAGTTGGATGAAACAGGTGGTATTAAAAGTGCATCCGGATGACAATGTGCTGGTAGCTTTAGCTGACTTAAAAAAAGGCAGTATTGTAGAATATGATAACATCACCTGCACTTTACAGGATGATGTCAGGGCAAAGCATAAATTTTTCACAACGGATTTAAAGAAAGGTGATAAAATAATCATGTATGGCGTTTTGGTGGGCACGGCACAAACGAATGTGCAAAAGGGTAGCTGGATGAATACAGAGAACACCAAACATGCTGCTGAGCCATACAGTTATCGTAAAACTGATTTTAAATGGACAGCACCCGACGTTTCAAAGTTCAAAGGAAAAACATTCAATGGCTACCATCGCAGTGATGGCCGGGTAGGCACAGTCAATTACTGGCTTTTTGTGCCAACTGTTTTTTGCGAGAACAGGAACCTGGATGTGATCCGTGAAGCATTACATAATGAGCTGGGCTATGCTGTGACTGATAAGTATAAAAGATATACACAACAGCTGATAGAAGCCCTGCAAAAAGGCGAACCGGTTGACAATGTGAATTTGTTTACGACAGCGGCGCCACATAGCAACAAAAGGGTGTTTAAGAATGTGGATGGAATAAAATTTCTGAATCACCAGGGTGGTTGCGGTGGCACCCGGCAAGATGCCGGAGTGCTGGGAAAACTGCTGGCCTCTTATGCCAACCATCCGAATGTAGCCGGGGTTACAGTATTAAGCCTGGGTTGCCAGAACCTGCAGACCAGTGATTTTTTGGCAGAACTGAAAAATTTTAATCCGGCTTTTGATAAGCCACTTTACATTTTTGAACAGCAGCAATCGCAAAGTGAAGAACAATTAATTGCCGATGCGATCAAAAAGACATTTGAAGGATTGGTCCAGGTAAATAAACTGGAACGCCGCCCTGCTACTCTCGACAAATTATGTATTGGTGTGAAATGCGGGGGCAGTGATGGCTTTAGTGGTATATCGGCAAATCCTGCGGTGGGTTATTGTTCCGACCTGCTGGTGGCACTGGGCGGAAAAGTGTTGTTAGCAGAATTTCCTGAACTATGCGGAGCCGAGCAGAATTTATTGGACCGGACCCATGATGAAGCCGCAGCCAAAAAATTCATTCACCTGATGAGCACTTATAGTGCGCAGGCAGAAAGGGTGGGCAGCGGATTTCACATGAATCCATCGCCTGGTAATATTAAGGACGGACTGATAACGGATGCGATAAAAAGTAACGGAGCCGCATTGAAAGGAGGCACATCGCCGGTAGTTGATGTTTTGGATTATACTGAGCAGGCTACCAAACCCGGTTTAAGCCTTGTGTGTACACCCGGAAACGATGTGGAAGCTACTACCGGTAAAGCAGCAAGCGGAGCAACATTGATATTATTTACAACAGGACTTGGAACACCGACAGGTAACCCGGTTTGCCCGACCATAAAAGTTTCTACCAATAGTAACCTGACCAAACGTATGAATGATATCATTGATATTGATTGCGGCCCGGTGGTGGAAGGTGAAAAGACAATTGAAGAGATGGGGGAAGCTATTTTGGAGTATTGTATTAAGGCAGCCAGTGGTGAAATTATTCCCAAGGCTGTGCAATTGAACCAGGATGATTTTATTCCGTGGAAGCGGGGAGTATCATTGTAGTTTCACGTAGCGTTGTGTGATCGTTGTAGTATTTGTAAGCCCCGTAGGGGTGGAAATTTGGTAGAGTGGCTATAGCCCGGCCCATAAAAAAATTAAAACGATTGTATGAAAAAATTTCTGGATGAAAATTTTTTGCTGAAAACAAAAACAGCACAACGTCTTTACCATGAATTTGCTAAAGACATGCCTGTCATAGATTATCACTGTCACCTGCCGCCGCAGCAGATCGCAGAAAATACACAGTTTGAAAACCTGACACAGGCATGGCTTTATGGCGATCATTATAAATGGAGAGCTATGCGGACCAATGGTGTGGATGAGGCCTTTTGCACCGGCAACAAAAGTGACTGGGAAAAATTTCAGCAATGGGCGGCCACAGTTCCGTATACATTAAGAAACCCTTTGTATCACTGGACACACCTGGAGCTGCAACGTTATTTTGATGTGCAGGATATTCTGAATCCTGACACAGCAAAAAAAATATATGATGAATGTACGGCCAGGTTGAAAACACCTGAGTATTCGGTACGTAACCTGCTGCGCAGGATGAATGTGAAGGTGGTTTGTACCACGGATGATCCGCTGGATTCACTGGAGTTTCACCAGAAATTAAAAGATGACGGGTTTGAAATTCCTATTCTGCCTGCCTTTCGCCCCGATCATGCAATGAATGTAAGCGGAGCTGCCAAATTTAATGCATATGTAAAGAAACTGTCGGCTGTTACCAATATTGCCATTTCTACATTTGATGATTTCCTGTATGCATTACAAAACCGCCATGATTTCTTTGCTTCGATGGGTTGCACTGTGTCTGATCATGGACTGGAAGAGATCTATGCCGATGATTTCACCGGTTCTGAGATCAATGCCATTTTCACCAAAATATATGGCGGCAAAGAACTGAATGAAGTGGAGCAGCGGAAATTCCGTTCGGCCATGCTTATTCATTTTGCGGAGTGGGATTGGGAGAAAGGCTGGGTGCAGCAATTTCACCTCGGCGCTTTGCGTAATAATAATTCAAGAATGACGCAAACGCTGGGCCCGGATACCGGATGGGACTCTATCGGTGATTTTTCGCAGGGAAGATCATTAGCTAAATTTTTAGATAAGCTCGACACCAATAATAAACTGGCTAAAACGGTATTGTATAATCTTAATCCCGCCGATAATGAACTTATGGCAACTATGATCGGCAATTTCAACGATGGTTCTTCAATTGGTAAAATACAATGGGGCTCGGCGTGGTGGTTCCTGGATCAGAAAGACGGTATGACAAAACAGATCAATACACTATCGAATATGGGATTGCTGAGCCGTTTTATTGGTATGCTCACCGATTCAAGAAGTTTTCTGTCATTCCCGAGACATGAATATTTCAGAAGAATATTATGCGACCTGTTTGGTGATGAAATGGAGAATGGGGAACTGCCCAACGATATTAACTGGATAGGAAAAGTGGTACAAGATATTTGTTTCAATAATAACAAAAACTATTTCAACTGGCAACTTTCAAATGATACAGTGAAAGCGAAAGAGAAAATAGTCATATCTTAACAGCCAATAGAAAAATAAAGTATGGTTTTTTGTTTTGGTGAACTATTGCTGCGGATGTCACCTTCGCTGAACAGGCAATGGATAAGAGAAAACACGATGCCGGTGTATGTCGGCGGAGCCGAGTTGAATGTTGCCACAGCCCTGGCAAAATGGAAAGTGCCGGTAAAGTATTGCACAGCATTGCCTGACAACTACCTGTCCAATGAGATCATTGAGGAACTGGAGGAAAAGGGCATTGACACATCAACTGTTTATTTTTCAGGAAACCGCATCGGCACATATTATTTGCCGCAGGGGGCCGATCTGAAGAATACCGGGGTCATCTATGACAGGGCGGCTTCTTCCTTTGCAGAGTTAAGTCCCGGTGTTATTGATTGGGAAAATGTATTGGATGGCTGCACCTGGTTTCATTTCAGCGCTATCAGTCCTGCCTTAAATAAAAATGCGGCGGCTGTTTGCCGGGAGGCTTTATACTATGCGTCACAAAAAGGTATTACGATCTCTGTTGACCTGAACTATCGGTCCAAACTATGGCAATATGGAATGAAGCCTATACAAGTGATGCCGGAGCTTGTGAATTATTGCACGGTCATTATGGGCAATCTCTGGGCGGCAGAAACTTTGCTGGGTATTGATTCCCCGGTTGAGAGCAGTACCAGTAAATCAAAGGAAGAATTGGTGGATGCAGCAGTTAATAGTATGCTGGCCCTGCACCAGCGATACGGACAGGCAACCAGTTTTGCTTATACGTTCAGGCTGGATAATGAGTATTGGGCTGTGCTGCAGCATGGAAAAGAGATGGCCGTATCAAAAGAGTTTGCCATGGGAGATGTGGTGGACAAGGTGGGAAGCGGAGATTGCTTTATGGGCGGACTGATCTATGGGTTGTATAATAAACATGCAGCACAGGAGGTAATTGATTTTGCAGCGGCAGCAGCGTTTGGAAAACTGAAAGAAAAGGGAGATGCGACGAATCAAACAACAGAGGATGTTAAAAAGCTTTTGAGTATGTAATGGAACGAAATGCAGCGATCATAGCGCAGATCAAACAGCAAGGGATACTTCCTTTGTTCTATCATGCTGATAAGGATGTATGTCTTGAAGTGACCCGAACTCTTTATGCTGCCGGTATCCGTGTCATTGAATTTACCAACCGCGGTGAAGAGGCGATGAATAATTTCAAAGTATTGGTAGCGGCGAGAAATGAATCCATGAAAGACCTGTTGCTGGCGGTGGGCACTATCCGCACGGCCGACCAGGCAAGCAAGTTCATCGGGGCTGGCGCTGATTTTCTCATCAGCCCGGTGTTTGACGCTGATGTATGTGATGTTGCTTACATGCATAAGGTATTATGGATTCCCGGCTGCATGACACCCACAGAGATGCATGTTGTGGAAAATGCAGGCTGTAAATTGGTAAAATTATTTCCCGGTAATGTTCTCAGTCCGGGCTTTGTTTCCGGGATTAAAGAATTATTCCCTGACCTTGATATGATGCCAACAGGTGGTGTGGAAGTGAGCAAAGAAAATATTGCTGAATGGTTCAAAGCAGGTGTGTGTGCAGTAGGGTTGGGAAGTAAGTTGATCACTAAGAATGCATTGAACAATAAAAATTATCAGGAGATAGCAAATCTTGCAACGGAGGCAATAGCTATTGTGAAGGCAGTACGATAGAAATTTATAAAGTCACAATTTTGTATACATTTCCCCAATGCAGTGTACTATTACTCCCTTAAGAGGTTGGGGGCAAAAATAAAATCATGCAGCAAGCCATAGGAAAATACAGGTGGACGATTTGTGCTCTTTTGTTTTTTGCTACAACGGTCAATTACCTTGACCGGCAGGTGCTGAGTTTGTTGCAGCCCTATTTGTCAAGCCCGGAAATGTTTAACTGGACCAACACTGACTATGCAAATATCACTGCCGTTTTTCAGTTTGGTTATGCATTGTCTATGTTGTTTGCCGGAAGGATCATTGATAAATTGGGAACAAAAAGCGGCTATGCTTGGGCTATCATCATCTGGTCGCTGGCGGCCATTGTTCATGCAGCAGCTATTCCTATAGGCGAGGCGATGTCTGCTGTTTTGGGCTGGTTTGGTATTGCAGGGTTTTCCATATCTGTTCTGGGGTTTATGTTTTCAAGGGCCATCCTTGCATTTGGAGAGGCAGGTAACTTTCCGGCAGCTATAAAAGCAACGGCTGAATATTTCCCCAAGAAAGAAAGATCACTTGCAACAGGCGTTTTCAATTCCGGCGCCAATGTGGGGGCCATCCTTGCACCCCTCACTGTTCCCTGGATACAAATCAATTGGGGTTGGGACTGGGCATTTATTATTATGGGATTGATCGGTTTTGTGTGGCTGGCATTTTGGTTAGTGTATTATGAAAAACCGGAAAAGCAAAAGCGGTTAAAAGCATCTGAACTTGCTTATATCAGGTCGGGTGAAGAAGAAACTGCCGATTCAAACGCAGATACAAAAAAAGTAGCATGGTTCAGGCTTTTGGATTATAAACAAACATGGGCATTTACTTTCGGAAAGTTCATGACCGATGGTGTTTGGTGGTTTTTCCTGTTCTGGTTGCCGGCATTCCTGAAAGTTCAGTATGGTATTGTGGACGGTGCCGTTATGTTGCCATTGGCTGTGTTATACACAATTGCAATGGTGGGAAGCATAACCGGCGGCTGGTTCCCGGTATATTTTATTAAAAAGGGACACAAAGTATATGACGGAAGAATGAAAGCAATGTTGTTGATCGCCTTTATCCCCCTTGTAGTATTGCTGGCACAACCACTCGGTTATATTAGTTACTGGGTACCGGTAATCCTTATCGGCATTGGTGCATCTGCCCACCAGGCATGGAGTGCCAATATTTTTACAACAGTATCTGATATGTTTCCTAAAAAAGCTGTTGCCTCTGTGGTTGGGATAGGAGGGATGGCAGGTGGAATCGGTGGTGTCGTTATGTCAAAACTGGGCGGCTGGCTTTTTGATTCCTATAAATATGCAGGGATTGCAAAATCATGGATAGAGGCCAAAGCAGCCGGGTTGGGAGACTATTTGAGCAACATTCAATCTCTTACGTTGCTGACTAAAAAAGGTGAGCATATCAGCCTCGATAAAAATGAACTGCGGAGTTTACCAAAAGAAATTACCGAACAATTACAATCAATAGATCCGGGAATGTTTGACAAGTTGCTTCAATTGCAAAAACCACTGGTTGCAGCTGAAATGAATACCTCTTATACTATTATGTTTGCCATCTGTGCGACTGCCTATCTTATAGCATGGGTGGTCATGAAATCATTGGTGCCTAAATATAAACCCATCACTGACCTGTAAATAGTTTAAAAGTACTTTTTTGGTAAGCTATTATTAAGTAGCTTCGCCGCTCATTTGGCGGAAAGTGCTGTAAGAGACGTTTGATTTTGGGATTGCCATTCGTTAGTTGTCAGTTACTTGTGCAAAAATGACGGGAAGTAGCGCAGGCCGGTAGCGCACCTGGTTTGGGACCAGGGGGTCGCAGGTTCGAATCCTGTCTTCCCGACTTAAAGTTAAAAGTGATTCATTGCGAATCACTTTTTTGTTTTTGCTGTCTTTCCACGGAACAATTACCCGCTTTCAGCATTGTTTTCAGGATGATCTTCATGTCAAGCAGGAAACCTGCTTTCCGGACATACATGGCATCCCAGTAATAGCGGAGCATGATGCTTTCATAATCATTTGACGGGCCATGTTGTCCGTTCACCTGCGCCCATCCCGTAATGCCGGGACGGAGCAGGCTGCGGAATGAGTAGGAAGATATGACGAAGGAGAAACGGATGCAATCAGCTATCATATGCGGCCTTGGCCCCACCACACTCATGTCTCCGGCCAGCACATTGATAAACTGTGGTAATTCATCCATATTGGTTTTACGCAGCCATTTACCCAGCCGGGTGATACGTTCATCGTTTTCATCTGACGGTCTTTGGTCTGCTTCCTCGTTTTCCAGCATTGTACGGAACTTGATGCAAAAAAATGTTACTCCATTTTTGCCAATTCTTTTTTGACGAAAAAATACCGGCCCACTTGAGTCGAGTTTTATCAGCAGCGCAAGCAGCGTTGTGAGCCAGCTAAGCAGCAACAGGATCACCAGCAATGAGAATGTAATATCAAAGACCCGCTTTGCCAGCAAATACTTCTTCCGGCTGGCAACGAAACTGTGTACAATATCGTTTTGTTGCAAGGCCGGCCATGTGCCAGACGGTATTGTTTGAGCAGGGAAATATTGAGTGGCTGTTTCCAATTTATGTGTAATACGTAAAAATGAAATCGGGGGGCTGTAATAAAAGGTTGCTTATTATAACAAAGAATGAACACATCCTTTTTGCATAGAGAAAACAGTGTCGCTTTGCAAAATCTTGCAGGCGAAAGGGAAAGTATTTTGCGAACACTGGCCTATTTCGATGTCTTTCATTATCCGCTGACTGAAGAGGAGATCACCCGGTTTATGAATGGTAATTCCTCAACGCAATCAGTGAAAAAGCTGTTGCAAAGGATGACGGATCAGGAAACAATTTATTCCCAATATGGCCTTTATTCCCTGCAAAATAACCCGCTGCTTTTTCTTCGCCGCCGCAAAGGAAATGAACGAGCCGGGAAATTATTGAAGAAAGCTCACCGGATCGGACGTTTCCTCTATCGGTTTCCTTTTGTGAAGGCTATAGGAATATCCGGTTCTCTTTCCAAGGATTTTGCTGATGAAAGATCGGATATAGATTTTTTCATCATTACCGGCAGGGAACGATTATGGATAGCAAGAACATGTATGCACCTGTTCAAGAAACTTACTTATTTGACAGGCCGGCAGCATTATTATTGTATGAATTATTATGTGGATGAAAAAGCCCTCCAACTAAATGATAGAAATGTCTATACAGCCATTGAATTGAAGACCCTGTTGCCTGTTTGCGGTTTTACATCTATGCAGGAGTTTTTCCTGATCAACAAATGGGCTGATGAGTGGTTTCCCAATTATAGTTGGAGGCAGCAGCAGCAAAAAGACCCGTCCGGACTGATACTGAAAAGGCTGATGGAATGGATGCTGAATAACCGGTTTGGCAACTGGATGGATGTTCGCCTGCAACACATTACCAGTCGCCGCTGGCAGCGAAAACTGGAAAAAAGGCATTCAAAAGCCAGCGTGTTGCTGGTAACAGACAGGCATTATTGTTATTCGAATGCCGGTTCGCTGCGTGAAAAGATATTGGATAAATATGCTAAGAAATTAGAAGAGCTTGGGATTAATAATGAATAGCAACGGACACATACCAGTTTATATTTTTTTCTGTAAAGTGATAATGTAATAATCGCCTGCCACTTTCCAGGGCCATTTGTTTTTCCACCTGTTTTCTTTTTTCTCCAGGAAGTGATACAACCGGGGATGTTTTTCTGCAAAATTTTCAATATAGGAAGGAGGAACAATGGTGCACAGACCTTCCAATGACCTTACTTCAAAAGAATTTCTTAAATGCCGGCGTACAAAAGAAGGATTGTAATACCAGCACCTGAAAACCTCACCCCCGATCTTTGCTTTCGCTCCTTTGCGGCCTGTAAAACGCCTGAAAGCTGTTTTGAATTTTCCCCGGAACAGCAAAAGGGTTTCCCATAGGCAAAACCGTGGAAGTAATACTAATGTTGCATATCCACCCGGTTTGAGCAACCACTCAAACGAGCCCAGAACTTTGCCCAGCCGTCCGGTGCAGTTGAGTCCCGCAAAATTTGAAAAGATATGATCGTATGGTCCTTGTAACCAAAGGTTATCTAAATTGGTAAAGGAACATTGCTCATGACTTACTAATTTTTCCAATTGCTGTTCTTTCACTTTCTGATCAAGCACTTTCAGCATCGCTTCTGCAATATCTGTGGCATGAACACGGTGCCCTTTGCCCGCAAAATAAACAGCATCCTCACCTGTGCCTGCATTCAGTTCGAGGATTTGAGAGCCCGGTTGCAGAAAATTTTCCATGTGCTCCCTCACTCTATTCCGTTTATACCGGATGATGGTATCGGACCGGTACAGTTTATCAAATTCCGGCGCCTGCCTGCCAAATGCACCGGCCGCTGCCTGTTCTTCTGTTGCCGGGGTGATCTTTTTCATAGCTGCGGGTTTTCCAACTGTTGCAGTTTTTGCTTTGCCAGCCAGGCAGCTGGCAAATAGTAAAAGAAAGACAATGCTTTTTTCAAATGATGCAGGTGAATCCTTGCCGGACGTTTCATTATTCTTTTGATTGATTCCAGTGCGAGGTGTTGCCTGTAACTTTTATGTACATAACGATGCAGTTGTTTGTAAAAAGCAGGAGCATAGGTGTTGCGGAACATCAGCGCCAGCTCATCTGAATCTGTCCAGTTGCTTTTTTCCTTTAATTGGCTTTTTACCCGTTCATAGAAAGCCGTGCCGGGTAAAGGATAGGAAACAGATATGCCGATCTCATCCGGCAACAGTTCGTTGATCATGCCGATTGTTTTCCGGATATCTTCTTTTGTTTCGTCGGGATAGCCGAACTGGATAAAGAAACAAGGCCGGATACCGTGTTTCTTCAGCAATCTTGTGGCTTCATAGATCTGCGGGACGTGGATGCCTTTGTCCATTGCGTCTAATACCTTTTGAGAACCGCTCTCTGCTCCCATCCAGATGGTGGTGCAACCTGCTCTTGCAAGGTCTTCTATATAATCCTCCTGCAGCATCAGGTCAGCTCTTGCCTGTATCTTGAACCGGAAATGCAGGTTCTCCTTTTGCACAAGATTGGCAAACTCATGTACCCAACCGGGCTTAAGACCAAATATATCATCACAAAACCAGATGTGATCAAAAGAAAATGTTACATGAAGCATTTTCAATTCTTCCACTACATTCTGTGGCGAACGGGAGTTGTAACGATTGCCATAAATTGGTTTTGCACACCAGTTACATTTAAACGGACAGCCACGGGTGGTGGCCATATTCAATGAAAAATATCCATGTTGCTTAAGCCATACTTTGCGGTAAGCTTCAATGGTCACAAGATCCCAGGCCGGAAAGGGTAGTTCATCTAATTCTTTCATCACCGGGCGGCGCACTGTTTTGATCAAAGCATCCTGCTGCAAATATGCGATGCCGGGAATATTTATGAGTTCTGTGTTCCTGTTTCCAAGAACATCCACCAATTGAAGCAATGTTTGCTCTCCTTCCCCGATAATGACAAAATCTGCACCTTCGGCAAGATATTTTTCATAATGATCGGCAGCATCGGAACTGCAAACGATTACGATGCACCCCTTTTGTTTTGCCAGCCTTATCATTTTGAAAGCGGCGTTCCGCATATTGGTAAGGCACATCTTGGTGAGGTAATTGAATCCGTCATCGTACAAAACAAAAAAGTCAGGGTTCTCATTTTGGAGGTAGGGGATTAGTTCTTCAGGCCCTGGGGCAAGCATACTGTCAAAAAGAGAGACATTATAACCGTGTGTTCGCAACAGCGAGGCGGCATAAAGTGTCCCGAGTGGCGGGTAGGGCTGCCCGTTGCCCCATTGTTTCGGGTCAAACCGCATGAAATAGGAATGGGAAAAAAGAATATTATTCATACAGGATCAGTTCAGTTTTGCAGCAGGCGAAAGTTGCAGGTAGCAAACACATTTCACGCAGGTGCTGTTATTTTTCATATCAAGTTCTTTGCGAAAACGCATTCCTTTTTCGCTGTTGAGTATTTTCTCCAGTGAATTTTCATGGATATTGCCAATGGCTTCATGAAAGAAACAGGGTCTCACCGTTCCGTCAGCTTCCACCACAGCCGAAACCCAGGGAGCATTACATTTTTTGAAAGGAAATGGAGTCAGACCATAACATGCGGCATAGTATGCATAAATGTTGCTGAGTTTTGCCCGGCTTTCTGCAATAAAGCCATTTTCAAATTCAGCAGAATATTTCCCCAGGATATACCCGAGTATTTTATTTAATTCGGCTAATTCATTTTCGCCCGGCAGTATTTCATTTTGCTTTTGTTCCGTCCAAAGCACTTCCCGGTTGAAGGCATGACTGCTTACATCTGCAGGCAGGAAACTGATTTGGTCAACTCCCATATTCTTTGCCGTTTCAATAATAGCTGGCCATTTCCGGAAATTGATGCGGTGAATGACAGTTCTTGCCGTGATACGAAATGATGACTTCAGTTTTTTCAGCAGTGAAACGGCAGCAGCCATTTTTTGAAACGCACCCGGAATATTACGGATGAGGTCATGCGTGGCCGGGTCGCCATCAAGCGAGACGATCACATCGCTGACATATTGCAACACCTGTTCAGCATTTTTTTCTAAAGTTAGCCCGGTGGAAAGAAGTGTGATCCTGATACCCTCTGCTTTCAGCAATTCGCAAAGACAGAAGAATTTTGGATTCAGCAATGCCTCTCCTCCCGACATCAACACCTGTTGTGTTCCTAATTTTTTCAATGAAACAAGGAGACTGTTGACATCATCTTCATTCAGTTGTTTCAGGTTTTTATTGTCTTTCCAGATATCACACATCACACAGCGGCAATTGCAGGCGCTGTGCGGCATCAAGATGACGATGGGCAATGACAGAATTTTGTCCGTCTGCAATGTGCGGTATCGCTGAAAATGCTGATATAGTGTGCGGCTGAGTGTCATGATTTTCGGATAGAGATCCAGGGAAAGGGATTTCTTTGATTGAATAAAAACCTTTTGAACACTCCCGGTTTGTATCGGACTACAGGCTGAAAGGAAGCCAGTTCTTTCCAGCCATGATGAAAATAATGGGTGCTCATTTCCGAATAGCCCATTTGCCGGTAATAACTGTCTGTTCTTTTTTTGGCCCCGGTTTTTTCTTCCTCAGCATAGAATCTTGTATCTAAGATTTGAATCTCTCCACCGGGTTTGAGCAGGGAAAGACTGTATTGAAGAATATCTGCCAGCGAAGAAAAATATTGAATGGAAGAAGCAAAAATTACATGGTCATATAAGCAATCTTTTACTTCTGCCGCTGTCAATCCTCCATACACGAACTGCACATTAGGGATATGACTGAATACCCTCGACGCCTGCTGCAGTTCTGCAAAATTTATATCTGTGCCTGTAACAGATGAGCCCGGTAGTGATGAAAGAAAATGACAAAGCCAGCCATTGCCACAACCTGCTTCCAGTATTTTGAGTAATGGTTTTTTTTTCTCTAAGTACTGAAGCAATCTTTTAGCTGATTCTTTTCTTAATTGCCATTCTGTATAATGCGGGTGCTGCCGGGAAAGTTCTGGCAATTGTATCACTTCGTGGTCACTGCAGAGACGGCCTTCTTTTTGCCGCAGGGACAGGTAATGATCCTCGAAAACTGTTCGTTTGATATCATTGGTAGTTTCTGTCATGTTATTTGTTCAACGGTGTAAATGAAATTTTTTTCCAGCATGTTTCTCTTTGTTCGCTTCAACTGCAGCGTAAACCCGTTTTCCGCAGCAAATTTGTTGATCATGGGTATGTCGCATCCCTCGCAAAGCACCATGGTGGTGTTGCTGGTCTTATGAATGTAAGAGGGTAACTGTTCAAAAAAGCGAAAGAAGTATTCTCCGTTTTCACCACAATACCAAGCCTGCTCTGCTGCTGATACGGGTTCTTTATTATAATAGGGTGGATTGATGGCGATCATGTCAAATTGTTGCTCCGGGATGTTTGCAAACAGGTCTGAATGAATAATGGTCAGCGGGATATTGTTCATGCTGCTGTTTCGGTGCAGATATTCTATGACCAGCGGGTTAATATCCGATGCGTAGGCAATAGCGCCATGCCGGGCAGCCTGCATAGCAATCAATCCACTGCCGGCCCCCAGTTCGAGAAAGCTCTTTTGTTGCAGCGGTTGTCTTCGTATATAGTTTAGCAGAAAGTGAGTGCTGAAAAAGAATCCGGGGTGAAAAACTCCTGGCGGAATTTGAAGCCGGAGGCCTTCATGATAATACACTCTTGTCCTGGCAAGGTATCTTGTCAGCAAAGGCTTATAAGTGCCGGCAACAATATGTTTGATAACTGTTCTCAAAATCCTTCCAATTCCGGTTGACGGTATTTAAACAACCGTTGCATAAGTTTGATCTCATACGGATACTTGTTCCAGTTCTTTTTATACCTGAGTCCGGAAACTGTTTTTAGTAATTTGATCCGGAGCGGGGTCAGTTTTGTGTCTGTTACCGTAGGGTAGTATCCATTCAGCACGGTTTCAAAATTTTTGATCTTGTCTATCATATAGGGTTTCAGCCAGGGTGTGAGCGGGTTGCGGTGCAGATCAAAATTTTCCCATTGCGGTATAGTCCATTCATCTAATGTTTGCGGGAAATGAAACCCTGCTTTGATCACATCGTAGGATAATTGTGAACCTTCGGTGGGCACAGGGCTGTACACATAAATAATGATCTCTGTCCGCGGGTTGATCTCTTTTATCTCCCGGATGAACTGAATGTCAAAATCAATTTGTTTGTTTACTTCCTCTTCAGTGTCGGCAGGTGTGCCGATTACAAATGAATATTCAGGAATGATGTCAAACTTTGCCATCCTGGCTGCAAAGCGTTTAATTTGTTCGCCTGTTTGCGTGCCGCCTTTATCCATTTTCTTCAGCATCTCATCATTGCCGGTTTCAGCACCGTGAAAGATCATTTTGCATCCGGCCTCCCGCATCAGTGACAGGCTTTCGTCGGAATACCTGTCAATGGTATCTATCCGGCCTTCACCCCACCAAACGAGATTTTCTCTTTTAATGAGTTTGGAAAATTCCACCACCCGCTGCTCCGATACAAAGAAATTGCTGTCATAGAATTCAACAGCGTTGATACCGTATTTTTCTTTCACCTCTTTTATGTCCCCGTAGATTTTTGCTGCTGACCGGCCTCTCCATCTTGCATTATAAATGGGTACCACTCCGCAAAAAGCACATTTGAAGGGACAGCCTACGCTACTGTGATAGGCAAATGTTTTTGTTCCGAGGATGGATTTGCCGATATATTTCTTCATTGAATAGAAACTGTTCAGTTTTTCATAAGGAAGCGGTGGTAAAGCATCCTGGTCATACAACTCGTCTTTTCTAGTTTTGATGACCTTTCCATTCTCTTTAAAGATAAAATTGGGGATATCATGAAAAGGAGAACCTGTTTGCAGGGCATCCATCAGTAGCGGGAAAGCATGATCACCGGGGCCATAAACAAGAAAATCAATATACCCGGAATTGATGCACACCTGGCTGTGATTGGAAGGGAAGTATCCGCCCCACACAATTTTTACTTGCGGGAATCTTTTCCTGATCTCTTTGGTAATGGGGATGGCCTGTTTCAGTTGAGGACCAGGCATCACGGTGCAGCCAAACACGTCAAACTCGCCTGTCTCAAGATAGCTGAGTAAAACCTTCAATGGATTTTTTTCGAGATTCCCGTCCACTATGGCATAGTCATATTTCCCTTCTATGGAAGCAGCAATAGAGAGAATGGAATTAGGAACCCTTGCTTTTGATTCCGCTGCACGGGGATTAAATAATAGAACCTTGTTCATGGGCTGAAAAGGCAGCGTTGCATGCCGGATTTCTAATCGGTTCAGCGCAGTAAATAGTTGCCCGGCAGGCCTTTCTTATGACGCCAGGTAGCAGGCACGGCATGAGTATGTGACAGAGCGGATTCTTCACCGGAGAAATGTTGCTGGCCGGCCACTTTAAAAAGCAGCAAATGATGTAAGCCATTCATAAAAGAATCTGCCAGTTCCAGTTCCCGGCTGCTGATTGCTTTCTGCGGCAAGGGCAATTGAAAAAATGGAGACCGGGCACTGCTAAAAGGAAAATGGCCTATCTCTTTCATTTCCTGCATATGATTTTTTCCCAGGGAATACGCTGTTTTGTAAAGCGATGCATCAACACAGCTGAGCAATAGTTTACCACATCCCATCACCTGCCGGCAGGCCTTTCCTTCATTCCGCAGGGAAATGATGTAATGATTTTTTCCCGCCGGTCCATGCAGGTCAGTGGGAAAAAGATTGAAACTTTCATTCATGCCAACAGTGATAAGCGAAATGTTCCGGGGAATTGAATAAGCGATCTGTACCTGTTTATATAGATTTCCCCGCAGGTAGACATTACCAGGTTTTTTGTGATAAAGCCGGTTGTGAAGCTGTATAATGAACTGCTGAAATGCAGGAATGAAACGATGCTCTCCTTTTACTCCTTCATAGTAATGAATGGTTACGGCGGAGGCAGGCTGTTCTTTAATTTTTTTCAGCAGCAGGCGGGCAACGGCATCCTTTGCAGAAAAATTTTCGTTTATTGAAAACAGCAGGCCAATGTTTTCTTCCGGCGGGGTATCACCGGGCAGACAGGGAATGGCGATGATAAGCGGGGAATATCCGATAAAGCAGTGTTGCCGGGTAATATCACGGATGTTCCCATCATGGCTGGTGAGAAAAACGAAAAAAGGTTTTTCAAAAGAACCCGGCTGCAGACAGAGATATTCCTGGGAGAATGAGAGGCCTTTGCAGCGGTTCAGCAGTTGTTGAAAAAGCTTCATTCTCTAAAACTAAGAAAAAATAACAGCCACTTCTATTGAGAATTGTCAGCACCAGTTACAGCAAGACCCCTGAATATACCGATCCGCAGCAATGGCTCGAAAGGATAGATTTTTATACAGGCATCCTTGAATCATTAGCCTTGCGGCACGAGGTGATGAGTATTGAACGGATCAGCTACGAAGGTGAATTGCAACAGAAAAGAGTATTGTATCATTTTATAGATTTAAAAAAGCCTGTATCCCGTTTCCCTGTGAAGATGCATGCTGTGATCAAAGCATGGAAGCCGGATGTTGTTTTGGTGAACGGTTTCATCTTCCCGATGCAGATCATTCAACTGCGGAGAACACTTGGCCGAACAGTAAAGATCATTGTGCTGCACCGGTCGGAAAAACCCTTCAGGGGTTTGAAAAAAAGATTGCAGCAATTGGCCGACCGCTGCACGGATGCTTATTTGTTCAGTTCAGTTGATTTGGGGAAAGACTGGCTCAGGAAGGGCACGATAAAACAACGTGGAAAGATACATGAAGTCATGCCTGCATCTTCTGTGTTCGGTCCGGGTGATAAAACAACTGCCCGCCAAACTGTCAAAGTGGAGGGGCAACCTGTTTTTTTATGGGTAGGCAGGCTGGATGCAAACAAAGATCCGGCCACAGTGATAAAAGTATTTAAACGATTTACCGCTGTCAACCCTAAAGCCGTACTATACATGATCTTTCAATCCGGGCCTTTGCAGGATGAAGTGACTGAACTCATAGGTGGTTCGGCGAACATAAAATTGATAGGGAAGACAGCACACAGGAATTTGCAGGACTGGTATAACAGCGCTGATTTTTTTATTTCCGGTTCGCATTATGAAGGCGGCGGCATTGCTGCTTGTGAAGCCATGTCCTGTGGTTGCATCCCGGTTGTTACGGATATACCTTCATTCAGGGCTATGACAGGAAAGGGGCATTGTGGAATTTTATACCAGCCGGGTGATGGACAGGCCCTGTTTCAGTCTTTATTAAAAACGATCAATATGGATTTGGAAGAGGAAAGACAAAAGGTGATTGCACATTTTAACCGTGAACTTTCTTTTTCAGCTATTGCCGGGAAGATCGAGAAAGTTATTGATTCAATTGCCAGGTAAAAATGTCTGAACAAACGCATAAAAACCCCATGATAAGTATCATCATGGCCACTTACAACAGGGCTTCGCTGATTATAGAAACT
The DNA here is from genome assembly GCA_964437415.1 of uncultured Chitinophaga sp. Lineage (GTDB taxonomy): Bacteria > Bacteroidota > Bacteroidia > Chitinophagales > Chitinophagaceae > CADEDV01. The sequence continues at coordinate 199,322 of CAYTGN010000005.1, read as the reverse complement.
ATTGACAGCATCAGGAAGCAGACCTATAAAAACTGGGAATTGATTATTATGGATGACGGATCGGAAGACAATACGGAAAGCCTTGTTGAAAATCTTGCTGACAGCAGGATAGGTTTCATTACGGCCGGAAGAATTGGCATCGGGGGCAAACTTAAGAATGCAGGAATGGCAAGAGCTAAAGGCGATCTTATAGCCTTTATGGATTCAGATGATCTTTGGGATGAAACAAAACTCGAAAAGCAGGTGAATGCTTTGCAGCAATATCCCAAAGCCGGTTTTTGTCTTACCGGCGGTTACACATTTCAACAGCCCGGCATGCCATTAAAATATTTTTACCGGCAACATTCCGGAATAAGGACCGGTAATATATTCACAGCTATTTTTAATGCTGAGATAACAAGCTATACCCAGGCTTTGCTGTTGCGAAAGGAATGCCTGCCGGTATCAGGTGTTTTTGCTGAAGACATGACCTTTTCCGACACGGCTTTTATTATCCGTCTTGCGGAGTATCATGATGCGGTGATACTATACGAACCGTTATTCTTTCGCCGCCTGCACGATAGCAACTATATTCATACAACATGGGAAAGAAGTTGTCTTGACGGTATTAAAATTATCCGGGCAAACAGAAAAAAGTTGCCCCGGCCTCTCGCCGCAAAAGCTATATACAAAGCCTGTGTGCAGCTTGGTGAAAAGTACCTGCGGGCAGATCGAAGGAAAGATGCGTTGCTATACTTTGTAAAAGCCTGGCGACACCGCCCCTTTAGTTTCATGGCCTGCCGAAAGCTGGGCAAGGGCTTGCTTTACTGGCTCAGGTTTAAATAACTTCATGATCTGCTCCACACTGCTGTCAACCGTGTATGGAACGACAGGCTTGTAAGAAATGTGTTCGCCGGTTAGTAGCTCAACTGTTTTTTCGGTCATTTCTTTTTTGCTTTGCACAATATACCATTGGTCAACCTCCCGCTTCATAGCTCTGCAAAAACTGATGACATGACAACCTGCTGCCAGCGCCTCCAGGCAAACACCCGAAAAACCTTCATACGAGGAAGGATGCACAAACACTTTGCTTTTTTGCATCAGGTGCAATACTTCCCGGTGCGGAAGCTCACCTGTCAGTAAAATATTTTCCCGCAGATCCGTACAGTCAATCATTTGCTGCAACAATGGTTGCTGCGGTCCATCACCAGCCAGCACAGCCCGAACGGAAGGAATATGCTTTTTCACTGCTGCTACAACTTCAATGAAGAAAGCATATTGTTTTAGCGGTATCAATGAACCAGCAGCAAGAAGATCAATATCTTTTTTGGGTTTCGGTTCCGGGAAACAATTGGTATCAACTCCGGGAGGTATCACAGTAAAGGGTTTTGTCCTGTGATTTCTTTCTAATTCTTCTTGTAAGAAATCAGACAAAGCAATTAACTCAACGGAGGGTAATTGAAATTTTCGGGGAGACTTATTGTCTTTCTTTGCATCCTGTCCCCTGATCCAGCAATAGTGCCGGATACCATATTTTTTACCAAACCTGTTTCCGCTTACTGCACATTCGCCATACCAGAAACTAAGCAGTCCGATAAGGTTGTGCTGCAGGTGAATTTTTTTTAAACAGTCATAGATATTTTGCCTTAGCCATAAGCGTCTTATGCCACCCCTGTTCCTTCCGGAGAAAGGGATCACTTCTATACCGTGCCATTGGTAAGGACTCCGGTGATAGGGGTATTGAAAGCTTAATACGATGATGTGAAGTTCCGGGTACAGGCTTTTCAGGCAGCGGACAAAAACCTGTTGTGAGGGCAGGCAGGTGCTGTCGTTCTCGTCTTTTGGGAAACCGGGTATCAGTATTACCAAAGTATCAGAAGCTGTTTTCATCCAATGATAAAATTTTATCGCAGCAGGAAAGTGTTTTATTATCGTGTGTCACAAGGATTATTATCCTGTCTTTTGCCAGTTCTTTACATTTTTCCAGGATGCAGCCGGCAGATGTTTCATCCAGCTCATTAAAGGGTTCATCCAGAAACAGCAGGTCAGCATTTTTGTACAACGCTCTTGCCAGCATGATTCTTTGCTGTTGCCCGCCACTGATGTTTTTCCCATTTTCCGTAATTATTTTTTCAACTCCTTCGGGAAATGCCTGGATGACTTTGTCTAACCCGGATACCTGCATAGCCGTTTTTAGTCTTTCTTCGTTATGGCCGGTTTCTTCAAGTGTAATATTTCTCAGTACACTGTCGTAAATAAAAAAAGGCTGCTGCCGGCTATAGGCCATACAAGACCAGTATCGTCTTAGTTTTTCACCATTCCCGGGAGTATCATTGATGCTGATGGTTCCGCTTTCCGGCTCAAGCAAGCCGATCAGCAGATGAAGCAAGGTGGTCTTGCCGATGCCTGATTGTCCGCTAATACCCAGCATCTGTCCACGGGTTGCTACAAACGAAATGTTTTTCAGTACCAGCTGTCCGTTATAGCGAAAATGAATATTGCTGCAGCTAATTGAGTGAATGGCAGGTTTTTTATAGACCGGTAATGGGTCATCATTTTTTTTAACAGGGGCTGCAAATTCGTCTTTACGAAATTCATAAGCTTTTATCTGCCCGGACAGGTTTACTATCTTCACCATTCCCGGTATGATCTTGTAGGATGCAGCCATAAAGGCGCCGATGGTCATCAATGAATGCTGGTCTTCATACCCCAGCCATTTGGCAATAGCGATCAGCATGAAGAGCCCAAGCACGGCGAACACCTCAATACTTCTGCCCGGGAAATTATGCAATGAAAGCGAATGAAAAAGATGCTGGCTAAAGGCAGTTCGCTGCTGAAGAAACCGTTGCAGGAAAAATTCATTTCGCTGGTAAATATTCCCTTCTATATATCCTTTGAGGGCATCGAGAAGATATTGATAGGAACGTTCATTGTTTTCCCTGAGATGTTTTTTGGTAACAGTCATTTTTTTCCGGATAAAGAAAAAAACAAGGGTCACGGGAGGAACAAGTATCAGCAGCAACAGCAGGAAAAGTTTTGGGTTGAAAAGAATGATGGCAATAACGGCAAAGCCTACGAGGAAGATCTGTGTGATCACCTGTTGCCAGCCGGAAAGAATATGCTGGCAAAACTCAAAAGGCTGCAGGGCTATTTTCCTGATGAGCGCCGATGAATCGGTACTAACAAAATCATGGTAGGACGAATGCTGAAATTGCTGCAGGTTGTTTTGGGAAATACGAACGGCTACATCACCTGTAAAGCAATAATGCAAACGCACCACCCTGTAGGCAAGCAGGTTTTTCAATGCAAACAGGACCACGAACAGGGTGATCAGGCCAAGAGAATTTTTTTGGCCAAGCCATTCAGGGAAAAACGAAGGGGTCTCTGCTGCAGGCTGGATATAAAAATTAACGATCCAAAGCAGACCAACGAGAGCCATGATATCAGCTAAGCTAATAACAATGCTCAGCACCACCAGGATCACAAAGCGTTTTCTTTCTGCTGCTGTGAGAACGATCCATGTATTTTTAAAAAGATGTTTCAAAAGGTATGCTGCTTGTTCTGGTTGGTTTTGTTATATAGAATTGGTCTCTATTTTAATCGCTTTGATCCGGTGAAAGGTTGGCCTGTTGGGTTCCTGTTGACAGGAATGCAGGAAAGAAAGTGAAAAGAACAATGCCATATTGGGTTTCAAGGATAGATTCGATAAATGTATAGGCTGCGAGAAGCAGCCAGGCAAACAGGTAGTTATTTTTCCCGTTTGTCCTGCCAAGTAACATGAACGCTGTGAATAACAGGATGAATACAAACAAGCCTGCCAATCCCTGTTTCAACAACGATTCAAGAAACTGGTTGTGGGTGTTGAGTCCCAGGTAACCCCTGTCATTTTTTCCATCACCGGTATACATATTCAATAAGAGGTATTTTTTGTCCAGTAATTGCTGTGAATTGGAGGAGCCTGTACCTGCCCACCATTTGCTTTGTTCCGTTAGTATCTCTGGAACAAGTCTTAACTGCAGCAACCGGAACTGGATACCATTAAAATAAACACCGGGATGAAAGTGTTCCTGCCGGTGCAGGGAAAAACTACCTTTTGCTATATCCCGTAAACGGTTGCCGGCAAAATTATTTGTAGTTAGCAGTAAAGCTGTAAGGACCAATATCAGCGCAATGCCGCTCAGAACGATCCTTTGGCGGTTCTTTTTCAGCACTGTTATTGTCACCAGGTAATAGCATACATAAATTATCAGAAAAGTAATTACCAGTTTTGATGAAAGAAGAAAAATTGATATGGAGAAAAAAAAAGCAAAGAAGTAATGCAATGCCGGCCTGAACAAATAGTTTTGTCTCCGGGCCTCTTCCAGCAGCAACAAAAGGGCGATAAACGTATAGATGGACACAAAAACGGCGTGATGCCTGAAAGGACTCAGCAAGTTGTGATAAAAGAAAACGGAGCTGTTATTGGTTTCCATGTAGGTTTTCAGGGCTATGAAAAGACAATAAAGCAGGGAACTGAAAAGAGCCACACAATATGTTTTCATTAAAATGTTCTTATTACGCTGCCTGACTCCCCTTGTTAAAAGCACAGCAAGCGGAACCATGATGACTCCTGATTTTAACTGAATGTTTTTCCAGAACTCACTATTTCCCCAACCCGGAGAAAAGGGCATGAACTGAATGAGAAAAAAAAGAAGACAGGTGTAAAGAAAAAATTTTTCCCTGGTGTCAAGGGCCTTTAAAGTTTGCAGCGGGTTTGTATGAAGTACGGATAGAAGCAGCAACATGCCGGTGCTGATACTGCTTATTGCCCGCCATGAAACGAACAGGCTGCAAAAGAAAATGACATAAAATAAAAGAATCATCTTCTCAATGATCTTTGTTTTCAGTGAATTTGGCCGGTATGATATTATAGAGATCATTTTCAGGACCTGTCGGGCTGGGCTAACCTGTTTTTTAATCTTTTTCTCAGGTGATGCAGGGTTGATAGAATGAAAGCAATGGCCGCCCCTCCCAAAAAGCCCAGGCCCAGCCAAACTACCAGGTTGGGTCCTGCAGGTTTGCTGAAGTGGCTGAAGCCCTGCAATACCTGCACAGCGCTGGTCATCCGGAGGTCTTGCTGGTAGTACAATAATTTTTCGTTCAGTTCAATACGCTGTTTGTTAAGACCGGATATATCTATGATAAGTGAAGTAGTCCGGTTGCTATTGACGGCAAGCATGGTCTCTATCCTGGATTTCGTGGAATCAAGTTTTTCGATCTCTTTTGAAACCTCATGGATCAGCCGGCCAAGGTTTTCTTTTTTTATTGCCAGTTGTTTTTTGATGAAATCCACATTTTCAAGTCCTGTAAGAATTCCGGCTTGCAGTTCTTCCAGTACATTGTTATTGGTTACAAATACATCCACATAAAACCCGTTGGGGTTGTTAGGTGTGAACACTTTTTGAATCTCTGTGGCTTTTATTTGTTTCACTTTGCCGAGACTGATTACCGGCATTCCCAACGAAATTGAAAGCAGTTTATGTTCCCCGCCTTTCAGCAGGCTGTTCCAGTTGTTTATTACATGTATATAGTCAAGATTGCTGAGGGTAAAAGAATGAAGAATAAGCCTGGATTTGTAAACTTTAGGCATGTTTAGACAGGTAAGAAAACCAAGAAGGAGCCCGATGAGAACCGAAGAACCATAAAGCCATTTATATCTGCGGAAAAAAAGTATGGTTTTTTCGGCCAGCAACAGCAGGTCAATATCATCGGAAGGCTGGTTTGAACGATCAGCAGTTGTATTCATCCTGATTTATTGAAGGTGTTATTCGTTTTCGGAAGGGCATAAAAATCCCTGTTGCCGGGTATATCATTATATCGCTGGAGAAGGGTTGCCGGTTGCTTGCAACGGGAATACCTTGTTAGTTGGGGGGCGGTCTTTATCTTCGTTTACACATGTCTGACCGCCGGCAATATACGTTGCTGTTCAACTTTTCTTCGCTGGGCATCATCCAGGTTGCAGGATTCCTGCTGTCATTAGTGGTGATTCCCTATGTTATCCGGATTATCGGGGCCGATGGGTTTGGTGTCATTGCTGTGGCGCAGGTGCTGATGTTTTATATGTCTGTCACGGCGGACTATGGGTTTAACCGGACCGCTATCCGTGAAGTGGCTTTGTACAAAAGCGATCCGAAAAGGATCTCTGGTATCTTTTTCACGGTGCTTGCTTCCAAACTTATTATCAGTTTATTTCTTTTTTTCCTGCTTCTTGTCCTTGTTGCCGTGGTTCCCCTGTTCAGGATGCAATATGAAGTGTACCTGCTGGCTTTTTCGTTTGTGCTTGGTCAGTCGCTGCTGGTAAACTGGTTTTTCCAGGGCCTGGAAAAGATGCAATATATGGCAATCGCCTCTTTTTTTTCCCGGCTGATTTTTGTAGCGCTGGTGTTTTTGTTCATGAAAAACAAGGATGATGTAAGCCTGTATATATTCTTTATGGGGTTGGGTAATTGCATTGCAGGATTAGTCAGTATTTTCTTTGTTGTAAGGAAATACAAGCTTTCTTTTTCGATTCCTTCAAAGAAAGCGCTGCTCCACGAACTAAAAGAAGGCTGGCCGGTGACCCTCACCAACCTGTCTCAAACCAGCATTCAGTATATAGGCATTTTTATCCTGCGACTGTTCAGTAATGACCTTGTAGTGGGTTATTACAGCATTGCGGAGAGGATCTATTTTGCTATGAAATTAATGCTTGATGTGTTTACACAGGCTGCATATCCAAGAATTTGCCTTTTATTGCAGGAAGGAATTGCAACTGTAAAAGACTTTTTCCGCCAAACCTATCTTCCGTTCCTTGGGATAGTTGCCGCAGGTGCTGGCCTCGTTGCAATACTTTCTCCCCGCATCATTTATTTCTTTATGGGGCAATCCGGAGGCGACAGCGTTTTGCTGTTGCGACTTTTATGCCTCGCATTGGTAATTGTTTGCCTGGGCATCCCGGCCAGCCTGTTGCTGCTTGCAGGGGATCATAAGAAAAACTACCTCCGGGTTTTTACTGTTGGAACACTTATCAATATTGCGGCAAATTTTACCCTGGCGCCGGAGTTTTATGCCATGGGCACTGTTCTTTCAGTGATTCTTACAGAGATCATTATTGTTTTGTTGCTCTACAGGGATATTATTTATTTGTATGGCCGTGGAAATAAAAATAAAATACGGCAAGGCCACGATTGACAGCTTGTTTACGATAAAGAGAACAGCTTAAACAGGCAGTCATGCAGGTAAACCGCTTTCTTCCCTTTGCACTGATCTATTTCTTTTTTAATACTGTGGCATTGCCATTCGGGCTTACATGGATGGCATTGCTTGGTCCTCTCTTTTATATTTGGATTATTCTTCAGCGGAAAAAAGAAGTGTTGCTCCCTTTTTTGATTATGATGCTGCCTTTTATGGTCATGCATTTTACTGTTTCCGGTGTTGAGCTGAAAACCTATATCATTTCGATGCTCAACATTATCATGGTTTATATTGCCTGCCAGGCTTTCTACACATTCTTTATTACATGCAGCAATATTGAGAAAATATTCAGAACGATACTTATTGTAAATTTTTTTTTCTGCCTTGCCGGAATTGTCTTCTATTTTACTCCCTGGGATCATATTTTCTGGATTGAACAGAACCTGACTTCAGGAGTTAAAGATTTCAGGCGATTCAAACTCTTTACTTATGAAGCTTCCTATTATGCCACTTTGTTCATACCTGTTTTCTTCTTTTTCCTGCTGCAGTATATTTTTATGCAAAACCGTATTAAAAATTACTGGTTGTTACCCATGCTTTTTCTTCCTTTTATACTTTCTTTTTCTTTAGGTGTGATCAGCGCATCAGTCATAGCTGGTACAGTAGTAACCTTGTTTCATTTCCGGCAGTTATTGGTGAAGAGAAGAGTTGTAAACATGTTCATTAACATAGGTGTGCTTTCGGCTGCAGTTTTGACCATTCTTGTTGTTTATTACCGGCACAACCCGTTATTTACCCGTTTGCTGAATGTTTTGTCGGGAAATGATCAGTCAGCTAAAGGAAGAACGGCTGATTCATTTTTTTTGGCGCGGCAAATGCTGGAAGAAAAGAATGAATGGTGGGGAATAGGTGTGGGACATGTAAAGCTGGTGGGCCATGAAATCATCCAGGGTTATTATCTCTATGTAAAAGACTTTGTGGCCGCCATTCCCAATGCGATGGCTGAAACATTGGCCGTGTTTGGATGGGTGGGTCTTTTTACAAAACTATTTATTGAAATAGCATTGTTTTTTGTTACCAGGCCCTGGACAAATTATTACAGGTTTCTGCTTTTCGTATTCATATTCATTTACCAGTTCACCGGGAGTTTCCTCACCAACCTGGCAGAATACATGATCTGGATTCTGGCTTTCACGAATGTTTTTCCGCAATTTGACAGGCAATACAGCAAGGGGTCCCGCTCTTTGGAAATAAGGGCAGCCTGAAACGTTTTACACCCGGTCAGGCTAAAGCTACTACAGAACGTTTTATTGCTTTTCGTTCAATGCCGCAGGCCTGCATCATTAAAAACTCATATGCGTCAATGATCTTTTCCTTATTGTATATTTCACTGATACGGGCAATGTTCTGTTTTTTCCATTGATGAGCCTGGAGATCGTTCGGCGCAGAGAGGATGATAGTGCTGACCTGTTCCGGATTGTTGAAATAATGCGCTTCATTTCCAAGAACTGCCTTATTAAATGGGTTATCATGGGCGGCAATGCAGCATCCGCAAGCCATCGCTTCCAGCAAAGAAGGGTTGGTGCCCCCGGCAGAGTGTCCATGAAAGTAAAGAGCAGAGTAGTAGCGAAGATTGTTAACCTCATCCTGGTCATAGATCGCATCGGAAAAGCGAATGGAAGGATGCTTGTATTTTGCAGTAATATAACGACCATACCGATTGGTGATATTGCCGATTATATATAATGGAAAGTCATGAGCAGCCTGCAGGTAGCCCTGTATGACCATTTCAATATTATTTTCAGGTTCCATGCGGGAAAGCAGCAAGTAATACTGGTGAGGAACAAGCCGGTGCCTGGCGGGAACGGAATGATCACCATGGGTAAAAACTTCGGCACAATACGGAATAAAAACGGGCATTCTTCCATATTTCTCATGCAGGTATTTGCGCATCACCGCAGAATCGGCCACAAGGTAGCTGGCATTGTTCACTGCGAGAGATTCAGCCCATTTTAAAAAATGACGGGTGGATTTACTGTATTTACTCCGTTGCCACTCCATGCCGTCCATGTTCACAATATTCACAGTTCTTTTTTTGGGCCAGCGCCGGTGCCACACAGAATCGCTGGTATAGCCCAGGTGCAACAAAACATCAAAATCTCTTTTCCGGGCATCGTTGATGCAGTTGAGGTCATAGATAAACTGTCCGGCAGTGCCCAGTTTGTTTTCCATGTCTTTGCAATGGATAATACGGACACCCTGCCATTCCTTTTCCCGGTAAGGATGGAGGCTGGAATTATAAACATGCACATCATGACCACGGGCCACCAGTTCTGCAGAAAGCTGTTCCGCAAACTGTTCAAATCCCCCGTAATGATTGGGGATGCCTCTTGTGCCGAGAATGCCGATTTTCATTGTAATTTTTTTGCGACAGGCAACCGGGAAAATGATAAAATCGTTAAAAGCGTATTCATGGTTGCCTGCCTAAAGTGTATTGGATTGATAACCTGTGAATAGGTGTACCCTTCCTCTCTTGAAGCAAAGGGTTTACTGTTCTTATGAATACTATTATAAATTAGCCATTATTAAAACTTTCTGATAAGGTATTTACGGACTACTCCGCCGCTACCTGCCAATGATGCAATTGTTTCCGCTAAAAAGGAAAGCGGAAGCAGAAAGACAATAGCAAAAATTATCAGTTTATTCTTTCTGTTCTTTAATTCATAAATAATATTGTTTCGATAACCCAACTTTTTCAGAATGCTGTCAGTCATTCCCAAAACTCCAAGATGGAAGGAAAAGTAACCTGTGCGAAGAGTGGTAAGTCCCAGCGAAGCTGTAAATTGCTCTAACCGGGCAGGACTAAAATGACTGAGATGCCTTGGAATGTCCCAGTGCATCCAGTGACGGCCGGCTATCCGGGCCTGCCAACTGTTTATATTGGGGACTTCAATAACTATCAACGCATCTTTTTTCAGATTATACCTGATTAGCTCATGCAGCAAGGATGCCGGACTTTGCAGATGCTCCAGTACATGAAAAAGCGTAAGAACATCAAAGACACTATCAAATATTCTGCCTGTTGAATAGAAATCTGTGTTTACTTCCAGCCCATAAACTTTTTTTGCATATAGAGCCCGTTCAACAGCAGTTTCTACACAGTTTACGTTCCAACCGTTTTGCTTTGCAAGGCTTGCAAGTTTTCCTTTGCCTGAACCAAAATCCAGGAGCGATCCTTTGGATGGCTTTAGCATAGTAATCCTTTTTCTCACCCTCTTATACTCCCAGTTTAATATTTTGTCAAATATTGTTTTCCGGTTCTCCACTACTTTATATATACTGTCATTGTAAAGTTCAGAGGATTCAACGACATAATCTGCTAGGGTATATGCATGAAGACAATCACGGCACTTAACAATAGAGATACAGGAGCGCTTCAATAAATGCTCATAAATGACATAGTAACTTTCGCAATAGCATAGAGGACATTTTGAAGCCATATTATTTACTGATAATGTAGGTTCAAGTCACACAATTTTTTTATATGCTTCAAGTGTTTGAGAAGCAGCCTGTTCCCATGTGTATTCTTTTAGTATTTTTTCCTGCAAGGCTTTTTGTAAAGGACTTTCTGCTGCCTTTTTTACAGCTTGGTAAATTGACTCCTCGCTTTCCGGGTTGCAATAAAAGGCATCATCGCCAAAATAATCATGAGTATAACCTTTGTTGGTTATAACAATATTGCATCCCATTGCCGCAGCTTCCATAGATGACAGGCCACATGTTTCAAACCAACTGGGTAGGATATGAACCTTTGCCTGTTTATAATATCCTGCAAGATTTTTCTGAGAAAGCCTTCCGGTAAACTCGATATTATTTGAAGCGATCTTTTTACAAAGATGAAAATAATCTTTATGATTTGGTGCAGCTTCCCCAAGCAGCACCAACCTGAAATCGGTATTGTTCAGGGCTTTAATAAGCTTCAGCTGGTTTTTCCTTCCTTCTATCAGAGCTGCACAAAGAATAAGCTTATTATTTTTGGGCGTAGTGTTGTCAGGCTGGAAAAGAGTAGTATCAATTCCATAAGGGATGATGGCATACGGTTTATCAACGTGGTACAGTTTTAATAACTGATCATACTCTGTTTTCGAGTTGGGAAGAACCATAGCTGCTTTATGAAGAACAGATTGAACCGATTTTTTCTGCCCTTTCCAAAGATAATTTTTACTCTGTAGGCTGTCTTTGCCTAACAGCCATCGGGAAACTGTTTTGATATATTCATTGCTGTTTGCTGAAAAATGTCTGAAAACCATCCCGGAAAACCCTTTACGAAACCTCTTGTCATATTCACTGTAATCAAGCAAAACGGGGGTGACAAAAAATGGTTTCCGAGAGTTTTTAATATGGAATAAAATGTTTGCCGGTCTGACCACATCGAAGAAATGTAGCAGATCATAGTTTTTGTAATTAACCTTTTCATGCGCTAAGTAAATGCTTACCTTTGTCCCCAATTTCCTGAGATGCCGGGCGGTTTCGACTGCCTGAACAGTGCTTCCACCCGGCACTTTGTATAATGTCGATCTGACTATGAAAGCAACCTTTATCATTTGTTTGATTAAGATAGATGATGCGTTATAGAAAACGAAAAGAATGATTGAAAGGATGCCTCATTGCTGTTTTTAAAGCCTGCTGGACAAGTAGGACAATTTGCATTTTGCCGCCTAAATTCCCGGATAGCTGCAAAGAGATCAATCCTTGATATAAGCAGGTTTTGGCTTACTTTGCACATCTTGGCATTATGAAGCATTATCTCATCACCGGAGGTGCCGGGTTTATCGGCAGTAACCTGATCGGGCGGTTGCTGGCAGCGGAACCGGGCACAACAATTACCTGCATTGATAATTTTGATTTGTTTTATGCCCGAAGCATCAAGGAATTTAATATCCGGGGTTTTAGCAATGATACCCGTTTCCGGTTAATAGAGGCCGACCTGCCCTCCCTTTCTGGGAAAGCACTGGCTGCATTGATACCGGAGCCGGTTGATGCCATCATTCACCTGGCGGCTAAGGCGGGGGTGAGGCCCAGCATTCAAAACCCGCTGGCCTATCAGCAGGCAAATGTGATCGGCTTGCAAAACATGCTTGATTTTGCCAAGGAGAAAAGTATAGAGCAGTTTGTTTTTGCCTCCAGCAGCAGTGTGTATGGGGTGAATGACCATTATCCCTGGAAAGAGGATGAACAACTGCTGCCGATAAGTCCTTATGCATGCACCAAATTAGCCGGGGAAATGATGGGGCATGTGTACAGCAAATTGTTTGGCATACGGTTTTTGGCTCTCCGTTTTTTCACGGTTTATGGCCCCGGACAAAGACCTGATCTTGCCATTCATAAATTTACTAAGGCTATCTTGCAAGGTCAGCCCATCACCATGTATGGAGATGGCAGCAGCAGCCGGGATTATACGTTTGTGGAGGATACCGTCCAGGGCATCATTGGCACCATTCACTATGATAAGAGCAATTTTGAGATCATCAATCTTGGGAATAACTACACTATCACACTAAAGGATCTGATCGCTGCTATTGAAGAGGTAACGGGCAAAAAGGCCATCATTATCCGTGAGCCTGACCAGCCGGGGGATGTACCTAAGACTTTTGCAGATATTACAAAGGCAAAACAATTACTTGGCTACAACCCGCAAACACAGATAAAAGACGGGCTTGAAAAATTTTACGAGTGGTTCAGGGTAAATGAAAAAATATTGGTCTGACCATTACAGCAATACATCATGTTGTTGTGTCACTTCTCTTTTCGCATGAAAGATTTTCCTGACATTATATGTTTTCTTATTCTGCGATTCAAAATATGTGCGGACGCCGATATCGGCCACAATGCCGATGGTGATAAGCTGAATGCCTCCTAATAAAAGGATCAAACCGAGTATCAGCAAAGGTTTTCCGCCAATCTCATTACCCATGATCTTTAATACCAGCAGGTAAATATTAATGAGTAAGCCGATGCCAAAACTGATAAAACCTAATGTTCCAAACAGGTGCATGGGTTTTTGCATATACTTCCGCATAAATACCATCAGTACCAGGTCACTCATCACTTTGAAAGTGCGGTTGATGCCGTATTTACTTTTTCCATGGATGCGGGCATGATGCTTTACATCTACCTGTGTGATCCTTGCTCCCTGTAGTTTGGCCAGCACAGGGATGAAGCGGTGCAATTCCCCATACAATCCCAATTCTTCGGCAATTTCTCTTTTGAAGACTTTCAGTGTGCAGCCATAATCTTTAATGTACACACCCGTCATGCGGCGAATGAGGGCATTGGCAATCCGGCTGGGGATTTTGCGGAGAATAAAACCATCCTTACGGTTCTTGCGGTTGCCGGCCACCACATCCCAGTCTTCTTTTTTCAGCAACTCAAGCATACCCGGAATATCGGTGGGGTCATTTTGCAAATCACCATCGAGCAGCGCTACATAACGGCCACGGGAATGGTCAATGCCCGCCGTCATAGCGGTGCTTTGGCCATAGTTCTTACGGAGCTCTACCATCACCGTCCTGTCATCGGCATGTTCCAGTATCTCCAGCCTTGTTTTGTCCGTAGAGCCATCATCCACCAATATCACTTCGTAATCTATCCCGTTGAGGGCCGCACGAACGGCTTCAAGAAGAGGTTTGATATTCTCCTCTTCATTCATCACTGTAATGACAACAGATAATTCCCGCATGGTAGTAGAAATATGCGGCAAAGGTAGGGAATGGGGAGTGTAGTATGGAAAATAGAAAGTGGGGTAACAAGTACTTGGCGGTAGTGATACAGTTTGAATGTAACACAGATTTTTTACCACATAGGCACAATAGAAAGATAGGGCCACATAGATTTATAGCCTATGTGAAGCTATGTACCTTTGATTCTATGTGGTAAAGATTTCAAACTGCAGCACTACCTATTTGTCTGATAGCACTGCTCTTCCCTGGTTTCTATTTTCCGTTCTCCCTTTTCTACAAAAAAATTCCGGCAAGCTCCAGGCTTTTCTTTTTCAGCTTTCTTATTTCCACATCTTCTATCACCGGGTCGGGAGTGAGGATGAGGGATGTATTATTTTCTTTCCACCAATTATTTTTCTTCAGTTCTTCAAAAGAGATAACACCCACCAGGTATTTTCTTTCTTCCTGCGCATGCCATTCCTCGATCCATTCAAAACGGTCTTTGGGCACCGCTGCTAGGTCGTCAAAACTGATATATACTTTCAGGAAAATCTCATCGCTGATCTCATGCGGTTTGTGATGGTAGAGTTTTTTGTACTCGTATTTATATTGATAACGCAGTGCTGATATATCACTCAGTACCGCCGATGCAGTCGGAAAACTGCCGGCGCCTTTGCCATAAAAGAATTGTTTGTCGGCAAAACCCGATTCGATGACGACACCGTTGTATTCATTTTTTACAAATGATAAATGATCTTCCTGTTTCACAAATTGCGGCAATACAAAAGCGGCCACCTGCCCGGTTTTTAGCTTTTTAGCCTGGGCCACCAGTTTGATCTGCTGGTTTCTTGCTTTGGCCACCACCGCATCGGCAGCATGTATGTTCTGAATGCCGTTGAACAGAATATCATTGGGTGATTCAATGATGCCATAGGCATGGGTGAGCAGGAAGGTCCATTTATTGACGGCGTCATAGCCCTCTACATCCAGCTTGGGATTACTTTCGGCAAAACCCAGTTGCTGCGCCTGCAACAATGCCTGTTTGAAATCAAGCCCTTCCTCAAACATTTTGGTGAGTATATAATTGGTAGAGCCGTTCACGATGGCTTTGATAGAGTGCAGGAGGTCATTGTCATAATATTCTTCCAGGTTGCGGATGACAGGTATGGAAGCGCAGGCTGCTGATTCATACAACAAAGAACGGCCTGTTTCCTGTTGCAGTTGCAGCAGCGCAGGCAAATGCTCGGCGATCATCTTTTTGCTGGCGCTGACCACATCTTTACCGTTTTTTAAAGCTGTGCTTACAATCTGGAAAGCCGCATCGGCATCGTCAATCACTTCCACGATCACATTTATTTCCGGGTCGAAAAGCAGTTCCACTTTATCCGTAGTAAATAACGAAGCAGGCGCATCTCTCTTCTTCTCCGGGTTCTTAATGCAGACTTTTTTGATGCTGGCAGAAAGGGAAGGGGTTTGCTGTAACACTTTGTACAGGCCTTCACCCACCACACCAAATCCGAATAATCCGATTGTTAACTGTTTATGTGTTTCCATACTCTTAATTCGCAATTTTTAAACGATGCGATGTTTTTTCTTCAATAAATTTTTTTAAAGCGGTTTCGATCTTTTCATATTCCAGCAAAAAACCATCATGGCCAAAATCACTGGCAATGCTCAGTAGTTCGGCACCGGGAATATTTTTTTGCAAAAATTCCTGTTCGGTAATAGGATAAAGGACATCTGACTCAATACCGATGACTAAAGCTCTTGCTGTAATTTTTTTCAATGCATTGACCACTCCATTTCGGTTGCGGCCCACATCATGGCTGTCCATGCTCTGTGTAAGCCGGTAATAACAGGCGGCATTAAAACGATTCACCAGTTTCAAACCCTGGTAACGCTGGTAATTATCTGCAGCATATTCCACCCCATCAGCCAGGTAAACAAAAGCTTTATCTCTTGCCTGTGTAATATCAAAGCCATTATAATGACGATAGGATAACAAGGCAATCGAACGGGCTGTTGCGAGTCCTTTTTGCCCGGCGTCCGGTTTCCTTTCCAGCCAGCTATTGTCTGTTTCAATCGCCATGCGCTGTGATGCATTAAAGGCAATGCCCCATGGTGATAGCACAGCATTGGTAGCAATGGGAACGATATGTTCAAACAATTCCGGTTCTTCAATGGCCCATTCCAGCAGTTGCATACCGCCGGTGCTGCCACCCAAACCCACCAGCACTTTTTCTATTCCCAAAAAATCTTTCAGGTGCTGGTATGTTCTTATCATATCATTAATAGAAAAGGCAGGGAGATCGTAGTAGTAAGGCTCGTTGGTTTTCGGGTTTACACTCAGTGGCGAAATGCTGCCATAGGGGCTGCCCGGCTTGTTGGCACAAACGATGAAATACTTTACAGGATCAAAGAATTTTCCTTCACCCACCAGGCCCGGCCACCATTCCACAGGATTGCTGTTGGCCGTGAGGGCATGAAAAATCCATACCACATTGTCTTTTGCCGCATTCAGTTTGCCATGGGTGGTATAAGCCAGGTGAAACCCGGGAAGGGTTTCACCTGAAGCTAATGTGAACGGATGATTATGGTTGAAAATGTTCGTCATGTTTATGCCACCAGTTCTTTACTGAAAACTTTTTGCAATGCCTGCTCCACATCGGCTTTGATGTCTTCGATATGCTCGATACCGGCGCTGATGCGGACAAGATTTGGTAATACACCGGCTGCCAGTCTTTCTTCTTCTGTCAGTTGTTCATGTGTTGTTGAGGCAGGATGTATCACTAAAGTTTTTGCATCACCCACATTGGCGAGGTGGCTTATCAGCTTTAATGAGTCAACAAACTTGCGACCGTTCTCAATGCCGCCTTTGATGCCAAACTGCAGCACACCGCCAAAACCATTGGTAAGATATTTTTTGGCAAGGTTGTGATACGGGCTGCTTTTCAAACCGGGATACCACACAAATTCTATCTGCGGATGTGATTCGAGCCATTGTGCCAGTTCCAGTGCATTATCCACCTGGCGCTGCACACGAAGGCTAAGTGTTTCCAAGCCCTGCAGGTTGAGGAAAGAATTGAAGGGGCTTTGTGAAGCGCCGAAGTCACGAAGACCTTCCACTCTTGCCCGGATGATGAAAGCGATATTGGGCAAACCCAGCGGATTGTTATCGCCAAAGATTTCCCAGAATTTCAAACCATGATAACCTTCGCTGGGCTCGGTAAATTGCGGAAATTTTCCATTGCCCCAGTTATAGTTGCCGCCATCAATGATCACACCACCGATGGATGTGCCATGGCCACCGATCCATTTCGTGGTTGAATTCACCACCACGTTGGCGCCCCATTCCAATGGTTTGAACAGGTAACCACCGGCGCCGAATGTATTATCAACAACCAGCGGCAGGTCATATTCTTTGGCCAGCGCCACGAATTTTTCAAAATCAGGAATGTTGAGACGGGGATTGCCGATCGTTTCCAGGAAGATGGCTTTGGTGTTTTTATCAATATGCGGCACAAAGCTGTCCACATTATCGCCATCAGCAAAACGAACATCAATACCCAGGCGTTTGAAAGCCACTTTAAACTGGTTGTAAGTGCCGCCATAGAGATAAGAAGTGGAAACAAAATTATCTCCGGCTTGCAGGATGTTGTTCAGGGCAAGGAACTGTGCTGCCTGGCCTGATGAAGTTGCCAACGCTGCCACACCGCCTTCCAGCGCAGCAATACGTTGTTCAAAAACATCATTGGTCGGGTTCATGATACGGCTATAAATGTTGCCAAACTGTTTTAAGCCAAACAGGTTGGCGGCATGTTCAGAATTGTCAAATACATAGGATGTTGTTTGATAAATAGGAACCGCCCTTGATTTGGTTGTCGGGTCTGGTTGCTGGCCTGCATGCAATTGCAGTGTCTCGAAACGATAGTTACTCATATTTGTAAATTTTAATGGTTTGAAAATTTGCTGAGAAAAAACCGGGGAGCCGTAAAGCGGGTTGCTGGCCGGTAGCGGCAATAGCAACGTATGCCTTACGGCATACTACAAATGCAACAACAAATTGTTGCCGGAGAAAAACAAATGATATTACGGGGAGAGACAAGCATTGGCTTAAATACTCCATGAAAGTAGTGGACTTTTGCCGTAATTCTGTTTTATTCATTTGTTAATTTTTTGTTTGCATGATAATCGCCGGATAATGCCGCAAGCAACAGTAAACTAACGCCTGTTCCAACAGATTTTGATCAGCAGGCTTGTTTTATTGAGGCAAAAGGGGTTTTCTTTGATTAATAGCGCCAATACTGTTGCAGCTATTTGTGGTGAATGGGATTGTTGTGATGTGCTCATCTTTTTTGTTTTAGGTTGCCAGTTCATTTAAACTGGAAGCGATGATGAAAGCCTGCCTGTCGGCAGACAGGATTGTTGATACAGTTTCATCACTTTGTCAAGAAAGACTACCGGGAGGGCCTCACTCCTTTCTCATTGAAGAAAACGAATAAAAAAAACTCACCCGACAAATCAGATGAGCTTTTAAATATTGTTATATAAACTATTTCGAAGCGTTGATCTGACTTATCTGCCTCGCCTAAGGCGAGATGGAATTGGCACCTTTCCTCACTTTGTTCATACAAACAAAATGCGGGAGGTTGTCAAGGCTTCATCGGGCCATTACCCTCAGCCTTTCTTGATAAGTGATAGTAAAGAACTATTGCAAAGAAAATATCGGATAGCTGATCGGCCAAATAAAATTTTGCAAAATACCAAACACTTGTTTGGTTGAATGGCGGAAGCACAGGATGACAAAGGGTTTCAGGCCGGGAGGTTTTTGGTGAGCCAGTCCTTTTGCGAACGGGCTGATTGCTCCACAGTGAGTTTGGCTGCTATTTTTTGCTGGGCATTGCGGATGGCTTTGCTAATCATGCTATGCTGAATAGGTTCTTCCTCTTTCATGCCCAACTGTTTCATCATCTGGATGATCTTTTCACCGCCAAAACGATGGAAGAGGGGCTCGTCTAATGCGGACCATACTTTCACTTCCTTTAGTTCCAGTTTTTGAAACAGTTCATCTTCTTTTGCCGCCAATGGATAATGTTCAATAAAGATCACCGGTTTGCCATTGATCTGCATCCTTGAAACCTCCCTTGCCATAAAAAGATGAAAAGGGACGGGTGAAGAATTTTGCATAAGCGTTTCCAGGTTTCGCAGGCTTTCCTCAAACCAGGCTACAAATACGGTATCATTATTCGTTACCCATTCCTTTGCCAGAGCATTGAGTTTATCGGCTTCACTAATCCATACGGTATCAATTGTCTTAATGCCGGCCGGTTTTTTTCTGAAGAGCCCAAACATGCGGATTGTTTTAGCTAAAAATAAGAAAGAGGCTGCAATTAGCAGCCTCTTCTCGTCCCTTTGAATCTGAAAACACTTCTAACAGCTATTAAACTTAATTCATTGCGGTTTGCGTCTCCACTTTGGTGCCGGCATAGATCCAGGGTTTGGGTTTTTCCACCTCTTTCACTTTTGCCTTGGATTTTACCTGTTTTGTGGCAACTTCATCTACGTTCGATTCAGGCTCTGCTGCAAAAGCCGCCATCGGGTTTTCAGTATTGAAGGGTTTGCCGATACAAATGCTCAGGGTGTTTGTCTCTTTATCATATACGAGAGTTCCTTCGGCCACTTCTTTTTCATCGGCTGTTTTTTGTGACGGTATTTTGTAAGTAGAGGGAGACCTGAGCAGGATGGCTTTTATTTTGCCCTGCGGCAAACCTTCTACCCATATCACACCCTTGTTCTCACTGTCAAGTGTGATAGTTACAGATGCAGCATCAGCGTTCACTGCCGACTCATATTGTCCCAGCACTGGAAAAATCTTATCAACGGTCAAAGCCGGAGGCATTGGCACAACATTGTCTTTATGTTTGGAAATGATCGAATCTACGGTTGGGTTTTTCCGGGGGTCCCATGTTTCCTGTGCGGAAGCTGTTACAACTGCAAGGCAAAAAAAGCCTGCCGCCATTATTGCAATGGTTCTTTTCATAATACGATTTTTTTAATTTGATAGAATTGGTACTCTGGGCTACTGTTTCAAAATATTATGCCAGAATTAAGAATTGGTGAAAAAATCCGGATATTTTTTTCCACCCATGTGATTATAGAGTGTTCTTTTATAACCTTTTTGCCCGATGATTGTTGTTTGGATGCCTTCAGCATAACATCGGCGAATCAGTATCTTCGTCATCCTTTACTTATGGCAAAAGACAACGGAACAGCAACGCAAGCGGAAAAGGAGAGTATCGAAGTACTTGGTGCAAGAGTACACAACCTCAAGAATATTGATATTTCTATTCCTAAAAACAAACTGGTAGTCATCACCGGAATCAGCGGCAGCGGAAAATCATCTTTGGCTTTTGATACCATTTATGCCGAAGGTCAGCGCAGGTATATGGAAACATTTGGCGCCTATGCCCGCCAGTTCATTGGTGATATGGAGCGACCCGATGTGGACAAGATCACCGGGTTGTCACCTGTTATTTCTATTGAACAAAAGACCACCAACAAGAACCCACGTTCCACTGTCGGAACGGTTACCGAGATATATGATTTCCTCCGCTTGCTGTTTGCAAGAATTGGCGAAGCATATTCCTATAACACCGGCCAAAAAATGGTGAAGTGGAGTGAGGAAGAGATAGTGGAAAATATCTTCAGCCGGTTCGAAGGTAAAAAAATCAGCCTGCTGGCTCCATTGGTGCGGGGTCGAAAAGGACATTACCGGGAATTATTTGAAGATGTCAGAAAAAAAGGTTTTTTAAAAGTGAGAGTGGATGGCGAAGTGAAAGACCTGGCGCCTAAGATGCAGGTGGATCGCTACAAGATTCATGACATTGAACTGGTGGTTGACCGTTTGCAGGTGAACGATGACCTGAAAGCAAGATTGAGCCAGAGTGTGCAGCAAACATTGAAGCTGGGCAAAGAGTTATTATTTCTTTCGGTGAACGACAGCGACAAAGTTGTTCAGTTCAGTAAACAACTGATGTGCGAAGAAACGGGTATTAGTTATGAAGAACCTTCACCCAATTCGTTTTCCTTTAATTCTCCCTATGGCGCCTGTCCTGCTTGCAAAGGATTAGGCACAAAGCACCATATCAATATGGAAGCGGTGATTGCCGATCCTTCTTTGAGCATCAGCGAAGGAGGCATAGCGCCGCTGGGCGAAGAAAGAGATGCATGGGTATATCGCCAGGCACAGGAGGCGGCCAAAAAACATAAAATATCATTGACCACCCCGGTTGGCAAGTTATCTCAAAAGCAACTCAATATTATATTGTACGGCAACGAAGAGGGGCAACAGGAAGATCTCGATTTTGAAAACATGAAGTTTGATCCGGCGGCCCCGTTTGAAGGAGTGGTGAATATGCTGCAACGCTGGTATGCCAATCCTTACAGCGAAAACATCCGGGAGTGGACGGAAGATTACATGATCGTGAAGCCTTGCGATGGTTGCGGCGGGGCAAGATTGAAAAAAGAAAGTCTCTGGTTCAAGGTGGCAGGAAGAAATATTGCCGAACTGGGCAATATGAACCTTGACAACTTGTATGCATGGTTTGATGGCATTGAATTGCGGATAGATAATAAGCAAAGAACAATTGCAAAGGAGGTGTTGAAAGAGATAAGAGACCGGCTGCAATTTCTTCTTGATGTAGGACTCACCTACCTGACATTGAACCGTCCTTCCAGGAGTCTGAGCGGCGGCGAATCGCAACGCATCCGGCTGGCCACACAGATCGGCTCACAGTTGCAGGGCATCACTTATATCCTCGACGAACCTTCCATTGGTTTGCACCAGAGAGATAACCATCGCCTGATTGAAGCGTTGAAAAATCTTCGTGATATTGGCAACAGTGTGCTGGTGGTGGAGCATGACAAAGACATTATGCTTGCAGCGGATCATTTGATTGATATCGGTCCGAAAGCCGGTTTCCATGGTGGCAGGGTGGTGGCGGAAGGTGACCCGAAACATTTATTGGAACTGGATACACTCACATCCGGCTACCTCAACGGCAGAAGACATATTGCAGTGCCCAAAGAAAGACGGAAAGGAAATGGAAAATTTATTGAGCTAAAAGGAGCAAAAGGAAACAATCTGCAAAACGTAGATGTAAAATTTCCGCTTGGAAAATTTATTTGTGTGACAGGAGTGAGTGGCAGCGGTAAATCTACGTTGATCAATGAAACGCTGTACCCGATCTTATCAAAACATGCTTATGGCTCTAAGATGGCAGCAATGGAATATAAATCGGTGAAAGGACTGGATCATATTGATAAAGTAATTGAAATAGATCAATCGCCTATCGGGCGGACACCCCGGAGCAACCCGGCCACCTACTGCGGGTTCTTTACAGATATAAGAACATTGTTTGCAGCTATTCCCGAGGCAAAGATCAGGGGTTATAATGCGGGCCGTTTTTCTTTCAATGTGAAAAGCGGCCGCTGTGATGTGTGTGAGGGTGGCGGTATGAAAGTGATAGAAATGAATTTTTTGCCGGATGTGTATGTGCATTGTGAAAAATGCAATGGCAAAAGATATAACAGAGAAACCCTGGAGATACGCTACAAAGGCAAATCCATTGCCGATGTGCTGGATATGACAGTGGAAGAAGCAGTTGAATTTTTTCAGCCGGTTCCTTATATCTACCGGAAAATAAAAGTGCTTGAGGAAGTAGGGCTTGGTTATATCACTTTAGGTCAGTCGGCCGTAACTCTAAGTGGTGGCGAAGCGCAGCGGGTGAAATTATCCACTGAACTGGGCAAAAGAGATACCGGCAAAACTTTTTACATCCTTGATGAACCCACAACAGGTTTGCATTTTGAGGATATTCAGCATTTGCTGGATGTTTTGAATAAATTAGTGGACAGGGGCAACACCGTACTGGTGATAGAACATAATATGGATGTTATCAAAGTGGCCGATCATGTTATTGACATTGGTCCCGAAGGCGGTGATGGCGGCGGGCAGATCTTGTTTGAAGGAACACCGGAAGAATTAGTGAAATGCAAAGAAAGCCATACGGCCCGTTTTCTTAAAGCAGAACTTTAAACCTTTAAAATCTTTTATATGGCTATTGACAAACTCAGCAACCTTCCTGATTGGGATGATGACAGGTTTGACGATGAAGAAGAGGGTGAAGAATGGAAACCAAACCCTACAAGAGATGCCTGCAAGGCATTGTATGAGCAATGGCAACAGGTGATGATCGTTCTGAACGGGGCCATGGATTCCCTTAATACGGATACGGGTGAAGACAGTTTTTCTGCAGATCACTGGGAAGATTATAAAGGAATGATCCTGGGCGATGCTTACCAGGTGGCGGTCAAGATCAAAAGCTCAGAAGCAGGCAATATGTATATCCTTCGCATGGAAAATGCTTCGATCATCCGCAAAAATGCCCAGTTCATAAAATCATCCTTGCTCACCATGATGGGAGAGGGCGCCATTGAAGAAGCACATGGTCTGGTGATAAGGGAAGAAATTGACAAATTCAGGTTGCTCTTTAAAGAGTGGGTTGCCACGTTTCAGAAAGATGAATTTGAAGATGAGTGGGGTCTCTTCATCTGATTATTACAATAGCCCCTCGTCTGCAAAACTGAAATATCCTTCTTCACTGACAATAATATGATCCATTACATGGATGTCAAACAGTGTGGCGGCTCCTTTTATTTTAGCAGTAAGTTGTTCATCGGCCCGGCTTGGCCGCAGGCTGCCGGAGGGGTGGTTATGACACAGGATAATGCTCACGGCGTCTTCTTCCAGGGCCTTTCGCAAAATGACCCGGGGGTCGGCCACGGTGCCGGTGATGCCCCCCTCGCTGACAATTTCAAAATGTTTCACTTTATTGGCCCTGTTTAGGTATAAAACAGCAAAAATTTCATGCCGCAGGTCACTGAATTTAGACTGCAGAAACCGGGCAATATCATGGCTGGTAGTGATAACAGTTTTTTCTAAAGAAGAGGCCGCCTGTCGTCTTCTGCCAAGCTCAAGAGCGGCGGCGATGGTAATGGCCTTGGCCTCTCCAATCCCTTTTATTTTCAGCAGGTCTTTTACAGAAAGCCGGCCCAGTTCATTCAGGTTGTCTTTTCCCAGCCTGAGTACTTCTTTGGCAAGGTCAACAGCGGTCTTATTTCGGGTGCCGTTGTGTATAAGGATGGCGAGCAACTCGGAATTGCTCAGATTTTCTGCTCCTGCTGATAGTAATTTTTCCCTCGGCCTGTCGTCTTTTGCCCACTCTTTTATTGAGTACTTGTGCTCTTGCATGAAAACAATTTAACCAATATTTTTGGCGTTATCAATACTAAATACCGGTATAAAACAGATGCCGGTCAAAGTAAAATCCAATTGATTGAAAACCCCTAAAATCTGCTAAGTATGAAAACCAAAAGAATCAGCCCTGTGGGAGCACTGCACCCGATCCTGTTTTTTGCCGGCGTTTATGTTGTGGTTCTGGCCTTCTCAATTTTCATTTGTTCGTCACTTTTTTACACATTTAATCCCCGGTCTTCATCCGGCAGTGATAATTCTTCTGCCAAAGAAACCCCGGTAAGAACATCAACACCCGTTGCTGCTACGGTTGCGATGAGATAAAAGACCTGTTACCGGTCAATATTTTTTGCAGTTGAGGGCATCATTGCGGTGACAGTCCTATCTTCGCCGCACATTTTTTCTCCATGCAAACTGCGAAAATTTTCTCCGGAACCAGTTCTCAGCGGTTAGCCGAACAGATCTGCAAACGGTTCGGTACGCAATTAGGGAAAGTAAATATCCAGCGTTTCAGCGACGGCGAGATTTCCCCAATTTTTTTAGAAAGCGTCAGGGGTGACTATGTTTTCCTTGTTCAAAGCACTTTTTCCCCGGCAGAAAACCTGATGGAACTGCTCCTGATGATTGATGCCGCCCGCCGTGCCTCAGCCTACAAAGTCATTGCTGTTATACCTTATTATGGCTATGCCCGCCAGGACCGGAAAGACCGGCCCCGGGTAGCCATCGGCAGTAAATTGGTTGCCAATATGTTAGTGGCTGCTGGCGCCGACAGGGTCATTACCATGGACCTTCATGCACCCCAGATACAGGGGTATTTTGACATCCCGGTGGATCATTTGGACAGCCACGCAGTTTTTATCCCTTACATAGAGAATCTGAGGCTTGAAAACCTTACCTTTGCGGCCCCCGATGTGGGAGCTACCAACCGCATCAGGGAGATCGCCAGCTATTTTAATGCAGAAATGGTGATCTGTGACAAGCACCGCAAAAGGGCCAATGAGATTGCCAGCATGGTGGTCATTGGAGATGTGACAGGCAAGGATATTGTGATCATTGATGACATCTGCGACACCGGAGGCACTTTGGCCAAAAGTGCAGCTCTTTTAAAAGAAAAAGGCGCCAGGTCGGTAAGGGCTTTGATCACCCACCCGGTGCTGAGCGGAAAGGCTTACGAGAATATTGAGAACAGTGTGCTGGAAGAATTGATCGTTTGTGATACGATCCCTGTGCAAAAAGAAAGTTCAAAGATCAAAGTGATCTCAGTAGCCGAGCTTTTTGCAGTGGCAATAAGAAATGCGTTTGAGAATAAGAGTATCACCAGTCTCTTTATTCATTCGCAGCGCAGAGATAAGTAAAAAACAAAACAACATACAATGAAAACAATTACAATCGAAGGACAACTGAGGACCGGATTCGGGAAGACCGCCACCCGGCAGATCCGCTCTCAGGGACTGGTGCCTGGTGTAATTTACGGGGGTGCACAGGAGATCAATTTCGCTGCTCCTGCTGCTGCTTTCAAAAATTTAGTGTACACACCAAGTTTCCAGATCGCAGAAGTAGTATTGGACGGAAAAACGTACCGTACAATTATGAAAGACCTGCAATTTGACAAAGTAAATGATGCCCTGACCCATGTGGACCTGCTGGAACTGGTAGATGACAAAAAAGTGATAGCTGACATTCCGATTAAATTCACAGGTGTATCTATAGGGGTAAAAGAAGGGGGTAAGCTTGTCACAAAAATGAAATCCCTGAAGGTGAAAACCTACCCCAAATACCTGAAAGAGCAGATCGAAGTGCCGGTTGACGACCTTGAACTGAACGGTAATATCAGGGTGGAAGATGTGAAGGAAGAGCATTATGAAATACTGAACTCACCCCGTATTCCTATTGCATCTGTGGTACTGACAAGGCAGTTGAAACAGGAAGAAGCTGCTGCCCCGGCCGCCGCTACTGCTGCTGCCCCGGCTGCCGCTGCTGCTCCGGCTGCTCCTGCAAAAAAATAATTCTTCAGAGGAATATTGCAAACCCCGATCTTACAGTCGGGGTTTTTTATTGACTTCGACCGATATTTGATACTTTGACAGCAGCTATGAAATTTCTTATCGTTGGCCTGGGAAATACTGGCGATGAATATGCCCACACAAGGCATAATATAGGCTTTGATGTAGTGAATGCACTTGTGCAAAAACACGGTGGCAGTTTCAGCAGCCGTCGCCTGGCCTATGTGGCCGAACTCAAATGGAAGGGTAAAAAGCTTATCTGCATCTGCCCCACCACTTTTATGAACCTGAGCGGAAAGGCCGTCAAATACTGGATGGACAAGGAGAAAATTGCATTGGAAAACGTTTTGGTCATTGCCGATGAGGTGGCCATTCCGCTGAACAAGCTAAAGATGAAACCAGGTGGAAGTGATGGCGGACATAACGGGTTCAGAAGTATCCAGGAATCTTTAGGCAGCACCCAATATCCCCGGCTAAGGTTTGGTATCGGTAATGATTACCCCCGCGGCCAGCAGTCAGATTTTGTCCTTGGGAAGTGGAAAACCCGGGAGGAACCATTGGTTAAACTAAAGATAGAAATGGCGGTTGAAGCCATTGAAACTTTTGTTACACAGGGTCTTGCCATAGCTATGAACCAGGTAAATAATAAAGACTTTTCTTTATGATAAATCAGATTGATTACTTACTTTAGCAGCCCTGTCCTTTTTTACTCCGGCGTTTCATTATGCCGGCACGCAGGATAAATATCCAATAAACATATTGAAGAACGATGAATATATGGGATGAACAGCCCCGAGTCATGTATCCGATGTATTTAAACACAAACCAGCCTGTTTATGAAGATTTTTTGTGTAGGTCGTAATTATGCAGCTCATGCCGAAGAACTGGGTAACGAGATTCCCGATGAGCCGGTTATTTTCATGAAGCCTAAAAGTGCATTGCTGCAACCGCATACCCCTTTTTATTATCCCGAATTCACCAACGAATTGCATTATGAATGCGAACTGGTGCTGCGCATCAGTAAAAACGGGAAATACATCCAGGAAAAATTTGCCGGCAAATATTATGATGCCATCTCAACAGGTATTGATTTTACTGCCAGGGACATTCAGAATGAACTGAAAGCAAAAGGTCTGCCTTGGGAAAAGGCCAAAGCATGGGATAATTCGGCTGTGGTGGGCAAATGGATACCACTGGCCAACATCAAAAATAAAAAGGACATCAACTTTTGCCTGTATAAAAACAAGGAGTTGGTGCAGCAGGGCAATTCAGGCAATATGATCCACAATTTTGATAGTATCGTCTCCTATATTTCCAATTATTTTTCAGTGAATATCGGCGACATCATTTTCACCGGAACACCGGCAGGTGTGGGTGAGTTGGTGGTGGGTGATGAACTCGAAGGGTTCATCGAAGACGACAGTTTATTTGCACTGGAGGTTAAATAAGAATAAACCAAAATCGTTGGCGCCTGCCTGTCGGAAGACAGGACAAAACCAACTGCACATGAGAAAGCCATCCCCCGGGTGGCTTTTCTGTATAACGCTGCCCCGTTTGCCCTAAATTTGCTGTTTTCATGCTTGCTTTTCATGATGGATACTTCTATACTACTTGAAGCCTGGCGCCTGATGTGCAGGGCTAAAGTAATGGCCGAAACTTACGAGGCCAACCGCAACGTTTGCAAATATGTTCATTCCACTTCCCGTGGTCATGAAGCGATACAATTAGCCACGGCTTTCCAGTTGCAGCCGCAGGATTATGTGAGCCCATACTATCGTGACGAAAGTATGATGCTGGGCCTTGGTTTTTCACCTTATGAATTGATGTTGCAATTGCTGGCAAAAGGCAATGATATCTTCACCGGCGGAAGGGAATATTACAATCATCCAAACTACAGGGGACACGATAAGCCGACCATTATTCATCAAAGCAGCGCCACAGGCATGCAGGTGATACCTACAACGGGGATAGCACAAGGAATTCAGTATTGGGAAAAAGCCCCCCAACCCACCAAGGGGGGGATCAGCGGGACTCCTATCGTAGTATGTTCACTTGGGGACGCCAGTGTGACTGAAGGAGAAGTCAGTGAGGCTTTTCAATTTGCGGTGCTGAAACAATTACCCATTATTTATTTGGTTCAGGATAACAACTGGGGTATCAGTGTGACGGCCGAAGAGGCAAGGGCGATGAACGCTTTTGAATTCGCAGCAGGTTTCAAAGGCATGAACAGGATACAGGTGGATGGCAGCGATTTTGAAGCTTCCTACAGTGTGATGAAACAGGTGTGTGAGTTTGTAAGAAAAGAAAGAAAACCCTACCTGGTTCATGCACAGGTGCCGTTGCTGGGACACCATACCAGCGGCGTAAGAAAAGATTTTTACAGGACGGATGAAGACTGGGCCAAACACCTGGAACATGACCCAGGGCCCAAACTACGCAGGAACTTGCTGGCAAGAGGAGTTAGTGAATTTGAATTACAGCAAATAGAAAAAGAAGCGACAAAGTTCATTGAAAGTGAATTTGCCAAAGCGGTGGCTGCGCCGGAACCTGATCCTGCTACAGTAGAAGATCATGTATTTGTTGCCACGCCAATAACAGAAGAGAAAGGAGAAAGAAGCCCTGCGGGTGCAGAAAAAGTGATGATGGTGGATGCGGCTTTGTTTGCCATCCGTGAACTGATGGAAGATCATCCCGAATGTGTTTTGTATGGACAGGATGTGGGCAGAAGATTAGGAGGGGTATTTCGTGAAGCCGCTACATTAGCTGAACGTTTTGGTGATCATCGTGTTTTCAACACGGCGATTCAGGAAGCATATATTGTTGGATCAACGGTTGGGATGAATGCAGTGGGGCTGAAACCGATTGTTGAAGTGCAGTTTGCGGATTATATCTATCCGGGGTTTAATCAACTGGTGACAGAGATTTCAAAAAGTTGTTACCTGAGTTGCGGCAAGTTCCCGGTTTCTATGATCCTTCGGGTGCCGATCGGTGCTTATGGCGGCGGTGGCCCTTATCATAGTGGTTCTGTTGAAACAACAGTTCTTTCTGTGAAAGGTATCAAAGTCGTTTATCCATCCAATGCTGCTGATATGAAAGGGTTGATGAAAGCTGCCTACTATGATGGAAATCCAGTAGTGATGCTGGAGCAAAAAGGTCTTTACTGGAGCAAAGTGCCCGGAACAGAGGAAGCAAAGATGCCGGAACCATCAAGAGATTATATCATACCGCTGGGCAAGGCCAATATTGTTTTGCAGGCTGACCAGCAAAAAGTGGATAATGGTGAAAGCTGTGTTATTATCACCTATGGCATGGGTGTCTATTGGGCAAAAACTGCTGCAAATAATTTTAAGCAACAAATAGAAATTGTTGACCTGCGGACATTGTTTCCACTCGATGAAGAATTGATATTTGAAAGAGTGAAGATGCATGGAAAATGCCTGGTGCTGACGGAAGAGCAGCAAAACAATTCTTTTGCAGAAGCATTGGCGGGAAGAATTTCCAAAAACTGTTTTCAGTCACTCGATGCGCCGGTGGAAGTGCTGGGTGCACTGAATCTGCCGGCAGTGCCGATGAATATGGGACTGGAACAGGCAATGCTGCCTAACCCGGAGAAAGTAAAAGTTGTTTTGCAGAAGTTATTGAGTCAATAGAGAATTTTTCTCGCAAAGACGCAGCGGAGCTAAGTTTTATCGTAGCGTCTTTGCGCAGTTGCTTGAGGCTTATTGTTTAAAAACATCATCATCTCCTTTGTATTCAAACCAGTCGAAATAGGCTTTGCCGCTGGTTTCTTTTCCATTTGATGTGGCATAGAGCCCAAACACACTTCCTACAAATCCACCGGCGGTAGTTGTGCTTAAAAATTTTCCATCCACTTTGTCTTTCAACAACGCCCATTTATTACCGCCTGTTGAATACCAGAATGCATAATCTGCTTTATCAAATGTTATTTTCAGTTGCAGTGATTGTTTTTTCCCGGTCAACACTTGTGAGGCAAGCAGTTCCGGTTCTTTGTCTGCATTGCGGTTGCCGGGACCTTTGTATAGTTCGACCACCGGCTGGTTATCTTTTACAGACTGGCAGATAAAATAATGATGCTGTTCATTCTGAAAAATGATCAGCCCGGCTTTTTCGTTCTCAGCGGCTGCATCAAAAGAAAGGGAAGTGACAGCCTCTCCCTTTATATGCTGCTGGCGATGCCCGGCAAAGGATGGGTTTTGTCTTTGCCTCACTGTTTCAGGCCGCAGTTTTACAGACAACCATCCTTTTTTTTCTTCCAGGCTATACCAGTTTTCTTTGGGTGCCCGCAAGAAGATCCAGCGATAGTCTAACTGGCTGTCTTTAAAATCATCTTTATAAACAAAATTGCCTGTGTAGGGGTTGTTTACCTTTTTTGTAAGGTCAGGCATTGGAACAGAATATTTGAACTGCACTGTTTCATCTCCTTCAAGTATATGCGGCCAGCCGTCTTTCCATGTCACCGGCAACATAAACGTTTCTCTCCCGATATTGTAGTGATCGCCTTCATAGGGCCGGCAACCCAAAAACACTGCATACCATTTGCCATCTTTTGTTTCCACAAAATCAGCATGACCGGTTGTAGTGACGGGGTTGGGTCTTGAACGATCCAGGTGCCGTTGTGTCAGTATCGGGTTCTTTTCATAGGGAATATACGGCCCGGTCACCTCTTTGCTTCTGAACACCACTTCCGAATGATTATAACCCGTGCCGCCTTCAGCACAAATCAAATAATACCATCCATCTTTTTTAATGATATGCGGCGCTTCGATCCACACCGGTTTTTTAGCCATATCAGTGCCCCCGTTAACCAACAAAATTTCACTGCCTGTCACTTTCAGGTTTTGCCAGTCAAAGGGATACATGCGGATGGTGCGGTGACCATCATGCATCGGCTTATTGTCGGGAGGAATGCTGTTGTAAATAATATAGGCTTTGTCATCTTCATCAAAGAAAAGGGCCGGGTCAATACCACTCACCTGCGGCAGCGCAACAGGATTGTTCCACGGGCCTTTCGGATCTTTGGCCGTGATCACAAAATTGCCAAGCCTGTCAATCCATGTACACACAATGTAGAATGTCCCTTTATGGTAAGTGATGGATGGTGCAAACAAACCTCTTGACACACCGGCGCCGGCAAAATCCATTTGTTCGGCTCTGTCAATCGCATGACCGATCTGTTTCCAGTTCACCAGGTCTTTGCTATGAAAAATAGGAAGCCCGGGAAAATAGGCAAATGTGGAATTGGTTATATAATAATCATCACCGGCACGGCAAATGGTGGGGTCAGGATAAAAACCGGCAAGTATCGGGTTGGGATAATTAAGTTGTTGTGCAAATGATTGCTGAAAAAGAAAAATTGATAGAAGAAGACCGGTAATTTTTTTCATTTTCTTTCATTTTAAAACTTCACCACTTCCCAAAAAGCTTTTTTCGGTTTTAATTCCCTGTCAAATAATAAAGGATAATCCTTTCTTCCTCTCACCGGGAAATTGTCTAACCAACTGCTGCGGTCAGAGATATTCCAGAAGGTGACACTCTTGATATAGTCTTTGTATTTTCTGAATTTTTCAAAGCACATTTTATAAATCTCTATCTGCTTTGCTTCTTTTTCTGCAGTGAAAGTAGTGTCGTAGTCTTCTGATTTCTTTTCCCTTGCATTGTGTTCTTTCGGATAAACGGAAATGTCCAGTTCAGTGATATGAAGAGGCAGGCCCAATGATGAAAACTCCTTTAATGTTGTTTCCAGTTTCGCCTCTGATGGTTCGCTGACAGCCCAGTGTGCCTGCAGCCCCACACCATGGATAGGAACTCCTTTTGCTTTCAGGTCGCTGACCATTTTAATGATCTTGGCTCTTTTCGTGTCATTGATCTCGTTATAGTCGTTATAAAACAAAAGTGCATTAGGATCGGCAGCATGTGCATATTCAAAAGCTTTGGCAATAAATTCTTCACCAACGATGGTATAAAACAAGGATGGACGATAAAACTCTTCAGGCTTATCAGAGATAGCTTCGTTCACCACGTCCCAAGCATAGATGGTTCCCTTATACTTTGTCACAACAGTTGTGATATGCTCTTTCATCCGTTGCAGCAGCACTTCCTTTGTTACCTGCTTGCCTGTTGCGGAGTCAGTAAAAAACCAGCGGGGAGCCTGGCTATGCCATACGAGGCAATGCCCCCTCAACTTCATGTTATTTCGTTTGGCAAAAGCTGCAATGGAATCACCACCTGCCCAGTTATACACTTTTTCCTGGGGATGTATCGGGCCGCTTTTCATCGCATTTTCTGCGGTCATGCTGTTGAAATGCTGAACTACCAGTCCCGCCTCATCTCTTTTCAAAGCCTGTGGAGAAACAGCAACTCCGATATCAAAGAAATCTTTGTAATAGTCTTTCAACCCTTTTGTGTCAATCGTATCTTGTTTTGATAAAGCATGGCTGTTGTTGCAGCGCCAGTGCAGCAGGGCAGAGGCTATTGCAAGTATGATCAGCAGTTTTTTCATGATTAATTGTTTTAAAGATTAATTAAGCTACAGTATTGATGAGTGTACCAATTCCGTCAATGGTAATTTGTATTTCATCGCCGTGCTGCAGGGTGAAATCATGACCGGGCACAATACCTGTTCCTGTCATGATCAGCGAGCCATGTGGAAAAGAGGACTCCCTGTAAACAAAAGAGACCAATTCCTCTGCCGTTCTCTTCATCTGGCTGAAAGCCACATTGCCTCCAAATACTTTTGCATTGTTGCGGTAAATATCAAGTTGTATCATTGTTTCAGCAGGCAAGGGCTTATCAGTTACAAATACTGATGGTCCTACGGCAGCACAGCCGTCATAGGTTTTTGCCTGCGGTAAATACAAGGGGTTTTCTCCTTCAATGCTGCGGCTGCTCATATCATTGCCGATGGTGTATCCAACAATTTTTCCGGACGATGTTACCACTAATGTCAGTTCAGGTTCGGGTACATCCCAAACAGAATCTTTCCTGATCCTCACTTTACCGCCGTGACCCACCACACGATGCGGTGTGGATTTAAAAAACACTTCCGGTCTTTCGGCTTCGTACACTTTTTCGTAAAAGTCTCCTCCGCCGGAGTCCTTTGATTCTTCCTGTCTTCCCATTTTGCTTCTCAGGTAAGTGACACCACAGGCCCATAATTCCTGGCTTTGCAGCGGCGGCAGGATGTTTTTTTCAGCAATATGGTCTGTTACTTTCACACTATCTGACTGAACGATGCCGGTACATTTATCAAAAAGGTTATCGTCGTTGATGAAACGATCCCAGTTATATTCTCCGCTGTGATAGAAAAGGCTTTTATAGCCAATTAAAATTCCCTCTGTCGTGTGATGTACATTCATTGTTATTTTTTTTAGTGGAATAGTGTGAAGATAATATATAGTGCTGCCATAGCTGTTGATCCGATGATCAGTGTTCCGGTTGTATGCAGCTTATAACCTGTTTTTACATCCATATTGCTCATCTGGGTCACTACCCAGAAAAAGCTGTCGTTCACATGTGATACCACCAGCGAACCGGCGCCAATAGCTATTACAACCATCGCTTTATCCATTTCACTGGTGAAACCAAGTGTTGCCATCAGCGGTGCAATTACAGAAGCAGTTGTTATCAGCGCAACAGTAGAGGAGCCCTGTGCAGATTTTAATGCCGCCGCAAGCAAAAAAGGAAGAAAAATACCCATGTTTGATTCGGTGAGTGCATTGCCGAGCATGGATGCTATATCGGAATTCTGCAACACTTTTCCAAAGATCCCGCCTGCTCCTGTCACCAGCAATATCGTTGCCGAATCATTCAATGCTTTACCCACCCAGCCTTCTGTGGATAGCATGTTTTTATTTAACCTTTCAGGAAGCAAAAGGCAAAGTGCAAAACCGATCAGCAGGGCAATGACAGGTTCTCCTGCAAAAGCAATGACCTGTTTTAATGTCTGCCAACCTTCAGCAGATGATGAAGCGGTAACTGATTTCAGCACTATCAATATCACCGGCACCAGTATGGGCAAGGAAGAGCGAAGCAATCCCGGCGCATATTGCTTTGTATTATTATCATCTTCTTTCAACGGCCCGGGATCAATATAAATTTTCGCAGCGACTTTATGCGCAAAAAGCAAAGCAGCGATCAGCGCCATGCCGGAAGCAATCAGTCCAATGCCCATTACAATAGCAAGGTCAGCATTCAAAATACCGGCAGCAGCCACAGGCCCGGGAGTAGGAGGAACCAATGCATGAGTGCTAGACAGGCCCAATCCTAAAGCAATTGCAGTGCCAGCCAGAGATAAACCTGCTTTTTTTGTTAATGTTCTGTTCAGCGAGGATAGTAATACAAAGCCGCTGTCCGCAAAAACAGGAATGGAAATGACATAACCAATGATGCCCATGGCTGTCGCCACTCTTTTTTTCCCAATGAGGGACAGAATTTTATTGGCTAATACCATGGCGCCGCCACTATGTTCTAAAAAAGCGCCGATCATCACTCCGAGGATAATGACCAAACCAATTTTTCCAAGGGTGCCACCAAAACCTTCCTGTATGGAACTGATGATCAGTTCGGATTTCATCCCGAAGATCAACCCTAATACAATGCTCACCAGCAACAATGCGAGGAAAGGGTGCAGTTTCAGTTTGGTGATTAGCAGAACAATGGCTGCTATGCTCAACAGTATGGTAATGATTGCCATTTCTGATTTTCCGGGTTCTTATTTTCTCATGATGAGCCGCAGCACATACATATCATTGGTAATGTACATTGTTTTTTCATCAGACGACAGGGCTATGTTGGAGCATGCGTCGTCTAACTTTATTTTTCCCAGAACTTTCCCGTGACTGTTGAATATCCATACGCCTCCGGGGCCGGATGCAAACACATTGCCTTTGCTGTCTGTCTTCAGCCCGTCGGGAAGACCTTTCAGTCCCCTTCGTTCATTGGCAGTACTGTAAAATATTTTCCCGTTGGTCAATAAATCTCCCGTAACATCATATATATACCAATTGGGCCTGGCCGGATCGGTGGAGGCAATGATCAGTTTCTTTTCTCCCGGAAGAAAAGCAATACCGTTGGGCCGGGTGATGCTGTCAACCAGCAACAGCAATTCGCCGTTTGTCTTTAGTTTATATACGCCGTTAAAGGGAATTTCTTTGCCGGGATCTTTATCGTTTTGCATCGGCAGCCCATATGGCGGATCGGTAAAAAATAATTCGCCTTTGCTGTTATAAACTGCGTCATTCGGGCTGCTGAGTTGTTTTCCTTTATACTTGCCGGCAAGTGTAATGAATTTTGCTTCGGGTTTGTCAAGCGTTGCATTCATCCTCGCCATCTGGCGGTCGCCATGCTGGCATAAAACAAGATTGCCGTCTTTGTCAAGCAATAAACCATTGCTGCCGGGTTCCCTGCTTTTTGTTTCTGTGCCGGTGAAACCGGAAGGCTGCAGGTATACTTCTTTTCCTTTTGCTTCAGTCCATTTATAGATGATATTCTTTGGCACATCGGAGAACAGCAGCATTTTATACTTTTCCACCCACAAAGGGCCTTCGCTCCATTCAAACCCCTCAGCAATGATCTCCGGTTTCGATTCTTTGTCAAGGATATTATCAAGAGCCGGATCAAGCCGTTCAATAGTGCCGGTATTTTTATAGGTCATCAGGGGCGGTTGTTGCGCATTGTTACAGGCTGCAATTGCCATAATGATTACTAAAAGCGTCAGTCTCATATTTCAATAAATTAATCAATACTTATGCGAAAGGGATTTTAATGTGAGTCCCTTGTTACAACTGAGCCTGAGCTTCCCTGCAGGAAATCCAAGTCGGCTCCTTTATCAGCCTGCATCACATGGTTGATATAAAGATGCACATAACCTCTTGTGGCAACCGGTGGCGGTTTCACCCATTTTTCTTTTCTTTTTTCCAGTTCTTCATCACTCACATGCAGGTGAAGTTTCCGTTGTGCCACATTCAGTTCAATGATGTCGCCGTTCTGCACCAATGCCAGGTTGCCGCCAATGGCAGACTCCGGCGAAACATGCAGCACCGTTGTACCATATGCAGTGCCACTCATTCTTCCATCGCTGATGCGAACCATGTCTTTGATCCCTTTCTCCAATATCTTTTTGGGCAAAGCCATATTACCCACTTCCGGCATACCGGGGTAACCGACAGGGCCAACGTATTTCAGTACAAGAACACAATTTTCATCAATGTCAAGATCGGGATCATCAATCCTTGCATGATAATCCTCGATGCTTTCAAACACTACGGCACGACCCTGATGTTTCATCAGGGCAGGAGTGGCGGCTGATGGTTTAATGACTGCTCCGTTCACCGCAAGGTTGCCTTTTACTACCACACAACCTGCTTCGGCTATAAATGGTTTATTATGACAAGCTATCACATCCGGGTTGTAACATTCTGTGTTGCCTTTAATATTTTCATGATGATTTTTCCCGGTAACGGTGATCACATTCTTATGTATATGTTCTTTAAGTTCATTCAGGATAACCGGCAAACCCCCGGCGTAAAAAAAGTCTTCCATTAAAAATTTACCGGAAGGCATGAGGTTCAGCAGCAGCGGAATTTTACTGCCGATCTTATCGAAATCTTCCAGGTCAAGTGTTACTCCTATTCTTCCCGCAATAGCGAGCATATGAATGATAAAATTGGAGGATCCGCCCACTGCGGCATTTACTTTGATAGCATTTTCAAAGGCTTCTCTTGTCAGTATTTTATCAATGGTCAGGTCTTCCTTCACCATTTCCACTATCCTTCTGCCGCTGAGCCTTGCCATCAGTTTTTTTCTTGAATCGGCTGCAGGAATAGCAGCAGCTCCGCTTAAAGCTAATCCCAGTGATTCAACCATGCAGGCCATGGTGCTGGCAGTGCCCATTGTCATGCAATGTCCAATACTGCGGCTCATGCAGCTCTCTGCAAATTCACATTCTTCCTGTGTCATTTTACCTGTCTTCATGTCTTCGTCAAACTTCCATACATGTGTCCCGCTGCCGATCATTTGTCCTTTGTAGCGTCCGTTCAGCATTGGCCCCCCCGGAACAACAATAGTGGGCAAACCTACACTGGCTGCACCCATAACGGTGGAAGGAGTAGTTTTGTCACATCCTGTCAGCAGCACAACACCGTCAACCGGGTTGCCACGGATACTTTCTTCTGTATCCATGCTGGCAAGATTGCGAAACAACATAGCTGTAGGCTTCAACAATGTTTCACCTAAACTCATTATCGGAAATTCAACAGGAAAGCCACCGGCTTCGAGGACACCTTTTTTTACTGCTTCGGCATGGTCGCGGAAATGTCCGTTGCAGGGAGTGAGTTCGCTGAAGGTATTGCAGATGCCGATAACTGGTCTGCCGTCAAACATATCAGAAGGAGTACCCTGGTTTTTCATCCAGCTCCTGTAAATGATCCCGTCCTTGTCCTTGCGGCTAAACCAATCGTGGCTTCGGAGTTTCTTATTCATCTTCGATAGATTGTAACGTTTCGAAAATACTAAATGACTAAGGGTTGATTTTAGTTTATTTATAATGATTATCAAAAATTCCCTGTATACAGTTAGTGGAAAAAAGACCTAATGTAGATACAAAAGGTCTTTCTAATCATAATAAAACTGCTGCTTTTAGCTATTTCAATATAAACTGCTTAACTCTTTTGTTTTGTGCTATTATGTGT
The DNA here is from genome assembly GCA_964437415.1 of uncultured Chitinophaga sp. Lineage (GTDB taxonomy): Bacteria > Bacteroidota > Bacteroidia > Chitinophagales > Chitinophagaceae > CADEDV01. The sequence goes on along the minus strand of CAYTGN010000005.1, from coordinate 161,386 downwards.
TTTTTTATTGTAATCCACTTTGAATTGTGCTTTTTGAGTTTATTCTTTTTTAGAACAGGTTGCTGACTGTTTTATTTCAGTGTTATTGCAGGAGCATTAAAATCACATAGTCCTGGTTTTGTTTGATACCCGGCAGTAAGATTAATTACCACCGGGCATCAAACAATGTTCATTAATTATCCCAGAATACTCTTGATGTTAAATTATCACCACCGATTGCCGCTGCTGCAGCACTGTAATTGGCCCCGTTAGCAGAAGCTTCAGCATCAGGATAGGAAAGCCTTCGTGCAAAACCTCCGCTCAGGTTATTATTAAACAGGTTGGGGCTTAGTGCAGGAAATCCGCTTCTCCTGAAATTGGCAAATGCTTCAGTTCCGTTCCTGAGGCACACGATCCAGTATTGTGTGTTAATAAGTCTAAGCGCATCGGCAGGGGTGTATTCTACTCCCGGTTCAAGCAGGTAGGCTGTTACTTCAGCGCCTGAAACAGGTGTTGTTCCGGGATATAAAGAATAAACCGCCAGGTCAGCCGTAATCGCATTATCATAATGGGTCTTTGCAGTGGCATCACCACCCGGTATCCAACCTCTTTTGGCAGCCTCAGCCAGTAATAGAGCAGTTTGGGCATAGGTAACATAGAAATCGGGGGCAGCAGGCGAGGCCACTTTCCAGATATTAAATTGCGAATAATTTAGTCCTGTTCCCCTTGTGCCTCTGTAGGGACCGCCGAGTGCAATCACTGTATTGGGAACCCCGATAGGAACACCATATTGGTTGGCTAAAACAATGTCAGGATTAGGCTCACCCACAAGATTACCCGGGTCTGCAAAATTTGCAAGGATGCTTCTTGCACGAGGGTCATTGGTTGATTTCAACTGATCAACAAATGGCTCCGCAGCATAGTTAAAGGCAGAAAAATTGCGCAGGTTATTATTCGTTGCCTGCACATAGAGTGAACCATCGTATTTTACGAAGGCATTATCAGCATTGGATGTCATCACACCACCTGCAACGGCTTCTGTAACGATACCCTGTGCTTTTGTAGCATTCACTTTTGAATAACGCATACCCAGTCTCAGCATCAATGAAAAGCCAAGTTTTTTCCATTTGGCGACCTGCGCTGTAGCAGTGGAAGTACTAGTGGTTGCATGTGCTTTTGCTCCGTAGAAAAGATCTGAGGGAACATAATCTCCTGACGGGTTCAATGCCGCTGTAGCCTCTTTGAGTTCTTTATACAAATCGTCGTAGATGGCAGCATCATCATCATATTTGGGATAAAAGATGGCATCACTTACAGCCCTACCCGCTTCAAAATAGGGAACGTCTCCATATGCATCCACTATTCCCATGAATACCTGAGCTTTCCATATCCTGATCATGCTCCTTAAATTAACCCTTGCAGGGTCATTACCTATAAGGTTCAATGCCTGTATCAGGTTTCTGACTATAGACGGGTAAGACTGGTCCCATTTTGGTGTGCTGACACCATCAATATCTTCATTAAAGTTAAACCCGAGTGTCGCTCCCTGGTTGTAAGGGTTTACAAACTGCTGCACAATGGTGTGTTCTGCCTCCCATGTTCCCAGGTGGTTTCGTTGTGCACCTGCAAATAAAATTCCCGGGTCAACTGATGTGATCGCATATGGGTTAGTATTTACTTCTACGAAGTCCTTATCACATCCCGTAAAAAAAGGGATAGTGCCAATAAGGAGAAGTCGTTTAATTATTTTTATCATATGGCTTAGAATTTGACGTTTAAGGTAAAGTTGAAATTACGGGTGGTTGGCATAGATGAATTTTCATAACCTGCCCTGAAATCACCGGAAGACTGGATAGCTTCCGGATCCAAACCAGGAATATCCTTGTGAAGTATCGCTGCATTGCGGCAAGCTGCTGATATTACCAGGCCTTTTACAAAATTCAATGCCGGTGTTTTGTTTATCATCGAGGTCAGGTCATATGATACTGACACGTTTCTAAGTTTCACAAAGTCTGACTTGAATGTGAAGGGATCACCGATCTGATGGTTCCTGTAATCTGTATAGTGTGACTGTAAATTTGCGACAGGTATAACTGTGGTATTAGGTAACCCGGTACTTTCATAAACAGCAGGAACAATTAAACCGCCATCACGTCCATTCAGCGACATTGTGGAATGCCCCTGGCGGGTCATATTCAGCAAAGTAGAACCCAATATGGTGCCACCAAACTTGTAGTCAATATGTATCCCTATCATCAGGTTTTTAAAAGTGATGGTATTGTTCCAGCCACCGGTAAACTTGGGAATGGAACTGCCGACAGGGAAGAACCCGGTACCCACAGGTCCTCCTGTAGAAGGGAGCAAACGCCCCGAGTTATTGACAACCACTTCACCCTTGTTGTTTCTCCTGTATGTACGGGTGTAAAGTTGGTTCATGGCAAGACCCTCTGTATATCTTAACTCACCAAGAAACTCGTTACCGGTTCCGTTAAAGTAGAGCAACAGTAATGTTCCGTTATCATTTCCAACATCAAGAACTTTTGTTTTGAGGTAAGCATTATTCCAGGAAGTTGTCCAGCTGAAATTACGGTTTTGAACAGCCTTTACTTCAATAAGGGTTTCAAGTCCGCTGTTCTTCAGCGAAGCTTTGTTTTGTTGTGAGCCGGTATAGCCGGATGAGTTAGATAGAACAACATTCAGTATCTGGTCGGTTGTTACTTTATCAAATGCGGCAATATCCAGCAAAACCTTGTTCTTGAACATTCTTAATTCAACTCCGATTTCTTTTTCTGTAATTGTAAAAGGCTGCAGGAATGGATTAGGTGCATTACCACCGGCAACACCGGCTAAGGTCTGTCCATTAAACTGGTTTTGGTTGATTCCGTAGGTCAAAATACCATCGAAGGGGTTCACACCATTTACACTGCCCACTTTTGCCCAGGAAGCTCTCAGTTTACCATAATTCAACCAGGTCTGACTTTTTAGCAACTCAGAAAAAATAAAACTACCGGATACTGATGGATAGAACTTGCTGTTTTGCGCAGGATTTAAGACAGAGAACCAGTCATTTCTGCCCGAAAAGTTCAGGAATAAAAGGTCTTTGTATCCTAACTCAGCCCAGCCATAAAGCGAATTGATGCGGCTTCTGGAAAAACCATAACCCTGGGTCCGTACGGTTCCATTAGCAATGGAATAAAGATCCGGCACGGTGAAATTGGAAGAACTTTGTTCATTTCGCTGCCACTGTGTCCGTAGTGTATTACCACCGAAACTGGCGTCAACGGTGAAGTCTTTAATTTTATGACTGCTGCCAATAAGAAAGTCTGCATTAATATCAGTGGTTGCATCTTGCCTGATATTGTAGTTGCCCCTGTATGTATTGTCACCATTTAAAAGTGTTGTTGCCCCGGCGCCATTCAGCACATTCCATTCCAGGAAACTATTGCTACGGTCAAGATTGAACCTGCCCTGTGCATATAACCAGTTCGTTATATCATATCGCAGTGTAGCTGTTCCAAGAAGACGGTTTCTGTCCTCTTTAAAAAACTGTTTCTTTACCAACTGGAAATATGGGTTGTTGATCGTACCCTGGAAACCATTGGTCCGCCATTCGGCGCCTGTTGCAGGATCAATTACACTTTCCCTGTAAGCTTCCAGCGGAACAGAGATTGGCATCCTGGTGAAGAAGTTTACTGCACCTTCACCTTGCGTACCAATTTGCGGGGGGTTAATATTGTCTTCATCAGCATAGTTGATATTGAGCATCAGCTTGAGCTTCTTGGTAATATCATGTGTAACCCCCAGGTTGAATATCCTTCTTTTATATTCATTGGTTGGCTGAATGCCACGGGAATCAGTGTTAGAGAAAGATGCCCTGAAACTTCCATTGGCCCCACCACCAGACAGTCCTAATGTGTTGGTGAAATTGGTTCCTGTTTGCAAAAAGTCAAAAAGCTGGTAAGGGTGGGCAGAATAGGGTCTCATGACTCCGTCATAATTAATTGTAGGCACTCCATCCAGCCTTTCGCCCCAGCCAAACTGGCCATTGCCCTGTGCCTGGCCAGCTGTAGTGAACCGGGCGCCGGCCAGTCCTTGTCCATATTCAGTCTGGGTTATTTCGTCATAGAAATTCATAGCCTTGGAAACAGTATAACTGGAAGTAAAGTCAACACCTATTCCCTGGTTTTTTTGACCCGACTTGGTGGTAATGATGATCGCACCGTTGGCAGCTCTTGCGCCATAGATGGCAGCTGCAGTGGCGCCTTTCAGCACGGTCATGCTTTCAATATCATCCGGGTTAATGTTTTGCAGGTTATCACCACGGTCCCGCTGGGCAATCTGCCCGTTTCCGTTGGCGCCCCTTGCATCCTGGTCCATTGGCAGACCATTAATAACTAGAAGAGGCGCATTATTAGCTCCGGCAAATGCAGCCTGTCCGCGAAGGCGGATCTGAGTGCTGGCGCCGGCGCCGGCAGCCGGGGGTGTAATGTTCAGACCAGCCACTTTTCCTTCCAGCGATTCCATCATGTTGGTAGTTCGCTGTGTAACCATTTCACCTGTGTTAACAGATGTGGCGGCATAACCCAATTTTTTTGACTGTCGTTTCACACCCAAAGCCGTAACAACTACTACGTCAAGATCTGCACCTTCCTTCCTGACCAAAGAGACAGTAATAGCCGTTCTGTTATTAATCGGAATTTCCAGGGTTGTAAAACTCACATGGGTAATTACCAGCACATCCGTACCGGAAGCATTGATAAAAAATCTGCCTTCATTGTTTGTAGTGGTTGCCCTGTTGGTTCCTTTGACAGTTACTGAGGCATCAGGCACCGGATTTCTATTTTCATCGGCGACTGTCCCGGTAACCTGCTGTGCATTGACAGCGACAGAAATGAGAGTGAATAGAAGCAGCATAGAAGCAAACCTGCCAAAACCCGGTTTGGCGGATCGTTGATTTTCCTTCATAAAGCAAGTCGTTTTGATAAATGAATAATATCAGGGAAGCATGAATTCTTCCCCTGAGTTTACGCAATCGAACACTAAAGTATCGAGGTTGCTAAATAAAATCTTCCAATAAAGAACTTCGTTGAATTTTGTAAATTCAGTTGGCGGAAATTCCCTTTCTTTATACACTGCTGAATTAGTAAGCATCGATTGCGAAGAAAGGCTCATTAACTGCTTGTTCTGAATTGCATATGAATCAATTTGTACTTTGTAATAAAACTGCTTTAGAGCTTCGGTTGTTTCAGCATATTATAGAAATCGGCGCTGTAAAAAATCCTGCAATCCGCCTTAGCGGTTTTCCTTGCGGAACAAAGCAGGGATTAAGAATATTTTATGTCCAGGAAGGAAAATTTGAATGGACTATTAATCAGCGTTCCTTTGTTTTTTATCCCGGTGATGCAGCATTGGTGTTGCCTGAAGCAACTTTTGGAAATGAGGCTAATGTCCTGGAGATCGGTTCTTTTTTCTGGATACATATAAATATGGAGCGGAACGACAGGGGAGAATTCGTTACCGGTGCCTGGAGCAATTTAACAGAAAGAGAAACCCACGCTGTAAGTAAGGTATTGCAATCAGATCATTCACCCGTGCTTCAAAAATTCCACGAGATCGGCAACATCTTCAAAACCATCCAGGCAGAAATATTCACACAGGAGATAGGATACCAGGCAAGAGTAAATCATTTGCTGGATGAGATATTTATCCAGGTAGCGAGGTATTTTACCCGCATCTCTAACCCGGGAAGAGATTTCCCGGGAACCTTCATGAAACTGGAGCAGGAGCTTCGCCGCAACCTGTCTCATCAATGGACAGTGGAAGAAATGGCCGCGTTGGTGGGTTTGGGCACCACACTATTCAATGAAAAAGTAAAAAGTTATTCCGGGTTTTCACCGCTTAGCTACCTGATCAACATCCGTATCTCTGAAGCAATTAAGCTGTTGAAGCAACCAGCTATCAGCCTCACCGACATCGCCCTGGATACCGGTTTTTATTCATCACAACATTTTTCTACCACTTTCAAGAAACTGACAGGGTACACTCCCAGCCAGTTCAGGAAAAACCATTTAAGGACAAAATAAAAAGGTAATTATGGAATGTATCATCACCATAGAACTTGGCACAAATGCAGTGAGAGTGTATGCATTTGACCTTAATGGCAACATCATTGGATCGCTGAAAGGCTACTGTCCCACTTTTCATAGCGAGCCCGATTACAGTGAACAGGATCCCGACCAGATATTCATTACCATGCTCTATGTGCTGAAAAACCTGCTGAATGATTTTGTGCATCCCCAGAAATACAAAGTATCCTGCATCTGTTTCAGTTCTTCCATGCACAGTGTTTTGGCAGTAGATAAGAGTGGCAACCCGATGGGTTATGCGATCACCTGGGCGGATAACAGGGCCAACAAGGAAGCATTAGAACTAAAAAGCTCTGCGCTGGGCAAAAAAATATACAATGCCACCGGCACCCCTTTACATCCCATGTCGCCACTGGCAAAAATTGCCTGGATCAAAAACAATGAAACCGACAAATTCAAACAGGTCAGCAAATTTCTTTCGCTGAAAAGTTATATCCTGCAACAACTGACCGGGGAATATATGATGGATTACAGCATTGCATCCGCTACGGGATTGCTGAACATTCATAAAAGAAAATGGGAACCCGATTCGCTAAAATTTGCAGGTATCACCTCTGCGATGTTGCCCGAACCGGTACCGGTTTTCACCCGTGCGGGCAAGTTGAGCAAAGCTTATCAAACCTCATTGGGTCTTTCAGCTGATACAAGGATACTGGTTGGGTCAAGTGACGGTTGTATGGCTATATTGGGTGACGGGATAAACGGCGAAGGCACAGCTACTATCACCGTGGAGGATAGCGGTGCTGTCAGGGTGATGAGTGACAAAGTGCTGCAGGATGATAAGCAACGCTTCTTTAATTACCTGTTGACTGAGAACCGCTATGTTTCCGGCGGTCCCACCAACAACGGAGGTGTCATCTTTGAATGGTTTACAAGACAATTCGGCGATTTTAAAAATCCGTTTGACATAGAGCACAGCATGCATGAACTCATCAATGATGCCGGTAATGTGGCGCCGGGATCGGACGGGTTGATCTTCCTGCCCTACCTGCTTGGCGAAAGGGCCCCGATCTGGAATGCCAATGCCCGGGGTATGTATTTTGGTTTGAACATCAAGCATGAGAAAGCCCATTTTGTAAGGGCTACCATTGAAGGTGTTTTATACGGCATATACAGTATTGGAAAAATCCTGGAAGAACACCGGGTCATCAACAGTCTTTCCATCAACGGCAGCTTTGGCTCACTGCCGTTCTTTACGCAAATGGTGGCGGATATATATAATAAACCGGTGCGGTTAAGGCAAAACTATCACAGTGTGAGTTATGGCGCCTACCTGCTGAGTGCAACTGAAATGGGTATTTATGAATCACTGGATGAAGCCGTGAAAACAGTGGTGCTGCCGGATTTTGCAACACCCGATAAAAAAAATCATAGGAGCTACATGAAGTATTTTAAAATTTTTGAGCGTCTAAGTACAAAACTGACCGGCGAATTTGCAGATATAGCTGCTTTGCAGCATCATTCAAATAGCAGCCAGGGCTAACGAAAACTATAGTTATATTTCAATATTGACATAAACCAGAACTAATGAGAGAATCAACAGGAAAAAAGTACAGCTTGTTTTATGGCATAGCAGGATTGTTTGCATTATTGTATATTTTTTTTACGTATAAACAAAATCATAACGCAGCTGGCTGGATGCTGGCATTGGTTTTTTTAAACCTCGCCATCGCCTTCAGAGGCAACAGGCATTTGAAGGGCATGTCTTTTACCGTCATCATTTTTGCTTCAGTGGCTTTGGCAATGTATCATCCCGGTTATTTTCAGCAGTGGGGCAGTTTCAAAGTAAGCAGTCTTATCATCCCCCTGATACAAGTGCTGATGTTTGGCATGGGGGCCTCCATGAGTCTGAATGATTTTGCTGCCGTGGTCAAATCACCCAAAGGTGTAGTGGTAGGTGTGCTAAGCCAGTTTATCATCATGCCCATGCTTGGATTTGTGCTGGCAGGTTTCACAGGTTTCCCTCCTGAAATTGCTGCAGGAATTATTCTTATCGGTTGTTCCCCGAGCGGACTGGCCTCCAATGTGATGGCTTACCTGGCAAAAGCTAACCTGGCATTATCAGTCACCATCACTTCTATTACAACCCTTATTGCGCCGTTTGTTACACCACTGCTCATGAAGTTGCTGGCAGGAGAATTAGTTGAAATTAAAGTGGCCGAAATGATGTGGGATATTTTTAAGATGATCATTATTCCGATCGGCGCAGGATTGATTTTTAATAAACTGATGAGCGGCAGATCAAAATGGCTGGATAATGCTTTGCCCTATGTGTCTATGTTCAGCATTGCTGTTATTATTACTATCATCGTAGCTGCGGGCAGAGATAACCTGCTAACGATCGGGCCCCTGTTAATTTTAATAGGATTGATTCATAATACAGCAGGTTATTTTCTTGGGTACTGGGGCGCCAGGTTGTTTAAAATGAATGAAAGAGATTGCCGCACTGTTGCCCTTGAAGTAGGTATGCAGAATGCAGGACTTGCATCCGGCATTGCAAAGGAAATGGGAAAGGTGGCCACAGTGGGCCTTGCAGCAGCCGTTTTCGGGCCTTTAATGAATATTACCGGGTCAGTGCTGGCCAACTGGTGGCACGGGCGGAAACCAAAAGAAAGTGTTGAGAAAAGTAAATCATAGTGCACTCTTTTTTTAATTAATATAAAACTAATGATTATGCCAAAGCTGAAGAATTTGTTATTGCTTGCTGTAGCAATAATTGTCTATTCGCAATCTAACAGCCAGCATGTACAAATAAGCAAAGAAGAATTGATAGCGCTGACGCCGGAATGGAAAGGAGAACGGTTTCCTGATGGCCGTCCTAAAGTTTCTGACGACATTCTTAAAAGAATGAAACCTGTTACAATAGAAGAAGCATGGGAGGTTGTAAATGGAGCAGGCTACAGGTATCAGATGGCTGATGGCTGGGGACAAATAATTAACCCTGACAGTGTATTGGTAGGCCGTGCTTTCACTACTTCATTTATGCCTGGACGCCCCGATGTTTGGAGAGCTATTGACTCCATGGGAAAAAAGGAGGGAATAAAGGTATCTCAGAATGTATGGGGTGTTGAGCAATTACAAAAAGGTGATGTATACGTTGTAGATCAGTTTGGAGCGAAAAAGAATGGCCCTACTGTTGGAGACAGGGTAGGAACTTCCATTTATTCAAAAACAGGTAACGGTGTGGTGTATGATGGTGCATTGCGGGATGTGGAAGGAATGAAAGGGTTTGGCGGCTTTACCTCTTATTTCAGCAGTTACGATCCCTCTTTTCATAATCCCGGTGGTGGCAATAACAGAGACCTGACAACAATGATTATAGGCATCAATAGGCCAACTAATATCAAAGGCGTTACAGTAATGCCTGGTGATGTGGTGTTGGGTAAACTGGGGGTTGTTTATTTCATTCCTCCGCATTTGGCAGAAAGAGTTGTAAAAAATTCAGAACGTGTTCGCCTGGAAGATATGTTCGGAAAGCTCCGCATACGGGAAGGAAAATATACTGCCGGCCAAATTGATGCAAGATGGGCCGACCCCATTCAAAAAGACTTTACTCAGTGGCTGAAAGACAATGTAGACAAATTACCTGTCGGTAGGGAACAGGTTCTGGAAATTGTAAAGCAAAGAGAAAGCACCAACAATCCAACAAATACCCACTAGTGCTGAAAAATTTGAAGACTTAATAACTGTTTAAATAAATAATTATCTCACATTTTTAAAAACTAGCATAATGACAAACTCAAGAAGATCATTTTTAACAAAAGCCGCTACTGCTGCTGCTTTGATGCCACTTGCCCCGATGGCAACTTTTGGGAGGGGTTTAGAAGATGCAGTGGAAAGAACGCCAAAGTTTTCAGCTCCATCCACCATAAAGATCACCGATGTTAAGTGTGGATACGTTGGCGGTAAATTGTTTGTAAAAATTCTTTCCGACCAGGATATCTATGGTCTGGGAGAAGGAGTAGATGCTATTAACGGAACTTATCACCTGGTGCAAAACCTCGGAAGAAGATTAAGGGGCCAGAGCCCGTTGAACATGCATAAAATTTTCGAAGATTACCGCCGAAGTGCACATTTCGGAGGCGGACAATCGGGAATGTATGTTGCCGTTTTGTCTGCTATCGAAACCGCCTTGTGGGATCTTACCGGTAAGGCATTGGGTCTTCCTGTTTACCAATTGTTGGGTGGCAAATTCCGTGATAAAGTAAGAGTATATTGTGATACGGCTCTTTATCGTGTTCGGTTCCCGTCACCAAAAGATTTTGCAGATGCTGCAAAAGAAGCTATTAAAAACTGGGGATTTAATGCCTTGAAATTTGACCTTGATTATGTTTCCGACCCGGATAAATATGACCGGTATAACTGGACGGCAAGCCCTGGAGAAATATCAAGGATGTACAATCAACTTGCTGCCGTACGGGAAGCAGTGGGGCCGAAAGTTGATCTTTGTGTTGATATGCACGGACGCTATGATTTTGTAACTGCACAGGCTATTGCCAGGAAAGTAGAACCTTTGAACCTGACATGGTTGGAAGAGCCTGTTCCGGCAGAGAACTATGCTGCGTTTAAAGAAATTGGTGCGGAAACCAATACACCCATTGCAGCAGGAGAAAACGTATATCTTGGTTATGGTTTCAAGCAATTGATGGATAACGGAGTGGACATTGTAATGCCAGATCTGCAAAAATGTGGCGGATTAGGCGAGGGACAGCGAATAGCTAATCTTGCCAATTTATTCTACAAACCTTTTTCACCACATATGGTGGCATCGTTTCTCGGCGCTATGGCATGTGCCCATGTTTGTGTTTCGGTACCTAATTTCCATTTAATGGAATGGCAATCTTATTTTCATACCAATGCTATGTATAGAGAGATCGTAACATTTGATGAAGAGAATTGGGTGAAAGACAGCTTCATTAAAGTATCCGAGAAGCCGGGTATCGGTGTTGATCTCAATATGGAAGCGATGAAAAAATATGCTGCTCCGAATGTTCCTTTCTTTGAATAAAAAAGCTGAACGATAAATGAAAGGCGGTAAGGAAACAATCCTTACCGCCTTTTTGTTTAAGCAAGATGTTACAGAATGGGTTACTATTAACCAGCCGGTATTGTTATCCTCTTTCCTGTCCGCATGGATTCATAAATTGCCTGTAAATATTTCACATCTCTTCTTCCCATTTCGCCGGGCACAATAGAAGGTTGCTTATTTTTCACTGCCAATGCAAATGCATCCATTTGTTTTGCCTGCTGGTTGATATGCGGAAAATTCATAGCGCCATCGGGAGTGGAGCCACGCTGACCACCATAGTTATATGCAGAGGTTAATTCAAAAACTCCTTTCTCCGCTTCGGCCCGCACAAAGTTCATATTGTCATTGTAGCTGGTGCTGCATTCTCCCACCAGCCCATTAGGAAATTCCATCTGCCAGGTCAGCGACTGTTCCACTTCTTTAAACCGTTCGAAGTCTGTTTTTACACCTTCCTTTGCCGTAACAGCGATCGGTTCCATACCAGAGGTATAGCACATGGCCTGTATGACATAAATGCCGACATCCATCAGCGGACCACCACCCGCATACTTTTGTGTGAGCCGCCATTGGTTCGGTCCTGCCCGGAATCCAAAACCGCCGGACAATTTTTTTATTTCACCATACACTTTTTTGGTGCCGCATCGAACCATTTCCAGGTTATAGGGTTCAAAATGCAAACGATAGCCAATGGATAATAGTTTGCCCGCTTTTTTCCCCGCAGCTATCATCCGGTCACATTCTTCCACCTGTATTGCCATCGGCTTTTCACAGATCACATGTTTGCCGGCTTCAAAAGCACGGATGGTATATTCGGCATGCATGTTATTAGGCAGCACCACATAGATAATGTCAATATCCGGGTTATTCTTTATGTCATCATAGTTATCGTAACTGTAAATATTCTTATCAGGGATATTATATTTTTCCTTCCACACCGGGATTTTAGAAGGAGTGCCGGTAACAATACCCGCCAGGTAGCAATGTTCGGTTTTCAGCAGGGCAGGAGCCAGTTGCCCGCCTGCATAGCCACCGAGTCCCACTAAAGCAATACCGAGTTTTCCGTCTTTCGATTTTTCCATACCGCTTTTTTTTGAAGTTTCACTATTGCAATCCATGTATGCTGAAAGTAATGGTATGCTCATTCCGGCCATACCCAGATCGTACAGGAATTTTCTCCTGGATTTACCGAGGTTATTCATGTTAGTTGTTTTATGGTGAATGAATCAATTGTCATCCTGTTTTAGTAAGTATATAGTTTTACATGCTGGATGCTGTGATCATTAGCAGCTATTCGCACATGCCTTCCCTGGTGGTTTTGATCCCCGTTCATTCTGCGACCGGGAACCCATTTGCCATTTTGAAATTTTCCTTCATCAATGCTGATAAAACCGGCTTTTTTGTTTGTTGCCTTTGCGTCAAATATCATAACGATGCCGGTGCCGGCTACATAAAACTCATCCGGAGCCACTGCAATGATTAATCCGCCTGCAAGCGGCCATTCATTTTCTTTGGAACCGGGTGACCAGCCCATTTTATATTCGTGATGAACAGTTACCACATAGTCTCCGACAGGAATATCCTTCTGTACCGAATCTTTTTCTATCAGAAAGCCTTTCACGTTTCCGGAAGACTGGTTCCTGCTGATAAGCGGAGTCAGCTGCTGTAATATATTGTATGTTTTTCCGATGGGTTCTTTTTCGGGTTCATTTGTTGACTCAATGGAGAAGGGAGAAAAACCAAGACAATTATAATTGCCAAAAGCAAAATAGGCCTTTGCATCAATTCCTTTTTCAAAACGATGTTCTGGTATGAGCAACGGATCGCCTGCCCTTGTATACAGGTCGCACCAATGTTTGAAATCAGGGTTGTAAAAATCAGGAGTTAATATATCTATGGCCGGGGCGCCGGCTTTCCAAATATCCATAATATGCGGCAATGGGCCGGCGCTGGGATATTCACCGGGTTTTCTTCCCGGCCGGTTGAGTGCAGCGTTTACAAACATGGGGAGCTTGTATGCAGCTTTACCAGCAACCGTTAATTCATTTGCAAAAACTGCATAATACCAAGCCATGAAAATCTCATCTGTGGAAAGCCCTTTGCCAAAGACATCTTCCCATGTTCCTGATGTTTTGTAGCCATTCTTTTCCCAGATAGATTTCACTTCCGGGAGAAGATGCGTTTTATTTTTTTCCAGGTAGCTGATCAATTCTTTTGGTACGGATTCATTAAATGCCCTGTTAGCTGCTTCATCGTAACTGCGGGCATCGGGAAGCATTCCAATCTCATTTTCTACCTGGATGGCAATAATGGTGTGCCGGAGGCCGTCCACCTGTTTGATATATTGCATCAGCCGGGCAAATGCTTTTTTATCCGCTTCAAGATTATTTTTATTGAAAGGCGTCATTATTTCCTGCGGGGAACCATTTTTATCAAGGGCTCTCGGGAAACGGGATGTATTTGTTTTCACCCATGCCGGAGCATAGCAGGACATGCTGTTCTTCCAGGCGCCAAACCAAAGTATAACTAATTTCATTTTATGCAACCTTGCATTCCTGATCAGGCTGTCTAATAAGGAAAAATCAAATTTTCCTTCAGCTGGTTCCATCAGTTCCCAATACACCGGGGCGATCACGGTGTTTAGGTTCATCTTTTTCAGTTTTGACCAGATGGGCCGCATATAATCATTGCTTGAGGAACTGGAATTTCCAAGCTCTCCTCCGAGGATAAAAAAAGGTTTATTATCTACCAGTAGCTGAACATGCTTCCCGGTTTTTACTAATGCTGGAATATTGACAGCCGTTTGCGCAGTTGATTGCAGCACTGTGAAAATTATTCCTGCTATTAAATACCAGTATCTCATCTTATTTATATATCACTGTTGTTTTTATTTCCAATACCGGCTGGCCCATTTAATGAATGTTTGCCAGTTGGGCCCGGTGGTATGTCCGCCTTCATGCTGGCGAAAGGCAATATCACCGTCAATCAACGCTGTTTGTTCCGGCGGATATTCCATGGTGCCATATCCTTTTTTGCCAAGCAATTCATAAACCTCTGTTGCATGTGCGCCGCCTAAAAACATTCCCTTTGCATCCACCCATTTCCCTTCCACATTGGGAGAACCCGAACTGATGAACACCGGCCGCGGGGCACATAACGCTACCAACTGGTGTGCATCCACCGGCAGATCATTTTGTGTTAACGGGTCTGCTCCATATTTAATAAAGTTACCGGCAAACCAATGATATTCGCCGGATGAAGCCAGATTTTCAACCTGCTCACCATAAATGCGACGCAGGATTTTTACACCACCTGCCCCTGACGAACCAATAAACCCGATGGCAATGCGGGGCTCATAAGCCATTGCCACCACCGCTGCTTTTCCATAGCGGGATAATCCTTCGATGCCGATGCGTTTGGCATCAATATCTTTGTCCGTTTCAAAATAATCAATGGCACGGCTGGCGCCCCATCCCCATGCACGGAGGGTTCCCCAATCATCTGGCTTGCGGTATTGTCCTTTATTACAGAGTCCGATTATACCTTCTGTTAACCCGGCGCCGTTATCAGCCTGGAAACTGGTGGGCACGATAATGGCAAAACCCCAGCCCTGTTCCAGCAACTGTTCCTGCCAGCTTTTTGGGGCAACTGTTCCCGGTGGCGGCGCAGGCGGACGGAAGCCACCCGAAAAAATGAAACCAAACTCCATCACCAGCGGCACCGGTTTCCCGATTCCCTTTGGTGTGATCACCGATAATTGTATATCCACTTTTATCTGCGGGTAAGATGAATTGTCAACATGGCCGAGCAGGTTTTTGGCAACAGCTTTTTGATTGCCAAACACGGTATCAACGGTGCTGATCAACTCCCAGGTAACGTTGGGTATATTCTTCGGCAAACGGCCATAAATTTCTTTATCAAATGCTTCTACGATCTCCGGTCTTCGTTTATTCCACCAGGTTTTGGCATCGGTTACTTTTCTTCCGTTTTTCAATAACAACGGATCAGGCAACGAAGTGTATTGTGTTGCTTTTGATTCATCGGCATTCGCTGCATTGGGTGCCGAAGGATTGCCTGATGGTCCTGCCCGTTTTGCACTCAATGGAATATTCAGTTTTGCCAGCATATCTGCATAGTCAGCCTGTGTTTTCTGTTGCTGTAGTTTGGCTGCCCGGTCTCTTTCCTGCCATGTTTTGATATGATCGGCTACATTCACCATCGGTGCGATCATGATGTCTTTCTCATTTTGTTTCAGGAATTGTAAAAATTCACGATGGGCAGCCACATCCACATTGAGCGGGTTGCCTCCTCCCACACCATGAAAGAGAATGACGAGCAGTGAGTTTGTTTCCATCGCTTTTTTTGTCCACCCGATCATTTGCTCTGCCGTGTGATTATTGACCATATAGCAATCCACATTATACAGGTCCACTTCATTTATTTTATGCATTTCATTTCTCACCGCCCTCGCTGCCACAAAATCATTCTTCATAGCCCCTATAAATGATGAGTCGCCGATCTTCATATCTCCGCAGGTAAAAGCAAATGTTCTTTTGCTGTTGCCATCCAGCGATTGCAAAAACAGGTTGGTCATCCTTGTTTCATCCACCATCCGTTGCACGGTATAGTTATGCATATCATATTCCGGCCGCACCCATTCTCTTCCTTTACCGCCGAGACAGGGATGAAACAACGTGTGGTTACCCAGTTCATGCCCGTTCACCGACAGTTTTTTCCACTCATTCATTCTATTTTGCACCGATTGGGAAAATGCGGTGACATAAAATGTTGCCTTTAATCCTAACGAGTCCAGCAAAGGGGTGGCCTTATCAAGATGCTCATTGATCGCATCATCATAAGTGAGCACTACGGCACATTTTTTTCCCTGCCAGGCGACATTGAACTGTGCGAAGCCTGCGAACGGTGAAACCAGCAACAGGAACAGCAATACTTTTTTCATCTTCTTTTTTCTTTTTCAGTTTAAAAGTTCAGTTGGTTCTTATTTGACAACCGTGATCTCCATTACAGCGCCTTTCTTCATCGGTATATCGTATTCAAAAGTTTTCTTCAATGACGGAACCGGTAATTGTTCTTTATAGTTTACCAGCGGGTCGGGTGTTTTTTCAATGCTGAAAAAGGGATTGGGATTAACACCACGGGCCTGTTTCAATCCCTTTGCCTGCAAGGTCTGGTGCGACCGAAGCCGGCAATTTCCACCCTGCATTGATTTTATAACAACTTTTGTCAGCGATCCGTTTTCCCAATAGATATCCACTTCAAATCCGCCTCTTGTTTTCAATCCTTTGATATGACCGTTTGTCCAGGCGGAGGGTAAAGACGGGAGCAGGTGAATGGCGCCATCGTGACTTTGCATAAGCATCTCAGCTATCCCCGATGTGCAACCGAAGTTACCATCAATCTGGAAAGGAGGGTGAGCATCAAATAAATTGGGATAAGTGCCGCCTCTTTGCCTTCCATCAGGTTGAATGGATGGCGTTAACTGATCTTTGATGAGTTTTAAAGCATGATCACCGTCCAGCAGGCGTGCCCATAAATTCACTTTCCATCCCATTGACCAGCCGGTGGATTCATCACCTCTTGCCAGCAGTGATGTTTTTGCCGCAGTAAACAAGGCTGGTGTCCGGTAAGGTGACACCTGTGCTGAGGGGAACAATCCATAGAGATGAGATACATGCCGGTGCTGATCCTCCGGGCTGTCCCAATCCTGCATCCACTCCTGCAACTGTCCCCATTTCCCGATCTGCATTGGTGGCAGTCGTTTCAGGGTTTCTTTTACCTTGGAAGCAAATTTTTTATCTGTTTTTAAAATGGTAGCCACTTTTATTGTTTTGGTAAAAAGATCAAACAACAATTGATTATCCATCGTTGCCCCGGCTGTGATGGCATAGCGGGGATGAATGGCCGGCGCATTCTCCGGCGAAATGGATGGTGCCACCACGAGCCATTTGTTTTGTGGTTCTTCCACCAGGAAGCTCAGATAAAATTCAACAGCGCTTTTCATCACCGGGTACACCGATTGCAGGTATTCCTTGTTGCCGTTGTATTCATATTTATCCCATAAATGCTGGCAAAGCCAGGCGCCACCCATCGGCCACATTCCCCAAAAGGCGCCATCAATCGGGCCGGTGATCCGCCAGATGTCGGTATTGTGATGAAGCACCCAGCCTTTGGCACCATACATATCTTTGGCTGTTTGTTTGCCTGTCTCTGCTACTTCCCGCACCATTTGAATTAATGGCTCATGCATCTCTGTGAGATTAGTGATTTCCGATGGCCAGTAATTCATTTCCGTGTTAATGTTCACTGTGTATTTACTGTCCCATGGCGGTGACAGCAAATGATTCCAGATGCCCTGCAGGTTGGCAGGCTGACCGCCCGGTTGTGAAGAAGAGATAAGCAGGTAACGGCCAAACTGGAAATACAATGCTACCAATTGCGGGTCGTTACCGGTTGCAAATTGCTCAATACGCTTATCAGTTGGTAAACGGGCTGCATCTGTTGTTCCCAGTTCAATGCTCACTCTTTTAAAATAGCGCTGATAGAAAGTAGTATGATCTGCTAAAGCTTGGGCATAATTTTTTTTCAGAGCTGCCTGCAACCAGTCTTTGGTCCGCTGAGCAGGATCGCCGCTTATGTCAATATAATTATTAAAACCCGATGCAATGGAAATATAGATAGTGACCTTGTCGGCACGGGCAACATGCAGTGTGCTGTCTTTTGCCGAAACCCTGCCGCCATTGGCAACGATCTTCACCCGTGTTTCAAAAGGAAGTTTTCCTTTCACCGATTCCCAGTCACCGGTAATACCCGACATGACGAGTTCGTCATTGCCATTGGCCGTAACGGTCACTTTCGATGGCCTGTCAATGCCCGCTGTAAAACTGATAGAGCCGGGTTTGTCTGCAGTGATGTGGCTGATGATCACATTATCGGTAAAAGAGCTGAACACTCTCATCTCTACTTTGGCGCCGGCAGTTTTGTATCGTGTAGTAGTTACGGCGTTTTCAATATCCAGTTCACGGTAATAGCCTGAATAGTTTTCATGTCCTTCAAACTGCAGGTTCAGGTTGCCTGCTGTCTGGTAAGGCATGCCATGAGAATTCTTAGTAATGAATTTCTGGTTGGCGAGGTCATGTGCTTCTTTATATTGCCCGTCAAAGATCAGTTTTCTTATTTCGGTCAGTGCATCTTTTGCGGCAGGGTTGTCGTTGCGATGGGGAGAGCCTGCCCAGATGGTGCTTTCATTCAACTGGATCTTTTCTTTTTGCGGATCACCATAGACCATAGCGCCGAGACGACCGTTACCCACCGGTAATGCTTCCACCCATTCTTTGGCCGGTCGTTCATACCAAAGCTTTAGCGATGATGCCTGCTGTGCCGCTGCATCAGAAAAAATAAATACAATACTTAAAATATATAACCATTTGCCTGAAAACATGTCGTTTATTTTTTTTCATTACATGGTATTTCTTATTTATTCAATCCCGTTTTAAAATGATGATTGTTTTTCGTGTTACTCTTTTTCATTTTGAAATACTGTTACTGATACGGAAGAAATCGAAATCAGCAGATCCTCCAGTGTTTTTTGTGGCGTAGATAAATAACCCAAACCGGTACCCCATGAAATGCTGGGGCAGGGTATAAGCCATCTTCAATTGTGTGCCGATCTTTTTCCATGTATTCCCATCAAGGCTGTAATAAAAATCAGCCACATCTTTTCTGTTGGTGAAATCACAGTCTGCTTTGAAATAAATGATGTTTTGCGCAAGCGGAACCTGTTCTGCCTCCACGGGTTTGTTGTCTGTCGCATTGATCATGATGATTGTTTTGGAATCACCAGTAACCTTCACACCCACCAGTCCATAATTTCGTTGCAGCAGCACCAGCCCCGCCACATCGCCGTCTTTCATATTGGATACATCGAGTGCAGTCGTTCCCGAACATACCGGGCCGAAGGTGCGCTGCGTAAGTGTGTTTTTTGCTGACAACACAGAGGAATCAATTCTTCCAGTGGTGAGACGAAGAAATCCTTTTCTTGCGGCAACAGACCAGCGTTGATTATCGGGGTTGTGATTCCATTGCCAGACAAGCGGCAATGCAGGTTCACTTTTTTTCCGGCTAAATTCATCGGAAGCAATTATGCCCGGTATTAATCCTTTGCTTGCCGGCAGCGGAAGTGTTGAAGTAACTTTTCCATTCTCACCCAAGACCGGCCACCCATCTTCCCATTTAACAGGAACGAGATAAGGAATACGACCGACAGAACCATAGTCCCTGAAAAGATAGGAATACCAGGTTCCATCAGGCATATCAATCAATCCGCCCTGCGCCACTCCCAGGTCCTGCAGAGCAACCCTGCCTTCCCAGGGGCCGGTCAGTTTATCAGCCCGGTGAATGACCACTGTTCTCACACCACCTCTTGGCCAGGTGATATTGAAGAGATAATATTTACCATTTTCTTTGAAAAGTTGAGAACCTTCACCCAATCCACTTTGGCCAACGGGTTGACTGGGTTTTGTAGCGTCTTCAATGATCACCTGGTTAATTCCGTTTTCTTTGATACCGGACAGGTCATCTTTCAGTTCCACCAATGTGAGTTTGCGGTTTCCATAGATCATGTAGGCTTTTCCGTCATCATCAAAAAAAAGCGAATTATCATGCAGCACCGGCCGGAATGTAATTGCTTTCCACGGCCCTTTTTTAATATTCTTAGTCGTGTAGATATGTGTTTTGCCACTGGTGGCTGAAAACGTTGAAACATAAAAAACATTTTTGTGATACCGGATGCTGCTGGCCCAGGAACCCCTGCCATAGGCGGATTTTCCATTCTCCAGATTCATTTCATCATTGCTCACCAGGGTATCATAGGCATAACTGACCATCTTCCAGTTCACCAGATCCTTTGATGACATGATGGGCACTCCCGGGCTCATATGCATAGTGGTGCTACTCATATAATAGGTGTTACCTACACGGATGATGGCCCAGTCCGGCACATCAGCAAAGATGATAGGATTCTGTGCGGTGTTTTGTGTCCAGGCATTGTTAAAAGATAAAACGGCCGCAGCTAAGACCAGTCCTGTGATTAATGGTCGCATTTTTTATATTTTATTTTTTGATAGTGTCGTTCCATAACCATACCAATGCTTCCGGCATTACAGATCCGCCATGTTTGCCGCTATGTGCACCAACTCCTTTTTCAAATTTGAAGTCATAGCCCTTATACTTCAGCGCTGCTTCCATTTGCAGGTTGGCCAGCCACCAGTTGCCAAACTGGTTGTCAAGGTCGTTACTACCGTCCTGCATAAACATTTTGATATGCTTCTTATCGGTTTTCCGGATAAGAGAAGGATAGTTGTGTCCGCCCCGGATATCCGTAAAGCTCCCGATGAAGCTGAGCACTTTACTGAAGTAGCCGGGATAATGCCAGGCAGCAGTAAATGCACAGATGGCCCCGGACGAAAGTCCGCCGATGCCATGCATCGAAGCGCTGTCGCTGATATTGTATTTCTTTTTTAACTCAGGGATCAATTCGGTCATCAGCATATCCGCATATTTGCTGCTCATGTCATCATACTCTTCCGAACGATTGGATGAACGGTACCTGTTTTCAGGATATTCCTTGCTGCTGTGCCCGGGATTCACAAACAGGCAAATGGTTACCGGTAATTTTTTATCGTAGATAAGGTTGTCATACACAACCGGCACCCGCAGGTCACCTGTTTCATTGGCATAGCTGGCGCCATCCTGGAAGATCATCAGCGCCGCAGGTCTTGTGCTGTCATAAGCAGCGGGAACATACACATAATATTCACGATAGTTGTTATAGATCTTGCTCTGCCATTCATATTTTGTTACAACGCCACGGGGAACACCTTCTTTTGGATAAGAATCCGGCCCTAATGTATAGAGGGAGTCCTGCCCTGCAGCAGCCAGGGATATACATAGTAGTAAAGCGGTAATGAATTTCATATGCAATAAATTATCAATCACTAAATCTATTCAATCAACCCTCGCTCCTGCTCACAATGCGGCTTGTTTACACAGCCGGACAATACCTTTTTATTTAACCAGCCTTATGCCATACACAGCTCCGGCCGTATTATCCGGCAAAGCCTGGAATTTAACCCGGATGTTTTCTTTTCCTGCCAGCATTGCATCCGGAATAGTATACTCAATATCCTTGAATGCCGATTGGTTCCATCTTCCCGTATTGTCTTCAGTCAGCAGTTTTTGATCATCTATATAAATATCAAATTTCCGGTTGCCCCATTCAGCGCCCCAGTAACGCACCATCAGGTTCAGTCCTGTTTCACCACGGGTGGATAGATTGTAACTGAAGTAACCATCATTGCGGGCTTCCCGCCAGAATTCATCATGGCGGTTACCGGTGTTTGATTTTGAATGTTGAATTAAGTGATCCGCTTCGGGTTGTTGTTCGCCGGGAGCCACAAAATCAATAGTGCGCTGCTGCAATTCTAATTTTGCTTTTTCAGCCAGTGCCAGTGAGTCAAGGTAAGAACGGTATTCATTACCGGTTAGTGCCATCCAATACATCATATACCGGCTATCATGAATAGAAAAAAATGGTTCAAACACAGCAGGGATGCGATTAACCATTTTTAATTCAGGGGCTGTAAAGGTTAAGGGCTTGCCGGGCACTGGTTGCAGTTTTGCCGGGAGAGAAGTCATTAAATTATCTTCAATGATGATCGGCGCCTGGTCAACCGGTAATCTTTTGCCGCCGGCAATATGTCCCCAGCGGCTGTCATCGGCCACCAACCCTTTCAGGTCTTCTGTTCCTGTTTTTGCGGCAAGCAAAACCGGTCCGTGCAGGATGGCCACATAATTGGGTACATTGGGCATTTGTTCGATCCGGGTTTGCATGGGCAGCTTTACCAGTATAACATCTCGTTTTTTCCAGGTGCGTTTAATGGCGATGTAACCAAGATTGTTGACAGTATATTTTACAGGCTTTCCGTTAACACTTACACTTACTCCGTTGCTTTTTACCCAGGATGGATAACGAACGAGCAATGTAAAGGAAGAACTGCCCTGTGTAACGGTAAGCTTTGTTTGTTCTTCATATGGAAAATTGGTTTCCTGTTTCAACTTCACGCCTTTCTTTTTCCAGTTCAGTTCCGACGCCATGAACAGGTTCAGGAATAAAGAATCTTTTGTGTGTGTATAGATAAATTCATTGTACTTGCCATGATTTTCCATGCCACTGCCTACGCAGCACCACATGCCTTCATTGGGAGTGGAATAAACCCGGTAATGCCGGGGGCGGGCAGGAGTGAAATAAACATAACCGCCATGTTCCGGATGTTGTGTGGAGAGAATATGGTTATACAAGGTGCGTTCATAATAATCAATATATTTTGCCAATGGATCGAGCCGGAAAATATGCTGTGTCAGTCTCAGCATATTGTAAGAATTGCAGGATTCAGGCCCCTCTGCTTCATTCACAAAATCACTGCAGGAACTGACGGAAGGAAAAAATTCCCTCCGGCTATTGCCGCCAAATGCCAGTGAACGGTTAGTCGTAACAGTTTCCCAAAAGAACCGGCCGGCTGACAGGTATTTATCATCATTCGCCTCTTCACCAATACGCTGAAACCCTATGGCTTTAGGCACCTGTGTGTTGGCATGTTTGTTATCCAGCTCATCTTTATGAACAGATAGGGGTTCTAATATTTGCCGGTGCGAAAAACGTTTGGCGGCTATCAGATATTTCTGATTACCCGTCATCTCGAAAGCATCGGCAAAAACTTCATTTATACCGCCATGCTCATTGCCCAGCATTTCTTCCATTTGGGAATCACTTAATGCTTTGGTGATTTCAATTCCCCAATCACAGAATTGGAGGAATATTTTTTTCGCATCTGCATTTCCTGCATACATCCAGGCATCTTTTAATCCCGCATATATTTTATGTACGTTGTACCAGGGCACCCAATACTTCCAGACCACACTCACATCGCCAGCCTTGATCTTTGGCCACAGGTCTTTTCCATTTGGCACTGCTCCCACATAGCCAATTCCCCAGTCGGGGTATTGGATGCCATTTGCTTCCTGGCATTGCTTCAGTTCTGCAATCATATATTCCATGCGCCGCTTACATTCCGCATTGCCTGTTGCCGCATAGTTCATGGCCATTGCTGATAAATAGTGCCCGCCAACATGGCCGTCCAGCCCATCCCAGTTTGAAAAAGAATTTGCTTTTGCCGGCAACCCTGCTTCTTTCCGGTAACCGGCCAGCAGGCGGTCTGTGTTGTATTGCAAAAGTGTTTTAATATTCAGGTCACGGGCATGTTTGAAAGGGCCGTTCAATAGTGTAACATCAGCTAACGGGAATGTGTTGGGGTTGAGTTTATCCTGTGCAACGAGGTTGTTGCAGTTCAGCAAAACCGATATGCCGATGCAGGCAACTGCCCGTATCTTTTTGTTTTTCTTAATCCTAAACAGCATTTTATTTGTTTGCTTTTATTTGTCAATCGTTGATCCGATCATCACTTTAATAATATTATTTGCCGGGTTAAGCCAGTGCTTAAATTCTTTTCCCGCATCGTCAAAAGCAACACGGTTGGTAATAAAACGCTCCGGCGATATCCTTCCGTTTTTTATACAATTGATCACATGATCAAAATCCCCTCTTGTAGCGTTGCGGCTGCTCATTAAGGTGGCCTCTCTTTTATGAAATTCCGGGTGGTTGAAGGAAATATCTCCTTTTTGCAGGCCGACCAGAACATAGCGTCCGCTATGAGCTATGTATTGAAACGAATCATTGATGGCTTTTAAGCTGCCTGTTGCATCAATGACAACAGCGGGCATGTCGCCATGGGTCATTTCTTTCAAGACCGCCGGAACATTTTCAGTTGATGCATTGATGATATGGGTGACATTGAGTTTTTCCCTGCAAAACTGCAGCCGCCACGGGTTAATATCCATAGCAATCACCTTTCCACCGGCGATTGCCGCAAATTCCATTACAGCTAAGCCGATCGGGCCGGCGCCGATCACCAATACAAATTCACCAGCTGCTACAGCCGCCCGCCTCACAGCATGTGCGCCGATGGCCAAAGGTTCCACCAATGCCAGTACATCATGGCTTAAGCCATTGCCATGAACCAGCGAACCGGAAGGAACCAGTAATTGTTCCGTCATTCCTCCATCTATATGTACCCCGCAAACTTTTATCGAAACACAACAGTTCGGTTTGCCTGTCCGGCAGGCAATGCATGACCCGCAATGGAAGTATGGAATAAACGTAACGGTTTCTCCGGCGCTAAACCCGGGGGCATCATCAAACTCAACCAGCTCGCCGGAGAGCTCATGACCCAATATGCGTGGATATTGAAAGAAAGGTTGTGTTCCTTCAAAGGCGTGCAGGTCAGTGCCGCAAACCCCGATCCTCCGGATGCTGATGATAGCATGGCCCTTTTCCAAAAGCGGCCTTGCCTTTGAAACATATTCAAGTTCCCCCGGTCGTGCGCAAATCAATGTTTTCATCAGCCGCCGGCTTTTATTGTATGTTTTTTTCTTTCTTTCTGCTTCCCTCATCTATAAGTACTGTACAAATCCCTTTTTATTGGTTCTTATCTTATATATTTTGCTATAACTGACGATATAAAGTGTTTTCATGTCTTCATCACCGAAACAAAGACTCACCGGGAAGTTGGGCAGGTTGATCATGCCCACAAAGGCGCCTTCTTTATTGAATATCTGAACACCATAGTAGGTGGCCACATAAAGGTTCCCTTCTGTATCAATCGCCATACCATCGGCGCTGGATGATTTTCCTTTCCGGTCCAGCACATTGCCGGTGAGAAATAAAGTGGCAAATTTTCGACCGTTACTGATACTGCCGTCTGCATTCACATCATAGGCCCAGATATGATTATCTTTTTCGCTGTTAACAGGATACCAGGATTCATTATCGTAGCAATTGTTGATGTAAAGCGTTTTGCCATCCGGCGACAATGCAATACCATTGGGCATCGCAAATTCATTAGGCTCCACCACTCTGGTGATTTTCCCCTCCGGGGAAACATAATAAACCGCACGGCCCGGCTGAAATTTTGCCGGCTCCATAGTAAATTGAGGATCGGTAAAATAAAAACCTCCTTTTGCATCGGTTATTACATCGTTGGGGCCGTCAATAGGTTTGCCATCATATTTGTCAGCAAGCACTTTCACCACTTGCCCGTTGGTGGTCATTTCCACCACCCGGTGTCCCATCATGTCACAAACGATCAGGTTGCCATTTTTGTAGGGATATAACCCGTTTGTCTGCATTTTACCTTCGGTAATGTTGCGATAGCTCCCGTTTGGATCCAATTCAACCGTTGAACTTTTTTTCGGGCTTGCATTCCAGTTCTGGTCAAAGAACATATTGGAGAGATAAACTTTCCCTTTCATCCATTTTGGTCCTTCGGTAAAAAACAATTCAGGTTTTGTTTTTTTGCCATCCACGAGCAATTCCAGGTTTGCATCTTCGGGAATGATGTCATGATAAGCTTTCAGCCTTGCTTTTTCTTTTTCAAGGTAGTCAGCCCTTGCCGGCCAGAATATATCTAATGCATCGCAGCCAATCTCGCCAATGTAGGCGCCATGCACCATGTTGCCGGGGATGCGTACCATGCTGTTTGCCTTCATTTCCTGTTCTCCGTCCAACAGGATCTCACGGCATTCGCCCCGCAATACAAACATGACCTGCTCTTCAGGATGAATGTGATGCGGAAAAACAGAACCGGGATCCATGGATATAAAACTCAGCTGCATATTTCTTCCCGACAGTATCCGTGAATGGGCATCGGGTGTAAGCGTAGTAAGTTGTATAGCATACAGGTCATATACTCTATTGGGAGTAAGATTCGGGTCCATCATATTTTTGATGTCAGGTATTTCCGCAGGCGGGTTGGCCATACCCGTTTTTTGCAGGTAGTCGGCCCGTAGCGGACTGTACACTTCCAGCAGCTTTGCCCCGTATGCACCTGCAGTGATAGCTGATTTAGTTCCCTTCTCTGAATAAATAAAATCTGTGCGGGGTGTGCCGCTATGAACGCCATCCGGGTTTTCACGTTGCTGTGCAAGCATGGAATAACTGGCGCCGTTGACTGAGTGATCAACAGTTCCTTCCAGAACAAATAGAAACCGGTGCGCAGTTAATTCTTCCTCCGGAATGGTTGCATTGGGTTGAAGTTGCAATACACTCACCATATTGCCGGCCCCCCAGAATATTTTTGCATGAACACCGGGATGCAGCACAGTGCTGTCAAGCTGGTCGAGGTTGGCTACTTTGGCGGGTTCAATATTTGATTCCACTTTTGAAGCTGGAAGACCCGATAAAGACCGCTTTTTAAGCTGATGTTGTTTGATCAGGTCATTATTTGTTTTTTCCCATTCCGCTACAGGGGCCGAATTGCAGCTAACGATACAAAAAGCTACAGCCGCCAACAGGCCTGAACAAAAAATAGGGTTGCGAAGTTTTAACTGCATGATAATTCTTTTATTAATGGTATAAGTATTCAACATGATTCCCGGGTCACTTACCAGCCCCGGGAATCATGGGTTTGCTATCTATTCTTTCACCCTGGTCAGCTTCATTTCTCCTCTCTCATTTTTGATCACTATTTCATTATCGTTAATGAGTTCTCCTGTGCTTTTGATCGTCATGTCATTAAAGGAAATGCTGTAGGAAAATTTCTTCCCGTCAACTTTACCTTCCTCTAAGGGAGTTTCTCCGAATTGTGTTTTCCAGGTGCCTTTTAGTACGTTTCCTTCCACTTTAAATGTGTAATTGATCTCAAAAGTGCCATTGGGCGTTTCCCTTGTGCCTTTCCAGTTTCCGTCAATAGGATTCTGACCAAAAACCACCATGCATCCGAGCAGGAGTGCTACCGTAAATAACTGTTTCATGTTGCTAAATTTTAAGTGAATGTTGAGTTGTTATTTGAATACGAGAATTAAAAAATAGTTCTTTCATTTTTCACCCGGCTACGGCTGACTACCATGTCCTTTTTTTCATCATATTATCCAGTTCTTCACGGGTCATTTTGCCAAGCTCGGGATGCTTTTCCAGCCATTTCAAAAACTCCGTTTTAATCGCATCCGTCCATTGGCTGTCAATTTCGCCGGTGCTGTATTTTCCGCTACGCACCATTTCAAATCCAAACTGGTCTTTGCGGATAACAAATTCAGCCGTGCTGACCACCTGTTCTGCCAGGTGCGCCGGAACAAAAAGCACACCTTCCAGACCAGCAATCACCAAATCACCCGGCAACACAATTGCCTGCCCGATGCGGATGGGAGTGTTGAGGCCCATCAGCAACATCTCTTCAGTGAAGGAAGGATGAAAGTCGCGGACAAAGGCATTAAAGCCTTTGATATTCCTGATCTCTTGCAGATCCCTTGCTGCTCCGTCAAACACAACACCATTGCCCGATTTGCTGAAAATGGAATTGGCCAAAGTGGCTCCCATGATACCACCACCGCTGATCTTTCCGAATGCATCAGCAACATAGAGATCACCCTGCACCAATATATCAATCGGCCATGCATTTGTATTTCCTTTTCTTCCCTGCGTGGCCCCGCGGCTTTTAATATTGACTTCAACATCAGGACGGCTGGGTAAATACATAGCCGTTACGGCCCGCCCTGTCATGACACTATCGTTGACTGTTTTCCAGCCGCCTTCATACTGGTTGAAATAGCCTTCATTTTTCAGCACCGTCCATGCATCGTCCATCATGATATATTTGGCTCTTTTCAAAAGTTCATCAGGGATCTTTGGTCTTCCGTCTGCAAAACGTTCGCCTTTCCATGCTGAAGTAAGGAAGATAATTTCCTCTTTTGAAATGGTTTGGGCAAGGGCATGACTTTGCAGCAACATACTGCTTAAAAGGAGTAAGAAAACAACTTTATATAATTTCATTTTCACAATTTTAGTTACCAGGTGAAACTTAATCACCGGGTTGTAGCGAAATATTTTTTATGGCCGTTTCTCCAAGTCGTTCTTTCAACTGCGCCAGGTAAAGACTGCGTGGCGCCACATGCTTATCCATCCATTCCACATATCCATTTGGCTTGGTAAGATCCTGCAACTGCCGGTTGAAAATGACCGAAGCAACGCCGATATGCCCGAATGAATAATTCTGTGCAGTGGGTGGTTTTTGAATCATAAAATCACCTTCGCAATTCCAGAACACAATATTGGCGCCTGCCCAGCCAATGGTTATATCTTTCCAGAACCTTGCCGTCAGCGGGGCTTTTACATTATCATACAAAGCGCCGTTCACCCAGTTGGCATGAGGTTCACTGGAAGAATAAGGTTGTGTTGCTTCACAATTAAAAAACACATTCCCGCTGGAGGAAGATGTTTGCATCACATATGAATGACGGCCTTTTTGAGAGAAGCATCGCTGTACTAAACTTAACTGGCCGTTTACCTGGAAAGTAAACCTTCTTGCCCCGGCCTTCATGGAGACAGGCTCCCACGATTCGCAGTCCTGCACCGTGATCCATTTTGTAGAAGCCACGGTTTGCACCACGCTGCTGCCAAAATGCAGGGCAGTGATATTTCTTACCCATCCGTTTTTTGCATTACTGAAATTGATAAAAGTGAAATAATGATTTTCATCCGAGTAGTATTCATCACTTTCATATTTTGAATCAGGCCCGTCAAATGATCCACGGTCCATATTGCCAAAAACTTTCGTTCTCACGGATGGATCATAGTCGGATACCCCCCGGAGATTTTCAATACCGACCTGTTCTATGCGACCGGTGTCGGTATATTTCACAATATCTCCGCCTCCCCAACGGGTTTCAATGGCGCAAAAAATGGGAGCATCAATGGTGATCGTATTTCCTTTTATTTCAGTGATCACCCTGTCATAAGAAATAGTGAAAGGCCGCCACCGGTATCTTCCAACCGATAAAGTATCCTGCCCCAGTTCTTTGATCCATTCTTCATTGCCATATCGCCGCACCAATATCTTGTCACCTGCTTTAAAACCTTTTGCAGACGCAACGGTGAAACTTTTAGCTGCAACCGGCACATAGGCATCCGTTACTGTTTGTTTTGTTTCTTCCTGTATTGTCCAACCGGAACTGCCGCTGATATTGATCATTGCTGGTCTTGCAAAACGACCGGGACCGGTACTTTGCGCAGGATCTGTTTTTGGCAATTTACCAATCAGTATAGTGCCAATATCACTTCTTCCTTCTCCACGCAGCACCACACCTGAAGCTCTGATGTGAATCTGTTTTTCAAGATGATAAATTCCCATCTTGAGCAAAACAGCTCCCCTGAAACCGGAAGCATCCGCCGGCAATGCAGCTACACGGTTAATAGCAGTTTGTATGATATCCGAATTATCTCCCGGCACGGGCCAGACAGTTGCTTTCACGGCTACATACGGAATCGGAACACCACCTGCTTTATAACCTGCAAGGGAGAAATCAGGTATTTTGTTTCCGAGGCTGTCGGCAACATAGACCAATTTGCCATCACTGCCCGGGAAAACCAGCGATGTTGTTGGCGGCATGTCCTGCGCATGGCCGGTGCCGGCAGCAACAATCATAAACACAGCAGCTATCATGATCCGGGATTGTAAAAACATTTGAATTATTTTTTATTGCTTTTCGTCATCGCCCATCACATCATAGCCTCTCCACTTAAATTCTTTTGCCAGGCCAGAGGCGGCAGGCCATGCAATATCATGTTGCTTGCTGGCCACCCATTTTCTCCGGTTTTCTTCATTATCAAAAGAAATCTGGATCTGGTAATTATAGGTAGTTGACTCGGCCTGGATCTCTTTGGAAATGTTTTCAGGGAATAGCCGGAGTAATTTTGAACCGAGATAACCGGTTTGCACCGTCATCGCCGGCACATAAATGGAGTAATACATTTTTTCAAAGGCATCTGCATTTTCTTTGGCCACAATAAAGTCCATTTGCAATACCATGGCCTTTGGTTTAAGCAGCGGTTTGTTTATAGCAAGCTGTTTTTGCCCGGATGCAGCGATACCAATAACAAGTACTTCCAGGTTTTCCTTGCCATTATTGGCAATGACAGGCTTTTCACCAAGGGAGCCATAAAATGCTTCATCGGGTTTTATATCAGCCTTTTCATTATTGAGGGTAACAGTCCCTTTCCCTTTTATTATATAATATACTTCTTCTATGCCCTCCAGTTGGCGGGTTACAACGCTATCGGCAGGGATAACAAGATGATCAACATGATTCCAGTCGGTAGAAAATAGTTCAGGACCGAATAGTCTTCTGCTCATTGAATTTCTATTGCCAGGCGGCATATTTACAGGAGCCGGTTGCGGTCGTTCCAGCTTAGCGGAAACAAATACCGGAACAGGATCAAGTGATGCACCCACCCTGGTGTCGCCAAGATCAAAGGCATCTCCTCTTGCTTTTTGTGTGCTAACAGCAAAATTCAGCCAGCGCAGGGGTTCGTTCGATGCATTATAAATAGCATGAGCATCACCCTTCTTGCAGGGAACAACAGCGGGAGCTTTTATTTTTGAGGTGCGGCCATTGATGGTAAACTGTGCTTCGCCATTGAGAATAACATACATTTCTTCAATGCTGTGATGGAAATGATGCCCGATGCCGCCTTTCGGATAAATCTTCCCTGAATGGAGGTAAAGGAAGTTAGTTGCTAATTTATTCCGTCCGATCATTTCGGTAAACTCCATTTCCCCGGCCCCCGCATGAACGGAAGATAGTTTCCTGTATTTGGCCGGATCATTATAGATGACCCGTTGCTGCAAAGGCTGGGCGGCGGCAACAAAGACTGCCAATACCATCAACAAAGTGAATATTTTTTTCATACTGCTTACATGTTTAGTTGTTCATAAAACTTTTCCGGCCATTTTATTTTTTTATAGCCGGCAGGGCATACACAACATAGCCCCTTGGTGCTGCACCCGGTTTAACCGAATGATTATAGCTGTCCTTTGCAAAGCTGCCGGTAGCATTGACGGCTAAATATTGTTTACCATCCACGGTAAACATGAGGGGTTGCCCGTTGGTTTCATGGCTCAATGTTGTTTCCCATAAAATATTGCCATTGTCTGCATCCATTGCATACAGCTTGCCACCCTTTGCCGTAGCGAATACAATACCTGTTGATGTTACCACCATTCCTTTTCTCAGCACACCGCTTGGCGCACCCGTAGTTTTATCTCCTTTGCTGTAAAGAGAATCTTCGCCAATCGGTTTGCGCCATTTGATAGTACCGTTGTTAAGGTCATATGCAACGAGAGATGACCAGGGGGGTGATAACAGGCCCATCCAGTCCAGTCCATAATCTGTGGTGTAGCGGTCGGCAGGATGCTCAACCCCTTCGGGATAATCCGACATTGGTGCAGCTCTTTTAGCATCCGGTTTTATTTTAGCGCCGCCGGATGCAACTACCGGACCCTCTATTTTTCTTGACGTATCCATCCTGGGGAAATTGAACCTGACCGGGTTTCCGCCGAGATAGCGATACAACGCCATCAGTGTTTGTTCATCCGCATGAGGAACACCGGGCATTTGCCCGCGGCCATTCAGTGTAACGTTTTTAAATTCATCATAGAAAATACGCTGGCCGGCATTCACAAGGGATGGTGCAAGACCACCTTCCATATTGACACCGTGACAGGTTTGGCAACTGGCTGTATAAAATGCCTTCACCCTTTTTATTTCATCTTCAGATAAATTGATCTTGGGAGGCACCACTTTATTAAGTTTGTAAATAGAGGCATATTCTTGTGTCATCACATACAACATTCCTTTTCCGGGATCGGCGCCGGTGTTACCATAGTTTGCTCCGCCCAATGCACCCGGCATTGTTATGGTTTCATATTTATCTGAATGCGGAATATATAATCCCGAACGTCCGGAGTCGAGCCGCTTGTGCCATTGTTGTTTTATGCTGTCGGGGAAATATGGGTTAAGTGTTTCCTTTGTCACTTCATGTCTTGTAAAATCGGGCAGCGATGAAATGGGTTGTGTGGGCCATGCCTGCTCGCCGGGCATTTCACTGGCCGGGAATGGTTTTTCTTCAATAGGGAAAAGCGGTTCACCCGTCTCCCTGTTAAATACAAATACAAAACCGTTCTTGGTAGCAATAGCTACCGCATCAACATTTTTACCGTTATGTTTTACCGTCATCAACTGTGGCGCGGAGGCAATATCAACATCCCAGAGATCATGATGCACGGTTTGAAAATGCCATAAACGTTTACCGGTTTTTGCATCTACCGCAACAAGGCAGTTACCAAAGAGATTGGCGCCGGTTCGATCTGCACCATAGAAATCATAAGTAGGTGAACCCAGCGGAAGAAAAACAATGCCCCTTTCCGTATCAACAGACATTTCACTCCACACATTTGCTCCGCCAACATATTTATAAGCATCTTTCGGCCAGGTGTCATAGCCAAATTCACCGGGGCGGGGGATAGTATGGAAAGTCCATTC
Source organism: uncultured Chitinophaga sp. (assembly GCA_964437415.1). Taxonomy (GTDB): domain Bacteria; phylum Bacteroidota; class Bacteroidia; order Chitinophagales; family Chitinophagaceae; genus CADEDV01. Next base: position 128,731 of record CAYTGN010000005.1, on the reverse strand, counting down.
CAGCTTACCTGTAACCACATTGAAGGCCCTCACATGGCCCGGTGCTGAAAAATAATTTTCTCCCGGAGCAGAGCCGAGTATCACCTGGTCTTTATATATAACACCGGGCATCATTGCCTGCATTCTCCGGATGGAAGTGGGCTCCCGGTCGAGCCCGTGGCGCAGATCCACATAACCACTGTCGCCAAAACTGAGGATAGATTTTCCGCTGACGGCATCAATGGCCTGTAATGAATTATTAAGCGTAAAAATGAGACGCTTATCCTTTTTATCACTGCTTTCCCAATAGTTGATGCCCCTCCTGGAAAGTCCCATCAGCCTGCTATGAATCCATATCTCTTTACCGGTGCGGATATTGACTGCCACCAGTGAAGAATTCTTAGCGAGCACATACATTACAGTGTCCACCACGATAGGACTAAAAAAATAAGACTGGCTGTCACCGGTATTATACATCCATGCCACCTGCAACTGCTGCACATTTTCTTTGGTGATCTCCGCTGCATCGAAATATTTTGACTGATCAGGGCCACCGCCATAGTGTGACCAGGTGGTATGGTCGTTAGACGAAGTGCCGGATTTGCAGCCAGCAACAAAAGACAGCAAAAGCCCTGCGGCAAAGACCAGGCTGATTTGAGATGATACTTTTTTAAGGGTCATACAGCAATCGTTGTTTTATGGTTTATCAATTGAAATGTTATTAAACAGCCATCCCGGTTACCTGAACAGCAACTGGGCAAAATTGAAAATATTGTTGCGCCATACCGGCCAGGTATGCCCGCCGGGATATTCGCTGTAACTATATTTAATTCCCAACTCGTCAAATTTTTCCATCATGATCTTACAGTTGTTGTGTGCTATATCTTCTTTGCCACCCATTGATATCCAAAAACTTTTTAGATTTTTATTAATGAGTGTGGCATTGTTTTTCATGAACTCATACTGCGGGTTTGACAAAGCAGGCTGATTGGCCCACCAGCCTGAGCTGAACACCCCGAGATAAGCAAACATATCCGTGTTCTTCACACCGGCATATAAGGTTTGCAAACCGCCCATTGACAATCCCGCCAGGGCACGGTTGTTCCCTTCGGTAAGCACCCGGTAATTTTTTTCGATAAAAGGAATCAGCGCCTGCTTTAATTCATTTTCAAACATCCGCAGCGATTGTTCTCCGAAACCTGCAATGCCTCCACTGCCAAAATTTCCATCCATCATCACAATGATCATGGGTTTGGCTTTTTTCTCTGCGATAAGGTTATCAAGAATGATATCTGTCTTTCCCTGTGTGGCCCAGCCTCGTTCATCTTCGCCGCCGCCATGCAGCAGGTAAAGCACAGGATATTTTTCGTTGCTGTTCACATCATAGCCCGGCGGGGTGTAGATATAACATTGCCGCCAGGAACGGGTAACTGCTGAGAAATACTTTTTGATGCGGACATCACCATGCGGCACATCTTTCAGCGAATAATAGCCATCGCCTTTAAAAGGAATTTCTATGCCACTTGCCATGCGGCCCATGCCATAGAAAGTTTCGCTGGCCGGGTCAGCTACGGAAACACCATCTATAATAAGGGAGTAGTAGTGAAATCCTTCGCTGATAGAATCGGTAGTAACCACCCAATAGCCACCGGTATCCCTGGCCATATCATATTTCTTTCCCAGGTCAATTTGCATTTTTTGTGCATCCGGCGCCTTGATGCGAAAGATCACCCGGCTGTCGGGCAACACCTGCGGGTATCTTGCTGAACGTACATTGCTGGCTGCCGCTGTTCCCAGCACGGTGTATTTCAAAAACGAGGAGCGATCAACCGGTTTAAACAAAAACTGCGAGAACATATACAAACCGTTTTTCCAAACTTTAAAATCATGCACACCCGGTTCTACATAATAAATATGCGGCACATCATTTTGACGCAGATAATCATGTGTCCGTTTGCTGAATGTGATGAGACCATCATTATCACCACAGGAGATCCATAAAAGTTTCAGTTGCTGAGTGGCCAGTGCCGGGTCGGGCACCAGTTCCTTCGGAGGTTTTGTATTAGGCGCTGATGAAAAACCACCCACCCAGGCAAACTTGTCCAAATTGCCCAAACCAAAATTGAGTGACTGCCCGCCACCCATGGACAAACCTGCTATGGCCCTGTTTTCTCTATCTTTTAATACAGGAAATTTTTTTTCAATGAATGGAATCAGGTCATTGAGTAAGTCTTTTTCAAACGTAGTGAATGCCTGTACTTTAGCACTGTCAAAAATATTGCCGCCGGCACGGTCATCTTTCATAGCCCTTCCATTGGGCATTACTACAATCATAGGTTCTATTTTCCCATCCGCATAAAGGTTATCCAGTATCACTTGCGGCTTCCCGCCATTTAACCATTCCTTTTCATCACCGCCGATGCCGTGCAGCAAATACAAGACAGGATATTTTTTCTTTTTGCTAAAACCAGGCGGTGTATAGATCAGGGCACGACGGTCGTTGCCAACTGTTTTTGAGGCATACACAATGGTATCAATCTTGCCGTTTGCAATGCCGCTGCGCAGGGAATCAAACCCTTTTGGCATTTGTTTATCGGTGGGCTGGGCCGTCAGCGCAGTCAGGCAAAGAAATTGTATGGCCAATGCGATCATTTTTTTCATCATCTTACCAGGTTTGTTTTTTCCTATTTAAAAATTTCCTGCAGCGTAGTGGCCAGGAACAGTTTACAATTCATCCAGGTGTGTCCACCCGGAACAATAAAGGGTTTTACTTTGATCTTCTTTTCCTCAAACAGGGCTATGTTCTTCTTTACACTTTCATATAAAAAGTCTTCAGTGCCCACACTGATTGTAAATAATTTTAACTGGCTGTTGATCTTAGCCGCATCTGGATTCCAGTTGGAAAAATTCTTATTGAATTCTTCTGTTGCTGTAAATGGTGCATAAGAACATATCCAGGCAAACTTGTCTGTGTTGGTCAGCCCGATATTCAACGTTTGACCACCGCCTACAGAAAAACCGGCGACAGCCCGGCCGCTGCTGTTTGCAATAACCGGGTAATTGGATTCAATAAAAGGTATGATATCATTCACCACGTCTTTAGTGAAGTCAGGCATGGGCTTTGGCCGCACATTGCCATAGGGCATCACAATGATCATTGGTTTTGCTTTACCCTGTGCAATGAGATTGTCGGCAATAAAATTGGCACGGCCCACTTTTGTCCATGTTTCTTCTGTGTCGGAACCACCATGGATGAGGTAGAGTACCGGGTATTTGGTTTTCCCGCTGGCATCAAAACCCGGTGGTGTATACACCAGCATCTGGCGGGTGGTTTGCAGCCTGGCGGATTTGTAATAACGGTAATTGATCTTTCCATGCGGAACATTTTGCAGGGAATGTATCAATGCGGTGCTGCCCGGCACATCCACAATACTGCGTTTGAAACGTTCATTGGCAAAAATGTAGGTATTGTTCGGATCGGCAAGCTGCACACTATCCACCCAGAAACTATAAGGATAAATATCGGGTGTAACCGGGCCTACGGTAACCGACCACACACCGGATGTGTCTTTTGTTAAGGCAAAACGACCAGGCAGCATTTCACCGCTTACAGCAACAGACTGTGCTGAGCGGGAATAATACCGGAACGTAATGGTATTATCGGCATGCACTTCCGGTGAACTGATCAGCGGTGCTCTTTGTGCTTCGGCCAGCAGGCCTGTGAGCAACAAAAGCATTATTATGTATATCCTTTCTTTCATAGCGAAAAAAATATTTATTGTGTTGATACTTGCTTTGATGATTCGTTCTTTATCCCGGATAAAAACTCTTCTTCACTTTTCAGGCTAGTTGCATTTTTTGTTGGGAAATCTGGAGGAACCGGGTAAGTTACTTTGCGGGTCGCCAGCCATTCTGCCACCCGTATCATAGTTGTCTGAAACCCGATGCAGCGGTATCCGGGTGGATAAATATCTCCTTTCCACAGGTGCCCTAAGCTGGAATTATACACCCATCCTTTGCCATAACTGACCAACCACTCAAAAGGCCACTGGCGTTTTGTGCCGGTGCTGTCGTAGGCATAGGAGAGGACCGTAAGATTTTCGGCTAGCCCTCTCGGAAAATTATACAGCTCCGTATTGGCCGTTTGCCAGGCAGCAGGATAACCTTCATTGACGGGATGGCGGTTGAGTATCTGAACAACCGCATTGAACCTGGCGCCATGCGCCGTATTGTTGCCTTCCCCGGGAGGAATGCGGATGATATTTTTATCGGGACCAATCTCCAGCGCATAGCCAAAGGTTTTGGGCCGCCAGCCGAGGCCGATCATTTTTTCATATTCTTCCCAATGAGGAAAAGCATTGTTGGCGGAATGCAGTATATAAAGACCACCGCCATTTTTCACATATTCTTCCAGTTTTATTTCAGCCGGTCTTGGCCATTTTAAATGCCATTGCCCGTAATTGTTGCTGTTCTGGATAATGACACTGTATTTTGAAAAATCCGGCTGCCAGGATTCTTTTTGAATGCTATCGGTGGGAACGGTACTGACATCTACAGCGAAAAGATTGCTTTTCTCCAGTATCCATTTTGTCACGGCAGTGGTTTGTTTCCAGTCGTGGTTACTGAAGCCGTCAATGATCAGCAGGGGGATACGTTCCTGCTTTCCTGCAAGTTTTTTTGGAGAACTGCAACCCGGCAACGAGATAAAGGATATGCCGGCCAACAGGCATATCCCGGCAGCGGCACTCTTCCAGTTTGTATAATATTTTATAGACTGCATAGTTTCATCATTTTATTTAAAAAGCAATTGGGCGGTTTCGGCAAAAAAAACTTTTACGTTCATCCATGTGTGACCACCACCCGTCACCAGGCTTTTATAGTTTACTTTTTTTGAGGTCAGGTAGTTTAAAAATTCAGCAGTCTGGTTATATAAAAAATCTTCATTGCCCACACTTACCCAGAGCATCTTTAGTTCTTTATTGGTGCGGTCAGGGTTTTCTATAACATGTTTAAAACTGTTTTCCATTTCCGGTGTGGACAGGTAAGCAGCATAGCAGCATATCCATGAAAATTTATCCATGTTGCCAAAGGCTGCTCTCAATGTCTGTCCACCCCCACGGGAGAAACCACCAATGGCCCGGTTATTTTTCCCGGGCAGGGTTCTGTAATTTTTTTCTACATAGGGGATGATATGACTGATGAGGTCTTTTTCAAACAGGTTGGACCTGTTCACCGCTTCAGCACTTTCCCGGCCCATAGGGTCGCCGGGTTTGCTGCCACCTTTTTGTTCTGCAATTTTTGCAGCAGGATTGCCATAAGGCATCACAACGATCATGGGTTTTGCTTTGCCTTCGGCGATCAGGTTGTCAAGAATAAGGTTGGTGCGGCCCACTTTAAAAAATGTTTCTTCTGTATCCGTAGTGCCGCTGATGAGATAAAAGACCGGGTATTTGCCTGCTGCATTTTTATCATACCCCGGAGGCGTATATACAACAAGGCTGCCGGTGCTGCCTTCAACGGATGGATAATATTCATAGCTGACGGTTCCATGCGGCACATCCCGCATGGCATGTATCAAAGGAGTAAACCCGGTGACATCTACCAGGCTTCCTTTGAAGCGTTCGTTGGGAAAGAATTCAGGATTGGCGGGATCCATCACCGTCACCCCATCCACATTAAAACTATAAGGATAAATATCCGGGCGGATGGGCCCCACCGTAACACTCCACACTCCGATAGAATCTTTTACCATCGGCACCTGGTTGGCACCAAACTGGCCACCGCCCAGTTTCACTTCTTTGGCAGCAGGAGCGAGGTAGCGGAAGGTTACTTTTTTATCCGGCAACACCTGCGGCGAAATAACCAATGGGCCTCTTGGCGGCTGGGCAGACGCAACCAATGTTGAGAATGTCAATATCCCTGCAAACAAACAGCGAAAGATTTGTGTAAGCTGCATACGCTGATTTTTCATTTAAAAAGTTTTTGTGCAATGATGGACAGGTATAGTTTGCAATTCATCCAGGTGTGTCCGCCATCTGAAATGAATTTTTCGTATTTAATGTTTTTCGCATCCAGCACACTCATGTAGTCTGCATTCACTCCGAATAGTCCATCATCCCGGCCCACCCCGATCCAGAAAAGTTTGAGCCGCTGGTTGGTGAGTGCCGGGTTTTCAAACGGCACCGCATTGTTGCGTTCAAATTCCTGTTTGAGCATACCAGGTGCAAAGCCGCATACCCAACTGAACAGGTCAGGATTGTTTAAACCGATATAGAGGCTGGTGCCGCCACCGCCGGAGAAACCGGCAATGGCCCTGTTATCTTTATTTGCTACAGTGCGGTAATTTTTTTCTACGAATGGAAACAGGTTATTTAAAAAATCTTTCTTGATCTCCTGCAGGTTGTCCCAGTTCCTGAGGCTGCCTGATGCTTTGCTGATGGTTGGGAAAGCCCGGCCATAAGGCATCACAATAATCATAGGCTTTGCTTTTCCCTGTGCAATCAGGTTATCGAGAATGATGTTGGCCCTTCCCACTTTTGTCCATGTTTCTTCCGTATCCGTGGTGCCGTGCAATAAGTATAGCACAGGGTATTTCTTTTTAGTATCGGTTTCATAACCCGGTGGGGTGTAAACAAGCACCGGCCTGGCGCCGAGTTCGGGGGAATTATAAAAGCGATAAGCAACGGTGCCGTGCGGAACATTTTGTATGCTGTGCACTAAAGGCTCATCTCCCGGCACTTCGAGAATACTGCTCTGAAACCCTTCATTCGGAAAAATGATTGAATTCCGCGGATCAGCCACCTGTATTCCATCCACCACAAAATTGTAAGGATACATATCCGGTTTCACGGGGCCAACGGTGACAGACCAGACACCTGCAGTGTCTTTTACCATCGGCACCTGGTTGGCGCCAAACTGTCCGCCGGCCAGTTTCACTTCTTTGGCAGCAGGAGCTCTGAAACGGAAGGTGACTTTTTTATCTGTGTGCACCTGTGGTGAGACGATAGCAGGCGCCCCGGGGAACTGGGCCATACCGTTATCTGTAAAACAGAACAGCAGTAGAACAAACAACAGCGATCTGATTTTTCCTGAATGCATAGCAATCTTTGTTTACAAATGAAGCAACCATAAAAAGACAGGTGCACGGACACAATGGCTTGCATATCAGAAATTGGAGTTTGCGGCCCGGTTAGCTGGTATCAATACTGGCTAACCGGGTATATATGAATTTGAAAGGATCGGTTTTGTTCTTTTTCTTACAGAATTCAATTCTGCAAGAAACCTATCTATTTAAACAGCAATGGCGCAAACTGGTAGAGACATCTCCGCCAGGTGTGCCACTCATGGGCCGTATTAGGTGATTCGTAATACACATTGTTGATACCGGCTGCCGTCAATGCATCACTAAGTCCTTTCATCCGTTGTCCTTCTGCAGAGCCAATACCTAAAAAGAAAACCTTTACTTTTTTATTAATAGCAGCGGCATCGCTGAAAGCGCCGTTGTAAGCTGTTTTCAATTCTGTTTGCACATTAAACATTCCGGCGCCGCTGAACCCGCCGATATGAGAAAATTTATCAAGATTGTTTAAGGTGATATTGAAAGTCTGGAAGCCACCCCATGATAACCCGGCCATCGCCCTGTTCTCCCGGTTGCTGAGTGCCCTGAATTTTGATTCAACCATAGGGATAACATCATTAAGCAGCATCGGTGTAAAAGAAGCGCCATATTCACTACGGGCTTTGGCCACATCTTCACCGGGTTTGGGTCGGAATGCTACTTCAATATTGCCGCTTTCCATTACGACGAGCATTGGTTTTGCTTTTCCTTCGGCAATCAGGTTGTCCATTATAAAATTCATATATCCCTGGTTTGACCAGCCGGTTTCATCTTCGGCCATGCCATGCTGCAAATACAGAACAGGATATTTCTTTTTGGTGTCCGTATCATAACCCGGCGGCGTGTAAACAAAACAGCGTCTTGTCTCCTTCATGGTGTTGGAGTAATAATAGACAGCTCTTACTTCCCCGTGCGGAACATCTTTGGGCCTGAAAAAATCTTCACCGGGTGTTGGTACTTCAATGCCACTCGACCATTTGCCCGTTCCCCAGTAAGATTCACTGGCAGGATCAGCAACCCTTACACCATCAATCACTAAGAAATAATAATGAAAACCGGGCATCAGCGGTTTGGTGGTTCCTGTCCAGAAACTGTCGGTTCCCATCACCAGGTCGGTGAGACCACCAAGATCCACCTGCACTTTTTGTGCAAATGGAGCCTTGATGCGAAAAATGGCCCGCATATCTTTATCAATACGGGGAAAATCATATCCCGGTGTATTTGACCATGGCCGGATAGTGCCTGTTGTGTCAGGCATTTGAGCCATCGAGCTGGCGTAAGTAACGATTGTCAATAAAAATATCGGTAGTGATTTTCTTAGGTTCATATTTCTGGTTTTGCGATAACTGGTTTGCGTTTATATTTTTTCTCTGCAAAAACTGAATCCTGCTTCCGGTTTTTATTTCAATGCCAGCACTACCACTGAAAATGGCGGCAGGGTAACCTGTAAGCTGCTTCCGTTCAGCGTTGCTTTACTGAAAGCAGCGGGTTTTATTTTTTCAGGGTTATCAAATGTGTTGTGATCCTGTATTTTCCCGGATTGTAAAATGCGGCCGGTGACAGAACTTGCTTTAATGTTTCCTATGTCAACGCTGATGGACTGTTCTTTGTTGGCATCAATATTCACCAATGAAACATGCACTACACCGTTCTTATCTTTTGAGGCAGAAGCCGAAATGGTCTTCAGTGATTTATCACCCAACGTGTACTTGTTGCTCGCTACCTGCAGAGGAAGCATTAAGGCATCATGGTGCACATTATACATCTCCATCACATGATAAGTGGGAGTGAGGATCATTTTTTCTTCTTTGGTCAGAATGACCGCCTGCAGCACATTGATGGTTTGTGCCAGGTTGGCCATCCGCACCCTGTCACAATGATTATTGAATATGTTCAATGTCATACCGGCGATCATGGCATCACGCATGGTGTTTTGCTGATGCAGGAATGCGCTGTTAGTGCCAGGTTCGACATCATACCAGCCTCCCCATTCGTCCACGATCAGCGCCACTCTTTTGCGGGGGTCATATTTATCCATGACCTCGCTGTTTTTTTTCACGAACGGTTCCATTTTCCAGGCCTGCTCCATGGTTCTGAAATATTCTTCTTCGGGAAAATCCGTTGCAGAACCTTTTTTTGCCCAATTGATCACTGAATAATGATGTATGGACAAACCTTCAATCCTGCGCAGCGGTACTTCTTTCATCACGGTTTCAGTCCAGTTATAATTTTCACTGCCCGGGCCAACGGCAATGCGGAACAAACCTTCCGAGTTGCTATAGTTGGTCATCAGGGTTGCATATTTTTTATACTCGTTCACATAGTATTCCGCTGTCATGCTTCCTCCGCAATCCCATGATTCATTTCCAACGCCCCAGTATTTTACATTCCATGGTTTTGACCGGCCATTCTGCATTCGCAGGTCAGTTAAATGGCTGCTGCCATTGGCATGGTTCACATAATACACCCATTCCATGGCTTCCTGCACTGTGCCGCTACCCATATTGACAGCGAGATAGGGCTCGGTGCCGATCAGTTCACAGAGTTCCAAAAATTCATGCGTACCAAAACTGTTATCTTCTCTTACATTTCCCCATGATACATTTTCGATGTGTTTGCGTTTTTCCTTCGGGCCAATAGCATCTTTCCAGTGATAGATATCTGCAAAGCAACCACCCGGCCAGCGCAGCACCGGGGTCTTTAGTTTTTTCATGGCTTCTATTATATCCAGACGCAACCCGTTTTTGTGAGGGATCGTTTTGTTTTTATCACCCACATAAAAGCCGTCATAAATGCAACGCCCCAGGTGCTCGGCAAAATGGCCGTATATGTTTTTGTTGATTGTGTCTTTGGCGCTGGCTGCATCAATGATGATCCTGTTCTGCGCCGAAAGGTTTGATAGAAAAAAAACAAGAATGAACGATAGTGCGGGAATTTTTCTTTTCATGTTTTGGTTATTTATCAGTTCTGAATGGTGAGGCGGGCAGTCCCTCCTTATTATATAAATTCGGATTCACGGGGTTGTCTGCCCATGCATAGCGTACATATACCGGGCTTGAGATGGACTCATGCCATATGACGACTTTATTGCCTTCGATCTTTGCTTTGGCCCAAATAAATTTTTTATCAGCGCCGGCAATAGCAAATTCAGCAGGTTCTTCGCCGTCATTGGTGACCAGGCCACTGCCGGTATGTGAGAATGACAGGATAATTTTATTTCCTTCCACACTGGCCGATTGTAACAGTGGGCCTGAGTGAACGATGTTTTCTCCATACGTCATTTTCAATGCAGCCAGTGCCAACCGTTCTCCCACATCTTTTTTATTATCAGGATGGATATCGTTCCATTCGCCCAGGTCAATAGCGACTACCATGGCTGTATTAGGAACAGTAAGTGATTTCATTTGTGATTCCCTCAGTTTGGCCCAGTTGCTTTCAGACGGCAGGTAATTATAATCCATGAAACCGGGAAGCTGCACATAGAAGAAAGGCAATTCACCTTGCTTCCATTTGTTGCGCCAGTCGAGAATTTGTGCTGGTTGTAATAATGCATATTCATCGGGCCTGCCCGCATTGGATTCACCCTGGTACCATAAAAATCCTTTGATAGAGTAGTTTATCACCGGCGCCACCATAGCATTGTATAAGGCTGCAGGCTGGTTTTGTGCATTAATACCAAGAGCACCGGGACGTGAAGGGGTAAAAACAGCTCCCACTTTATAGTGCCAGTTTCCGGACAACTGCACGGTATCATTGCCGGCAAACAAGCAGTAAGGTTTGTCCGGAACAAAACCTCCTTTGCCTGCTGTATTAGTAACCCTGATGACAAAAAGATTTTTTCCCGGCTTTAAAACATCTGCAGGGATGCTGTATCTTCTTTGCGGGTATTGATAAGTGGTGTTAGCCACTCTCTTGCCATTTATGTAAAGTTCATCTGCATCCACGATGCGGCCCAGCCATAGTTTGGCAGGCTTGCCTGCCATCGAAGCAGGAATATCAATTTCCTTTCTGTACCAAACGATACCGTTCAGATCTTTTACACCCTGGTCTTCCCAATAGCCGGGGATATGAATGGGTCTCCAGTTTTTGGCTATATATAAAGGATCAAACCATTTTATAGAACTGGTCATTCCCATATCAGCCGGTTGTTGTGGTCGGGGAGCGGAAGCTGCAGCACGGTTAGCTGCATTTACATAAGCGGTGTCTTTGTTTTTCTGAATAGCGGCCTGCAATGCTTCAAAATCTTTCAGCCCTTCTTCACTGGTCCATGCTTCTATGGGTGTGCCGCCCACACTGGCATTGATGATACCAATGGGCACATTGTATTTGTCATAAAGTTTCTTTGCAAAAAAATAAGCAACGGCAGAGAACGGTCTTTTATTTTCTCCCACGGCGGCATTCCAGCGACCGGAAGGCAAATCTTCCTGCGGCCCCTGGAGGTTTGTCAGGGTAGGCACCCAGAACTGTCTTATCTGCGGGTAATTGGCTTCAGCAATATCTTTTGCATAAGTGACATCATGAATATTCAGTTGATGCACCATATTACTCTGGCCGCTGCAAAACCACACATCACCGATAAGAATTTCTTTAAGAGTTATTTTATTTTTTCCTGCAATGTCCATTGTGTAGGGACCACCGGCTTTAAGCGGTGGCAGTTGTATGGACCATTTCCCGTCATTGCCGGCTGTGGCTTTGTAGGTTTTGTTGATGAACCGGACACTGATCTTTTCTTTGGGCGAAGCCCAGCCCCAGATATTGACCTTGTTGTCTCTTTGCAGTATCATACTGTCCCGCACAATAGCGGGCAGTTTCACCTGTCCAACAACAGGCAGTATGTAACATACTGCTGCGAATAGAAATAGACATTTTTTCATTTCCGGTACCTGGGGTTAATGAAACCGCAATCGATTAAGCTCATTGATCATCGCTACCTGTACAGCATTTCATTCCATCGCAGTTCATTCTTTAATTGATGTATGGTTGTTTCTTTATTAATCGTTATACATTCTATACCTGCCATTTCTGCAAATGCCTGCAAGATGCCGCTGCTAAGATTCTGGCTGTAGCAGGTGTGATGGGCGCCGCCAGCCAGTATCCATGCCGTGCAACCGGTTTGCATATCGGGCAATGGTTTCCACAACACTCTTGCCACGGGCAGTTTCGGAAGTTTGTGTGCCGGCTTGATAGCTTCCACTTCATTGATCAGCATCCGGAAACGATTACCCATATCAATAACAGAAGCATTCAACGCTTTCCCGGCTTTTGCATTAAAGACCAGTCGCACGGGGTCGGCTTTGCCGCCGATTCCCAGCGGATGAATTTCGCAGGAAGCTTTTCCATCGGCAATGCTGCTGCATATTTCAAGCATATGGCTGCCCAGCACCATTTCTTTGCCGGGCTCAAAATGATATGTATAATCTTCCATGAAAGAGTTGCCACCGGGAAGTCCTGTTGCCATTGTCTTCATAGCTCTCACCAAAGCAGCCGTTTTCCAATCGCCTTCGGCAGAAAAACCAAAACCATCTGCCATCAGTCGCTGTGCGGCAATACCAGGAAGTTGTACAAGACCGTGCAGATCTTCAAACGTATCGGTGAATCCTTTGTACCCGCCATCGGTTAAGAATTTGCGAAGACCAATTTCAATTTTTGCTGCTTCTCTTAAAGATTGGTGTTGCGGATTTCCTTTCTTCAGGGCAGGAGCCAATGTATATTGCTGTGCATAATCATCACAGAGTTTGCTGATGGCGGTTTCTTTTACATTATTTATATAGCCGGCGAGGTCGCCGATGCCATGTGTGTTGACGCTGTATCCAAATTTTATTTCGGCTTCCACTTTATCGCCTTCTGTAACGGCTACATAACGCATGTTATCTCCGAAGCGGACAAATTTTGCTCCCTGCCAGTCGTTCCAGCCGATGGCTGCCCTTGACCAGTCAGCCATCTGTTGCACGGTGTTTTTATTTTCCCAATGACCTGTGACCACTGTTCTGTTCAGCCGCATCCGCGACATTATGAAACCAAACTCCCTGTCGCCATGTGCACTCTGGTTAAGGTTCATAAAGTCCATATCAATATCATTCCAGGGAATATCCCGGTTGAATTGCGTATGCAGGTGCAATACAGGTTTGAATAAAATCTTCAGCCCGTTGATCCACATTTTGGCAGGAGAGAAGGTGTGCATCCAGGCAATGAGGCCAATACAGTTTTTGGAAGCGTTGGCTTCCATGCACAGGTTATAAACTTCTTCAGTTGATTTCAGTACAGGTTTAAAAACCACTTTCACAGGGATAGCTTCCTGGTTGTTCAGCGACCGTGCAATGATGCCGGAATTACGGGCCACTTCTTTCAGGGTCTCTTCACCATAGAGATGCTGACTGCCCGTAACAAACCAACATTCCATATTTTTTATCTTACTGCTCATTTTTTATTTAGTTGAAAATTTATATACACAAGTCTGCTGATAAGTTTCTCCCGGTTTCAGGATAGTGGATGGAAAAGCTGCCTGGTTCGGACTATCAGGATAGTGCTGTGTTTCGAGACACAAGGCCCCATGTTTAATATATTTTGTTCCTGCTTTTGTATTGGTCAGTGTGCCATCTAAAAAATTGCCGCTGTAAAACTGTATGCCCGGTTCGGTGGTCCACACTTCCATCTGCCTGCCGCTGCCCGCCTCATACAACACAGCAGCGAGTGCATACTCACCGGCTTGTTTATTCAACACCCAGTTGTGGTCATATCCGCCAGCCACAGTGCCAATCTCTTTCCCGATGCTTTTGCTGGCAGTGAAATCCATCGGGGTGCCTTTCACCTCTTTTATTTCACCGGTGGGGATCAGTTTGTCATTCACGGGGGTGAAAGCATTTGCATTCAGCATCAGTTCATGGCCGAGAATAGTTGAATCTTTTCCGGCTGATAAATTGAAATAAGCATGGCTGGTGAGATTGACCGGTGTGGCTTTATCCGTAACAGCGCTGTACTCGATTTTTAGCGCATTGTCTGCTGTCAAGGTGTACAGGATGCTGATGTCAAGATTGCCGGGATAACCTTCTTCTCCGTCTTTGCTTTGATAGGTCAGTTTTAAACTGCTGTCGCCGGCTTGCTTTTCGATATTCCAGAAAACTTTATCATACCCTTTGTTGCCGCCATGCAGGGAGTTGCCGTTGTCATTACCGGCCAGGCTATACTCTTTTCCTTCGAGGGTAAACTTAGCATTGGCAATGCGGTTGCCGTAACGTCCGATCAAAGCGCCGAAATAGGGATTGCCTTTTTGCAAAAAACCTTCCAATGATGCAAAGCCAGTCACCACGTCTCCCATATTTCCTTCACGGTCCGGGGTCACCAATCTCGTGATGGCGCCGCCATAATTGATAATGGAAACTTCCATGCCATTGCCGTTGCGCAAGGTATATTCAGTAACGGGCTTGCCTTCGTATTCACCAAATGGCTTTTCCGAAACGGAAAAAGCATTTGTATTTTCTCCGGGTTTCTTTTCATTGTTGCAGGAGGCGATAAGAGAAACTGACATCAGCAGTAGAATTAAATTTTTCATATAGCAGTAGCGTATTTAAGATTTGTTACCTGTTATTTATTGACCGTAATAACTGTCCGGGCCGTGTTTTCTTTCAAAATGCTTTTTAATAAGTGCTTCTTTTAAACCGGTGGCGGATGGGTTCACCTGTTCCGTGATAAAAGCCATTTCTGCAATGTATTCCAGCACAGCGCTGTTGTGTACGGCTTTGGCGGCGTTCTTACCCCAGGTAAACGGAGCATGGCTGCCCACCAGTATCATTTCCGTTTCATTATAGTCAAGCTTCCTTTCTTTAAAACAATTCAGCACCTGGAAACCTGTTTCGTATTCATAATTGCCTTTGATCATCTCATCACTCATCGGCGGTGCACATGGAATGGTCGCAGCGCTGTAATCTGCATGAGTGGTGCCGTACACTGTAATATCCCGCAGTGCCTGTGCCCAGGCTGTGGCATATTTGCTGTGTGTATGTGCAATACCACCGATGTTTTCCCAATGCTTATACAGCACGGCATGTGTGAATGTGTCGGAAGAGGGACGCAGTTTGCCTGCCACTGTTTTTCCTTCAAAATCCACGATCACCATTTTTTCCGGCGACAGCTCATTATAAGGAACCCCGCTGGGTTTGATAGCAAACACTCCCAGTGAACGGTCGGCTGCGCTGACATTGCCAAAAGTGAAAAGCACTAATCCCAGTTCGGGCAACTGCATGTTGGCATCAAATGCTTCCTGTTGTATGTGTTCGTAGTTCATCTTTTATGCTGTGACTGTTCTTTCATTTAATGTTTTCACCTGCCCGCTGATAAAATCGCCTAGTTGTTTGTATTTCCTGTAGCGGTTGCGGTAATAGGATTTTCGGTTTGTATCAGGCTCGTACGTTTTTTCAAAGCCGGCACCCATCGCTTTCATGGCATCTTCCACTTTCGGATATAAACCCGCAGCTGTGGCAGCAAACATCGCAGCGCCGGCTGCACAGGTCTGTTCACTGCTGTGCACTTTGATCGGTTGTTCCAGCACATCTGCCATCACCTGCATGATGTAGGGAGATTTCCGGGCCACCCCTCCAAGAGCAATGATGCCATGCACAGGAATTTCTTCTTCTGCAAAACGATCAACAATAGCACGGCTGCCAAAACAGGTGGCTTCCACCAAGGCTTTGAACATTTGCGGGGCTTCTGTGCCAAGGTCAAGATTCATAAAAGCTCCCTTCAACAATTGGTTGGCATCGGGTGTGCGGCGGCCATTGAGCCAGTCGCTGGCCAATACATCATTCTCCTGCAACGGTAGTTGAGAAGCAGCATCGGATAATGCTGCAATGATCTTTTTGGTGGCTTGTTCTTTTTCTTTTTCGTCAGCAACTAAATGATTTAGCGGCCAGCTTACAATATTTTTAAACCAGGCATATGCATCGCCAAAAGCACTTTGCCCGGCTTCCATACCCAGCATTCCCGGGATAACGGAGCCGTTCACCTGCCCGCAAATGCCACGGACCAGTTTGCCTTTCATATCTTCCAATGGCGCCACCATGATGTCGCAGGTGGAAGTGCCGACAATGCGGCTGAGATAATACGGTTCAATCTGCCCGCCCACTGCGCCCATGTGGCAATCAAAAGCGCCGATGCCGATCACAACGTTTTCGGAAAGACCCAATTTTTTTGCCCATGCGGCGGAAAGTTTTCCCGCTGCCTGATCGGAAGTATAGGTATTTGTAAATAATCTTTTTGTAAAACTATCCAGCAGGGGATGAAGCGATGCAAAAAATTCATTGGGGGGAAGACCGGCAAACTCTTCTGCCCACAGCGCTTTATGACCTGCGCTGCATACACCTCTTTTTATTTGCGCTGCATCATTTCCTCCTGTCAGAACAAAAGGTATCCAGTCGCAGTGCTCAACAAAACTGTGGATATGCTTTCTTGCCTGTTCATCTTCTTTCAGGATATGCAGCAGCTTGGCCCAAAACCATTCGCTGCTATAGATGCCGCCGACAAACTGCAGGTAATTGGGTTCAAAATTTTTTGCGTGGTTATTGATCGCTTCCGCTTCTGCTACGGAGGTATGGTCTTTCCACAACACAAACATGCTGTTCACATTTTCTTCCAGCCCGGGCAACATACATAATGGTGTTCCTGCGGCATCCACAGCAATGGGAGTGGAGCCGGTAGTATCAACAGAAAGACCAACTATATTATCCGCAACTTCTTTGCCTGCCTGCTGCACGCAGGCTTTGATGGATTGCTCCAGGCATTCGAGGTAATCCAATGGGTGTTGCCGGAACTGGCTTTGTGATGCATTGCAAAAAAGACCGGCTTTCCACCGCGGATAGTAAGCAACAGAGGAACATAGTTCGGCGCCGTTCATCGCATTGATGATAACCGACCGGACTGAGTCGGTGCCAAAGTCCACACCTATGACATATTTGTCTTTCATTTTTTATGCGGTACGGTTGTTTATGGATTCATACAGGTTGCCTGTAAAATCTTTTGCAAAAAGAATAATATTTGACGAGTCAAATTCTTCGGGTTCATGCATGCTGGTGATGACCACACAATCCATCCCTGCATGTTTGGCTGATTCGGTTCCTTTGGGTGAGTCTTCAAACACCAGGCAATTTCCAGGCAACACATCCAGTTGTTGGGCGCATTTCAAAAAAGTTTCAGGGTCAGGTTTGCTGCGGCTAACATCATCTGCGCTGACAATGGCGCTGAAATAATCCCTCACCTTCAGCCCATCTAGAACAAAATCAATATTCATCGTAATGGCGGCAGAGCCGATGGCCATTTTAATATGATCCCGCTGTGCTTTGTCAAGAAACTCATCCAAACCATCGAGCAATTTCAGGTGGGGCCTGAAACCCTGCTGGTAGGCTTTTTCTTTTTCCACGCTGATCAACTGTTTCTCTTCCTCCGAAAACCTGCCCGGGAACACCCGTTCCAGCAACTCATGGTTTTTGCCATAGCACTGGAGTTTTGCTTCTTCCAGGCTGATGGTTGCCCCAATGCCGTTCAGCAGCCGGTGCCAGGCGGTGATATGGTAGTGCATGTCATTGATCATGGTGCCGTTCAGGTCGAATAGAAAAGCCGTATATTTTTTCATGGACTAAAGATAGGAGGACATTTTTTCCGGTACAGTGAAAGTCATTTTTCGGGAAAAGCCTGTTGTTCAATCCTTTTTTCCCAACGGTTCCTATCTGAAATGAATGTCTCAAGGTTTGTTTTTTAATGAAATTTCCAGGGCTTTTGTTGTTGTATAATACTTAGCCAGCATGTTGGGCACTTCCCAGGCAGGTATATCATTTCCTTTCAGGAATCCAAGGAACTTTTCAGTGACCCTGGCAAAATGCGCTTCATGTCCTTCCACCAATCTTTCCGGCAATTTAAGCCTCCATCCATTTGCAGTCTTGTATATTTCAACGCCGGGGTATTTTGTACTTATTTTTTTAAATTCTTCAGCCAAAACAGCAGCGTAGGAGGCGTTATTATTCACCGGTTCAATATATAAGGCGGGTTTGTAATTTTCTTCCTTGCCCTGTCGGATCACCAGGTTGGCTTTCGTGCCTCGCATCACTGAATAATGTGTGTCGCCGGTTCCGTCAGGAGCTTTGTAGTTCCATATCACTGATGTTTTGGCATGGATGCCTTTCAGTGTATAATTGATCTCCCCGTTGCAAAAGACCTGCAGGGTGCTGTCTTTAATATCTTTTTCCAGGTAAGCCGGAAAACTTTCCTGTTTGGTTATTGCTGAAAATTCTGCAAGGTTCATAGGGGTTGCCCATCTTTTGGCCTGGAGTATGGCAATATCTTTTGTGTAATCAATGATCTGTTCCGGGAAACATTCCCATTGCACCAGATCAACCAGGTGGGTCATTACATCCACAATACCTTCGCCCTGTTGCGAAACATCCATGAACCATGCGGGTCTTGTAAGCACCGACCCGGAAACATATTTATAAAAATGATGTACACTTTCTTTGGTGATGGCGGGGTTTTCCGGTGTTCCTTTTTCCAGGGTGCCGAATATTTCCGGCATCATGGATAATTCCCGCTGCAGCAGGGTGCTGATCTCGTAGCGTTCGGTCATGATATCATAAAGCAGCAGGTTTTTTTTGGCAGCTATGTCAAAAGCTTCTTTGAGGTTATCAAAACCTTTGCTGTCTATCACCATGGGTTTGTCGGCAAAAACATGAAAGCCGTTTTGGAGCGATTGCAGGATATACTCGGTCTTTTTCCGGTTATTGCCCGACAGCACCACCACATTCCCTTTTTTATCCGCCACCATTTTTTCAAAGAAATCAGCGCCGGTATATACTTTTTCATCCCAGCGGGTGGGTGATTCCGTCCTGCTGTTATAAGAGTTGATCCTGTCCAGGTGAAGTTGCAGGTCGCTGCCGCCTGGTGCATACACATGCACAACCGTATCCAACTCGTCATACATTGTTTTTTGTACGAGTGCAGCATGAAAATGCCCGGGGTCTAAAGTAACAAGACGGGTTTTTTCCTCATTGGTCGTTTGACTGGTATTACAAGACATAGTAATTGCGAGTAATCCTAAGAAGGCAGGTTTTATTTTCTTCATGTTCATTATTCAAATTGAAAAGCAAAATAGACGCTTGGTTTTGTTCCGATATTTTTTATAGCATGAGACACATTACTGCCTAAATAATAAAATCCTCCAGGGTCTGTTCTGACAATTTTATTAGCTAATTCCATTTCCGTTTCACCTTCGATGATTAAAACAATTTCTTCTGCACGGTGAGTATGCGGTTCGTGGCTTTTTATCCCTTCCTTTAAAGTGGTTACATGCATTTCAAATCTCCTTTGCATAGCCGTTGGCTTGTCGAAAAAATTCTTCCTTCCCCCACCAATATTATTGGTAACAAAAGGAACAGATTCCCATATTCTGGCAAAAGAGCCGCCATTTTTTCCCCCTCTTTCCAAATCTATGGCTCTTTTACTGCGATATTTAAACCTGTAATAACTGCATCGGTTTGTACTGCTGAGCAAAATTTTTTCTCCCGGCATCAATACGGCCACACTTCCTGGAGTAAGAACAAAGTTTGAGTCTGCAATTTTCAAATGAAGATTACCTGACTTAACTATCAGTAAGTGTTCCTCATTTGCAGGAACAGCATGATTTATCCCGGAAGCGGAAGGGGCCAGGTTGTTTGCCGTTACCTGCATCCACTCAAAATCATGCACCATGCCTTCCAAAATTATAACAGATGAAACTCCCTGGTTTTTGAATGAATTGTTATTCCAGTTGTAAGTGCCAGATAAGACAGAATCTGTTTGCGAAAACACTAAGACCGGAAACAAAAAGCAAAGAAGAGATACTATTTTTTTTACCATTATAATTTATTTATGCATTTACTGCATATTTTGAACGCTGCGTTCTTGTCAGCATTTTATTGGCTTCAGCATCGTTTTTAAATTGTTCTTTTTTCGGGTCCCAGTACAGTTTCCTGTTTAGCTTCATAGCAATATGGTGCAGCAGGCAGGCTGAGCAGGAGCGATGGGCTTCTTCCACCGGGGCAATGGTGGCTTTATTATCCCGGATCGCTTCGAGCCAGTTGCCATGATGATCTTTACTCACCGCGAAGCGAAATTCATTGGCGCCAATTTCGGATGTAAGCAGTTTGGGATCACTGGCGTCTATTTTCTTAGCCTGTGTACTTCCTGCACCCGGATCGCTGGAAGTAACCTGGTAATCGCCCCGGGAAACGAATATCCAGCCTTTGGTTCCTTCAAATTTTATCCCGTTCTGAAATTCATTGCTAACTATCATCACTACACCATTGGCATATTTTGCGCCGGTTTTAAAAACACCATGCACATCCCACAAACCACCTGTGGCGAATTCCGATTTCTCATTCCATATCTCAACCGGTCCACTGTTTTCCATACCCATTCCCCAATGTGCTGAGTCAATATGATGGGCACCCCAGCCGGTGATCATGCCGGCGCCAAATTGTTCGCAGCGTAACCAGCCGGGTCTGCCATACCCTCTTTGAGGATGCACCCTGTCTTCCGTATAATAAACTTCCGGAGTGGAGGCCAACCACAAATCATAATCAAAGCCATCGGGAACCGGCATCACATCAGTTTTTCCGCCGGGAGGATCGCCAGGCAAACCCACATACACTGTTTTCAATTCCCCGATGCGGCCATTGCGAACCAGTTCTGCTGCATAACGAAACTGCTCACTGCTGCGCTGCTGGCTTCCGATCTGGAACTTCACACCGCTTTTTTGCACCACATTGCTGATTATCCTTCCTTCAGAAATGGTCAGCGAAGCAGGTTTTTGCATATAAATATGTTTTCCTGCACGGGCCGCTGCCGCACCAACCAGGGCATGGGTATGATCCGGTGTACTTATCAGCACGGCATCAATATCTTTATTTTGCAGCAACTCACGGTAGTCAGTATATGCTTTTACCCCGTCAAACGGATTCCCGTTTTTCTTCGAGTAATAATCATTCACCAGTTTTTTTCCTTCTTCAGCCCGTTTGGCATCGAGGTCACAAACAGCCATCAACTGTGCAAAGTCATGCCGCCATACACCAGGCATATCATGAATGCGGGAAATGCGGCCTGTTCCGATAGCTGCCACATTGATCCGGTTGGCGGGAGCATTTTTCCCAAACACACTGGATGGAACAATGGAGGGAATTGCCAGCAGTGCAGAGGCTTTGAGTGAAGTGCTCAAAAACTCCCGACGGGAGTGTTTTCTTTTTTGCATCAGTTTTAATTTTAGCAGTTAACGTTTATTACCGGTTACCGGTTACCGGTTTGCTTTACTGAGTACTCCTCTCCTTTGCAAAAAGCTGCCAGGCTGCTTCAGCTTTTGCCGCATCAAATTTTCCATTGAAAACAACCAGCCTGTATTTTAATGTATAGGACTTTCCCGGTTCCAGCAGCCAGTCTTTATCTTTTGTAGTTGCGAAATTGGCAAACACATCACCTCTTCTGCCATTGGCGTTCTTATCCCAGATGCGCAGCGGCTCCGGGTGATTGTAGTTTGAGGGATGTGACAACATCACGATGCCGCCTTCGTCATTGCCCGGAAGATCCCCATACACGATAATCCATCTTGCTTTGGTGTTATCCGTGTTGTCCCTTGTTTTTCCTTCGGAGGTCAGCATTTCCGAATTATTCTTGTCCCAATATTCTGTGGCCCTCCATCCAAACCCTCCATAGCGGTAAGCAACGATTAGTAAGGGGCTTAGTGAAGCACAGGCTAATTTTGATGTGATGTCAACAATATAATATTTGTCGTTGGCAACAGGCTCATGCACCTTCACGGTCTGCCATTCATTCAATGCAATTTTCTCAGTACCATCTTTTTTGAATACCACATGTTCATGCAAGGCCGTGTATGTGGCAAACCCGGGTTTTGTTTCGCTGGAAGCGAATTTTGCAAAACGAACAGTTCCTTTTCTTCCTTTGATGTTCCAGAAATCAACAGTATCTTTTTCAAAAACAGTATGTGTCCAGGGATTCCAGATGCCGTAATGATGATAATGATCGGGGGGCTGAATTCTCGTCAGCACCTGCCCGTTGGGTGCATACAGCGGGTGAATAAAACCACTGCGTTTATAATTGCTGTCCTGCCCGGCAGGAGGATAAACGGTATTGAACTGATAGGTAAGTAACTTTTTTTCACCTGAGGAGATAGTCAATACACTGTCTACAGTGATTTTTACGCCGGAAGTTGTGTTGGATTTCTGGGCAAAACAAACATATCCCGAAAGCAAGACGGCTATAAGTATTGCTGGTGTTTTCATGATTTATTTTAAAGCCAGTACCACAACACTGGTACCTGGCAATTTCATTGTTATTTTATTTCCATCCAGCTTTGCATCATTATAAACAGCCGGTACAATTTTATCAGGATTGCTGAAAGTATTATGATCCTGCATTTTTTCCGACTTCAGAATTTTTCCTGATATGCTGGTAAAACCGGCGCCGTTTACATTGATCGTTACGGTATGTTCTTTGTTCGGATCAATATTCACCACTGAAATATGGGTTACCCCATCTTTATCTTTTGAAGCCGATACACTCAGGGCTTTGAGTTTTTCATTTTCCAAAACATAATCCGGGCTGTTGACCGTCACCGGCAGCATCACGGCATCATGATGCACATTATACATTTCCATGACATGGTAGGTGGGTGTCACCAGCATTTTATTCCCTTCCGTTAATATCACCGCCTGTAGCACATTGATGATCTGGGCCAGGTTGGCCAATTTTACCCTGTCGCAATGATTATTGAAAATATTTAAAGTGGCGCCGGCAATCATCGCATCCCGCATGGTGTTTTGCTGAAATAAAAAGGCGCCATTGGTTCCCTGCACCACATCATACCAGCCACCCCATTCATCCACAGCCAGGTGCTTTTTCTTTTCAGGATCATACTTGTCCATTATTTCGCTGTGTTTGGTCACCAGTTCTTCCATTAGCAAAGCCCTTTGCATAGTGGTGAAATATTCTTTTTCTGAAAAGTCGGTTGATGATCCTTTTTTGTCCCAGTCGATCACAGAATAATGGTGTAGTCCTAAGGCATCAAACATTTTCGGGGGCAAGTTTTTCATTAATACTTCAGTCCAGTGATAATCATCATCTGAGGCGCCGGAGGCAATGCGGTATATTTTATCACTGTTTACCCAATCAGTCATAAAGGTCGCATACTGGCGATACACATTGGCATAATGTTCTGCCGTCATATTGCCGCCACAACCCCATGCTTCATTACCCAAACCCCAGAAGGTAACATTCCAGGGTTCTTTTCTTCCATTCTTTTCTCTAAGGTCTGGCATCGGGCTGCTGCCTGCAGGATGGTTGGTATATTTGATCCAATCGGCAAGTTCCTGCGGTGTGCCGCTGCCCACATTGCCGCTGAGGTAAGGTTCAGCCCCGAGCATTTCACACATATTCAAAAATTCATTGGTGCCAAAACTGTTATCTTCTTTTACGTTGCCCCACCAGACATTTAAAATAGAAGGACGATCTTTTTTCGGACCCACACCATCACGCCAATGATAGGTGTCAGCAAAACATCCGCCCGGCCAGCGCAATACCGGCACTTTTAATTTTTTCAACGCTTCCAGAACATCTATCCGGATTCCATTGATATTGGGAATGGTTTTACTGGTGTCGCCAACATAAAAACCACCATATATGCAATGCCCAAGGTGTTCGGCAAAATGACCATAGATATTCCTGTTGATCGTGTCCTTTCCTTTGTCAGCATCAATGGTTACTGAATTTGCCGCCTGCCCCGAACTTTCATCTTTCTGGTTGCAGGCAATCAGGAAAAATGAAGCGAACAGCGAAAGAAATAATAGTTGTCGTCTCATAATAATTTGTTTGACTAATTATTTATGGCAGGCAAGCCTCCATTAAATTATTGAATGGTTATTTGTTTGGTTAACACTGCGCCGCTTGTTGTTTTGTTTGTCACTCCCGGTTGCCCGCCACCCACACTCACCTGTATCTTTCCCGATGGCTGGTAGGTTTTGCCTTCTTCATTCACCAGCGATAATTGTGCTGCCGTAACTGTAAATGAAATGGTTTTAGTTTCCCCGGCTTTTAAGGCGATACGTCTGAACCCTTGTAAGGTTCTGACAGGTGCTTTGCCTGAAGCACCGGGGTGAGAAACATATAACTGAACCACTTCCTCACCATCCCGCTTGCCGCTATTCCTTACTGTCACAGTTACTTTGGCATTACCTCCCTTTCGGAGCAGGGCAGGCAATTGAAGATTACTATAAGTAAACGTGGTATAACTAAGGCCATGTCCAAATGGATACAACGCTTCTCCTTTGAAGTAGCGATAAGTACGGTTGGTCATATCATAACTCATAAAATCGGGCAGGTCGCTGTCGCTTTTATAAAACGTAACCGGCAGGCGGCCTGCGGGGTTATAGTCGCCAAACAAAATATCGGCAATGGCTGTGCCAGCGCTTTGTCCGCCATACCAGGCGTTAAGAATAGCCGGGAGGTTTTCACTTTCCCATGGTGTGGCAATGGCGCTGCCTGTCATCATCACAAACACAACCGGTCTTCCCGTGGCATGTAAAGCTTTCATCAGTTCTGTTTGCACGGCCGGTAAAAGAATAGTGGTTCTGTCACCACCATTGAAACCGGGATAATCCACCCGCATTTCTTCTCCTTCCAGTTGCGGAGAAATGCCGCCGACATAAATGATCGCATCAGCATCTTTCACCCGGTTAGCCAACGCCGTGAAATTTGTTTTTTCATAATTACCAGTCCTTAATCTTACATTGGCTTTGCCTTCACCCTGCCAATATTCCAATACGATCTTGTAAACAGAATCTTTTTTTGTTTGTAGTCGGTATGTGCGGGCACCCCAGCGGTTGCGCTGCCAGGCATCTAACACCTGCCTGTCATTGATGAGAAAACGATAGCCATCATCGGCTTCCACTTCAAATGTTATATCGCCGTCTTTTGCCGCTTTGAAATGGGTGCTGTAGCGGGCAGAAAAATTATTGGCTTTTATTCCACCTGTCATCGCTTCTCCTTCCTGCCAGAAATTATCAATAGTTTTTTCCATTTGAACACCAACCGCTACACCTTTCAATTCCCTGTTATCAAAATATTCGGCATTAAACCCTTGTTTGCCTTCCCAGCTAAACTGGCCGCTGATATCAGCATAGGCCAGCAACGTATCATTGGTGAAATTGACAGCTTTTTCATATACCACTTCAACATTGCTGCCGAGTTTCTTTTTTATTCCCTGCAAAGCAGTAACGACCTCAGAAGGAATACCGTTGTAATTGCCCAGCACAGCGATGCTGTTGTCTGCATTGGGGCCGATCACAGCGATCTTTTTGATTGTTTTTTTCAGCGGTAAAGTGTTGTTCTCGTTTTTCAACAGCACCATTGACTGTTGCGCCATTTTCAGGGCATGTGCTTTATGCG
The DNA here is from genome assembly GCA_964437415.1 of uncultured Chitinophaga sp. Taxonomy (GTDB): domain Bacteria; phylum Bacteroidota; class Bacteroidia; order Chitinophagales; family Chitinophagaceae; genus CADEDV01. The sequence goes on along the minus strand of CAYTGN010000005.1, from coordinate 103,167 downwards.
CCGGGGCTTCCAATGCAGATGAAGGTGTTTGTGCATATTTCACCATCGAAGGCGGATCAAACATGCCGAGGCGATAACGGATGGTGAACAGGCGGCGGAGTGAAATATCCAGTTGTTCTTCTTTGATGAGACCCTGCTTCACCCCGTTGTATAAAGTGTAATAAACAGAAGTACCGCATTCAATATCGGTGCCGTGCATCGCAGCATCTACGGCAGCAGAAACTGAGTCCTTGTGGGTTTTATGATATTTAAAAAAATCATCTATCGCCCAGCAATCACTGGTAACATAGCCGGTAAATTTCCATTGCTTGCGCAGGATGTCATTCATCAGCAGGTCGCTGGCGCAGCAGGGCTGGTTATACACAGCATTATAAGCACACATCACACCGGCCACATCCGCTTTTGTGATCAGTTCTTTAAAAGCGGGGAGATAAGTGTCCCATAGATCATAGGGGCTGGCATTGAAATTATCAGTGTGGCGTGAAGGTTCCGGGCCACTGTGCACAGCATAGTGTTTGGCACAGGCTGCCGCTTTCCAGTATTTCGGATCATTGCCCTGCAATCCTCTTACGAAAGCAGCGCCGAGTTTGGCAGTGAGAAAAGGATCTTCACCATAGGTTTCCTGGCCTCTTCCCCAGCGGGGGTCACGGAAGATATTGATGTTGGGTGTCCAGTAAGTCAATCCCAAATATCTTTCATTTGTTCTTCCCAGTTCGATGGCTTTGTTATGCACCGCTCTTCCTTCAGAGGCCGAGTAATCAGCCATTCTCTTCAAAGAAGTGGTGTCCCATGTGGCGGCCATACCAATCGCCTGCGGAAAGGAGGTTACACGAAAAGGAGTTCTCGCCACACCGTGTAATACTTCATTCCACCAATCATATGCCGGGATGCCCAACCGTGGTATAGCCGGTGCGGCATTCAGCATTTGTTTCACTTTTTCTTCCAGCGTCAGACGGCTTACCAGGTCATTCACTCTTTTTTCGGTGGGGAGCCTGGGATTCCACATCGGGAATGATTTGTATTCCTGGGCCGATGTTGCCAGTGATACGATGCAAATAAGCGGGAGAATGATTCTTTTCATTGACATTATTTTTGGGCAGTGAGTGTTTGAATACTTCCGTCAGGGTTATGTGTTAATTCGGTGACTTTAACATTGCGTAGATGGGTTTCACCACTGAGTTGCACATCATGATAAAACAAATACCATTTGCCGTTCACTTCAACGATAGAGTGGTGGTTGGTCCAGCCTTCCACGGGGTTTAAGATCACACCCTGGTAAGTGAAAGGTCCATAAGGATTATCGCCGGTGGCATAACAAATGTAATGGGTGTCACCGGTTGAATAGCTTAAATAATACTTGCCATTGTATTTATGCATCCAAGCCGCTTCAAAAAAGCGTTTGTCATTATCTTTTTCTTTGAAAAGATTGCCGTCTTTGTCAACAATCTTCACTTCTTTCACGGTTTCAGCAAAGCCTTTCATGTCAGGGTTCAGTTTGGCCATGCGGGGCAGGATGGCCAGCTCTTCCGGTTTGCGATTGCCCGCTGTGGAATCATACTTATTGTTGTTCCAGCGTTGTAATTGACCGCCCCAGATGCCACCGAAATACATATAGTAAGAGCCATCATCATCTTTGAATACGGCAGGGTCAATGCTGTAGCTGTTTTTGATGGGTTCTTTTTCTGCGGTAAACGGACCTTCGGGCTTATCACTTACGGCCACGCCGATCTGGAACACATCCTGTTTATTTTTCACCGGGAAATAGAAATAATATTTTCCATTGGCAAATGCAGCATCAGGAGCCCACATCTGGCGTCCCGCCCAGGGAACATCCCTGATATGCAGGGCCACACCATGATCTGTGACTGGCCCGCCGATAGCATCCATGGAAAGCACATGATAGTCCATCATATTGAAATGACTGCCGAGATCATCTTGCGGTGTGCCGGTGGCGGTATCATGAGAAGGATAGATATAAATTCGGCCGTTAAAAACATGGGCCGAGGGATCAGCGGTATAAATATGCGATACCAGTGGCTGTGAGAGGTATTCTTTTTTTGCCTCACCGTTCTGTACTTCGGGCTGGTCGTTTTTCTTTTCGTTGTTACAACCCAGCATGATGGCTGAAGCTGCAATGGTTGCGAATAGTAATTTCATTGGTTTAATATTTATGCTGTTTAATCATTTGATAACTCTTGTTTCAGGCGGACCGAGATAGGAGGGTTTCACTCCTCCGAAATCGAGCACTAATTTCTGCAACACCACCCCGGGGTTCACCATCCAGTACTTCACGGTATGTTTACCGGGTTTAGCAATGAAATGTCGGCTGGTCTTGTTAATGATATTTTCCGCCACCCATTTATACATGATGCCGCCTTCTGTTGGGCGGGTTTCTTTATTGATGCTGATGATCTGCGGTTCTTCATCATCCACTGAAATGGCAAACTGCAATCCATTGGCCGTACTATGAAAATTCAGCGTAGGGGAGAAATAGGTTTGTATGTTGAATGAGTCTTTACTGTAAGAATAAAATTCATATTGCAGGTGCGGCGCATTTTTTCCGGGTTTTTGTTCGGGTGCTGTTACCGGGAAAGGAGTGACTGCTGAACCCGTTCTGCCATGATCGGGTAATACTTTCCAGGTGATGCCGTTGCTGTTGATGGCTTTGCTGAAATGATGAGCTTCGATGGAGACATAACCGGTATTCTCATAAAACCCATGTGATTTAAAAGACTCTTTAATAGCAAGTGCATGAAGTGAATCCTTCATCCTTTTCTTATGATAACCAACTGCAGAATCAAGGTTCAAGTATTTAACTTCCGGCATTCTGTTAAACGGAGGCTGTTGCCATGACCGGTAACCAATATGTGTCTGGCTCATCATGTGGTTCCACTTGCCGTTATTTATTGTATGATACTCTAAAGTGATGAGTGAATCATTTGTATAGTTTTTCTTTGCTTTATCCGCATACTCGTTTGCTCTTTCGTAATTAACTTCAAACGCATCCTTGTTCGCTGCAACATGATAATATAAATTATACAAATTTGCCATTGCTTTTACAGGATGTAGCACTAGTTGAAAGTAAGAATCCTTATAGTCTGCAGGTATTTTATTGTTAATAGCTTGGGCTTTTTCAAGCAGATTGTCATATTCAATTGTTACTGTTAGGAACTCTTTATAGTTATTGAGACTATAGGTATTTTGATCCAGCAACTCCGGTTTTCTCCTTCCATTATACTTTCCGTATTTAGCCAGTATATCTGCAATTTCTTTTGCATGTTCTTTTCCAAACTGGTCGGCCGCCCATTGCTCTGTATATTTCTGTAAATCGTCTGGACCTATTTTATCAGGATTCCATGCATAATCACACCAGAATGAAATGGGGAATTCCATTGGTTTGATATCGCCAACATTCACGATCCAGATATCTTTTACTCCATATTGCCAGGCCAGGTGCATCTGTTCCCAGATTTTGGGCAGCGGATTTGTATTAAGCCATTTATAATTCCTGGGCCCGCCCACATAATCAAAATGATAATAAATGCCGTAGCCGCCTTTTCTTTTTGGTTCATTCAGTTTGGGAAGCTTTCGGATATTTCCCCAGTTGTCATCGCAGAGCAGCAAAGTGACATCATCCGGCACCCGCATTCCTTTATCATAATAATCCTGCACTTCTTTATACAAAGCCCATAGTTGCGGAGTTTCACTGGCGGGTTTTCCGGTTGCTTCTTTAATGATCTCCCGCTGGTCTTTTACAATTCTTTCCAGCAAAGCCGTTGCCGTTTCCCTGCTCATGGGCTCATCACCATCACCCCTCATACCCACACTGACAATTTTTTCATTCCAGGCCCTCTCCATGCCGCCTTTCCAGTATTCTTTCAGCCCGGCTTCGGTGCTGTCGTAGTTCCATTTTCTTCCTTTGCCATAATATTTCCATTCTTCATGTGCCCGCATTAATGGTTCATGGTGCGAGGTGCCGATTACAATGGCATAGTCATCAGCTGCCTTAATATTTAATGAGTCATCGTAATAAAAAGCATTGCCCCACATTGCCGGCCAGATATAATTGGCTTTGAGCCGGAGCATGAGTTCAAATACTTTTGAATAAAATTGATGATTGAAACCACCGAATTTTTCTTTGCTCCAGTTGCTCAGGCAAGGGGCTTCATCATTGATAAATATGCCACGGTATTTTACTTTCGGCGCATCCGTGATCAATTTGTTTGCTTTCACATACAGCGCTGTTTTCTTTTTCGCCGGCACATCTGCCCACCAATACCACGGTGAAACCCCGATTTGCTTTGATAGTTCAAAAACCCCGAAGGCGGTTCCCCTTCTGTCATTTCCAACGACCAGCAATGCTTCCGGTGAAGTTCTGGTCAATGAAGAAATGCTTTGTACCTGGTAAGCTTCCCATTTTCCTTTGATAGCAGCGGTTGAAATTTTCTTTTGCTGTATTACCTGCTTAACCAGGGGGGACTTGTCCAGTGAGCCAATGATGATGGCTTTTCCCTTCACATCGCCCAATGATGCGGTGATAACCGGTATTTTTTTTCCTGTCACCAGTTCTATATCCTGCTGTAAAAGTGCTGCCGACTTTAGTACCACAGCATGATCGTCCGGATCAACGTAGATGCTGCAATCTGTAAGCAAAAAGGAGCCGGCTTCCTTATTGGCAGAAACAATTTGTCCTGCTGATATAATAGAAAGGAATAACGAGACCGATATGAGATAAATTCTTTGTTTCATTTTTTGTTTGTAGTCACCTTCATGGGTTAGACGTTAAAAACCTATACTGTTGCCGCCATCCACGGGCAACACCACACCCGTGATATATTTTGCAGCATCGCTGGCCAGGAACCAGGCCGCTTCGCCAATATCTTCCGGCTGTCCCATGATACCCATCGGTGTCCGGCCAAACACTTTTGCTTTTCTTTCCGGGTCGCTGTCCAAAGCTTTTGCGGTCATTTCAGAATAGATAAAACCGGGAGCAATAGCATTGACACGGATGCCTTTTGGAGATAATTCCACCGCCATAGCTCTTGTCATACCATCAATGGCAGTTTTGCTTGCTGAGTAGGCGATCACTTTCGGCAAGCCATATTGCGCCGCCATGGAACTGATATGGATGATACTACCTGTTCCTTTTTCCAGCATATGTCTTACCACTTCACGGCTCATCACAAACACAGCGGTCAGGTTGGTAGTAATTACATTTTGAAATTCTTCATTGCTGACCTCTGCGAATTCTTTTTTCTGGTTGATACCTGCATTGTTGACAAGAATATCTATACGGCCAAATTTTTTCACTACATCATTCACAAAACCGGGAATGGAAGAAAGATTGCTTACATCACAAACAATGGCATGGCAGAGGGGCCCTAATTTTTTTTGTGCTGCATCCAGCTTTTCCTTATCCCTTCCGGCAATGATAGTTTCAATTCCATTCTGTATTAATTTTTCTGCAATAGCAAATCCCAGTCCCGAACCGCCACCCGTAACGATAGCAACTTTTTTTGTATTCATTTCAATAGTTTATATTTTCTCAGTTCCCCGGAGCTAATAATATCCGGACGCTTTTGTAGTACTCCAAGGTTTTATCGGGTTGTTCGTATTCAGCGGGTATCGGCATTTTTGAAAAAGTCTGGAAATAAAGCAGGCAGGCATTGCGCCACCAGACAGCATCTTTGAGCTGAATGTCAAGCAGCTGCTTCACATGATTGAAACGATCTTTGTCAATGAATTTTTCAAGGCTGTTCCATTGTTTAATAATTGATTTCACTGAGTCAACACCTGTGTTGTACCTGTGGCAGAGTTCATTCCACAAACTGCGGCCTGATTTCATTTTATGGTTCCAGGATGCATGGTGAAACCAGAGCAGGTAATCGTCCGGACAATTATTGATATCCTCAAACTGCTTTCTCACTTCCGGTTTGTATTGCGCCAGTGCATTCGTTCCTTTTGCTGTTCTGTCAAAGCCGACTCCAAAACTATCGGCACGATGATAATACACAGGGTTCCAGTCCGGCCTGTTTAATGTATTGCCCCATGGCATTGGCCCATAGTGGTGACCGTTATACATAATATGTGTAAGTCCTAGCGGGGTCATGTAATTGACCAACGCTTCATGGGAATGGAGCATAATATTTTTGAGAGTTGCAACAGCATTCTTGTTTGTGGTAAAAGTCTGGGTGATCCATTCTTCAGCTATCTGGGCTGATGACAGATCTGGATTCCAGCTTAATCTTCCCAATGTGTACCAGTTTGCCTGTGCAAGGGGATGGCTGCACCAGTTTATATCGTTACCGATATTGCTTACACCTGCCATTCCTGTCAGTGTATGATTATCCAGGCTGCCATCAATAACTTTGGCAACCGTTGATCCCTTGCCCTTTGCATAAGTATCGGCATCGAGCACTTCTTTGAACCAGGGGGCTTCATAGAACAAATGAGTGCCCTGGCCCACATATTCCTGAGTCAGTTGAAACTCCATCATCAGTGGAGTTTGTGGCATAGCGCCAAAGAGCGGTGAGAAAGGTTCTCTCGGCTGAAAATCTATCGGGCCGTTCTTCACCTGCACCATCACATTTTTTCTGAATTTTCCATCAAGCGGCTGAAATTCTTCATAAGCCTGTTTAAAGCGGTCATTTGATTCGGGGTTATACACAAATGCCCGCCACATCACAATGCCTCCAAAAGGAGCCACCGCATCAGCCAGCATATTGGCGCCGTCTGCATGAGTTCTTTTATAGTCCTGCGGACCCGGTTGTCCCTCACTGTTAGCTTTCACCAGAAAACCGCCAAAGTCAGGAATGATGGAGTAAATTTCTTTTACTTTATCCTGCCACCATTGCCTTACAGAATCGTTCAGAGGGTCAGCGGTTTTCATTCTGCTTATTTCAATAGGTGCACTGAACCTTGCCGTGAGATACACTTTTATTCCATACGGCCGGAAAACATCAGCCAGCGCCTTTACTTTTTCGAGGTATGTTTTAGTCAGAATGATAGCATTGGCATTCACATTTGTCAGCACAGTACCGTTGATACCAACTGAAGCATTGGCTCTTGCATAGTCAATATATCTTTTGTCAATGAAACCAGGCAAGTTGTGCCAGTTCCATATGCTGAAACCGGCATAGCCTCTTTCAACAGTGCGGTTCAGGTTATCCCAATGATTCAGTAAGCGCAGTTTAAGTTTGGGTGATGAAATGATACGAAGGTTGTTGACAGGCTGATGGGTTTGCAGCAAACGCAAAAAATGAAAACTGCCATACAATACACCCACGTCACTGTTGCCGGTGATAATAATACATTTTTTACCGGCTATGGTTTTGGTTACAATAACGAAGCCTTCCTGGTTAATTTGCTTTAATTCATTTTGCAAGCCAGCTTTGGCAATTTGCGCAGACGAACTGTTGCCGATAATAACCGTTCCGTTGCTGATAAGCGATGTTAACGGAGTCTTTATTTGCAAAAGACCATTTAGTCCGTTCAGCATTTCTTCCCTGGCCGCCAGCAGGGTGGGGGATGAGCCGCTGAAGTGTATGCCAGTGATCTGCTGTTTATAAGTGGCCAGAAGGGTTTTGTTTTCAACCGCGTTATACCTCAGCCATAAATTATAACCATCTTCAGCATGCAGCTGTGCAAAAACGAAGAAACAGGTAATTATCAATACAATTTTTTTCATACCGGAAGCAAATAAGAAATTACAAAACTATTTTCCTTTTTTCAGAGACGATTTTCGGACGATAAGGTTGGAACGGACTACAATAGTATTGGTATGTTTGATATTGGAAAGGCCTTTCAGGTGGTTGATCAGGTTCCGGGCAGCAATTTCTCCCATATCAATACCCGGGTAATCAATCGTGGTAAGCTGAGGTTCGATGATTTTGCCGATGGCATCATTGTTAAAGCCTACCACTGCTATGTCTTCCGGGATACGGACGCCATGCTCCTTCAGTGTCTGCATGCACACCGCTGCAGAGAAATCGTTGGTGATGAACGCCCCATCGGGCAGCGGTTTAATTTTCATGATCTGCAAAGCAGCTTCTACGCCACATTGCTCACTCAGGTCCTTGATCAGCACATAGTCTTTATTGAATGAAATGCCATTATCATATAAGGCATCTGTATAACCTTTGTGACGCTGTGCATATACGTTACGTTTTAAGCTGGCAGTGACCAGCACTATCCGTTTGCATCCCTGCTCAATTAGATGCTGCGTTGCCTGGTAACCGCATTTATAGTTATCAATTATTACTTTGGTGCTGTCACTCTTTTCTTCCACCCGGTCAAAGAAAATAACAGGGATACCTTTTTCTTCATACTCCTTATAATGTTCGAGCCCGTTGGTATCAAATGCAAGGGAAGCGATCAGTCCATCCACCCGTTTATGAAAAAGGTTGGTTGCATTTGCTGCTTCCTTTCTGAAACTTTCAGATGAGTGGGCAATGATAAGGTCATATCCGGCTTCAGTAGTTATTTTTTCTATACCTGCCAGCACGGAGGTAATGAAATTGCTGTTCAACTCATGAACGATGACGCCGATGGTATTTGTTTTTTGTTTTCGGAGACTACTTGCAAATGTATTATGGCGGTAGCCTAATTCTTTGGCTGCATCCTGTATCTTTTTGCGGGTATTCTTATTGATGGCAGGATGATCTTTCAGGGCCCTGCTTACCGTGGCCGAAGACAAAGAGAGCTTTTGAGCTATATCGTATATGGTCACGTCTTTTTTGAGCTTCATGATGCAATCGGTTGCATAAAAATCGCAAAAAAAAACGAATTACAAAGTTTTGTTTTTAGAAGATGATTCACGGATAATCAGGTCAGAACGGAGGATGATGCTGTTGGTTGTTTTTATACTCGATACTCCGTTCAAATGATTGATCAGGGTGGTAACGGCTGCCTCACCCATGCTGTAACCTGAATAGTTTACTGTGGTCAGGTTGGGTTCCACAACTTTACTGATAGGATCATTATTAAAGCCTGCAAAAGCTATGTCATCAGGAATCCGAATGCCTGTATTTTTCAATCGTATGAGGCAGTGGACAGCGGCCGTATCGTTGGCAGAAAAAACGGCATCAGGACGGTCTTTCATTTTCATCTTTAATATATATTCCGCAGCATCTGTACCCGCCTGTTCGTTCAGCGTACTGATAAAAACAAGCTTTTCCTCGAAATGGACCTTATTGTCTTTAAGAGCCTGTTTATACCCCCTTAATCTTTCTGAGTAAACATTTCTCAGCATGCTTCCTCCCATATGCATGATTCGTCTGCATCCTTTGTCCAGCAAGTGTTTCGTGACATTATATGCCGCTTGAAAATTATCAATACTGACGCTGGTGCTGTCTTTATGTGTGAAGATCCGGTCAAAAAAAACAAGGGGGATACCTTTGTCAAAAAAGGGTTGAAGGTGTTCAATATTTGCCGTGTCATAGGCCAGAGATACCAGTAATCCATCCACTCTTTTGTTATACATTATATGTGCATTGGCCTTCTCTTTTTCCGCACTTTCCAGGGAGTGGCTGATGATCAAATTGTATCCTTCCCGGTTGGCTGCGTCTTCCATTCCGGCCAATACAGTGGCTACGAAATAGCTGTTCAACCGGGGAACTATAACGCCTAATGTGTGAGTTTTTTTGCTTCGTAAACTGCTGGCAAACAAATTAGAGCGGTAACCTAACTCCTTTGCCGCCTCAAAAATTTTTTTCCGGGTATTCTTATTAATAGCAGGGTGGTTCTTGAGACCACGGCTTACGGTGGTGGCCGAAATACTCAGGTGCCTGGCGATATCATATATGGTGATCTCTTTTTCTTCAGCCATCGTTTGCCGGTGTTGAAACAAAGGAAATCATGTTTTTTCAAAAAAAAAATTGCAATCGGTTGCAATTTTTAAAAATTCCCTTATATTCGTCTTGCCAAGGACATTTTCCAACGATTGTCAACTACTAAAATCTGTGCTGTCGCACAAAGCTGCTATATGAGAAAGAACATACAAAACGTTCAAACTTCTCGCTTACTATTACCTGTTGTGATAATTATTTTTCATTGGGAACCGCAACATGGCATTCCTCCTCTCAGACTTATCAGTGATGCGTGACAGATGCGATTGCCGCAGCCCGGAACGGGCAAAAAATCGAAACTGTTTTACTTGCCAAAATGACAAACATGAAAAAAACTGCTAATCAAAAATCAATCAAAAGAAAACTATGGCTTAAAGCTTTTGTCTTTGCCATAGCTGCTCTGTTATTTACGCTTACCGGCAATCTGTATGCACAAAGCAGGACAATTACCGGGAAGGTTACAAATGAATCCGGTGAGCCTGTTGCCGGTGCATCTGTGATGGTGAAGGGCTCTGCCACCGGAACGACAACCGATAATGCCGGTAATTTTTCCATAACGGCGACAAGGGGAGCTGTTATAATAATAACAAGTGCGGAGTTCGCTGTGCGTGAAATTACAGTGGGAGATGCCTCACAAATTAATGTACAACTGCGGTCACAGGTCAGAACAGAAACAGAAGTAATCGTTGTGGGGTATGGTACACAACGAAAGGAAGCGGTCACAGGCTCAGTTGCATCAATTAGTGGAAACATTATGCGTGAAGTGCCATCACCTAACATATCCCAAGCTTTGCAAGGACGGTTAGCTGGTGTGGAAATATCACAAACCTCGACCCGTCCGGGTGCAACCATGCAAATTCGTGTAAGAGGTGCCAGGTCCTTAAGTGCAGACAACGACCCATTGGTTGTGCTTGACGGAATACCATTTATGGGATCACTTGCGGATATCAACCCGAACGATATCAAAAGCATTGACATTCTTAAAGACGCTTCGGCAACTGCCATATATGGTTCAAGAGGTGCTAATGGCGTTATACTTGTTACAACTGATAAAGGGAGCAGGAACAGGCAGCCCAGGATAAACTACAGTGCTTATCACGGTATTCAAAAGCTATTTGCTAAGTATCCCATGATGAACGGACCTGAATTTGTTGCACTGCGTGCTGCCAGGGGGCAATATGTAAACGGTTCAGATGAGGACAACAGTGTAAATACTGATTGGCAAGATTTGTTTTACAAAGACGCTGGAATGGTGACAGATCATAGCATTAGTCTTAACGGAGGATCTGAGACCGGAAGCTATAATTTCGGATTAGGCTATTATCTTAACCAGGGGATAGTTCCTACACAGCAATATAAACGTTATTCTCTAAGGGGGTCACTTGATCAGCAGGTGGGTAAATATTTCCGTGTCGGCTTTACTACAAATACCAACTATAACCAAAGCGACGGCAACCAGGTGGGTTTGTATAATGCGTTAAGCATGTCACCAATATCCACCCCCTTTAACCCAGATGGCAGCATGAAAAGAATAATTCGGATGGCTGCAGATGACCAGTTTATTTTTACGAAAGATGTAGTAAATAATTTGACAGACAATGATCAATGGCTCAACGAAACAAGAGGCTTTGCATCTTATAACTCTATTTATACAGAAGTAAAAGCTCCATTTCTTGAAGGGTTGAAGTACAGGGTGAATCTTGGCCTCGATTTTATACAAACTAATAATGGGGCATATACAGGACAAGGTATTGGCAGTGCAAACCCTGCCAGCATATCTTCAGCTTCTGTTGATAACAGGCATACTTACCACTGGACATTGGAAAACATTCTGAGCTTCGACCGTACTTTTGGCGGAAAGCACACAGTGAATGCAGTGGCATTGTATTCAGCAGAACAAAGCAAGTACAACAGGTCAAACATGTCAGCACAGGATATACCTGCTGATGCCTTCCAGTTTTATAACCTGGGACAGGCTGCCGGTCAGATAATAGTTAACCCAGCAAACCAGGATTACCAGTTATGGGGGCTTATGTCGGCAATGGGACGTGTTATGTATTCTTATGACAACCGTTATATGATCTCTGCTACGGTACGTTCAGATGGTTCTTCAAGACTGGCTCCCGGACGTAAATGGCATACTTATCCCGCCGTATCCGTAGGATGGAATATTCACAACGAATCCTTCATGCAGAATGTTAGTCTTATTAATAGCCTGAAACTGCGTGCTGGTTTTGGACAAACTTCCAACCAGGCTATTGCTCCCTATTCTACACTCGGACGGTTAGATACCAGGCCATATAATTTTGGTCCTACAGGATATTCCACAGGATATTTTGTATCGCAACTGCCAAATGTGGATTTGGGATGGGAATTTTCTAAGACATGGAACTTTGGTGTAGATTTTTCTATGCTCAACAATCGCTTATCCGGAACCATCGAATATTATATCACTAAAACAGAAGATATCCTTCTTGGTTTAGGATTGCCACCAACATCCGGAGTAACGGGGTACACGGCTAACATCGGTGCTACCCAAAACAAAGGAATTGAGCTTAGTTTAAACGGAGTTATCCTTGATGATGTAAATGGCTGGACCTGGGAAGCCGGAATTAATTTTTATGCTAACCGTAATAAACTGGTTTCACTGGCTTCAGGACAAACAAGAGACGAAGCTAACTGGTGGTTTGTTGGTCATAACATTAATGCCATTTTTGATTACAAAAGAATTGGATTATGGCAAAGCAGTGATCAGCACCTGAATATCCTGGAACCAGGTGGTGTTGTAGGTATGATCAAAGTGCAATACTCAGGAGACTATAACCCTGACGGTACGCCAGTAAGAGCCATCGGACCGGCCGATAGGGAAATAATGGATGTTGATCCAAAATGGCAGGGTGGTTTTAATACCCGTGTAGCTTATAAGGGATTTGATCTGGGTATTGTAGGTATTTATAGACATGGTGGCATTCTTTTCAGCACCATTCATGGTTCAAACGGTTATCTGAATATGCTGACAGGCCGCAGAAACAATATCAAAGTGGATTATTGGACGAGTAATAAAACAGATGCCAAATATCCCAATCCTGCAGGCCCTATCAATAATGATAATCCAAAGTATGGCAGCACTCTCAGTTATTTTGATGGTTCCTTTATGAAGATCAGAACTATCACTTTGGGTTACGACTTGAGCCGGAGCCTCATAAAAAATAAGGACATTAAAATGCGTATGTACATTACCGCTCAAAATCCATTCGTCATGTTCTCGCCATTCCACAAGGAGTCAGGCCTTGATCCTGAGACCAATTCATTTGGAAATGAGAATTCAGCGGTAAATCTCAGCCAAAACCTGAGACGTATCCTCATCGTTGGATTTAACACCCCTTCGACCAGAAATTATATTGTTGGCGTTAACCTGACATTTTAAAACCTACGAACATGAAACATATACAAATAAAATCCGCTATTGTAACATTACTGCTTGTGGTGGTATTTTCCGGATGCAAGAAAATCCTGGAAGAACAGCCTCGCAGTATTTATGAGCCCGGTTTCTTTAAAACAGAAAAGGGTGTTTTAGGCGGTATCACTTCTCAGTATGCACATCTTCGATTTATATATGGGCAACCGTATTATTACAACTCCTTGGAAACGGGAACTGATGAGTATACCTATGCTCAAAGTGCTGATGCAAACTTCCGTGATATGGATCTCAGCGGAGTAGGGCAAATAACACCGGCCAGCAGCCGATCTGATGTATTATGGGGAGCTGCTTTTTCAAATATCAACACGGCAAGTGGTATTATTGAGAATGCTTCCGCCGTTGGTCTATCAGCTGCATTAATAGCCGAAGCAAGATTTTTCCGGGCTTTTGATTATTTCCTGTTGGTACAAACATTTGGCGGGGTGCCATTGGATCTAGGTGCAGGCGAACTGAAATTCAATACAGCTCCTTCCAGAACTTCTGTTCGCAATACAGTGCCGGAAGTGTATACGATAGGTATATTTCCGGACCTGATACAGGCGATAACCGATTTGCCCGATGTTCCAAGGGTAACGGGTGGTGCATCTAAAACTGTTGCCCGTCTTTACCTGGCAAAGGCTTATTTAACTTACGCATGGTGGTTGCAAAATCCGAATAATATTCCCACTTACCCGGATGCAGCAAGAACAGACCCTGATGGACAGAATGCACAATGGTATTTTCAAAGAGCCTATGACATAGCGACACAAGCTATTGACAACCCCGGTCCGTTTGGTTTACAGCCTACATTTTATGATATACATGTTGGAGGTAATGATCGCAATAATGAAATGTTATTGTTTGCCGATCATACTGACCAAAGCGAATTTTATAACGGGTCTCCTTTGGTGGGATTTCAAAGTGAATTGGGAAATGGCAGAAACTCTGCTGTTTGGATGGTGACCTGGAACTATACTGTTTTAACCAGCGCTGCAAATCCTGATGGCACAGGTGCTGCAATTAGCTCAGTACAGCGGGAAGCAATTCAGCCTTTAGGCCGTCCATATATCCGGATGGCGCCGCCAATCGAAGTTTTTACAAACACTTTTGTTGAAAAAACACTTGACTCCCGTTATGATGGTACTTTCAGTACTGTCTATAGAGGAAACTGGCCAAAAGGGGGAATCACTAACCCAACCCTTTATAATGCGAATGACCTGCCTGTTACTCCCGGGCAGCCTATTTTAAGTTTTTTGGAGTATGATGCACAGGCTGTAGGGCTTGTTTATCCCACCGGGCAAAGATTCCCGGGAAAATCTTCTAATAATGTTGGTGCAGGTCAAATGCCAGGCAGAGCCGATTTTGTCATTGCTCCAAGTGGTATCAGCAGGATTGTATTTCCAGGTCTTTGGAAGATGGGAGTACATCGTACCGGCAACGTTGGTTTGGGTGAGCCCAATGCACCCAGTACCAGGCCATTTAAAATTGCCAAATTCTCTGAACTATATCTTATAGCGGCAGAAGCGGCAGTAAAAGGAGCCACCACGACAGCAGGTAAAACTGCCCGTGATCTGATTAATGTTATCCGTGCAAGGGCGGGAAGATGGAAATTTTCCAATAAAGACAATGCGGCTTTTGTTGCAGACAATAGTGCAGCTATGACGGCGGCTACTCCGGCAACTATTGATGTTAACTATGTGCTGGCAGAACGTTCCCGTGAGTATTTTGGAGAAGGTCTTCGCTGGTTCGACCTTATTCGTACGCAAAAATGGAATGAACTGGCAGGCTCATACTCAATTTGTGCTCCAACTTATGGCAGCCATACACCGCAAACTTTTACCCGTACTATCGAAGCAAGGCATTATCTGAGGCCTATCCCGCAGGGGCAAATTGATGGTATGGAAATGACTACAGCAGAAAAAACCGCCTATCAGAACCCGGGCTATCAATAAATAAAAAATGCAGTAGTAAGCAGTTAGCAATAAGAAGAAACCGGGAATAGGGTTCTCCTGTTCCCGGTTTTTAACTTTCAAAGAGGCAAGAAATACAAGCTAATTTTTTATCAAAGCTGTTCTGTCTGATTGTTTCACGATTTTATAAAAACTTTTCAATGCGGAAAGTGATAAATCATAAATACCTGTTTCTTTTTGCAGGATTAATCTCAATCTTTTCCTGTAAAAAAAATAATTCATCCGATCCGCCACCTCCTGATCCCATCACTGATACTGCTACAATAAAAGGCGCTGCCAGTTTTACAACAGGTGTGGCGATTGGCTATGACCTGATGAAGAACAATGCCAATTATTCTTCGCTTGTTAAAAAACATTTTGACAGGGTTACATTTGAATACCAGATGAAGCATGGCGCCAATGTGCAGAACAATGGCAGCTATAACTTTACGAACACGGATGAGTTGGTGAATATTGCCCAGGCTGCAGGTCTTGAAATATATGGACACACCCTTGTATGGCATCAGAACAATAACGGGAATTACCTGAGATCACTGACCAGCAGCGGAGGCCCCAATATTTTGAATAATCCCGGTTTTGAAAGTGATTTCGGGAACTGGACAACACAGGTATCAGCCACAGCGCCGACATCTGGAGCAATTTCCATTATTTCTGCTGGTGTTCAGAGTGGATCGAAAGCTGCAAGGATATTGGTGAATACACCCGGCCCCGATCCATGGAGCATTCAGCTATATTCTGATGATATTACGATTACAAGCAGCACAGCATATACATTAAGGTTTTGGGCAAAAGCCGCAACTGCCGGACAATCTTTTAGGGTAGTGGCACAAGGTTCCTCTTTCTATGCGCAGCAGTTACAATCATTAACCACTACATGGACAGAATATTCATTTCCGTTTACACCTATTGAAAATGCTATTTCAATGAAATTTCACTTTCCCGCTGCCGGCGATTTTCAAATTGATAATCTGTCTCTGTCTGCATCAGGGTCATCGCTTGATCCTGCGTTAGCGAATGCGGCGATGCAAAATTGGATCAATACAGTTGTGACACGGTACAAAGGAAAAGTGAAAGCATGGGATGTAGCCAACGAAGTGATTGATGAAAGCGGCAATTTCCGGACAGGCACCAGTGCTAATGATGCTTTCTACTGGTATGCGGTGCTTGGGCAGTCATATATCGCCAATGCGTTTAATTATGCTCATGCCGCCGATCCTGATGCAGTGTTATTCCTCAACGATTATAATCTTGAATCCAATACCACAAAGCTGAGTGCATTCATAGCATTGGCAAATCAATTGAAGGCTGCCGGGGTGCCTGTACATGGTGTTGCTACGCAGATGCATATCAATATTAATACACCCAACAGCAATATTGATAACATGTTTACTCAATTGGCTGCGACGGGATTAAAAGTGCATGTTTCGGAACTTGATATTAGAATAAATCCCGGTAATGTAGCTGGCTTTACAGCTACCACCGCATTATTTGAACAACAGGCAGAAAAATACAGGTATGTAGCACTATCCTATAAAAATAATGTACCTGCTTCACAGCGATACGGAATAACTGTCTGGAATGTAACCGATGCAGATAGCTGGATCGTAACCAGCATGGGACAAACTGATTTCCCATGTTTGTTTGATGCAGGGTATAACAAAAAGCAGGCATTTAGCCGATACCTAAACGGGCTGAAACAATGATCCTGCGATCCGTGAATATTAGTCATGGTGAAAAGGAAAAAAATATTACTAAAGAGAGTTCATAAAGCAGAGCAGTTCTTATAGCAATCGTCAGGGAGGGATGATTCTTCATCCTTCCCTAATTTTGTCTTAAGTTGCATCTGTCAAATTGATTGTGATGTTATTATTGGGTATTGATTTAGGTACATCTTCCGTCAAAGTTTCTGTAGTAGATGCGGCAACACAGCAATGCGTGGCTGCAGCCAGCTATCCCGAAACAGAGGCAGCTATTATTTCACCACATCCCGGCTGGGCTGAGCAAAGTCCCGACCAGTGGTGGGAACATGTGAAGCAGGCCATCCTTAAATGCAATAGTCTTGGCAAATATGATCCGATGGACATTGCTGCAATTGGAATAGCCTACCAGATGCATGGCCTGGTGCTGGTAGATAAGAACCAGCATGTGTTGCGTAATTCTATTATCTGGTGTGACAGCAGGGCAGTGGAAACAGGTGAACATGCGTTTGCACAAATTGGTGAAGAATTTTGCCTGTCACACCTGCTTAATTCTCCGGGAAATTTTACCGCAGCAAAACTGGGTTGGGTGAAAAAAAATGAACCGGCTTTGTATGAAAGGGTAGATAAAATGATGCTGCCTGGTGATTTCATCGCTATGAAATTTACCGGCGAAACCACTACAACAGTATCCGCCTTGTCCGAAGGGATATTCTGGGATTTTCAGCGGGAAAGTATTTCACGGGAACTGCTGGACTATTTTGAGTTTGACAAAACACTTTTTCCGTCCATACATCAATTATTTTCTTCCCATGGATATGTAAAAGGCGATGTTGCTTCAAGGCTGTCTTTAAGACCCGGCATTCCTGTTTCTTACAAAGCAGGAGATCAGCCAAACAATGCCTTATCGCTGAATGTGCTTAATCCCGGCGAAGTGGCCGCAACGGCAGGCACATCTGGTGTTATTTATGGGATAAGTGACGAACTAAGTTATGATCAGCAGTCCCGCATCAATAGCTTTGCTCATATCAATCATACGGCAAATGATAAAAGGATTGGGGTGTTGCTTTGCATAAATGGCGCCGGTATTTTCAATCGGTGGTTAAAGACCATTGCAGGAGGCAGTTTCAGTTATGAAGCGTTGAATAAATCGGCTGCAGGCATACCAGCGGGTTCTGAAGGTTTGGTGGCGCTTCCGTTTGGTAACGGTGCCGAGCGGATGCTTAATAACCGTATGCCCGGGGCTCATTTTCATAATCTTGATTTTAATATTCATACCACAGGGCATTTGGCGAGAGCGGTGCAGGAGGGCATCGCATTTTCATTCAGGTATGGTTTAGACATTATGCGGGAAAACAGTATTAACCCGTCTGTTATCCGGGTGGGAAAAACCAATCTTTTCCTGAGTCCTGTTTTTGCCGCCAGCTTTTCCAATGTGAACAAAGTGGCAGTGGAATTTTACGAGGGTGACGGTAGTTTTGGAGCAGCTATTGGGGCAGGTCTTGGCGCTGCAGTATATAATGATGCTGCAGAAGCAATGGGAGCAAGAAAACCCATCAGTTGCCAGGAACCTGTAGCTACCGGAGATTATGAGGATCTTTACCAGCACTGGAAACAATTGCTGGAGTTACAATTGCAGCAAGCAGACAAACTTAGCAGTTTGTCATTGAGTGTATCATAAATTACCAAACCAAACATCATTTAAAAATGTCAATTACACTGGGACAAACGGAGTTCTTTAAAGGAGTCGGCGAGATCAGGTACGAAGGACCCCAATCAGACAATCCACTGGCTTTTCGCTGGTATGACGAGAATAAACTGGTGGCAGGAAAAACGATGAAGGAATATCTAAGGTTTGCCTGCGCCTACTGGCATTCCTTCTGTGGCAGCGGGGCCGATCCTTTTGGCGAACCTACACACCTGTTTCCCTGGGATGAAAAAAAGGATGCAGTGGAAAGAGCAAAGGACAAAGCAGATGCCGCCTTTGAATTTATTACCAAACTGGGGTTGCCCTATTATTGTTTTCATGATGTAGATGCAGTGGATTACGGCAACGATGTGAATGAGAATGACAGGAGATTACAGGCAATCACAGAATACCTGAAAGAAAAGCAAAAGGCGAGTGGTGTCAAACTTCTATGGGGAACGGCCAATCTTTTCTCCAACAGGAGATATATGAACGGGGCGGCCACTAATCCTGATTTTCATGTGCTGGCACATGGTGCTGCACAGGTGAAAGCGGCATTGGATGCCACAATAGCCCTTAATGGTGAAAACTATGTTTTCTGGGGCGGAAGAGAAGGCTATATGTCATTGCTGAATACGGACATGAAAAGGGAAAAGGAACATTTTGCCCGGTTCCTCCATACGGCAAAAGATTACGCAAGGAAGAATGGTTTCAAAGGAACTTTCTTCATTGAGCCGAAGCCTTGCGAGCCAAGTAAGCACCAGTATGACTATGACAGCGAAACGGTGATTGGTTTCCTTCGCCAGTATGATCTGCTCAATGATTTCAAGCTGAATATCGAAGTCAATCATGCTACTTTGGCCGGTCATACTTTCTCCCATGAACTGCAGGTGGCGGCCGATGCTAATATGCTCGGCAGCATTGATGCCAACCGCGGCGATTACCAGAACGGTTGGGATACTGACCAGTTTCCCAATAATATCAATGAATTGGTGGAAGCCATGCTGGTGATTATTGAAGCCGGGGGTATCAAACCGGGGGGTATCAATTTCGATGCGAAGATCAGGCGCAACTCCACCGATCCCGAGGACCTGTTCTATGCGCATATCGGGGGTATGGATGCTTTTGCAAGGGCCCTGGTTATTGCAGAAGAAATATTGCAGAAGTCTGATT
Organism: uncultured Chitinophaga sp.; assembly: GCA_964437415.1. Lineage (GTDB taxonomy): Bacteria > Bacteroidota > Bacteroidia > Chitinophagales > Chitinophagaceae > CADEDV01. The sequence goes on along the minus strand of CAYTGN010000005.1, from coordinate 83,335 downwards.
ATAAAAAACTCAGGAGTGAAAGATATGCTTCCTTCGACGGCGGAAAAGGAAAGGAATTTGAAGCAGGGAAATTAACGCTTGAAGATTTAAGAACTTATGCAATAGAGAACGGAGAACCTGTTATGAAAAGCGGCAGACAGGAGTATCTTGAAAATATCATCAACCGCTACATCTAAAAAGTCATATGAATAAATTTGCCACTCTTGACTGGGCAGTTATTGCCTTTTACTTTGCCATTCTTGCTGCAGTTGCTATTTGGGTAATTACCCGGAAGCAAAAGACTACTGCAGATTACTTCCTGGCAGGCCGCAACCTGGGATGGTTTGTGGTGGGAGCATCCATTTTTGCTTCCAACATCGGTTCGGAGCATATTGTCGGGCTTGCCGGTTCAGGAGCCGGAGGCCGCTTCCCATTGGTGATTTATGAATTGCATGCGTGGCTGGTGATAACATTGGGCTGGGTGTTTCTACCGTTTTATTTGCGAAGTGGTGTGTTTACCATGCCGGAATTTCTTGAACGTCGGTTCAACTCCAGCACAAGATGGTTCTTGAGTATCTTCTCGTTGCTTGCTTATGTATTGACCAAAGTGTCTGTAACGGTATATGCGGGAGGTATTGTAATTTCCACATTGCTTGGAATTAATTTCTGGACAGGAGCTTTGGTTACTATAGTGCTGACAGGCGCCTACACAATTTTGGGAGGGATGCGGGCCGTGGCCTATACAGAAGCGATACAAACTGTGATATTAGTGATTGGAGCAACAACATTAACTATTATCGGTTTGGATGCTGCAGGCGGATGGAGCAATGTTAAAGCTTCCCTGCCGGATGGTTATATGAATATGTGGCGTCCAAACAGTGATCCTGATTTCCCCTGGATTCCTTTGGTGATCACTAGTTCTATTGTAGGTATGTGGTATTGGTGTACGGATCAATACATTGTTCAGCGGGTGTTGGCAGCAAAGAATATAAAAGAGGGTAGAAGGGGAACTATCTTTGGTGGTTTGCTGAAACTGTTGCCTGTCTTCTTGTTCCTGATGCCCGGTGTCATTGCCTTTGCATTAAAAAACCAGGGCCAGTTGGAATATGAAAGTTCAGACGGGGCTTTTGCTGCCTTGCTTATGGATAAAATGCCTGCCGGTCTCCGGGGGCTTGTTGCTGCAGGCTTGCTGGCGGCGCTGATGAGTTCGCTGGCGTCAGTATTTAATTCATGCTCTACGTTGTTTACTGTTGATGTATATAAAAAGCTTTATCCAAATACAGAAGAAAGAAAGCTGGTAAACATCGGTAGAGTAGCAACCGGATTCGTTGTGATATTAGGTATAGCATGGATTCCGATCATGCAGGGTATTTCACCGGCGCTATATGAATACCTGCAATCTGTACAGTCTTATATCGGTCCACCTATAGCTGCAGTTTTCCTGTTGGGTATATTCTCTAAACGGATCAACAGCAAAGGCGCAATGGCGACATTGATCGGAGGACTGGTGGTAGCCATTATTCGTCTTTCTGCGGAGATTGGTAGAAACAGTCTCGAGCCGGGTTCATTATTGCATACGTTTGGAACAGTTAACTTCCTCACATTTGCCGCCTGGTTCTTCCTGTTCTGTGTGCTGGTTTGTGTTATTGTGAGTTTGCTTACAAAACCACCCAGACCGGAACAAATCCAGGGATTGACTTATGGCACATTGACTGCTGAACAAAAGGCTGCGAACCGGGCAAGTTATAATTGGGTGGATGTGGTGCTTTCTCTTGTTGTTATTGCTATTGTTGCCTTTGTGATGCTCAGTTTTACAGGATAAATCTGAAAAGCTGGTTATTAAATCTTAGGAGATATGTTAATGGAACAAACGATGCGTTGGTTCGGGCCTAATGACCCGGTCAATTTAAGTGATATACGACAGGCAGGATGTACGGGTGTGGTTACCGCGTTGCATCATATACCTGTTGGTGAAGTTTGGACTGTTGAAGAGATCAATAAGAGAAAAGCGGCAGTAGAAGCAGCGGGAATGACATGGACAGTTATAGAAAGCCTCCCGGTGAGTGAGGATATAAAGAAACAGTCGGGTAATTATTTACATCACATTGAGAACTACAGGCAAAGTCTTCGCAACGTGGCGCAATGCGGACTTAAAGTAGTCACATATAATTTCATGCCCATTCTTGACTGGATGCGGACAGATATTAATTTCACTATGCCCGATGGCAGCAAAGCCTTGCGGTTTGAACGTTCTGCATTTATTGCATTTGATGTGTTTTTATTAAAAAGACCCGGTGCGGAAATGGATTATACAGAAGACGAGATCAGAAAAGCACAGCAGCGGTTGAAGTCTATGACCGATGAGGAAGAGGAAACCTTGTATAAAAATGCTTTGCTTGGGTTGCCCGGTAGCGAAGAGAGATTTACAGAAGAACAGATATTGAAGGCATTAAAAACTTATGAAGGGATTGATGCAAAAAAGCTGAAGCAACACCTGTTTTATTTTTTGCGGCAGGTGGTACCGGTGGCAGAGGAGTGTGGTCTGAAAATGGCCATTCATCCTGATGATCCACCTTATCCTGTATTAGGCTTGCCAAGGATTGTCAGTACGGAGCGGGATGCAAAGGAATTGATAGAAGCGGCCCCTTCGCCGGCGAATGGGTTGTGTTATTGCACCGGATCTTACGGGGTGCGACCGGATAATGACTTGCCCGGGATCATACAGAGGCTGGGAGATCATATTCATTTTATTCACCTGCGAAGCACAAAACGGGACGAAGAGGGTAATTTTTTTGAAGCAGACCACCTGGATGGAGATGTTGACATGTATGCAGTGGTAAAGGAGATTTTTTTATTACAAAAGCGAAGGAACGTGTCAATCCCTATGCGACCTGACCACGGACATCAGATGCTGGATGATTTAAAGAAAACCACTTACCCGGGGTATTCTGCAATTGGAAGGCTCAGGGGCCTGGCAGAGTTGAGGGGATTGGAATTAGGTGTTGCCGGAAGTTTGAGATAGCTATCTAATAAGCGTTTTTATCGCCTCTTACTGTTACAAAAATGGTGGATAAAACGATGCGTATATCTAGCCAGATGCTCCAGTTTTCCATATACCAGATATCATATTCAATTCTTTTTCTCAGTTGTTCTTCTTTTCGTATTTCGCCCCTGAACCCGTTGATTTGAGCCCAACCCGTTACACCGGGCTTTATATAATGGCGGATCATGTATTCATTCATGATTCTTGAAAATTCTTCTGTATGCTTCAGCATATGTGGTCTTGGACCCACAACTGACATGGAACCCATCAATACATTGAAGAATTGCGGCAATTCATCAAGGCTGGTTTTCCTCAGGAAGCTACCAAATTTTGTGAGACGGGTATCATTATACGTTACTTGTTTAATATCAGCATCCGGATTAACCCGTAATGTTCTCAGTTTAAAACAACGGAAGGGTTTATTGTTTTTTCCTGACCTCATCTGAGAGAAGAAAACCGGCCCCCTTGAATCAAGTTTTACCAGCAAAGCCAGTAACGGAACAAGCCATGAAAGGAAAAGGACGATGATTACACTGCTGAATATTATGTCAAAAAAGCGTTTTTGTATCCGGGCGGTCATGTCTTCCAGTGGTTCTGACCGGAGGGAAAGAATGGGAATGTCCTCAACAAAGTCAATATGAATATTCCGGTTGACAAATAATTGAAAGTCCGGAACAAACTTAAAGCGGATCATATTGGTTTCTGCTGTCTGTGCCATTTCATACACATATGCGTTTGATTCAGGTGAAAGGGTGGAGTATATTTCTGTGATATTATTATTAATAGCATAGGAGAGGCAATCGTTCCTGTCACCCAGAATGGGGAAGAAAGACAGTTCATTCACTTCTCTTGCATCTTCAAAATATCCCTCAACAGAGAGACTTTGCTGGCCGGTGGTAAAATGCTCGGCAAGACGTTTGGAAATATCATTATATCCTAGGATCACAATCTTCTTTTCTAACCTGTTGCCCTTGGCTATGTAAGACGTGGTAAGTAGCAGGAGCACCCTCGTCAGCAGGACTATCATGCCAAAACCAACAAAGTTTAAGGCAATAAAGAGTCTTGAGTAATCAAAGTAATGGAAGAAAAGAAATAGTAACATCAGTGTGCAAAAGAGTGCATAGGCTTTCAGTGATCTTCTTGCAAACCGCTCAAAATTAAAATGCGGTTCGCCAACATACACCGCATTAATATAGGCGCTAACAAGCCAGATCATATTGTTGATGATGAATAGCGACATGTATTCATACTGGTTCACATTCACCCTGTCCATTAGCATAATCAGGGCGAAGTGAACAATATTCAACGAAAAAAGGTCCATTCCGGCGAAAAAGAAGCGGAATATATTTTTACTTCTGGATGCCATAACTTTTGTTTTTATCGGGTGGATGATTTATGTTTTGACTGATAGGTTTTGTGTAAATTGGCAAGCCGTGCAATTCTCTTGCGGACAAAAGATGAGTTTTCCGGCTTGCAAATACTTATAAAGTACATCAATGACAGATCGTCATATTTGTAGCTTGCTGAGGAAAATTAAAATCCTTTACTAAAGATTACTGATATTGTATTTTTTTGACCAAACTTCCAGATTAAGTATCCTCCAGAAGGGAAAATCAGGCGAACCGGAAGGGGTCATAAATTTTTCCCTGATCTTCGATGGATGCCAGATTGTTTTGGAGTTAAAGCTGGCGGAATTCAGAATATCCTGAATATAGGTTTTTAAATAAGTGTCGGTGGATATATATTTTATGAACGGCGTATAAAAACCGATTTTTTGCCTGTTTTTAACAATAGAATCAGGCAGCATTTTCCCGAAAGTTTCCCTTTGAATAACTTTTGTCACACCATCTTTAAATTTCAGATTTTTGGGTATGGAAAATGCGAATTCCATTATTCTATAATCCAGGAAAGGAGAACGGATCTCAATCGAATGGGACATTGAAGATATGTCTTCATAGTGTAAAATTGAGTTTAGTCCTCGTTGATTGATCTGGTTTATAAGAAAAGGGTTAAAGTTTTTTTCCGTTATCGAAAACTTGAAATCTGGTTTGTAATGATGATAATTGTCCTTATAAAACTTCTGGCTAAGACAGGGTATTGTTTTTTCAATGTACCGGGCTCTCAGGTACGAAGAATATCTAAGTCCTATAACGGCCTTAAACATTTGTGACAGTAAATAGGATTTCCTATATTTATTGTGTTTATTCAGATACCGGAATTCCCTGAAAAATTTGCCATTCCGGGACAGCAATTCTTCTATGAGGAAACGACCTGATACATAGCGGTCATATCCTGCGAATGCTTCATCGCTTCCCTGGCCATTCAATACAACTTTAATACCATTTGTATTTATCTCTTTCATAATAACATTATGAACAACACAATTAAACGAAAAGACAGGATGGTCAAAGCTTTGAATGATATTGTCAAGGTTGTTTATCAGTTTTCGGGGTTCTATTGTAACTTCATTTAGTTTTACATGTTTACAGGTTTGAATCAGTTCCCTTGCAACAGGAGTCTCATCAAACTCGTCGCCGGGGAATGAAGCAATATATGCCTGAATTGTATTCGCCTGAAGTTCGCCCCGTTCGATCAAATTATCTGTAACTTTTGCAATTGCGGATGAATCAAGCCCTCCGCTTAAAAGCAGGGCCACAGGAACATCAGACCGATGCCGGAGCTTAACAGCGTCTTCAAATAATTTTCTGTAAGTGTCGTGGTATGATATGCCATTTTCAAAAGAATAGAGGTTTTCTTTTAGTTGCCAGTACTTTTTTTTACTAAAAGTATTGTTTTCATAAGTAAGATTTGTTCCGGGTAGTAATTCATAGCAATTCTCAAAAAAGGTTTCTTCGTCGTTTATGCGGTATCCGTAGGCAAGGTACTCATACACTTTTGCATGGTTAGCTTTTCTGAGATTACAAGCCTTATGCAAGGCTTTTAGCTCACTTGAAAAATAAAGTGCTTCGTTATGAATGCAATAATAAAAGGGTTTAACCCCCATCCGGTCTCTTGAGCAAAAAAATTTTTGCCTGTTAAAATCATAAATTGCAAAGGCCCACATTCCGTTAAATTTTTCAACGCAGGATTCCCCGTATTCTATATAGCTGTTAAGAATAACTTCCGTATCAGATTCAGTATTGAATGTGTGACCCAGTTTGATAAGATCTTTTCTTAATTCAATATAGTTATATATTTCACCATTGAATATCAAAACGACCTGTTCATCTTTACTTAGCATGGGTTGATTGGCCCTGCTTGCAAGATCAACAATACTTAATCTTCTGAACCCAAAGCCTACCGGATGTTTTATGTAAATGCCCTCTGAATCTGGGCCACGGTGTGCTATTGAATCATTCATCTCCTTAAGAGAAGCCTTTTGCGTTTCTTGGTACTTATCATTAGTCAGAGAAGGGTTAAGAGTAACAAAACCGTTTATTCCACACATATATTTTTGATAAGTATTTAATGTTTTCCTATTCTTTCGGCTCCCCGTTTGGGCAAACATCTGTTCTTTTCGTCTCCATGCCGGAACAATCGAAAGATACTGAAATGCAGGTCTTTGCAACCCTATATATGATGGATTTAATCCGATTTTAATTTCAGGTTTTACCTTTATCAGGCATACTTTTCCCAAAGTATTATGCATATACCCAGAAAACTTTTACAGAATTCTGGCTTTGAATTTATTCATCCTATTTATAGCTATCCTGACTAAGAGGTTTCGATTTTTCAAGATCGAACTGCTTTATAAAACTAGCAGTTTGGCTAATATTTCCTTTTGACGAAGCTCCAAAAAGAATAGAAGTGATATTCGGAAGACCGCATACATATCCTATGGCTTCTTTTGGATGAACAGCTCCTCCGGCTAATACCTGCATGGCTATGGCTCTTAGTTGGCGGGTCTTGAGGGTGTATTCATAAATTTCTTTTCCTCCTGACATTCTGAAACCGGCAACATTGATGGAGGAACATATAATTGGATTTTTAAGACCTGATTCTTCAAGGAGATCCAATAGCTTCGGCATATTCATAGTAATAAAGCCGGCTTCGGCATTATATTTCTTTTCTACGTATTTGCTGAAGGCAATAAAAATATCTTTCATGCCAAGACCCAGCAAGAGATCGGTGACTACGTTTTGTAAAAAAATTATTGGAGTCCTGATCCCCTTAAACATTTTCATTTCAGCATCAATGAGCAGTTCCATGATTGACAAATAGTCTTTTGACAAATAGGCAATTCCACCTTTGAAAAGAGAACCAAAAAAATTACCCGGGACATAATGTTTCAATGTGCCCATATATCCAAGTTCTGTTACAGCATTGGCATATTTATGTGCATAAGGCATACAGGGATAAATCTGATAACCTGTATATTTATCAGGGTGATTTCGTATGTATTCACAAATATTGGCTATTCTGTCATGAGTTGTGCACATGAATGTTTTGATACCGCTCTCAATGGCATAATCAAGAGATTCAATGATTGCAGCATCTTCTTTAAACCGGATTGAAAGTGCTCTGGACTTTTCATCTGAGATATGGTTAACTGCAAAAAACTGGTTATCACCGTATAAAATTCTTTCCATTTTATTCTTTTGCATTTTGTTTGATTAATGAAATAGCATAGTCCGTCAGATAAGCATCATTAAAACTATTGATACCTCTGGTTTTGTTCTCCTTTACAGCCTGGATAAAGTAGTCTATTTGTGCAGAATATTCTTCTCCCCGCAGGTAAAAAGCTACCGGTTTGGTCAGATCTGTAACATGCTTCACATTCCAGCCACGGGAATAGGAAGCCGGACAATTCTCTGTTTTAAAATAGACCTTCAGCTCGTTAGCATCACACATAATTTTTCCGTTGCTGCCCTGAACAGTTAATGAGGTGGTCATTTTTCTGTGGGTGTCATCGCTCCAGTTTACTGATAAGATACCCGAGATATTGTTTGATAGCTCGATGATAGAATAAACTGCATCTTCAACTTTTTTCGAGTAAAGCGATTTTAGTACTGTACCCTTTGCTTTGGTAACGGGGCCAATTATATAATTAATAAGGTCTATCACATGCGATGCATAATCAAAGAGGCAGCCGCCTCCTTCCGAAGGATCAGATCTCCATGTTTCCTGACGGGGGCGGGTTACGACTGGCCCGTAGGCTTCGCCGGTAAAATGAAATATATTTCCCAGATAACCGTCTTCAATAATCCTTTTAATCTCGACAAATGTTCCGATAAATTTGTTGTGATAGCCTACCTGGTTAACAATATTTTTCTGGTCAGCAAGTTCAGCCAATTCCAGGCTTTCAGCCGGTGACAGAGAGAGAGGTTTTTCTGTAAAAACATGTATTCCCCGGGTAATGATCTTCTTGATCATTGTTGCGTGAGATTTTGTTGGTACAGCCACAAAGACCGCGTCAGGACTGGTTTCTTCGAGCATTTTATCAAAATCATGATAACAAGGAAAAGATGTGAATTTTTGCAGAGCATCTGTTACCATTTTCGATGAATCACAAACACCTGCTATTTTTACATCTGGATGAGCAGCCAGTATAGCCAAGTGAGAGATGCCCATTTTTCCAGCGCCAGCCAGTACGACTTTAATCATATTTATTTAATCTTTTTTATTCTAAGTAATGAGAGAAACACGTCTCTGACAAATAATAGTTGATTGCCTGTATTACGTTTAAGTATTTCCGGTCTCATAAATATTCTTGCGAACCATTCCAGTCGCAACTTTATCCAGATTTTTGCAGGGCGTTTACTATTTCCCGCATACCAGTCAAATACATTCCCGATTGTTGAAATAATCCTGGCGTTTACAAAATCTCTGTTCTGATATGCCCACTTTTCCTGTTTAGGAGCCGTCATCCCAATAAATAGCACATCAGGACTAAAATTGTTGATAGCGTCTCTGATCGAATTATTTTCTTCGTTTGAAAAAACCGGTTTAAATGGCGGCGAATAACTGCCCGTCTTAACATTTGGAAATTCTTTCCTGACCCGGTCAGTAATTTTTTTTAATGTTTCTGTCGATGAGCCAAGAAAGAATACCTTCCAATGATAACTATTCGCCTTAGCCATCAGGAAATCAAAGCAATCCTGACCAGCTATTTTTCTGATATTTTTCCTGTTTAGAATTATGGAACCGAATGCAATTCCTACACCATCAAGTACGAGAATATCAGCTTTTTTAAGACTATCCTGAAATTCCTTGTCTTTTAATGCAAGGCCGTATGAATTCGGACTAAATGTATTAATTAACACCTTGGGTATGGAAGGGTTTATTACATCCAGTTTTTCTGAGAACACCTCGTATCCCAGAACTTTCGTTGTTTTATATCCATGAACTTTCATGTATTGAGTTATGCTGTTTTAGCAAGCGAAGCATCAGCAATTAATATTTTCTTCTGAATTTCTTCCATCCTGACCGTGTCGTTAAATAAGTATCGGATGGCTTTTCTGATAATACTCCTGAAATTTCCTTTTTTCAACCGCGGACTTGCAACAGGAATATACCCTATGGAATGAAGATGTTTTAGATATACAAGGTAAATCTCGTCTTTAATTGTTTTATTCAGTTTGTGATAATATAGCGAACATGTGGTGTAATAGGAATCATCAATATGTTTAAGACTGGCAAAATGAAAAAAGACAAGGGATGTTTTGTTTAGAAATACTTTACCATTTTTTTTTGAGACAGTGTAGTTTCCTATGTTCCAAGGACCTGCATTAGCACCAATGTTTTTAATAATCGAAATATTCTTGTACAGTTTCGGCCAGTAATTCAGGTATTTCTGGTCGGCATATCGCTTTAGGGAAAGTTTATCATAACACCAGTCAAGACAGTCTGTATGCCATTTGTTCAGGCAGGCAAGGCCTTCCTCGGTCTTTTTAAAAGAAACCCATCCTACATTATAGTGTCCATATAGACCCTTGAGTTTATTAAAGAAATTGAAACGATGTGGAATTATTGAAACTGAAGAGTTCCCTATTTCATCAAAAACGATTTCAGGGCTGTCAAAGAAAAAAAGATCTGCATCAAGGTAGACGATTTCATCAACACCTGGATAATGTTTCATGACATACAGGCAAATTGCAGGTGTGCAGGTAAAAAAATACTCAATCATACTTCTGTTCTGCCGGGCTGTTTGCAGTAAAGGAAGAGAATCTTCTAATTGTTGAAATCCCAACACCTCTAATGACGGTGAGTTTATATTCTTGAAATATTCCATGCTTTCATCGTCAGCGCAAAAGCAAAACAGTTTAAATTCTTTCTGATGCTTCTGAAGTGATAGAAAAAGACAATGCGCCTGGTAGATATAATTTTTATTGAAAAGTGTGCAAAAGTATCTCATCCGTGATAAACTTAAGATGATTACAAAGCTTAAAATTTATTCATTACCTCAATTACTCTGCAGATTTCATTTTCTGTGTGGCCAAACGAAATGGGTAGGCTTAAAGTTGTTTCATGGATTTTTGCTGCAATTGGTGTTGTATAATGGTCAAGAATACCAATCATCGCTTTCTGTTCGTTCGGTGGAACAGGATAATGTATTTCTGTTTTAATCTCCTTTGATAGCAGGTATTCACGAAGATTATCTCTTTTTTCATGACGGATATTAAATATGTGATATACGTCATAATAATCCGGATGAACATGTGGCATAATAAAATCAGACTTCAGGTTGGCGAGGTACAGGCTTGCAAGCTTTCTTTTGTAAGATGTAATTTCGTCAAGTTTTTTCAGTTTTGTCAGCAAAAAAGCAGCTTGTAATTCATCCAGCCTGGAGTTGTATCCTGCAATGTCGTTGTAGTATTTTTTTTGTGATCCATAGTTTCTGAGTGTTTTGATATAGTTACTGTGCCTTTCTGAATTTGTAGTTATTGCTCCCGCATCTCCTAATGCGCCCAGGTTTTTGGTTGGATAAAAGCTAAATGCAGCAATGTCACCAAAACTCCCGGCTTTTTTACCTTTAAAAGTGGCGCCATGTGCTTGTGCGCAATCCTCCAGAACTGATAGATTATATTTATTGGCGAGCGACATAATCCTGTCCATTTCACAGATTTTTCCATAAAGATGAACAACCAGAATTGCTTTTGTTTTTGATGTTATTTTTTTTTCAATGTTATCAGGATTAATATTGTAGGTTTTTATATCAGGCTCAGTAAGTACGGGGATCATCCCTGTTCTTACAATAGCAAGAATTGTGGCTATATATGTGTTGGACGGCACGATAATTTCACTGCCCTTTTCCAGTTGCAGGGCTTCAATGCCAAGGATAAGTGCATCAAGCCCGTTTGCCACACCTGCACAGTATGCCACATCACAGTACCGGGCAAATTCTGTTTCGAACTGGGTTACTTTTTCTCCGAGTATATACCACCCCTTTGTAAGAGTTGAAGAGAATATTTCCTGATATTCTTTTAGAAAAGGATCATTTACTTTACCAAGATTTTCATACTCGATCATATTGCTCAGTTATTTTTTTGTCCAGAGAATCAGTATGGTTCGAAAATATAGTCTTTTGGATCATAGAAGTCAGACGCCAGTACCATCAGAATTGCATTTGGTGTAAAATGATACATGATATGCCAGTCTTCGGGAGCAAGAATAAGACATAAATTTGCTTTGTTAAGTACAAACTCTTTTTCCTCAGTTTTATTTTTACAATAAATGGTACACGATCCCTGAATGCAAATTGCAGCTTGTATCGTATTAATGTGCCGGTGTCCTCCTCTTTTTGAGTCATCTACTCCATAGATATAGAATATTCTTTTGATGTCGAAAGGGATTACTTTTTCAATAACTGTAAGATTTCCCCTTGTATCTGTAAAAGTTTTTAGATCAAGTATTTCAGCCATAATTACAGCGTTAGGTTTTAAAAGTTATTGTTTGATTCTGGCAAATTCATTCCTTATTCTGTCAAATATTCTTTTTCTTAACCCGAATGGTTTGTTGAATTGCCTGATATAATAGTTGTCAGGCTCCGTTTTTTCAGGAAAAATGAATTCTTTTTTTCCGGAATCATCAAGTAGGGTTTCAAAGCGGTTATAGTGACGTTTGGTGTGAGTGGCAGTTTCGCCAAAGCCAACATTCTTTGTTTTTGAGATCATTGGGTATACTGTCTGTAAATTTCGAACGGCCTGGTGATAGCACCATCTGATGGCCCATGAATCAATTTTCCCTTCACTTTGCTTTTTTAGCATTCGTACGAGGTCAGGACCTGCGGCACGGATCATTTTTTCTTTGATTTTGTCAGTTTTGATTTCGTCATAGCCATTTATGTTCCAATCAACTTTTTCCCATCGGTCTTTCCAGGTAGCCCATCCCCAGGATGATATTCTGTTAGTTACATATATGTCAGATGATTCATCATTTTTTTTTTGTATAGGAACTGAGTAGCCGGAAATTGAAAAGATCTGAGGATTATTTTTATAGTACTCTAATGCCTCGTTCATATAATTGAGAAAATTCCGGCTAACAACAATATCGTCTTCTAAAACGATAACTTTCCCATATTCTTGAATACAGTGAGTTACCCCCTTGATTATTGAATCGGCCAACCCCTTGTTTTCTTCAGATTCTATAATTGATACGTTTTCAAATCTTCTAATAGTTCGGAGATATTTTCTTATTTCGTTTACAGCATTTGAATCACCTTTCTTTTTCGGCCCGTCAGAATAAATAATAAGAGAACTTTTTGGAGCTAATTCATTTTCCTGAAGAGCAGATACTGTTTCTTTTAGTGAAAGCAGCCTATTGTATGCAAAAAGAACAATTGGGGAAAAATTCATCATTTTCTGCATTTATTTTAAAAGGGGGTCAGAGAACCCAATAGCTGCCTCCATCATGTTTAATATGATTAGGAGGTACTTCGGATTTTTCCGGTCTTTTCCAATGTTCATTGATTAGTCGGGAAATGAATTTGTGCTCGTCCCATCTTTTCCCCCTAATGCCAAACAGGATCTGAACTGCGCCGCCAAGATGGATGGCTTTTTTACCAACCCGCTTGGCATGGGCGGCAAGGGGAAAACCGTAGGCGCCACTTCCAATAATTGCAATATCAAATTCGGTCTCATTTATTTTGTTCTTCATATACTCAAGGGCCTGAAACCAATCGGCAAATTCTGATTTATTGTTGGCAACAGATTGAACAGCTTTTATTGTTTTTAATGTAAAGTTTGGAAGTATCAGCTGATTCTTGAAAAGCAATGCTCTCTTTTTATACTGCGCAGTGATACTTTCTTCAAACGGATGTATTACAAGAACTGTTTTCCCTTCGAGAGCTTCAGACCAGGGAAGGGCATGATAGTATGGTTCAAGATCCTCAAGGCGAACTTTTACAGCATCTCTCAGCTCATTTTTCAGGTATACCTCTTCCCGTCTCCACGAGCCGAGTATGTCAACAAATTTTGCATCCTCGGTCATCATTTCTGCAAATCTGCCGATGTTTGCATTTGTTGCAGGATAGAATCCAGATAGAATAGAGAGTTTGCTATGAATGTTTCTTAAGTTGGTTTTCTCAAGATATTTAAGAAGTGGTTTTTTTGAATTCTGATGATAGACAATTGCCTGCAATTCTGTTGAGCCCAACCTTGCAATCATAGATGGTTTCTCCATTAGCAACTCTTGTTTGATGAGGTCAGATGCTGCTTGTCCTGTATGCTCCGCATAGCCTGATGAGTTTGTATAGAGATGGAATATTTTTTGTACGAGGTTCATTTTTTTCAACCAGTGATTAGTATCTAACCTACATATTATTCTGAGTGATCCATTTTGAAGGGAAAATCAGCCGCAGGTGATTTGAAAAAATATTTTTAAATGCTTTAAGAAAACCAAAATGTCTTTTTGTATATATAAAATGTTGAAACGGTGTGCACCCAAGTGGTGTGTAGAATACCTTTAACCGTTGTCTTAATGAATAGTCAGGATTGCACCATCTCGGCAAACCTCCATCTTCGCAGCAAGCTACTGTTTTGGAACTTATAAATGTTCCTATCTTTTTTTTCCTGGCTCTCAGGCCGTAATCAAAATCACCGAATCCATGATGGAATACGGGGTCAAGGTTTCCAAGAACTTTATACACCGATTTTGGAATAAGCACTACATTTCCATTAAAGAAAAAGCATTGCTGTGTATTGCCGTTTGGCTGTATTAGTTGATGATTCTCTTCTGTATATCCCCCGTATGTGATTTCTGAAGTGATGGATGACTCACAGACACCACAAATGATTCCATGATTTGAATGATATTCCAGGTCGGAAACCAGGATTGAAAGAGCATTTTCTTTTATAATCGTATCATCGTTAAGCCAAAGATAATAGTCATAATCCTTTTTTGCTGCTATTGACCATGCAAGATGCATGCCCCTGTTCCAGTACAAGGCTGATGTTCCTTGTATAAGGATTACATCAGGGAATTTTTGGCGAATCATTTCTGAAGTTCCGTCTGTTGAGCCATCGTCAACCAGGTAAATGGTAAGGGTTATGTCTTGAGGGAGGTTCTTGCAACTTATACGAAGCGAATCAAGACATTTCTCCGTTTTATCCTTCCTGTTATGGCAAGTAAGCAGTGCGGCAATACGTCTCATTTTCACATCACTTGTTTGCGTACTTAAAAATTTTTAGAGCTTTTGTGGTTTCGTCTTTACTATATTTCTCTGCGAGAGGAATATGCAGGAAAACCAGGCCCCAAAAAAATGGCAGACTAAAATAATTTTCACTAAAAGATAGGATCCAGGTGGTAAGTAACAGCAGCATTGGGATATACTTTACACTTCCGTTTAGCCTGCAAAAAAGGGTGTAACTTTTATAATAGTAATAAAAATAGAAAATAAAGAATAGTATCCCCCACTGTGCAATAAAATTGGTGAACCCGTTGTTGCGTTTGGTGAATTCAAAAGTTTTATCAATTCTTGTTTCATCCCAAATACCCCTGCCGGAAAAAGGATATTTCTTTATGTCTTCCAAGTCAAGAGTGGCAGAGGCAAGTCTTGTATCTCCTCCGGATATTTCGATTGCCTCCTGAATTTCGCTATTCTCTTGTTTGATTTTTTCTCCAAGAAATGGGATAGTTTGAAATGCAATGACACCTCCAATTGAAATACAAATTACAAGGAGTTTTGGCCACAGCGAGGAGTAAGTGAGTAAAATATAGACAGAAATAAAAACCAGAAATGCGATGTAAGCTGTTGTAGATTGTGTGGTAATAATTGTGAAAAAGAGCAGTCCATTAGATTTACTAGATATTTTTTTGTGTGTGATAGTATTTAGCATCAATGCAAGTATCAGATAACCACCAAAGGCCCCTGGTTCCCAAAAAGGTCCCGTATTCCTTACCATAGTTTCTTCCTGAAGCAAATTGTATACAATGAGTGTTTTTTCGCTGATCTCTGACCCCCACAATTCGTACTCATAAACGAGAAATGAAGGGGTTATCGTGATTAATTTATCTAAAACGCCAGGGATAAAATATATTGGCAGGAAGAATAACAGACTAATTACAGAAAAAACTTTTAATTGTGCAATGAATATTTGGGTAAAATTTGTTCCAAGAAGTTTTACTGTTAGATATCCGCAAATAATTTTCAAGGATAAACCAAGAATTGTTATTGCCTTAAAGAATGAGAATATTAAGGCCTGGAAACAAACGAGGATAAGAATAGCAAGCAAAATCAGGAAAATCTCTTTGTCAAGCTGTTGTCCTTTTTCCAGTATAAAAACTATGATCAGTAAAAAGCTAAACCCTATCAGGTAGTAATCTTTTCCGGAAAAGAATGGAATGCCTGATAAACCCAGCAAAAAAAACATCAGCATGTGGTCGAACATTCCGGGCTTGGTTCGTTCTGTTATCATTTGCTGTTTTTGGAGCTGCTAAAATTAGATAAATTATACTTATAATTGAACCGGGCTACTTTTCTTTTGCTCGAGTTTCAGTATTTGACGATAAATATTGAGCAGGTCATTACTGATTTTTGTTGATGAGTGCCGGTTTAATGCTTTTTGCCTTGCGTTTTGGCTATAATGCATTGCTTTTTTTTCGTCTTCAGCCAGTTCTAGAATTGCGCCTGCCATTGCATAGGGATCGCCGTCCTGGATCAAAATTCCATCAACCTTATCAACCAACAAACTGGGGGTTCCGCCGGCACTTGTGGCAATACAGGGTAGCCCCAGAATCATGGCTTCGCACAGGCTATTAGGACTATTTTCGATGTGAGAAGCCGATACATATATATCCGCAGTTTGTAATTGACTCTTAAGTTCATCATCTTCTGCTCTGCCTATAAAAACAAGATTCGGTGACGGATCTATGTGTAAACTTTTTTTTGCAATTTTGATCATGTCATCGTTGGGCTCAATACCCGCTACTTTCCAGACATAATGAATTTTGTTCTTGTCAAGTAAACTTGCGCAATGAACAACAGTTTCAAGTCCCTTAAAAATATTCGGACCTGTAATAGTGAATATGCCAAGAGGGCCTCCTGATTTTTTTTTCTGCCATTGACCAGAATAAAAAGTGTCTCTAAGAACCTCATCATTGTGAAAATAAGTTGAATTTGGAGATAACACCCTTGTAATTCTTTTGTCCCATGCTGTTCTGCCAATAAAATAATTCGTTAGCGAATATATTTCCTGTTCTCTTGCGGCAAGCTTTATATAGCTCTTATACGTATTAACCGGTGTGGCAAGTGATATTTTTTTTCTGATGCTTGAATACCTGAGAGAATCTGTTTGCGGTATTCCAGAGAAAAATTTATTGGTGATGACTGTAATATTGCCTTGTATGCTTACAACAGATGGAACTGATACTGTTCTTTGTATTAAGCCAAATGGATTTTCTGTTCCATGCACATGAATCAGATCCGGGTTGACTTTATTGATTATTTCAACAAATTTTGTTATGTCGTCTTCAGGTTCTATCTCATTAAAAAGTCTCATTTTTATCTTGTTGAACCAATGGCTGCCTTTATGTAAAATTGGATAATATGTAGTTTTGTTAATCGTAAAAGGGGCAACCCGCTCTTCGTGATAAAAGGCAACTGATAAGTTTACTTTTTCACAAATATCTCTTTCCAGGGATTTGATAAACCCCCCATTCATTGGCTTGTTATGAAGATGTTCTTCAGCTAATGAAGGAGTTGGAGTAAACCAAAGGACTTTCATTTTTGTTGTTTGTGGGACTGATTATTTTAATAGGTATTGATTATAAATGGACTTCTATTGCAGAATGTTCCCCATTCTATATTCCTTTTTCTCTAATGGTTTTGTTTTTAGAAAAGTTCTGCTAAGAGTCAGGTATTGTTCTGCGCAAAAGGCCATGTCAAATTTCACCCGGCAATGAGCTATATTCATCTTATATTTTTTATAGTTTTCGTATAGCAAGTCCATTGAAGATGCTAGAATTTTTACATCTGTTTTACCATTTTGCAATGGAACTAAGATGCCACAATCACCGTCGTGATGAGTGACAATTTCTGATATTCCGCCAACATTGCTTGCTATTACCGGAATATCCGCACACAGTGCTTCAATTAGAGTAAGCGGTAGAGATTCGGATATAAAATAGGAGGGCAGAAGTGCTGCATCAGCCAGGTGAATGATCTCTCCGGGATTTGTCATGAAGCCGGTAAACAGTACATTATTAATTTTCTTTTCTTTAGCATATACTTTAGCTTCCTCTATTCCGGGACCATCCCCGACAAGAACGAGGAATGAATTTGAAGAATACTTTGATCCTCTCAATCCTTTCAGGGCCTCTATCCATCCCTTTTCCCTGATTCCACGGGCAATCATAATATAGACAAATGTGTCTTCGGGAATGCCCAATGATTTGCGGGTTTGGGAAATTGAGGGAATAGGTTTTAGAAGTCCGTCATGAATTACAACCATGTTCTCCTTAGAATTATATTCTTGCATAATTTTTTTGTTGGCTTCGGCGCAACATACTACAGCAGCGGCTTTTTCGATCAATTCTTTACGGTCACTGAATTTTTCTCTGTAATCACCATGGTCAATAATAATAACCGGGACAGAAAGGTCGCACTTCATTATAATACGATCTGAATATATAAGGCTCGATATTATTACAGTTGGATTGATTCTTTTGATTTCTGTCAAAGCCTTCCCGGTGATATATTTTTCATAATACCTGAAAAATAATTTTGAAAATATCTTCTTTGTAATCTTATTACCGGTAACATATTTTAGAAACTGCGGTTGCTTTATTTTATGATAGTTTGCTTTGGGCAAAGTTGAATTTATTTCCAATTCATTATTATCCGTGAAATTTTCATAGTTTAAATTAAGCAGGTGAACATTCTCCTTTTTTTGGTCATAGAGAAAATTAGTAAGACTTATAATAAACTTTTCAGCACCGCCGATCTTTAAAGAATTTATTACATAAAGAATTTTCATAATCTGGGATTGTGTTTCGTTTTATACAATAAATATTAATATGGGTTAGTGATAGAAAAAAATGGTCAACTTTGTTTACTTACCCCAAATACCGGTTGCTTTGTTTGTTATTATTTTATGGTATTGCAAAGGGGATAGGATAATAGTGGCAAGGCTAATCAGTGTTGTTGACAGGGCTATTCCAAAAATACCGAATGTTTTTCCAAGGAATATGGCAAGCGGTATATTGAGTAGACTGCCTGCTATCCCGGTAAATAGCTGGAGTTTTATTTTTCCCAGGCCATTTAAAAAATGGCTGTATATGGAACACCAATTATATATAATCACATTAATGAACATTACTACTGATACACTAAGTGGAACATGGATTTTATCACCAACCCAGAGTTTGTATGCAGTATCCGATAGGAGCAACATTAACACGGCTCCTATTGAGAAAACTACCCATAAAAGCTGTAGCTTTTTGATTGTTGATTTAATCCAGGCAATATCACCCCGAACCCAGGATTCTGTGAAAGCACTCCAAAATGGGGTCATGATTATTGCAAAAATCATTGGGGCTACATTGAAATATTTATATGCAATATTATAAGGCGTCACTTCTGCCGGCCCAAATAGCTGTGATATGATTATATTACTTGTCTGAAACAATATTACAGCAGCAATTTGAAGCATAAAAAATTTTATTCCCAAAGACATTAGGCTTCTTGCATAGCTAAACCTGATATGTTTGAACGAGGGAGCATATTTTTTGTACTTACGTTTGAAAAGTATCAGGCTCGAAACTACAAGAACAATGGCAGGTGAAACACTTAGTGCAGTACCCAGATATATAAGGTTACCGGAAGTTGTTTTTGTAAGTATAAATATCGTAATTAATGAAAGCACACTTCCTAGCAATGTCAGAAGAGAGGCTTTAGCCGGCTGCTGATCGGCAATAATAATGGTGGTAATGAGCTGTAGTATGAACTGGATGCAAAAAAATACAAAAACGATCAGTACCAAAACGCTAAGCTCTGAAGCCATACCGGCAGGTGTGTTGAGTATTTTGGACCAATCCAGGAAGGGGTTAATGACCAGGAACAGTAACAAAACACCGGTAATAATTATGGTCAATATTGCGTATGTGGTGCTTACATAAATTTTTGCTGTTTGATAATCTTCTTTCGCAATTGCTTCTGCAAACCTGTTTCGTAATCCGTTTCCAAAACCTATATCGAAAAAACTGAACCAGCCGATTATCGAGCTTAGTGTCAGCCATATGCCATATTGAGTAGGATTGACATAGTTGATCGTCAAAGGAACCAGGATAAGGCTTATTGCGATACTGGCTCCTTTTATCAAGAATGAAGCAAGTATATTTTTCTTTGCTTTTACACTTCGTGGGTGTCCTTTGCTAATAAGGCCGCCAAGCAAAGCAACTGATTTTTTTACAAAGGTTGGGGTCATTTTAAATCTTCAAATTGCCTAAGAATTTGCAGACTGGTTTTCGCAAATTAAACAGGCGAAGTCTTGCTATTTGTATTTTGCAACCACAAATGGTTTCTGAAGCCTAAATGTAAGAAAATGTAGAGCTGCTACAAGGAAAGATAGCCGGGCTGGTTAAAATTGTTGCTATTTTGAGGCATATTTGCTGTTGGGTATTTCATATTGCTTGGGAATGTCCGGGACAAGCACACGAACATTTTTTGTTTCAATTTCAGCATACATGATATAGCCGAGTGAAGGCAAAGCAACTTTAACCGATTTGTTTTTTACAGCAATTATTTCCCCCTCCGCATCCATCAGGGCACCTGCCATTACCTGAACCCTGTCATGCAAATAAACCGGAGCTTTTTCCAGTTTAATTTCAGAATGTTCATTTAGAAATCGCTGGATAGTTTCAATTTCAGTATCTTTTATAACAGCAGGTTTGCCAAGCCAGTACACCATATTAATTACCCCATCTGTTTGTCTAAGCAGGCTATGTTCTTTTTCAGTTACCCTGACGAATACATAGGAAGAAAACAGGGGCTCTGATACAATTTTTTTTCTGTCACTCCATTGACGGCATACTTTGTTCAAAGGGCAATAGTTTTCTACGTTGATCCGGGATAACCTGGAAGCAACCTTCTTTTCGCAACGAGGACGGGTATAAACTGCGTACCACTTTTTTTGTTCGTTCATCATAAACCTGCAGACTTTATTTTAACCTGGTTCTGATAGTTTCGGATTATAAGGGTTTTTCAGATACATTGCTATTTCAACAGGCTTCGCCCACCTCAGTTACATGGTTTTCTGAGTACGAATTAATTCTGTTTATTAAGCTCTCAGTTGTTATACATTTTAATCAACTTCTGAGAGATCTAGTTCTGCAAAAAGGTCAGGGGCTGTTAAAAGTATTAATTTTTAAATGTGACTGACCTTTTTTAGTTTTCGTTTATTTCTACCGGTCTTTTCTTTATGAATATATCCATATCCAAACCCATATCCATAACCATTTTTAGCAAACCCTCTTGCTTTAACACCATTAAAAACAATTCCCATATTTTTCAGTTCATTTATCTCGTTTGTTTTATCTATCCTTTGTATTGATAGCTTAGGAGTGTGGCGATGTCTGATCACATAAAGTGTACCATCAGTGTGCGCCGAAAGAACGTAAGCGTCAGATAATAGTCCCACAGGTGCCGTATCAATAATAATATAATCAAAAAGCGGTGTGAGATAGTGTAGAAGCTCCTGTATTTGCCCGCTTACTATTAGCTCAGAAGGATTTTCCGGAATCTCTCCTGCCGATATAACAAATAAATTTTGATTAACCTGGGTCCGGCGTATTATTTCCTCTGGTTCAGCGTTTCCGCTGAGGTATTCTGTTAGCCCTTTGGATGTTTCTGGCATTTCCAGTTTTTCGGAAAGAGCCGGGTTGCTAAGGTCAAATTCTAATAACACTACTTTCTTGCCTGTCAGGGCAAGACTCATTCCCAGGTTAGCAACAACAAAACTTTTTCCATCACCGGGAACTGTTGATGTGACCAGAAGTTTTTTTCTGTCGCCACGTATGCCTATATACGGGAGAGCGGTCCTTAGTTTTCTGAATTGTTCGGCAACAAATGTTTTTTTCCCATCTCCTATAACAAGCTGATTTTTTGTTTTTTCATATGCAATCTCGCCAATAATGGGTTTTGTTGTGCAGGCTTCTATCTCCTGGCGATACAAAATGGTCGGATTTGTAATCTCATTTGCAACAATCAGCCCAATACAAAGTAGTATTGCAAGCGCTGCTGCTATGGCATATATCAGTGGTTTATTCGGACTAACCGGACCTAACGTTGATTCGGCCCTGTCTATTACCCTGCTGTCAGCTACAGAAGCAGATAACGACAATGCTGTTTCTTCTCTTCGCTCAAGAAGAAAATTATATATACCTTTTTTAATGCTGTGTTCCCGGCTAATTTCAACCAGGTCCCTTTCTTTTTGAGGGATGCTTCTCAGCATCGAAGAATAGCGATTATTAGTGGAATACAGATTGTTTTTATTAGCTTCTAGGCTTCTTTTTTGGTTAGAAATGTTTTCTAAGATGCTTGGTTTTATTTTGTTGATTTGATCGGTCACTTGCATCAATACAGGGTTGTTTTGAGCAGTTGTTTTTCTCAACTTTTCATATTGTAACTCTGACTCATAAAGTTTATCGAGCAATTGTGAAAGCATCGGATCGGATACTCCCATTGTAGAGGGAACTATTCCTTCAGCATTGTCTTTTGATTTTACATATTTCTCTACCTGGTCAAGAACAGTTAACTGTAAACTAACATCACTTAGTCTTTGATCGTTTTGGCTTACATTTTCAAGAAAGAGCTGTCCTTGTGAACTGATATCTATCGCTCCACGGCTTGATTTATATTGTTGCAGCTTATTTTCAATTGAATTAAGATCGCTGGTTACGAGATCAAGCCGCTCATCCAGGAATGATAGGGTATTTGACGCAAGATTGTTCTTGTCCTTGACAGAAGCTTTATTATATGCAACTAACAGCCCATTGAGAATATCTTCGGCTCTTTTAGGAACCTCGTCTTTCAGTTTCAGGGTAATAACACTGGATAGTTTACTGGCGGGATTAACTTTAAGTGAACTTAACAGGGATAATGTAACTTCTTTTGGATTACGTAATGAGAAAAAGAATTCTGTCTTGTTACTTGTATCTTGTGAAAATCTGCTTTTAAATCTAAGTACCCCATAATCAGTGCTTACCCACTCGTTCATTGGATAAGAACTGCCGTTAAACCTGATCTTGCCTGCATCATGGTCGATTGTGAAATATACTTTATTAACCTCTTTTATTGAATCAGAGTACATAGCTTCAATTGAAACCGGGGATGCTGCATAGGCCGAGATGTCTATTACTTTTCCTTTTTCAAAAACAGGTGCATACAGGTGAAGGCTTTTCACCACCTCACCCATAATGGATCTTGAGCGAATAACCTCTATTTCATTCTCAATGATCTTCTTTGTAGATAGCTGGTTAAGCGAGGCAATGACTTTCGAATCATCATTTCCTTTTTTCTCATCTTTAATGAGAATGGAAGCGGTTGACTCATATAGAGGGGCTTTATAACGCAAGTAAAACCAGGCACCGGCGCCGGCAACAACAAGAAAAATTAAAAACAGCGGCCAGTAAGGGAAATATTTAAACCATAGCTGGCTGGCTATATTTCTCTCAAAAGCGGAAGGGTTAATGGTATTGTTCTGTTGCATAAAATGTTTACATAAGTCATTATTACAAAGCTCTGTCAAGCACAATTACACCCAGCGACAAAGCTCCGAGAATAATTGGCAGCCATTGCTGGCTTCTGCCTGATGTAGCTACTTTAATCTTATTCGGTTCTACATAGACAACATCATTGGATCTTAAATAGTAATAAGGAGAGGACAAAAGTTCACTTGAGTTCAGGTTGATTCTTTTGTAAGTCTTATTTCCATTTTCTTCTCTTATAACCAACACATTCTCTCTGTTTCCATATATGGTAAGATCTCCTGCCATACCAAGGGCTTCCAGTAATGATATTTTTTCATTTGGAACACTTACGACGGTTGGGTTTTGAACTTCTCCAAGCACTGTTACCCGGAAGTTCAAATAGCGAACATTGACAATTGGTTCAACAAGGAGTTTGCGGTCTATTAGCCTTTTATGTATGTTTTGTTTAAGTTGATCTTTTGTTAGCCCCGCTGCAGTGATTGATCCCAGATAAGGGAAATCGATAGAACCATCGCTGCTAACCAGGTAGCCTGAAACGGGGTTCATCATACCCCCAATATTGCCGGTTGTTGGAGATGTAATAGTTGCGTTGGTTACATTGGGGATATTGAATATTGTTGTAGCGTCCGGGTTAATATCGCTGACTGTAATACTTAAAAGATCATTTTTCTGAATAACAGATTCAGGAATTGGGGTATTGTCTGTAACTGTGCTGGCTGTTACTTCATTAAAATAGGATACCCTTTTGGTATTAACACATCCACTTGTGCTAAACCATAGGGACGGGCATATTGTCATCAAAAGAGCAATTCCTTTCAAGTTGATCCGTATCATGTGTAATAATTATTACTAATACAAAAAACAATAATTGACAAGCAACAAACTATGGATTGATATTGAAATCCGTTAGCAAAATTGCAGTTTCACTAAGGATATAAGGAAGGATGTGTGAAAGTAAGTAAAAAACCTAATGATTAATATTTTTCAACTTCTTTTTTACATTCGTAAATATACGATTTTTTCAAAAAAACTCAATCAGCTCTCTTTATAAGAGGTTGATTATAAATTAGCTAAGGGGTTATAAACATATAATCGGTTGTTGTTCACACTTTCCCTAAACGCAATGATTATATCCATTACTGTAAATTTTACTTGAGCAAAGCGGGCGGTATTCAAAGATTATGATTTATACTTTCAATTGTCCGGGTTTTCTTTTATAAAAATACCATCAGCCTGCAGCATCCTTCCTGTATCCGGGTTGCGAAATCCTGGAAGAATTGTGTAGATGGAAAAACCTCTACTTTCAAGAAACGATGTTATATCCCTATATAATGGGCCTCCCTCATAAACAGGGGCGTATGACATTTCAACCTGAACCAGTTTGATTTTGTTCAAGAGATTTTGAGCTCCTTTCATTGCTTCAAGCTCGTATCCCTGTGTATCCAGTTTCAAAAGCGTATTCGACCTTATTTTACCTTCATCTGAAAAGAAAATGTCTAATGTGGTAATTTCGATTTTTTCCTGGTGTGTTATTTGGGTATCCGGTTGTGCATTGAGAGACAGTTCACCCACAGTCAGTACAGAGCTGCTTGTGAGATTTTTAGTGATATTCATCATTATTTCACTCTCACGGCTACCAACACCTGATTGAAACACTTCCCAGTTCTCGTTTCGGGAAGCTTTTTTCTTCAACTTCTTGAATACAGACGGTATAGGCTCAAATGAAAAGATTTTTCCTTTGTACCCATGGGAGAAAACTCCTTGTGCATATTGGCCTTCGTTGGCTCCGACATCAATTATAGTTTCTATGTTAAAATGTTTGAGGATAGTATTTATAAGTACATCCTCAGATGTGTGAACGTTATATCGGATCAAATCCCATCCGGCTGCATGTATACTTTTTTTGAACTTTTCCTTTACGAAGTTGTATATGCCGTTTCCCATATTAGAATATATTTTCCTGATGAACGAAAATAGACAATCGGCTGAATAATTTATGAAACAGCCAGATCAGCTATCTTTTTTATTGGGATTAGACAGGTACAGGCATAAAAAATCCAGCGTATAGTTAGCTGGATTTTTTATATAATAACAGGTCGTACGGGCTGACTTGATTATTTGACTATCAACTTCAATCTTTTCTTATTATTAATATCAATATCTACTACTACGAAATATGTGCCCTTTGCGAAGCCTGTTAGGTCAATTTGCTTTGTTACAGATTGCTGGTTGCGGAAAAACTGTTCACGATAGACCATAATTCCTCTTACATCGTACATCCGGATATAACCATTGTTTAAAGCAGATACTGCATCAATCTGAATATTCACTACAGTTGTCGCAGGGTTAGGATATAGCTTAGCCGACGATTGTGTTACCTGATTAGTCGTTTCACTTATAACCTCCACTTGCACCGTATCCCTTCCGATAGCGCCAAGATTATCAGTAACAGTAAGCTGGAATAAATAAACACCCTGCACCAGGTTGCTGACATTTGTCTGCGCCTGAGTGGGTGAAACAATAGTAAACTGAGTGGGCCCGCTGATCTTTGTCCATTGAAAGGAGGCCACGGAACCATCGGGATCAGAACCTGAACCCGACAGCGAAGTGCTGTTGGTGGGCAGTGTGATAGTTCTGTTTGTTCCTGCATTAGCCGAAGGCGGCTGGTTGGCAGGATTGACGGTTACCTGTACGGTATCCCTTCCGATAGCGCCAAGATTATCAGTAACAGTAAGCTGGAATAAATAAA